>NZ_BAABCN010000002.1:273772-1625208 GCF_039538945.1 Glaciibacter kafniensis | reverse complement strand
ACCTCGGCTTCGACGTCACCCTCACACCATCGGAGGCAGCATAAGCCATTTCATTTACCTAATAGACGCGTGCTCGCAAGCTCGCGCGCTCCTCAATCACCGAGGTCGTCAGTCGAAGTCGAGCGAGAGCTTGCGCAAGAGCCCCGCGAGACGCTCCTGGTCCGCCGCTGACAACGTGGCGAGCAGCTCGGCCTCGGCATCGACGAGGCGAGTGATCGCGGCATCGACGCGCGTAAGCCCGCCAGAGGTCATGCCGACCAGGATGCCACGCCCATCGTTCGGGTCGGTGCGCCGGGTGACGAGGCCCCGCTCGACGAGCCGGTCGATGCGATTCGTCATGGTTCCGCTCGACACGAGCGTCTGCAGCAGCAACATCTTCGGGCTGAGTTCATAGGGATGTCCCGCGCGGCGAAGCGCCGACAGCACGTCGAACTCCCACGACTCCAGCTCGGAGCGCGAGAACGCGGTGCGCCGTGCCCGGTCGAGGTGCTTCGAGAGGCGACCGACTCGGGAAAGCACCTGCAACGGCGCAAAGTTCAGATCTGGCCGTTCGCGCAGCCAGGCGTCAACGATACGGTCGACTTCATCACTGGCAGGCATCCGTCTATTATCGCCGCTTCGGCGGGAAACTCCGGCGAGGCTGCGGCGTGCGCCCCCGCTCGTGTGGGCGAATTCGCGTGCAAACTGACGCGAATCCACGCGCAAGCTGATGCGAATCAGCGGGCAAACTCCTGGGATAACTCGCGTACGCGGCGCGACAAGCCTCTCGGATCTGGCAGACTTGAACGCGATACCGGCCCCGGCCGGCGTCATCCGCCGTGGTGTAATGGCAGCACGACAGCCTTTGGAGCTGTTAGGTCTAGGTTCGAGTCCTGGCGGCGGAGCAGTTTTTCTCAGTGACACCCTTAGCGACACCCTCAGTGACACCCTCAGCGACACCCTAGTTTTTACCGCAGCGAACAGCATCACCTGCTCCAGCACCTGCAGCATTCACAGCCCCGATGACGCGGACCAGCACCTGCAGAACTCAAGGAAACGATATGACAGACCAGAAACTCGCAATCATCGTTCTCGCCGCTGGGCAGGGCACTCGCATGAAGTCCGCGCTTCCGAAGCTGCTCCACCCCCTCGCCGGGATGCCGATCGTTGGCCACGTGCTGGCCACCGTGCAGACTCTCGATGCCGCACATATCGTCTCGGTCGTGCGTCACGAACGTGACAGCGTGGCCGCAGTGATCACCGAGCAGCTCCCGGCCAGCCTGATCGTCGACCAAGACGAGATCCCCGGCACCGGTCGTGCCGTCGAGCAGGCCGTTGCCGCGCTTCCCGACGACTTCGACGGTGACATCCTCGTCGTGAATGGCGACGTTCCGCTTCTCGACGCCGACACGCTCGCCGAGTTCATCGCCGCGCACCGCGCCGGTGACACGTCGGCAACCGTACTCTCCGCCCACTTCGACGATGCGACCGGTTACGGCCGCATCATCCGCTCGGAGTCCGGCAGTTTCGACCGCATTGTCGAGCAGAAAGACGCGACGGAGGCCGAGCGCGCCGTCGACGAGATCAATGCAGGCGTCTACATCTTCGCCGCAGCCGAACTGCGCGATCAGCTGGCGCACCTCGGCACCGACAACGCGCAGGGCGAGAAGTACTTGACGGATGTGATCGGTCTGCTCCGCGCGGCCGGTTCCGATGTCAGCGCCGTTCCCGTTGTGCACTCGTGGCTCGTTGCCGGCATCAATGACCGCGCCCAGCTCAGCGAAGCAGCCCTCCGCCTGAACGCGCTCATCGTGCGTGGCTGGCAGCTGGCCGGCGTGACAATCGTCGACCCGGCAACAACCTGGATCGACCTTCACGCACAGCTGGCTCCGGATGTGACGCTGCTTCCTGGCACGCAGATCCAGGGGGCGACCGTTGTCGCCACCGGCGCGATCGTCGGGCCGGACACCACCTTGCTCGACTGTGAAATCGGCGAGAACGCAGTCGTGAAGCGCACAGACGCGACTCTCGCAGTGATCGGCGCCGGCGCATCCGTTGGACCGTTCGCCTATCTTCGACCCGGCACTGTTCTGGGTGAAAATGGCAAGATCGGAACCTTCGTCGAGACCAAGAACGCCACGATCGGCGAGGGAAGCAAGGTTCCGCACCTCAGCTACATCGGTGACACCGTGGTCGGCGTCGGCTCGAACGTCGGAGCGGGCACGATCACGGCGAACTACGACGGGGTGAACAAGCACAAGACTGTCGTCGGCTCTCACGTTCGCACCGGATCGCACAACGTGTTCGTCGCCCCGGTTAGAATTGGTGACGGAGCCTACACCGGAGCAGGAACAGTCGTGCGAAAAGATGTGCCGGCTGGTTCACTTGCGATCAACGTGGCTCCACAGCGCAACATGGACGGCTGGGTACAGGCCAACCGCCCGGGAACAGACGCAGCTCAAGCTGCATCAGAAAGCGGAGACTAGTGTCGGAGATCAAGACCAAGGGCGAAAAGCGACTAGTACTGGTTTCGGGGCGAGCTCACCCCCAGCTGGCCATCGAAATCGCAGAAGAACTTGGTTGCGAACTCGTACCCACCGACGCGCGCACCTTTGCAAACGGTGAAATCTACGCTCGGTTCGACGAGAGCGTGCGCGGAACTGACGCCTTCGTCATCCAGTCGCACACCGCTCCGATCAACGAATGGCTGATGGAACAGCTCATCATGGTCGACGCATTGAAGCGTGCCTCGGCGAAGCGCATCACCGTCGTCGCCCCGTTCTATCCCTACGCTCGCCAGGACAAGAAGGGTCGCGGTCGCGAGCCGATCTCGGCACGCCTCGTCGCCGACCTGTTCAAGGTCGCCGGTGCAGACCGCATCATGTCGATCGACCTGCACGCCGCGCAGATCCAGGGCTTCTTCGACGGCCCTGTCGACCACCTCTTCGCGATGCCGGTGCTGCTCAAGCACATGCGCGAACAGCTCGACCCGACGACGCTGACCGTCGTCTCACCCGACATGGGCCGCGTGCGCGTCGCTGACATCTGGAGCGACAAGCTCGGGGTTCCGTTGGCCATCATCCACAAGCGTCGCGACCCGCTGGTTCCGAACCAGGTCTCGGTGCACGAGATCGTCGGTCAGGTCGAAGGCCGCGTCTGCCTGCTCGTCGATGATCTCATCGACACCGGCCGCACGATCGTCAAGGCGGCGGAGGCCCTCAAGGCGGCCGGCGCCCTCGGAGTCGTCGTCGCGGCCACTCACGCCGTTTTCAGCGACCCAGCCATCGAACTCCTGCAGAGCGAGGCGATCTCCTCTGTCGTCGTCACTGACACCCTCCCCGTGCCGGAGGAGAAGCGCTTCCCGACCCTGACCGTGCTGCCGATCGCACCGCTGCTGGCTCGCGCCATCCGCGAGGTCTTCGAAGACGGTTCGGTCACGTCGATGTTCGACGGCGCCGCTTAGTCACACAACGTACACAGAACGCCCGTGCCTCGAGTTCATCGAGTCGCGGGCGTTTTCGTTTCTGCGTGCGGATGCCGCTGCCGCTCGAGTGCGCGAGCGCACACATCCGTGATGCTCAACCTCACCCGGGTACACAAACGCCGAGCTTGACACTTCCGGTCGAGACCCTCTGGTGTGCCAGGGGAACTCGACCGGAAATGTCAAACTCGGCGAAAGGGGTGGTGCTGACTAGTGCGACGAACCCGCCGACTCGATCTCGGTGCGGTCGCCCGACCACAGCGTGTGGAACGTGCCCGGCATGTCGACGCGCTTGTAGGTGTGCGCACCGAAGAAGTCGCGCTGTCCCTGCACGAGGGCGGCGGGCAGGCGCGGGCTGGCCAGCGAGTCGAAGTAGCTGAGCGCCGAGGCGAAGCCGGGAACCGGGATGCCCGACAGTGCGGCGGTCGAGACGATGCGGCGCCAGGCCGACTCGCCGTCGGCAACAGCCTGAGCGAAGTACGGGTCGACGAGCAGGCTCGTGATCGTGGCGTCGTTCGCGTAGGCATCCTTGATGCGGTTCAAGAACTGGGCGCGGATGATGCAGCCGCCGCGCCAGATCGTGGCGATGGCGCCCTTGTCGATGTTCCAGTCGTACTTCTCGGCACCGGCGATGATGGCGTCGAAGCCCTGCGCGTATGCCACGATCTTCGAGGCGTAGAGCGCTGCGCGCACGTCGTCCTGGAAGGTGTGGCCGACGACGGCGATCTCCGGGCGGGCGGTGATCGTGGCGCGAACCGGTCCACGCTGTTCGGGGTGGCTGGACACGGCACGGGCGAACACGGCTTCGGCGATGCCGCCGACGGGAACGCCGAGGTCGAGGGCGTTCTGCACGGTCCAGACGCCGGTTCCCTTGGAGCCTGCTTCGTCGAGCACGATGTCGACGAACGGCTTGCCGGTCTTGGCGTCGACCTGACGCAGAACCTCTGCGGTGATCTCGATCAGGTAGCTCTCAAGTTCGCCCGTGTTCCACTCGGCGAAAATGTCGGCGATCGCGGCGGGGGAGTGTCCACCGACCTGGCGGAGCAGGTCGTAGGCCTCGGCGATGAGCTGCATGTCGGCATATTCGATGCCGTTGTGGATCATCTTGACGAAGTGACCGGCGCCATCCGTGCCCACGTGCGTGACGCAGGGGACACCGTCGACGACGGCTGCGATCGACTCGAGGATCGGGCCGAGGGTCTTGTAGGCCTCGACTGAGCCGCCGGGCATGATGCTCGGGCCCTTGAGTGCGCCCTCTTCGCCACCGGAGATGCCGGCGCCGACGAAGTTCACGCCAGTGGCGCGCACCGTCTGCTCGCGACGGATGGTGTCGTGGAAGTCGGCATTGCCACCGTCGACGATGATGTCGCCTGGCTCGAAGAGCGCGGTGAGCTGGTCAATGACGGCGTCGGTGCCCTTGCCGGCCTGCACCATGATGATGGCGGTGCGCGGGCGGGCGAGCGAGGCGACGAAGTCCTCGATGGTTTCGGAAGGCACGAAGCCTGCCTCGGGGTGCTCAGTAGTGAGCAGGCGGGTGCGTTCGGGGGAACGGTTGTACACGGCGACGGTGTTGCCCTCGCGGCTGGCCAGGTTGCGGGCGAGGTTCGAGCCCATCACCGCCAGTCCTACTACGCCAATGTTTGCCTGTGCTGCGCCGGTTTCGGCCACGTTCGCTCCTTCAGGTTGCTGGTTTTGAGACCAGTTCAAGGCTACTGCGTGAATCGAGTGGGCGCGGCCCGCAGTCACTCTCCAGTGATTTTGACAGAGCAGATGTCAATGTTAGCGTTTGAGATTGAAATCTGATTTATTGCTCGCCGAACGCGAAATAAGCAGATCCGAAGAAGCATCTGAAGTTAAGTAGCGGAGCGTCAATGAGTGATGAAACCCAGTACCCCATCTGCGTAATGGGCGTCCAGGGAAGCGGAAAGTCCACCATCGGGCGGTCTCTCGCCACAGCCCTCGGACTTCGCTTCTTCGATGGCGACGACCTGCACAGCGTCGAGGCCAAAGCCAAGATGGCCTCCGGACATCCGCTGACCGACGAAGACCGCCTGCCCTGGCTCACGCGCATCGCCGTGGTCATCGCGGATGCCGCCTCCCACGGTGAGCCCATCGTCGTCGCCTGTTCCGCCCTCAAGCGCAGCTACCGCGACCTCATGCGTGAGACCGCACCGACGTTGTATTTCGCACAGCTCGAAGGCAGCCAGGCGTTGATCGCCGAGCGCCTCTCGCACCGCAACCACGAGTACATGCCCCCCACACTTCTCGATTCGCAGTTCGCCACGTTGGAGCCCCTGGCTACCGATGAGGCGGGAACGCGCGTTTCGCTCACGCTCACCCCCGATGAAATCGTCGTGGAAATTATGAAAGAGATAGGACACTGATGACCGATCTAGAGATGAACTGGGTGTTGTCGACACCCGCGCTTCTGGGCATTGCCGCCGGAGCGATCGGCCTGCTGCTCGTGCTGATCATGAAGTTCAAGGTTCACGCGTTCCTGGCGCTGATCCTGGTGAGCATGCTGACCGCTGTGGCCACCGGCATCCCGACCGCCAGCCTGGTCAAGGTGCTGACCGACGGGTTCGGCGGCACGCTGGCCACCGTGGCTCTGCTCGTGGGTCTCGGCGCCATGCTCGGCCGGATGCTTGAAACCAGTGGCGGCGCGCAGGTGCTGACGGATGCCCTCATCCGCAAGTTCGGTGAGAAGCGGGCCCCGCTCGCTCTCGCCGTTGCTTCGCTGATGTTCGGATTCCCGATCTTCTTCGATGCCGGCCTGGTCGTCATGCTGCCGATCATCTACTCGGTGGCTCGTCGCCTCGGCGGATCGTTCCTGCTCTACGCCTTCCCCTCTGCGGTGGCGTTCTCGGTCATGCACATCTTCGTTCCGCCGCACCCTGGCCCCGTTGCGGCAACCGGACTGCTCGGCGCCGACGTCGGTCTCGTGCTGATCTTCGGTCTGATCGTTGCGCTGCCCACCTGGTACTTCGTCGGACACCTCTTCGGCCGCTACATCGGCAACAAGTACAACATTGCGGTTCCGTCGATCATGCGTGGCACGACCAACGACTTCGTTGACTTCGCCTCTGCTCCGAAGCTCGGCACCATCCTCACCCTGCTGCTGCTGCCGCTCATTCTGATTTTTATGAACACCGGCCTCAACATGGCAGCCACGGCCGGCCTCGTCTCGCTCGACAACACCTGGGTACAGATCCTGCGCACGCTCGGTGAGACCCCGGTTGCGCTGCTGATCACCGTCTTCCTCGGCATGATTCTGCTCGGATGGAAGAAGCGCAAGTCGTCGAGCCTGATCGAGGCTGTCGTCGACAGCGCGCTCGGCCCGGTCTGCTCGGTCATCCTGATCACCGGTGCCGGTGGCATGTTCGGTGGCGTTCTGCGTGCCAGCGGCATCGGAAACGCGATCGCCGACTCCCTCGATGCGATCGGCCTGCCGGTCATCGTCGCCGGCTTCGTGATCGCCGCCGTCGTGCGCATCGCCCAGGGTTCGGCCACGGTCGCGCTCACCACTGCCGCTGCGCTCGTGCAGCCGGTCGTGCTCGGCAACCCGGACTTCAGCCCGGTGCAGCTCGCCGCAATCGTGCTGAGCCTCGCTGCGGGCTCGGTCTTCGCCGGTCACGTCAATGATTCCGGGTTCTGGCTGGTCAGCCGCTTCTTCGAGATGGACACCAAGACCACTCTGAAGACGTGGACCGTCGGTCAGGCACTCATCGCGGTCATCGGCTTCGCGTTCGCGCTGACGATCTTTCTCGTCGCCGGGCTGCTCTAAGCCACGGCTCGACGGCTGAGGGAGGGGAACGCAACTTCTCCTCCCTCAGCTGCACTGGCGGGTGTTCACGAGGGGTGTTCATCAGTCGTCCAGACGCACCCGTTTCACTTGGGTGACCCGCATCATCCGTTTCACCGAGATTTTTCGTTTTACCTGTGCTGAAAGGCGGTGCCTCATGGCATCCACACTCTTCGACATCGATGGGCGCGTCGCGCTCGTGACCGGATCCAGCCGTGGAATCGGGCGAGCCATCGCCGACGGCCTCGCCGAAGCCGGCGCGATCGTCGTGCTGAACGGCGTCAACGCAGAGCGTCTCGCCGAGACCCACGCCGACTTCGTCGCCCGGTTCGGCGCCGACCGCGTTTTCGCGCGCGCCTTCGATGTGACGGATGCCGATGCGGTGGCAGCCGGGATCGCCTGGGTTGAAGAGACCGTCGGTCCGCTGCGCATCCTGGTCAACAACGCGGGCGTGCAGCACCGCGTGCCGATGCTCGACCTCGACGTCGCCGACTGGGAGCGCGTGCTGAAGACCAACCTCACCAGCGCATTCCTGGTCGGACGCGAGGCGGCACGCCACATGATTCCGCGCGGCGAAGGCAAGATCATCAACATCGCCTCAGTGCAGACCGACCTCGCGCGCCCGACGATCGCCCCGTACACGGTCTCGAAGGGCGGCATCCGCAACCTCACGCGCGCGATGACTGCCGAATGGGCCGAGCACGGCCTGCAGATCAACGCCATCGCGCCCGGCTACATCCACACCGAGATGACTCAGAACCTCGTCGACGACGAGAAATTCAACTCCTGGATTCTCGGCCGCACCCCCGCGCACCGCTGGGGCACCATCGAAGATCTCGTCGGCCCGGCCCTCTGGCTCGCCGGCGACGGTTCGAAGTTCGTCAACGGGCAGGTCGTCTTCATCGACGGCGGCATGACCGTCGTCGTCTGATCCGTCCCCTCGTCTCAACCGCTCTTTTCAACCGCCGCACGATCACTACGCAGGAGTAGCCATGTCACTTCCCACCGAAACCCTCGCCGTCGTCGCCCACGCCGCAGGCGACCTGCGCGTCGACACCATTGCGGTCGCGCAGCCGTCGAATGGTGAAGCGCTCGTCGAGATCGCCTACGGCGGAATCTGCGGCTCCGACCTGCACTACTGGCAGCACGGCGCAGCGGGGGAGTCGATTCTCAAGGCGCCGATGGTTCTCGGTCACGAGATCGTCGGAACCGTGGTGCAGCAGGCCGCCGATGGCACCGGCCCCGCAGTCGGCACCCTGGTCGCCGTGCACCCCGCCACTCCCGGCGCCGGCGACGGCTCGGCCTACCCGGCCGAGCGCCCGAACCTCTCGCCGGGTTGCACCTACCTGGGGAGCGCCGCACGCTTTCCGCACACCGAAGGTGCCTTCGCGAAGTATGCAGCCCTGCCGACGCACATGTTGCGCGCGCTTCCTGCCGGCCTGTCGCTGCGTGATGCAGCGCTCACCGAACCGGCCAGTGTCGCCTGGCACGCCGTCTCGCGGGCTGGCGACCTGACGGGCAAGCGCGTGCTCGTGATCGGCGCCGGACCCATCGGCTCGCTCATCGTCGCCGTCGCCAAGCGTGCCGGCGCATCCGAAATCATTGCCACCGATATGCACGAGCTGCCGCTGGAGAACGCCGTGCGTCTGGGCGCAACCGGCACGCTCACCGCGACGGATGCGGACGCGATCGCCGCCGTCTCGGCCGACGTCGTCTTCGAGTCGTCAGGCAGCCCGCGCGGACTGGCCTCGGCCGTGCGCGGTGCCGTGCGCGGTGGCCGCGTCGTCATGGTGGGTCTGCTTCCCTCCGGCGAGCAGCCCGCGCTGATCTCGCTGGCGATCACCCGTGAGCTCGAGCTCGTCGGGTCGTTCCGGTTCAACGACGAGATCGACGAGGTGCTCGCGGCCCTCGCCGACGGATCCCTCGTCATCGATCCCGTCGTCACCCACGAGTTCGCCGCCGCCGACGCCCTCGAGGCGTTCGACCTGGCCCGTGACTCGTCGCGCTCCGGCAAGGTGCTGTTGCGCTTCTAGGCGCCGGTGATCGTAATCTCGACAAACTCGACCAGCGAAGTGCGCTCAGGCGAAATACGGCCGCGGCGTGTCTGCCCAGGTCGGCTCCACCTCGGCGATCGTGCGCCGCATGATCAACTCCATGGCCGCACGCGCTTTCTCCGGGTGCCCGCCCTGAATCGCGTCGGCGACGTCGACGTGCCACTGCAGCGCCGTCTCATGCGGCCGCGCCGGCATCAAGCCCAGATCGGTGCGTCCGGAGAGCACGGCACCGATCGGCTCATCGAGGCTCGCAAACATCTCATTGCCCGAGCCGTGCAGAACCAAGCGGTGAAACAGGATGTCCAACTCAAGAAAACGGTTCAGGTCGCCCGCTCTCCCGACGGTGCGCATCTGCGCGGCAACCGCCATCAGCTGAGCCGAAAGCTCCTCAGGGCAGTGTTGCGCGGCAAGTTCGGCGGCCATCGGCTCGACGGCGGAACGCAGCTCGCTCAGCGAGCGCAGCTGGGCGCCCTTGCCCTCGCCCTCGAGGCGCCAGCGAATGACGGTGGGGTCGTACGCGTTCCAGCGTTCCTGCGGCAGTACACGGATACCGATGCGCCGCACCGACTCGACGAGTCCCATCGCGGCGAGCACGCGGATGGCCTCACGCACGACGGAGCGGCTCACGCCCTGGGTCTGAGCAATATCGTCCGAGTGCAGCACTGTGCCGGCGGGGGAGCGGCCGTCGATGACTGCGCGCCCCAGCTCGTCGATGACACGGTTGTGGAGGCTGAGCGGCATGGGTGCAAATGTACCGCGTCGGCGCCGCCGGGTGCGGGTGCCTCGCTGGGCGGGGCAAAACGAGGGCATGTCGGCAGCGGGGGTCGCAATCAGGTAAAGTTGACCTTTGAACTTCGGCGAGGGACGCCGCCTCCTGGCAACAGGGAGCAGTTTCCGTAATCGACGCGGCGAAAAGGCCTTCGGCTTTTCCTCACGCTGACATGCGTTCGAGTTGAACCAGTATCCACCGCGAATCTCGCACTGCGATTCTCGCATCGCGAAATCTCGCGACAACGAACTGGGCTGAAGAAGCCCGCAAGGAGAACCATCATGGCTAACGACAACAAGGTTTCCGCAGACCTGCGCGAAAAGTTCGGCAAGGGCTTCGCCCGTCGCCTGCGCGTTGACGGCAAGATCCCCGCCGTGATCTACGGCCACGGCACCGACCCGGTGCACGTTGCACTTCCCGCACACGAGATGACCCTCCTGCTGCGCAAGGCGAACCAGGTCCTCGAGATCGACCTCGCCGGCACCACCCACCTCGCCCTCGTCAAGGACGTTCAGCGCGACCCCGTTCGCCAGATCATCGAGCACCTCGACCTCATCGTCGTCGTCAAGGGTGAAAAGGTTCAGGTTGAAGTTGCTGTTCACACCGTTGGTGACGTTGCTTCCGGCAACAACGTCGACCTGGAGACCAAGACCCTCCTGCTCGAGGTCGAAGCAACCCACATCCCCGAGAACGTCGTCATCGACGTCACCGGCCTCGAAGACGGCACCCAGGTTCACGCCAAGGATGTCCCGCTGCCCGCCGGCGCTTCGCTCATCACTGACGCCGACCAGCTCATCCTCAACGTCTACACCCCGCGTGGCGAAGAAGAAGAAGTCGCTGCACCTGCCGCCGAGTAATCATTTTCACCTGGTTTCGTTCTAAGCGGAGGAATCCCCTGGATACGAATCTCTGGCTCGTAGTCGGGCTCGGTAACCCCGGGCCCGGCTACGCCGGCCACAGACACAATGTCGGTCAGATGGTTCTGGCCGAGCTTGCACATCGCATGCAGGCGAATTTCAAGAACCACAAAGCCAACGCGCAGGTCGCTGAGGGGCGCACTGCTCCCGGCGGGCCCAAGCTCGTGCTGGCCAAGCCGAACTCGTTCATGAACGTGTCGGGCAAGCCCGTTTCCGCGTTGCTGCGCTTCTATTCGATTCCGCCCAGCCGGCTGATCGTCATTCACGACGAGCTCGACCTGCCCTTCGACAGCCTCAAGCTGAAGATCGGCGGCGGTCACGGCGGTCACAACGGGCTGCGCGACATCATCGCGTCCACCGGCACCGGCGATTTCATTCGCTTGCGAGTCGGCGTCGGTCGCCCTCCCGGCCGTCAAGACGCCGCTGACTTCGTGCTGCGTGACTTCACCGCGGCCGAGCGCGCCGTTCTGCCGTCGATCATCGATGAAGCGGCGGATGCCGTGGAGCTGGTGGCCGTCGAGGGGCTCGCCGCCGCGCAGCAGAAGGTGCACAGCCCGTAACTCGGGTCGTGTGCTCGAGCCCAGCTGGGTTCTGCCCAGCCGGGCTCGTGCTCGATAAGCTCGCGCGCTAGAAGAGGTCGGCGTAGCCCAGTGCGACCAGGTTGTCGTATGAGGTTTGCAAGCACTCCAGCGGGGTGCGGCCGTACTGCTCGTCCTGCTCGACCAAGAGGTACTGAGCGCCGATCTCCTTGCTTGTCTCGATGATCGAGACGAAGTCGAGATTGCCCTCGCCGACCTCGGCGAACTGCACTACATCCTTGAACGCCGCCATGAATGCGGGGAAGTCGCCCTTGGTCAGCGCCTCGAAGCCCGCGGGGGCGATCTGGCCGATGCGGTAGTCCTTGAGGTGCACCATGGCAACGCGGTCGTTGTACTTCTTCAGGGTGGCGACCGGGTCGAGCCCGCCGCGCTGCACCCAGTGCACGTCGATCTCGAGACCCATCAGCGGGGCGCGATCGGCGATGATGTCGAGCAGATACCTGCCGTCATACTTCGCGAACTCGATGTGGTGGTTGTGGTAATACAGGCCGATGCCCTGTTCGTTCAGGCGTGCCGCCATCTCGTTGCTCGCGTCACAGAACTCGAATACTGCGTCGAGGGACCCCATCGCGTCGAACGGCAGCATGCCGATGCGGATCATCGTTGCGTCGAGTGTTTTCGCGTCGGCGACGATCTTGTCGAAGTCGCCGGTGAGGGATTCGCCGCCCATTGGGCCCGGCTTCAGCCCGGCGGAGAGGGAAGCGATGTCCATGCCGAGTTCGTCGCGGGCGCGTGTAAGCTCAGCCACGTTCTCCGGCGTCATCGGGATCTGCGAGATCTCCACGGCGTGGTAGCCGATTTCGCTCACCTGCCGGAGTGTTTCGAAGGGGCCCACCTTCGCGAAGTTGTCCTTGAGCATCATTGCTTGTACGCCGATTTTCGCCATTGCTTCGTTCTCCTTGAGCTGGGTTCAGTGTCTGGAAGGCGGTTGCCATTCCAGGCCATTCAGGTGCACGTGTGCCCGGTGGGCCGACTACAGCCGGGTGCCCCAGGTGTTGCACCAGACGTTCTCGTTGAAGGTGCCCTGAAACTCCGAGGCCCCGGTGATCTTCTCGACGGCCGCATGAATCGCTTCGCGGCTCGGGTTGTGCGCGTGCACCACGGTCTTGACCATCGGCACATCGATCAGGTGGTTCGGCTGGTTCAGCGACACGAACACGGTCGGAACCTCGGTCACATACCAGGGGATCTCGGCCGCCATCGGCGTCGACCAACGGATGCGCACGCTCGCCTCCTGCGCGAAGCCGGCGACGTTCGCGAACACGATCGCGGCGTCGTACTTCTCGGGATACGCGGCGTTGGCCTCATCGGCCATCACGGTGTGGAAGTAGACGCCTTCCTCACCCTCGGCCTTGCGCTGCGCGGCGTCCTTGAACACGTGCACCTCGAAACCGGCCTTCTCCAATTCGTCTCGGGCAATGGCCAGGTAGCCGCTCGGGTCGACGCCGGTGAAGTCCGCCTGCCCTGAGATGCCGTAAAGCCTGATGCGCTTGTGCGTAGCGGGGCGCAGCGGCAGGTTGCCCTGCGTGTCTTTGATGAGTGTCACGGTTTTGTCGGCGATGTCGGCGGCGACGGCATGGTGCGCGGCGCTGCCGATCACCGAGAGCGCTTCTGCCGTGGGCACGATCGCCGCACGCGGCGTCGTGTGCAGGCCGAGCAGAGCCTTCAGGCCGAGGATGCGCTCGAGCGCCTCCTGCAGGCGGGCCTCTGTGATGACGCCGGTACGGTATCCGTCGAGCATGAACTCGAAGTCTTCGGCCGGATCACGGAAGAAAAGGAACATGTCGCAACCGGCGGCGATAGCCGCTGGCACGAGATCCGCGCGCTTCATCGCCTGGGTCATGCCGACCATCATCGACGCATCCGTCAGAATCAGTCCGTTGAAGCCGAGCTCGCCGCGGAGCAAGTCCTGCAGCAGTTCGGGCGCGAGTGTGGCCGGCATGATCTCGCTGTCGGCGATGCCTGGCCTGAATTTGCGGGAGAGTTCGGGGGCGCCGATGTGTCCGATCATGATCGATTGCACGCCGTGGTCGATTAATTCGCGGTAGACCCGGCCGTAGCTGGCCTCCCACTCGTCGACTCCGAGCGTGTTGTAGCTGGTGACCACGTGCTGGTCGCGCTCGTCCATGCCGTCGCCGGGGAAGTGCTTCATCGCGGCGACGGTGTTCGACTCGGACAGGCCGTCGAAGTACTCTTTCGCCCGTTCGATGACGACGTCGGGGGTGTTGCCGAACGAGCGGGTGCTGATCACGGTGTTGCGCCAGTTGTAGTGGATGTCCACGATCGGCGCGAAGGCCCAGTTGCAGCCCATCGCAGCGGTCTCGACCCCGGCCACTCGGCCCATCTCGCGGGCGATCGATGAGTCAGGGTGGGAGCCGGCTTGCAGGTGCGTCGAAACCAGGGTGCCGTCGTCGGCGCTGCCGAATCCACCCATCTCCGGGTTCGACGCGATCAGCAGCGGGACCTTCGTCTTCGACTGTGCGTAACGGATGTGCTCCTGCACGGTGGCGGAATCGGCGCCCATGTAGCGCATGCCGCCCACGTGGTAGTTGGTCAGGATGTTGTCGAGGTACTCGGGTGTGAAGCTCGTGTTCAAGTTGATGAAGAGCTGCCCGATCTTCTCCTCGAGGCTGAGCGAATCGATGGTGCGGTGCACCCAATCGAGTGCCTCGGCGTCGAGATTGAACGGCTTCGCGGTGAGGTCGACCATGCCACGTCCTTGTGTGTGAGAGCGAGGGAAAGCGGGAAACGAGTACGCGCAGTACTGCCCGTATGACCCATGTCACACTATTCGGCGGATTCTGTCAACCGGTTGCCAAAATTCAGGAAGTGCACCTAGAGTAGGCGCAACGCCGGCGCATTCTTGCCGGGTTCTCAACGAAGCGATCGTCTCTGGAGGCAAAACCCATCGTGTCACTCACTTCCATCCCGGCTGTTCGTCACACGAGAGCGACGCACCCCGTCACCTGGACTCTCTCTGGGTTCGGCGACGAAATCGACCCAGACCCGTCCGTTCAGGTAGCCGTTCTCCAGGCGCTCGGCGCGGCCTTCATCGAGGTGCGCAGCGCCTGGGGAACCAACGTCGTCGACCTCGACGACGACCAGCTTGAGAAGCTCCGCTCCACTCTGGTCGGGCAGAACATGGCCGTCTCGGCCGTCGCTTCGCCGATCGGCAAGGTTGATGTGTCGCTCGACGCTGAGCTCGAGGTCGAACGCCTGCGCCGCATCATCCGGGTGGCGCACGCCCTCGAGACCCCCAACATCCGCGTCTTCTCCTTCTTCCGCGGCGAGGGCGTCTCGGTGGAGAGCACGCGTGACGCCGTGATGCTCCGGATGCGTCTGCTCGCGGACGAGGCCGAGAAAGAGGGAATCGTGCTGCTGCACGAGAACGAGAAAGACATCTACGGCGATACGCCAGAGCGGGTGCTCGACCTCGTCGAGAGCGTCGGTTCGCCGGCACTCCGGCTGGCGTGGGACAACGCGAACTTCGTGCAGGTCGGCGCGCGCCCGTTCACCGACGGCTACGCGATGCTGCGCCCCTATCTCGACTACCTGCAGGTCAAGGATGCCGTCGCCGCCACCGGCGAGGTGGTTCCCGCCGGCCGCGGCGATGGCGAGCTCCTCGAAACTCTCACCGCCTTGCGTGACGACGGCTACTCCGGTTTTGCCTCATTGGAGCCGCACCTGGCCGCCCAGCACGCCCTCGGCGGTTTCTCAGGCCCGACCGCGTTCGGTGAGGCCGCCCGCGCATTCGCCGGGCTCCTGGCCGACATCGGCGTGACGACGAAGTGAGTGCCGCACGTCGGGTCGCCGTGGTCGGTTGCGGCGACATTTCAGTTGTGCATTTCGACGCGATCGCCGGGATGGCGCAGGCCGAGCTGATCGCCGTGTGTGACACCGATCCCGCTCGGCTCGCCGCGGCATCCGCTGACCAGAACGTGCCAGGATTCGACAGCTACCTCGCCCTGTTCGACTCGGTGCACCCCGACGTGGTGCATATTTGCACGCCGCACCATCTGCATGCCGCAATGGCCATCGAGGCGCTGGAGCGCGGCATCCATGTGATCGTGGAAAAGCCGCTGGCGCACACGCGTGAAGAGGGCGACAGGATCGTCGAAGCAGCCGCGCGTGGCAACGCGAAGATCGCGGTGTGCTTTCAGAATCGGTACAACGCGCCGGTGCAGGCCGCCTATGAGCTGCTGGCCTCTGGCGAGTTGGGAGCGACGCTGGGCGCATCGGCCACCGTCATGTGGCATCGCACGGCCGACTACTACCTGGATCGCCCGTGGCGTGGACGCTGGGAGACCGGTGGCGGGGGACTGTTGATGAACCAGGCGATCCACACCCTCGATCTGCTGCAATGGCTGGTGGGGCCGGTGGCCACGGTGCGTGGCAACGCCAGCACCCGCGCCCTCGACGAAGTCATTGAGGTGGAAGACACCGCCGAACTGGCGTTGACGCACGCAAACGGCGCGCGCAGCGTGTTCTACGCAACGCTCGCGAATGCGGTCAACGCCCCCATCACGCTCGATGTCGTGGCCGAACGCGGCACGCTCAGTCTGCGTGGCGACCTCACGGTCACCCACGCGGATGGCCGGGTGGAGGTGGTCCCGGAGCGCGAGGCAGTCGCCGGAGGCCGGGCGTATTGGGGCATCTCCCACGAACTCCTGATCCAAGATTTCTACGACCGGATCGACGATCACGCGCCGTTCTGGATCGATCCCCTCGAAGCACAGAAGACGCTGGAGATCATCCAGGACGTCTATGACCAGTCCTACCCGGAGCGGGCAGGACACAGCACCTCCTCAACAGAACGGAATTCAGTTTCATGACCGACAAAGTTCGCCTTGGAATCATTGGGCTCGGCACCCAGGGGTCGATGTACGCCAAGTTCATCGCAGACGGCCTCGTGCCGAACATGGAGGTCGCCGCGATCTCAGACATCGATCCGGCGAAGGCGGAGATCGCAGCGTCGCAGTATCCCGAGGCGTCTTTTTACGAGAACTATCTCGAGTTGCTCGAGAGCGGCGATGTCGACGCAATCGTGACGGCAGTGCCGCACTACCTCCACCCGCAAATGGGGATCGATGCGCTCAGTCGTGGGGTGCACGCGCTGGTCGAAAAGCCGGCAGGGGTCTACACCAAGCAGGTGAAAGAGCTCAACGCATTCGCGGCGGCCCACCCCGAGCTGAGCTTCGGCATCATGTTCAACCAGCGCAACAACCCGCTCTACATCCGTCTCAAAGAGATCGTCGACAACGGCGAGATCGGCAGCATTCTGCGCTCGAACTGGATCATCACCAACTGGTGGCGTCCGCAGGGCTATTACGACCAGAGCGCATGGCGCGCCACCTGGGGCGGCGAGGGCGGCGGCGTGCTGGTGAACCAGGCGCCCCACCAGCTCGACCTCTGGCAGTGGATCTGTGGGGTGCCCAAGTCGGTGTTCTCGAAGGTGGCCTATGGCTTCCGGCGCAACATCGCCGTCGAAGATGAGGTCACGGCGCTGGTCGACTTCGGTGACGGCGTCACCGGTGTCTTCGTCACGGCCACGCACGATCTGGTCGGAACCGACCGGTTCGAGATTCTCGGCGACCAGGGCAAGATCGTTGTCGAGGGCAGCAAAACGGCGACCGTCACGCGGTTGAAGAAGCCGGAGCGTGAGCTCAGCGAGAGCATGGACATGGCTGACGTGATGAAGTTGTTCATGGGGGAGCTCAATGCGGATGACCTCTACACGACCGAGACCATCGAGTTCGATTCTGCGTGGGGCGCGCAGCACTCCGGGGTGCTCGAGAACTTCGCGGCAAACATCCTCGACGGCACCCCCCTGCTCGCGCCGGGCTCCGACGGAATCACGGGCGTTCGCCTGGCCAACGCGATCCACCTCTCGAGCTGGACCGGCAAGGAAGTCTCGCTGGACTTCGATGAGGATGAGTTCCTCGGCGAGTTGAACTCACGCATCCGCGCCGAAGGAAAGTTTCCCGAGCGCAGCTAGCATCGCGAGTCTGTGATGCGTGCGATGTAGCCGGTTGAGGCAGCGGGCCTCCGCCAGACCGACCGCATCCGTTGCGCGGGTCCGGTGCCGCCACGCGGGTCGGCGCCGGCTAGCGTAGCGGCGCCCAACGCGCGCAATGCGCAGTCCGCCCGCTCGGGTCTCTCCGCACA
Source organism: Glaciibacter kafniensis (assembly GCF_039538945.1). NCBI lineage: Bacteria > Bacillati > Actinomycetota > Actinomycetes > Micrococcales > Microbacteriaceae > Glaciibacter > Glaciibacter kafniensis. Next base: position 1,607,442 of record NZ_BAABCN010000002.1, on the reverse strand, counting down.
TCTGCCCCGCGGGTCGGGCGCCGGGCCCAATTGCGCCTCGCGGGTTGAGAACCGCCACGCCCAGTGAACTCAACAGGCGTCACTGTTTTCGACCCGCGCAACGGCGTTCCGGTGGTCGACAAGAACGATCAGAGACCCGGCGAGATGGTCACCCGGCCCATTGCGGGAACATCACAGTTTGGAAACCGGTTGCGACAATCGGTTGCCAATCTGTGGGGCTTTGATATAGCGTTACCCACACGATCGGCTCGGCGTCCACTTTGAGTGGAATGGCAACCGATTGCACCTCAGTGTTGAGCAGTACGAAATCAAGGAGAAAACAATGACGTTTCGTCCCCGGGTGACAGCTGTCGCCCTCCTCGCCGCGGCAGCACTTGCGCTGACCGGCTGCTCCGGAAGCGGCGGCGCAGCCAGCTCGGCATCCGGTACGGCAACGACCGGAGGGACTTTGACCATCGGCGCCCTCGCCGACGTCAAGTCGTTCGACCCGGCTCAGGCCCACATCGGGCACTACCTGCAGTACTTCCAGCCGGTCTATGACTCGCTGCTCCGTCGCGAAGCAGACGGCACGCTGGTACCGATGCTCGCCACCGAATGGGCATATAACGCGGACAACACCGTACTCACGCTCACGCTGCGCGACGATGTGACCTTCACTGACGGCACGAAGCTCGACGCCGACGCCGTGAAGGTGAACCTCGATCGGTTCCGCACCGGCAACGGACCCGACGCCTCAACACTTGCTCAGGTCTCCGACGTCGCCGCGCCAGACGCCACGACCGTCGTGATCACTCTCACGGCGCCCGACCCTGCGCTGCTCGACTACCTCGGCAACGCCGACGGCTTCATCGCCAGCCCGCAGGCTGTCGATGGCGGCAAGCTCGCCACCGACCCGGTCGGCAGCGGGCCGTACACGTTGGACAAGTCAGCGACCGTCGCGGCCTCGCAGTACACCTTCGTGAAGAATCCCGACTACTGGGACCCCTCGCTGCAGGTCTACGACACCATCGTGGTGAAGCCCATCCTCGACCCCACCGCCATGGTGAATGCGGTCGTTTCCGGCCAGCTCAACGCGGCACTGTTGACCGCGAAGACTGAGGCCCAGGCCAAGAGCGCCGGCCTCACCGAGTACCAGTACCCGACCGATTGGCAGGGTCTGCTTATCTTCGACCGCGCCGGCGCAATGGTTCCCGAACTCGCCAACGTCAAGGTGCGACAGGCAATCAACTACGCCATCGACAAAGACGCCCTGCTTGCCCAAGTCGGCAAGGGACTCGGCACCGTCACCAGCCAGCCGTTCGGCAAAGGAACCGACGCATTCGACACGTCGCTCGAGAGCGCGTACCCGTACGACCCGGCCGAGGCCAAGAAGCTGATGAAGGAGGCCGGTGTCGGAGACTTCTCCGTCACCATGCCGACCGTCTCCGGTTTCTTCGACCCCGCGCTGACGGCGGGCATCGGCCAGAACCTGGCCGATATCGGAATCACCGTCAACTGGGAGAACGTGGCCGGGACCGACTTCGTTTCCAGCATGGTCCAGGGGAAATACGCGATGAGCTGGTTCTCGCTTTTCCAGGGTTCCCCCTGGGTCGCGGCCAACCAGATCATCACGCCCAATGCCACCTACAACCCGTTCCACACGACTGACCCGCAGGTGGAGGAGTTCGTGCACGCGATCCAGTTCGGCTCGGCTGACGAGCAGAAGACCGCCGCCCAGGCTCTGAACACGTACGTGGTCGAGCAGGCCTGGTTCGCGCCGTTCTACCGTCCGGACCAGATTCTGTTCACCGACAAGAAGACAACGACCAAGCCGCAGTTGCAGCAGGCCGTGCCCTCGATCTACTCCTACGCTCCGGCGAAGTAGACAACCCCTCGGCCCCGCCGCCGCATGGCGGCGGGGCCCCTTCATCACCAACCAGCTGACAATGGAGCAGAAATGGTTTCCTTCATCTTCCGACGCCTGATTTCAGGTGTGGTGGTGCTGTTCGTCGTCTCGACGCTGACGTTCTTCCTACTGAATTTCTCGGCGACGAGTGTCGCCCGCAACATTCTGGGCGAATCGGCGACGCAGGCGCAAGTTCACCTCAAGGAGGCCGAGCTTGGTCTGGACCAGCCTCTGTTCTCCCGCTACCTCGGCTGGCTCGGAGACGTGGTTCACGGCAACTTCGGTGCTTCCTGGTTCACCAGCCAGCCGGTGGTCGACAGCATCCTCGGACGGCTCCCCACCACCCTCTCGATCGTGCTCGTGACCATTGTCATCGCCGCTGTGCTCGCGACGCTCTTCGGCGTCGCCGCCGCGGTGCGCCGCGGCTGGGTCGATCGACTGCTGCAGATCGTCTCGATCGGGGCATCCGCTATTCCGCAGTTCGTGGTCGCCATCGTGCTGGTCACGGTCTTCGCGATCGGATTGCGCTTGCTCCCCGCCACCGGCTACGTTCCGATCGGTGACAGCGTGAGCGGATGGGCCGCCTCGATCACCCTGCCGATCATCGCTCTCGCCATTGGTGCGGTCGCCTCGACCGCCCAGCAGGTGCGCAGCGCCGTGATCACTGTGCTCAGCCGTGACTACGTGCGCACTCTGCGTAGTCGGGGACTGGCCCCACGCGAGATTCTGTTCCGCCATGTGTTGCGGGGCGCCGCCCCGGCCGGTCTGACGGTGTTGTCGTTGCAATTCATCGGAATGCTGGGCGGAGTGGTCGTGATCGAGCAGATCTTCGCCCTTCCGGGGTTGGGGTTCCTCGCACTGCAATCCACCACCCAGGGCGATATGCCCGTTCTGATGGGCGTTGTCGTGTACATCGTCATCATCGTCATTGTTGTCAACCTGCTCGTCGACCTCGCCGTCGGCTGGCTCAACCCGAAGGCGCGTGTGTCATGACCGAAACAGGTGCTAAAGAGTCCATTGTTCCGATCGAGACGCCGGATCAGGCCGCTCGCTCCGGAGTGTTCAAGCGTCTGCTGAAGAACCCGCTGGGCCTGGTCGCGATGATCATCTTGTTGATTGTGATTCTGGCCGGGATCTTCGGACCCCTGATCGCCCCGTTCGACCCGAACAAAGCCGATCTGGTCAACGCCCTCACCGGCCCGGGTACGGCAGGGCACCTGCTCGGCACGGACAGCGCCGGTCGCGACGTGTTCAGCCGACTGCTGGTCGGAGCGCAAAGCACCCTGTTGGCTGCCGCGCTCGCGGCGATCGTCGCCGTGGCGATCGGCCTTCCGACCGGCCTGATGGCCGGTTACTTCGGCGGCTGGTTCGACTCGGTCGCCAGTTGGTGCACCAATGTGCTGATGTCGCTGCCGGCGATCATCATCCTGCTGGCCGCCAGCGCGGCACTGGGGCGGTCGGTCTGGATCTCGATGACGGTCTTCGGCATTCTGATGTCTCCCGGGATCTTCCGGCTCACCCGCACCTCCGTGCAGGCTGTGCGCAACGAGCTCTACGTCGACGCCGCACGGGTGGCGGGACTCAGCACGGCCAGCATCATCGGCCGCCACATCCTGTTCGTGGTGCGCGCACCACTGATCATCCAGACCTCCATCGTCTGCGGCATTGCCATCGCGATCCAGGCGGCGCTCGAGTTCCTCGGCCTCGGAGACCCGCTCACCCCCACCTGGGGCGTGATGCTCAACGAAGGATTCATCAACATCTACAGCTCGCCGATCCTGGCGGTGTGGCCCGGTGTGGCGATCTCGCTCACCGTCGGGTCGTTCGTGGTGCTCGGCAATGCCCTCCGTGATGCGCTGGAAGACTCACCGAAGGTCAAGCGGGCCAAGTCGATCAAGCTGACGCCGCCGAAGACGGAGTCCATCACCGCTGTGGAGCTTGCCGCTTCCGACCACCTGCTCACGGTCTCCCGTCTCGGTGTGGGGTACCCCCAGGAGGGTGGCACGACCAAGACCGTCGTTTCCGATGTGTCCTTCCACCTGGACCGCGGTGAGGTGCTCGGTATTGTCGGCGAGTCCGGCTCCGGAAAGTCCCAGACCGCGTTCTCGATCCTCGGGCTGCTGCCCGCCGAAGCAGAGATCACTGGCGGCAGCATCACCTTCGACGGCATCCCACTGGTCTCGGCCGAAGGACGGCAGCTGTCGCAGGGGCGACTGTCTGAGCTGCGCGGAAAACGTATTGCGTATATCCCGCAGGAACCGATGTCGAACCTCGACCCGAACTTCACCATCGGCTACCAGCTGGTGCGCCCGCTGACCCGGGTGCTCGGCCTCTCCAAGGAAGACGCTCAGAAACGGGCGTTGGAGCTGCTGACCATCGTCGGGATCACGAATCCGCAGCGCACCTTCAACGCCTACCCGCACGAAGTGTCCGGCGGAATGGCCCAGCGGGTGCTGATCGCGGGGGCCGTGAGTTGTAACCCTGACCTGTTGATCGCCGACGAACCGACCACCGCTCTCGACGTCACGGTGCAGGCCGAGGTGCTCGACTTGCTGCGCGACCTGCAGGCCCGGTTCAACATGGGCGTGGTGCTGGTCACCCACAACTTCGGTGTCGTCGCCGACCTCTGCGATCGAGTCGTGGTGATGCAGAACGGTCGGGTCGTCGAATCCGGAGACGTGCGTACCATCCTCCGGAGCCCGCAGGAGCGCTACACGCAGACGCTGCTCAGCGCGATGCTCGAAGGCAAGACCCCGATGAGCCTGCTCACCGTTGCCCCGCCCGCCTCCGACACCCCCGCCTCCGACTCCGCAGTGAAAGTTGGTCTGTCATGAACGCATCCGTCACCATCGCCGGCACCAGCTCGAGCACCGGCGATGACTTGCTCCGTGTGGACAATCTGGTCGTCGAGTACCCGGGCAAGGGTTTTCGAGCCCAGCCGTTCCGGGCTCTGGACAACGTGTCAATCCGAATCGGCGCGGGGGAGACCCTGGGGCTGGTCGGCGAGTCCGGCTCCGGCAAGACCACCCTCGGTCGGGCCGTGCTCGGCCTGGCCCCGGTGACGGAGGGCGCCATCCTGTTCGATGGCGATGACATCGGTCACGCCGGCCGGAGCAAGCGCCGCGCATTGAGCCGCGACCTGCAGGTCGTCTTTCAAGACCCGTACACCTCACTGAACCCGTCGATGACGGTCGGCGACATTCTCTCCGAACCGCTCTCTGTGCAGGGCAAGAGTCGAGCGGATGCCCGGAGGCGTGTGCGCGAAGTGCTCGACCAGGTGGGTCTCCCGCAGGACACCATCGGCCGACTGCCGCGCGAATTCAGCGGTGGGCAGCGCCAACGCGTCGCCATCGCCAGGGCTCTGGCCCTCTCGCCCAAGCTCATCGTGTGCGATGAACCGGTTTCTGCGCTTGATCTCACCACCCAGGCGCGCGTGCTCGACCTCTTCATGCAGATCCAGCGCGACACCGGCGTGGCCTACCTCTTCGTCTCGCATGACCTTGACGTGGTGCGCCACATCAGTCACCGCGTCGCAGTCATGTACCACGGCGAGATCGTCGAGGAGGGACTCGCCGCGCAGGTCACCGTCACGCCGCAGCATCCGTACACCGAGCGGCTCCTTCTCGCCTCCCCGGTGCCAGACCCCGACCGGCAGCAGCAGCGCCGCACCGACCGGCGCCGGCTGATCGACGAACAACGCGAACTGACAGGCGGAGCCGGTGTCGCAGCCTAGGCCCGCGCGCAACTGTGACACGATGACATCGGTGCCTCAGACACGCTGCGGCCGGATACCCAGGATGGTGGTGAACCGTGAGTACTGAAGAGAACGGTGAATCAGTGACCGCACGCGGCACCCGGCGCGGCAAGTCTCCGGCCACGATTTATGACATCGCCAAGTTGGCTGGAGTGAATCCGTCCACCGTCTCGCGTGCCTTGAGCAAGCCTGGGCGCATCAACGTCAAGACCGAAGAGCGCATCCATGCGGCGGCCAAGGAACTGAACTACCGGCTGAACCCGATGGCCAGGGCGCTCCCAACCGGGCGCACCAACACACTGGGGCTGTTGCTAGCCGACATCACGAACCCGATGTTCTTCAACGTGGTGCGCGGCGCGGAACGTGCGGCCAGCCTGGGTGGCTACACCTTGATCCTCGCCGAATCGCAGGAGTCAGGGGAGCGCGAGGCCGAGGCCGCGGAGCGGATCCTGCCCTCTGTCGATGGCCTCGTGCTCGTGACGACGCGCCTGGTCGATCAGGAGATTCTGGAGCTGGCCGAGCGCAAGCCGCTGGTTGTCATCAACCGCGAGGTCGACGGGGTGGACGGCATCGTGCCCGACCTCGAGCCGGGTATCAATCAAGCGCTCACGCACCTCGCCGAGCTCGGTCACACCCGGGTCGCGTTTCTCTCCGGACCAGCGAATTCCTGGATGAGCTGCGCCCGTTGGGAGATCCTGCTCGCCAACGCGCCGGAGCGGGGGATGAGCATCGTCGAGATCGGGCCAGGCTCGCCGACGCTCGACGGGGGCAGGGACACCCTGTCGCGGGTCGTCGCATCCGGAGTCACCGCGGTGCTGGCCTACAACGACCTGATGGCGATCGGCCTGATGCGGGCAGCGCAGGAAAGCGGACTCACGGTGCCTGGACAGCTCAGCATCGTCGGATTCGATGACATTTTCGGCTCGGATTTCACCTCGCCGCAACTGAGCACGATTCGCACACCGCTCGGACTGATCGGCGAGCGGGCGATCCGCCGCACACTCGAGCTCATCGACGAGGATTCCGGCGGAGTGCCCCGGGGGATCAGCAACGTGCCGCTGCCCACCGAACTTGTCGTTCGGGGATCGACCGGCCGTATCACCGATTAGCGGTCAGTCGCAGCCGAGCGTCTGACTGGCCGGCCATCTCACCGATGGCTGTCTCCGTCGACCGCCCAGCCGGCTGTTTGACCGGCTGCCTGGCCGTCCGTCAGAACCACGCTCTCCGTGTGCGTCGCAGTTTGGCAACCGGTTGACAAAATCGTCATATCGCTATTCAATTAAGGAATGTCAATGAAGCTTCAGCTCGATCCAGACCGCCTTTTCCCGGCTGATCCGGCCACCCGCGACGTAGCTAGCGGCCTCTACTCCCGGGTCGCTGATCTTCCGATCCTGTCCCCGCACGGACATGTCGACCCGGCCCTCCTGCTGGACAACACCCCCTTCGGTGACCCGTCAGAGCTGTTCATTCGCTACGACCACTACGTCACGCGTCTGATGCACGCTGCCGGAGTGCAGCTGAGTGACCTCGGCATTCCCGACCGCACGACCGGAGCAGCGGTGGCGACGCCGCGCGAGGTCTGGCGCACCTTCTGCGCGCACTGGTACCTCTACGCCGGAACCGCCTCCGGCTACTGGCTCCAGCACGCATTCGTCGAACAATTCGGCATTGATCTGCACCCGTCCATCGACAACGCCGATGCGCTCTTTGACCGCATCGACGCGGCGCTGGCGACGGATGCCTTCCGCCCGCGTGCGCTGTTCAGCCAATTCGGCATCGAAGTGCTCGCCACCACCGACGACCCGATGGACGACCTCGCGACGCACCGCGCGCTGGCCGAGGACCCCAGCTTTGCCGGACGCGTGCTCCCCACTTTTCGCCCCGACGCCTATCTGAACCCGGCCGCCGCCGGCTGGGCCGACAATGTGCACCGGCTCGCCGAATGGAACGGTTCCGCCGCCTCCAGCTACTCCGGCTACATCGATGCGCTCGCCGGCCGCCGGCGTCACTTCGTCGAGCACGGCGCCGTCTCCGCCGACCACGGCGTCTTCCAGCCGCTGGCCGTCGACCTCGACCCGAGCGCCGCAGCGGCGCTGTTCGACCGCGCGCTCGCCGGCACCCTGTCCGACGACGAACAGCGGGCATTCGCGGGGCACATGCTCCTCGAAATGGCCCGGATGAGCGTCGACGATGGACTCGTCATGACCGTGCACCCCGGCGTGCTGCGCAACCACCACACCGACACCTTCACGCGGTTCGGCCCGGACACCGGACACGACATCCCGGCGACGACGACCTACGTCGACTCGATCCGCCCGTTGCTGCAGAAGTACGGCACCATCCCCGACTTCCACCTCGTGCTCTTCGCCGTCGACGAATCTGTCTACTCGCGCGAGGTGGCACCTCTGGCCGGCTTCTACCCGAGCGTCTATGTCGGGGCGCCGTGGTGGTTCCTCGATGCTCCGGATGCCGTGCTCCGGTTTCGTTCGGCCGTCACCGAGACTGCCGGCTTCTATCGCAGCTCGGGCTTCATCGACGACACGCGCGCGTTTCTTTCGATCCCGGCGCGTCATGACATGGCTCGCCGCCTCGACTCCGCATTCCTTGCCCGTCTCGTACGTGAGGGGCGCATCGACACCCCCACTGCAGAACGCATCATCGTCGACTTGGTCGACGCGATGCCCAGAAAGGTCTTCAAACTGTGAGCTCAGCACTTGATACCGCGCAGACCGTTCCGCTGACCAGGAAGGCGCTCGGCCTCCGTGAAGGCGCAGCGCCAGTCCCCGACGTGCGGATCGTGCACCTCGGCCTCGGCGCCTTCCACCGTGCCCACCAGGCGTGGTTCACTGCCCAGGTCGACGACAAAGCCGAGTGGGGGATCGCGGCATTCACCGGCCGCAACCCGAAAGCCGCGCTGGAGCTCAGTCCCCAGGACGGTCTGTTCACGCTGATCGAGCGCTCGGAGACCGGCGATTCGGCCACGGTCATCACAAGCATTGTCGAGGCGATCGACGGCGCCGACCTGGCGCGTCTGATCGAGGTGCTCGCCGCACCGCAGACGGCCATTGTGACCACCACCATCACGGAGGCCGGCTACCGGCTCACCGCCGGCGGCTTGCCGAATCTGGCCGACCCCGCCGTCGTGGCCGATGCGGCATGGTTGAAGGCGGCATTCGCGGCCAACGCTCGCGACGACTCTCTCGCTGGCCCAGCCGCTGCCGGCCGTGCCGGCCTTGCCGGCGATGCCGGCGATGCCGGCCTTGCCGGTCTTGCCGGTCTTCCCTGCCATGCCGGCCTTGCCGGGGGCGTCGGCCCGACCACCACTCTGGGCAGGCTGCTGCTCGGCCTCGAGGCGCGCCGTCGGGCGGATGCCGGACCGATCGCCATCGTCCCCTGCGACAACATGCCTCACAACGGAGTTTTTGTGGCCACCGGCGTCACCGCACTCGCCCGCGCCGCGAGCGTGGAACTCGCCGACTGGATCGACGCGAACGTGTCGTTCGTGTCGACATCCGTTGACCGGATCACGCCCCAGACCACGCCGGACGACCTGGCCGCTGCGGCCGCGCTCACCGGCTGGCAGGACAACGCCCCTGTCGTGACCGAACCATTCAAGGACTGGGTACTCAGCGGCAGGTTCCCGGCCGGGCGCCCGGCCTGGGAGAAAGCCGGCGCCCGCTTCGTCGATGACATCGAGCCCTTCGAGCGTCGCAAGCTGTGGCTGCTGAATGGAGCCCACAGCCTTCTCGCCTACGCGGGGTTGCTCCGCGGGTACGAAACCGTGGCCGCCGCCATGAGTGACGAGCTCTGCCGCGGCTGGGTCGATGAGTTCTGGGATGCCGCTGTGCGCCATCTTCCCGCGTCGGGACTGGCGCTCGAGCAATACCGTGCAGCCCTGGTCGAGCGTTTCGACAACGCCCGGATCGAGCACAAACTCAGCCAGATCTCCGCGGAGGGCGTCACGAAGCTGCGGGTGCGCATCGCCCCCATCGTGCTGGCCGAACGTGCCGACGGGCGGGACGCTGCCGCCGGTATTCGGGCGCTGGGGTCGTGGGTTGCGCTCGTGCTGTCCGGACGCAAACTGGTCGACGGTGAATCTGTCGCGCTCGCGGCTGCGCTGGGTCGCCCGCGTGAACAGGCAATCGATGAGCTGGTGGCCCTGGTCGACCCCCGTCTGGCCGCTGACAGCGTCGTGATGGCGGGCATCCGTGCCGTGCTGGAGGAGACGGCCGGCGCGTAGCCCGGCGACGAACGCCCGACCAGTACCTGTGAGGGGTCGCACATCGACCTTCGTTGCGCTGACGAAGGTTGATGTGCGACCCCTCACGGCATTCAGCGTCGTGCTCGGGCGAAGCCTCACGAAATTGTTACCTGGGGGCGAAGTGGGAATGATGGCAACCGCTTGCCAAACGCGCCGGGACGTGTTTCACTAATTGAACGAAGGAACACCGGGGCATGATTTTTTGTCCCAGGCTCACACCTCACAAACCGCAATGAAGCGCTCCGCAATGAAGCGTAGGAAGGTCACCATGCTGAAGTCGCAGTCACATCCCGTTCGGGAACTGGCGAATCGCACGATCCGTGGTCGTTTCGGCCACACCGCCGCTCACACTGTCGCCCACACCGCCGCTCACGCTGTCGCTCACGCCGGTCGGTGCGCCCAGTCGCCCGCATGCGTGAAATAACGGGCAAAGGAGCCCCCGCAATGACCTCAACGTCAACCATCGCACCGAGCCAGTCGGCACCAGTCGCCGCGCCGGCAACCGCGCCGGGAACCACACCGGCCAGTGACAAGCTCAGCAAGCTGAGCATCGTCGGCTACGGGGCAGGCGACGCGGCGAACAACCTCGCTTTCACCACTGCGAGCATGTTCCTGCTGATCTACTACACGGATGTCGCCGGTATCTCCGCCGCCGCGGCCGGAACGCTTCTCCTCGTCGTGCGCGTCTTCGACGCCTTCGCCGACATCTTCGCCGGACGCATCGTCGATCGCAGCTTCAGCAAGAGGTTCGGTAAGTTCCGCCCGTTTATCATGTTCGGGTCGATCCCGCTCCTCCTGCTTTCGGCGGCGACTTTCTCGGTGCCGCAGATCGGCGAGAGCGGCATGCTTATCTATGCTTACCTCACCTATGCGGCACTCGGCCTGGCCTACAGCCTGGTCAACATCCCGTACGGCTCGTTGGCCGGCGCGATGACGCAGGACTCGGGGGAGCGCGCCAAGCTCGCCAGCGCCCGGTCGATCGGCGGCATGCTGGTGGGTGCGGGACTGGGAATATTCGTCGCCCCGATGATCGTGCCCGGCGCGGACCTGCAGACCATGTTCACGTTCATGACCCTGGGCTTCGTCGTTGTCGGCACCGCCCTCTACTTCTTCACCGTGTTCACCGCCAAGGAGCGCGTGGTCCGCGACGTCCCCCACGTCTCACTGAAGCAGAGTTTCGCAGTGCTCAAGGGCAACAAGCCGCTGCTCATGCTCTGCATTAGCTCGTTCGTTTTCCTCACTGGCTACCTCGCCCTGGCCACCGTGCAGTTGTTCTACCTGCGCGACGTGCTGCACGCGCTGCCGTTGTACGCCGTCATCTCGATCGTGCAGCTTGTCGCCACCTTTGCCATCGCCGCGTTTATCCCGCGCATCGTGCGCCGGTTCGGCAAGCGCAGCGGGTACATCTTCGGCTCAGTCGTCATGGCGGTCGGCGGCCTGATCGTCTTTTTCGCCCCCTCCGGTCTGCCGGCCGTCGGGTTCGGCGGCCTCATCCTCTGCCAGGTCGGTATCGTCCTGGTCAACATGCTGGTCTGGACGCTCGAAGCCGACACCGTCGAATACGGCGAGTGGAAGACCGGAGTTCGCGCCGAGGGCATCACCTACGCGCTGTTCTCCTTCACCCGGAAAACCGGCCAGGCAGTCGGCGGCGCACTTGCCGCGTTTGCTCTGGCCTGGGGAGGCTACGTGGGCGGTGCTGCGACGCAGACGGCCCACGCCGAGCTGGGAATCCGTGCCGGTGCCGGACTGATCCCGCTCGTGGCATCCGTCGTCGCCGCCGTCGTGATGATCTTCTACCCGCTGACCGACAAGAAGCACAAGCAGATCGTCGCTGAGATCGCCGAGCGCCGTGAGGCTACCGGCACCGCGGTTCCGATCGACCCGGCCCTCTCCACGGCGTCGTTCACCGTCTCACGCGGCCCGGGTGGCACCCCGCCCACCGAGTAACTCCACCAGTCACACCATCACACTTGAGTAAGTAGGGAACAGCAATGAAGATCGACAAGGCAGAAGTCATTGTCACCAGCCCAGACCGCAACTTCGTCACGCTCAAACTGACGACGGATGACGGACTGACCGGCGTCGGAGACGCGACCTTGAACGGTCGCGAGTTGGCGGTGGTCGCCTACCTCGGCGAGCACGTCGTGCCTCTGCTGCTCGGCCGTGACGCCTCCCGGATCGAAGACGCCTGGCAGTTCTTGTACCGCAGCTCGTACTGGCGCCGTGGCCCGGTCACCATGGCGGCGATCGCCGCCGTCGACATGGCGCTCTGGGACATCAAGGGCAAGGCCGCAGGCATGCCCGTCTACGATCTGCTCGGCGGGGCAAGCCGCGACAAGATGATGGCCTACGGGCACGCGTCTGGCAAGGAACTGCCCGAACTGTTTGACAGCATCCGTCACCACCAGCAACTCGGCTACCGTTCGATCCGCGTGCAGACCGGAGTGCCCGGACTCGAATCGATCTACGGCATCGCCTCGAACAAGGGTCTGCCCGGCAACGACGGCGTGCGCTACGACCACGAGCCGGCGCAGCGCGGTGCACTTCCCGCGCAGGAAGACTGGGACACCCGGTCATACCTGCAACACCTTCCGACCGTTTTCGAGGCGGTGCGCAATGAGTTCGGTCCTGACCTTCCGCTTCTGCACGACGGCCACCACCGTATGACGCCGATCCAGGCGGCCAAGCTTGGCAAGTCGCTCGAACCGTACGACCTGTTCTGGCTGGAGGACTGCACGCCGGCCGAAAACCAGGAAGCGTTGCGCCTGGTTCGCCAGCACACCACCACCCCGCTCGCGATCGGCGAGATCTTCAACACGGTGTGGGACTTCCAGTCGCTCATCAAAGAACAGCTCATCGACTATGTGCGTGCGGCATCCACCCACTTCGGCGGCATCAGCCCGCTCAAGAAGGTCATGGACTACGCGGCGCAGTACCAGATCAAGTCGGGCTTCCACGGCCCGACCGACATCTCCCCGGTTGGTTTCGCCGCACAGCTGCACGTGGGCCTGTCGATTCACAACTACGGTATCCAGGAATACATGCAGCACGGCGACAAGACCAACGCGGTCTTCGAGCAGTCGATGACCTTTGAAGACGGCTACCTGCACCCGGGCTCCAAGCCGGGACTCGGCGTCGAATTCGATGTCGACGAGGCGGGCAAGTACCCCTACGAGACCGCCTACCTGCCGTACAACCGGCTCGCCGACGGCACCGTCCACGACTGGTAAGGGTGGGTTGAACACGATGGCTCGCTCCTACCCCGAAGCACCACTGATCGTCGTCATGGGCGTTTCGGGGTGCGGCAAGTCGACACTCGGTGCCTTGATCGCTGACCGGCTGGCGCTCCCTTTCATCGACGCCGATTCGCTGCACCCCACCTCGAACGTCGCAAAGATGGCCGCGGGAACCCCGCTGACCGACGATGACCGCTGGCCCTGGCTTGCCAGGGTGGGCCAGGTGCTCACCGATGGTCGGCGCACCGGAGCCGGTGCGGTCGTCGCCTGCTCTGCGCTCAAGCGCAGCTATCGCGAGGCAATCCTGGCCGAGGCACCCGGCGTGCTCTTCGTGCACTTGAACGGCACGAAGGAGGTGCTCTCCGCGCGACTGCAAGGTCGAAGCGGCCACTTCATGCCCAGCGGATTGCTGGACTCGCAGCTCGCGACACTTGAAGAACTCGCCGCCGACGAGCCAGGCGTCGTCGTCGACATCAGCCCGAGTGTTGCGGTGATCTTGACGGATGCGGTGACTCGCATCCGCGCACGCCTCGCTGACACACAGGTGGTTGCCTCCGCAGACGTGGTGTTGCGCGATTTCACCGCCGCTGAGCAGACGGCGCTCTGTTCGTAATCAACCCCAGCCGGGGTGATTTCACCCCAAGCCAGGGGTGAAATCGGCCGGTTATGGCTCGTTGATCCGGCGCGAACACTAGTGTTCGAGCATGCAGCTGTTTACTCGTGAGTGGGGGACCGGCGACCGCCTCGCGGTGTTGGTGCACGGAGTCATGTCTGATTCGCGCACCTGGCACCGGGTCGCACCCGCTCTGGTCGACGAAGGCTACCGCGTGATAGCGGTCGATCAAGCCGGCCACGGCCAGAGTCCCCGATCCAAGCGCTACACCCCTGAGCAGTTCGCCGATGACCTGATCGACTCAGTTCCCCGGCGTCCGGAGATTCTGCTCGGCCATTCGCTCGGCGGCCTCACGGCGAGTCTGGCCGTCGACCGCATCCTGCCCGACCGGGCGATCTACATCGATCCTGGTTTTTCGGCGCCGGCGCTGGCGTGGTGGCAGCGGATGCTGCTTCCCCTTCCGCTTCGCAGCTTGGCACGGCAGACATCCGCTCAGATCGCAGCGCGCAATCCGCGCTGGGGTGCCGACGATGTGCGGATCGAGGCGGCGACCCTCGCCGCGTTCGATCCGCGCGTGCTGATGGATCTCACGCGGCATCGCTCGGCTGGATTCCGGGCGCCGACGAGCGTTCAGGTTCCGTCGCTGGCCGTGTTGGCAGACCCGTCGCGATTGGTGCCGCCACTGGTGCGGATGCACCTCGAAGACGAAGGTTTCGAGGTGCGGGTGGTGGCCGGTGCCGGGCACTCGATCGATCGCGACGACTTCGACGGCTACATGAAGGCGCTCGACGGCTGGATCTGAGCCGGCGCTCCGCGCGCCATCAATCAGCTTTGGCCGGCGGCGCGGGTTGGGCGCCGCTGCGCGCGTGGGGGCCGCCACGCGCAGCGGCACCCAACCCGCGCGACGATGGCTCGACGGCCGGGTTGAGGCATGCAGCGCTCGCGCGCTCGCGATTAGACTTGACCGGTGATCCTCCAGGGCTTAATCGCAGCGCTTTCTCGCGCCTCCACGTTCGAAAAGGCCCTCGGCTTCGCTGCCAGAGACGCCGACTTTTCGCTCACCGAAGGGTTGCGGGCCCCCTTACTTGCCGCGCTCATCGGGCGCCGCCGCGAGCTGGGCAAAGCCGAAGCAGTGCTCATCATCACGGCCACCGGGCGCGAATCCGAGTCGCTGCGTGAAAACCTCGGCTGCTTCACCGTCGGTGACGGTGCGGACTCCGCTGAAATCATCGACTTTCCCGCCTGGGAGACCCTGCCGCACGAACGCCTGAGCCCGAGCGCCGAGATCGTCGGCAAGCGCCTGCATGCGCTGCGGCGGATGCGCCAGTGGCAGGAGATGCCGCCGGCCACGCGCCATCCGCTCGTGGTCGTCGCCTCGGTGCGCGCTGCCCTGCAGCCGGTCGCCGACAATCTCACTGACTTCGAACCGATCGAACTCACCGCGGCAGGGCGCGGCTATGACCTCTCGGCGATCAGCACGCACCTCGTCGAGGTGGCGTATTCCCGTGTCGACATGGTCACCCGCCGCGGTGAGTTCGCGGTGCGCGGCGGCATCCTCGACGTGTTCCCGCCGGTGGCGGCGCATCCGTACCGGATCGAATTCTTCGGCGATGAGGTCGAGCAGATTCGCGCCTTCTCGGTGGCCGACCAGCGCTCTCTGCCCGAACCCATCGACTCGGTCAGTCTGCCGCCGAGCCGCGAACTGCTGCTCAGTCCGGCCGTGCGTCAGCGGGCCCGTGAGATGCAGCACGAGTTTCCGAGCCTGGCCGGGATGCTCGCCAAGATCTCAGAGGGAATCCCCGTCGACGGCATGGAGAGCCTCGCTCCCGCGCTTGTCGACCGTCTCGTTCCGATCACCCACTACCTGCCGGAGGGTGCCGCGATCGCCGTGATCTCGCCGGAGCGAGTCGCCTCCCGCGCGATCAGCCTGGCCGACACGAACCGCGAGTTTCTCTCGGCGGCCTGGAACGCCGCGACCGCCGGCGCCGAGGCCCCGATCGACCTCGAATCCGGTGACTTCCTCACCCTCGGCCGGCTCAAGGACTCGGTCAAGTTCTCGGCACCGGGCCAGCCCGCATCCGACCACCCGTGGTGGACGCTGAGCTCCTTCCAAGCCGCCCCCACCGACGAGGCTGTGCTGCCCGAGCACCGCGAGATCGACGACCTGCTCACCGTGCGCATCGAAGCGGATGCCGTGCCCAGCTTTCAGGGCAGCGTCGAGGGCGCGGTCGGTCACCTCGCCACTCGCCTGAAAGACGGCTGGACCGTCGGCATCGTCGCGCAGGGCGCCGGTCTCGTCGAACGGGCCGCCGACGTGTTGGCGGAGTTCGAGCTGCCGGCCCGCATCGTCACTGAGTTTCCGGTCGACCCTGAATCCGGCATCGCCTACCTGCTGAAGGCATCCATCGACCATGGTTTCGAGATTCCGGAGACCAAGCTCACCCTGGTGAGCGAGTCGGAATTCTACGGTCGCACCGTCGGCTACGACGCCCGCCAGATCAAGAAGCTGGCGAGCCGCCGCAAGAACGTCGTCGACCCGTTGCAGCTGAAGGCCGGCGACCACGTCGTGCACCAGACCCACGGCATCGGCCGATTCATCGAGCTGACCCAGCGCGAGGTGTCGAGCGGCGGGCGCAACCCGGTGAAGACCAAACGCGAGTACCTCGTGCTCGAGTACTCGCCGTCGAAGCGCGGGCAACCGGGCGACAAACTCTTCGTGCCCACCGATCAGCTCGACCTGGTCAGCCGCTACGTCGGCGGCGAAGCGCCGGCCCTGAGCAAGATGGGCGGCAGCGACTGGTCGGCCGCCAAGACCAAGGCGCGCAAGGCCGTACGCGACATCGCGGTCGAACTCGTCAAGCTCTACTCGGCGCGGATGGCCAGCAAGGGCCACGCGTTCGGGCCGGACACCCCGTGGCAGCGCGAGCTCGAAGAGGCATTCCCTTTCGCGGAGACGCCCGACCAGCTGACCACCATTGAAGAGGTCAAGGCCGACATGGAGCGGCCGATCCCGATGGACCGCCTGATCTCCGGCGACGTCGGCTTCGGCAAGACCGAGGTGGCCGTGCGCGCCGCGTTCAAGGCGATCCAGGACGGCAAGCAGGTCGCCATGCTGGTGCCGACGACCCTGCTGGTGAACCAGCACCTTGAGACTTTTCAGGAACGGTTCGCCGGTTTCCCGATCCACCTGCGCGCCCTGAGCCGGTTCCAGACCGAGAAGGAATCCCGCGAGACGATCGCGGGTTTGCTCGACGGCACCGTCGACATCGTGATCGGCACCCACCGCCTGCTCTCCGACTCGATCATTTTCAAGGACCTCGGTCTGGTCATCATCGACGAGGAGCAGCGTTTCGGTGTCGAGCACAAAGACCAGCTGAAGAAGCTGAAGACCAACGTCGACATCCTGGCGATGAGTGCGACGCCGATCCCGCGCACGCTCGAGATGGCGGTCACCGGCATCCGTGAAATGTCGACCCTGGCGACCCCGCCGGAAGACCGGCACCCGATTCTCACCTTCGTCGGCCCGTATTCCGAACGGCAGGTGGCGGCGGCGATTCGCCGTGAGCTGCTGCGCGAGGGTCAGATCTTCTTCGTGCACAACCGGGTGTCGAGCATCAACCGGGTGGCCGCGCAGCTGGCCGAACTCGTGCCGGAGGCGCGGATCGCCGTCGCACACGGTCAGCTGCCGGAGGCGCAACTGGAGCAGATCGTGCTCGATTTCTGGGAGCGCAAGTTCGATGTGCTCGTGTCGACCACGATCATCGAGACCGGCCTCGACATCGCCAACGCGAACACCATCATCATCGACCGGGCCGACAAATTCGGCCTCAGCCAGCTGCACCAGCTGCGCGGCCGGGTCGGCCGTGGCCGGGAACGCGCCTACGCCTACTTCCTCTATGACGAGAACAAGCCATTGTCGGAGACCGCACACGACCGGCTCGCGACGATCGCGGCCAACAACGAACTCGGCGCCGGCATGCAGGTGGCGTTGAAGGACCTCGAGATTCGAGGAGCCGGCAACCTGCTCGGTGGCGAGCAGGCCGGGCACATCGCCGGGGTCGGCTTCGACCTCTACCTGCGGATGATCGGCGAGGCCGTCAGCACCTTCCGCGGCGATGTGGCCGAGGGACAGACCGAGCTGCGGCTCGAGCTGCCCGTCGACGCGCACATTCCAGAGGACTATGTCGACAGCGAGCGTTTGCGCCTCGAGGCCTACCAGAAGCTGTCGAGCGCGAGCTCGATTGCCTCGGCCGACGGGCAGATCGACCTGGTGCTCGAGGAGCTCACCGACCGCTACGGTGAGCCTCCGGAGCCGGTGCAGAATCTCATCGCGGTGTCGCGACTGCGCCGCCAGGCCCAGCAGGCGAGCCTCAGCGAGGTCGTCGCGATGGGGTCGAACCTGCGGGTGGCCCCGGCCGACCTCGCCGACTCGATTCAGGTGCGCCTGCAGCGGATGTATCCCGGCTCGCGTTACTTCACCCAGAACGGCTCGCTCACGGTGCCGATGCCGCGGGTCAACGACGAGCCGCTGGCCGACGCCGATCTGATCAACTGGGCCGGCACCCTGCTGACCGCGATCTTCCCGCCGCCGCCGGCGGCGCCCGTGACGCCCGCCGCGTAGGGCGGGGCGGATGCCGCTGGCCGCGGACATCCTTGACCCCGACCATCTGTTCTGTCTATAGTGGTACAGACGGAACAGATTGGAGGGGCAATCATGCAGATTGAAATCGATCCGCAGTCACAAGTCCCGATTTATCAGCAGATCAGAGACCGCACGGTCGAGGCGATCGCCGCCGGCGTGCTCGTGCCGGGGGAGCAGCTCGCCTCGGTGCGCCAGCTCGCCCTCGAATTCGGCATCAATGTGCAGACGGTGAGCAAGGCTTACGACGCGTTGCGTCAGGAGGGCCTGATTCGCACCAACCACAAGTCAGGTTCGGTGATCGCTCGCGGCCCCGGCGACGTCGCGGCCGCACCGAGCTTCGCCGACGATTGGTCGGCGCGACTCTCGACGCTGCTTGCCGAAGCGATTGTGCAGGGCGTCACCGACGCCGAGATTCTGGCGCGCACCGAGCAGATCGTGCAGTCCTTCGCCGCGCGGCGCAGCGCGGCACCCCATTCACCTCACACGGAGAGTCTTGAAATCGCATGAGTTGGTTCGCACTTGTTCTTCCGCTCGTCACCACGATCTTTATAGCCGTGATGTTGTATCTGATGCCCTCGATCACACGGCCGACGTTACCGCTCGGTGTGAGCATCCCGCAGGAGCGTGTCGGTGAACCGGTCATCGGCGCGGCCGTGCGGCGCTACCGCGTTGGCATTGCCATCGCCCTGGCCGTGAGTGTCGCCCTGACCTTCATCTTCGCGGCGGTGTCGCCCGTCTCGGCAGTCATCGTGCCGATCTTCGTGCTTCTGATCTTCTCGTTCAGCTCCTATTGGTTGGCGCGCACGAGCATTCAGCGCGCCAAGGCGGCCGGGCACTGGTATCAGGATGTTCCGGTGCGGCTGAGCGGAACGCTCACCGCCACGTCGACACACGCTTCCACCCCGATCGGTTGGTATGTCGCAAGCACCCTGTTGCTCACCGCGGTCGCCGCGGTGGGAGTGTCGGTCTACGACTCGCTGCCCGAGACCCTGGCCACCCACTGGAATGCTGCGGGCGTGGCCGACGGCTTCGCAACGAAGTCCGTTTGGTCGGTTTTCGGTCCACTTCTGATCGGGCTCGGCATGACCGCGTTTCTTTTCGTCGTCGCCCGTCTGACCGGCCGGATTCCGATGCGCCGAGTCGCCGACTACGGCGCAGAGCAGCAGCTCGCCATGCAGCAGCTGATGCAGCAGCTCGTCGGCCAGATCACTCTGGTGATCGCAGCACTGTTCGCAGCGCTCAGCCTGTTGGCCTGGTACGCACCGCACAATGTCGGGGCGAATCTCGCGGTGGGCATCGTCGGTCCGGTGCTGCTTTTTGCGGTGATCGTGGTCTTCCTGGTTCGTCAGCGCCGGATTGTGCGACAGGGTGCGGCCGTCGTCGCTGCAGCGGGAGTGTCAGGTGCCGGCACGTCGGCCGGTTCGCTGCCGAGCACGGCGCATCGTGCCGACACCCCCGACGATGATCGCTTCTGGAAGGGCGGCATGATCTACCTCAACCGCGATGATCCGGCGCTCTGGGTGCCGAAGCGGTTCGGGGTCGGCTGGACGGTGAACCTCGGTCACCCGGGCGGAATCGCGATCATGACGATTCCGGTACTGATCATCATCGGTGTTGTGATCTTCGCCACCATCAGCCCGAACTAGCCCGAACTAGCCCGGTACCGCACTGCCCAGCGCCCATTCGACGGAGATTTGTTCGCAAACCGCCCCAACCGGGCTGAAATCGCGTGAATCTGCCAAAATCTCCGTCGAATGGGAAAGCGCACCAGACGATTGTGCGGGCGGGAACGGGTGGGGTACGACTACTCGGCAGCCACAGCCTCGTGGTGGTGCGCGGTGCGGCGATAGTGCTTGGCCCGCACGCTCACGAAGATGGCCGCGGCAACGATGGAGATTCCCGAACCGAGCAGCACGGCGAGAGTTCCCTCATCGGCAACCTCCGGCTGCCTGGCGAACGCCAGCTCGCTCATCAGCAGCGACACCGTGAAGCCGATCCCGCCGAGACAGGCGACCATCATGATGTCGGGCAGATTCAGCGCCGGCCGGTCCCGCCGCCTGGCGATCAGACTGCCGAGCCCGCCGGCCGCGGTGATGCCGAGCAGCTTGCCCACCGGCAACGCGACCAGGATGCCCCAAAAGGCCGGGCTGAGTTGACCGACCGACACCTGCGGAATGGCAACCATCGCGGCGGTGAACGCGAACAAGGGCAGCACGATTCCATTGGAGTACGGCTCGAGGATGTGGTGTGCACGACCGGCCGGAACACGGGCCATCACGAGCCCCAGGATGACGCCGGCGATCGTGGCGTGAACCCCGGAACGCAGCGTGAAGTACCAGGTGAGCACTCCGAGAATGACCAGCACGATGACGAGCGGCCAGGCCGCACGACGCGAGAGCACCCATGCCGACCGGGGCTTCAGCATCCGGCTCACCAGCCCGAAAACGGTGGCCGTGATGGCGGCGTAGCCGATGTACTGCAGCTGGGCGTCCTGGGTGAAGAAGAAGGCGATGATCAGAATCGCGACGAGGTCGTCGAGCACGGCGAGGGCGAGTAGAAACACGCGCACGCGGGTCGGGATGCCGCGGCCGAAGACGGCAAGCACGCCCAGCGCGAAGGCGATGTCGGTGGCGGTCGGCACGGGCCAACCCGAGCTGAGCCCGCTGCCGGCCGTGATCAGAAGGTAGACGCCGGCCGGGATGAGCACTCCGCCGAAAGCGGCCATCGCAGGAAGGGCGGCCTTGCTGAAGCTGTTCAGATCGCCGATGACGAGTTCACGCTTCAGCTCGACGGCGACGAGAAAGAAGAAGATGGCCAGCAAACCGTCGCTGATCCAGTGCTTGGTCGACAGGTCGAGGCCGAGAAGCGGCATGTCGATGTGGGTGCCGAGGGCGGTGATCAATGCGGGCCCGATGGGCGTGTTCGCCAGGATCAGGCCGAGTGCCGCAGCGGCGAGAAGTAGTCCGGCGGCGTAGCGCTCGGAGCGGATGATTTTCATGGGAGTCCTGCCTGCCCCGTCGGGGGTGGTCGAAGAGCGTAAGAACGAATTGCTTCGTCCGCCGACCAGACTTCCCGGCTCACCGCGTTCAGCTTAGCAAAACCCCGTTTGGAGCCGCTCGCATGCCTACGATGGAAGCAACCCAGAGGAGCACTTCGTGACCAACCCCCTTTTCTTGGCACCGCCTGCCAGTGCCGCTTCCGCTGCATCCGTGCCCGCGCGTGAGCCAGTCGCAGCCCCGGTCGCAACCCCGGTTGCAACCCCGGTCGAAACCCCTGACTCCGCAACCGCCACCTCTGCGACGCCCGGCTCATCAGCAGCACCGGCATCGACCCCGAGCGCCCTCGACACCTTGATCGACACGGTGGCACAGCTGCGGGCCCCCGGCGGATGCCCCTGGGACGCCGACCAGACGCACGCCTCCCTCGTGCAATACCTGACCGAGGAGACCCACGAGCTCATCGAGGCGATCGAGTCAGGCAGCCGCGAGGAGATGCTGGAGGAACTCGGCGACGTGCTCTATCAAGTGCTCTTCCATGCCGACATCGCGGCGCACACGAGCGGCGAAGACTTTGACATTCAGGATGTCGCGGCGGCGATGACGCAGAAGATGGTCGGCCGGCATCCCCACGTTTTCGGCGACCTGACGCTGGACACCGCCGACGATGTCGTCGCGGCTTGGGACGACTTCAAGGCGCAGGAGAAGCCCCACCGCACCAGTGTGCTCGACGGAATTCCGCAGGGGATGCCGGCGCTCGCGCTGGCCGACAAGGTGTTGGGCCGGGCGGAGAAGATCGGTTTGATCGACGCTGAGGCCGAGCCGTCGATGGCACTGGGGAGCGAAGACGAGCTGGGCCCGCTGCTGTTGGCGATCGTCGCGGCGGCGAAGGCGCAGGGGCTGGATGCCGAACGTGCGTTGCGCGCTGCGGTGCGCGATCTGCAAGACGAGATTCGGGGCGCCGAAGCAGAGATGCACGGCTCCGATGCGCTCGGTGTCGAGGGGGCCGCCGGCAGCGACCCCTTCGACGCCGGAGTGATCGGCACCCCGACGAACGGTGATTAAGTCTGTCGAGATCTCCTGAGCAGATCGCGAGAGCGGGTCACCGAGTCTCGACCGTCTCGACCGTCTCGACCGTCTCGACCACCGGGATGCACGAGCGCCCAGCTGCACGGCTATCGGGCAGCGCCGGTCCTGGCCGGCCCTGACGCTCTAACCCGAAAGCGCACAAGGGAATCGCCGACGTAGGTGAGTGGCGTCTCCTCTATCGCGACGACAGCCACGGCGCGCGGGTCGGCCCCGGCCCGGACGGCGTGCCGGCAAGCGCGCGCGCTGGCATCCTCGATGGCCCGCGCCCGCGAGATGACCAGCAAGTTCACGATTGTTTCAACCTCGCCGCCGACACTGGCCGTCGCGGCCCCGATTGCACTGGCGACATCGCCATGCAGCGGACGGATGATATGGCTCGCGTTCAACAGGCGTTCGGGAACCAACGCTTGGGCACCGCCGACCGCAATCAACGGCAGCACACCGCGTTCGTTGCGAACCCGGCCCGCATGCAGGGTGAGGATGCTTCGCACCGCCTGTCGTGTGGCATCTCGCAGGGCCGCCGGGGCAGCGTCGTCCCCACGAGCGGCGACGGCTTCGGCGAGCGTCGCTGTGGGCCGAACAGTCACCGGGATGGCCGGGAGCCCCTGGCTGCCAGAAGAGACGTCGCCGAGGTCGCCAGGTGGATCGTCGCCGAGCCGCACCCCGTTCGGTGCATCCGGGTCGGCGCGCACCGGGGTCCTGCCGCCAATCCGCACGGTGGCGATATCGGGCATGCGAAAATTCATCTGGATGCCGGCCAGCTGCGCCCCGAGCGCCGAGCCCTGGGGCTCGCCTCCGACGAGCATTCCGATGTTGGTGGTCGTTCCGCCGACGTCGAGCACCAGCGCATCGTTCACCCCGGAAAGCCGCGCAGCGCCGTGCAGGGCATTCGCCGGGCCGCTGTTGATCGTGAGCACCGGAAAATGCTGTGCCAGCGCGAGCGACATCAGCGATCCGTCATTGCGGGTCACGTAGACGGACGCGCGACCCAGATTGTTGGCATGCAGGACAGCGGTGAGCTCGTCGGCAAAGCGGCGCATGGTTCCCACGAGCGCCGCATTCAGCACCGTGGCATTCTCCCGCGCCAGCAGCCCGCGGGAGCCGATCTCATGGCTCATCGAGACGCTGACGTCGGGTCCGAGCTCCCGGCGAACGATATTTTTCACGGCAATTTCCGGGCCGGGATCAGCCGCTGAGAGCACCGCAGTCACCGCCACCCCTGCCGGGGTGCGCAGCGCGCGCAGAAAGGCGACGAGCGCCGACTCATCGAGCGGGGCGGCTGGCCTGCCGTCGATCTCCGACCCTCCGTCGACGATGCATTCGCCGATCGAGACCGCCGCGCGCAACGTCGTCGGCCAACCGAAAAGTGGCCGCACGGCGCGGCTCGAGGGGTCACCCACGCGTATGACGGCCACCGGCTCAAGACCGCGGCCAGCGAGCAGCGACATCATCGGGCGATTCGTGCCGATCATGATTCGGGTGACCTGCGCCGCACGGATGCCGCTCTGCTGCAGGATGCGCACGATCGCGTCGCCGGCGCCATCGGTGGCGTCGGCGACCGCTGGGATCTTCAGCTTCGCTACGAGCGTGTCATCGGGGTCGAGAAGCACCGCATCAACGTGGGTCTTGCCGATGTCGAGACCGAGCCGATACTCGGTTTCGGTTTCGGCGGTCGAGTTGCTCGGGTGGGTCAGCTCGCTCGGTTCGAGCACCGCGTTCACTGTGGCCGCCGGGATCGGCCTAGTCAGCTTAGACATCTCGGTCTCGTCCCGAGGCCGGAAGCGTGTTTCGCGGATGCTCGAGGTCATATCCGAAGGCCCGCGGGCCGACAAGCTGCAGCCCGGCCGGCGTCATCCAGACGTCGGCCGAGGGCATCGCCACGACAACGACGCGCTGACCGAGGCGTAGGTCCTCGGTGGGGATCGCCCGGTAGTCGAACGAGTCGAGCACCGTGATGATGTCGGGTACGACGGCGAGCGGTCGGCCATTCTCGAGAGCGAGCAGAATCTCATCCTGCAACTCGAGTCGAAGCCATCTCCCCTCGTCATGACCAGCCCCCTCGACGCTGATCGAACCACGGGCTCTGGGGCGCCGGTCCGCCCAGTCGATCTCGACGATGCGTCCTTCAATCAGCGTCGTCGCGTCGGCGGCGCCCAGGAGAGACGCGAGCGGGTCGGAGGAGAGTCTGGCCTGACCGATGCGGAGGGCGCGCCCGAGCGAACCCCTGATCACCGCGCCGCGGGCCTCGGCGGCGGACATGAGAAATTCGGCTGTGACCGTCAAACCGCCGGAGGCCGTGGCCGCCATGCGGTAAACGCGTTCCAGCCAGTCCACGTCGTTCGGATGAAAGACGCTGATATTGCCGCGCTCATCGGTCATCACGCTCGGGCCAGGATCGATGCCGGCCAGACGCATCGTCACCTGCCGCATATGCGGAAACGCGCGGCCCATGCCATCCGCATCGACGATCGGCACACCGGCGCACGCCGCCCAGCCGAACGGACTCACACCGTTGGCACCGCCAACCTCGCTCGGCATGAACGCTGCGACGCGCCGACCGGTGAGGTGCTCGATGCGGTCACGCAACCAGGCTCCCTCTCGACCATCGCCGAGTTTCTCTTCGGCCACCGCCGGCGCGCCGAGGAGCCCGCACGGCATGATCAATGCGTCATCGTCGAGACTGTCGAGATCAATCAGCGTGACCGGTCCGAAGTCTTCGAAAGCCTGCTGGGCCGCGAGAAGACTTTCACGGATGCTGCCGCCCCCTCCGCCGCCCAACACCGCGCAGCCGTCGGCAAGCTGTTCGAGCGATTGTGCGCTCATCATCTGTGCGGCGCTCATTCGGGAACCATCGTCAGGAGGTAGGCGCGGCAGGCCAGCTGGAGGGCCAGCCGCTGGTCAGGGTCGCCGATGTCGACCTCGAGCAGGTCGCGGGCCTGACGCACCCGGTAGGCCACGGAGTTGCGATGCAGGTTGAGGCGCTCGGCGGTGCGAGCCAGCGAACCGTGCTCGTCGAGATACGTCTGGAGCGTGAAGATCGCCTGGGTGGCCTTTGCACCACCCAGGGCGATGAGCGGTTGCAGCAACTCGCGCACCGCGACGCGGGCGGCGCCGGCGTTGGCGAGTTCCACGATGATGGGCCGCATTCCGGCGGCGTCGTACTGGGCGATACGCGGACCGCGCGAGCGATTGAGTGCCACCCGGCACTCCGCGACGGATGCCCGAAGGCCGGTCACCGCATTGTGTGCGGTGCCGATGCCGCAACGCAGGGCCATGGCAGGGAAATGGATGGCGAGCGCGCCGAGGATCGCATTCGCCTGGCTCAATCCGGAATCGGTGGGCCGCGGATCTCGCCCCCAGGTTTCGATCAGAATGAGGGCGCCCTCTGACCGGGCGAGCAGCCAGCGGTGCTCCTGTCGGGTCGCTTGCACGGCGATCTGACCGAGACCGATCAGAAACTCGGGGCTCCACGGTTCAGTGACGGGTGGAGGCAACAGCATGAAGGCGCGGTGCCAGCCATCGATCGGCACGTCGAGTTCTCGTGCCTGGTTGATCAACCGCACGGCGTGGTCGTCGGTCGCAACGAGGAGCTCGCTGAGAACCGCATCCCGACCGGGCGCCGTACCGCGCTGACGTCGACCCTGTTCGTGCAGGGTGCGTTCAATAACCAGGGCCAACACGGTGGTGACCAGCTCAGCCACGACCGCGGCATTGCCCGGTTCTGAGGGTGCCGTCACCACGCCGACGATCAGGCCATCGACGTGGACCGGGCGGCCATGCCCGACCTGGTCGGGGGAGCGGAATTCGACCGGGCGGTTGAGTGTCCGGCTCGCAATCTCCAGGAGTTCGGGGATTTCTGGCAGCTCGGCATCCGTTTGCCCGAGATCCACCTGCAGCGCATTGATGAAGCCTTCGATGCTGAGGAGGGCGTGCTCTGCGTCGCCGGCGAGGGCCGAGGTGAGGCGTCCGAGCAGCTCGGGAGTTGAGAGCGATTCGGGGGAGGTGTACACGGCGAGGCCGAGCCGGTGTGCCAGACGCCGGGTCGACTGCCCCAACCTCAGGGCCGGAAGCGCTCCGGTGAGCACGAGTGCGGTGACGCCGTATGAGGAGAGCGCGAGCAAAGTCACATCGAGCAGGTCGTCGGTGGCGAAGGATCGTGAGCAGCCGTGTCCCGCGACGAGCAGTCGGCGCTGGTCTGAGGGCTCGAGTGAATCCAGCTCTTCGACGAAGCCGATCTGCTCGATCTCGATGTCGGAGGGGTCGCCCGCCAGCAGGTGCAGGCGTTGCAGCTCGGTATCGGAGAGCAGCTCGGGCAGCGTGATCATGACCTGATTGTACTGGTTGCACAATTCGGTACCAATCCTTGAGCTCTTGGCACAAAGCATCGGGTTTCTGCCGGAATATGCTCACAAGCGTGGTCGGACCCCCACCCCCACTTCACTTCTCCCATCCCTCCGATACCCTCAAGGACCACGATGAATACCGACGATTACGAACATGGCGTAGTTCCTCTTGACCAACGAAAGCCATGGCTCTCGATCGCCGCGGTCTGGATCGCGATCGGCATTGATCTCTCGGGTGCATTCCTCGGTATTGCCCTAGCCGGAGGCATGGACTTCTGGGCGTCGATCGGTGCGACGATGCTCGGCTCGCTGTTGCTCGGCCTGCTCGCCATGGCCTGCGCCTACGTCGGCGTCTCGACCGGTTTCTCGTCTGCAATGATCTCCCGCGCCGTGTTCGGCAAGATCGGCGGGTCCGTGCTGGCCCTGGTGATCGCCGTGTGTCTGCTCGGATGGTTCGCCGTGCAGGCCGGATTCCTCGGCACCAACGCGCAGATGGCCTGGACCGAGCTGACCGGATTCGATGCACCGAGCTGGATCTTCACCCTGATTGGTGGTGCCCTGATGGTGTTGACCGCGCTGTGGGGCTACCGTTCGATCTCGAAGCTCTCGACGCTCGCCGTACCGCTGTTGCTCGCGCTGCTCTTGCTCGGCGTTATCCTCGCCTTCGTCGCGCGCGGCACCGCCGGACTCGATGCGCCGGTCGAAGTGGTCTTCACATTCGGCAGCGCGGTGTCGCTCGTGATGGGCATCTTCATCATGGGAGTCGTGTTGGCGCCTGACATGGCGCGCTGGGCGAAGACGCCGAAGCACGCGATGGCTGCCGGTTTCGTCGGTTTTTTCTTCGGCAACTCGATCATCATCGTCGTCGCGATCGTGCTGGCGCGCGTCATGGAGGCGAGCGAATTGGTCACGATCTACTTCATGCTTGGCATCGGCGTCATCGCGATCATCGTGCTGATCCTCGCGCAGTGGACTACCAACACCACCAACATTTACTCGGCAGCCCTCAGTTTCTCGTCGCTGAATGGCCGCTTGAACCGCCGCACGCTCACGATCATCGGCGGTGTCGTCGGCACCGTCATCGCCGTTCTCGGGGCGTCTGACTACTTCGTTCCCTTCATCTCCGCGATCGGTATCATCATTGCCCCGTTCGGCGGGGTGTACCTGGCTGCGTTCTTCACCGAACGCCGAACCGGCCGGTTCGACGCGGGAGCCCCGATCAAGACCGTGCACGGTTGGGCAATCGGTGCCTGGATCCTCGGTATCCTCACGGCTCTGGCCGCCGCCAACCCGGCCGACGGTCTGGGTCTCGGACTCTTCACGCTGACGACGATCCCGTCGCTCGACGGCATCGTCGTCGGATTCCTGGCCTACCTCGTGATCGCGCTCATCCGTCGCCGCAACCGCGGTGTGTACGTGCCGCCGGTGCTGAAACCGGCCGATGCCGAACCCGCCGCCGAGGTGGTCGCATGACCGCGCACAGTCGCCTGATCGACGAGAACGACGTCGAAGAGATCGCCCTGGGCGCTGCCGTGCTCGGAACGGGCGGCGGGGGAGACCCGCACGTCGGTGCGCTCATCGCGCAGCGCCTCATCCGTCTCAACGCGCCGGTGCGCATGATCAGCCTCGACGAGCTCTCCGACGACGACTTCGTCGTGCCCGTCGGCGGCATCGGTGCACCATCGGTGAACATCGAGCGGATCCTCGCCGAGTCAGAACTGAGCCATGTGATCGAGGCGATCGAGCGTGCGGTCGGACGTAAAGTCACCGCCGTCATGCCGATCGAGGTCGGGGGCGGCAACTCGATGATTCCGATCGCGACGGCCGCGCTCACTGGGCTTCCCATCGTCGATGCGGATGCGATGGGCCGGGCATTTCCCGAAGCCCAGATGGTGACCTATCACCTGGCCGGCTACGGCCCCGGCACGACCGTGCTCGTTGACCACCACGGAAACGAGATCGTCACCCGACCCATCAACGGTGAGTGGTCTGAGCGTCTCGCCCGAGCCGCGGTCATCGAGATGGGCGGATCCGCCACCATGATCGACTACGCCTACGAAGGCTCGGTCGTCAAAGAATGCGCGATTCCCGGCACACTCACCGCAGCCAAGCGCATCGGGCAGATTCTGCTCGGGCGTGGTTCAACGACTGGCGCGGGATTGCGTGACGACGAGCGGATCGACGCTCTCTGCGCTGAACTCGACGCCGTGCGGCTCTTCGACGGCAAGGTCACCGACCTGCAACGCCAGTTCGAGGGCGGCTTCACCAAGGGCGCCGCCGAGCTCGACGGCGTTGGCGCCTACCGCGGCTCCGCGTTTCGTCTCGACTTTCAGAACGAGATGCTGCTCGCCCGCCGTGACGGCGAACTCGCCGCAGTGACCCCCGACCTCATCGCGGTGCTCGACCTGGCCACCGGTCGCCCGATCACCACCGAGTCGCTGCGCTACGGCGCTCGAGTGACCGTGATCGGGATGCCGTGCCACGCAAAATGGCGCACCCCGATCGGCATCGAAACCGCGGGTCCTGCGCACTTCGGATACGACGTGGAGTGGGCGCCCGTCGAGGCGCTTGCCCTCAAGCAGACGCAGAAGCAGGAGGCCGCGTAATGGGCTACCGAATCGGAATCGATGTCGGTGGAACCAACACCGACGCCGTGATCCTCGACGAGCAGTTGGCCGTTGTCGCGTCGGTCAAGTCGCCGACCACCGCTGATACCGCCGACGGCGTCGCTGCGGCGATCGACGCGGTGCTCGACGCGGCCGGCATCGCTCCGGCAGACGTGCGCTACGCGATGCTCGGCACCACGCACTGCACCAACGCGATCGTGCAACGCAAGGGCCTTGGCAGAGTCGGCATCCTGCGACTCGGTGCGCCGGCGACCACCGCGGCGCCGCCGCTCGAGGGCTGGCCAGCCGACCTGCGTGCGGCCATCGGTGAGCACGCCTACCTCGTGGCCGGGGGCTTCGAAGTCGACGGGCGACTTCTGGCACCCCTCGATGAAAACGAGATTCGTGAGGCGTGCCAACGGATGCGTGGCGAGGTCGATGCTGTGGCCGTTGTCGGCGTGTTTGCTCCGATCGATGAGAGCCAGGAAGAACGCGTCGCAGTGATCGTCGCGGAGGAGCTCGGCGTTCCTGTTTCCCGCTCGGCGCGCGTCGGTTCGCTCGGTCTGCTCGAACGCGAGAACGCGACAGTGTTGAACGCTGCGCTGATCGAGACGCTCAGGTCGATGGCCCACGGTTTCGTCAGCGCCCTGCGCACACGGGGCATCACGGCGACGCCGTATTTCGGGCAGAATGACGGCACGCTTATGCAGCTGGAGTATGCCCTCGAGTTTCCGGTGTTCACCATCGGGTGCGGCCCGACGAACTCGATTCGGGGCGCCGCACACCTGTCGGGCGCAACCGACGCCCTCGTTGTCGATATCGGGGGCACGACCACCGATATCGGTGTGCTCGTCGACGGTTTTCCCCGCCAGTCGGCGAACGCGGTCGAGATCGGCGGCATCCGCACGAACTTCCGCATGCCCGATGTGCTGTCAGTGGGCCTCGGCGGCGGTACCGTCGTGCGTCAACGTGCTGTGGGTTCTCGCGTCGAACTCGGACCAGACAGCGTCGGCTACCGTCTGCCGGTTGAGGCGATCGCGTTCGGTGGGCAGACGCTGACGGCGACGGATGTCGCGCTCGCTGTCGGCGGCGTAGCTATCGACGGCATCGCAGAGCCGAATATCGACGGCGCAACCGGGGCCGCTGCGTGGGCGGCGATCCGCACGCTGCTCGAGGACTCCATTGACCGGATGAAGCCCAACTCAGCTCCGGTGCTCGCCATCCTGGTGGGTGGCGGCAGCATCATCGCCCCCGACGAGCTCGAAGGCGTCGGCGTGCTCGTGCGACCTGACCACTTCGGGGCTGCCAACGCGGTGGGCGCCGCGCTCGGAGAGATCGCGGGCCAGATCTCGAAGATCTATCGCACCGACGGCGACCGTCGCGCCTTCCGAGCGGATGCGGCGGGTGAGGCTGTCGAGCGGGCCCGCTTGGCCGGGGCAGACCCTTCGACCATCGAGGTCGTCGAGGTTGAGGAGTTGCCGATGGCCTACATGGACGGTCAGGTGCTCATCCGGGCTCGAGCGGTGGGTAAGCTCGCCACCTGAGCGCGAAATCTCGCTGTCGAGGAGGCCGCGGGCGGCCTCCTCGACCTTCGCATGCAATGATTGCGCATGACTTCGCGTGACCAGCCCGCCGCCGACAAACCCGCCACCGCCGACGTCGGAACCACCCAATCCTCCCGACGCTCGTTTCTGAAGGGCGCCGGCATTGCCGCTGCCGGCTTCGCAGTCGGCGGTGCCACCGGGGGAGTCGCCGGCGCAATGATCGGCGCCGCAAGTGTGAGGGACGATCCCGAGATTGCCGCGCCACTCGACCCGCGGCACGAACCCGGCTTCGACCACGTCGTCGTGTTGATGTTCGAGAACCGCTCGTTCGACAACCTGCTGGGCTGGCTGTACACCCCCGACACCGTTCCGGCCGGGCAGAAGTTCGACGGCCTGGCGATGGGCAACTATCAGAACACCGCCCCCGACGGCACTGTCATCGACGCGCATGTGTACACCGGCAGCACCGATTCGATCATGAGCCAGCCGAACCCCGACCCGGGTGAGGAATACCCGCACGTCAACACTCAGCTGTTCGACGTGGTCGACCCCGCGTCGAATGCCGACCTCGCCGCAGGTTCGTGGAAGGCGCCGTACAACGCGCCCGCTGCCGGTCAGACTCCGAAGAACTCCGGGTTCGTGCGCGACTACGACATCAACTTTCGCCGGCTGAACAAGGGCAAGGCTCCAACCAAGGAGCAGCTTGCGGTGGCCATGGGCGGGTTCTCACCGCAGATGCTCCCGGTCACCTCGACGTTGGCGCGCAACTTCACCGTCTTCGACTCCTGGTTCTGCGCCGTTCCCTCGCAGACGTTTTGCAACAGGTCGTTCTTTCACGCGAGCACCTCCCACGGGTACGTCACCAACCGCGGCGACGGCGGCTACCAGAAATGGCTCGACGCCGCTCCGGCACCCACGATCTTCAACCGCCTCGAAGATGCGGGACTCAGCTGGCGGGTGTACTACGACGAAGCCCAGCTCATCTCCTTCACGGGCATGATTCACGCGCCGGTGCTCGAGAAGTACTGGAAAACCAACTTCCGCACGATGGAGCAGTACTACGCCGATGTGAAGAGCGGCAACCTGCCCGCCTACGCGTTCATCGAGCCACGGATGACCTTCAACCACAACGACATGCATCCGCCGATCGGCCGGCTGGAGGAATCGGATGTCGACGGCATCGACATCTTCAACGGCGCCTTGTCAGATGTGCGTGCCGGCGAAGCCCTGCTGCACGACGTCTACTCGTCAATTCGCGCGAGTGCCTCGGCGAAGGGATCCAACGCGAACAACACGCTGTTTCTCGTCACCTTCGACGAGCACGGCGGCACCTTCGATCATGTGCGCCCGCCGCGCGCGGTTCCGCCGACCGACACGGCGGAGCCGGGGGAGATGGGCTTCACCTTCGATCGGCTGGGGTTGCGGGTTCCGGCGATCGCCATCTCGGCCTACACCAAGGCTGGCACGGTGATCAACGATGAGATGCACCACGCCTCGGTCACCCGCACGCTCAGCCGCCTGCACGGGCTGGCCCCACTGACCGACCGGGACGCCGGAGCCAATGACCTGTTCAGCCTCGTGAACCTCACCAAGCCGCGCCCGGCATCCGACTGGCCAGACACGCATCCGCAGTACACGCCGCCGAATCCCGAGGCAGTGCCGAAACCGAACGAGAAAGCCCGCGATCGGCCGCTCAGCTCGCCGGCCACCGGTCTGCTGGGCCTGCTGGTCGCGCGCTATGGCGCGCCCGGCACGAAGGTTCCAAAAACCTACGGTGAGGCGTTCGACGCCCTGGCCGAGCATGGCCAGGGACTGTTCGGCACGCTCGACTGAGGTGTTGGCCAGAGCAGCTGACCCCTCGGCCAGAGCAATTGGCCCGTCACCCGAACAGGTTTGGATAGCCTGTCCACTCTCGCGCAGACCCGGTGGGGACTGTAGCGTCGGAGCATGAGTGAGACATCCTTCAATGCGCTTCTGTCCAGCCAGATCGGCAATGAGTTCGCTGCGTCGCAGCAATACATCGCGATCGCCGTCTGGTTCGACAACCACGACCTGCCCCAGCTTGCCGCGCACTTCTATCGCCAGTCGATCGAAGAGCGCAACCACGCGATGATGCTCGTGCAGTACCGCATCGACCGCGACCTCGGGATCGAGATTCCGGGCATCCCCGCCGTGGTGAACGACTTCGCGAACATCGTCGAGCCGATCGCCCTGGCGCTCGCCCAGGAGAAGCAGGTCACCACGCAGATCGAGGCTCTGTTCCGTGCTGCTCGTGCGGATGGCGACGCTCTCGGCGAGCAGGCCATGCTCTGGTTCCTCAAGGAGCAGGTCGAGGAGGTCGCTTCGATGTCGACCCTGCTGACCATCGCCGAGCGTGCCAAGGACAACCTCTTCGACATCGAGAACTTCGTCGCCCGCGAAACCGTCGGCGACTCGGGTGCCGATTCCGACGCGCCGTCGGCTGCGGGTGGGGCGCTCTAACCCGTCGCAGTCCAGCTTCTCGCGCACGTCGTATCTGAGTGCGTTGCTCTCCCATTCGACGGAGATTCTTGCGAAAATCGCCTGAAATAGCGAGATTTAGCCGTTCTGGCCACAAATCTCCGTCGAATGGGAGACGCAGCACGGGGGACGGCAGCTCGGCGCTCAGAACGGTGCGGCCGACCTGACAGAATTGGGGCATGGCAGCTTCTGTGACCCCGCCCCGCGGCATGCGCGATTTTCTTCCCCACGAGAAGTCCACTCGTGAACACGCCCTCGGGGTGATTCGCACGAGTTTCGCCGCACACGGTTTCGACGAGATTGAGACTCCCGTGATGGAGGACTCGGCTCGCCTGCACTCCGGCCTCGGCGGCGACAACGAGAAGCTCGCCTTCGCCGTCATGAAGCGTGGCCTGAGCGAAGCGGATGTCGCAGCCGCCGCCGCGAGCGGTGACCTGCTCTCGCTGGCCGATCTCGGTCTCCGCTTCGACCTGACGGTTCCCCTCGCCCGGTTCTACGCCACGCACCGCGCCAACCTGCCGACCGTGTTCCGGTCGATCCAGATCGCCCCGGTCTGGCGCGCGGAACGCCCGCAGAAGGGGCGCTACCGCCAGTTCATGCAGTGCGACATCGATGTAATCGGCGAGGCCAGTGCGCTCGCCGAGATCGAGCTGATCAGCGCCACCTCGGCCGCACTCGACGCCCTCGGCCTCACCGGCTGCTCGATCCGCATCAACGACCGCCGCATCCTGAGCACCCTGCTCGGCACCTGGGGGATCGGCGCAGACCTGACCGAGCGCGCCCTGATCACCATCGACAAGCTCGACAAGATCGGCGTCGACGGCGTCGTCACCGAACTCGGTGGCCTCGGCATCGCGACCGACGGCATCGCCGACACCCTCGCCTCCATCGGCTCGGCCGGCTGGGACCTGGCCGCGAGTCCGGAGTCGACCCCGGCCTGGCTCGACGCCTCCGCCTACGCCGACCTGCTGGCCCTCCGCACCGCACTGCCCCAGGTTGAACTGGTCTTCGACCCCACTCTCGTGCGCGGCATGGGCTACTACACCGGCACCATCTTCGAGATCTCGCACCCCGATCTCGGCTATTCGCTCGGCGGTGGCGGCCGCTACGACGGCATGATCGGCCGTTTTCTCGGCACCGACGTGCCCGCGTGCGGTTTTTCGATCGGATTCGAACGCATCGTCGACCTGCTTGAAACGGATGCCGCCGCGGCAGAAAACGCCGTCGTGTTGCTTCACGACGCCGACGCCGACCCTGCTCAGCTCGTGGCGGTGAAGCTCGTGCTCGTGGGTCAGGGCAAGCGGGTGCGGCTGACGCAGCGCACCAAGAATCTTAAGGCGCTGCTCGCTCGGGCCGAGGCCGACGGGTTCGGAAGCTTCGCGTTCGTTCCCTCAGCGCCCGGCACAAGCGAGGCATCCGACGCTGCATCCGACGCTGCATCCGTCGCGGCATCCGTCCCCGTGTTCGACGCGCATGCGGTCGCTGCGACGCTCGAGTTCAAGCCGCTCGGGAGCTAGCTTTTCTCGGGCCGTCTGAGGCTTACTAGACTGAACGCGGAATACACCGTCGTTTTCTCCAAATTATCCGCACCAAAACACAGGAGATAGTTGTGGCTCTCATTGAGGCTGTAGTAGCTCGCGAAATTCTTGACTCCCGAGGCAATCCGACTGTTGAGGTCGAGGTTTTGCTTGAAGATGGCACGGTCAGCCGTGCCGCAGTTCCGTCGGGCGCATCGACCGGTGCCTTCGAGGCGTACGAGCTGCGCGATGGCGACAAGTCGCGCTACCTCGGCAAGGGCGTGCTCAAGGCCGTCGACGCTGTGCTCGACGAGCTCGGCCCGGCCGTCGAAGACCTCGACTCGACCGACCAGCGCATCGTTGACGCTGTTCTGATGGAAACCGATGGCACGGCCAACAAGGAGCGCGTCGGCGCCAACGCCATCCTCGGCGTCAGCCTGGCCGTCGCCAAGGCGTCAGCCAAGTCCAGCGGCCTGCCGCTGTTCCGCTACCTCGGTGGCCCGAACGCACACACCCTGCCGGTTCCGCTGATGAACATCATCAACGGTGGCTCGCACGCCGACAACGATGTGGACATCCAGGAGTTCATGATCGTTCCGCTCGGCGCCGAGACTTACAGCGAAGCACTGCGTTGGGGCGTTGAGACCTACCACGCGCTCAAGGGTCTGCTGCAGTCGAAGGGCCTCTCCACCGGCCTCGGCGACGAGGGCGGATTCGCTCCGAACCTGCCGAGCAACCGTGCGGCACTCGACCTCATCGTCGAAGCCATCCAGATCGCCGGCTACGTGCCAGGCAAGGACATCGCCCTGGCCCTCGACTGTGCCGCCACCGAGTTCTTCAAGGATGGCGCATACCACTTCGAAGGCAAGGCGCTCACCGCGCAGGAGCTCGTCGCGTACTACGGCGAGCTGGTTGACGCTTACCCGCTGGTCTCGATCGAAGACCCGCTGGAAGAAGAGGACTGGGACGGCTACGTTCACCTCACCGCCGAAATCGGCCACAAGGTGCAGATCGTCGGCGACGACCTGTTCGTGACCAACCCCGAGCGCCTCGCCAAGGGCCTCGCGCTCAAGGCCGGCAACTCGATCCTGATCAAGGTCAACCAGATCGGCACCCTGACCGAGACGCTCGATGCTGTCGCTCTCGCGCAGCGCGCCGGCTACACGGCGATTCTGTCGCACCGCTCAGGTGAGACCGAAGACACCACCATCGCCGACCTCGCCGTCGCCACGGATGCCGGTCAGATCAAGACCGGTGCGCCTGCCCGCAGCGAGCGCGTCGCTAAGTACAATCAGTTGCTGAGGATCGAAGAAGAGCTGGGTGAGGCAGCGGTCTACGCCGGCCGCTCCGCTTTCCCGCGTTTCACGGCCTAGTTACTGCGTCTCATAACTGCCAGGGCTTTCGAAGCGCGGATCCCGGTCCGCGCTTCGGAGGCCCATTTTCTGTCCCAGCAGCACGTGTCTCAGCAGCGCATGTCCCAGCAGTAAGAACGGCAGTGCGAACCAACGGAAGGAAGTGTCATGGCCCGAAAAGGCACTGACAAGAAGGCCGTCGCCCTCGATGACACCGCGACGCCGACCGGTGGCTGGCTGCGCGGCATCCGTTCGTCAGGATTCTCACTGGTCATGATGGCCATCCTGATTCTGGCCGTCGTTGTGCTTGCACCCAGTCTGCGCATCTACGCTGAGCAGCGTCAAGAAATTGACCGGTTGGGCGCCGCCGTCACAGAGCAGAACGCGACGGTCGAACAACTGAAAACCGAACGCGAACGCTGGAACGACCGAACATTCGTCACCACCCAGGCGCGCGACCGGTTGTCCTATGTGCTGCCAGGCGATATCAATTTCCTGGTTCTCAATGACCTTCCGCAGACCGCGGCCGGTGCCACTGGTATCGCCCCGATCAGCGCCGAAATACAAGACACGGATGTCGACTGGCTGGCGTCAGTTTTCGCCTCAGTCATGACCGCCGGTCTCGCCCCAGAGGAACCTTCACCCAAATGAGCCGTCCCCCCTTCGAGCCATTCACCGCGCAGGACATCGACACAGTTTCTGCGCAGCTCGGCCGTCAGGCCCGCGACGTTGTCGGCATCGCCGCACGGTGCGTGTGCGGAGCCCCGACCGTTGTCGCGACCGCACCCCGGCTGGCCGACGGCACGCCGTTCCCGACGACCTACTACCTGTGCCACCCCGGTGCGACCGCTGCGATTTCTTTTCTCGAGGCGAACCAGGTGATGAACGAGTACAACCAGCTCCTCGCCGACGATGAAGAGGTGCGTGCTGCGTACGCTCGCGCCCACGAGAGTTTCCTCGCCGACCGCGCCGTGCTCGGTGACGTGCCGGAAATCGCCGGCATCTCCTCTGGCGGCATGCCCGAGCGGGTGAAGTGCCTGCACGCTCTGGCCGGTCACGCGCTGGCCGCCGGACCCGGTGTCAACCCGATCGGCGACCTCGCGCTCGCCCGGGCCAACTGGAGCCCCGACGTCTGCGTCTGCATCGACTACACCGCGCAGGACTCCACCGCAGCAAACTCCACCGCAACGGACACCACGACCGCATGAGACGGCCGGGGCGCCGGCTGGGCGCGGCGCTGACCCTGGGCCTGGCCGCTGCGCTGGCCATGGGCACCGTCGTCGTCGATGCGTCGCCCGCGCACGCCGACCAGGTGCGCGACCTGCAGTATTGGCTCAACGACTACGGCTTCACCCAGGCGTGGAAAACCACCAAGGGCAAGGGCGTCACCGTCGCCGTCATCGACACCGGTGTCGACGCGAGTGTTGCCGAGCTCAAGGATGTCGTCGTCGGCGGCACGGATGTCTCCGGCATCGGTTCGTCGAACGGCCAGACTCCCGTCGGAGAGGGCAGCGAACACGGCACACTCGTCTCGTCGCTTCTGGCCGGACGCGGCAATGGCCCAAACGCCGGCGTGATCGGGGTGGCGCCCGAGGCGTCGATTCTGGCGGTGTCTGTTGCGTTCGGGTCCACCTCGTCGCCCGTCAGCAACGACGATCAGATCGCCCAAGGCATCCGCTGGGCTGTCGACAATGGCGCCGACGTGATCAACATGTCGCTCACGCGCAACACGCTTGATTGGCCTGAAAGCTGGGACGACGCTTTTCTCTATGCCTTTGAGCACGACGTCGTCGTGGTCGCAGCGGCCGGAAACCGGGGGAGTGGCACGACCGAGGTCGGCGCCCCCGCGACGATCCCCGGGGTGCTCACCGTTGCCGGCGTCGACCGCACCAAGAAGGCAAGTTTCGACGCGTCGTCGCAGGGAATCACCATCTCTGTCGCCGCGCCGAGCGAGAAACTGG
Organism: Glaciibacter kafniensis; assembly: GCF_039538945.1. Classification (NCBI taxonomy): domain Bacteria; kingdom Bacillati; phylum Actinomycetota; class Actinomycetes; order Micrococcales; family Microbacteriaceae; genus Glaciibacter; species Glaciibacter kafniensis. Next base: position 1,569,144 of record NZ_BAABCN010000002.1, on the reverse strand, counting down.
TCGGAGTGGTGCCGGGTGGCGGTCATGTGCAGTGGGACGGCACGAGCGCCGCGGCGCCCATCGTCTCGGGGCTTGTCGCACTGGTGCGGGCGGCCTACCCGAAGTTGGATGCCGCCGGTGTGATGGATCGGGTGATCGCCACGGCCAACCCCAACGGTCATGATGTACCCAGCCCGATCTACGGAAACGGTCTGATCAATGCGGCGGCGGCCGTCACCGCGAAGGTGCCGGATTCGACGACCGAAACCCCCACCGACCTGTTGAAAGCGTGGATTCACCTGCACCGCCGGGTGAATTCGGTGACAGAACCCGAGCCTGACCCGGTCGTCGAAACACCGATTCCGGCCATCGCCGACCCGGTTCCGCCTGGCCCCGATCTGTCGGCTGCCTGGTTGCCGAACCCCCTCACTCTGACGTATGTCAGCGTGCCGCTCGCTGTGCTTGCAGGGTTTGGTATCCTAGTGATGCTGTTCGCCATTGGGGTCGCACGGCATTTCAAGCGAATTCGTCGCTAGTCGTAGAATCTCGCGTATCCGTAATCTTGTAGGAGGCCTTTTCATCGTGCCCAAAATTCTCATCGTCGGTGGTGGCTACGCCGGTTTCTACACCGCCTGGAAGCTTGAGAAGTGGTTGCGGTCCGGTGAAGCCGAGGTCACCATGGTTGACCCCCTGCCGTACATGACCTACCAGCCGTTCCTGCCCGAAGTTGCCGCCGGTTCGATCGAGGCACGTCACTCGGTTGTCGCGCACCGTCGCCACCTCAAGAAGACCAACGTCATCACGGCCAAGGTCACCAACGTGAACCACGCCACGAAGACCGCGACGATCACGCCGCCCGTCGGCGAGCCGTACGAGTTCACCTACGACATCGTCGTAGTCACCGCCGGCGCCGTGTCGCGCACCTTCCCGATCCCGGGCGTTGCCGACCAAGCCATCGGCCTCAAGACCGTTGAAGAAGCCGTCGCCATCCGTGACCGCGTTCTGACGAACTTCGACAAGGCATCCCAGCTGCCGGCCGGCCCCGAGCGCGACCGTCTGCTCACCTTCGTGGTCGTCGGTGGCGGCTTCGCCGGCATCGAGGTCTTCGCCGAGCTGCGTTCGTTCGCCAGCAGCCTGCTGAAGAGCTACCCGCAGATCAACTTCGAAGACACCCACTTCCACCTCATCGAGGCAATGGGTCGCATCATGCCCGAGGTTTCCTTGGAGACCAGCAAATGGGTCATCAAGAACCTCGACGAGCGTGGCGCCACGATCCACCTCGACACGCAGCTCACGAGCGCTGTCGACGGCAAGATCGAGCTGTCGACCGGTGAGAGCTTCGAGACCGACCTCATCGTCTGGACTGCCGGCGTCATGGCCAACCCGGGCATCGTGCGCAACACCGACCTGCCGATCGAAGAGCGTGGCCGTCTGCGCGTTCGTGCCGACCTGCGCGTCGGCACCGAAGACGACATCGTCGTCGACGCCTGGGGCGCCGGTGACATCACCGCCGTTCCCGATCTCAGCGGCGGCGGCGTGGGCGGCAACTGCGTGCCCAACGCTCAGCACGCTGTGCGCCAGGGCAAGCTGCTCGCGAAGAACATCGTCGCCGTGCTGCGTGGCGAAGGCCCCAAGGACTACTTCCACAAGAACATGGGCGCGGTTGCCGGCCTCGGTGTTGGCTACGGCGTGTTCCAGTCGGGCAAGTTCGCCCTCAAGGGTCTGCCGGCCTGGTTCGCGCACCGTGGCTACCACGGTCTGGCGATGCCGAGCTGGGAGCGCAAGATCCGTGTGATCTGGGGCTGGGTCAACAACTTCTTCCTCGGCCGCGACATCGTCGGAATCGCCGCGGTTGAGACCCCGCGCGCTGTCTTCGAGGAGTTCGCTTCGCGTCCGAAGCCGCCGGTAGCTGCTGCTCCTGCTGCACCTGCTGCTCCGGCTCCGAAGGCCGAGGTTGCTGCTCCGGCTCCGAAGGCCGAGGTTGTTGCTGCTCCGGCTGCGAAGGCGCCGCGTGCGCCTCGTGCGCCGCGCAAGACTGCTGTGACGGCTGCCGAGTCGAAGACCACTGAGTCGAAGACCGCTGCCCCGAAGGCTGCTGCGTCCAAGGCTGCGTCGAAGACTGCTGCCGCCGACGCTGCGAAGACTGCGGAAGCCGTCGCCGCGAAGTAGCAACGCAGCACACTGCACCATCTACGCTTGAAGCGTTCGAGTCTCTCGGACGCGCCCCCGTAGCCCAATCGGCAGAGGCAGACGACTTAAAATCGTCACAGTCTGGGTTCGAATCCCAGTGGGGGCACCACAGTGAACGGCCCTGAATCCCTGTGCGCCAAGTACAGTGATGACTCTCGCAAAATGCGCAGTTACGAACGACCAGGCTAAGATGCCAGGCAGCTGACGCTGGATCGGGACAATGCCGTACCCCTCGGCGGACACTCGACACGTGGGAGCTGAACAGCCTTTCCTTTGCGTTCGAGGAGGAACCGTGAAGAGGATCGTCAAAGCTGGGGTGCTCGCCTGCACGTTCCTTGTTCTCGGCACTCTGACTGGTTGCGCGGGCGCGCGCGCGGTCGGAGGAACCTCTGAGGTGCTTGCGTCCAACTGTTCCATTGGATGGGTTCTTGAGTGGGATGACAGCCCTGGACCCGACACCAGGTCGGGGGCGATTCAAAACCAGCTGCGCTATTTCGAGGAGCGGGCATCTCTTTTTCCGCGCGACTCGGCGCGTTCGCAGTTCTCGGAGGACGATCCGGTGAGGATTCGTGTCGCCTTACGCGGGCTTGGATCTCTACTGGACGAGGTGCCTGCCGCTGAGAAGGCGATTGGCACAGATGAGGACATGACCGTCACTTCCCACTTGGACGACGGGCAGGTACTGGCAACCGCGACTGTGATCGCGATGCCAGCGGGGGGTTATCGGGTGGACAGTTTTGCAGCGACAGGCTGGGTCAGCGACGATGTGACCTGCGTCCCGGATGAGCTGCCCACGCAATAGTTGGGCAATTCCCAATTGTCGCGGGCTCGACCACCGGGGAGCACTGGACGTGAGACGCGGTTAGGCGCGCACGTCCAGCGCCGCCCGCACGATCGCATCCGTGTCGATGCCGTGGTAGCGGTACACCGACTCAAGGTCGCCGGCCTGCCCGAAACGTGAGACGCCGAGGTTGCGGCTCGCGACTCGGTTGATTGAAGCGAGAAACGACAGCGTGTGCGGATGTCCGTCGAGCACGGTGACCATCGGCACGGCGCGTTCGGCGGGGAAGACCTGGTCGAGAATCCAGGTCGGCGCATCACCCTGGCCCTGGCGAGCCTGCACCGCTTCGAAGAGCAGCCCAGGACTCGTCACACAGATCACCTCGGCGCGCACGCCCTGCTCGGCCAGTCGTTCGGCTGCCGCCAGTGCTTCGGGCACCAGGGCGCCCATCGTGACGAGTGACAGCTCCGGCGTCTCGACCGCGCGCAACACGTAGGCGCCGGCGACGACCTGCCGACGGCGCCGTTCACGCGCGGCCGGGTCAGCGGGAATCTGAGCCAGCTTCTGGTCCACGGGTCGGGTCGACAGACGCAGATAGGCCGACTTGCCGCCCGGGCGTCCGAGCTGGCCCATCGCGGCGAGTAGTGCCCACTCCGTGTCGACGACGAAGGCCGGTTCGTAGCTGATGCACTCCGGCTGCTCGAGACCGATTGACGGTGTCTTGATCGACTGGTGCGCGCCGCCCTCCGAAGCCAGGGTCACGCCAGACGGCGTGCCGACGAGGATCGACTGCCCACCCGCATACATCCCGAACGACCACGGTTCCAGCGCCCGCTCGACGAACGGGTCGTAGATCGTGCCGATCGGAAACAGGGTCTCGCCCCAGCGGCTCCACGTCGAGCCGAGTTCGCTGATCAGACCGACCAGGTTGACCTCGGCGATGCCGAGCTCGATGTGCTGACCGGATGGCCGCTGGCGCCAGTGCATGATCGTCTCGGCGTCGTCGTCGAACCAGTCGTGGCGCTCCTCGGTCGACCAGACGCCGACCTTGTTGATCCAGCCGGCGAGGTTGGTGCTCGAGCTGACGTCGGGGCTGACCGTGACCACGCGGCGTGCGGCATCCGGTGCGACCCGGGTGAGGTCGAGCAGGGCGCGGCCGAGGGCGGCCTGGGTGGTGCCGGTTCCGATCGGGGTGTGGCCGAGGTCGGTCGGAACAGCGGGCGGCGTGGCCACGGGAACAGCGTCTCGAGCCAGGCGAGCCGCCGACGCACTGCACACCTGACCGGCTGCGGAAGTGGGGGCGAAACGCGACCAGGGCGCATCCGCCCGCTCGCCGAGAGAGGCCGCGAGCTGTTCATACTGCGGGGTGGTCAGCAGCGAGGAGTGGTTCTGCGGGTGGCCCTCGATCGGCAGACCATGCCCCTTGACCGTGTAGGCGAGGATGACCGTCGGACGGGTGTCGTCGATCTGCGCATAGGCGGAACGCAGGGCGTCGAGATCGTGCCCGCCGAGGTTGCGGATGGCGGCGAGCAGCGTGGCGTCGTCGACGTCGGCGATGAGGGTCGTGATCGCCGCCCCGCTGTCGCCGACACCAGGCAGGCGCACACGCAGCTCGTCGGCGTTGCAGCGCAGCAGTCGCTGGTATTCGGGGTTCTGCATGTCGACGATGCGTCGGCGCAGGGCATCGCCGCCCGTGCGACCCATCAGGCTTTCGAGCAACCGGCCGAACCGCACGGTGATGACCTGCCAGCCCGCGGCGTCGAAGAGCTTCTCGATCTTGCCGGCGGCGATGTTCGGCACGACCCGGTCGAGCGACTGGCGGTTGAGGTCGACGATCCAGACGATCTCGCCGAGGTCCTGCACGGCGGAGTCCAGCACGGCCTCCCAGATGGCGCCCTCGTCGAGCTCAGCGTCGCCAAGCAGCGAATACTGACGACCACGGCTCGGGATGCCCGTCAAGGTCTCGGTGTAGCGACGCGACATTGCGCCCCAGAGCGGGGCCGTCGCGCCGATACCGACGGAACCCGTCGAGTAGTCGGCCGGATCGGGATCCTTCGAGCGGCTCGGGTAGCTCTGCAGGCCGCCGAATTCGCGCAGCGTCGTGAGGTATTTCTCGTCGAGGGTGCCAAGCAGATAGTTGATCGCATGCAGCACGGGGGAGGCGTGAGGCTTGACCGAGACGCGATCCGCGGCGCCGAGCTGCTCGAACCAGAGTGAGGTCATGATGGTCGCCAGCGAGGCGCTGGACGCCTGGTGCCCGCCGACCTTCACGCCAGAGGTGTTCGGGCGCACCCGGTTGGCGTGGTGCACGATCGAGGTGGCGAGCCAGAGCACGCGCTGTTCGATCTCGCGCAGTGTCACGACGAGATCAGCGGATGCGCCGGTGGCGGCGGACGGGACGGCGTGGGTGGTCAGGGCGTCAGGGGCGGCCAGGGCATCCGTGGCGGTGTTGTCAATCGGTGTCACCGAGAGTGAATCAATCATGAGGGTCCTTCGCGCGAGAGGGGATGCGTGCCGCAGCGCGGGAACGATTGGTCGTATTCCACAGCTCTGCGATGCCTCTCTTGTGAAGAAGGTCGCTCGGCACGCTGCCGCGACAGGGTTCCTAAATCGGTCGGCAATTTATGCAGTGCTTGCAGATATCTGAACATCAGGAATCGGGTTGCGCAATACATGCTCATTGAACTGCGCATAATGGTCAGATGGGTCCAGACGGGAGCCGAGAATGGTGAGCACAATGGAGACTTCGCGTACCGCCGACTCAATCGATGCGGCCCTGCTCACAGCCCTTGTCGCTCATCCCGATGCCACAAATCTGGCGATCTCCGAGTCGACAGGCCTCGCCCGCAACACGGTGCGCGCCCGCCTGGCCAGGTACGCCGCCGAGAAGTCGTTGCGCTCCTTCGAGCGGCGGATCGACCCGGCCTTCCTGGGCTACCCGTTGCGGGCTTTCATCGTTACCACTGTGAAACAACGCAAGCTCGGTGCGGTGGCGTCCACTCTCGCCGAGGTGCCCGAGGTGCTACAGGTGCACGGACTCTCCGGCGTCGCCGACCTGCTCGTTCACGTGGTGGCGCGTGACGCCGACGACCTCTATCGCATTGCCGGACGCATCCTGGCCATTGACGGCGTCAAACGCACGTCGACCGGTCTGGTGATGGGCGAGCTCGTCGAGTACCGCGTCGCTCAGCTGATCGGCCACAAGTAGTCTCATCGAGCTTCAGCCCCGTCGAACTGTGTCAAATGACGAGTTTTCGAGCCTGAAACACGTCATGTGACACAGTTCGGCGAAGGAAACGGGCGACACAACCCGGCCAGGACTCCCAAGCCGTGTAGCCTCAGGGGCTGTGAACGACATTGTGATTACCCTGACCGTGCTTCTGGTGGCGGTGGTCGTTTTCGTGTGGAACAAACTTCCTGTCGGGGTGGTCGCCATCGGCGTCGCCCTCGTGCTCTATGCGACGGGAGTGCTGTCCTTCGAGCAAGCGTTGGCCGGTTTCGGCGATCCGGTCGTCGTTTTCATCGCCGCCCTCTTTGTCGTGAGCGAAGGGCTCGACGCCACGGGCGTGACGACCTGGGCCGGTGCCCAACTCGTCGAACGGGCCGGCACGAGCCGCCGCCGCATCGTCACATTCATCATGATTCTCGTCGCCATCGTGACGGCATTGATCAGCGTGAACGGAGCGGTCGCCGCCCTGCTGCCCATGGTGGTGGTGATGGCGATCCGCACCTCGCAGTCTCCCTCGCAGCTGCTGATGCCGCTCGCCTTCGGAGCTCACGCCGGGTCCCTGTTGGTCATGACAGGCACGCCGGTGAATGTGCTCGTCTCCGAACTGGCCGTCAACGCCGGGGCGCGCCCGATCGGTTTCTTCGAGTTCGCGCTGGTCGGCATCCCGCTGGTGATCGGCACCATCCTCATCGTCGTGTTCTTCGGCCCGAAACTGCTGCCGAAGCGCGACGCCGACTTCATGCCGCGCGACCTGAGCGACCACGCCCGCGTGCTCGCCCACCAATACTCCCTTTCCTCCGATGAACTGATCAATCGACGCTACGGCCTCACCGAGGTCGTCATCCCGCCTCGCTCCGAATTCGTCGGCGACCGCGCCTTTCCCGGCATGGTCACCGCGAGCGGCGACCTCGTGATCGTCGCCATCCAACGCGCGGGCGAAGATCTCGGTGAGACGAAGCTTTCCGAGGGCGACGTGCTGCTGCTGCGCGGCCAGTGGGATGCCCTCGACGAGAAGACGACAGACCCCAACGTCGTCGTGATCGACGCCCCACAGACCGTGCGCCGGCAGGCCGTGCCGATGGGACCCCGCGCCAAGTCGGCCCTCATCGTGCTCGCGGGAATGGTCATCCTTCTCGCCACCGGGCTCGTGCCGCCCGCCGTCGCCGCGCTCCTGGCGGCCTGCGCCATGGTGCTGCTGCGGGTGCTCAGCGTGCAGCAGGCACACCGCTCGATCTCCTGGACCACGCTTCTGCTCGTCGGTGGCATGATCCCGCTGTCCACGGCCATCCAGTCGAGCGGACTGGCCGACCTGCTCGCCAACGGCCTGGTCGACCTGGTCGGCGAGTCCAGCCCCTACCTGCTCGTGCTCGGCATCGCCGCCGTCACCATCGTGCTCGGCCAGCTGATCAGCAACATGGCGACCGCCCTCATCGTGGCGCCGATCGCGATTGCCATTTCGGTCGAGACCGGCATCTCGCTGATGCCGCTGCTGATGGCCGTCGCCGTCGCTGCCGCCGCCTCGTTCCTCACGCCGGTGGCGACCCCGGCCAACACCATGGTGATGGGGCCCGGCGGCTACCGATTCGGCGACTATTGGAAGCTCGGGCTGCCGCTGATGGCGTTCTTCCTTCTCGTCGCAGTGTTTCTCGTTCCGCTCATCTGGCCGTTCCAGGCATGAACGAGACATTCGACCTCGTCACCTTTCTTCTGCTCAGTGCGCACATCCTCATCGTTTTCGTGGCCGCCATCTTCATCTCGGCGAACCGACGGCCGTCGACGGCGATCGCCTGGATTCTCGCCATCATGTTCATTCCTTTTATCGGCGCATTCGTCTTTCTGATCATCGGGCTGAACAAACTGCCCCGGCACCGCAGAGACAAGCAGCGCGACGTGAACGCGTTGATGATGGCGCGCACCGAAGGCCTCGAACTGGTCAGCCATGGCGATGAATGGCCCGACTGGCTGCACTCCGCCGTGCGTTTGAACCAGAAGCTCGGCGCACTTCCGATGCTCGGCGGCAACACCGCCGAACTCATCGACGACTACCAGGGCTCCTTCGACGCGATGATTCGCGCGATCGACAGCGCAACCAACTACGTGCATGTCGAGTTCTACGTGCTCGTGCGCGACGCATCCACCGCCGGTTTCTTCGACGCACTCGCCCGTGCCGCGGCGCGCGGCGTGACGGTGCGAGTGCTCTCCGACTTTTTGTCTGGCTTGATGTACCCGAACCGAAAAGAGACTCAGGCGTTTCTGGCGGATGCCGGCATCGAGTGGTACGCGATGCTTCCGCTGCGCCCGCTCCGCGGGCAGTGGCAGCGTCCTGACCTGCGCAATCACCGCAAGTTGGTCGTCGTCGACGGCCGCACCGGCTTCACCGGGTCGCAGAACATGATCGACTCCAGCTATCTCAAGAAGAAGAACATCGAGCGGGGGCTGCACTGGCACGAGCTGATGGTGCGCGTCCAGGGCCCGGTCGTGCGAGAACTTGACGCCGTCTTCGTCACCGACTGGTACAGCGAATCGGGCATCCTGTTGCCGCTCGACACGAGCCCCGTCGTACTCGGCGACGACCCCGCGCTGCTCGACGCGCAAGTGCTGCCGAGCGGCCCGAGCTTCGACAACGACAACAACCTCAAGCTCTACGCCATGATGATCCACAACGCCCACAGGCGCGTCAGCATCACCAGCCCCTACTTCGTGCCAGAAGAATCGACGCTTCTCGCGATCGTGACGGCAGCGAACCGCGGGGTGGATGTCGAACTGTTCGTCTCCGAGATCGGCGACCAGGCGCTCGTGTACCACGCTCAGCGCTCGTACTATCAGGCGCTGCTCGACGCCGGGGTGAAGATCTACCTCTACCGGGCGCCCACCGTGCTGCACTCGAAGCATTTCACCATCGACGACGACGTCGCGGTGGTCGGCTCAAGCAACATGGACATCCGCTCGTTCAGCCTCAACATGGAGGTGTCGGTGCTGGTGCACGGCCGCGATTTCGTCGACCGGATGCGCCTGGTCGAGGACAGCTACCGCGCCAACAGCGCACCGCTCGATCCGGTCGCCTGGCAGAACCGCTCGGTCGGTGGAAAGATCGGCGACAGTCTCGCGCGGCTGACCTCGGCGTTGCAGTAGAACGCGTCGTCCGTCAGAGACGGTCGAGGTACCGCAAAATGATTCCCTCACGCAACGCCCACGGAGAGACCTCCAGCACCGTCGCGTCGAAGGCGGCCATCGCCTCGCCGAGCACGATGCCGCCTGCGACGATCTGAAAGGTGCGGTCGGCGGTGATGCCGGGCAATGCCGGCCGGGCGTCCGCGGGAATCCGGGCGAGACGCGGCACCCAATCGTTGAGCTGTGAACGGCGCAGCACAATGCGATCGAGCGAGCCGACGCCGTCCTGGGTCGAGCCGGCGAGGCGGGCAAGCGACCTGATCGTCTTCGACGAACCCACGATGTGATGCGGCTCCGGCTGGCCGGCGAACGCGCTCACGGCAGCCGCCAGCACCCGGGCGGCATGCTCGCGCAACGCCGTGACCTGCTCGGGCAGGGGAGGGTCATTGTGCAAGAAGCCGACGGTCGAACGGCCGGCGCCGAGCGGGAGCGACACCGCTACGTCAGGGATCTCATTCGCGCCGGAGGCGATCTCGAGTGAGCCACCGCCGATGTCGAAAAGCAGGATGTTGCCGGCCGACCAGCCATACCAGCGTCGAACGGCCAGAAAGGTGAGTCGGGACTCGTCTTCACCCGACAGCACCTGCAGGGCCACCCCGGTCTCGCGTTCGACCCGCGCCAGGAGCTCTGGCCCGTTCGTCGCCTCACGCAGGGCGGAGGTCGCGAACGGGAGCAATTCGTCGATGTCGTGCTGCTTCGCGACATTCGCCGCGTTCTGCACGGCGGCGACGATCGCCTGCACTCCCTCTTCGGTGATGGCGCCATCGGGGGTGAGATATCGCATCAGGCGCAGCACGGCCTTGTCCGAAACCATGGGCAGCGGGGGCGCGCCCTCGTGAGCATCGACCACCAGAAGGTGAACGGTGTTGGATCCGACGTCGAGAACTCCTAAGCGCACGGTACGACGATAGTGCCTCCACCACGAGTTGGTACTCTTCAGCGAGCAACACCATCAAAGAAGCAACCCGCAGCGTCCGTGCCGGTGTCCTGAGCGGTGCACGTCCACCGCACGCTCGGTTCGTCTCGTTCACCTCGTCACGCTTCCAACGGGGGTAGTGCAGGATCGACCGCGCATGGTGCATACTTGCGACTGGGTCATCTGACCCACTTCTTACCCACTGGAGTGTGAGGGGGCCGAGTGCCACGTATCCCGACCGCTGAGCGCCGAAATGCGCTGATTCAGGCGGCGCTGCGCGTCGTTGCCCAGCGCGGTGTCGCCGCGGCAACGACCCGCGCCATCGTGGCCGAGGCCGGAATGTCGCTTGCCAGCTTTCACTACGCGTTCGCCTCCCACGACGAACTCATGGCTGAACTGATCCGTGAGATCGTCGCGCAGGAGGAGAGTTCCGTCGTGTTGCCGCACCCGTCTGAGGGGGCGACGGTGCGCGAAGTCTTGCGCGCGAGCATCCAGAGCTATCTAGTTTCAATTCAGGCCGATCCGCAACGCGAGAAGGCAATGTTCGAGCTGACTCACTATGCGTTGCGTACCCCGGCGGGGGAGCATCTCGCCCGTATGCAATACGAGCACTATTACGCCCTCGCGTCGACGGCACTCGCTGCCGGCGCCGAGGCGACGAACGTGGTCTGGGACCGTCCGGTCGAGGAGGTGGCGCGCATCCTCATCGCGCTCACCGACGGCCTGACGCTCGCCTGGCTGGTGAACCGGGATGACGCAGCCGCGGCATCCCTCATAGATTTTGCGGCCGACGCGGTCGCAGGATTGGCGAGGCCGGCATGAGCAGCAGCGACAACACGGGCACCAGTCACCACGTCGGATCCGGCTCCGGCCATGATCATTCACTCACCCTCGTCGGCGTCTTCGCCGAGCCGACCCGCCGCGTGCCCGGCCGGTGGATCGCCGCGTTCGCGACGGCCTGGCTCGGCATCTGGATGGCACAGCTCACGCCGGTGCAGCTGTTGCTTCCCGCACAGATCGACAAACAACTCCACCCTGAACACTGGGTCGACAGTGTCGTCGCGTTCGGCATCATTTCGGGAATCGCGGGCATCTGCGCGATCATCGCCTACCCGCTGACCGGAGCGCTCTCCGACCGCACCACCTCACGGTTCGGTCGCCGTCGGCCATGGATCGCCGGCGGCTCGCTGCTGTTCGCCGCCGCGCTGCTGCTGCTCGGCGTGCAGGAGACGCTCGTCGGAATCGGCGTCTTCTGGGCGCTCGCCTTGACCGGTTTCTGCGTGCTCACCGCCGCCCTCACCGCCACGATCTCTGACCAGGTTCCGGTGAACCAGCGCGGCTACGTGTCGGGCTGGATGTCGGCCCCGCAAGCCGTCGGCATCATTCTGGGGCTGTTGTTGGTGACCATGCTGTTCACCGGCACGTTCACCGGCTACGCGGTCGTCGCCATCCTGCTCGTGATTCTCGTGATTCCCTTTCTGCTGCTGCCCGACGCGGTGTTGACGCCCGAACAACGCGAGCCGATGACGCTCCGCGGCATCATTGAGAGCCTGTGGATCAGCCCGCGCGAGCACCCCGACTTCGGCTGGACGCTGCTCAGCCGCGTGCTGGTCAACTTCGGCAACGCCCTCGGCACCACCCTGTTGCTCTATTTTTTGATGTTCGGCTTGAACGACACCAACGCCGAAGACGATCTGATCGTGCTCACCCTGATCTACATGGTGTTCGTGATCATCGCGTCGATCTTTCTCGGCCGGCTCAGCGACAGGCTCGAGCGCCGCAAGATCTTCGTGTTCGTCGCCTCGGCCCTGCAAGGCGTCGCGGCCCTCATCCTCGCCTTCGTACCCGATCTGACTGCTGCGATGATCGCCGCCGGGCTGCTCGGGCTCGGCTACGGATGCTTCCTGTCGGTCGACCAGGCGCTGGCGACCCAGGTGCTGCCCGACCCGGCCTCGCGGGGCAAGGATCTCGGAATCATGAACATCGCCACCGCCGTACCCCAGGCGATTGCCCCGCTGCTCGGCGCCGCAGCCGTCGCAGCACTCGGCGGATTCTTCGGATTGTTCATCTTGTCTGGGGTGTTCGCATTCGCGGGCGCCCTGGCGGTAGCGAAAGTGAAGTCGGTGCGTTGACCATGACCCTTGATCTCTCCCGACTTGCGGCATCCGCCCCCTGGCACACCCCGGGGCGATACTGGCCCGAACTCACCGTGGCGACGGCGCACCTCGACGCTCCGATCGCCGCCATCCACCTCGACGCCCTGCGGCACAACACCCACGACATGCTGGCCCGCGCACAAGGAACCCCCATTCGAGTCGCCACCAAGTCGATTCGGGTGCGCAGCGTGATCGAGGCGATCCTGGCAACCCCCGGCTACCAGGGCGTGCTCGCCTACACGCTCGCCGAGGCGCTCTGGCTGGCCGACACGGTCGACGACATCGTTGTCGGCTACCCGACCGCCGACCGTTCCGCCATCGAACGCCTCGGTCGCTCGCCGCAGGCCGCCGCCACGGTCACGGTCATGGTCGACTCGCTGGCCCAACTCGACTTCATCGACTCGGTCATCTCTCCGAGCGAGCGCGAGACAATCCGGGTCTGCCTCGAACTCGACTCGTCGTGGGATGCCCCGGTGCTCGGTCACCTCGGTGTCTGGCGTTCGCCGGTGCACACGGCCCAGGCCGCGCACGCCCTGGCCATCGCGATCGTCTCGCGGCCCGGCTTCGCCCTCGTCGGAATGATGGGCTACGAGGCGCAGATCGCCGGGGTCGGCGACAAGCCGGCCGGCAACCCGGTCGCCGCCCGCATCAACAGTTGGATGCGCAAACAATCGATCCCCGAACTCGCCGAGCGACGGGCGGCGGCCGTCGCAGCGGTGCGGCTCGTCGCCGACCTCGAGTTCGTCAACGGCGGCGGAACCGGATCGTTGGAGAGCACCCACGACGACCCCTCCGTCACCGACATCGCCGCCGGCAGCGGCTTCTTCGGCGGGCACCTCTTCGACAACTATTCGGGCTTCCGTCCGGCACCCGCCGCGGCCTTCGCGCTGTCGGTTGTGCGCAAACCCACCCCGGAGATGGCGACCCTCCTCGGCGGCGGCTGGATCGCATCCGGCCCACCCGGTGTCGACCGGATGCCGCGCATCGTCTGGCCGGAGCGGCTGCAGATGGTGCCCCGCGAGATGGCAGGGGAGGTGCAGTCCCCGCTGACCGGTGCCGACGCCCCGCGCCTCACCGTCGGCGATCGGGTCTGGCTGCGTCACACCAAATCGGGGGAGCTCAGCGAGCACGTCAACGAGTTCGCGCTCGTCGATCAGGGCACAGTTGTCGATATGGTTCCCACCTACCGGGGCGAAGGAAAGGCTTTTCTATGACGGCGAGCGGGGCCACTTGGCACAACTGGGCACGCACAGAGAAGGTGCGACCGAAACGTGTCGAGCGGCCCACGAGCGCTGAGGCAGTGCAACGCGCGGTCGTCGCAGCCGGCAAGGCGGGCATGCGGATCAAGGCCGTCGGGGCCGGGCACAGTTTCACCGGAATCGCCGTCGCGACCGGGGTGCAACTCGACCTGCACGACCTCAGCGGTGTGATCGCGGTCGACGAGGCGGCCGGCCGGGTGACCCTGGCGGCCGGAACCCGTCTGCACCAGCTTCCCGCGTTGCTCGCCCCCTACGGACTGGCCCTGGCGAACATGGGCGACATCGACAGGCAGAGCGTGTCGGGCGCCACCTCCACCGGCACACACGGCACCGGCGGCGCGTTCGGCGGCCTGGCCACCCAGATCGTCGCGCTGACCCTCGTGACCGGCGACGGCACTCTGCTGCACATCAGCGAGACGGATAACGCCGAACTGCTGCCGGCCGCCCGGCTCGGCCTCGGCGCGCTGGGCATCATCGTCGACGTGACCGTGCAGTGCGTGCCCGCCTTCTTACTGCACGCCGTCGAAATCGCCGAACCGCTCGATGAGATCATCGACACGTTTCTTGAACGCTCGGCCGCCGTCGACCATTTTGAGTTCTACTGGTTTCCGCACACCCAGACCGCGCTGACCAAGACCAACATTCGTCTGTCGACGGATGCCGCGCGCGCGCCGCTGCCTCGCTTCGGGCGCTGGGTCGATGACGAGCTGCTCGCCAACGGGCTCTACCGGGTCACCTGCGGACTCGGCACCGCGATCCCGCCGTTGGTGCCCGGCTTCAGCCGGATGGCCGAGAAACTCTCGGGCCGCCGTGACTTCACCGACCTGTCGCCGCGGGTATTCGTGACGAACCGCACGGTCAAGTTTCGGGAGATGGAGTATGCGATTCCGCTGGCGGCGGTGCCAGACGCCCTGCGCGAGGTGCGTGCCCTGATCGAGAAGCGCGGCTGGACGATCTCCTTTCCGATCGAGGTGCGCTCGGCCGCCGCCGACGACCTCTGGCTGTCGACCGCAAGCGGCCGGGCCACCGGCTACATCGCCGTGCACCGGTACTATCGAGAGAACCCCACCGAATATTTCACCGCCGTCGAAGCCATCATGCGCGGTCACGGCGGGCGTCCGCACTGGGGCAAAATGCACTACCAAGACGCCGAGTCACTGCGCACGGTGTACCCGCACTTCGACGAGTTCGCCCGGGTGCGTGACCGGCTGGATCCCCAACGCCGTTTCACGAACCCCTATCTGGAAAGAGTCCTCGGACGATGACACGCAACAGCCCGGCCACCCGCGAATGGCCCCGCCGGGCTGCCGAACTCGGGGATCGACTCCCCCCCGGATTCCAGATCGGCACCGCGACATCCGCTTTTCAAATCGAGGGCGGCGCCCGCGACGGCGGGCGCGCCGAATCGGTCTGGGACTGGTTCACCACCCAGCCCGGCCGCATTGTCGACGGCTCGAACGCCTCGGTGTCGGCCGACCATTTTCACCGCGTGAGCGAAGACGTGACGCTGTTGGCCGAACTCGGCGTCGACAGCTACCGGTTCTCCTTCGGCTGGCCGCGCCTGCAGCCCGATGGCCGAGGCGCCCTCAACCGGGCCGGCATCGCCTTCTACGACCGTCTGCTCGACGAGCTTCTCGCGGCCGGCATCTCCCCGATGGCGACCCTGTTCCACTGGGACACCCCGGCCACCCTGCGTGGCGGCTGGCGCAATCGCGACACGGCCGGCCGCTTCGGCGACTACGCCCACGAGGTCGGCGGAGTCTTCGGCGACCGCATCCACTCCTGGGTCACGCTCAACGAGCCATCCACGGTGATGCTGAACGGCTACCTGCTCGGCACCCAGGCGCCGGGTGACACCCTGCTTTTCGACGCCCTGCCGACGGCGCACCACCAACTGCTCGGGCACGGTCTGGCCGTGCAGGGGCTCCGCGCCGCCGACGTGCGTGGCCAAATCGGCCTCATCAGCGCGCACACCCCGGTGCAGCCGGCGACCGACCGCGAAGAAGACGGCATCTACGCCGATCTCTACGACCTGCTGCACAACCGGCTCGTGGCCGATGCGGTGCTGCTCGGTCGCTACCCGACCCCGCCTGAGCCGTTCGCCTCAGAGGCGCGGATGCTGACGGAGACCGACCCGGACGACCTCGCGACCATCCACCAGCCGCTTGATTTCTACGGCCTGAACTATGTCGGGCCGAGTCGGGTTGCGGCGGGATTCGCCGTTGCACCGGTTGGTTCTCGCCGTGCTGCCGAAACTGCCGCCGAAGCCGACGCCGCTGGTTCAGGCAAGCCCGCTGCCAAGCTGCCGTTCCATCTCGAAGCCTGGCGCGAACATCCGGTCGCCGGTTCTGGGCGTGTGAACGCACCCGAGTATCTGGGTGTCGCACTGCGTGAGCTGCGTGATCGCTATGGCGACGCGCTGCCACCTGTCGTCTTGACCGCGCTCGGAGCCGGTTACCCCGACGCCGCAGATGTCTACGGCGAGGTCAACGACCCGCTTCGCATCGACTATCTCGCCGAGCACTTGAGCGTCGCGCTCGACGCTGTCGCAACCGGGGGAGTCGCCCAGGGTGTTGACCTGCGCGGCTGCTTCGTCTGGTCGCTGCTCGACGGCTTCGAGTGGGAGGCCGGCTACACGCAGCGGCAGGGTCTCGTGCACGTGAAATTCGACGACCAGACCCGCACGCCCAAGTCGTCGTATCGCTGGCTTCAAGAGGTGCTCGCTAACCGCGCCTAACGCGTCCTGTCACCGCCGGCTCCCTCTTCCGCCGAGCTTGACACTTCCGGTCGACTTTCCCCGGCACAGCGGGGTAGTTCGACCGGAAAGGTCAAACTCGGCAACGAATTCACCGAAACGGGATCATCGAGAGGGCCAGGTTGTGGTCCGCTTCCCTGCGCCGTTCGAGTTCTGCGGCGTTGAAGACCGGTCGCTCGCGGCGCTTCGCAGCCCGGGCAGGGCGGCGGCTCCACCGGATGAGCGCGATGCCGAGATACATGGCGGCACGATCGAGATGGCCGACACGGCGCACGGGCGGGCGCACCTCCGGGGTGCTCTCGGGTTGGGGCGGACAGTCTTGGAGCCCGGGCATGGGAGCCAGGTGGGTATTCATGGTGGTTGATTCCTTTGATGTCTGCGATCCGGGCGCTCTGACGAGCATTCGGTCGCTGAATAGAGTGGTGGCCGCGCGAGATGCGGCAGAGACGGCTGCGCAAAGATGCGCGCCGCATACGGGGTGAATGACCGAGGACAGGCGCGTACACGACAGCGCGAATGCTGCCTGCGCGGATGTCGTCTGCGCGGATGCTGCCTGGTCGAGCTTCGAAATCGTCACCACCGTCTGGACCGGTGGGCTATCTACTGGCCGATCAGGCGGTGAAGACGCCGACGAAGCCGGCGGTGGTACGAGATGCGATTGCATGAGTTGAAGTAATCACGATGCGGCTCCTTTCGTCAGATGGCGTATCAATTACCGTAGTGGGACCTTTTGCCGCAGCGCAACCCACCGCGCCACATTCGCCGGGTCAAATGTTCGGCGGGTCAATTGTTCGGCGGGTCAATGTTCGGCGGGAGCTACGGCGTGCGACGTCGCAGCGTCACCGAACCGACCACGATGGCTCCGACGATCCAGGCGCCGAGAATCAGCAACTCGCCGCCGACGTAGGCGGCATCGTGCGAGTTGGTCGCCACCGCCTGCATCGCATCGATCGCATGCGAGAGCGGCAGCCAATCGCTGATTTGACGCAGCCCGTCGGGCAGCTGCGAGCGGGCGATGAAAATGCCGCCGAGCAGAATCTGCGGAAACACGATCACCGGCATGAACTGCACAACCTGAAACTCGGTGTTGGCGAACGCACTGGCGAGCAACCCCAGCGTGGTGCCGAGGATGGCGTCGGCCACCGCGACCGCGAGCAGGAGCCAGATCGAACCTTCGATGGTGAGCCCGCAGACCCAGACCGCGAAGCCAACGGCGATCGCCGATTGAAGCACGGCCAGCAGCCCGAAGGCGAGGGTGTAGCCCAGGATCAGGTCGCCTTTGCCGAGCGGCATCGACAGTAGCCGCTCGAGGGTACCGGTGCGGCGTTCCCGCAGGGTGGTGATGCTCGTGACCAGAAACATCACGATGAACGGGAATAGCGCGATCATTGACGGGCCGATCACCGAAAAGCTGTCGGTGTCCGAGAAGATCCAGGCGACGAGTCCGATCAGCAGGCTAGGCACGATGAGCAACAGCCCGATTGTGCGCGGGTCGTGACGAATCTGACTGAGGATGCGGCCGGCGGTGGCCAGCGTGCGCTGCGGGTTCACGAGGCGCTCCGGTCATCGGTCGACGACGGCTGCTCGGTCGACGACGGCTGCTCGCTCGACGACGGCTGCTCGCTGGGAGGCCGCCCGATCAGCGTCAGGAATGCCGTCTCGGTGTCGGCAGCCCCGGTCGAAGTGAGGAGTCCGGCCGGGGTGTCGTCCGCCAGAATCTCGCCGTCGCGCATCAGAAGCAGCCGGTCGCACCGCGTGGCCTCATCCATGACGTGACTCGACACCAGCAGCGTCGTTCCCGCATCCGCCAAGCGGTGAAAGAGAGCCCAGAGTTCGACGCGCAGCACCGGGTCGAGACCGACCGTCGGCTCATCGAGCACGAGAAGCTCTGGCCTGCCGAGTAGGGCGCCGGCCAGCGAGACTCGGCTGCGCTGACCACCAGACAGCGACGACACGAGCTGCCCGGCCTGCGCGTTGAGATCGGTCTGCTCGAGCACGCGGTCGATGTCGGATTTCGGAGCCTTCAGCACCGCGCGAAAATACTGCAGATTCTGTCGCACGGTGAGATCGTCATAGACGCTGGACGACTGAGTGACGTAGCCGATGCGACGGCGGAGGGACGCCGCACCCGCGCTCTGACCGAGCACCGTGACGGTGCCGGACTTCACCACCTGTACGCCGACGATCGCGCGCATCAACGTGGTCTTGCCGCATCCGCTGGGGCCGAGCAGGCCGACGACCCCACCGCGTGCGATCTCCAGGTTCAACCCGTGAAGCACAGGATTTCGGCCTCGACGTACCACGAGGTTGTCGATGAGGATGGCTGGCCCCTCGTTATTCACCATGTGATGAATTATTCGCTTGTGCTTCCGGCGCTGTCAAGGGGGTCGCTTGTCCCTCTGATCCGAGCTTTGCCGCTGGCATGTAGTCGACCAGATGCCACTGCAGAACTGGCCCGATTCGCGCCACCACATCCTCGATCGGGGCGCTGGCCAACGGCTCGATTTTCAGAACGTGCCGGGCCACGATGGTGCCAACGACCTGCGAGGCGGCGAGGGCTGCCCGTAACTCCGCGTCAGGGGCGTCGACACCGGCAGCGATGCGGTGGAACACCTCACGCACAAGAAATTCGCGCAGCATTCGGCTTGCTGCGTTGTGCCCGATCGCGGTGCGCAACACCAGAACAGCCTTGGCTTCCGCGGCGGGTGAGGAGAGCGCGGTCAGCACGAACCGGGCGAGGGTCTCGCCGATGCGATCGCGCGGGCCGGCGAGAATTCTCGGCACGACGATGTCTGGTCGAAACGGCGCCTGGATCGTCTCGGCGAAGAGATCGGCCTTGTCGGCGAAATAGTGGTGCACCAGGGCCGGGTCGACGCCCGCCAGGCGGGCAATCGCCCGCAGCGAGGCCGCCTCATAACCCTTGTCGGTGAATTCGACTCCGGCAGCGCGCAGAATGAGCGAGCGCGTGTCGGTTGCCGCACTCGCACGGGGACGCCCGCGTGGGCGGCCACGGGGACGCCCGCGACCTTGCGCGCTGACCTCCGGCGACTCACTCATGCAGTGAGCATACGGCCCGTTCGGCCGCCGGGGGAGTGGGAGTGCGCCCCCACTTACCTTGGAGAGTCATGGGAAGCGCATGGGAGCGGGCAGAGCCGCAGATAGTATGGATTTGCACCATTTACGGGCGTGTCTGCCCGCACAATCACAAGGAGTCGCTGCCATGGAATGGCTCATCCCGGTTCTCATCGTCGTCGTACTTGTCGTCATTATCGGCATCTACTTCTGGGCAACCTACAACTCTCTCGTCACGCTGAAGGTTCGTGTTGATGAGGCGTGGAGCGACATCACGGTGCAGCTCAAGCGGCGTGCCGACTTGATCCCCAACTTGATCGAATCGGTCAAGGGATATGCGGCACACGAGCGTGGCGTCTTTGAGAACGTGACCAAGGCGCGCGCCGAGACTCTGTCTGCACAGAGCCCGGCCGAGGCATCCGCTGCTGAGAACCACATGCAGACCGCTCTGAAGAGCATCTTTGCCGTTGCAGAGGCCTACCCGCAGCTGCAGGCGAGCCAGAACTACCTCCAGCTGCAGTCTGAGCTGGTTGACACCGAAGACAAGATTCAGGCATCGCGCCGTTTCTTCAACGGCGGCGTGCGCGAGTTCAACACCAAGATTCAGGTCTTTCCGAACAACCTCATCGCCAAGAACCTCGGCTTCACGCAGCGTGAATTCTTCGAGGTCGCCGACTCCGCAGCCATTGCGGAGCCGCCGCGCGTTCAGTTCTAACGGCAGGCGTCAATGTATAGCGCGATTGCGCGAAACAAGCGCAACACAGTTTTCATCATCCTGTTTTTTCTCATCATCATCGGTGGGCTCGGCTGGTTGGCGAACGCCGTGTACGGGCGGGGCAGCTACTCGATCCTGATCATGACGATCGTGATCGCGACGCTCTACGCCGTGTTCCAGTACTTCATGGCCGGCCGTCAGGCCATCTCCATGAGCGGCGGCATCCGGGTCAACAGCAAGGCCGATCACCCGCGCCTGTGGAACACCGTCGAGAACCTGTCGATCACCACCGGCACCCCGATGCCCGAGATTTACATCATCAACGACCCGGCGCCGAACGCGTTCGCCACGGGCCGTGATCCAGAGCATGCGATGGTCGCCGCAACGACCGGACTGCTCGACATCATGGATGACTCGGAGCTCGAAGGCGTGATGGCTCACGAGCTCGGCCACGTGCAGAACTACGATATTCGTGTCTCGATGATCGTTTTCGGACTCGTCGTCGCCGTCGGCTTCATCTCCGACATGTTCTTGCGGATGGCGTTCTTCGGCCGCAATAACAACAACAATGGCAACCCCGTTGTGATGGTCTTCGGCCTGGTGGCCATGCTCGTGGCCCCCTTGGTCGCAACCATGGTGCAGCTTGCCGTGTCACGTCAGCGCGAATACCTGGCGGATGCGACGAGCGCAATGACAACTCGGCACCCCGATGCCCTGGCCAGCGCCCTGCTCAAGCTGGAAGCCTATGGGCGTCCGATGCAGCGTCAGAACTCGTCGATGTCGCACCTGTGGATCTCGAACCCGTTGAAGCCGGGCATGATGAACAAGCTGTTCAGCACCCACCCGCCGATCGCCGAACGGGTGGAGCGTCTGGAGACGATGGGTCGCACCTTCTAAGACCCGTGGTCGGGCTTGCCGAGACCCGGCGGGCGTGGCCGTTTTCGACCCGCGTGGTGCAACCGGCTCGGCACCTGACCTGCGCCACGGCATCTGACCCGCGCGACGGCATCCGACCCGCGCGACGGCACCTGACCCGCGCGACGGCATCCGACCCGCGCGACGGATGTGCGACAGTAGCATCGACGGGCGGGATGTGGGTTGCGCGGGTTGGGTGCCGCTGCGCGCGTTGGCGCCGGCCCGCGTGGCGGCGCCGGGCCCGCGCGACGAATGCATGGCTGGGCTCTGACCCGCGCAGCGGCACCCGACCCGCGCGGCGCAGGTTCTCGTTGGTTGAGCTTGTCGAAACCAGGTGAGCCGATATTCACACGAGACCCAAGTCCGGAGATCGGCTCGCGGGGTCTCGAGCTTCCGGGCCGCTGCACGGCATGGTGGTGGACGAATATCACCATTTCGTTGGTCGAGGAGCGAGCGCCAGCGAGTGTCTCGAGACCTCGCGAGCCGACGTTCAAACGCAACCCGAGTTCAAGGATTGGCTCGCGAGATCTCGAGACGCGTGCTCGCAAGCTCGCGCGCTCCTCGATCAACGAAATGGCCCATCTACCTAATAAAAGCGCGCTCCTCCGTCGCGTGCTCCTCGACCAACGGAATGGTCATCTACCTTATTGACGCGGGTTGCGAACGAGGGTCGTCCGGCGGACGTCCCGACGTGCGGGCTGGCTCGGGCTCGCTCTTCGGCTTCGGGTCAGCTCTGCAGCTCAGCAGCCAACGCGGCAGCCAGCGTGCCGTTCGGCGCGACGACGATCTCGCCCAGACCCTGCCAGTCGGCGGCATCGCGGAGGACCGCGGCGAGCCGAGCGGCGGTGTCGGCCGGTGCACCGGGTTCGGCCCAGGCGGCCTGCACCCGCAGGACGCCGGCCTGCCTGTCGTTCTTGAGGTCGACACGCCCCACGATGGTGTCGCCGACCAACACCGGCAGCACGTAGTAGCCGAACACCCGTAGATGCTTCGGCGTGTAGATCTCGATCCGGTAGTGAAAATCGAACAGTCGCAGGGCGCGGGCGCGCTCCCAGACCACCGGGTCGAAGGGCGACAGAACGGTTGCTGCATCGATTGAGCGGGGGAGCCGGGCATCGCGGTGCAGCCAGGCGGCGCCGGCCGCGCCGCCAGAACCAGCACCAGAACCCCAGCCGGGCACGGTGACGGGAATCAACTCGCCGGCATCTTCGAGCTCCTGGATTGCCACACGGGCAGGGGCGGTTTTCAGCCGAAAGTAGTCGGCGAAGTCTTTCACCGTGCCGACGCCGTGCGCCTGTGCCGCCCGCGCGATCAACGCGCGGTGGGCATCCGTGCGGCTGATCTCGCGCCCGAGAAGCTCGGCGGGCAGCACCTGCTCCGGCAAGCCATAGACCCGCTCGAACCGGCTGCGCCCGCCGCTCACCACCTCGCCCCACCGAAACAGCACCTCGAGGCCGGTCTTCACATCTGACCAGCCCCACCACGGGCCGCTGCGCTTGTTCGCGTCGTGCTCGATCTCGCTGGCCGGCAGCGGGCC
Organism: Glaciibacter kafniensis; assembly: GCF_039538945.1. NCBI lineage: Bacteria > Bacillati > Actinomycetota > Actinomycetes > Micrococcales > Microbacteriaceae > Glaciibacter > Glaciibacter kafniensis. The sequence continues at coordinate 1,546,469 of NZ_BAABCN010000002.1, read as the reverse complement.
CTTCTCGGCCAGTTCCGCGCGCAGCCACTCGAGCATGGGTCGGTTGGCATGCGACCAATGCGACGCGTCGGTGTCGGCGTGCGCGCGGTAGGCCTGCATCCGCCAGCGAAAAAGCGGCCAGGTGTCCAGCGGCAGAATCGACGCCTCATGCGCCCAATACTCGGTGTAGCGCCCGGTCTTCGCCGCAGTGAGCCGGTCGAGAACCGTTTTGTCGTAGACGCCCAGACGACTGAACACCGGAAGATAGTGGCTGCGCTCGAAAACGTTGACCGAGTCGATCTGCAGCAGCTGCAGCCGGTTCACGAGTGCGTCGAGCTGACGGATGCCCGGTGCCCGCGTCGGACTCTGTGTCTGCGTCGGAGCGCGGCCGAAACCTTGGGCGGCCAGGGCCACTCGGCGGGCGAGCGCGGGGGAGAGTGTATCGGTCATCGAGTCGACACTAACTCCTGCCACCGACAGAGAGGGGCAATGCTCGGTCCTAGACTTAGTGCGTGAGTGAATCCACGGGGAAATCGGGCTGGGGCACGTTGTTTCGCGGTCGAAACCGGCAGGTCGACCCGGAGCTCCTCACGCCACCGCCCAGTGCTGCAGAGACGACGGCGGCGGCCGACATCGACAGGTCGATTCCCGGCGGCGTTCGGCTGGCCGGTGCCTGGTCGTGGCGCATCCTCGTGATCGCCGGGGCGATTGCCCTGTTCGGTTTCCTCATCGTGCAGCTGCGGCTCATTGTCATTCCTCTGCTGATTGCGGTTCTGATCTCGGCGCTGCTCATTCCGGTGGTCACTTTTCTGGTCAAGCACCGCTGGCCGCGCGGCCTGGCCGTCGCGACCGCGATGGTTGCGGCTCTCCTCGCCGTGGGCGGGCTGATTACGCTCGCTACCACCCAGATCATTGACGGATCGACGGGGCTCAGCACGCGCTTGGCGACGTCGTACAGCAATCTGAAAGAGTTTCTGCTCATGTCGCCGCTGCATCTGACCGATGCGCAAATCAGCGACTATATGCAGCAGATCTGGACGGCACTTCAAGGCGACACTCAGATCTTCGTCAGCGGTGCACTGAGTGTGGGCAGCTCGCTGGGGCATCTCCTCACCGGTGTGCTGCTGGCCTTGTTCAGCCTGCTTTTCATCCTGATCGACGGCAAGGGCATCTGGTCGTGGATCGTTCGCATTTTCCCCCGCCGCGCGCGGGCCGCAGTGAACGGCGCGGGTATCGCCGGTTGGGCGACGCTGGGCAACTTCGTCAAGGTTCAGATTCTCGTCGCCTCCATCGACGCTGTCGGCATCGGGGTCGGTGCCGCCCTGCTCGGAGTGCCGATGGCCATCCCGATCGCCGTGCTCGTGTTCCTCGGCTCATTCATCCCCATCGTCGGTGCGGTCGCAACGGGCGCTGTCGCTGTCGTGATCGCCTTGATCTTCAACGGTCCATTGATTGCCGTGATCATGCTCGGCGTCGTGCTGCTGGTTCAACAGATCGAGGGACATGTGCTGCAACCGCTGATTATGGGCAGCGCGGTGAAGGTGCATCCACTCGCCGTCGTGCTCGTCGTCGCGGCCGGATCACTTGTGGCAGGCATCCCCGGCGCCCTGTTCGCCGTTCCGATCGCCGCGGTGCTGAACGTGATGACGAACTACATTTCAAGCGGGGTCTGGCGGTCATCCCCACTGTCGCCCGGTCTGGTTCCCAGTTCTCCGCTCTGGCAGACCGTTCCGCAGAGCCGCCCCACATTCCGCCGCAATCTGGAAGAGAAGAACGAATGACAGACACCACCCTCGTCGGCCCCAGCCTGGCTGATTTCGAAGCAGCACGGCCGGTTGTCGCACGAGTAGCTCGACTGACTCCGATGGAGACGTCGCGCTATCTCACCGATGTATTGGGCCAGAACGTGCATTTGAAGTGCGAGAACTTGCAACGCACCGGCTCCTACAAGATTCGTGGCGCCTACAACCGGATGTCGCAGCTCACCGACGAAGAGAAGGCGCGCGGCGTCGTCGCCGCATCAGCCGGCAACCACGCCCAGGGTGTCGCCTTCGCTGCCCGCGAGCTCGGCATCGCAGCCACCATTTTTATGCCCGTCGGTGTCGCATTGCCGAAGCTGCAGGCCACCCGCGACTACGGCGCGCATGTGATCCTCCGCGGTCACACCGTGGCTGAGCCCCTGCAGGCTGCGGCCGAGTTCGCCGCGGAAACCGGCGCCATTCTCATCCCGCCGTTCGACCACGTCGACGTGATCACGGGTCAGGGCACCGTCGGTCTCGAGATTGCCGAGCAGGTTCCGGATGTCGAGACCGTCATCGTTCCCATCGGCGGCGGTGGCCTGATCTCGGGTGTCGCCGGAGCGCTCAAGCAGCGTGCGGCGCGCGAGGGGCGCAGCATCCGCATCATCGGCGTGCAGGCGGCCAACGCCGCGCCCTACCCGCTGTCGATCGCCGCCGGCGAGGTGACCGAGATCGTCATCCAGCCGACCATCGCCGACGGCATCGCCGTCGCGAAGCCCGGCCTGCTGAACTTCGAGATCATCAAAGAGCTCGTCGACGAGATCGTCACCGTCACCGAAGACGACATCGCCCGCGCGCTGCTCGTGCTGCTGGAGCGCGCGAAGCTGGTCGTCGAACCGGCCGGTGCCGTCTCGGTCGCCGCAATCCTCGCCGGCAAGATCACCGCATCGGGTCCGACGGTCGCCATTCTCTCCGGCGGAAACATCGACCCGTTGCTGATGCAGCGCGTGATCAGTCACGGGCTGGCCGCGTCCGGCCGCTACCTGACGCTGCGCATCATGCTGCCCGACCGTCCCGGCCAGCTCGCCCGCATCTCAGAGCTTCTCGCCGAAGCACACGCCAACGTCATCGAGGTGCTGCACACCCGGCACGGCGTCGGACTCCAGATCAGCGAGGTTGAGCTCGATGTGAGCGTCGAGACCCGGGGGCCGGAGCACCGCCAGCAGGTTGTTGACGTGCTGCGCGCAGCTGGTTACGACCCGCACATCGACACCGAGTAGGCCAGTCGGTGCCTTGAAGGAGTGAGATGCGCGGCGTAGTCTGAGCGCGCATCCGCTTCAGCGGTCACCACGTCAGCAACGGAGGAACTCATGGCCAACCTCGTCGTCCACTTCGAAATCCACGCCTCAGAACCGTCGAAGCTCATCGCCTTCTATTCCGAGTTGCTCGGCTGGACCTTCAGCCAGTTCGGCGAGATGCCGTATTGGTCGATCGACACCGGTGAGGGATCCATCAACAACACGGGTGCGCCAGGGCGCGGGATCAACGGCGGTTTGACCGAGCGTCGAGGCCCGCGTCCCGAGACCGGGGCACCGGTGAACGGGTGCAACATCGTGGTCGGAGTCGACGACATCGACGCCCTGTTCGCGAAGGGACTGGAGCTGGGCGCGAGTGAGGCGCTTCCGCTCGACGACATGCAGGGGATCGGCCGGGTCGGCTACTTGCTCGATCCAGACGGCAACGTCTTCGGGCTGATCTCGCCCGTTCTCTCCGATGGCACAAACGTGATGGAGCGGATGGCCGAGAGCTAGCCGGCAAGCTAGCCGACTCACGATATGACAAACGGGTCGGGATCCTGCTCCAGCGCAGGATCCCGACCCGTTTGGGTCATGACGTCGAGGTGTTGACCAGCACTAGTTGCCGGTGAAGGTCTCCACCTTGGAGATCAGCACGGTGATCTCCTTGCCGTTCGGGGCGGTATAGCTCGTCGACCCGCCGATCTTGAGACCGATGATCGCAGCACCGAGCGGGCTCTGCTCGCTGTAGACGTCGAGGTCGCTGTTGCCGGCGATCTCACGGCTGCCAATCAAGAATCGACTCTCATCGCCGGCGATCGTCGCGGTGATGACGGTTCCGGGCTGAACGACGCCGTGGCTCTGGGGTGCATCGCCGACCTCGGCGGTGCGCAGCAGCTGGGTGAGGGTGCGGATGCGCGCCTCCATCTTTCCCTGCTCGTCTTTCGCAGCGTGGTAACCGCTGTTCTCCTTGAGGTCACCTTCCTCACGGGCCGACTCGATCTTCTTCGTGATCTCCTCGCGGCCAGTGGTGCTGAGGGTGCCCAGTTCCGTCGTCAGACGGTCAAAGGCCTCCTGGGTCAACCAGGTCACCGTTGTGTCGGTAGTCATGGGTACTCTCCTCTATTGCCAAGGCCGGTCTCCCGTGCCCCGCAGATATAGTCGACGCCCCGGCGAGAACCGGGGCGAATACGCCAGTCTAGGTCAGCCAGCAGCGGTAAATCAATCCCGTGTTGCTCAACTCGGTGGTGCGCACAACCTCGGTGAATGACCGGGTGTAGGAGTCAGACGGCGGAAGGTCGATGACTTTCCAGCCGACGATCGTGAATCCCTCGTTGAGGGCTTCGACGGCGCAGCTGGCCGCCGTGTTGGCCGGCAACGACACCTCAAATGTCACTTTCACGCTGTTCGCATCGAGGATCTCGTGACGCGTGTCTCGCGTTTCAATCACCGAGGACGGCGCGTCGAATCCGGCCCAGACCACCCAGGCGACCAGCACGACGGCGAAAATACCGCCGAACACCCACAACAGGCGGCGGTCACGCAGACGACGGGTGGGGGTTCGCCCATAGCGTTCGTCGATTCCGGGGTTCACGGTCACGGGGCGACTCCACACTTCAGGTTCAACGATTAGGCTTACACCTAAGGTTATCTGGCATTCTGGAGGAGTTTCGTGACACGGCGTCTACTGGCAGTGCACGCACATCCTGATGATGAGTCGAGCAAGGGTGCGGCAACCTACGCGTACTACCGCAGTTTGGGCGACCAGGTGCTCGTCGTGAGCTGCACAGGCGGCGAACGCGGCAGCATCCTGAACGAGGCACTCGCCGACAACGGAATGGCCCACCGCGATTTGGCGGGCCTCCGGCGTCTCGAAATGGAGACGGCTCAGCGCATCCTCGACATCGAACACCGCTGGCTCGGCTACCGCGACTCGGGCATGGATGAAGACGGCACCGTGCCGCCGAACTCCTTTGCCTCGATCCCCGTCGAGATTTCGGCCGAGCCGCTCGTGCGCGTGATCCGTGAGTTTCGCCCGCACGTGCTCGTCACTTATGACGAAAAGGGCGGCTACCCGCACCCAGACCACATCCGCACGCATGAGGTGTCGATTGCCGCTTTCCGCGACGCAGCGGATGCCGACAAATATCCCGACGCCGGCGAGCCGTGGCAGGTCGACAAGCTGTACTACGACCGCATCTTCAACCTCGAACGCATCGACGCCATGTATCTCGAGCTGAGCGTGACCGAGCCCGATTCCGACCTGCTCGAACCACTCGGCGCGGCCCGCGAATGGATGAAGGATTACCCGGCCCTGGCGACGACGCACGTTCCGGTCGGTGAGTTTCTCGAGGCTCGCGATGCTGCGCTGCGCGCCCACGCCAGCCAGGTGTCGCCGAACAGCAGCTTCTTCTTCTGGCCGAACGATCTCATTCGCAAGGCCTGGCCGTTTGAAGATTTCCAGCTCATTGAATCGAAAGTTGACACCGTCATGCCTGAATCCGACCTCTTCGCCGGCGTGGAGCACACGGCATGAGCGTAGTTGCGAGCACCGTTCTGACCGTGTTGACCGTACTCTCTGCCGCCGACGACCAGACTCCGCCGCCGGACGACCTAGTCACTCCCGGTGTCATCGGATTCTTCGCGATCTTCGCGGTTGCCGTCGCCACCGTCTTTCTCGGCTTCGACCTGGTGCGTCGCATCCGTCGCACCACCTACCGTGAGCAGATCCGGGAGCGTCTCGAGGCTGAGGCGGCTGAGCACGACGGGCAGGACGGGCAGGGCGAGCAGGGCGAACCGACTGAGTCGGTCGAGCCGAGCGAGAAGCCTGGTACTCCGGAGAAGTAACGCAACCCCTACGGGTAGAGCGGGTGTGTGGCGATCAACAGGATGGCCGTCCAGTGGCAGAGGAACGCCACCAGGGTGAGGGCGTGAAAGATCTCATGGAACCCGAACACACCGGGAACCGGGTTGGGCTTCTTCAGCGCGTAGACGACGGCGCCGACCGAGTAGCAGAGTCCGCCGATCATGATGAGCGTCATCATCGCGGCGTTCGCCTCGAAGAAGTCGACGATGTACATCAGCGCTCCCCAGCCGAGGGCCAGGTAGAGCGGAACGTAGAGCCAGCGCGGCGCGCCGATCCAGAATACCCGGAACGCAATACCGAGAATCGCGCCACCCCAGACGAGTGAGAGCAGAAACACCGACTTGCTCGGCGGAAGCGCCAAGACCGAGATCGGCGTATACGATCCGGCGATCAGCAGAAAGATATTGGCGTGGTCGAACCGCTTGAGCATGAGCTTCGTGCGCGGCTTCCAGTTGAAGCGGTGGTAGAGCGCTGAGATTCCGAACAACAGCATGGAACTCGCCACGAAAACAGCCGAACTCCATTTCGCCGCCGCACCGTCGGCAAGCACGAGCAGGATGATCCCGAGAATGATCGTGAGCGGAAACGTTGCCGCGTGAATCCAGCCGCGCCAGGTGGGCTTCAGGTCTTCGGGGCGCGGTGTTTCAGTCTCGAGAAGAGGCAGAATCGGTGGAGTGTCGGCAGTGGCCATGAAGCAACCCTACGCCCGGCGCACCGCTGTACTGATCGGATTCAAAGCAAGAGTGGACTAGCGTAAATGTGTGCAGAAACGGCAGGTTCCTTCGGGGCGCGGCATCCTTTACCAGGTATACCAGCGCCGACTTCGCCGAGGGCTGACGCCGGATGTCGTTCCGCGCCACGTGGCAATGATCATTGACGGCAACCGCCGCTGGGCCAAACAGCTCGGCTACGATTCAGCCGCCCACGGTCATCGTGCCGGAGCCGCGAAAATGCGCGAGTTTCTGGAGTGGTGTGACGACCTGGGCATCTCGGTGGTCACCCTCTACCTGCTGTCCTCCGACAATCTCACCCAGCGCGACAGCGAAGAGCTCAATGCACTCTTCGAGATCATCGCCGACCTGGCCGAGGAGCTGTCGCACTACCGGGACTGGACAGTGCAGCAGGTGGGCTCGAAGACCGGGCTGCCCGAACCGCTCGTCGCCGCCCTGAACGGCGCCGAAGCGCGCACGGCCGGCAAGAAGGGTCTGCACATCAACCTCGCCGTCGGCTACGGCGGGCGTACCGAAATCACCGACGCCATGCGGAGCATCGTTGCCACGCATCACGCCCACGGTGGAACACTCGAAGACCTCGCCGAGACGCTCACCCCCGAACTGATCGGCCAACATCTCTACACGGGCGGACAGCCAGACCCCGATCTGGTCATCCGCACCTCGGGGGAGCAGCGCCTGAGTGACTTCATGCTCTGGCAGAGTGCGCACAGCGAGTTCTATTTCGTTGAGGCGCTCGGGCCAGACCTGCGCCAGGTCGACTTTCTGCGCGCCCTGCGTGACTTCGCCAAACGACAGCGCCGCTTCGGCGGATAGGGAGAGGCCCAGATGAGCGCCATTGAGCAGTTTGCTGCAGGCTTTCTTGAAGAACCCGGCTACCTCGATTTCGCCCGTGTCGGCCCACTCTCCGCCAACGTCGTCAGCGAATCCGCCGCACAGTCCGAGCTTCTCTCCCGTGGTCGCTACGGCAGCCTCGCGTCACTGTTCAATCAAACCGAACGGTTTCAGCAGGCCGTCGCGCTGACCACCGGCTTTCGCACCGACCAGATCGTGTTCCAGCCGAACACCACGACGGGTCTGATGCACACCATGTTCGGTCTCACCGGCGGAGTGCTGATCTCACCCGGCGACTTTCCGAGCGGTCCGTTCGCGGCGGTGCGCGCCGCCGAGGCGCTGCGTGTCGTGAAACCGGTCTGGCTCGAGACCGATCACGGCCGTGTCACTCCCGGGCAGATCAAGAAGCAGCTCACTCCCACCACGGCCGCTGTGGCCGTCTGCCTCGTCGACGCCCGCACCGGGTATGTGGCCGACCTGGAAGGCATCCGTCAGGTGATCGGTGACCGTCTGCTCATCGTCGACGCGATCCAGGGTTTTGGCGTGGTCGACGCCCCGTTCGAGCTGGCGGATGTTGTCGCCTCCGGAGGCCAGAAATGGGCACGTGCCGGCTGGGGAACCGGGTTCCTGGCGCTGAGCGACCGGGCCAGGGAACAGCTCACGCCCGTGTTCTCCGGCTTCGCCGGCACCGACGAGGACGAGGTCTGGGATGAGGTGATCGCGCCGAGCGGTACGGCCAGGGCTTTTCAGGTGAGCAACCCCGATGCGATCGCGCTTGCCCGGTTCTCCGCCGCGCTAGAGGACATCGACGCGGTGGGGGTGGCGACGATCGAGGCGGCAGTGGCCGACAACGTGACCGAGCTGATCGATCTGGCCGACGAGTTCACCGTGCCTGTCGCATCCTCGCGCGACGTTCGAGAGCGGGCCGGAATCATCGTGCTCGAACCGCCGGTCGAGCAGCTCACTCTGCTCACCGCATCGCTGCACAACCACGGCGTGAGCTCGACGACACGTCAGGGAACGGTTCGCCTGAGCGTGCATGCGGCGCTCGCTCCCGAGACGCTCGACATGGTGCGCGGGGCCTTCACTTCGTATTCAAGCGCCGCCTCGTTCTAGGCGCTCCGGCTCCGGCGCACGTCATGCGGAGGTCGCGCGGGGAGTCGCTCCGGTTAACGCTGGCGTGTCGTGCACCATTTTCACGGCGACGAGTCGTAGCGTCATGCACATCAGGTACACCGCCTGATCGGGACGGCCACTTTCAGACGGCCCGAAGCCAGAAGTGGTCAGCTCGCCAGCCAAATCCGCGCCTGCGGGTGCGGGGTGGGAGTCGTCGTGAATCTGAACCGAACCGGCCATGAGTTCTCGAACCAGGCCAGCACTGACGGCAGCTCGGGCGGGAGCGCTAGCGCCAGCTCCGGCTCCAGCACGAACGTCAGTTCCAGCTCGAACCCCAGCCCACACAGCGGCCGGCGGGTGCACCAGGGTGAACGCACCTACGTGCTCGACACCTCGGTTCTGTTGTCTGATCCGAAGGCGATCTTCTGCTTCGCCGAGCATGCAGTGGTGCTTCCCGTCGTCGTCATCGCGGAGCTCGAGGCCAAACGCAACGACCCGGAGCTCGGATACTTCGCCAGGCAGGCACTGCGGCTGCTCGACGAGCTTCGGGTGAAGCACGAACGACTCGACTTTCCGATTCCGGTCGGCGAGGGCGGCACGTTGCGGGTGGAACTGAATCACTCGAGCATGGCGGCGTTGCCCTCCGGCCTGCAGCTCGGCGACAATGATTCGCGCATCCTGGCCGTTGCGATGAACCTCGCCAGCGATGGGCTGGACGTGACGGTGGTGTCGAAGGATCTCCCACTGCGGGTCAAGGCGTCGTCAATCGGTCTGGCCGCCGACGAATACCGGCACGAACTCGCCGTCGACTCCGGCTGGACCGGGCTGGACGAGATCACCCTGAACGGCCAACAGATTAATGAACTCTATGACGCCGAGAAACTGCAGACCCGGCTCGTGCAGGACATGCCGATCAACACTGGGCTGGTGATCCACTCCGAGCGTGGTTCGGCGCTCGGTCGGGTTGTTGCCAGGGGCGAACTCAAGTTGGTGCGCGGCGACCGGGAGGTTTTCGGGCTCCGCGGCCGTTCGGCCGAACAGCGCCTGGCGATCGACCTGCTGCTCGACCCGGAGATCGGCATCCTGTCGTTGGGAGGTCGAGCCGGGACGGGGAAGTCTGCGCTCGCCCTGTGCGCTGGTCTGGAAGCCGTGTTGGAACGCCAGCAGCATCGCAAGATCATGGTGTTCCGCCCGCTGTACGCCGTCGGCGGCCAAGAACTCGGCTTCCTGCCCGGTGACCAGGGCGAGAAGATGAACCCGTGGGGGCAGGCCGTGTTCGACACGCTCGGCTCGGTCGTCTCCGAGAATGTGCTCGAGGAGGTGATTGAGCGCGGCCTCCTCGAGGTGCTGCCGCTGACTCACATCCGCGGGCGGTCTCTGCACGATGCCTTTGTGATCGTCGACGAGGCGCAGTCGCTTGAGCGCAACGTGCTGCTCACGGTGCTCAGCCGCATCGGTCAGAACTCACGGGTCGTGCTCACCCACGACGTGGCTCAGCGTGACAACCTGCGGGTCGGGCGCTTCGACGGCGTGGCCTCGGTGATCGAGACGTTGAAGGGGCATCCGCTCTTCGCCCACATGACCCTCACCCGCTCGGAGCGCAGTGCGATCGCGGCCCTCGTCACCGAGATGCTGGAGGGCAACGAGCTGGCCTAGCGTTCGCGCCTCGCCCCACGATCGGCCTGCATAGACTTCCCCATTCGACGGAGATTTTGCCTGAAAACAGTGTTTTCGCCCTGGATTGACCTGAAAAGCGTGAAATCTCCGTCGAATGGGAGGGAAGCAGGGGCGGCACACGACACAGCGCCGCGTGCGACCAATGGTCACACGCGGCGCTGTTTCGTGAGGTGAAGCAGGTGCTACTTGGCCTGCGGCGGACGCGTCATGCTCAGCACGTCGAGCGCGACGTCGAGCTGCTCGAGGGTGACCTCGCCACGCTCAACGAAACCGAGGTCGATGACGGCCTCGCGCACCGTCATGCTCTGCTTGACCGAGTGCTTGGCGACCTTCGCCGCGGCTTCATAGCCGATGACTCGGTTGAGCGGGGTCACGATCGACGGCGACGACTCGGCCAGCGCGCGGGCACGCTCGACGTTGGCCTCGAGGCCGTCGACTGTCTTGTCGGCGAGCACGCGCGAGGCGTTGGTGAGCAGGCGGATCGACTCGAGCAGCGCGGTGCCCATCACCGGGATGGCGACGTTCAGCTCGAACGAGCCTGAGGCGCCGGACCAGGCGATGGTGGCGTCGTTGCCGATCACGCGCGAGCAGACCATGAGCACGGCCTCCGGGATGACCGGGTTGACCTTGCCTGGCATGATCGAGGAGCCCGGCTGCAGGTCGGGGATCGACAGTTCGCCGAGGCCGGTGTTCGGGCCGGAACCCATCCAGCGCAGGTCGTTGCAGATCTTGGTCAGGCTGACCGCGATGGTGCGCAGCGCACCGGATGCGTCGACGAGGCCGTCACGGTTCGCCTGAGCCTCGAAGTGGTCCTTGGCTTCGGTGATCGGCAGCTCGGTCTCGGTGACGAGCAGTTCGATGACGAGCTGCGGGAATCCGGCCGGCGTGTTGATGCCGGTGCCGACCGCGGTGCCGCCGAGCGGAACCTCGGCGACGCGGGGGAGAGCCGACTGCACGCGCTCGATGCCGAGGCGAATCTGGCGGGCGTAGCCGCCGAACTCCTGGCCGAGCGTGACGGGCGTCGCATCCATCAGGTGGGTGCGGCCGGCCTTGACGACCTCGGCCCACAGGCTCGCCTTGGCCTCGAGCGAGACGGCCAGGTGGTCGAGGGCCGGGATGAGGTCGTCGATGAGCGCGCTGGTGACGGCGATGTGAACGGATGTCGGGAAGACGTCGTTCGAGGACTGCGAGGCGTTGACGTGGTCGTTCGGGTGTACCGGTGAGCCGAGGCTCTGCGTGGCGAGGGTCGCGAGAACCTCGTTCATGTTCATGTTCGAGGAGGTTCCGCTGCCGGTCTGGTAGACGTCGATCGGAAACTGCGAGTCGTAACGGCCGGAGATGACCTCGTCGGCGGCAGCGGAGATCGCATTGGCGATGGCGCCGTCGAGCACGCCGAGACGCGCGTTGGCCAGGGCCGCTGACTTCTTGATCCGGGCGAGAGCAGCGATCTGAGCCGACTCCAGCACGCTGCCGGAGATCGGAAAGTTCTCGACGGCTCGCTGGGTCTGTGCGCTGTACAGCGCATTGATGGGCACGCGTACCTCGCCCATCGTGTCGTGCTCGATCCGGTAGCCGGTCTCTGCGGAGTTCTCCACCACGGTGTGATCCCTTTCAATTCTGTTCAGTGTGTTGACGTGCGTGTGCTGTGTATTGGTGTCGTGCTGGTGTTGTCGTGCTGGTGTTGCGTGCGCGGTGTGCGCAAAATCTGGCGGTTAGACAGCCCCAACGACAATGTCGGGTTCGGCGCGCCCTTCAAGCAGCTTGTAGTTCGCGCCGACGATAGCCAGGGTACCGGCTGCCACCGCGTCACTGATCATCTCTGAGCGTTCGAGCATCTCGGTGACGGTGTCGCGCAGGTGTTCCCGGCCGACCGCTGACGCGTCGACGGCCTGCGGGTCGAGCGGGGCGGCATCCGCATGGGGGCTGACCCGGCGCACGGCGGGCACGATCTTCTGGATCAGTCGATTGATGTGCGGCGGCAGCTGAGGAGCGTCGGCGGCCTGTGATTCGATGGCCGCGGCGACGGCGCCGCACTTGTCGTGCCCGAGCACGACGATGAGGGGAACGTTCAACACGCCGACGGCGTACTCGAGGGATCCGAGTACCGACGAGGAGATGACCTGGCCGGCGTTGCGGATGACGAAGAGGTCGCCGAGTCCCTTGTCGAAGATGATCTCGGCGGCTAGGCGTGAGTCGCTGCAGCCGAACAGTGCGGCATGTGGGGTCTGCGATCCGGCAAGCTCGGCACGCCGGTCAACGTCTTGACGGGGGTGCTGCGGTTCGCCGTTGACGAATCGCTCGTTGCCGCGCACCATCTCGCTCCACGCTTTGGCCGGGCTCGGTCGAGGGTCTGTCTGGCTACCGTTCATCAGTTTCCGTTCGATTGGATCTGCGGGGCGAGCAAAGTGGCGAGGTCGGAGAATTCAGCGTCGGATGCCGTGCCGATCAGCACATAGGTGCTGGTGCCGGACTCCGTCGCGAGGGCGTAGTCGAAGTTGCCGCGATCTTTCGCGGGAGCCGTGTTGCGGTAGACGTCCCAGGTGACTCCGTCAATAGTGACTGTGTCACTGGCCGCCTGATTCTTCAGCTGAGCCGCCAACCAGGTGGGGTTCGCATCCATCGCCTGGGTGACGCCGATGAACTGGTTCGAGGGCGTGAGCAGGCCGATGTACCAGGAGGGGATCTTGTCGCTGCCGCCGGAGGACCAGGTGGCAGCGTTGGCGCGCCAACCCTGTGGCAGCTCGGGGTTCACCAGCTTCTGGTCAACACCGACCTGTGCCTGGGTGGCGACCTGGTTCAGGTCGACGGTGCGGTCGAGCGGGGTGTCGCTGCGGGGCACGATCAGCACCATCAGAACCACAACGGCCAGCGTCGCCAGGAGGGAGTAGATCAGGTTGTTGACTGTCTTACTCGACCGGTACTTGCGGGAGTTCGCGGCCTTGCGGTCCGCGGTTTCCTGCGGGGTTTCGGGCCGACCGAGTTCGGCGACGACACGGGGCGGGCGAGGTGCGCGACTCATTCGGCGGTGGCCGCCTGGTCGTTGCCTGCACTGTGTTCGGAGCCGGCACTGTGTCCGGCGCGCGCGGCATCGAGGCGGGCCTTGGCCCCGATCAACCATTCCTCACAGCGCCTGGCCAACGCTTCGCCACGCTCCCAGAGCGCCAACGAGTCTTCGAGCGTCGACGAGCCCTGTTCGAGTTCGTTAACCACACGCACGAGCTCGTCACGCGCCTGCTCGTAGCTGAGGGCGGCAATGGAGTTTGCGGGCGTCGTCATGGTGTCCATTCTATTTCGCTATTTTGAGGACGCGGTGGCGGTGGGACCCGAGCTCACGGCGCCGAGACGGCCCTCGGCCACCGTGAGCACCAGCGCCGTTCCATCGGGAGCGTCGGCGGCCGAGCGCAGCACGGCGCCACCAGGCAGTTGAGCGATGGCATAGCCACGGTCAAGCGTGCCCTGGGGCGAGAGCGCGCGCAGTTGGCTGCGCAGTTCGGCGAGCTGTGAGCCCGATCGTTCGAGCAGGCGGCCGGTGAGTTCCACACCACGCGCGACAGAGCGGGTGAGATCTTCCGAACGCGAGTCGACGATCCAGTCCGCTCCGCTGAGTACCGGGCGGGAGCGCAGCTGGCCGATGCGGTCCACCTCGTGGGAGAGGATGCCGGTGAGCCGGCTGCTCAGGCGCGCCCTGGCCTGCTGCACCCGGTTGAGCTCGTCTGACACGTCGGGAACCACCCGTTTGGCGGCATCCGTCGGCGTCGACGCACGCAGGTCGGCGACGTCGTCGAGCAGGGGCCGGTCGGCTTCGTGGCCGATGGCGCTGACCAGGGGAGTGCTGCAGGCGGCCGCGGCGCGCACGAGCGACTCGTCGCTGAACGCGAGCAGGTTCTGAAAGTCGCCGCCGCCGCGGGCGACGATGATCACATCGACCTCCGGGTCGGCGTCGAGGCGCTGGATGGCCGCGGTCACTTCCCCGACGGCACGGTCGCCCTGCACGGCGGCGTGCGCCACGCGAAAGCTCACGGCCGGCCAGCGCAACTGGGCGTTGCGGATCACATCTTTCTCGGCATCCGAATCTTTGCCGGTGACCAGGCCGATGCAGTGGGGGAGGAACGGAAGCGGCTTCTTGCGGCTCGCGTCGAACAGGCCTTCGGAGGCGAGCTGCTTGCGCAAACGCTCGAGACGTTCAAGCAGGTCGCCGAGCCCGACGTGGCGCAGTTCGAACACCTGCATGGTGAGGGTGCCGCCCTTGACCCAGTAGTTGGGTTTGACCAGAGCGATCACGCGGTCACCCTGCTTGAAATCGGAGGTGAGTCGCGATTTGACCGAGGACCAGACCGTGAAGCTCACCGTCGCATCCTCGTTCAGGTCTTTGAGCTTGCCGTAGACGTTTCCGCCGCTGACACCCCACTGGGTGACCTCGCCCTCGACCCAGGCGGTGCCGAGTCGCTCGATGTAGCCGCGGATCTTGGCTGACAGCAGACCGACCGGCCACGGCGTGTCGACGGTGGGTGGGGCATCGCTCGCGACGGCGTCGCTCATCACGGCCTCCTTCTGGGGGACTCTCAGGTGGCTGCGCCGTAGACTGAGGGGGTGACCACTCGTACGAATTCGCCCGTGATCGGCCTCGGCATGCCTCGAATCCCGAGCCTGCGCAACAGGCTCAAGGATACCCCCGTCGTTGGGCCAAAGAAGGTGCTGCTTGCCGCGCCGCGCGGCTACTGTGCCGGCGTCGACCGCGCCGTGATCGCCGTCGAGAAGGCGATCGAGCACTACGGTGCTCCGGTCTACGTGCGCAAGCAGATCGTGCACAACATTCACGTCGTCACCGAGCTTGAGGCGAAGGGCGCCATCTTCGTCGAGGAGGTCGACGAGGTTCCCACCGGCTCGCACCTCGTCTTCAGCGCACACGGCGTCTCGCCGGCCGTCGTCAATGCGGCCGCCGAGCGCGGCCTGCAGGCCATCGACGCCACCTGCCCGCTGGTCACCAAGGTGCACCGCGAAGCCGTGCGCTTCGCCCGCGACGACTACGAAATCTTGTTGATCGGCCACGAAGGCCATGAAGAAGTCGAAGGCACTGCCGGTGAGGCTCCAGAGCACACCACCATCGTCGGTAGCCCAGACGAAGCCGACACCATTCAGGTGCGCGACCCGAACCGAGTCGTCTGGCTGTCACAGACCACGTTGAGCGTCGACGAGACGATGGAGACGGTGCGCCGCCTGCGCGCCCGCTTCCCGAACCTGCAAGACCCGCCCAGTGACGACATCTGCTACGCCACCCAGAACCGCCAGGTGGCGATCAAGAAGGTGGCCAAGGATGCCGACCTCGTGATCGTCGTCGGATCCGCCAACTCCTCGAACTCGGTGCGTCTGGTCGAGGTCGCACTCGAATACGGCGCCAAGGCCGCCTACCGGGTGGACTACTCGAGCGAGGTCAAGCAGGAGTGGCTCGACGGCGTGAACACCGTCGGTGTCACCAGCGGGGCATCCGTTCCTGACGAACTCGTGCAAGAGCTGCTGGCCGATCTGGCGGATGCCGGCTACGGCGATGTGCAGGAAGTCAAGACGGCTGAAGAAGACCTGATCTTCTCGCTGCCGAAGGAGCTGCGCAAGACGCGCAGTGGCACGACCGATGAGCGTGCGCTCGGTGGGCGTAGTTCGGCGTCGTCAGACCCCGGCTGCAACGACCTGTAACGCCGAGCGTCGCGACTGTTTTCGCTTCGCCGAGTTTGACCGTTCCGGTCGAGATTCCCCGGCACAACAGGGGGTCTCGACCGGAAGTGTCAAACTCGGCGGGATCAAGCGCCGGGCTACTGCTGACCGTAGAAGTCCAGCAGCGTCGAGTCGGTCGCCAAGATGACCGACAAGAAGACGAAGATCGCGATGATCGACACCACGCCGCCGATCAGCGGCAGGTAGAACGCCCGGCGACGCCGACTCATCACGAACACGGACAGCGCGGCGGTCACGACCCAGATCGCGCCCTGCGTGAGTTTGCCAGCCAGGATCAGGCTGTCCACTCCGGCGGCCGGGGAATAGGTGCCGAGATTCTCCTGCGTGTAGAGCATCTGAATCGCGTCGGGCACCGACCCGAGAATCGCGAGAGCGGAGAAGAGCCCGAGCAGGCCCAGCACGAGAAGCCCGAGAGTGACCGGGCGGTCCCAGGCGGGAGTGCTGCCGTGCTTCTTCGTGGCTGCCGCACCGAGGTAGGGCGGCTGGGGAGCAGGAGCCTGCCGCGACTGTCGCGCCGAATTCAGCGACGACGTCGACGAGCTCGCGGCCGAATTCACCGGCTGCTGGGCGCCATCCGGAACGACGGTGCTGTGCGGGTTCGCGCCAGGGGGCGGACTCCAGGTCCACCCCTCCGGCGCGAGCTCGCCATACTTCGGGCGTGGCCGGTGATCTGCGGGAGGAGTCGTCGGTTGAGGTTCAGCGGGTTCAGAACCTGCCGGAGGCGTTCCCGGATTGTCGGCCATCGTCATCCTTTGTACTAGCTGTTCGAGTGCCCGGCTGAGCCGAGCTGACGGGTTGATTCGACGACGCGTGCGGCCATGGCCGACTCGGCGACCTTGCCCCAGGCGCGCGGGTCGTACAGCTTCTTGTTTCCGACCTCACCGTCGACCTTGAGCACGCCGTCGTAGTTCTTCAGCATGTAATCGGCGATGGCGCGGGTGAACGCGTACTGGGTGTCGGTGTCGATGTTCATCTTAACGACACCGTTGGCGACGGCCTCGGCGATCTCAGCGTCGGTCGAGCCGGATCCACCGTGGAAGACCAGGTCGAGCGGCTTTGCAGCGGTGCCGTACTTGGCCTGCAGGCCTTCCTGGATGTCCTTGAGCAGTTCGGGGCGCAGCTTCACGTTGCCGGGCTTGTAGACACCGTGCACGTTGCCGAAGGTGAGCGCGGCCATGTAGCGGCCCTGCTCGCCGAGGCCGAGCGCGTCGACCATGGCGATGGCGTCGTCGAGGGTCGTGTACAGGTTGTCGTTGATGTCATGGCTGACACCGTCTTCTTCGCCGCCGACGACGCCGATCTCAACTTCAAGGATCGCGTTGATCGCCTTGGTGCGCTTGATCATGTCCTTGGCGATTTCGAGGTTCTCGCCGAGCGGCACAGAGGAGCCGTCCCACATGTGCGACTGGAAGATCGGGTTGCGGCCGGCCTTCACTTCTTCTTCGGAAGCCACGATGAGCGGCATGACGAAGTCGTCGAGGGCACCCTTGGGGCAGTGGTCGGTGTGCAGGGCCACGGTGACGGGGTAGTTGTCGGCAACCGAGTGCACGAAACGGGCGAAGGCCAACGCACCGGATGCGCGGTTCTTCACGGTGTGGCCGGCGAAGTAGTCGGCGCCACCGGTGGTCACCTGGATGATGCCATCGGAGCCGGCCTCGGTCAGACCCTGCAGAACAGAGTTGATCGACTGCGAAGAAGAGACGTTGAACGCCGGGTAGGCGAAACCCTTGTCTTTGGCCTTGTTCAGCATTTCTGCGTACTGGTCGGGGGTTGCGATGGGCATTGCTTCTCCTCGTGACGTGCGGATGTGGCTGCCTATTCAGGCGAGATGCTCAAAGTCTATTGACACTTGGCGTCTTGTGCCCGCGCACCGGCGCATCCGGCAGGATTGACGGGTGCCTTCATTCACCCTGAACGATGACCTTCTCCTCCAGATCCTGGGCGTGACGGAGGCCGCTGCGCTCGCCGCCGCACCGCTCGTCGGCCAGGCCGACCGCAACGCCGTCGACGGCGCGGCAGTGGCCGGGATGCGCGTGGCCTTCTCACGCGTGCCGATCGACGGAACCATCGTGGTCGGCGAGGGAGAGAAAGACGAAGCGCCCCTGCTGTTCACCGGCGAACGCGTCGGAACCGGGGCGGGACCCCGCGTCGACATCGCCGTCGACCCCGTCGATGGCACCCGGCTCGCCGCCTCGAATCGGCCGGGCGCGATCGCGGTGATGTCGGTCGCCCCGCGCGGCAGCCTGTTCGATCCGGGGCCGGTCTTCTACCTCGATAAGTTCATCACCAGCGCGGCAGGGGAGGGCCTCCGCATCGACGCACCGACCAGTGACACCCTCCACGAACTCGCCAACCGGCTGGGTCGCCCTGTCGCGTCGCTGCGCGTCGCGGTTCAAGACCGACCCCGCAATCAGGCCTACGCGGATGCCGTGTGCTCGGTCGGTGCCGCGGTGGTCAGCTTTCGAGACGGTGACGTCATCCCCGCGCTGCAGGCCGCACACCCGCGCGGGCCGATCGACTTGCTCCTCGGCACCGGAGGGGCGCCAGAGGGAGTGCTGACCGCGGTGGCGGTGCGGGCACTGGGGGGCTGGATGCAGGCGCGCCTGGCCCCGCAGACTCCCGCCGAGCGCGAGCGCACCCACGCCGCCGGCATCTCGATCGATCGCGTTCTCGACCTGGCCGACCTGGCCGCCGCCGACGGCTACTTCTTTCTCACCGCCGTCACCGACGTCACGGGGTTGGCTGACCTGGGCGTCGACGACTTGCCCCGTGCGGCGCACGGAGCGAGCGGTTCTCGGACCGCCTCCCTCGTCGTCTCGCCGGGCGGCGGCATCCGTCGGGTCACACGCGAGTAGGCTGAAGTCGGCGGCACTGGGTTTCCAGCGCCGGCCCAATGATGGGCCTCGCCACTGCCACACGACTCGTCCGGGAAGGACCATTTAGTGACCAGCACCGATTCCGCCACCCTCTTCGAGCACCCCGATCGCAACCTTGCGATGGAGCTCGTTCGCGCCACAGAAGCCGCCGCAATTCGTGCAGTGCCCTTCATCGGACGCGGCGACAAGAACGCCGCAGACGGCGCAGCCGTCGACGCGATGCGCAAATTTCTCGGCACCGTCAACTTCGACGGCGTCATCGTCATCGGCGAGGGCGAGAAAGACCACGCCCCGATGCTTTTCAACGGTGAGCACGTCGGCAACGGCCGCGGGCCGGCCTGCGACATCGCCGTTGACCCGATCGACGGCACGAGCCTGACCGCCACCGGTCGCCAGAACGCGATCTCGGTGATCGCCGTCTCCGACCGCGGCACCATGCTCGACGCCTCCAGCGTGTTCTACATGGACAAGATCGTCACCGCCGCAGCCGGCCGCGGCGTCGTCAGCCTCGACCAGTCGATCGGCGACAACCTGCGCGAACTGGCCAAGGCGCTCGGCAAACCGGTCGGCGAGCTGAGCGTCGCGGTGCTCGACCGCCCGCGCCACGAAGGCCTCATCGACGCCATCCGCACCGCCGGCGCCGGCACCCGGCTGCTGCTCGACGGCGACGTTGCCGGCGGCATTAACGCGGCCCGCTACGAAAGCCGCATCGACATGTGCGTCGGCATCGGCGGCAGCCCGGAAGGCATCACGACCGCGTGCGCCCTGAAAGCACTCGACGGGTTCATGCAGGGTCGTCTCGCGCCCGGTAGCGACAGCGAACGCTCCAACGCGCTGGCCGCCGGCCTCGACGTGGACAAGCTGCTCGAACTTGACGACATGGTCAGCGGCGACAACACCTTCTTTGTCGCCACCGGAGTCACCGACGGTGGCCTCGTTGACGGCGTGCGTCGCAAGGGTCCGATGATCCGCACCGAAAGCATCGTGCTGCGCTCGCGTTCGGGCACCGTGCGTCGCGTCGTGGCCGAGCACCTCGCCTCGAAGTGGCTCTAGCTCGAACGTCCCCGTAGAACACCGACATGATCGACAACCCTGAATGAGTGAGTGCCGGTGAGAGTAGCCGACCTGCTGGAACGCCCCGACTTGGGCCTGTCCGTCGTCTGGGCGACTCCAGAACTGCTCGAACTCTCGGTCGAGGGCGCCTACATCCTCGACCTGCCGAGTCCAGGGCACTTTCTTGCCGCGAACAATCTCGTGCTGACCAGTGCGCTCTGGGCTCAGGGGCCCGAGAGCGCCGAGGTCTTCATTTCGGAGCTCGCCGGCAAGAAAGCCCCGGCGGTGGTGGTCGGTCGCATCGTGATCGGCGAGATCCCCGACTACGTGGAGGATGCCTGCCGCCGCTGGGGGGTCGCCCTGCTCACCGTCTCGAAAACCGTCTCGTTCAAGTCGATCGCCCAGTTCATCGAGTCATCGGTGGCCACCGGCGAGTGGCCTGAGATCTCCCGCAGCATCGGCTTCGACCGCAAACTACTCGACACGCTGGCCTCAGGCCCGGGTGCGCAGGGCGCGCTGCGCCTGTTCCACCAGGAGTTCGCGGTCGGATGCTGGGTGCTCGAATCCGGAGGAGCGCTCACGGCCGTCGTCGGGGCGGAACCCAGCATCGACTGGCGGGCCGCGGTCTGGAACCGGATGCTCGGGGCCGGCCGCTCGGCGGCGGTCGTTCCCGACGAGGAGGGCCGCCCGTCGTCGGTCTGGCCGATCATCGGCGACGGAGATCACCCGGTCGGGTTTCTGGTCTGTTCCGGCGACCACCGCGAGTGGCCCGCCGACCTGGAACGCGTCATCCGCACCCTGATCGCCGTGGTGCGGGTCGAACTCGAACTGGCGAACTACCGCCGGTCGACCGAACTCGAGCAGGTCGGCGAGCTGGTCACCATGCTCATCGACGACACGGTGTCGCCGGGGGAGGCGTCGGCGCGTCTGCGTCTGCTCGGCGTCGATCCGTCGCGTCCGCTGATCGTTGTCGCCGCCACCATCGACGACCGCGACTATCCGCCGCTCGCGGTGCTCGGCGCGGTCACTGCCCTCGTCGGCGGCGACCCGCACACCCTGCTCGGCACGCAGCGCGACGCCGAGGCGACGGTGGTCATCAGCGGCGACGATGCCACGCCGGAACGTCTGATCGAACTGGCCGACCGGCACACCGAGGCGCAGAGCATGATGCTTGGCTCCCGTCGGCTGCGCTTGGGGGTGAGCGAGCAGATCACCTCCATCGATCAACTCGCGCATGCCGTGACGACCGCCAGGGCGCGGATGCTGTCGGTCACCGGAACCGGCCCCATCACCTGGGGAACCGGCTCGACCCCACCGTCGCATGAGGCGTTGCTCTCGATGCTGCCCGAGCGCGTACGAGGCTCGTTTGCACAGAGCCTGCTCGCTCCGTTGACCGAGTACGACGAACGGCACGGCTCGGATTTCGTGCTGACGCTTCGGGTCTTTCTCGACTCAGGGGGAGCCTGGCAGCAGGCCGCCGGTCTGCTCCACGTGCACGTCAACACGCTGCGCTATCGCATCGGGCGCATCGAGGCGCTGACCGATCGCGACCTGTCCAGCATGAAGGACCGCGTCGACCTCTACCTGGCTTTGTCTCTCACCCCGTGAGGCTGACGCTCGCGCTCACGCTCACGCTGACGCTCACGCAGTGAAGCTGAGGTTCGGGATGCCCCGCGCCGCCGGGTCTGGCACTCGGCTGAACCGTGGGGAGGTGACTTCTTCGACCACGATTTCGGTCACATACTGAACCGTCGCGGCCAGCAGATGACCGGCGTAGGCCGTCGCCGAATACGACTTGAGGCCGACCGCCACGTGCAGGTGGGGCAGAACCCGCAGCCCGTCGCCGTCCCACGCGATGGTGCCAGAGCCGATCCCCTCGACGTTCGTCAGGTGCACCGACTTGGGCATCGGCTCGAACTCGTCATCGACGGGCTCGCAGGTGCCGATCAGTGAGAGGGCGCTGAACGCGCCGAGAAAGACCGGAAGGTAGCCCTGCTCCACGCCATTCTCACGGCAGAACCGGGTCAGGCTGTCGGTGACGTCGTCGCCCGGCTGCAGCACGAGTGCGAACCGGCGCCCGGCGGTCAACTCAGCGCTGAACATCAGCGGCCCAGGGGAGCAGGATGGCGGGGAGTGACGGAGCGAGTTGAGACAACGGTGCGGGTTCCTCTGAGTGATTGCAGCACAGGGTGTGCGGATGAATGCCCAGCACATCACCGTTGATGAGGCATCCATTCGAGCTAATCACAGGGCCTGCCCGAGGTACACGGAGGATCCGCCAAGGTTCGCGGGTCCCGCTGTCGTGCGCTGCTGGCGATTCCCACAAAAGTCGAGTTCTCAGCCAACTTTTGGCACACTGGGAGTTGGCATTCGGATGATCCACCAAAGTCAAGGGGTCGTCGGCTCCCGATTCTTTGTAGTCGTTGTCGTAGAGATTGCACCCCGTCGGCGGCTTTACTAAAGAGTGGCCAAAGAGTGGCCGATGGTCACCGTCTTCACCCCTCTTTTGTCTCTTTCTCTTTTTCGCGGCAGCGTGGCCGTCACACGTTCTCACACTGTGTCAGCAGGCCAACGCGGAAGGTTCACCCTCAATGCTCTCCAACACGTCACTCATGCGCCCCAACGGAACCCACGCATGAGCGCCGCCAACGCGGCGAACGCCCTCGAGGGCATCCAGATCTGGAACGGCCACACCGCCCTCGGCGCGAGCACGGTGCGCTGGAGCGGCGACAACATCGTCTCGGTGGAGCCGGCCGATGCCGCGGCCGAGTTCAGTGAGTACAGCATCATCCCCGGGCTGGTCG
This sequence comes from Glaciibacter kafniensis, assembly GCF_039538945.1. NCBI lineage: Bacteria > Bacillati > Actinomycetota > Actinomycetes > Micrococcales > Microbacteriaceae > Glaciibacter > Glaciibacter kafniensis. The sequence goes on along the minus strand of NZ_BAABCN010000002.1, from coordinate 1,523,769 downwards.
ACACCCACGTGCACCTCGGCGCCTACGCCGGGCAGCGCAAGGTCGACTGGTCGAGCTGGCCGCTGATCACCCCCACCGAAGAGCGGGTCTTTCACATCGCCGCCAACGCGCAGCGTGCCGCCCGCGCCGGCGTTACCACCCTGCGCGATCTGGCCGGCGATGAGCGTCAGCTCGCCGTCGCCCGCGTGTTCAACGAGGGAATCCAGCAGGGCCCGCGCATCGTCGTCAACGGTCAGGTCGGCATGACGGCCGGTCACGGCGACCTCTTCATCCCGCCGCACTACCCGCACCGCGACCCCGTCGCCGACAGCCCAGACGAATGCCGCAAGCGCGTGCGCGAGTGGGCCCGTGCCGGCGCAGACGGCGTGAAGATCTACACCAGCGGCGGCGTGCTCTCGATGGGCGACAAAGTGGGCTGGCGCAACCAGACCAACGCCGAGATCAGCACCACCGTCGACGAGGCTCACGCCCTCGGGATGCTCGTGGCCGCGCACACGCACACCGAGATCGGCGTCGAGATCGCGCTCGACCACGGCGTCGACTCGCTCGAACACGGCACCGGCATTGTCGAGTCGCACTTCGCCCGCCTGCTCGAGCGCAACATCCCGGTCGCCCCGACGCTGATGATCAACGACGTGATCGCCGAAGGCCGCGTCGACGTGTCGGCCGAGGCGCAGGAAAAGGCGCAGGGCGTTGTCGAAGAGCGCAACCGCAACTTCACTGCTGCAGGTCAGGCCGGTGTCCGTTTCGTGCTCGGCACTGACGCCAACGGTGTGTTCGTGCAGTTCGGCGACCAGCTCGAAGAGGTGCGACTGATGAAGGAGATGTTCGGCTGGACTGCCGAGCGCGCCCTCATCGCCGCGACCTCCGACGCGGCTGACGCGATCCGCATGGGCAGCACCGTCGGCACCATCGCCCCGTCGTTCGGCGCTGACTTCGTCGTGATCAAGGGGCGTCCGTGGGAGCAGCTTGACACGCTGCGCCCCGAGAACATCGTGGCTGTCGTCTCCAGAGGCGCCGTCATCTCCGGCGCTCTGCCGGGGCGATCCGCGCCCCAGAGTTTCTAACCACCCGCGCCACAGGCCGCGCATCTGACGGTGTGCCGCGCTCAAAAACCTGCACCACCCACACAGCGAGCAGTACTTTGAAGGGATCCACAGTGAGCAGCAAGACCACCCGTGCCATGCGTTGGGCAGCGGCACCGATCGGCGCATTGGCAGCAGTCAGCCTTCTCGCCGGCTGCAGCGCCGGCATCGAATCGGCCAAGGACAACGTCATCTTCGCGCTCAAGGAAGACCCGACCTGCCTCGACCCGCAGCAGACCACCGTCACGACGGCCCTGAACGTCGGTCGCCAGGTTGTGGACTCCCTCGTCGACCAGAACGCTGAGACCGGCGAGATCGTGCCGTGGCTCGCCGAGAAGTTTGAGACGAACTCCGACCTCACCGCGTACACCTTTACGCTCAAGGACGGCGTCACGTTCAGCGATGACACCGCGCTCACCAGCGACGTCGTCAAGGCCAACCTCGATGCGCTCTACGCGATGGGGGCATCCGCTTCGCTGGCCTCGCAGTACCTCGCCGGCTATGACAGCGTCGACGTTGCCGACGACCACACCTTCACCGTGAACTTCACGCAGCCGAACGCACAGTTCTTGCAGGGTGCGTCGACCATGACGCTCGGACTCGTTTCAGAGGCGACCACCGTGTTGACTCCGGAAGAGCGTTGCCAGAGCGTCATCGGTGCCGGTCCGTTCACCTACAAGTCCTACGTACCCAACGACTCCGTCGTGATCGAGAAGCGCGTCGGCTACGACTGGGCGTCCAGCCTGCGTGAGCACTCCGGTGAGGCACTCGTCAGCACCATCGAGTTTCCGATCATCGTTGAGAACGGTGTGCGCACCGGTGGCCTCGACTCGGGTGAGTTCGACATCATCCAGGACCTCCCGTACGCCGACGAGGCTCGTTTCACCACCGACGACTTCAACATCTACTCGAAGGCCAACCCGGGCATCCCGAACAGCCTGATCGCCAACACGTCCCGCCCGATCGTCTCCGACGCGGCAGTGCGTCAGGCGATGCTGCTCGGCACCGACCGCGGCGAGATCAACGAGCTGACCGGCGCGGCCAGCGGTGTTCAGCCGGCCAGTGCGCTGACCTCGACGACCCCTGGCTTCGCCAGCCAGGCGAAGGCGATGGAGTACGACCCCAAGGCCGCCGAAGCGCTGCTCGACAAGGCCGGTTGGACCATGGGCGCCGACGGCATCCGTGAGAAGGATGGCACCAAGCTCTCCGTCACCGTCACCGGCTTCTACGCCCAAGACGTGCTCGAGGCCACCGCGATGCAGCTGAAGAAGATCGGAATCGACCTCAAACTGAACATGGTCACCGCCGGCGACTTCTTCGGTGCGATCGCCACGGGCGACTACGACTTCCTCGGTGCCGGCCTCACCCGCACCGACCCCGACGCGCTGCGCGTGCTGTTCTCGAAGGACAGCAAGGCACGCTGGGGCATCGTCGACGACGCCGAGCTGGAATCGGTGCTCACCGAACAGGTGAAGACGGCAGACCCCGACGCACGTGCGAAGCTCGTCGCGCAGGCTCAGCAGATCGTCATCGACAACGCGTACCTCATCCCGACCCTCGAGACCGTGCAGCTGCACGCATCGCGCGCCGGTGTCGAGGGAGTCACCTTCGACTCCGCTGCTCGTGTGCTGCTCTACGACGTGCGCGTCGCCGAGTAGCGTCACGCCAACCTCAAGATAGTTAGTTCGTGGAATCAGTAGGAACGTCACCCGTGCAGAGAACTCTGGCGGTGCTGCGCTATGTGGCACCCAAGCTCATCCAATTCGCCTTCGTGATTTGGGCGACCTACACGGTGACGTTCCTGCTGATCCACTTGCTTCCCGGTGATCCGCTCCTCGCCGCACTGTCGGTCAAGGGCGGGGATGCGACAACCACCGATCCCGAAACGCTCGCTGTTTTGCGCGAGAAGTTCGGCCTCGACGGATCGCTCTGGGATCAGTACCTCGGCAACTTCCTGGCCGCACTTCGTGGCGACCTCGGTGTGTCGATTGCCACCGGCCAGCCGGTCGACGCGATGATCGCCCGGGCGCTGCCGAACACGGCATCCGTTGCCGTTCTCGCCCTGATTTTCGGTGTCGTCACCTCGGTGGTACTCACCTTTTTGGCCTTCCTCACCCCGTCGCGCTGGGTGCGCCAGACGCTGCTGCAGATTCCGCCGCTCGGCGTGGCGATTCCCGCGTTCCTCAGCGGGCTCGTTCTGGTCAGCGTGTTCTCGTTCGGGCTCGGCTGGTTGCCGGCCTCCGGCACGCGCAACCCGGCTGCGGTCATCCTGCCCGCGATCACCCTGGCGCTGCCGATCGGTGCGATCTTCTTCCAGGTGTTCTCCTCGGCTGTGCTCGACGCGATGCGCAGCCCCTACGTCTTCACCGCGGTGGCCAAGGGCGTTTCGCCGCGCAGCATCTTTCTGCGCCACGTGCTGCGTAACTCCCTGCTGCCGTCGATCACCATCCTCGGCCTGCTGATCGGCTATCTCGCCGGTGGAACCGCGGTCGTCGAGACGGTGTTCTCCCGCGATGGCATCGGCCGCCTGACCGTCGACGCGGTGCTCGCCCGTGATGCCACCGTGATTCAAGGTGTCGTCATCGTCGTCGCCCTCGTGTACTCCGTCGTCAACCTGATCGTCGATGTGTCCTACGGAGTCATCGACCCGCGCACCCGGGGTGCGTTGAGTGGGCGCAGGTCTGTAGGTTCTGCCGCAGTGCCTGCTGTCGCTTCAGCCGTCGTCTCTGCTCCCGCCGGGGCATCCGCCCCCGCCACCGAAACCGCTCTGACCGAAGCGGGGACTGAGTCATGAGAAATCTGCAGAAACCCGGCGTGATCATCGCCGGACTGGTGCTCCTGGCCGCCCTCGCCGCCATGCTCGTTCCATCGCTGTTCGCCACCCACGACCCATTCGAGGGTGTGGCGGCCGACAAACTGTTGCCGCCCTCGGAGAGCTACTGGTTCGGAACCGACCACCTCGGCCGTGACGTCTACTCCCGCGTCGTCTACGGCGCCTACCTCTCGCTCGTTTCGGCCGGCGCCGCGGTACTCGTCGGGGTCATCGTCGGTGCGATCGTCGGTCTGATCTCCGGCTTCGTCGGTGGCAAGCTCGACTTCGTCGTGATGCGTTTCGTCGATGTGCTGATCGCGGTTCCCGGCGTGCTGCTCGCTCTCATCGTCGTCGCCGGACTCGGCTTCGGGCCCTGGTCGGTCGCCCTCGGCGTCGGGCTCGGCGCCGCGGGATCGTTCACGCGCATCATGCGGTCGCAGGTGGTGCGCATCCGCAATGAAGAATATGTCGAGGCGGCGCGCACGCTCGGCGTGAAGTGGCCGTCGATTCTGCTCGAACACGTGCTGCCGAACTCTGCGAAGCCGGTCATCGCGCTGGCCGCACTGGAACTCGGCACGGCGATTCTCGCGGTCTCAGCGCTGAGCTTCCTCGGTTTCGGCGCACAGCCGCCGACGCCCGAGTGGGGAGCCCTCGTCTCATCGGGACGTGACTTCGTTGCGACGGCCTGGTGGCTCAGCATCATTCCCGGCGCCGTGATTTTGGTCGTAGTCCTTGCCGTCAATCGTTTGGCGCGCCTGATCGGAGAAGAACGATGATCGTGCACAACAGCGATGCCAGTGGTCGCGCGAACGCTGCAGGGGGAGCACAGAGCGACACCCCTCTACTCCGCGTCAGCGACCTGCAGATCGACTACACGAACGGCCGCACCGTCACCCATGCGGTGCGCGGCCTCGACTTCAGCGTGCCGCGCGGTGCGATTGTGGCCATCGTCGGCGAGTCGGGTTCGGGCAAGAGCACCCTCTCGCAGGCGCTCATCCGTCGGCTTCCCGAAGGCGGAAGCATCGTGTCAGGGTCGATCAGTTTCGCTGAAGACGACCTCACGACCATGCCGGAGCGGATGCTCCGTCGCATCCGTGGCGCCGAGATCGGCTTCGTGCCGCAGGACCCGAGCAACTCGCTCAACCCGCTGCTCAAGGTGGGGGAGCAGATCGCTGAGACCCTGCGTCTGCATCTCAAGCTGAGCAAGCCGGATGCCGCGGCCGAGGCCGTGCGCATTCTCGACCAGGTGGGTATCCCGGATGCCGCCAGCCGTGCGGCGCAATACCCGCATGAGCTGTCGGGTGGCATGAAGCAGCGGGTGCTCATCGGCATTGCCTGGGCCTGCACCCCGCGCCTGGTCATCGCGGATGAGCCCACCAGTGCGCTCGACGTGACAGTGCAGCGCCAGGTGCTCGACCGGATCGAAGCGCTCGCCCGCGACCACGGCACCTCGGTGATCCTGGTCACTCACGACCTCGCCGTCGCCGCCGACCGGGCAGACCACATCATCGTGATGCAGCAGGGTCGCATCGTCGAGCAGGGCACCCCCCTCGATGTGCTGGGATCGCCGAGTCACGCCTACACGCAAGAATTGGTGGCCGCGGCGCCGGGCCTCTCCAGCAAACGCCTGGTGCCGAGCATGGTCGACGCCAGCGATGTCGCAGCGGCCGCAGCGCGCACCGGGCTCACTCTCGGCTTCCGTTCGACGGCGGCCTCTGCCGTGGATTCCGCACCGGCCGACAACATCTTGCTCGTCGACGAGCTGACCAAGACCTACACGCTGCGGCCGTCCGGTGGTGCAGCGTCGACGCTCACCGCCGTGGATTCTGTCTCGTTCGCGGTGCCCCGCGGCAGCACCTTCTCGATTGTGGGGGAGTCCGGTTCGGGCAAGACCACCACCGCGCGGATCGCCGCGCGGATCATCGCCCCCGACTCGGGTCGCATCCAGTTCGACGGGGTCGACATCAGCGACCTACGTGGCGAGGAGCTGCGCCAGCTGCGTCGTCGGGTGCAGGTCGTCTACCAGAACCCGTTCGGCTCGCTCGACCCGACGATGTCGGTGGAGCGCATCATCGCCGAGCCGCTGCGCGCTTTCGGGATCGGCTCGCGGGCCGAGCGTTCGGAGACGGTTCGGGCGCTGCTGAACGCCGTGCGCCTCGATCCGGCACTCGCCGAGCGCAAGCCCACGCAGCTGTCGGGCGGTCAGCGTCAGCGCATCGCGATCGCGCGTGCCCTCGCCCTCGGGCCGGAGCTTCTGGTTCTCGACGAGCCGGTGTCGGCGTTGGATGTCTCGGTGCAGGAACAGATCCTGCAGCTGCTCGTCGACCTGCAGGTCGAGTTCGGTCTCAGCTACCTGTTCATCTCGCACGACCTCGGCGTGATCCGTCAGGTTTCCGACCAGATCGCTGTGATGCGATTCGGCAAGCTGATCGAATTGGGCACGGCCGACCAGATTCTGTCGAACCCGGCCGAGCAGTACACGCGCGAGCTGCTGGAAGCGATTCCCGGACGTCGGGCGACCGACGAGCTCGTGGCGGCGCGCTAACCCGTTTCGACGACACCGATGGTCGAGCTTGTCGAGCGATGTACTGAGCTTGTCGAAGTGACCCCGCGAGGCAACCTCTGAACTCAGCCATCTCGCGGGGGTGACTCGATAGGCTCGACAACCGCACGTTCTGCGCCGAACTGTGGCAGATTACCGATTTCAGCGCTGAAAATGGTCAACTGCCACAGTTCGGCGAAGGATTTCGGCTGGGATGCTGGAGCGCGCCTTCCGACATCCGTTGCCCGCCACCCCGCCCCGCGACCTGTGAGTTTGTGCGGGTGTTTGCCCGGGGCAACACCCACACTTTCTCAGAGCTCGGCGAAGCGGATGACGATGGTTTCGTCGCCCGCGAGGGTCGCGTCACGCGCAGGGTCGGGCTCGAGGGGTGGGCCCGACGCGTCAGTCGACGACGACCAGCGGAACGGCCACCGGATGCTCGTCGCCGCGCGCTGCACGCTCTGCTGAGTCCAATTCCGCAGCCTCCAGTTCGGCCACGAACTCGTAGGCCACCAGCTCGCGCGGCGTTTCTTCGATGCCCACCAGCGGTGCCAACACCTTCGACTCATCGAGGGCGTTGAGTTTGCGGGCGGTGGGGAGCACCTGGCGTTCCATCGAGCCGACGAAACCGTTGTAGTCCTTGACCGTGCGTTCGATCGACCGGCCGAGCTTCTCGATGTGGGTGGCGGTGGTGCCGAGCCGCGAGTAGAGCTCCTTGCTGAGATCGAACAGCACCTGGGCATCCTGAGTCAGCACGTCTTGCTGCCAGCTGAACGCAACGGTCTTCAACACCGACCAGAGGGTGACGGGTGACGACAGCGCGACCCGCTTGCTGAAGGCGAACTCCATGATCGACGGGTCGGCTTCCAGCGCCGACGAGACCAGCGATTCACTCGGAATGAACGCGATGACCAACTCGGGCGAGGCGTCGAGGCCCTGCCAGTAGGCCTTGCTGCCGAGCGTGGTGATGTGGTCGCGCACTGCCTTCACGTGCGCCTTCATGAGCTCGGCGCGCTGAGCGCCCAAGGCGCCGGTCGCCGAGGCGGGAATCTGACTCGCCTCCAGGTACGCCGTGAACGGAACTTTCGCGTCGACCGCGATGTTCTTGCCGCCGGGCAGGTGCACCACCATGTCGGGGCGGCCGGCGCCGGCGTCTGAGGTGATGCTCGACTGCAGGTCGAAATCGACCCGTTCGATGAGACCAGCGGCCTCGACCACGCTGCGCAGCTGGGTTTCGCCCCAGACCCCACGCGTGTTGTTGGCGCGCAAGGCCGATGCGAGCGATTCGGCGGTGCTGCGCAGGCGCTCCTCCGACTCGGTGGCCGAGCGCAGCTGCTGACTCAGCTCGCCGTGCTGCAGGCTGCGCTGGGTCTCCAACTCGGTGACCTTCTTCTGCATATCGTGCAGGCTCTCGCGTACCGGGGCCAGCGCCTGCAGCACGCGGCTCTCCTGTCGCTCGCGTTCGCTGTGTTCTTCTTGGTCGGAGCGGTGACGCTCGGCCAATTCGCGGTACTGACGCTGGGCATCCTGAATCTGAGTGCGCAATGCGTCGGTCGTGGCTTGAACCGAGGCCAACTCTTCACGTAGCAGCGACGCCACCGCGGCCTCGCGGGAGCGCACTTCGGCCAGCGCGAGCTGGTGGCGCGACTCGACAATCGCGGGGTCTTCACCGAATGAGTGCGCGGTGGCGCGTCGCTGCAGTACGACGAACGTCAGCAGTGCGCCGACGAGTGCGCCGAGCAGAAGTCCGAGCACGAGCATGAGCATGGGTTCCATGTCTCAATCCTGTCAGCGGCCACCGACAGAGCTCGGCGCAGCGCCCATTCGACGGAGATTTTTGCCGGTGTGACAGCGTTCCCCCGGAATTCCGCGGCGACAAAACACGTGCAACGAATAATCTCCGTCGAATGGGAGGTGCGAGGTGCGAGGTGCGAGGTGCGAGGTGCGAGGTGCGAGGTGCGAGGTGGGAGGTGCGAGGTGCGAGGTGGGAGGTGGGAGGTGGGATTTGGGAGTTGCACGGTGCGAGGTGCGAGGTGCGAGGTGCGAGTTGCGGGAGTGCGCCGAGAGGAAAAGTGCGGCGGCTCGCTAGTTCAGCGCCATCGGGCCGTGCGTCGACGCGTGCTCCTTGGTGGCGACCGGGCCGATCACGCCGATCTTGACGCGCGTGACGTGCGCGAGCTGCTCGAGCGTGGCTACTTCGTGCCGGGCCGCCGCGTGGATCATGATCGCGGCGCAGGCTTCGGCGTCGGCCAGGGCATCGTGGTGCGAGAAATCTTCGAACCCGGCGGCCATCGCCACAACCGGCAGACGGTAGGAGTCGAGGTGGTAGGTGGCGCGGGACACCTGCAGGCTGCAGACGTACTGGAAGTCGGGAACGACCAGTCCGGAGACCGTCGTCGACGTCTTGATCACGCCGAGATCGAAGCCGGCATTGTGAGCGACCAGGTGGTCGCCGTCGGCAAACGCGACAAGGTCGGGCAGCTGAGCGGCCCAGGTCGACGCACCGATGACATCCTCAGCGCGGATGCCGTGAATCTTCGTATTCCATTCCAGGAATGCGTCGTGTCCGGCCGGCGGCTGGATCAACCAGCCGACCTTGTCCACCACCCGGCCATCGCGCACCTTGACCAAACCGACGGAGCACGCAGAAGCGCCCGATGAGTTGGCGGTCTCAAAATCGATGGCAGTGAAGTTCAAAGGCACAGGTTAATGCTCTCACGCGCCGCTGAGGATGCCGCCCGAAAGTGCTGCAGAGAGCTGAACGCGCGGCCGGCGGGCATCCGCTCAGCCCACATGCAGCCCCGAAAGCCGTCGGAGCCGGTACGATTGACCCTCGTGGCTCTCACTATTGCAATCGTCGGTCTGCCCAATGTCGGCAAGTCCACCCTCTTCAACGCACTCACCAAGAACAACGTGCTCGCAGCGAACTATCCGTTCGCCACGATCGAGCCGAACGTCGGTGTGGTCAACCTGCCGGACAAGCGTCTCGCGGCACTCGCCGAGGTCTTCGGTAGCGAGCGGCTGCTGCCGGCTCCGGTGTCGTTCGTCGACATCGCCGGCATCGTGCGCGGCGCGAGCGAGGGCGAAGGCCTGGGCAACAAGTTTCTGGCGAACATTCGTGAAGCGGATGCGATCGCTCAGGTCATCCGCGGATTCGAAGACGAAGACGTCGTGCATGTCGACGGTGCCGTCAACCCGGCCAGCGACATGGAGACGATCAACACCGAGCTGATCCTTGCCGATCTGCAGACCCTCGAGAAGGCCGTCGCGCGCTTTGAGAAAGAGGTCAAGGGCAAGAAGGCTGAGCCGATCGTGCTCGACACGGCGAAGAAGGCGCAGGAATTCCTCGACGCCGGCAAGCCGCTGTCGGCCTCCACCATCGACCTCGAGCCCATCAAGGAGCTCGGACTGCTTACCGCCAAGCCCTTCATCTACGTTTTCAACGTCGACGAGGCTGTGCTGCAGAGCTCCGACAAGCTGAAGACCCTGGCCGACCTTGTAGCTCCGGCCCACGCCGTGTTCCTTGACGCCAAGCTCGAGTCAGAGCTCGCCGAGCTCGATGACGAGGATGCCGCAGAGATGCTCGCCTCGACGGGCCAGTCCGAGAGCGGACTCGACCAGCTCGCCCGCATCGGCTTCGACACCCTCGGCCTGCAGACTTACCTGACCGCTGGTCCGAAAGAGACCCGCGCCTGGACGATCCCGAAGGGTGCCACGGCGCCGCAGGCGGCCGGTGTCATTCACACCGACTTTCAGAAGGGCTTCATCAAGGCCGAGATCATCTCGTTCGACGACCTGATCGAGACCGGTTCGGTTGCCGAGGCTCGCTCCAAGGGCAAGGCCCGCATGGAAGGCAAGGAATACGTCATGCAGGATGGCGACGTGGTGGAGTTTAGATTCAACGTTTAGCCACTCGCACTCCTGAAACGGCCCCTTCTGCTTCGGCAGACGGGGCCGTTTCGGCCTTGGACGACGCCCTGAGCCCCTAGGCTGTGCGAATGGGGAAGACAACGCGTCCGACATGTGTCATCGCTGCGCTGGGGATTGCAGTGCTCGTACTGGCCGGGTGCTCACCGTTCGCCGAGCCCAGTGATCAATCCAGTCAGACTAACTCACCGACCACTCAGCCACCGACAGCGACGGAGAGCCCGGCGCCCGCCGCTGCGGCGTCGATCGTGTTCTCGGTGTCGTCGATCCAGATCGTTGGCAGCTCTGGCGCCGTACTGAGCGAGCACGACTATTTTGAGCCGACCGCGGACGTCGTTGCCGTGCTCACTGACGCTTTCGGTACCGAACCGACAGTCAGCCACTATGACGGGCATGCGGACATTCCGCCAGGCACTTCATATGACTGGGGCGGGTTTGCCATTCAGGACGGCGAGTGGACGACTGAGGCCCCGTACTATTCGGAGTTCTATGTCTTACTGACCGCCGAGACGGTAGGCGGACTCACGCTCTCGACCAGCGATGGCGTGTCAGTCGGTGATTCATTTTCAGATGTAGTCGCGGCGCACCCGGACGACGTCCGGAGCTACGCAGACGGGCCCTTGCAGCTGGAATGGACAGAACTTCCGAAGTTTCCCGAGGGGTACGGTGTCGAGATCGTGCCGGCCCTTTCTGTGCTCGTCGTCGATTCTGAGCACAGCGACGTTGTCTCTCGCATCATCGCCCCGGCCATGAACTGGGGCGCGTAGCGCGCATCAGACGACCCCGTCGATGAAGCCGCTCACCGCCTCGGCGCCCAGGCGCGCGACCGCCCCCGCATCGAGCGGTGACGACTTCAGCACAGCCATGGAAGGTCGACACCGGGTACGGCGATCACATGAATACTGCGTGAGGCGACTGACGATGTAGGCATGGTTATCAGCATCTTTTGGTGCTAGTGTGCGTGTGTCACAAGGAGGTTCTGATGAGGACTACGGTCAACATCGATGACGAGCTCCTGGCTCGGGCTAGTGAGCTGACGGGTATCACAGAGAGAGCGACGCTGCTGCGCGACGGACTTACGACGTTGATTCGCGTTGAGAGCGCCAGGCGTCTCGCAAAGCTGGGTGGCACGGACGGCTCTGCAACTTCGGCGCCTCGGCGGCGAGAAGATGCCGCGTGATCCTGGTCGATACTTCAATCTGGATCGACCATCTGCATGCACTCGAGCCTGAACTCAACACGCTGCTCGCTGACGACGAGGTCGGATGCCATCCGTACGTAGTTGAAGAGTTGGCGCTCGGGTCGATCCAGGACCGCGAGGCAATGGTGGAGTTGTTGGAGAGCCTGCACCAGTTCCCAGTGCTTGATCACGCTGAAATGATGACGATTGTCAGCGCTCGACGTCTCTGGGGGCGCGGTCTGAGCGCAGTGGACTGTCATCTCCTTGGCGCCGTCTCCCTGGTTGGCGGGGCCCGACTTTGGACGCGCGACAAGCGTCTGATCGCGGCGTGCCAAGAAATGGGTATCGCCTACCGCGACGAGTCCGACAGCTAGGCCCACGGCTCGTAGAGTTTCTCTCATGCGACTTGAGGTGACTTCTCTGATCGATCCGGTGCTCTGGGCGCTCGTTGACGAGTCTCGTGCGTTCTATGCACGCCGACGCCCTGGCCACGGGCCGATTAGCGTGAGTGAACTCATTGCGGTGCGTGAAGCGATGCCCGTGCCTGCTGAGTGCGAGCCATTCCCGTCGGTGGAGACGGTGAGTACTGGTGGCCGCAGCGTGCCCGTGCGGATACACACACCATCGGGTCGGCCCGCCGCAGGTGTGCTGTTGGAGATTCACACGGGCGGCTTCTACCTGGGCTCCGCCGCGGGAAGCGATGTTCGGAATCGGCGACTCGTCGACGCTCTGGGCATCGCGGTGGTGAGCGTGGACTATCGACTCGCCCCTGAGAATCCATGGCCAGCAGCGCCCGACGATTGTGAGACCGCGGCGCTGTGGCTCGTGGAGAACGCCGAAGCGCGGTTTGGCACGACACGACTGGCCATGAGTGGATTCTCCGCAGGCTCCACGCTGGTGGCCGCGACACTGATACGACTGCGCGATCGCGGGATCGACGCATTCGGAGGCGCGGTCGTTCAATGCGGCACGTATGACCTCTCTGCGCAGACGCCGGCCGGACGTCTCATCGCCGACGAATACTTCCTCGGCGCATATGCCGGTGACGCGCCGGATCGCACGGACCCGGACATGTCTCCCATCTTCGCCGAGCTGACGAACCTCCCGCCGATCCTGATGGTGATCGGCACAGACGACGTTCTCTTTGAAGACAATCTCGCCATGACAGCGAGGCTCCTCACAGCCGGTGTCGACGTTGACCTGCGCGTGTATCCCGCATCACCCCATGCGTTCACGGGTCACGCAACGTCGATGGCAACAGCCGCACTAGAGACGATCGACGAATGGCTCCGAGGACAGATCGGAGAGACGGTCTAGCTCGACTCGCGCGGCGCGTGTATCCGCTCAGCATTCGTCGTGTCCGGCTCGTCCAGCGCGGCGATCTTGTCGACTACCGATTTCATCCGTTGATCTGCGATCAAGTGCTGGTACCTGGAATGTGGCCGGTATGTCGGTGCTCAGGCGGCAATCAGCTTCACGAAATGGGTGCGATTGAGCATTCTGAGCACCCGCCGCTGGAACGGGGTGAACGCGGCGATACCCGCGGCGGTCGTCATCGGTTCGAGCCCCACGATCTTCGTGGTCACGCCGCCGCGCACGATCTCGCCGCCGTTGGCCGCGACCAAGTTCCGGTACCAGTTGACCTCGGGACCGTACGTGAGTTCGCAAACGAATCCACCCTCGACCGGCTGCACGATGATCGGTGTCTCAAAGGTCTTGCCACTCGTGCGGCCCACAGTACGCACGATAGAGAAGCGCTCGCTGCCGCGGCGGGCCATGCGGCCGGTCAGTCGGTTCAGGCTGTGCTTGATCGTGAACAGCCAGGCACGGCGCACCTTCGATCCGAGACCCATGAGGTCAGCATGTCACAAGGTCCAAGCTCCCGACCAGAGCTCCCGACCTCACGGTCATGTGCGTGGCCCCGCGAGGCAGAGTCCCTGGTCGGGTTCCATCAGCGGCAGGCGTTACTGGCCTCCGATGACTTGACTGACCGTCTCAACCACGGTGTTGTTCGTGGCGCCCCGTGCCGCAAGCCACGTGATGAACTGGTTGAACAGGGGGGGACTAATGGTCAAGGTGGGATCGGTTCCGACGGCGATGTGGTGGAAGGTCAGTTGGACCCAGCCGCCTCCGTTGGCTTCCGCATTCGTCACCACGTCCTGGAGGTTCTGAAGTGTCCAGGTGCTGTCAACCTCGTCTGGAGCAGCCGTATCCATCGGATTGGCCGGCGGGATCGTTTCCGCAAACTCACAGGTCGCACAGCTGGCGGGGGAGCGCACGTCACCCAAACCGCGTGCACTCTGGAAACCGCAGCCCTTCACGATGGACTCCACACTGGCGTTCTCAGCGGCGAAGGGATATGCGAAGTCGGTGGCATTGAAACCCCAGGAGGCCAGGGTCGTCTTGCCGTCGCAGATTTCGGCGGTTGCCTGCGCACTCGTGAGCGTGGTCAGGTCGGGGTGGGTGACGGTGTGACCGCCGATTTCGTTGCCGTCGGCGGCGAAGGTGTGCAGATCGGCTTGGGTCAGCCAGGTCGGCTGGCCGATCCAGCTCGTGGTGATGAAAAATGTGCCATGCAGTCCATTGGCTTTCAATACTTGCTCAGCGACGACCTGGTCGGCGTTGCCGTCGTCGAATGTCAGGCTGACGACTGTTCTCGGGCCGGGGACCGCCGATCTCACAACTGGAGTTGCGGCTTGGGCCGCAAAGGTGCCGGCAGAAAGGGCAAGCAGAACCCCGGTCAAGGCTATTGTCGACTGCAGCAAAATACTGCGTCTGCGTGTCTTAATCATGCGAGTGTCACTCTTTACACGTTGTCGCGGCTCACGATGACCGATCGGGCACCGTGGTGTGGCAGAGGCATCGAATCCAAGCTGCTGGTGTGGCCCACCGAGTTGCGACTCGCATTCGATCATCGGAACATGTGTCGGGAGCAGACGCCGGCGACACGCTGCAGCGGTGTGTCAGAGACTTCGGCTCCGGCGGCCGGCGAGTGTTCTGAAGGGATTCGTTGACGCGCGTAACGGCGTCGGCGCTGAAGTGAGCGCGGCCGGAAAAACAATGTGATCAAGTGTGGGCATGGCTGCCTCCATTGACGTGGAAGCCATCAGTTCACCTCGTCGAAACGAGCCAGTCAAGGGGGCCAAACGGATTCAAAACAGTTCAACAGGGTGGTTGAGCGGAGGGTTGTCGGAGTCTTCGGGGAGCTGCTGCCGCAACGCTTAGTCGGCCGGTGCCCATCCCAGCGCTGGCCCCAATGTGGTGGCGATGTCGGTGAGGATCTGCACATAGTCCTCGTGGTCGAAGCTGAAGGGCAGCGCGAACGCCACTTCATCGACCTCCTGAAACCCGGCATGGGCGTAGAGCTGTTCAGCGATCTGTTTGCTCGTGCCGATGAGATCCGGGGCGAACAGCATCCGTTTCGGCCCCTGTGGCGATCTGGTACGTGCAGTGCGTTCATCGACGTACCGTTGGTACTTTTCCTGCTGTTTCGCTGAGGCTGAATCTGTCGGAATCACCACGAGGCCTTGTGAGACACGGGCGGGTCCGTGCGCCTGAGCGGATGTCGCGGCGGCTTCACGGTAGGCACGGATCTGCGATCGTTGGATCTCGGCAAACGACGGCTCCTGATTGACGTCGGGGAAGATCACGCTACTGGAGAGCAGATTGAATCCGTTTGCCCCGGCCCAGATGGCCGATTTGGTGCTTGCCGCTCCATACCAGAGGCGTTCGCGCAGCCCGGACGAGTGCGGCTCGACGCGGTTGGAAAACTCCTCGACGACACCCTGCTTTCCGGAAAATTCCCTTACCGGTTCCCCCGCAATCAACCGGGCGAGTCGTGCTACGCGTTCGTAGCTGAAATCCTCCAGCTCGGCGGAATCGGGGTACAGCTCGTGCTGCACGGTGTCGTAGTGCATTGGTTCACCTACGCTCAGTCCCGGATTGATTCGGCCGCCGGCGAGCAGATCAACGGTGGCCAGGTCTTCGGCCAGCCGCAACGGGTTTTCCCAACCCATCGGGGTTACCGCGGTTCCGAGCTCGATCCGGGATGTGCGCTGGCTGGCCGCGGCCATGATCGCAATGGGGGAGGAGATCCCGAACTGCAGATGGCGGTGGCGCAGCCAGGCGCTGTCGAATCCAAGCCGTTCGCCCAGTTCGATGACCTGCAACGTTGATTCGTGACCCACGGCTGGGTCGGCCGGATCGAACGTGCCAATGGTGAGGAATCCGAGCTTGCGTAGAGGACGTGAAGAGTCGGGCATGGCTTCCTTCATTGGTCTGAGTACGGCTGAATTCTTCGCCCCCAGGGTACTCAATGAATACCAAATCTTGATGCCACAAGGAGGTTCTCATGAGGACCATGGTCAACATCGATGACGAGCTTCTGGTTGATACTTCGATCTGGATCGACCATGGGCGACTGGCCGGCTCAGAGCGCGGTGGTCACCTTCCACGACGAGTGGATGGCGCCGTGGATGTAGTTGACCTCGCCGGCATCCCCGATGACGTCAACGCTGAAGTCCGCGGCGCGCAGCTCATCGGCCAGCGGCGCGGCGGCGGTCGTGCCGTCGGCGTAGACGACCATCGACGCGGGGGCGGAGAAGCTCTGCTCGCCCTCGGTCCATTCGACGCTCTTCGGCGTGATGCGCGTGATCGAGACGTTGCGGTGGATCTTCACGCCGTGAGCCAGAGAGTCCTTGACCGCGGTCCAGCGCCGCGGCATCGCCAGCGGCAGACCCAACTGCTGCTTTTCATTCAAAAGCGTGACCTGGCGCCCGCGCTCGGCAAGGAATTCCGCGAGCTCCAGACCGACCAGCGACCCGCCGATCACGACGACGTCCTTACCCATCGGCAGCCAGAACTTCGTGAACTGACGAACGAATTCGGGGCTCTTCGTGACGCCGGAAAGTCGCCCGACCTTGCCCAGGGTGCTCAGCACCAGGCCAGCCTCGTCAGCAGTTGCGGTGCCCAGCATCATGGCGCGCAGTGTGTCGCCGGTCTGCACATTCGGCAAGTCGCCGCCCGGAAAATCGGGCTTGGGGCGGATGGCGCCGGTGGCCACGATGACGTGGTCGGGGCGCAAGGCTCGAATCGTCTCGACGGTCGCCGGCGTGTTGAGCTTGACGGCGATGCGCAGACGCTTGATCTCTGCCTTGAACCAGCGCAACAGGCGCTCGTTGTCGGGGGTGGTCATGGTGGAGAACCACATCGTGCCGCCCAAGCGGTCGGACTTGTCGATCACGGTGACGCGATGGCCACGCTCGGTGAGCACGCGGGCGCTCTCGAGGCCGGCCGGGCCTGCGCCCACGACCACCACGTGCTTGGATGCGGAGGCAGGCTTGAGTGGCAGCACCGCCTCGTTGCCGAGCGCGGGGTTCACCGCGCAGAACGGGGTGTCGTCGAAGAAGTTCTCGGCGACGCACAGGTAGCAGTTGATGCAGGGGCGCACCTGGTCGAACTTGCCGTCGCGGAGCTTGTTTGGCAGTTCAGGGTCGGCGAGCAGCTGGCGCCCCATGGCGGCGAAGTCGATCTGGCCGGCCGCGAGGGCCTTCTCTGAGACCTCCGGAAGCATGCGACCCACTGCGATGATCGGGATGCTGACATGCTTTTTGATCTCGGCGGCGTTCGCAATGTAGGCGCCCACCTTGCTGGGCAGCGGGCCATCGGTGAAATTGTCGAAGGGGTTGCGTCCCCAGCCCGTGACGTGGATTGCGTCGGCGCCCGCTTGTTCGAACAGTGCGGAGGCCTCGATCGACTCCGCGAGCGTGAGTCCACCCTCCTGCCCATACTCCTCACCGGATACTCGCACGAGGATGGCGAGGCGGTCGCCCACCCGCTGCTTCACTGCGCTGATGACCTCGCACGCCAGGCGTGCCCGGTTGACCAAGGTGCCGCCATATTCGTCCGTGCGCTTGTTGTCCCGCTGGTTGAGGAACACGCCGAGGATGTAGCCGTGGGCTACGTGGATCTCGATCGCGTCGGCGTCGGCCTTGGCGACGCGTTCCGCGGCATCCGCCCAGGTGTCGATCAGCCAGGTGATGTCCTCGGAGGTCATCTCGTGGTACGAGGTCTGCTTGCCGGCGGTGGCCGCGCCCATCCTGCGCAGTTCGTCAGGGGTGCTGTCGGCCAGGGCCGACATGTTGTAGCTGTAGTCCGGCTTGTTGGGCGCCAGTACCGCGCGGTCGTTTGCGGTGTCGACGCGGGCCACCTTGCCGTGATGAGTGGACTGAACGCACAGCTTGCTGCCCGCCGCGTGGATGGCATCGGCCAATGCCTTCAGCCCGGGGATGAATTTGTCTTCCGACAGCCCCGGCTCCTTCATGGATGCCGCGCCGTAGGGGAACGCGATGGCGCACGCGCCCGTGATGATCAGGCCTGCCCCGCCCGCAGCGCGCGCCACGTAGTGGTCGATCTCAGTCTGTTCGATCTCGCCATGCTCGGAGACATTCATGTCCATGGCCGGGAGGACGATGCGGTTCGATGTCTGCATGCGGCCGATTCGTCCGGGGGCCATCAGATGCGGAAATGTCTTGGTGCTCATGGTTCAATAATAGTGTCTTCACGACACTATTATTGCCTTTCGCTAGAGTCTGGCCCCTGCGCCCGACAGCCAGCGGCACTAGCCTCGAATCATGACCACGCAGATCACCGAAGACGACATTGACGAACTTGAGCTTCGCGACTTTGACGAGGCAACGGGCAGCGCGACCGGGGGAGTAGCCGAGCACCTCGAGAAGGCCGCGATCTTTGAGGAGTGGGCGACGGATGCAGACAGCTACACACTCGACGACGGCGTCACGCCCGCATATCTGCTCGTCGTAGCCGCTGAGCACTTGCAGATGGCGAATGACACGACCGAGGCGTTTCGGCTGGCGCGAGCTGCGCGGGAGCACCCGTCGGCGCGGCCTTTCGAGGCGCATCCCACGCTAATCAGTCTGCACTTGGAGAGTGACGAACTCGATGCCGCCCTGGCGCTCGCCGATGAGGTGCGCAAGGGAGGCGCCGAAGAGCTCGGGATTTACGAGTCGATCGCCGAAAGCTTCGAACTTGTCGGAGAGCTCACGCTCGCCGAGCGCTGGTTCGCAATCGCGCTCCGCGCGCTTGACCGGGTCGGCCTGGAGAGCCCGCTCGATCGACTGTCGTTGCTCTCCGGCCGGTATCGCGTTCGCCGCGAGGCCGAGAAGCCTCTCGATGTGCTCGACGTTGAGACGGAGCAGCTGCGCGACGAGCAAGGTCTTGATTCGATCGACTAGCACGACCCCACTGATCTGTCTTGTTTTCTCGATCTGCGAAGTTTTCGTGATGCCGTGCAAGGTTTGCGTTCGATGTGACACATTCAAGTTGTGAAGACTGACAGCGCCGCGCCAGCCGACCATGCTACCGACGACAATGCGACCGACGCCACTGCGACCGAGGGGGAGGCGTTGCCCGAGGGCATCGCCTCGCCTGTGACGCCAGCGGCCACGGCGTGGTTCACCGCCGTCGTCAACGAGCACTCGACCGCGCTTGTGCGTTACTTCGCTCGCCGCGGCCCGCTGCAGGACGCAGAGGATCTCGCCGCCGAGGTTTTCGCGGTCGCCTGGCGTCGCCGCGGCGACGTACCGCTTGAGGCGGTTCTGCCGTGGCTCTATCGCACCGCCGGGTTCACGCTCGCCAATCATCGCCGCAAGCATGTCGACATTCCCGTCGACGAGGTGCCGGAGACGGGCAGAGTGCGCGTCAGCGAGGACCCTGAGCTGGCCGCGCTGTTTGACGCCGAACTGCGTGGTGCCCTGACGAGCGTGGGGGAACGCGACCGTCAGATTCTGCTCCTGCACGCGTGGGAGGGTCTCGATGGTGAGGAACTTGCCGAGGTGCTCGGCATTTCACGTTCCGGAGCGGATGCCGCACTCTCGCGCGCCCGCAAGCGTCTGCGCGAGGCATGGCAGCAACGCCTCTCGTTCTAAAGCGCTTTGCTGCGCGGATGCAAGATTTGGGCCGCAGCCCACATATCAGTAGGTGAACCGCACTCACGGAGGGTGACCGACATGAACGACGACATGAACTCCAACACGAACGACGATAACGAAAGCGGACAGCACGAACGCGAACAGCACGAACGCGAGCTGAGCGAACACGAGCTGAACGAACACGACCTTGTCGCGCGACTGCGTGACGCGGACCCCGCAGCCGATCTCGAACCCAGTGCCGGATTCGCCGAAAACGTCGTCGCCCGAACATTGGCAGAACCCGTGGCAGAGACGGCAGAACCGGCGGTCCAGTCAGCCCCGGTGGCCGATCTGAACTCCGAGCGAGTGCGTCGTCGCCCCCGCTGGCTTCCGTACGTTGCTGTCGCCGCTTCGCTCGCGCTGGTCGGCGGTGCCGGATTCGGCATCGGCGCCGCGACGGGCAGACCGAGTATCACGGCTGACGGTGCGGCTCTGCCGATCTCGCTGCAATCCGGTGCGGGAACCAATGAAAGCTCATCTCAGGACGGTGCTGTGCAAAGCGGCGCGGTGCAGCCAGGAATGGTTCAGAACGGCTTTGACAATGCGTCGGGTTCGCGATCGAAGATGTCGTCGGACTCAATCTCTCCCAGCTGGTTTGGTCGCAACAATTTCAGCGCGTCGGGACTCTCGACAGACGCAGGCACCGCGTCGACGTACACGTTCGACGCGCACACGGCTTCGAATGCCGAAACGATCACCGCGCTCGCCGCGGCGCTCGGTGTCGAGGGAACGGCCGAGCTGAAGGATGGCTCCTGGATGGTGGGGCCGCAGGACGGAACCGCGCCGTCACTTTCGGTGAGTCTTGACGGAACGCTGAGCTTCTACTTCGCAGACAACCGGATCAACCCATGGCAGTGCGGCGACGGCACCGTCGCGTGTGAGCCGCCCGCCACCCTTCCGAGCGAAGATGCTGCGATCGATGCCCTGCGCTCGCTCATCACATCGGCAGGGGGCGATCCCGGAGCATTCGAGTTCACTTCTGAAACCTGGGATGGCGCGTTCACCCGCACGGCTCAGGCCTGGCCCGTCGTCGATGGAAAGCGCCTCGACCAGTCGTGGTCCGTGGAACTCACCGACGCCGGTGTGGTGAGCGCCAACGGTGCTCTCGCGAGCATTGTGCCCCTCGGCGACTACCCCATCGTCAGCGAGCAGGACGGCTTCAAGCGCCTGTCGGATCCCCGGTTCGGCGCCCAGATGACGGCCATGCCGCTCGCTATGCGAGCGCAAACCGATGGCGGACCTGCAGCATCCACTGATTGGGTTCCGCCGACCGAGCCGCCGACGACCCCTGCAGCGGGCACTTCGCTCTCGTGGCCGGTGAACATGGTCGACATCGTCAGTGCCCGGCTCGGCCTGGCAAGCCAGTGGCAGCCAGACGGAGGCGTGCTGGTCGTGCCTGCCTACGAGTTCACTGATGCCGAGGGCGGAACCTGGTCGGTCATCGCCGTCGACGATTCGAAGCTGGATTTCGGAACCGAGTAGCACGAGCAGCACGAGCAGCACGAGCGCCAGCTCGACCGTGGCGAAGGAATACTGCGGGGAGACCCGCCGAGCTCATTCCCGATCGGGCGGCGGCCGCAACCGGCCGAGACCCGGCACGAAGCGCCCGACACGCGCCGCGTAGTAGCGGTAGTCCGGGTGCGCGGCTGCCAGCATCCGTTCTTCCCAGCGGGCCTTCCACGAGAGCAGCGCCACGAGCATGAGCCACAGCAGAATGTGCCAGATGGATGCGCCGTAGAGGGTGAGGCCGAGGCCGAGCGCGAGAAACCCCGTGTAGATCGGATTGCGAATGTAGTTGTAGACGCCACGGGTGGCCAGCGGTACGTGCTCGCGCGGGATCGGACTCGCGGTGAACGCCGGGCCGAGAGCCAGAGTTCCGGCCAGCATGAGCATCAGGCCGGCGGCGTCCAGCACGACCGACGTGAGCACGAGGAGTGCGCCGCGTGGCCAGAGCAAGCCGTGGGGTAGCAGGAATAGCGCTGCGAGCAGCACGATCTGCAGAGTGACGAGTCCGAACGCGAGCGCACGTTTCATGCTGTGAGCGTACGCCGGGTGCGCTGGTCGGTCTCAGAAAACGCATGTGTCACCGGATGCCGCGGGTCGGTAGCGCTTTCAGAAACCGCAATCATTGGCGGATGCCGCACGATCGGTGCGGTTTCTGGTGACAGTTGTGCAAGATCGACGGCATCTGCTGGCAGAGGGGCGACGGCGAGATGCAGCATGCGCCATGATGAAGCCATGTCAGTGCGCCAGCTCTCCGCCTGGGGTCTCGACTACGTCTATGCCGGCGTGCAGCAGGCGCGTTCGCTCACCCACCGCCGCAGCCCCGAGTGCTTCGCCGACGGCGATCCCGCGTTGCCCGCGATCGTGCTGCTGCCCGGCGTCTACGAGACGTGGCTCTTTCTCGAGCCGGTCGCACGACGACTCAACGCCGGCGGGTTTCGCGTCTTCACGGTGCCGGAACTGAGCTTCAACCGGATGTCGATCCCGCGTTCCGCCGAGATCGTCGCTTCGGTTCTGAACCGGCTTCACCGCAACCACGGCACAACCGAGTTTGTGCTCGTTGCTCACAGCAAGGGTGGACTGATCGGTAAACACCTCATGCTCGACCATTCCGACGAAGAATCGCAGCAATTCGATATTCGGGGTCTGGTGGC
Source organism: Glaciibacter kafniensis (assembly GCF_039538945.1). Classification (NCBI taxonomy): domain Bacteria; kingdom Bacillati; phylum Actinomycetota; class Actinomycetes; order Micrococcales; family Microbacteriaceae; genus Glaciibacter; species Glaciibacter kafniensis. Next base: position 1,501,578 of record NZ_BAABCN010000002.1, on the reverse strand, counting down.
GATTGCGACGCCGTTTTCGGGGTCCCACTACGCGCAGTTTCTGCCGTCGCGCACGTTGCGGGCGTTCTCGCCGCGTGACAGCATCGTGCGGGCACTGCTCGAACAGCAGCAGATCAATGAGCGGATTGTCTCGATCTACGGCGAGTTTGACCCACACATCCCCGGCGGTAGCGGGCTCGACGGCGCACACAACATTGAGCTTCCCCTCTCCGGACACTTTCGGATTCTGCAGAGCGATCTCCTGATCGAAACCGTCGAGCGCGAAGTCACTGCTTTCGCACACCGGTGATAAAATCGGGTCTGCAATTGGGAGGTGAACTCCGTCATGATCGCGCGACGACTTCTCGCTGGAGCGGCACTGTTCAGCGTGGTGGGCATTCTGATCGGGTGCTCGGCGGGGCAGAGCGCGGGCCCGGTCTCCCCATCAACATCAACATCCACGTCCACGGAGATGCGACCGCCCACCTCCAAGCCGAGCTCCGCGCCGACTGCGGAAGCGGACCCGCTCATCTCGTTCGAGCGCCCTGTCGAGGGGACGACCGTTTCGGTTCCGTTCCTTGTCGCCGGCAGCGCAAACACCTTCGAAGCGGCGCTCACGGTTGAGGCATCGGTTGCCGGCGGTGGCATCCTGTGCGCGCTCGATCTCCTGGCCACGTCGGGCTCAGGAACACCCGGAACGTGGCAGGGCACGATCGCGTTTCCTCCGCCAGAATCGGCAGGGTCGGTGACGCTGCGTGCCTACGCTCACAGCGCGAAGGATGGCTCGCCGACCGACCTCGTGGCGCAGACCATCACGGTCTCGGCAGAACGGCCCGCGATATTTCTGACCACCCCGGTGTGCGGCGACATCGTCGATGCCGGCCAACTGCTGGCGGTCACGGGGCGGGCCGAGGTGTTTGAAGCAGCACTCACGATCGAGTTGCGCGACGCGTCGGGCACGGCGTTGCTCGCCCAGCAGGTCGTGGCTGATGAGTGCTGTGTGGAGTCCAATTTTGCCGTTCTGCTCTCCGTTCCGGCGGGTCTCGCGGCCGGGAGCTATGACGTCGTCGCGTTCACCACCAGTGCCGTGGATGGCAGCATTCAGAACGAGTTTCCGGTGCAGATCCAGGTGAGGTCATAGCCCGGAGTCGTGGGTCCACCCATACCGTCACTCTGAGCGCGGGCGTAGAACCCTAGGCTGGAAGGCGTGAACGATGAGACCACTGTCGACAACGCCGACCGGAGCGCTGACGCGAGCAACGACGACCAGCTGGCCGCGCACATCCGTGACCGTCTGAATCGCGCCGTTGAAACCCTCACCGCCGCCGGCGCTCGCGACGAAGCGCAGGGCAGGTACATCGCGCCGCACAAAGTGTTGTTCTTCACGAAGGATGCGGCGTTGGCGCCGGCCGGTCGCGTCTGGCGACTCGGCGTTTTTCTGCTCGGTCGCAACGGAACGCTGTATGCGACGGGAACCACCACCCGGGCTGTCGAACCGGGGCGGGCCGGCTACCAATCCCACTCGGCCGAGGAACGTCGCGCCTATCGGGCGGCCGCTCTGAAAGGACGGTTTGCGAAGGGGGAGACGGTGAACTTTGATGCGCCAGAGATCGCAACGGATGCCGCGAGTCTGCGTGAGTCGACCGGCCCACTCTTTCTGAGTGGCGGGCGTGCACTGGTGCGCTGGAACACGTCGGTGGCCGATGAGCTGGCCATCGACTTTGACAGCTATCTCGCCGAGCGGGTGAGTCTGCTCATCGATCCGCCCGGGGGCGCCTGACCGCTCGCCGAACTAGTCGCAGTTGTCACCAGTTGTGGTTCACCGCGTCGCGCCACCGGCGCAGGGTGGCGGCGATTCCGTTGAGGGCGAGGCCGATGCCGAGCGCGATGGTCATAACGTTTCTGCGCTCACCTTAGCTTTCGGGAACGCTCCGGGTTCAGATCTGCCAGCGCAGTGATGATGCGCTCAGGATGTTCGGCGATACGGTTCAGCACGTAGAGCCACCATTCGCAGCCGAACACGACGTATTCACGCGTGGCATAGCCGTCGGCGTGGAGTCGGTCGAGCAGCTCGGTGCCGAGGCCGAGCAACATCTCAAATTCGACGGTTGCGGCACGCAGCTGATCGCCATGTTCGGCGATGATCGCGGTGATCAGAGCCTCGTCATGACTGGCGATGGCGACCTTCTTGCCGGATGTGATGAGTCGGCGAGCGAGATCGAGGTACGCAGTGGTCAGCTCCTCGCTCTCGCGGGGATACGCGGTGTCTTCAGATTCGAGGAAGGCACCTTTCACCAGGCGCACGGTTCCGGGGTGCTGAAGTACGCGAGTGAGGTCGTCGGGAGTGCGGTGCAAGCGAGCCTGGAGGGTGATTCCGATGTGCGGAAACTCTGCGGGGAGTTCGTCGTAGAGGTCGAGCACAAGGTCGGTGCGGTCGGAGCCTTCGGCAGAAATCATGAGGGCGGTGCCGAGTGGTGCGGTGGCCTCCGCAAGCTGGCGCACGTTGTGCAGGGTGAGATCGCGGTCGATGACGGCCCCAACATGTGACAGATCAAACGAGATGGTGCTCGGCAGACTCGCTGCGTGAATCGCACGTGCGAGGTCGAGAAAGACTGCGGTTTCTGACCGTGCAAGATCGGCATCTCTGATGCTCTCGCCGGCGTATTCGATGCTCGGCAGATGACCACGTGCCATTGCTGCGGTTGCCGCGGTGATCGCATCCGCCACCGTTTCGCCGGCCGTGTAGCGGCGGGCTACACGTTCGGCCTGTGCGGCCAGCACTGGCGAGGACATCACTCGCTGCTTGAGGTCTTCGTCGAGCGCCCAACTGCGGAGAGTGTCGGCGGCGCGATGAAAGTCAGTCTCAGAAACAGTCATGACCCGATTGTATTGTCGAGGTTGCTGGCGTCGACGTTGCGGGTTATTGGAGCGTGAGGCTCTCAGACCGAATGGGGCTTCGTTGGCTCCGTGGACTCAGGATGTGGACGGATGCTTCGCAGCAGCATCTGCTCGGGGCAGACCGACGAGAGAAACTCGCCGACCGAAAGCGCGAGTCGATCGCCGACCAGCGAATAGAGGATGCGGTTCGCATCGCGTCGTTCGGTGACCAAACCGGCGACTTTCAACACCGAGAGGTGTCGGGAGATGGTGGGGCCGGAGCTCGTGAAACGCGCGGCAATATCGCCGGCCGCCTTCTCGCCATCCTTCAGATCTTGCAGAATTTGACGGCGGGTGGGGTGCGCCAGGGCGGTGAAGATATCGGCGGTCGACTCGGGCATATTCGCAATCTAGCACCAGTGCTAAATTGCGGCAAAGGGAGACGGCCGTGCACACCGATCTCGCTGACCGGGTTGTCAGCTGAGCGAGGCGGACTTAGGTTCGTCGTGTCACCGCTTCGTCGTGACACCGCTTCGTCGCCCGCCCACCAACGGAGGTTCACTATGGCCAAGCTCATCTACTCGGTGATCTTGTCGTTGGATGGCTACATCGCGGATCAGACCGGCAAATTCGATTGGGCGGCGCCGAGTGAAGAGGTTCATGCCTTCGTCAACGACCTCGAGCGCCCGGTTGGAACGTACCTGTACGGGCGGCGGATGTATGAGGTGATGCTCTTTTGGGAGACAGCTCACACGCTGCCCGAGGTTCCCCCGGCCGTGCAGGACTTCACTCGGATCTGGCAGGCCACCGACAAGATTGTGTTCTCAACGACTTTGGATTCGGCATCCAGCGTTCGCACGCGCATCGAGCGCAGGTTTGACCCGGCCATGATTCGAGAGCTGAAGCAGACCTCCGAACGCGACATAGGCATTGGCGGCCCGACGCTCGCCGCTCATGCGATCACCGCAGGTCTGGTCGACGAGTACCAGCTGTTTGTCGTGCCGATTCTGATCGGTGGCGGCACGCGGGCGTTTCCTGACGAGAATCGTCAGCCGCTTGACCTCGTGTCTGAGCGCCGTTTCGCCAGCGGTGTGGTCTATCTGAATTATCGCGTCACGGCGTAGCAATCCTGTTGGGCGGGCTCAGCCGGCGTTGAACGTGCCGATCTGGGTTACTCCGTCCGACTCGTAGACCGGAATCTGCCTGCCGCTATCGGACGCTTGTGCGATCTGGCTCGTTCAGCGGCTTGAGCTGAAGGGTTTCAAGCCACGCGGCCATCAGCTCGACTCCAGCCGAGAAGTGTTCTCCATTCGGATGGTTCAAAAATGCGTGCCTCGATCCGGTAACGAGATGTCGCTCGACCTGTGAGCCGGCAGCCGAGAGCTCGGTGGCGAAGCGTTCCGCTGAGACGCGCATGCTGTCGCGCTCAGCGTTGATGAGGAGAGCCTGCGGAAAGCCCTGCAATGCACCACCACCCGGGAAGGCGTAGTGGTCAGTCGGGCCCGATATTCGGCCCACATAGTTGCGGTTCATCGCATTGAGTCCCCAGCGAGAGTGCGTGATGCGGCGGTGCCCTCGGGGTCGGGGATGTTTCTTATCAGATCGGGGATGCGTGAAATGGAAGAAGCCATAGGCGAGGAGGACACCGGCTAAACGACCGCCGTCGTGCTGGTACCTCAGTGCAGTTCCGGCGGCGAGGCACGCACCGGCACTGGCGCCTCCCAATACGATTGCACCCCCACAGCGGTCGCTGACGTGCTGCACCACAGCGAGGACGTCGTCGACAGGAACCGGGTAGCGATTCGACAGCTTTCGCTGCCGCACACTCAGGCGCCCCACGACAGGGAGAGGTGCCAAGCGATAGTCGACGGTGACGACGGGATAGCCTCTCGCTGCCAGCGCCAGTGCCACGCTGTCGGATTCCGGCTGGTTGAGTCCGCCTTTAAAGAACCCCCCGCCGTGCAGCCAAACGACCGTCGGCGCCGTGGTCAAGCCGTTCGTACGCACGGGCTCATATCGGCGCACCGGGATGTAACCGTGGGGCCCGTCGACCTGATCATCCTGAATTGATACGTCCATGAAGCAATTGTCGAGGAACATGGCGGGAATTTCGGGATCGCACGCCTCGTTGGTCGAGGAGCGCCCGACGGAGTCGGCCGCGTCTATGAGGTATATCGACCACTTCGTTGGTCGAGGAGCAGCCGACGAAGGAGGCCGCGTCTATTAGGCATATGACCGCTTCGTTGATCGAGGAGCAGCCGACGCAGGAGGCCGCGTCTCGAGATCTCGCGAGCCGATCCTTGAACTCGGCTTGAGTTCGAACATCGGCTCGCGAGGTCTCGAGACACTCGCTGGCGCTCGCTCCTCGACCAACGGAATGGTCAGATTCGTTCACCACTATGCCGCGTAGCGGCCCGGAAGCTCGAGACTGGGCGGCCCGATTTCGGGATCGCACCCACCGTTGGTCGAGGAGCGCCCGACGGAGTCGGCCGCGTCTCGAGACCCGGCGAGCCGATCCTTGAACTCGGGTTGTGTTCGGGGTTCGGCTCGCGGGGTCTCGAGACGCGTGCTCGCAGGCTCGCGCGCTCCTCGACCAACGAGATTGGTCAGCGGCCGAGCGTGGTGTGGGCGCGGTGCTTGCGGGCGGGTATCCAGTCGCCGCTGGGGGCCATCCAGGGTGGGGCTTTGACCTGCACGGCGCCGTCGAGGATGCGGATCAGCCAACCGGAGGTGTCGATGGTGGAGTGGTGATACCAGCAGAGGGCGACGCCGTTGTTGATGGTGGTTTTACCGCCGCGATACCAGGGCACCACGTGGTGCATCTCGGCCCAGCCCGGCGGTGACGTGCAGCCGAAGACGACGCAACCGCCGTCGCGGGCGATAATCGCCCGGCGTTGCGCCCGGGTGAAGAAGCGCTGCTTCAAATCGGAGTGGAGCACTTCGCCGTTTTCGGCGAAGACGATCCGTTGCATCCCGCCCGCACAGACGAGATGCTGCACGGTGCTGATCGAGACCGGGGCGTCGACCCCGTCGACCCAGCCGACGCCGGTGGAGTCGAGGAGGTCGGTCGCGTTCACGTGCACCACGACGACGGGGGCGGCGCCGCCCAGGGTGGGGGTGCCGGCGTCGCGGGCGGCCGCGTCGAAGACGCCGCGGAGGATGTCGGCACGTTTCTCCCCGCCGGTGCGGGTATCGAGGTCGTCGAGCTGGTCGGCGCCGGGGATCACCTCGCCGGCATCGATGCGGGCCCGCTCCTCGGCCTCGTGGTGGGCTTGTTCCTCCGTGGTCGGGAACCGGCCCGGCTCCGCCGGGACCGGCTGCGCATGAGCTGCGGTTGAGTGAGCACTGAGGGTTGAGTGAGCACTGAGGAAGGTGTCGAAGATGCCGTTCATGATTCCGCGGAGCTCCGGCGTGACCCCACCGCGCAGCGGATAGAGCCCGTCGCGGAACTGGCCGAAGCCGAAGCTGCTGCGGGCGGCCAGCACGGTGCCCTCAGTCGGCGCGGTGCCGTCCGGGTCCAGGAGCGCCTTCCACTGTTGCATCTGCCCGCGGATCAGGTCAGCGGAAAACGCGAACCCCGCATTCGGCAGGCCCTCGTTCTCCGCGGTGATGGCACCGGTCGCGGAGGAGACCAGGCCCCGCTCGGCGGCCTCGACATCCGTGGGGTCGAGGTAGCTGGGCAGGTCGGAAAGCCCGGTGACGATCGCTTCGGCCGCATCGACCCCGAGGGTTCCGGCGGTCAGGGCGGCGGCGACGACGGGGTAGCGCGGTGGCAGCATGCTGCCGCCCATCTGACGGACCCGGGTCTTCTCACCGAGCTTGACCCGACGCTTCACCTCCCGGGCCGAGACCCGGGTGAGCGTCGTGATCAAGTCGGTGCCGGTGACGCTGCCGCGCGTGCGCGCCAGGGACACCGTCTGAATACGGGTGTCCGAGCGCACCTCGACATCGGCCGCCAGGGCGACCCGGCCCGCATCCGCTAAACGGCCCACGGCCTCCATCGACCCGAGCAGAGCCAACAGGTCGTCGTCGGAGCGGAGGTGGGGGTTGAGCTCGGTCATCGCTCCGGACATCACGGTGTCGGCGAGCTCAAGGGAGTCAGCGGTGGAGAACCGGGCCGCCATCTGCGTCGTCACCTCGAGGGTTTCAGCGGTCGAAAGCCCGGCCGTGAGAGCCTGCACCTGCAGCATGACCGCGGCCACCGGAGTGTCGGTGGTCGGGGCGATGATGGGGGAAACAGGCTCTGATTCCATAACCCAATTCTCTCAAAATGGGAACTGGAATGCGAGCATTTCTCAGGATCGGTGGATAACTTTTCTAACGTGTGTTCTGTGGATAACTGCGGCCTGACGGGCGACGTTGGGCGCGCTGAGGGGTCGGCTCGCCGGGTCTCGACACGCTCGACCACCGAGACCGGTCGGGCTCAAACGAGGCGCGAGATGGCCAGATTGAGAGGTCGGCTCGCGGGGTTTCGAGACACTCGCTGGCGCTCGCTCCTCAACCAGCGAAAGAGCCTCGACTACCGAGGCGGCGAGGCCTCCGAGGAGCGCACGCCGCTCAGACCAACCACTTCGCCCGCACCGTGACGTCGGCATCCTCATAGCCGAGCCGATCGTAGAAACCGACGACTGCCTCGTTGGTTGAGCGCACCATCAGCTGCACTTTGACGGCTCCCTGTTCTCGCAACCAGTCTTCGGCCGCCGCCATCAGCTGCACGCCCAGGCCCTGGCCGCGTCGTGCTTCATCGACGGCGAGGTAATAGACCCAGCCCCGGTGCCCATCGTGGCCGACCATGACGGTGCCGATCAGGCATCCGTCGTCGAAGCCGCCGAGAATCGTCGACGTCTCTCCGTCGAGCGCCCGTCGAAAGTCACCTTCCGGCGAATTCCACGGGCGGGTCAAGCCGGCGCGGTGCCACAGGGCAGCCGCGTCGTCACAGTGGGCAGGAATCAGGCCGGAGATCTGCATCTCTCCATCTTTGTCTACCGGTGGCAGCCGACGCCGCGGGGCGAGAGACATCACGATGGCGGGGCCGAACGGATGCGACCTGACGGGGCCAAGCGGATGCGACGGCTAGCCTGTGAGAACAACAGCCCCCGGCGAGACGCCGATTGCACGGCGACGCCATCGACATCTCAATTGGAATCGCCATCGCCCTCGCGCTGCTCGCCGGCGTGTTCTGAGCAGGCGCGCAACTCGAAAGACTTCAACGCGAAAGAAGAAGTAGATTTCTGCACCAGTGACGATCGACACCGGCCATGCCGACGACCTCGATGCGTGTGTCGCGCTGTGGATTCTCGCCCTCACCGCCCGCGAGGCCGCCCCTCCCGTTGTCGGAACGGCCGAGCGTGCACGCGGCAAGCTCGCGCACGACCCCGTGTCATGGCGTGTGCTCAGAGACGAGCAGGGGAGTGTGTGTGGTTTCGGGCTGATCACGGCCCCCGCAACCGGTTCCCCGAGTGACCCGCCCGCCGCCGTCTACGTCTCCCTGCTCGCGATCGACCCCGCTCTGCAAGGCCGCGGTCACGGCGCCGCACTCCTCACCGAACTGTTGGCGGATGCCCGGAAGGCCGGTCACGCCACGGCGGTGCTTCACGTATTGACCAGCAATGTGGCGGCAACGCAGCTCTACCTCTCGACAGGCTGGCGCGCAGCGGGCGCCGCGTTCGCGCATCCACTCAGCGGACTGCCCAGTCAGACTTTCATTCTCGATTTGACCGAGGGTGTGCCGCGGGCCGCCGCAGACGCAGACGCCACTCCACCCGCTCGACTACGGTTGACACGTGAATGAGACGCTCCCGCCCTGCCCCGAATGCTCAAGCGACCTGACCTACGAGATGGGTGCGCTGCTGGTTTGCCCGATGTGTGCTCACGAATGGGCCGCAACGCCGGACGACTCTGACGCCGACGCCGATGACACGACTGGGGAGCGCGTCATCCGCGATGCCGTCGGCAACATTCTCGCCGACGGTGACACCGTCTCGGTGCTCAAAGACTTGAAGATCAAGGGCAGCTCAAACGTCATCAAGGTCGGCACGCGGGTGCGCGGCATCCGCTTGACCGATGGCGTCGGCGACCACGACATCGACTGCCGGATCGAAGGCGTGCAGATGCAGCTGAAGTCGAGCGTGGTGAAGAAGGTCTAACTGGTCAGCCAGAACTGCGCGCGAGCGACGCCGCGAGCACCATCTGCCGCGCGTCGCCACGGTGCCGGCCGGCCACATCGAGCCGGCACTCCTCGACATACTCAACGCCGAGATCACGACTGCGGCTCCGGCACAGAGCGCCGCCGTCGACCGGCTCCTCGATGTCTCGCGCGCCACTCTGGCGGGGCGTTTTCGCCGCGTCATCGGTGAGCCACCGATGGCTTACCTGAGACGAAGTGGCGAATGATGCTGGCGAGTGAATCGCTGGCTGATCTTCTGGTGACGACCGCGCAAATCGCCACCGACGTCGGCTACGGCAGCCCATTCGCCCTGAGCACCGCATTCAAACGACAGTTCGGCGTCAGCCCCAGCGAGTATCGCCGCCGCCGCTTTCAGACCTGGCCGCACACGTTCGAAGTAGGGGATGGAGGCCTCCGGCTCCTGCCCTGCGGCTTCTCCTGCCCTGCGGCTTCTCCTTCTCTATAGCTCAGACGCCGGCGAATCGCTCGGCCGAGCGCGCTCTCGCTTTCGCCGCCTCCACCTCGCGGTTCTTGGGCGGTGCCGCGCTCACCAGGTCTTCGAGCAGGTGTCGAGTGAGATGCGCGATCTCCTCGACAGCCCGCTCGAAGACCTCCGCATTAGCCTTCGAGGGCTTCGTCGACCCGCTGATCTTGCGCACGAACTGCAGCGCAGCCGCGTGAACCTCATCATCGGTGGCAGCAGGCTCAAAATTGTGAAGGGTATGGATGCTCCGGCACATGCATTAAGGCTAGCCAGCCTGGCGACTGTGGGGAAGTCTCTGAGCCGCGCGGTAGGCCTGCACCGCAACCTCCAGCTCCTCGGCAATCAGGTCGGCGTTGATCGCGGCGCCGGCCATCAAGCCGGCCGCCGCTGCGGTGATCACCTGAGCGGTGAGATCGGTGACATTTCCGGCCACCCAAACCCCGGGCATGCGGGTCAGACCCGTCGCATCCGACTCCACAAACGTTCCGATTCCACGCGGGTCTGTGCTGACGTCGAGGCCGAGGCTCTCGACCACCGCGGTGCGGGCCGTGAACGTCGGCGCCACGACCATGGCCTGAATCGGATGCACCGATCCGTCGGTCAACACCACAGCGCTCAGCGCGTAATCCGTCGTGCTGACCGACTCGACGTTCCCCTCGATCACAGCGATTCCGCGGGCGGCGAGCTGTTCAGCCAGCTCATCGGACAGCGCCGGTGCCGTGTGCAGAAAGACGGTGATGCGTGAACTCAACTGCCGAAACAGCAAAGCCTGGTGCACGGCCATCGGCCCCGTCGCGAGGATTCCGATCGCCTGATCACGCACTTCCCAGCCGTGGCAGTACGGGCAATGCAAGACATCGACACCCCAGCGATCCCGCAGTCCAACGACATCCGGTAGCTCGTCGATAAGACCAGACGCGATGAGCAGGCGGCGACCGCGGATGCGGGTTCCATCGTCGAGAGTGACGGTGAAGCCGTCGTCGTCACGGCTCGCACTCGCAGCGGTTCCCTCGAAAACGACGCCACCATAGGATTCGGCCTCCATCCGGCCAATTCGCACCAGTTCGGCCGGAGCGATGCCGTCGCGAGTGAGAAAATTGTGCACTCCGGCGGCGGCCGCGTTGCGCGGCTCGCCCGCATCGACGACCGCGACCCGGCGGCGGGCGCGCCCGAGTGCGACTGCTGCGTTCAAGCCGGCGGCGCCTCCGCCGATGATGACCGCGTCGTACCGATCGGTCGTTTCGTTGCGGTTCTGATCCTGCGTGTTGTTCGTCATGTGTGACCTCCTTCTTCATGGTCGGCCCGCACGGGCGCAGTTGACAAGCTCTGTTGCCGGTCTGGCAAAATGTGCACATGGATGACTCGACCGAAGAAGTACTCACCGCTGTCGGGCCGCGACTGAAGGCATTGCGCCTCTCCCGCCATGAAACGCTGGCCGATCTCTCCGCCTCGACCGGCATCTCGGTCAGCACGCTCTCGCGACTTGAATCCGGCCAGCGACGCCCGAACCTGGAACTGCTGCTTCCGCTCGCCCGCGCGCACGGCGTTCCGCTCGATGAGCTGGTCGGGGCCCCGGCGACCGGGGATCCCCGCATCCACATTCGTCCCATCTCACGCTACGGCAAGACGATTTTGCCACTCAGCCGCGGGGCCGGCGGTCTCCAAGCGTTCAAGACCGTGATCCCTGCCGGTGCACCGGAGACCGAGCCGAACCCGCAGGTGCATGAAGGCTACGAGTGGATGTACGTTCTGCGCGGCAGACTACGACTCGTGCTCGGCGAACTCGACTTCGTGCTCCCCGCCGGTGAAGCCGCCGAGTTCGATACCCGCACGCCGCACTGGTTCGGGCGCGCCGACGCCGAGGGCGTCGAGTTCTTGAGCCTGTTCGGGCGCCAGGGGGAACGGATGCACGTGCGCGCCCGCCCCGGCACAGACTGACCGGCATCCACCCGCCCACGCCAATGACAAGATTGAACAATGACCGCAACACTCGTGGCCCAAGGCCTGGCCGGCGGGTACGGCCACCGCACCCTCTTCGATTCGCTTGATCTCACCGTCGCCCCTGGCGACGTCGTCGGGGTCGTCGGCGCGAATGGCGCCGGCAAATCCACGCTGCTCAGACTGCTCGCCGGCATCGACGAGCCGCAGGCCGGCACCATCACGCTGTCCCCGGCCGATGCTTTCGTCGGCTGGCTTCCCCAGGAGCACGAACGCGTCATCGGCGAGACGATCGCCGACTACATCGCCCGCCGCACGGGATGTGCAGAAGCGACCCGTGAGATGGATGCCGCGGCAGCAGCACTCGGCGATCCCTCGCTTGCTGCAGACGGTATCGACCCGGCCGACGCCTATTCGAGTGCACTCGACCGCTGGTTGGCCAGCGGTGCCGCCGACCTCGACGAACGCCTCCCGGTCGTGCTCGCCGACCTCGGCCTTGAACTCGGCGTCGATCTCGCCGAGCAGGCTATGATGACCTCCCTCTCGGGTGGGCAAGCCGCCCGCGTCGGTCTGGCGGCACTGCTCCTCTCCCGGTTCGATATCGTGCTGCTCGACGAACCCACCAACGACCTCGACCTCGACGGCCTCGAGCGCCTCGAAACCTTCGTGCGCGGCCTGCGTGGCGGTGTCGTGCTGGTGAGCCACGACCGCGAGTTTCTGGCGCGCTGCGTGACCCGGGTGCTCGAACTCGATCTGGCGCAGGGCGCGAACCGGGTCTTCGGCGGCGGCTACGACTCCTATCTGGAAGAGCGCGCGACGAATCGCCGTCACCAGCGGGAGAAGTACGACGAGTTTGCCGACAAGAAGGCCGACCTCGTCTCGCGAGCCAGAACCCAGCGCGAATGGTCGAGCCAGGGCGTGCGCAACGCCATGAAGAAAGCGCCGGACAACGATAAAATCAGGCGCAAGGCATCCGTCGAGTCCAGCGAGAAGCAGGCCCAGAAGGTGCGCCAGATGGAAAGCCGCATCGCCAGGCTCGACGAGGTCGAGGAGCCGCGCAAGGAATGGCAGCTCGAGTTCACCATCGGTTCGGCGCCCCGCTCAAGCTCGGTGGTCTCGACGCTCAGCAACGCCGTCTTCAGGCAGGGATCGTTCACGCTCGGCCCGGTGTCATTGCAGGTGAACGCGGGGGAGCGCATCGGAATCACCGGCCCGAACGGTGCCGGAAAGTCCACGCTGTTGCGGGCGCTGCTCGGACAACAGCTCCCGGACGAGGGAACCGCGAGTCTCGGCGCAAGCGTGCGGATCGGCGAAATTGACCAGGCGCGCTCGCTGCTGGCGGGTTCCCAGCCGCTCGCGGCGGCCTTCGAAGAGCTCGTTCCCGACCTGGCGTCAGGCGAGGTGCGCACCCTGCTGGCGAAGTTCGGGCTGAAAGCCGACCACGTGAATCGTGCGGTCGACGAACTGTCGCCGGGGGAGCGCACGCGTGCTGGACTCGCGCTTCTGCAAGCCCGTGGCATCAACCTGCTGGTGCTCGACGAACCGACGAACCACCTCGACCTGGCCGCGATTGAGCAGTTGGAGCAAGCGCTCGAGTCCTATGACGGCACGCTGCTGCTGGTCACTCACGACCGACGGATGCTTGCCACGGTTCAGACCGACCGGCACTGGCGGGTGGAGGCCGGCCAGGTCACCGAGCTGTAGCTATTCGGCAGATCTCGCTCGCGGCACGTGTTCGCGAAGCGGGCACGCGGTAGAACGCGTGCCGCTAGCACAGATGCGTGCCGTGAGCGTGCCTTAGCGCCCCTGGCGCTTCTTGAACGGCTTCGGCTGGCCCTTGACCGCTGGGGTGCGGCCCTTGCCTTTCGAAGCCTTGGCCTTGCCGCCGGCCGGCACGAAAGGCTTCTTCGCCGGGGCGGGGGCCGCGGCGATTTCTTCTTTCGCCTCGGCGAGAAAGAGGTTTCCGATCTTGGTCAGTCGGGTTCCGTTGTCGTCGCGGGTGAAGAGCGGATGGCCGACCTCAGTTTCGATCTTCTCGATCGACGAGTAGAGCGAAGCGAGCGGAATATCGAGGGTGTTTGCCGCACGCGGAAAATGCAACTCCTCGGCGACTGCGACGAAATGCCGAAGCAGGGTGATGTTCACGGGGAGCCTTTCTGAGGTCCGCGCGAATCGCGGTCCGACTCTAGGCTACGCGCCTTCGCCCGGGAGTCCGCCCGATGCTGTCTTTGACCCTCTCGTTGATCGAGCCTGTCAGAGATCTGGCGACGGAGTTGGCGTCGCGCGCGTCGGGCGCCGCTGCGCGCGACGGCGCCAACCCGCGCCGCGGCAGCCGACCCGCGTGGCGGCATCCGCCTGCCGAATCTGGCGCCACGAGGGTCGAAAGCCGCCGCGCCGACCGAACTCAGTAGGCATTGCGGCATTCAACCCTCGTCGTGCGAAACGGGCCCCCGGACGGCCGGTCGCGACAAGCTCGACCACGGGATACACATCCGCGAAACACCGGGTGGTGGCAGGATGTTCGCATGATCGAGATCTCCGATGAAGAGTTCGAAAAGATGGTCGTCGAAGAATACGACGCCATTCCCGACGACATGGTCGGGGAGCTCGAGAACGTCGCGATCCTGGTTGCAAACCAGCCGATCGAACAACGGCCACGGCTATTCGGGCTGTACACCGGGCATCCGCTCACCAGCCGGGGATTGTACGGCTACGGAGAGCTGCCCGACCGCATCACGCTCTTCAAAAACAATATGCAGGAGCACAGCGACACTCTCGAGCAGCTGCGTGAACGCGTGCGGATCACTCTCGTGCACGAGATCGGCCACTACTACGGGCTCAACGACGCGAAGCTGCGCGAATTGGGCTGGGCCTAGTCGATCTTCAGCGCCAGTCATCCCGGCGGTCGTCAGCGCCAGTCATCAGCGGCGGTCGTCAGCGCCAGTCATCAGCGGCGGTCATCAGCGGCGGTCGTCAGCGCCGTTTCGTCAGCTCGCGGAGCCAACGTGGTAGAGCGCCCGCGCCCGCGCGACGTCGACGGCGGTTCCGTCATCGATCTCCAGAAATGACTCGACCTGCCAGCACTGGGAGGCAGCGGCCTGGTGGCTGGCCACGTCAACCCAGGGCGGGTAGACCCGAAAGCCGCGTTTGCCGCCGTCGCCCTGGGCCGAAACGACCCCGTGTTCGCGCAGCACCTCGCGCGAAAACACGAACTGCCCGAAGCGGTCACCCTCGCGCACGGAGATCGTGAGAAGGTCCCACCGGTCTGCAGCGTCGAGCGGATGCGTGGCGCCATCGGCCTCTCGCTTCCACACCGCCACGAAGAGACCGTTCTTGGTCGGAGTGAGCTTCGCCACCCGCGACACGATGTCGCGCCCGTCGAGTCGAAAATTGACCGAACCGTACTGCGCATTGTCGCCACCGACGCTCGCAGCAGTGCAGACGAACCCGCACGGGTCGTAGACCAGCGCTTTCACCGCGGTCAGGTCGTCCGGCAGTCCGACGGTGTGCGCCCAGGAGTCGCTCGCGACACTCGAGCCGCTCGCGACACTCGAGCCACTCTCGACACTCGAGCCACTCTCGACACTCGAGCCACTCTCGACACTCGAGCCACTTTCGACACTCATTGATTCCGCAGTCTTCACGCTCACCATCTTTGCCGACACCGGCGGCGGCGACGCATCCCTAGCTGACGGTGTTCGGCAGCAGCGTCGGCAGAGGCTCGCCTTCGGTTCGTTGTTCGGGGTGCTCTGGGGCTAGCGGCACCGATGGTCGGGTCAGACGGATGCCGAGGGGCGCGTCGCCTCTCGGTACCGATCCCAGGAGGCCTTGCAGGCCTGCGCGATCCGGTCGACGCGCTGCGGATCGGGGTCGACCCAGCCGGTTCCGGGCTGCATGATCGCCGCGGTGTTGGCGCGGCCGAGCAGAAACTCGCGCCGAAACTCGGCCTGCACTGCGCTGAGTACCAGGCCAGCGGCATCCGCCACCGAGGCCAGCTCGCGAAAACGGGAACCTGCCCTGATGATCTCGAAACTGCCGAGATACGGCTTGTTCAGCGCGACAGCATCGGGAGAGTCGACCGCGAAACCGAGGCGATGCGCGGCGGCGAGATCCCGCACCAGATCGGGCCGCATCGTCACCGGGTCGTCGCCGCGCGGCTCGCCGTCGGCGTCGCCCCGGTTCGACAGCGCGACGACCGAGGGCAGCCGGTCGGCTTCGTCACGTGCCACGCTCACCGCGCCATCCGGCGTCGTGGTGTGGTTCATCGTGTCGTGGAACGACAACGTGCTGAAACTGTGCGGGGTGTCGCCGCCGCGAGCCCGCTCGAGCTTCGTCTCAACGAAGCGTTCGATCAGGGCATCCCTGGTGGTCTCGTAGATGCCGAGCCCGTGCGTCGCGACCTCGGTGAAGGTGTCGGCCAGGCGGTTCAGCTCAGTCTCATCGGTCGGCGCGAGCAGTAGTGGAAAGAACGAGAAGGTGACGGGTCGAACGGCATCAACACCGGTGAGGTCAGTGCGCACACCGGGACCCGCCGCAGCGACCCGCGCGAATGCCTCGCGCAACGTAGCCCGCAGGTCGGCCGGCTTCTCCCGGTTCGGGTCACGGATCATCCGCGGATGCGGGTTTTCGACGTAGACGATGCGCTGGTCGATCTCGGCCCAGCGGCGCACGATCGCGCTGGTCGAACAGTCGGAGAAGTCGAATTGCAGGCGACGCGTGAACTCAGGGGCGAGAAACGGAGCGAGTTCCGCAGGGATAGCAGCTCCCGAGTGCGGACAGCTGACCAGCAGGTCGGCCTCTTCGATGGCCTGCTCGAGGTCGCGGTCGTCAGGGTCGGCGTAGAAGGTGATGTCGGACGCCGTGAACACGGTTCCGGCGGGAATCAACAGGGGAGCGGAGTCCGTCATGGCTTGATGCTAGCGACGTGGCAGCCGGAGCGCGAGGCCCCGTGGCTGAGAAAGCGGCTCGCCCGACTACTCGCCGATGATGGCCCCCAATCGGGGTACGGTGCTCTGATCTCAGTCACGGGCAGCACTCTCGTCGGCGGCATTGTAGGAGGAGGCGTCGTCGGTGGAGTTGTCGGTGGATTTGTTGGCGCCGAAATCGGTGAAGGTGCCAATTACCTCTGGGAGAGATCTTCGCGAGCTCTACTTCTGAGTGATGCAAAGAAACAGTTGCAAAGGTATCTTTGCAGCGCTATCTTTGCATTATGGAAGACAACGACACTCGGCCAGAGATGCGAGCCGGCCGCCAGCTGGACATGGAGAGCCTGAAGGCACTTGCGCACCCGTTGCGGGTGAAGATTCTCGACACGCTGTCGACCTACGGTGATTTCACCGCCAGTGGCCTCGCCGAGCGACTGGGGGAGTCGAGCGGGTCCACCAGCTACCACCTGCGTCAACTTGAGCGCCACGGTTTCGTGCGGGAGGTCACGGGTAAGGGCACGGGTCGCGAGCGCTGGTGGGCTCGCATGCCGGGGGCGATCAACCTCGACTCGGATGAGCTGTTCGACTCCCCAGCGAACCGGGCCGTCACCAAGACCGTCGTGCGCGAGTTTGAACGAAGCCGTTCAGGTCTGCTCAGCGATTTTCAGGATCGGGGTTTGGATGTGCTGCCTCACGAGTGGTTGGTCGGCAGCGTGGTCTCCACGATGAGTCTCAAACTGACGACTGAACAACTCAAGGAAGTCTCCAAACAGTGGGACCTCTTCGTCGAAGCGCACATCGATCAGTATCGCGGCCAGACCGGCCCGCACCTGCGCCCCGTACAGATTCACTTCAACGCATTCCCCGTTGTAGACGGGGAGGAGAGTGTGTGACGACCATGACCGCAGCAGTCACTCCCGCTCAGCCTCGGGTGATCGACCGTTTCGTTGTCACGTTGAGCCTCGCGATGCTCGACTGGGCGCGCAGAAGGGCCGATCGGGCGTTCATCAGCCGCGACCGGCACAATCGGCTGCTCGGGCAGGCTGCTGAACTGCAGCGGCGCGAACACGATTTCGCCAAGCGAGCCGCCCGCGTTGTCTAGCCAGCTGCGGACTCTTCGAGTTCCTGATTGAAGCCGCAAGCCAGGAAAGCATCCCGTTCCGGCTGACCCGCGGGCACCACGGGCGAAATGGTTAGTTGTTCGGCGGATTTTGAGTCTCTGCCCATGCTGAGACTCGACGTGTGCTCTCCTCTTCGGAGATGTCTTCAACCCGGGTCATGATCGACCATCGGACTCCAAAAGGATCACGGATCCTGGCAAACCGGTCTCCGGACACGAATGTGCTCAGCGGTTCACGGATGATTGCGCCGGCGGCTTCCGCTCGTCGCACCACGGCATCCGCATCCTCGCGATACAGGCCAAGGGAGTAGCAGTCGCCTTCACCGGCGGGCGCAGGAACCAAACCGTAGGCGCCGTTCGGTTCGCCAAGCTGTAATCGACCGTTGCCGAAATCGAGTTCGGCGTGGACGACGCTGTCACCCATTTCAACCACGTCTACAACTCGCGCTCCGAACACGTCGCGGTAGAACTCGACCGCCTCTTTGGCCCGAGGGAGCGTCAAGAACGGTGTCAAGCTGGATGCCCCGTTCGGGACGCCGCGGGTGGTGTGCTCGCCGTGCGCAGCTACTGTGTGAATATCGTGTTCAGTCATGAAGCCAATCTAGAAACCGATGAGAGGCTTGGCTTGATGATTCACGACAGCATTCGCGTGACATCTGGAGACCAGTGTGGAGAATGAATCGCGCGGGACGCTGTACCCGGCACGCTTGCCAACGCTGCACCGTCTCGCCGCGCCCGCAGAGATTTCGGGCCTCGTGCGCTGGTTCTGGATCCCCGAATGGGACATCGCGCCCGGGCGCGTTTCACGGCAAGAATTACTCCCGTTTGCGGCGTGCAACCTGGTTGTTGATCCGGGATTCGTCGGATTCTCCGGTCCTCCGACACAGCGATCGTTTCGAGACCTTGAGGGTCGGGGATGGGCAGTTGGCGCACTCCTGCGCCCCGCCGCTGTGCCGTACTTCGTTGCGAGACCGAGTGAGGTGCGCGACACCACTGCAGAGTTCAACGCACCAGATCTGCGCGTGGCGGTCACGGCGGCAATGACCGCTGACCGCGATGGTGAGACATATCGCGGCGAGGCTGTCTCCGCATTCAGCGCGTGGATCGTCGAAAACATCGGCGCGCCAACGCCCTCGGGCTCCATCGGCAACGCCATGGCAGACCTGATCGACACCGATCCGTCAATCACCCGCGTCGAACACATTGCCGACCGACTCAGCATGTCAGTGCGAACAGTTCAACGACTGGCCGAGCGCTATTTCGGGCTGCCACCCCTTACTTTGATCCGCCGACGTCGGCTCCAAGAGGCAGCGGAACTGCTGCGCACCGAACCCGGCACATCCGTCGCCGCTATCGCGTCGGAGCTCGGATACGCCGATCACGCACACCTCGCCAACGAATTCCGCGACGCCCTCGGTTTCACGGCCAGTAGATATCGACGTAGCAACCCCGGCGGACGAGGCTTCTAGGCGGGACTGTCTGCTTCCCGGCTCTCGGACCGGAGGATCGACATTGTGAGTGCGTCGATATATTCGGCGCAGCCGGGGCTGGTGCGGGTTCACGGCGGGGTGTAAACCGGTGCCATGGTTCGGATCACGAACACCATCGACATCGACGCATCGACTCAGCAGGTCTACGCGGCCCTCCGAGCCCTTGACGCCTACCCGACCTGGCTCAGGCACTCAACGGTGTACCGCGGAACGAAGATGCGAACGCCGCAGTCCGGGAAATCGCTCAGCTACGAAGACTCGACCATGGTCGGTCGGATGCGTGGCGAGGTCGTCGAAGACGTGCCCGATCACGCGCTGCAGTTTCACCAGAGAAAGCCGTCCGGCAGCCTGGATGCGCTCATCCGCTACGAGGTGAGTGCCGCCGGAACAGGCACGCACCTCACCCGGGTCGGCGAGCTGACGACCCACGGGATGCTCCATATCGTGCAGCCGATCCTTCTGCGGATGGCGGCCGCTGAAAGCGAGCGCACGATGAAGTCGTTGAAGGCCCACGTCGAGGGGCACCCCATCTAGCTGAGTTGCCCACTCGCTAGATAGGTGAGTCCTCCGAGGCGGATGCCGCGTGGGTGCTATCGCGGAACCAGCATCACGTGCGGGTGTCGAGTTGTTCGCGGACCGTCCCGGCGATGCGGGAGAGCGCAATTCCAAGGTTGCGTTGCTGAGTCGCGTTGAGCGGGTCGAACACGAGCTCCCGCACACGATTCACATGACCTGGGGCGCTCTCGACGACTTTCTGCATTCCGGTTTCGGTCAGCGTGGCGAGTGTGTATCGCCCGTTGTCCGGATCGGGGCGACGGGTGACCCAGTCTCGTTGCTCGAAGCGGACCATGACCTTCGATAGCCGGGGCAGGCTGCTATCGCATTGAGCAGCCAGGTCGCTGAGGCGGATGGTGAGGTCCGGGGCCATAGAGAGACGGGCGAGAACGCTGTATTCGAAGTTCGTCGTCTCGGCGTCGCGTTCCAGCTGCCGATCGAGCAGCGTCGGCAGCGCGATCACGATGGTGAGCAGGTCTTGCCACACCGCCTGCTGGTGCTCGTCGAGCCATCGGGGCGAATTGGTCATGACACGAAAGCATACCCGTGGTTGCTCCGGTTTGACTTGCCGAGGCAAGTCAGGCAGAGTCTTCTCAGTTGCCTAGGCAAGTCCCAGTGCGGCATCCGGTCCTCATTACCGCAGGACCGCTCACAACAAACAGCATGAGGAGAGTTCTGTGAAGGCAATTCGCTATCACCAGTTCGGCGGCACCGAGGTTTTGCGTGCAGAGGAGGTGGAACTCCCCGTTCCCGGCCCCGGTCAGGTGCTGGTGAAGGTCGCCGCCACCTCGTTCAACCCGGTCGACGATCACATTCGTCTGGGCGTGCTCGCGGAAGCAATCCCGACCCCGTTGCCGATCACGCCAGGCCTGGATGTTGCCGGCACGATCGTCGAACTGGGTGAGGGCGTCACCGGGCTCCAGATTGACGACCTCGTCATTGGGATGTTCCCGTTGAACGAGCACGGCGGATCTGCGGAGTACGCGGTCATCGCAGCCGAATTCGTCGCCGCTGCACCCCGCACACTGCCGTTGGCCGATGCCGCGGCACTGCCGCTGACCGGGCTGGCGGCCCGGCAGGCCGCCATTGAGCTGGCCGATATCCAGGCCGGGCAGAGCGTGCTGGTCAACGGCGCGGGTGGCGCAGTGGGCAGCATCGTCGTGCAACTCGCCGCCGACGCCGGTGCGACGGTGACCGCCGTCGACGGGCCGCAGCATGCCACCCGGCTGCTCGAGCACGGCGCCTCCACGGTTGTCGGCCCGCTGGATCTCGACGCGGGCCCATCGGCCGTTGGCGGGCCATTCGACGTCGTGATCAACCACGTGCGTCTCGACCCGGCAGGTCTGGCGAAGCTGACGGCCTACGTCGCCGACGGCGGTATTGCTGTCAGCTCCGCTGGGGCCGTACCGGCCGACGACGAGCGCGCCGTGCGCACGGCGAGTGTCTGGGTGACGCCAAACGGTTCCCACCTGGCAGACCTGGTGTCGCGCCTGGATCAGGGCCGGATCACACTCAACATCGTCGACCGCCGTCCGCTGCAGCAGCTGCGCGCCGTTCACGACGACGCGGCCAACGGCACGCTCCTCGGCAAGACCGTACTGACGGTCAGCTAGGGGATGGAGGAGGATGGCTCTGCGGAACACGCAGAGTCATCCTCCGTTTCAGCCGGTTCCACCGAGGGAGAGTCACGCAACTCCCGCTAGGCTGTGATCGCACCGTTTTTCGCATCACCGCAACAGGCAGTGCCCACAACCGGCTGCACCTATAACCGGCTGCACCTATAACTGGCTGTACCTATAACTGAACAACTGGCCATTACGGTCGATGCGGGAGAATTCGACGTCGCAAGACGAGCGAACACCGAAGGAGCAATCCTCCCCGACAATCTCTCAGGTACGCGTACCGCATCGAACTGGCCACTCTGAAAAGAAGCTGCGACAACGGCAGCTCGCCCAAGGTGAAAGTCGCCCACCCCCACACAGGTGCACGACGAAGCTCTCAGGCCCGACGACAGAGGGGGAGTTCCCACGGGGTTCAACCGAACCCTGCGACTCTTGCCATCCCTCACGGATGGTGACGACCGGAGAACTCATGACCTCTGCATCAGAAAACCAGCCAGTAGAACGCTTTTCCCCGCTTCACCAGGCTCACGTCGACGCCGGTGCCAGCTTCACCGATTTCGCCGGCTGGCAGATGCCGGTGCGCTATTCGAGCGACCTCGCCGAGCACCACGCCGTGCGTACAGCGGCCGGCCTGTTCGACCTGTCGCACATGGCGGAGATCGAGGTGTCGGGGCCGGATGCCGGTGCCTACCTCGACTTCGCGCTGGCCGGCAAACTCTCGGCGATCGAACCGCTCCAGGCCAAGTACAGCCTGCTGTTGAACGAGGCCGGCGGAATCATCGACGATGTCGTCGTGTACCGCACGGGGGAGACCGACTACCTCGTCGTCGCCAATGCCGGAAACAGGTTCCCGGCCGTCGAGGCGTTCACTGCCCGCTCCGCCCGCTTCGACGTGAGCGTCACTGACACGAGCGACGACGTCGCACTGATCGCCGTGCAGGGCCCGAACGCCCTCGCCATCCTGCAGGCGACCGCGGGCTTCACCGTCGACGGCGACCTCGAGCCGCTCAAGTACTACCGGGCCATGCGTGGCGCGTTCACCGACATCCCGGTGCTGATCGCGCGCACCGGCTACACCGGTGAAGATGGCTTCGAGCTGTACATCGATGTGCCTCACGCCCTGGCGCTCTGGCAGGCGCTCGCCGCGGCCGGCGAGGCACACGGCCTGGTTCCGGCCGGACTCGCCAGCCGCGACACGCTGCGCCTCGAGGCCGGCATGCCGCTCTACGGGCATGAGCTCAACACCAAGACCTTCCCGGCTCAGGCCGGCCTCGGCCGCGTGGTGAACCTGGCCAAGGAGACCGACTTCATCGGCCGTGCCGCGAGCGAAGAAGGCCCGAGCGCCGAAGCGCGCGTGCTCGTCGGCCTTGTGGCAGAGGGCAAGCGTGCCGGCCGTGCCGACTACGCGATCTTCGCCAGCGCGGATGCGACGGAGCCGGCCGGCATGATCACAAGCGGCGCGCTGTCGCCGACGCTCGGACATCCGATCGCGATGGCCTACGTCGCGCCGGCGCTTGCCCGCCCCGACACCCAGGTTTACGTTGACGTGCGCGGCACTCGCATTCCCGCCACTGTCACGCAGCTCCCGTTTTACAAGCGCCAGAAGTAGCATCGGCGCCAGAAGAACCTGGCATCATCAGCACCCCTCCATCCGCTTTCGAAAGGACACCCCATGGCAGACAAGACAGAATTCCAGTACACCGCAGAGCACGAGTGGCTCGACATCTCCGGCGACGTCGCGACCGTCGGCATCACCGCCTACGCGGCGGAGAAGCTCGGCGATGTCGTCTTCGTTGAGCTTCCTGCGGTCGGCTCCGATGTCGCATCCGGCACCGTCGTCGGCGAGATCGAGTCGACCAAGTCGGTCGGCGAGCTCTTCGCCCCGGTCAACGGCACCGTCACCGAGATCAACGACGCCGTCGTCGACAGCCCAGAGCTCGTAAATAGCGACCCGTTCGGCGCCGGCTGGTTGATCAAGGTCTCCTTCACCGAGCTGCCGACGCTGCTCAGCTACGCCGAGTACTCCGCCCTCGTCGGCGAGTAGTCCTCCCACCCCGCAGATAGACACCACCGGCCAACCAGAACGCGCAGGTTTTCACTCAATGTCACAGGCTCTCCCCACTTCGGCAGTTTCAACTCCAGAATTCTCACCCGCAGAATTCGCCGCACGCCACATCGGCACGGATGCCGCCGCCCAGTCACACATGCTTGCCACGCTCGGCTACGACTCGGTTGAGTCGCTCGTCAACGCGGCAGTTCCGGCGTCGATTCACGTCGATGCCTTCCGCGTGGAGGGCGACAGCGCCTTGCCGCCCGCTGCGACGGAACGGGAAGCCATCACTGAGCTGCGCGCTCTGGCCGGCCGCAACACCGTCAAGCGATCGATGATCGGTCTCGGCTATTACGACACGATCACTCCCGCCGTGATCAAGCGCAATGTGCTCGAGAACCCGAGCTGGTACACGGCGTACACGCCCTACCAGCCCGAGATCTCGCAGGGACGCCTGGAAGCGCTGATCAACTTTCAGACGATGATCGCCGACCTGACCGGCTTGAACACGGCCAACGCGTCGATGCTCGACGAGTCGACCGCCGTCGTCGAGGGCATGCTGCTCACGCGTCGTGCCTCGAAGTCGCTCTCGCACCGATTCATCGTCGACGCCGACGCGCTGCCGCAGACCAAGGCGTTGCTGGCCAACCGGGCGGATGCCGTCGGCATCGAGCTCGTCGAGGTCGCGCTCGACGAGTCGACCACCGCCGAGATCCTCGGCGACCACTTCGGCATCTTCGTGCAGTACCCCGGTGCGTCGGGCCGCGTCTGGAACCCGGCCGCCGTCATCGCCGCGTCGAAGGCGCAGGGCGCCCTCGCCGTCGTCGCCGCCGACCTGCTCGCCCTCACCCTGATCACCTCGCCCGGTGAGCTGGGTGCGGATGTCGCTGTCGGCACGAGCCAGCGTTTCGGTGTTCCGATGGGCTTCGGCGGCCCGCACGCCGGCTACATGGCCGTGCGCACGGGCTTGGAGCGTCAGCTTCCCGGTCGCCTCGTCGGCGTGAGCGTCGACGCCGCCGGTCACCCTGCCTACCGCCTGTCGCTGCAGGTGCGTGAGCAGCACATCCGTCGTGACAAGGCCACCTCGAACATCTGCACCGCCCAGGTGCTGCTGGCCGTCATGGCCGGCATGTACGCCGTCTACCACGGCCCGTCGGGCCTCAAGGCGATCGCCGAGCGCGTGCACGAGCGAGCCGGCCAGCTGGTCGCCGCCCTCGGCACCGCTGGAGTGACCGTCATCAACGACACCTTCTTCGACACCGTGCGTGTGACGGCGGCCGGCAGCGCCGCCGACATCGTCGCCCGGGCCGCCGAGTCCGGCGTCAACCTGCACAAGGTCGACGCCGACACGATCAGCATCGCCGTCGACGAGACGACGACCATCGCCGACGTGAGTCTCGTTCTCGGCGCGTTCGGTGCCAGGGATGCCTTCGGTCACGTCGAGCTCACCGCCGTCGTGTCCGGTCTGCCGGCCGAGCTCGCCCGCACGAGCGAGTACCTCACCCACGCGGTGTTCAACACGCACCGCTCCGAGACGAGCATGATGCGCTACCTCAAGCGTCTCGCCGACTACGACTACGCGCTCGACCGCGGCATGATCCCACTGGGCTCCTGCACCATGAAGCTCAACGCCGCCACAGAGATGGAGGCCGTCACCTGGCCCGAGTTCGCCGGGGTGCACCCGTTCGCGCCGCGCGCCGACGTCGAGGGCTACCTCGAGCTCGTCAATCAGCTCGAAACCTGGCTCACCGACGTCACCGGCTACCACTCGGTCTCGCTGCAGCCGAACGCCGGCAGCCAGGGAGAGCTCGCCGGACTGCTGGCCATCCGTGGCTTCCACCTCTCCAACGGCGACACCCAGCGCACCGTCTGCCTGATTCCGTCGAGTGCGCACGGCACGAACGCGGCATCCGCTGTTCTGGCCGGCATGAAGGTCGTCGTCGTGGCCTGCGATGAGCTCGGCAACGTCGATCTCACCGACCTGCGCGCGAAGATCGCGGAGCACGCCGACAACCTCGCCGCGCTGATGATCACCTACCCGTCGACGCACGGCGTCTACGAGCACGAGGTCACCGCGATCACCGACGCCGTGCACGCGGCGGGCGGTCAGGTCTACGTTGACGGCGCCAACCTCAACGCCCTGCTCGGCTTCGCCCGTTTCGGCGACTTCGGCGGCGACGTCTCGCACCTCAACCTGCACAAGACGTTCTGCATCCCGCACGGTGGCGGTGGCCCCGGTGTCGGTCCCGTCGCCGCCAAGGCACACCTCGCCCCGTTCCTGCCCGGGCACCCGCTCGCACAGTCGAGCGATCACTACCTCGTCGCCGGCTCAGCGGATGCCGCGACGGATGCTGCTGGTACGACGATCGAGCACCGCGGCGGACCGGTTTCGGCCGCGCCCTACGGCAGCCCGAGCATCCTGCCCATCTCCTGGGCCTACGTGCGCATGATGGGTGCCGAGGGTCTCAAGCAGGCCACCGGTGCCGCGGTTCTCGCCGCGAACTATGTGGCCAAGCGTCTCGAGGGCCACTTTCCGGTGCTCTACTCCGGCGACAACGGCCTGGTTGCGCACGAGTGCATTCTCGATGTGCGCCCGCTGACCGAAGCCACCGGCGTGACCGTCGACGACGTGGCCAAGCGCCTCATCGACTACGGATTCCACTCGCCGACCATGAGCTTCCCCGTTGCCGGAACCCTGATGGTAGAGCCCACCGAGAGCGAAGACCTCGGCGAGATCGACCGGTTCATCGAAGCGATGATCGCGATCAAGGCCGAAGCGGATGCCGTGGCTGCTGGAGTCTGGCCGGCCGACGACAACCCGCTGCGCAACGCGCCGCACACGGCGCAGTCCGTGATCGAGGGGGAGTGGGAGCACCCGTACGAGCGCGCCGTCGCCGTCTACCCGGTGCACACCCTGGTGCGCAACAAGTACTGGCCGCCGGTGCGTCGCATCGACCAGGCCTACGGAGACCGCAACCTGGTCTGCGCGTGCCCGCCGCCCGAGGCGTTCGAGTAAACCTGCGCCGCAGAACCTGCGCCTGCGCATCCTGACCGGAGTCGCAACTGCTTTCTCATCTGAGGGCGGTTGCGGCTCCGGTTCTTGCGTCCCGGCAATCTCGTTGGTCGAGCTCGAGCGAGCGAAGCTGTGTGTCTCGAGACCACCCATTCGACGGAGATTTTCACCGATTCGGCCGTTATCGGCCCGATTCGGCCGGAAGCGGGACATATCTCCGTCGAATGGGGATGTGACTGGCCGCGTGTGGAGGGCGGCTCGTGTGGAGGGCGGCTCGCGTGAGGCGCGGTGAGAGCTAGTTCGTCGGGGTCGGGGATGGGGTCGGAGTCGGCGCGAGGAGGCCAGGCCACCACATCAGCGCCAGGGGATAGCCCACGAACGAGACGATGTCGATGATCCAGTGCGCGATCACCAGCGGCATCGTGCGTCCCCAACGGGTGTAGAACCAGCCGAAGACGACGCCCATCGCGACGTTTCCGAAGAATGGACCGATGCCCTGGTAGAGGTGGTAGCTGCCGCGCAATGTCGCTGACGACAAAATGATCGTCCACTTCGACCAGCCGAGCTCTTTCAGCCGGGTGAAGAGATAACCCACCACGATCAGCTCCTCGGTCAGAGCCGAGCGCAGGGCCGAGAAAATCAGAATCGGAATCGTCCACCAAAACGTGTCGAGCGGGGCAGGCACCACCGCGACGGTAAAGCCGAGAGCGCGACCGGCGAGGTAGAGCGCAAGACCAGGGATGCCGATGACGAGCAGCAGGGACAGCCCGCCGAGCAGGTCTTTCCCCGGCTGGGTGAAGTCGAAACCGATCTGGCGAAATGCGCTTTTTCCGGGCAGCCAGAGCAAATAGAGCACCAAGGCGACAGCGAACAGGTCGAAGAAGATGGCAAGGAATTGGTAGGTGAAGTCGAGCCACTCCCGTGGTGACTGCGACGCGTTCAGTGTCGCCGACTGCTGCGAAAGCGGAGTCGCGGCGGTCAGCCGCGCGATGATCGAGACGATCGAATACACCGCCGAAGCGCCGAGCGACAGCCCGAGCACGATGATCACTTCGAAGCGAAGCCGGGTCTTGTTCAGTTCGGGCGCGAAAGTCACGAAGGTCAGTTTCGCACCTCTCGCGTCATATCTGCGGTCACGCCACTGAGCGAATAAACCCCAGCACCGACTCGACCACGAGTGCTGCCACTCCGTCGGCGTCGATCGGTGACGACTTCAGCACGGCCATCGAGTGATCGGCTCCTGGCACGGCCACCACGCGGATGCCTTCCCGGCCGGCAGTCTCCGACTTGACCAGCTCCGCCGTGACCAGCTCGGCATCGCCGAACGTGTCCCGGTCGCCCTGCATGACGAGCACCGGAACAGCAGGAAGGAGAAGCTCATCCAGCCGCGACTTCTCGGGTTTGCCAGGAGGATGCAACGGAAAGGAGAGGCAGACGACGGCGACCGCGCCCACGGCATCCGCTGTTCTGCAGGCCACCCGGGCACCGGCGCTGCGACCACCGACGAGCAGGGGGAGTCCGCCTGCGAGCTCGGCGACCAGCGGAGCAGTCTCGAGCCAGGCGACATCGAGCGCCGCCGGACGCGGCGCCACCTTCTTGCCTGCGACCCGCCAGGGCTGCTCGTGCCGCACGACGGTGATGCCATGCCGGGGGAGTTCTGCTGCCACAGCGGTCAGGTCGCGCGCGTTAATTCCGCCGCCGGCGCCATGACCCAGCCACAGTACGGCCGAGGCATCGGATGCGAGATCAACGGTCAGACGCCCCAACCCGAGCGACGTGGGGGCGGCGATTTCCATACCTCCGACGCTATCAACGCGCCCGCCCGTTGACGACGATTCAGACCGAACGTGCGGTAAGTCACAAGGTCTTACTGCATATCGTTGCGTTTAGCCGCATCAGATCGTGATTTTGGTGGAATAGCTGCACGAAACCTGCGAAATCGTTGCCAGCGGGTAACAACTTCTCTCTCAGTTTGGAAATCGGCTGAGCGATCTTTAGGGTCATTAACCATCCCCCTTTTAGGTCGCCCTCTTTCAGGTCGCCCTCTTTTGGGTCGCCCTCATTGAGGGTTCGAACTATCAAGCGTGGGAGCTTTGCCACAAGCGACGCCCCCGCGCACACTTTTGCACTGGAGGAATTTTGAAAAACAGGAGACTTGGCATTGTCGCCATCGCTCTGGCCACGGCAGGAGCGCTCGCGCTCACCGGTTGCGCCAGCGGCGAGAAGAAGCCGGCATCTGCCGGTGACGCCACCGCTATCGTGACCACCAACGGCTCGGAGCCGCAGAACCCGCTGCTCCCCGCCAACACCACCGAGACGGGTGGCGGCAAGATCGTCACGTCGATCTTCGCCGGACTGGTGGCATACGACAGCAAGGGTGAGATCGTCAACGAGGTCGCAAAGTCGATCGAGTCCGACGACTCTCAGCACTGGACCGTCACTCTGAATGACGGCTGGACCTTCACCAACGACGAGCCCGTCGACTCGAACTCGTTCGTCGATGCCTGGAACTACGCAGCACTGGCGAGCAACGCCCAGGGCGCTTCAGGTTTCTTCGAGAACGTCGTCGGCTACTCAGCTGAGGCAGACTCGGCACTGACCGGCCTCAAGGTTGTCGACGACACGACGTTCACCGTCGACCTCGTCTCCCCTCAGGCTGACTTCCCGCTGACCCTCGGCTACTCGGCCTTCATGCCGATCCCGAAGGCCGGCCTCGCCGACATGAAGGCGTTCGGCGAGAACCCGATCGGCAACGGCCCGTACATGCTGGCCTCCGACAAGGCTTGGGTTCACAACGAGAAGGTCGACCTCGTCACGAACCCGAAGTACGACGGTGTGCGCAAGCCGAAAAACGGTGGCTTGAGCATCATCTTCTACGGCACGCTGGACCCGGCCTACGCCGACGTTCAGGGTGGAAACCTTGACGTGCTTGACACGGTTCCGGACTCCGCGTTCGAGACCTACCAGGCAGAGTTCGGTGACCGTACGGTCAACCAGCCGGCCGCCATCTTCCAGGCGATGAACATCCCGGGCTACATCGAGCACTTCAGCGGTGAAGAAGGAAAGCTCCGCCGTCACGCCATCTCGATGTCGATCAACCGCGACGAGATCACCAAGGTCATCTTCCAGGGCACCCGCACCCCGGCGACCGACTTCACCTCCCCGGTGATCCCCGGTCACTCCGACAAGCTCAAGGGTGCTGAGGTTCTGAAGTTCAACCCGACCGAGTCAAAGAAGCTGTGGGCAGAGGCCGACGCCATCTCCCCGTACACCGGCACGTTTGACATCGCGTACAACTCCGATGGCGGACACCAGGCCTGGGTCGACGCTGTGGCAAACAGCATCGTCAACACGCTGGGCATCAAGGCCGTCGGCAAGCCGTACCCGACCTTTGCCGCCTCGCTCGATGACCGTGAGCAGCAGAAGTTGACCGGCGCCGTGCGTTCCGGATGGCAGGGTGACTTCCCGTCGGTCTCGAACTTCCTCTCGCCGCTGTACCCGACGGGTGCAGGCAACAACTACGAGGGCTACAGCAACCCCGAGTTCGACCAGCTGCTGAAGGACGGCCTCGCCGCCCCCACGCCCGAGGATGCGAACAAGAAGTTCCAGGCTGCACAGGAAGTTCTGCTGAGCGACCTGGCGACGGTTCCCCTGTGGAACGCCAACGCTGTCGGCGTCTGGGCTGACACCGTCAGCAACGTTGTATTCGGCTGGGACTCCGTGCCGATGTACAGC
Organism: Glaciibacter kafniensis; assembly: GCF_039538945.1. Taxonomy (NCBI): domain Bacteria; kingdom Bacillati; phylum Actinomycetota; class Actinomycetes; order Micrococcales; family Microbacteriaceae; genus Glaciibacter; species Glaciibacter kafniensis. The sequence continues at coordinate 1,471,624 of NZ_BAABCN010000002.1, read as the reverse complement.
GAGATCACCAAGGGCTAGTCCTTCCTACTAACCCGATTCTGAGTTAGTCCTGCTGTCCGGGGCGTTCGCGCTCCCGGACAGCAGGCTGACCTGTCTCATTCAGCGATTGTGACCTCTATGCTCCTTCCAAACTACGGAGGATGCTGATGCTGTGGTACACCGGCAAACGTATTCTCCAGATGATTCCCGTCTTCTTCGGCGCGACTTTCCTGATCTACTTCATGGTGTTCTCGCTGCCGGGCGACCCGATCGCCGCGCTCTACGGCGACCACCCCCCGGCCCCCAATGTGATCGAATCGATCAGGGCCCAGTACAACCTCGACAAGCCGTTCATCGTTCAGTACCTGCTGTACATCGGCGGGTTCTTCCAGGGCGACCTCGGAACCACGTATTCCGGCCGCGCAGTCTCCGACGTGATGGCTTCGGCCTTCCCGATTACGCTGCGACTTGCGACTCTTGCCCTGTTCTTCGAGGCAGTAGCCGGCATCACCATCGGTCTGATCGCCGGTCTCCGCAAGGGCAAATGGTTCGATGCGAGTGCGCTCGTCGTCAGCCTGCTGCTCATCTCGGTGCCGACGTTCGTCATCGGTTTCGTGCTGCAATTCGTTTTCGGCATTCAGCTCGGCTGGGCCAGAACGACAGTCAGTGGTGATGCGCCATACAGCGAGCTCATCCTGCCGGCCATCGTGCTCGCATCCGTCTCGTTCGCCTACATCGTGCGGCTCACCCGCGCGAGTGTGTCTGACAACCTCAACGCCGACTTCGTGCGCACCGCAACGGCGAAGGGCCTCTCCCGCCCCCGCGTGGTGACCGTGCACGTGTTGCGCAACTCGCTCGTACCCGTCGTGACGTTCTTGGGTGTTGACCTGGGTTCGCTGATGGTCGGTGCGATCGTGACAGAGGGAATCTTCAATATCAACGGAGTGGGCGGCACCGTCTTCCGAGCAGTGAAGCTCGGCGAAGGCCCGACGGTTGTGTCGTTCATTGCGGTGATGGTCATCATCTTCGTCGTGGCGAACCTGCTCGTCGACCTGCTCTACGCACTGCTTGACCCAAGGATCCGCTATGCAAAATAGAAACTACCGATCCCAGGAACACTACGTCGCGCCACTCGAAGACACGCCGATCGCTCCGATCGACCGTCTTGACGATTCCGAGAAAGCCCGCAGCACCTGGGCGGATGCCTGGGATTCGATGCGTCGGCGTCCCTCCTTCTGGATCTCGTCGGCCCTGATCGTTTTGATCCTGGTCGTGGCCGCGTTCCCCGGGCTGTTCGCCCAGGTCTCGCCGACCAGCTGCCAGCTGGCCAACAGCAACGGGGGGCCGGAGGCCGGGCATCCGCTCGGATTCACCCGCCAGGGTTGTGACGTCTACTCGCGGATCATCTTTGGGGCTCAGGCCTCGGTCATTGTCGGTGTGCTGGCCACGCTGCTCGTGACGATCACCGGTGTGATCGTCGGAGCACTGGCCGGGTTCTACGGCGGGTTCCTTGACACGTTCGTCTCGCGCATCGGCGACATCTTCTTCGCGATCCCCACCGTGCTCGGTGCGATCGTTCTGATGTCGGTGCTGCCGGAGCGCACGCCGGTCACCGTGGCGTTGGTGTTGGCGGTCTTCGCTTGGCCGCAGATCGCTCGCATCATGCGTGGAGCGGTCTTGAGCGCACGCAACTCCGACTACGTGATGGCCTCGACAGCCCTCGGGGTGTCAAAGTTCCGTATCCTCCTCAGGCACGTGGTTCCGAACTCGATCGCCCCGGTGATCGTGGTCGCGACCATCTCGCTCGGAACGTTCATCGTCGCCGAGGCGACCCTGTCGTTCCTGGGCATCGGATTGCCGGGGAGTGTCATGTCCTGGGGCAACGACATTTCTCAGGCACAGACATCGATTCGCACGAACCCGCAGATCCTGCTCTACCCGTCTGCGGCGCTGTCGATCACAGTGCTTTCATTTCTGATGTTGGGCGACGTGGTTCGCGACGCTCTTGACCCGGCGGCGAGGGCCCGACGATGACACTTCTGCTCAACGAAACCAAGGGTCAAGAAATTGACACCTCGAACTCACCTCTCCTGCAGATCCGCAACCTTGAGGTCGGCTTCCGCACGCAGCGTGGGCTGGTGCCCGCCGTGCGCGGTGTCGACATCACTCTCTACGCCGGTCAGACGCTCGCCATCGTGGGGGAGTCGGGCTCTGGCAAGTCAACGACCGCACAGTCGATCATCGACCTGCTTCCCGGCACCGGGCAGGTGACCGGCGGTCAGATTCTCTTCGAAGGTCGCGACCTGACCAAACTGTCTCCGAAAGAGATTCAGGATGTGCGTGGTCGCCTGATCGGCTACGTGCCGCAGGACCCGATGTCGAATCTCAACCCGGTCTGGAACATTGGCTTCCAGGTTGAAGAGGCGATCAGGGCAAACAACGTCGCCCAGGGCAAGGATGTGCGTCTGCGCGCCATTCAGGTTCTGCAGGAGGCCGGCCTCAGCGATGCTGCCGAACGACTCAAGCAGTACCCGCACCAGTTCTCCGGCGGCATGCGCCAGCGGGTGCTGATCGGGATCGGCCTGTCTTCGCGTCCGAAGCTGCTCATCGCCGACGAGCCGACGAGCGCGCTCGACGTCACAGTGCAGCGGCAGATCCTCGATCACTTGGGCACCCTCACCCGCGACTACGGCACCTCGGTGCTGTTCATCACGCACGACCTCGGCCTGGCCGCGGAACGTGCCGAACAGCTCGTGGTGATGTACAAGGGCAAGGTCGTCGAGTCGGGACCGTCACAGGAGATCCTGGCCAACCCGAAGCATCCGTACACTCAGCGGCTGGTTTCTGCGGCACCGAGCCTGGCCTCGCGTCGCATCCAGACGGCGAAGAGCGCTGGCGCCATCGACCCGGCCATCTTCGGTGAAGGCTCACTCGACGAGACCTTGATCGCTCGCGCGGCCTCGCGCGAGGAGTCGGCCCCTGCAGCCGACCTGATCTCGGTGCAGTCGGTCTCCAAGACCTACCGCATTCGCCAGCAGGGATTCAAATACAAGGAGCTGCAGGCGGTCGACGATGTCTCGTTCGGCATTCAGCGCGGCACCACGACGGCTATCGTCGGCGAATCCGGGTCGGGCAAGTCCACGGTCGCGAAGATGATTCTGCAGCTGGAGAGCGTCACCAGCGGCCGCATCGAATTCGACGGTCAGGATGTCGCCGGGCTCAAGGGTGCAGACCTGCTGAAGTTCCGTCGTCGCGTGCAGCCGGTCTTCCAAGACCCGTACGGCTCACTTGACCCGCAGTACAACGTGGGAAACACCATTGCTGAACCGCTGCTGGCGCACCGCGTCGGCACGGCGAAGGAACGCCAGGCGCGCGTACTCGAGTTGCTCGACCAGGTGTCATTGCCGGCATCCACCCGGTACCGCTACCCGAGCGAGTTGTCTGGCGGGCAGCGTCAGCGCATCGCCGTGGCGCGCGCCCTGGCGTTGAAGCCCGACGTGCTCGTGCTGGACGAGGCGGTTTCGGCGCTCGATGTGTTGGTGCAGGGTCAGGTTCTGAACCTGCTCACCGAACTGCAGAGCGAACTCGGTCTTACCTACCTCTTCATCACCCACGACCTCGCGGTCGTGCGGTTGATCGCAGACAACGTCTGCGTGATGAAGAAGGGCTCGATCATCGAGGCGGCGACGACCGACGAGGTCTTCGACAACCCGCAGCAGATCTACACGCAGGAACTCCTCGCCGCCATCCCCGGTGGCAACTTCGAGTTCGGGCGCTAAGCCGCGCTCAAAAGAGTCATCTGAAACCGCTGGGCGGCACCACATCGTGGTGCCGCCCAGCGGCGTTGAGGGGGACGGCGCGGTGCCTTTTACCACAGACTTGGGCGCTTTGTAGCGTTTCACCGTAACCAGGTGGCCGTTTGTTGCTTCTTTTGTCGAAGAGGCGCAACAATGCGGCGTCCACGTCACTGCTTGGTAACGATTGGCCCCCGGTTGGGGTCAATTTCGCGCCGTTGAAACTAGGGTCATCTGTAATCGAACGCCAGGTGCACTCGTTGCGCCTGGCGTCACGCTCTCTTACGAGGAGGAACTGTGCGCATTATGGGAAAGGCTCGTTTGGCGGTCACTGCGATCGCCATCGCCGGGGTAGCAGCACTCTCGCTGTCCGGCTGCACTACCGCACCAAAGACCGAGCCGACGGCTGCAGCAGGGGGAACGGCGACAGTCGCTGTCGTCAATGAGTTCACATCGCTGAACTCGCAGACCCCCCAGGGCAACCTCGACACGAACGGCCAGGTCGGATACCTGAACGGTTCGTACGGCACCGGGTTCCAGTACATCGACAACGAATTCAAGATCGTTCACGACGACAAGTTCGGCACGATGGAGAAGACCTCTGACGACCCGTTGACGGTCAAGTACACCCTCAATAAAGATTTGAAGTGGTCTGACGGCGAGCCGATCACGGCCGACGACATGGTGTTGGCCTGGGCGATCGCGTCTGGCTACTACGACGACGCCACCATCGACCCCGCCAGCGGCGAGGTCTCCAGCGGCAACCAATACTTCTCGATCGCCGCCAGCACGGCCGGCGTCGACACCACTGCCTACCCGACGGTGGGCGACGACAACGAGTCGATCGAACTGGTCTATTCCAAGCCTTACGTCGACTGGGAGCTGGTCAACCCGATCGCCCAGCCGGCCCACATCGTGGCCAAGAAGGCCGGACTCGCCTCGGCAGCCGACCTGACCAAGCTCATCGCGAGCTTGCCGAAGGGTGACCCGACAGCACCGGCCACGCCGAACGCCGACTTCAAGAAGGCTGCTGACTTCGTCAACACCGGCTATGACGTCACCGCGTTCCCGACCGACCCCGACCTGCTCGTGGCCAGCGGACCGTTCGTGCTGTCTGCCTGGACCCCTGGCCAGTCGCTCACCATGACGCGCAACGAGCACTATGCGGCCGGCCTGACACCGAAGGTCGACAAGATCGTCATGCGCATCATCGGTGACGCCAACGCCCAGGTGACGGCCTTGCAGAACGGCGAGGTGGACATCATCAACCCGCAGGCCTCTGCGGACACTCTCGCGGCCCTCAAGAACGCCAACGCCACGATCCTGTCCGGCGACCAGGTCTCATACGACCACCTCGACCTGACCTTCAGCACCGACGGTGTCTTCGCCGACAAGAGTGTGCGCGAGGCGTTCCTGAAGACCATCCCGCGCCAGCAGATCCTCGACGCGATCGTGACCCCGGTCAACCCCGACGCGAAGGTGCTCGACTCGCAGCTCTTCCTGCCGAACCAGGCCGAGTACGCAGACACCGTCAAGAACAACGGATCCAGCGCCTACGGCGACGTTGACATCGAAGGTGCCAAGGCGCTGCTGGCCGGCAAGACCCCCGAGGTCAAGCTGATGTACAACACCACCAACCCGAACCGGGTCGACGAGTACCAGGCGATTCTCGCCTCGGCCACCGAGGCCGGCTTCAAGATTGTCGATGCCGGTTCACCGGACTGGAGCAAGAAGCTCGGCGACGGCTCGTACGATGCAGTGTTGTTCGGTTGGATCGCACCCGGTGCCGGAACCTCCGGTATCCCGCAGATCTTCGGACCGGTCGGCAGCGGTGGTAACTACAACAACTACGCCGGAACCGGTGACCTGGCCATCGAGACTCAGTCGACTCTCGACAAGGACAAGCTTCTCGACCTGCAGCTGCAGATCGACAAGCAGACCTTCGGCGACGCGTATGGACTGCCGCTGTTCCAGCTGCCCGGCATCTTCGGAACCAGCAGCAAGATCGACGGCGTGAAGTTCATGGGCAACCAGACCGGACCGTTCTGGAACTTCTGGGAGTGGTCAATCAAGTAATCGCGACATCAGCCGGTCCTCGCGTCTTAGGGCGCGAGGACCGGCTTTCGCGACTGCGGGCAGAGACCGCCCCGCAGTGATCACCCACCGCTCCAGTGAGGTAACCCATCAATGGCGAGTTTCATTCTGAGACGAGTTCTCGTCTCCATTCTCATTCTTCTTGCCGCATCGTTTCTGATGTACATGCTTGTGGCGTTCTCTGTCGATCCGCTCGAGGATCTGCGCAGCAGCAGCGCGGCCAACAAAGATCAGCTGATCACAGCCAGGATCCAGCTTCTCAACCTTGAGGTTCCGCCTCCGCTGCGATGGGTCATGTGGCTCGGCGGCGTTGCCGGGTGTCTGATCCCCTTCGCCAACGCGTGCAATCTCGGGCCGACAGTCGCCAACGCACAGGTCATCGACCTCTTGCCGAATGCTTTGAGTTCGACGGTGCAGCTCGTCACCCTGGCGCTACTGCTTGCCATCATCTTTGGAATCACGATCGGCATCGTGACCGCCCTGCGTCAGTACAGCGGCCTCGACAACACGATGACCTTCATCAGCTTCTTTCTCTACTCGCTCCCGGCGTTCCTGGTCGCGGTGCTGCTCAAAGAGTTCGTCGCGATCTCCTTCAACAACTTCCTCCGTGATCCGGTGGTATCGGCGTTCTGGGCGCTCGGGATCGGTGTGGTCGTCGGAGCAATTTGGCAGTCCCTCATCGGCGGAGCACGTCGGCAACGCCTCGCGGTGTTTGTGGTCTCGGGCGCCAGCACGTCGCTGCTGCTCTGGTTCATGTCCGCCACCGGATGGTTCATGACCCCGGGAATCGGGCCGGTGGCCATGGTCGTGCTCGTCGCGGCGATCGCTGTGGGCGTCGCCGCCCTCGTGGCCGGCATCCGCCAACGCCGGGCAGTGCTGACGGCGGGGATCAACGCGGCGATTGCCGTGATCTGCTACTTCGCTTTGCAGCCGCTCCTTGATATCTCCAGTTTTGGGACGATCGCCATTCTCGGGCTCGTCACCGTGGCGGTCGGACTGCTCAGCGGATATCTCGTGGGCGGCTATGACCGGGGACAGAACATGCGAGTCGGCGTGCTGACGGCTGTGCTCTCGGCGGCGCTCATTCTGCTCGACCGCTTTATGCAGTCCTGGCCCGCCTACCTGGCGGAAAGCCAGATCAACGGACGTCCGATCGCAACGGTCGGCTCGGTCACACCGAACCTGGGCGGAGATTTCTGGATCAGCGGGATCGACAGTTTCACCCACCTGCTGCTGCCGACGATCACGCTTCTGCTCATCTCCTTCGCCGGCTATACCCGGTATTCACGGGCCGGGATGCTGGAGGTGCTGAACCAGGATTACATCCGCACCGCGCGTGCCAAGGGGCTCCCGGAACGCACCGTCATCGTGCGCCACGCCTTTCGCAACGTGCTCATCCCCATCACCACCCTGATCGCCTTCGACGTGGGCGCGCTGCTCGGTGGGGCGATCATCACCGAAACCGTGTTCGCGATTCCCGGAATGGGGCTGCTGTTCAGCACTGGGCTTCGGCGCGGCGATCTCAACCCGGTGATGGGCTACTTCTTGGTGATCGCCACGATGGCGATCCTGTTCAACTTCTTGGCTGACCTGGCGTATGCCAGCCTTGACCCGAGGGTGAGGGTTCGATAATGGCACTCGACACGCACGTGAACGGCAACGGCAATGGCCGTGGAAACGGCGAGGGCACCGTACCGGCGGCAAAAGCCCCGGAGAGTCAGGGCCGCCTTATCTGGCGGCGCTTCCGCGGAAATAGAATCGCGGTGACCTCCGGCGTGCTGGCGGTCGTCATCATTCTGTTCGCAATCTCGGCGATCGGGCTCGGCCCCATCCCCGGGTGGTGGAAGTACAGCTATACCGCGCTGAACCCTCAGGTCAACAACGGGGCGCCCACTCTCAGCCTGATTCCGACCTGGCTCGGGGGATCCGGCATCACGCTCGGGGAGCATCCGTTCGGGCAGAACCGCATCGGCAAGGACTACTTCGCCATGACAATGCGAGGAATCCAGAACTCCGCGCTCGTCATGGTCGTTCTGGGCGGTATCGCCAGCGTTCTCGGCGTCGTCGTCGGGGCCATCGCCGGTTACTACCGGGGCCGAGTTGATGCGATTCTCATGCGCATCACCGATGTGTTCATCGTCATCCCGGCCCTCGTGGTCGGTTCGGTGGTCGGCTACTTCGCCGGCAACCTCGGGGCGTTTCTCTTGTCCCTGATGCTCGGCCTCTTCTCCTGGATGGGGATCGCCCGCCTGGTGCGCGGTGAATTCCTCTCGTTGAGAGAACGGCCATTCGTGGAGGCAGCTCGGGTCGCCGGTGCTTCTGACCGGCGCATCATCTTCACGCACATCCTGCCGAACGCCATGGGCGTGGTCATCGTCTCCTCGACGCTGATCATGGCCTCCGCAATTCTGTTGGAGACGGCGCTGAGCTTTCTGGGGTTCGGAATCCGCGCACCCGATGTGTCGCTGGGTTTGCTGATCAGCTCGAACCAGTCGGCATTCCAAACCCGGCCCTGGTTGTTCTGGTGGCCCGGATTCTTCATCGTGGCCTTGGCGCTGTTGGTGAACTTCGTCGGCGACGGCCTGCGCGACGCCTTCGACCCGCGGCACCGCCGGTTCAAGCTGAGACTGATGCAGGAGCAGCTGCTCGAGCCAGAGGAGGAGCAGGTATGACCGTTGCGCCACGCTTCCTAGCTGCTGAGCGACGCCACCATGGTGGCCAGGGCCAGCACGCTCAACACGACAATGATCAGGGTGTGGCGAGTGATCACAACCGCGGTCTCATCGGCGACTCCGGCTTCGACCAAGCCGAGGTCACGCAGGCGGGTCCACCGGCTGCGCACCACAGCGGCGGCCTGACCGGATTCGGTGTTGATGAGATCTCCGGGGCGCACTTCGGCGGATGCCGACAGCCCGGCTTGGGATTCGGAGCCGGTCGATCGCGAGTTGCGCAGGCTTGTCACATGGCCGGGAGCGGGGGCCGACCAGGCCACGTATTTGTGGCCAGGGGTGTACAGAGTCAGCGCGTACTTCGTGTCAACGTTGATGAGGGCAGCCCAGGGGATGCGGATCGTGCGAAAGACGTTGCGCAGCTCGACGCCCTCGTCGGTGACGGCGGTGTACGGGCGCCACAGGGCCTCCCACGCCAGAAGGCTGAAGAACGCGGCGGGGATCAGGGTGAGCAACGGAGCTCCTGGTCCGACGAAGAACAGGCTTCCCGCGATCAGAGCGGCAATCACCCACACACAGACGGCAAGCAAGCGATTGAAGCGCGAAGCGATCTCGACGCGGTCTCCGGGGATAGTGGTCTGCATTTTTCTATGCTGACAGCATCCGGAGCTGTGCGGAAATGCACGACGGCGTCTGGCGCACCAGCGCACGACGTGAAAGGGAGCACACACTCATGACCGACACCCTCCTGACCGAGACAAGGACGGGACACCCCGTCTTGGAGGTCACCGACCTCAGCGTCGATTTCGGCGTCGACGGCTTTTGGATTCCCGCTGCGTCGAAACTCACGTATTCGATCCAACCGCGCGAGGTGCTGGCGATCGTGGGGGAGTCAGGTTCTGGCAAGAGCGCGAGCTCGATGGCCGTGCTCGACCTCTTGCCGCAGAACAGCCGAATTTCGGGCAGCGTCAAGCTTGACGGGCGTGAGCTTCGCGGCCTCAGCCCTGCACAGATGCGCAAGGTGCGCGGCCGTCAGGTGGCCGTCATCTTTCAGGAGCCGATGACCGCGCTCAACCCGGTGTACACGATCGGATTCCAGATCGTGGAGACGCTGCGTCTGCACTTCGGCATGTCGCCGAGCCAAGCCAAGGAGCGCGCGTTGCAACTCCTGGAGATGGTGGAACTCCCTGACCCGCTGAAGGCCTTCAGGTCGTACCCGCACCAGCTCTCCGGCGGGCAGCTGCAACGCGCGATGATCGCCCAATCGATCTCCTGCGACCCCAAGCTGCTGATCGCCGACGAGCCGACCACTGCACTGGATGTCACGGTGCAGGCCGAGATTCTCGACCTGTTGCGCAACCTGCGTGACCGCCTCGACAGCGCCATTCTGCTGATCACCCACGACATGGGCGTGGTCGCCGACCTGGCCGACCACATCGCGGTCATGCGCAAGGGAGTGATCGTCGAGGCCGGCACGAGCGAACAGATCTTTGCGGCGCCGCAGCATCCGTACACGATCGCCCTGCTCCAGGCCGTTCCGTTTCTGGGGCAGCGCGACAATGAGGAGATCGACACCACTGCCTCGCTGGCCATCGGGAGTGAACTCGAGACCAGTGTCGACTTCGCTGTTCGCGTCGAGATCAATGAGCGTCTGGCGGAAGTCGCCGCACAGGTCGACGCGGTCGACACCCGCCGTGTCGTCGTCGAGTTCGACAATGTCGCGATCGAATACCCCAAGAGCGGCCATGTGCAGGCATTCCGCGCCGCAGACGGCATCAACCTCCGCATCAGGGAGGGCGAGGTGGTCGGTCTCGTGGGGGAGTCCGGCTCGGGCAAGACCACGCTGGGGCGTGCGGCGATCGGGTTGCTACCCATCACAGAGGGGCGGTTGGTCGTCGCCGGTGAGGACCTTTCGCACGCCGGCCGCGAGGACATCCGTCGGTTGCACAAGAACGTCGGAATCGTTTTTCAAGACCCGTCTTCCTCCCTCAACCCACGATTGCCGATCGGTGCCAGCATCGGCGAGCCGCTGCTGTTGGCGAAACGGTTTGCCGGGGCAGCGCTGAACGCCGAGGTCGAGCGTCTGCTCGACAGCGTCGAATTGCCGCGCAGCTACCGCAGTCGGTACCCGCACGAGCTTTCCGGCGGGCAGAAGCAGCGGGTCGGCATCGCGCGGGCGTTGGCGCTGGGACCGCAGGTGCTCGTGGCCGATGAGCCGACCAGCGCTCTGGACGTCTCGGTGCAAGCGCGTGTTCTCGTGCTCTTGCAAGCACTGCAGAAAGAGATGAACTTCGCCTGTCTGTTCATCACCCACGACCTGGCGGTCATCGATGTGCTGGCCGACCGGATTGCGGTGATGCACCACGGCAAACTTGTCGAGACCGGAACCAGAGACGAGATCCTGCGCAACCCGAAGGAGGCGTACACCCAGCGTTTGCTCGCCGCGGTGCCGCTGCCCGACCCGGCCAAACAGCGCGAGCGTCGTCTGCTCCGTCAGGAGTTGCGTGCGGTCGGTGACAGAACCTCGTAGTTCTGCGCCCGGTGCCGAGGCACCGGGCGCTGCAGTGGCTAGCCATCAGGGCCAAGCGCTGCAGTGCCTACCACTTCTGCGAGCTCCGCGCGAATATTCAGGAACCGTGCGGTAAGATTGTCAGTCGGGCCACCTTCTGGCCACACTTCCATTCTTAGTCGCACGCGACATTTTGCGGCAGCAATTCTTTGTGAGGAACTCTTTTATGGCGATTGCCACGCGCAATAACCTTCGAAACGTAGCTATCGTTGCCCACGTTGACCACGGCAAGACCACGCTCGTTGACGCGATGCTTCGCCAGACGGACTCCTTCGCCGAGCACGCGCACCTCGAAGAGCGTGCAATGGACTCCAACGAGCTCGAGCGCGAAAAGGGCATCACGATCCTCGCCAAGAACACGGCGATCTCGTACAAGGGCAAGCACGCCACCGACGGCCCGATCACCATCAACGTGATCGACACCCCCGGCCACGCCGACTTCGGTGGCGAGGTCGAGCGCGGCCTGTCAATGGTTGACGGCGTTGTTCTGCTCGTCGACGCCAGTGAGGGCCCGCTGCCGCAGACCCGCTTCGTGCTGCGCAAGGCGCTCGAAGCCAAGCTGCCCGTCATTCTGTTGGTCAACAAGACCGACCGTCCGGATGCGCGCATCGAAGAGGTCGTCAGCGAAAGCCAGGACCTCCTCCTCGGTCTCGCCAGCGACATGGCTGACGACGTTCCCGACCTAGACCTCGACCTGGTGCTCAACGTGCCGGTCGTCTACGCCTCTGGCCGTAACGGCGCCGCAAGCCTCACCCAGCCCGCCAACGGCGAGCTGCCAGACAACGATGACCTCGAGCCGCTCTTCGAAGCGATCCTCGAGCACATCCCGGCTCCGGTCTACGACGACGAGCACCCGCTGCAGGCGTGGGTCACCAACCTCGACTCCTCGCCGTTCCTCGGTCGCCTCGCGCTGCTGCGCATCTTCCAGGGCACCATCAAAAAGGGTCAGACCGTGGCCTGGATCAAGCACGACGGATCCGTGCACAACGTGCGCGTCACCGAGCTGATGATCACCAAGGCTCTCGACCGCTACCCGGCCGAAAGCGCCGGCCCCGGCGACATCGTTGCCGTTGCCGGTTTCGCCGACATCACCATCGGTGAGACCCTGGCTGACCCGGAAGACCCGCGCCCGCTGCCGACCATCACGGTTGACGACCCGGCCATCTCGATGACCATCGGAACCAACACCTCGCCGCTCATCGGCAAGGTCAAGGGCCACAAGCTCACCGCCCGCATGGTCAAGGACCGTCTGGACAAGGAGCTCGTCGGTAACGTCTCGCTCAAGGTTCTCGACATCGGACGCCCCGACGCCTGGGAAGTTCAGGGACGTGGCGAGCTCGCTCTCGCCATCCTGGTCGAGCAGATGCGTCGCGAAGGCTTCGAGCTGACCGTCGGCAAGCCGCAGGTTGTTGTCAAGAAGGTCGACGGCAAGGTTCACGAGCCGTTCGAGCACCTCACGATCGACGCCCCGGAAGAGTACCTCGGTGGCATCACTCAGCTCCTCGCCGCCCGCAAGGGTCGCATGGAGAACATGGCGAACCACGGCACCGGCTGGGTTCGCATGGAGTTCATCGTTCCGTCGCGTGGGCTCATCGGCTTCCGCACCGAGTTCCTCACCACCACGCGTGGTACCGGTATCGCCAACGCGATCTCGCACGGTTACGAGCCCTGGGCCGGCACCATCAACACGCGCAACAACGGCTCGATCGTTGCTGACCGCTCAGGTGTTGTCACCCCGTTCGCCATCATCGCTCTGCAGGAGCGCATGTCGTTCTTCGTGCAGCCCACCGAAGAGGTTTACGAAGGCATGGTCATCGGCGAGAACTCGCGCGCCGACGACATGGACGTGAACATCACCAAGGAAAAGAAGCTGACCAACATGCGTCAGTCCACCTCCGACACGTTTGAGTCGATGACCCCGTCGAAGCAGCTCACGCTCGAGCAGTGCCTCGAGTTCGCTCGCGAAGACGAGTGCGTCGAGGTCACGCCAGAGGTCGTGCGTATCCGCAAGGTTGAGCTCGCCGCTCAGGCTCGTGCGCGCAACACCTCGCGTTTGAAGAAGCAGGACGCCAACTAACAGCTTTTCGCTGATTGTTGACAGCAGCCCCTCCCAGGTTCGGGAGGGGCTGCTGTGTTTAACTGGACGCACGTGATGAGACCCTTCGGATCGACCTCGCGCTGACCTCACGACGAAAGAAGAGAACCATGACCAGAATTCGACCGGCCATCGGCATCCCTCTCGCTCTCGTGCTTGCCTTGTCTGCCGCCCCGGTGTTGAGCGGATGCTCCAGCGTCGGTGGGTTGGTCAACGGTGCGGTGCAGCAAGCTTCAGACGGCAAGGTGAGCCTCGGCGGAGCGCTGCCGAAGGGCTGGCCAGAAGAAGTCCCGGTGATCGACGGAGAAATCCTGCTGGGCGCCGGCAATAGCGCCGACGGCCAGACCGGCTGGGTCGTGACCATCAAGTCGGCGGCGGCGGACCCGGTTGCCGACGCGACGGCGCAGCTTGAAGCTGCAGGGTTCGTCGCTGATGCCAGCGGTTCGTCAGGCGGGAACGGTGCCGCTGCACTGAAGAACGACAACTACACGGTGCTCGTGGCGGGCAACGCCGACGGGGTCATCTACACGGTGACGCCGCTCTCTGCGAAGTAGTCGGCGATTTCTGGCGGCGGCTGAGCTCTTCAGCCTGTTCCCGAGGCGGATGCCCGCGCAGAGGTCGGCGGTATCGGCCGCGGCTGTCGCTGCGCTGGTCGGGTGCCGCTGCGCGCGTTGGCGCCCACCCGCGTAGCGGCGCCCGACTAGCGTGACGCGGAATCGGCTTCTGGGAGGGGCGGTGCCCGACCCGCGTGGCGGCATCCGACCCGCGTGGTGCCCCATCTCGTTGGTCGAGGAGCGAGCGCCAGCGAGCCTGCTCCTCGACCAACGAGAGGCCAGCGTGGGCGACTAGGCGAAGAGCTCTGCCCCGACGAATGAGCCCTTGGTCACGCCGGCCGGCACTGCAAAGATGCCGGATCCGACATGGCGCACGTACTCGTTCATCGTGTCGTTGGCCGCGAGCCGCTTCTGGATCGGAATGAACTGCGTGCGCGGATCGCGCTGGAAGGCGATGAAGAACAGTCCGGCGTTCAAACGGCCGAGATCGTCATTGCCATCGACAAAGTTGTAGCCGCGGCGCAGCAGCACCGCGCCGTCGTTCTGGTCGGGATGAGACAGCGCGACATGGGAGTCGACCGGAATGATCGGTGCGTCGTCTCTCCCCTTCATCGCGAAGTTCGGCTCGGTGAATTCGGTGCCGCCGGAGAGCGGTTCACCCTCGCCCTTCGTGCGCCCGATGATGTTCTCCTGCTCGCGAAGCGCGGTGCGATCCCAGGTCTCAATCGTCATGCGGATGCGCCGGGCCACGAGATACGAGCCGCCGGCCATCCAAGCGGCGCCGTCGGCCGCATTGGCCCAGATGTGTTCGTCGACCACCTTCGTGTCTTCGGACTTCACGTTGGCCGTGCCGTCCTTGAACCCGAAGAGGTTGCGGGGGGTGACCTGCGAGCGGCTCGTCGACGAGGTGCGCCCGAAGCCCAACTGCGACCAGCGGATGGAGGCCCGGCCGAACGCGATGCGGGAGAGATTGCGGATGGCGTGCACGGCCACCTGGGGGTCGTCGCTGCAGGCCTGGATGCACAGATCGCCCCCGGTCTGGGCTTCGACGAGGGCATCCGCCTGAAAGTGCGGGAGGTCGACGAGGGCGGCCGGCCGCCGGGACGCGATGCCGAAACGGTCGACACCGGCAGCCGTGGTGAAGAGACTGGGTCCGAACCCGAACGTGATGGTGAGGCCGGACGCCGGCAGGTCGAGCGCCTCGCCGGTGTCGTCAGGGGGAGCGTCATACGGGCCGCTCGCCGGGCCGTACGTGCCGGCTGAGCCGCCGGTCGTCATCCGCGCTGCTGCGACCGTCCAGTCGGTCAGGAGTTCTATGAGCTCGTCGCGGCTGATATCGCCCACGTCGAAGCTGGCGAAGTGCAGGCGGTCCTGGGCCGGAGTGGTGATTCCGGCCTGGTGCGGGCCGTAGAACGGATAGACCGTCGACGCGCTTGTGTGACTCGTGGCGGCACTGACCGCGCGGTCGCCGGCCACGCCGGCCGCGACCCCGACCAGACCCGCACCGACGCCGACCCCGGCCAGGCCGAACAGACCCCGCCGAGACAGCGTCGGCCTCGTCGGCGTGGGGTCGGTGGGCTGCGTGGGTGTCGCCGGGGTCTGGTCGTCGGTCATTTCAGGTACTAGCCAACCAGAACGGCGGTGAGCGTGCTGAGCGGTTCGCTCAGGGCGTTCACGCCGTCGGCGAGGTCCTTGACCTGTGCGGTCGAGAGCTCGTTGTAGTAGGTGAAGCCGGTGTCGAGCGTGCCGTAGGTCGCGAGCTGCTTCTCGAGGCTGTCGAACCGGGTGTCGAGGGTGCTGACGAGGTCGGCATCCTTCTCCTTGACGATGTCGCGAACGCCCTCGTAGGCCACGCGGGCGCCTTCGAGGTTGGCCTGGAAGTCCCAGAGGTCGGTGTGCGACCAGATCTCTTCTTCTCCGGTGATCTTGCCGCTCGCAACCTCTTCGAGCAGGCCGATGGCACCATTCGAGATGGAGTCGATGGTGACGCTGTAGTCGGCGTCGTGCACGGCGTCGTAGAGCTCCTGCGTGTTGGCGGTGAGCTTGTCGGCGTAGTAGGTGCGCTCGTCGGACGTCAGGGCGACGTATTCCGCACCACCGTTGTCTGCGGCTGCCGGCGGAAAGAGATCTTTCTCGATGCGGTGCCAGCCGGTCCACTCGTCGCCTTCGGCAACGTCTGCCTCACGGAAGTCGATCTCGGGGTCGAGGTCACCGAACGACTCGGCGACCGGCTCGATGCGCTCGTAGCTGGCGCGGGTGGTCGGGTAGAGGGCGCGTGCCGTCTCGTCGTCGCCGGCGAGGTAGGCGTCGAGGAACGTCTGAGTGCCGGTGACCAGCTGGCCGACCTGGTCCTTGATGTAGGCGACGTAGTTGGTGGCCGCGGCGTCAATCTGTTCCTGCTCGTTGCCCTCGAGCGCCACCGCGGCGCCGGTGACGGTGAATGCGGTCTTGCCGACGCCGTCGCCGACCATGCCCGGCTTGCACACGGTGAAGTAGTTGCCCGGCTGAGCGCGCACGACCAGGGTGCGAGTCACGCCGGGGCCGACATTCTCGACCTCACCGACGATGCGGAGACCGTCTTCGGCCAAGAGGTAGAACTCGCTGACCTCATCCGTTGCGTTCGAGACGCTGAACGAGAGCGTGCCACTGGCCGCGGTGTTCGCCGACACGGCGCAATCGCTCGCGGTCGAGCTGACGGTGAGGCCGGAGCCGTCCTCGGCTGCGGTCGTGTTCGCCACGCAGCCTGACAGCAGAAGGGTGGCCGCAGCGAGCGGTGCAGCGAACAAAATGGCGCGATTTCTCAAGGGTTTCTCCGGCTGTTGGGCTGTGGGGCTGTTGGGCAGTGGGGTGCTGAGGGTTTCAGGGGGTGAGTGCGGGGTGAAGCTCGGCCGCGGCATCCGCTGGCGTGGGTCGACACACATGCGGGTCGACACGAATCAGACGGATGCCGGAACCTTCGGTGCGTTCTGTGCCGCCACGCGTGGTGCGGGGCGGCCGGCGCGGCTCTTCACGATGAACAGCGTCATCGTGGGAACCAAATACAGGGTCCAAACCGTCAGCTCAAGCCAAGTGGTGGCTGGCGAGAAGTTGACCGTTCCCTTGAGCAGGGTTCCGTACCAGCTGCCGGGCGGGATGATGCCGCTCACGTCGAAGGCCAGGTTGTTCAGCCCGGGAAGAACCCCGGCCTCCTGCAGGTCGTGCACGCCATAGGAGAGGACTCCCGCAGCAACGACGATCAGGATGGCGCCGGTCCAGGTGAAGAATTTCGACAGGTTGATGCGGAGCATGCCCTTGTAGACGAACCAGCCGAGAACGACTGCCGTCACGATGCCGAGTGCGGCGCCGAGGAGTGGAAGGGTGGTCTCGCCGGTTGCCTGAACCGCCGCCCAGATGAAGAGTGCCGTCTCAATGCCCTCGCGGCCGACGGCGAGAAATGCGACGAAGACGAGGCCGAGGCCCGAGCCGATGAGGTGCTTGTCAATGTTGCCGTGCAGGTGGCCCTTGAGGTCACGGGCCGTGCGCAGCATCCAGAACACCATCCAGGTGACGAGGCCCGTTGCGATGATCGAGAGCAAGCCGCCGATGGTCTCCTGCGCCTCGAAGGTGAGGCCATAGGTGCCGAAAGTGAGAAGAGCGCCGATGCCCAGGGCGAGAAGTACGGCAAGTCCGACGCCGGCCCAGATACGCGGCAGAACATCTTTGCGATCGATCTTGACGATGTACGTGATCAAGATCGTGACGATGAGTGCGGCTTCGAGACCTTCGCGCAGGCCGATCAGATAGTTTGCGAGCACGGGGCTTCCTGGGAATGTTTGCTGGGGGGATGGTAAGGCTAACCTTACAGGCTAACTGTAACCGGTGGATTCGGGGCTGTCCACTTTTCGAGAGCGTGCGCGAGCAAGCGCGTGTGCTCTCACTCGGGTGATGCACGGGTGCTGTGCCGGTTCTACGGAGGTTGCCGGGCTAGCGTGGCTCACTTATTGCCCGAACCCAGGATGCCGAACGGCAGCCGATGAACCCGAAACTTTATGCCTCTTTTTCATACTGCCCGTTCTTCCGCTCGTCGCGCTCCACGGTTTTCTCCCACCCTCACGTCCGCGGTTTTGACCGGGGTCGGAATGGTCGTCGTCGGATCGCTGACCTTGGCCCCGTCGCTTCCGGCAACGGCGCTTTCGGCGTCAGAGGCTGCCGCGACGACGTTGGCCCTGCCGCTGTCGACGACGTCAGAGATCAGGGCCGAGACGGTCGGAGTGCAGAGCGTTGCGCTTGCAGGCTATGACGGGGCGACCATCGTGCGTGATGGCTACAGTGCGGAGGCCGCTCCGCCACCGCCGGCACCTGTTGCCGAGGTGGCTGCTCCGGTAGCCGCGGCAGCTCCGGCTGCCGCTGTCGGCGGTAGCGTGCGTTGGCCGTTCCCGCAAGCGGTTCGCATCAGTGACGGCTTCGGCCCGCGCAGCGCACCCTGTGCCGGATGCTCGAGCGTTCACGACGGCCTCGACATGAATGCCGGCGACGGCGCCTCCATCGGTTCGATCGCCGATGGCGTGGTGATCACCTCGACCGACGACGGTGGCGGATACGGCGCTTATGTCGAGATCGAATCGGTTGTGGACGGGCAGACGGTGACCGCCCTCTATGCGCACATGCAACTCGGTTCCCGCGGGGTCTCGGTCGGCGAAAGCGTGACGGCCGGCCAGCTCGTCGGCCTCGTCGGCAGTACCGGTCAAGCAACCGGACCGCACCTGCACCTCGAGCTGTTCTATGCCGACGGCGTGCGCTTCGACCCAGACGCCTGGCTGACCCAGCACGCCGGCTAGGCCACACCCTGTTGCCAGGGCCCGCCGACTAGGCTTCGGGTGTGATGGTCATGTCCGGCAGCGACGAGCGCGTCGTCTTTGTTCTTGCTCGCCCCGGCGATGAATCGCTGATGACCGGCGGAACCATCGCCCGGCTGCGTTCAGAGGGGTCGGCCGTCGCGGTGCTCTTCGGTCAGGCCGGCACCGAGGATCCGTCGGCGACACGCGCGGCCCTCACCGAACTCGACGTCAACGACTGGATGATCGTGCCCGCCGCATCCGGCCGGTCGATCGAAGACGAAGACCGCGATCTCGATCTGCTTCTCGTCGACATGCTCACCGAAATGCGAGCGACCGCCGTCGTGATCGGCACCGACGACGATCGGTTGAAATCCGCAAGTCTGCTGGCGGCCGAGAAGACGGGCACTCCGGTCTTTCTGAGCCGACGGGTCGCGGCCGACGTCAATCAACGAGTGACCGCGATCGATGTCAGTGACCAGATCGACACGAAACTCCGGGCACTCGCCGCCTATCCCGGCCGCTGGTCGGTGATCGACCACGCCGTGAGGCAGCCTGACGGCACGCTGCTCGCCGTCAGCGGAACTGAAGCGTTCGTGCAGATCGGCGCGGCGCCAGTTGCGGGCATCCCGACCGCCTCCGCGTCATCGTCGCCGCTCGAACGTGTCGGTGGGGGAGTGCTCGCCTTGGTTCTCGGTGGTCTGTTCGGCCTGCTCGGAACCCTGGCGCACCAGGCGACGATCACGATCGGCTCCCTGGAGATTCCCTACGGGTTGATTCTCGCGCTGGTGGCGACATCCGCTCTGCTGATCGGCCTGCGCATGGTTCTGCACGACAGGCTGATGGTCTTGTTGTGTGCGATCGGGATGCTCGGCTCGATTTTTCTGTTCTCCCTGCGCAGCACGGGTGGCTCGGTTCTCATCCCGGAGGGCATGAGCGGAATGATCTGGACGATCGTGCCGACCCTCGTCGCCGCACTCGTCATCGCCTGGCCGAAACTGCCGGCCAAGCGCTGAGCCGCGCTGAGTCGCGCTGAGCTGAGCCGGGCTGAGCCGCTCTGAGCCGCGCCCGGGCTGCGGAGAGTTCAAGGTAGACCCTCCTTCGAGGCATAGACTGGATATCCAGCTCGTGAAGGGAATCTCACCACCGTGACGTATGTCATTGCTCTTCCCTGTGTCGACGTGAAAGACCGTGCCTGCATCGATGAATGCCCGGTCGATTGCATCTACGAGGGTGAACGTTCGCTCTACATCCACCCCGACGAATGTGTCGACTGCGGTGCATGTGAGCCGGTTTGCCCTGTCGAGGCTATTTACTACGAAGACGATCTTCCTGAACAGTGGGCTGACTACTACAAGGCGAACGTCGAGTTCTTTGACGACATCGGTTCCCCCGGTGGAGCAGCCAAGATCGGCGTGATCCCCAAGGACCACCCGGTGATCGCCGTGCTGCCGCCGCAGGTTCAGCACTAGCGCGCCGGCTTTTCATGCTGAAGCAGCTTCCTGACTACCCGTGGGACCAGATGGCCCCGTTCGCCGCGACGGCACGGGCCCACTTCGGTGGGATCGTCGACCTGTCGATCGGTTCGCCGGTCGACCCGACGCCTGCGCTGATCAGGCAGGCACTCGCCGAGGCGACGGATGCCCACGCCTACCCGCAAACCGTCGGCACGCCGGCTCTGCAGCAGGCCATCATCGACTGGTACGCGCGTCGTCGCGGCGTCGTCGGACTCTCTGCGAAGAACGTGCTGCCGACGATCGGCTCGAAAGAACTCGTGGCGCTGTTGCCGTTCATGCTCGGGATCGGCGAGGGCGACACCATCGTGCACCCGCGCGCGGCCTACCCGACCTATGAGATCGGCGCCGCTATCGCCGGCGCCACCGCGCTCGCCTCCGACGATCCGGCCGAATGGCCGGCCTCGACGAAACTGATCTGGCTGAACAGCCCTGGCAACCCCGACGGCCGGGTGCTGTCGGTCGTTGAGTTGCGCACCGCAGTGGCGCGTGCGCGAGAGCTCGACGCCGTGATCGTCAGCGACGAGTGTTATGCCGAGCTCGGCTGGGACGCGCCCTGGGACGCCGAACCGATTCCGAGCATCCTCGACCCGCGTGTGACCGACGGCAGCCGCCACAACATTCTGGCCATCTATTCGCTGAGCAAGCAGTCGAACCTCGCCGGCTACCGGGCGGCCTTCGTAGCCGGCTGCGGCTCGCTGATCAATCGGGTGCTCACCGTGCGCAAGCATGCCGGCTTGATGCTTCCCGCCCCTCTGCAGGCCGCCATGGTCGTCGCCCTCGGCGACGACGCGCACGTCGCCGCACAGAAGGAGCTCTACCGGGCCCGACGCGCTGTGCTGCTTCCCGCGCTGCAGGACGCCGGCTTTCGCATCGACAACAGCGAGGCCGGCCTCTATCTCTGGGCGACCAGGGGCGCTGACGCCTGGCAGACGATCGCCGAACTGGCCGAGCGGGGCATCCTGGCCGGTCCTGGCCCGTTCTACGGCAGTTTCTACCCGGAGCACGTGCGGTTCTCACTGACCGCGACTGACGAGCGGATCGCCGCTGCGGCGGAGCGTCTGCGCGCGTAGTCGGGTCTCGAGCTGCGTCCGACTCCATCGGGCGCCCCTCGACCAGCGACGGGCAACTGTGGACTATATCTAAAGGAAACCGCAGGCTCTTGGTGGATGCAACAGTAGGCTGCTGAGCGGTTTAGGCTGTAGTCGGTTGCCGCGCCACCCACCATGAGTGTTTGCTGCGGATCGCCAGAGAATTAATCGGTTGCCTCTACAGGGCACTACTACCAGGGAGACCCCGTGGGCGACGAGCGAACAACATCCAACGAGCCGCAGAAGGCAACGCTCACGTACCCCGGAGGCACGGCCGAGTTTCCGATCCTGCGAAGCGTTGATGGCGCATCCAGCCTCGACATCTCCACGCTGACCCGCCAGACCGGGCTGACCACCCTGGACTACGGTTTCGTGAACACCGCAGCGACGCGTTCTGCGATCACGTACATCGACGGCGAGCAGGGGATTCTGCGCTACCGCGGCTACCCGATCGAGCAGATCGCGCACAACTCGAACTTTCTCGAGACCGCCTGGTTGCTGATCTACGGCGAGCTGCCGACCGCGAGCGAACTCGAAGACTTCGACAATCGCATCCGTCGTCACACGCTGCTTCACGAGGACCTGCGTCGTTTCTTCGACGCGCTCCCGACCAACGCGCACCCCATGTCGGTGCTGTCGAGCGGTGTCTCGGCCCTGTCGACGTACTACCAGGACTCGCTCAGCCCGAAAGACCCGGCCCAGGTCGAGATTTCAACGGTTCGCCTGCTCGCCAAGCTGCCGGTGATGGCTGCCTACTCGCACAAGAAGAGCATCGGTCAAGCCTTCCTCTACCCCGACAACTCACTGAGCTTCGTCGACAACTTCCTCAAGCTCAACTTCGGCACACTCGCCGAGCCGTACGAGGTCAATCCCGTCGTCAGCCGTGCGCTCGAGCGTCTGCTCATGCTGCACGAGGACCACGAGCAGAACGCGTCGACGTCGACGGTGCGCCTGGTCGGTTCGACCGAAGCCAACCTGTTCGCCTCCGTTTCGGCGGGCATCAACGCCCTGTTCGGTCCGCTGCACGGCGGCGCCAACGAGGCAGTGCTCTCGATGCTCCAGGACATCAAGGACTCCGGCGAAGGCGTCGCGAAGTATGTCGAGCGCGTCAAGAACAAAGAGGCCGGCGTCAAGCTGATGGGCTTCGGACACCGCGTCTACAAGAACTACGACCCGCGCGCCAAGCTCGTCAAGGAGAGCGCCCACGAGGTGCTCGCCGCTCTGGGCGTGCAGGACGACCTGCTCGACATCGCCATGGAACTCGAGCACTACGCGCTCAACGACGACTACTTCAAGGAGCGCAAGCTCTACCCGAACGTCGACTTCTACACCGGCGTCATCTACAAGGCCATGGGCTTTCCGACACGGATGTTCACGGTTCTGTTCGCCATCGGCCGCCTGCCCGGCTGGATCGGCCACTGGCGCGAGATGAACACCGACCCGGCCACGAAGATCGGTCGCCCGCAGCAGCTGTACGTGGGTTCGCCGGCGCGGGACTACCCGACGCGCTAACTCGCTCGTCTCACCCGGCCCCGACCCAATCGACGCGTGTCACGCGCCCATTCGACGCGTGTCACATACCCATTCGACGCGTGTCACGCGCCCATTCGACGCGTGTCACATACCCATTCGACGGAGATTTTCGCGGATTCGCCCAATTCGGGCCCGAAAGGGCCCGTTTTTGGCAATATCTCCGTCGAATGGGGGTGTGACAGTCGCACAGAGTTCGCGATGGCTGAGAGCGGATGCTGCTACCGAGTCGGGGACAGCGTCAGCGTGTTCGTCGCCGCCTTCTTCACTGCATCCAGGCTGAACAGCCACTGCCGAGTCTGATGATGCTGCCAGAGCGGCGTCTGATCGGTGTAGTTCGGGTGGAACGCGTGCCCGGAGGCCCCGGTCAGGTTCACCCAGCTTGAGCTGTCGAAGTCGCCCAAGCTCACCACCTGCCGCATTGACGGCACCCAGTCGACCGTGTAGCCAACGGTGGCATCCCATCCCACCGCGTTGACGACCGATGACCCGCCGGCCACCTCATACGGCCCGCGGTTGAAGAGCCACTCGATCGGCCCGATGCCCGATTCGCCGAAGCTCGCGTTGGTCAGCTCAAGCGTGTGGATCGATCCCCAGGTCCACCGCGCAGGCTTCGCGCCCATCAGCGTGACCCCCTCGGTTGACGCCTTCTCCAGCACTTTCGCCAGGGTGTCGTCGCGTCCGACGGTGCCGAGTGTCTCGCTGTTCCACCAGGGATCGTCGGGTCGGTCCAGCAACGTTGCGATGATAGCGAAGGAGCGATCGCCCCCGGTGAGTGCGGTTCCGGCGGGAAGCGAGTCGAAGACATCCGCCAGCAGGTTGCGCCAGACGATGCTGAAATAGGCGGCGGCGGCGCTGTCGGAGTCGAGGGTGTAGTCCCAGTTCGTGAACAGGGCCAGGGCGTCAGCGGTGGCGTCCGTCACCGTCAACGTCTTCAGCACCGGCACGAGCGTTGCGGCAGCCGCGCTGTAATTGTCGGCCTGGATGCTGCTCATGTCGGCCGTCGTGAGCGGCGTGCCGGAGTCGAGCAGAGCCTGCAATCGCACGGTGATCTGCTCGGCACGGTAGCCGAGATCCCAATCCTGGGTGAGCATTGCCGGGTAGGCCGCGTCGACGGCCGCGTTGTTGGCGGTGACGATGTAGCCGCTCGGCGGGTTGTAGCTCTGCGGCATCGCGTCGAACGGCACGAAACCGGTCCAGCCATAGTCACTCGTCCAGCCGGGAACCGGCAGCGTGCCGTCACCCGCCTTTCGAATCGGGATCAGCCCCGGGGCCTGATAGCCGATATTGCCGTCGACATCGGCGTAAATGAGGTTCTGCGACGGCACGTCGAAGAGCGACGCCGCGGCGCGGAATTCGGCCCAGCTGCTCGCCTTGTTCAGGGCGAAAATGGCGGATGCCGTGCGCCCCGGTGTGAGGGCCGTCCACTGCAGCGACAGCTCGGCACTCGTCGTCGGGGGGTCAGTTGTGGCGTCGGCGTCGGCATCGGCATCGGGAGCGGCCGCTGCGTCGGCTGCTGCGTCGGCTGCTGCGTCGGCGGCTGGGGCGATGTCCGGGGGCGCGGGAACGCCTTCGACGTCGGGATAGTCCGCTGCGATGCTGCCGAATTCCGGGGTCAGCCCGCTGACGATCGGGCCATGTTCGGTCGAACGAATCTCGATCTTGACGTCGGAGCCGCCGGCAACCTTGATCTTCTCGCCACGTACGGTCAGGGGCTTGAGCGCGCCGTCGTACTCGTAGCTGTCGCCGGTGACCCGTTCCAGGTAGAGGTCTGCGACATCGGGACCGAGATTGGTGAACCCCCAGGCGATGCGGGAGTTGTGGCCGATGATCACGCCGGGCAGGCCGGAGAAACTGTAGCCAGCCACGTCGAATGGACACTCGGCGCTGACCGTCTCACAGCGCAACCCGACCTGGTACCAGACCGAGGGCATGACCGCGCCGAGGTGCGGGTCGTTGGCGAGGATCGGCTTGCCGGTGTCGGTGTGCTCGCCGGAGACCACCCACGAGTTGGAGCCGATCTCGCCGCCGGCGGGGCCGAGCAGCTCTGGAACGCTCGCCAGGGCGGCGCGCAGATCGGCCAGGGGAGTGCTGAGCGCGAGCGACGTGGTGCGTTCTGCAGTCGAGTCGGCGTCGGAGTCGGCGTTGGCGTCGGCGTTGGCGTTGGCGTCGGAGTCTGCCCCTGGATTTGCCTCTGGATCTGCCTCTGGATCTGGATTCGCGGCTGGCTGGCTCTCGGCCTGGGGCGCCGCGCCTCCGACGATCGTGGGATGCGTCGCATACGGGTAGTCCGGATGCAGCAGCGCCATGTCGTTGTCGGACAAGGTGGGGAGGAGAAGCGCCCGATCGATCTCTTCGTCAAGGTTGGAACGCAAGTCCCACGCCATGGCCTTGAGCCAGGCGATCGAGTCGGCGGCGGTCCACGGCTCGGGCGTGTAGCCCGGATTCTGCAGGGCCAGGGTGGCGTATTCGAGCGAGAGTTCTGCGCCCTGACGGTCGGCCAGGTAGGCGTTGACTCCGCGGGCATAGGCCGTGTAGTAGCCGAGCGTCGTGGGGTCGAGGAGTTTCACTTCCTGTTCGGCCACGGCGCGCCATCCGAGTGTTCGAATGAACGTATCGGTGGGGACCTGGCTCTCGCCGAAAAGTTCAGACAATCGCCCGGCCGTGACGTGGCGCCGAAAATCCATCTCCCAGAACCGGTCTTGCGCGTGCACATAGCCTTCGGCGAGAAACAGGTCTGCGGCGCTCGATGCGACGATCTGCGGGATGCCGGCGTCGTCGCGATAGACCGTGACGTCGCCGTCGAGCCCACCGAGCTTCAGGGTGCCGGCCAGTGTGGGGAACGACCGCGTCACCGTCCAGACACCGAGGCCGGCCGCAATGAGCGCGAGGCTCAGTACGATTCCCAGCGTGATGAACAGCGCCCTGAGCCGCCGGGGGCGCCTGCTGCGCGGTACATCAGTTCCCACATCACTCCTTCGTGATTGTCAGGTCTAAGGAGACTACAGAAGAACCGACGACGGGGGCAGAGGCAAGGCGCAGTTTGCCGAAACGAGCACCGACTGCAGAAGGCCGCCCTTAGCGGCGCACGCTCAGCATCCGCTCACCGCTGCAGAAACCGCACGCGCCGCCGGATGCCGCACGATCGGAGCGGTCTCTGGCGACAGGAGTGCAATCCGAACGGTTTCTGGCGCACGGAGGCGCAGCAGGCTTCGAGGAGGCGCAGCAGGCTACGAGGAGGCGCAGCAGGTTAGGCGTGCAGCGCCTCGTTCAACTCGATGCCGCCACCCGAGCGCGGCAGCGCTTCAACCGCACCGCTGATCGAGTTGCGACGGAAGAGCAGGTTCGGCACGCCCGAGAGCTCGACGGCCTTGATCGTGCGCAGTGCGCCATCGGCGGTGCGCGGCTCGGCCGGGAGCACAACCTTGGTGCCGGCCGTCACGTAGAGTCCGGCCTCCACCACTGTGTCGTCGCCGATCGAAATTCCGACACCGGAATTCGCACCGAGCAGCGCCCGGGCGCCGATGGCCACGCGCTGTGTTCCGCCGCCAGAGAGCGTGCCCATGATCGACGCACCGCCGCCGATGTCGGCGCCGTCGCCCACGACAACACCCTGCGAGATGCGGCCCTCGACCATCGAAGCACCGAGCGTTCCGGCGTTGAAGTTGACGAAACCCTCGTGCATGACCGTGGTGCCGGGGGCCAGGTGGGCGCCGAGGCGCACGCGCGAGGCGTCCGCGATGCGCACGCGGTCGGGGGTGACGTAGTTGAGCAGCGGCGGAAACTTGTCGACGCTGCTGGCCTGGATGCCGTGGCGCACGAGCGCCGGACGCAGACGGTCGAAGTCGGCCGGCAGCATCGGGCCGGCGTTGGTCCAGACGACGGTCGGCAGGTGGCCGAAGATGCCGTCGAGGTTGATGCTGTTGGGCGCGACGAGCAGGTGGGACAGCAGGTGCAACCGAAGGTAGGCATCCGAGGTGCTGCGCGGTGCCTCGGTGAGGTCGATCTCGACGGTGATGGCCTCGATGCGCACGGCGCGTCTGGCGTCGTCGCCGGCATGCTCTTCGAGTTCGGCCGGAACGATCCACCGGTCGCGCCCGGCTGGCAGCTCACCGAGCTGCGGCGACGGAAACCAGGTGTCCAAAACGGTGGAATCCTGGGCGATCGTGGCCAGGCCATACCCCCAGGCGTGCGACGAAACGGGGGAACCTGAAGAGGAAGCTGTGACCATAGCTCTAGATTAGTAGAGTGCCCCAGAACACTGCGCCCAGCGCCTCCGCGTCCCCGTCCGAAGCCGCCAGGACCCCGGCCGCCCCGGCCGCCCTCGACCTCACCGCTTCATCGGTGGAGATCACCAGGGCGCTCTGTGACATCGAGTCGGTGTCGGGCCAAGAGACGCTCCTGGCCGATCTCATCGAGCAGGCCCTGACCGGCTACGACCACCTTGAGGTGATCAGAGACGGTGACACGATCGTCGCGCGCACGAGCCTCGGCCGCGCTCAGCGGGTGGTGATCGCCGGTCACATCGACACCGTGCCGCTGAACAACAACCTGCCCACCCGTACCGAGGTCATCGACGGTGTCGACTACCTCTGGGGCCGTGGCACCGTCGACATGAAGGCCGGCGTCGCCGTGCAGCTGAAACTGGCCGTCGAACTGAGCGACCCCACCGTCGACCTGACCTGGATGTGGTACGACAACGAGGAGGTCGACTCGTCGCTCAACGGTCTCGGCCGGCTCGCGCGCAACCGGCCAGACCTCTTCGTCGGTGACTTCGCGATTCTCGGCGAACCGAGCAACAGCCAGGTCGAAGGCGGATGCAACGGCACGCTCCGGGTCGAGGTGCGCGCCTTCGGGCTGCGGGCGCACTCGGCACGGGCCTGGATGGGCGACAACGCCATCCACAAGATCGCGCCCGTTCTGAACATCCTGGCCGCCTACACGCCGCGTGAGGTCGAGGTCGAGGGCCTCATCTATCGCGAGGGTCTGAATGCGGTCGGCATCAGCGGCGGGGTTGCCGGCAATGTGATTCCAGACGAGGCGATGGTGCACGTCAATTACCGGTTCGCGCCGAGCCGCACCGCCGCGGAAGCCATCGAGCACTTGCGTGAGCTGTTCGACGGCTTCGAGGTCACCGTCATCGACGAGTCAGAGGGCGCTCGTCCGGGCCTCGACGCGCCCCTGGCGCTCGAGTTTCTGGCCGCCGTCGGTGCGGAGCCCCGACCGAAATACGGCTGGACGGATGTCGCGCGTTTCTCCGCACTGGGCATCCCCGCGGTGAACTACGGTCCA
Organism: Glaciibacter kafniensis; assembly: GCF_039538945.1. NCBI lineage: Bacteria > Bacillati > Actinomycetota > Actinomycetes > Micrococcales > Microbacteriaceae > Glaciibacter > Glaciibacter kafniensis. Next base: position 1,443,629 of record NZ_BAABCN010000002.1, on the reverse strand, counting down.
GGCGACCCGTCGAAAGCGCATGCCGACGACGAGCGAGTGGCGATCGCCCAGATCGACGAGTGCGAGCGTGGCCTGCGTACGTGGCTGACCGCCGCTACCCGGTGACCGAGGCAGTGCGCGAAGAAGTGACCTCGCCAGTGACCTCGTCCCTGAGCTCGCCGGCGACCTCGGCCGCGGCGTCCGCCCTGCCGGCCCGCTGGCGCGCCCGCTACCGGCTGACTCCGTGGTGGGCCAAGGTCATTGCGATCTGGGCGTTGTCTCGCATCGTCACGACGACCCTGATTCTCATTCTGGCCAGCGTTCAGGGCGACAACCCGTGGACCAGTGCGCACCCCAGCTACGCGCAATTCGCAAACATGTGGGACGGCCTCTGGTACAACATCGTGGCCGTCTCCGGGTATCCGTCGGTGCTGCCCGTCACCGAAACCGGCCACATTGCCGAGAACGCGTGGGCATTCATGCCCGCCTACCCGATGCTGGTGCGCCTGCTGATGTTGATCACCGGGCTCGGCTGGGCTCCGCTCGCCGCGTTCGTATCGCTGGCCTTCAGCCTCGGCACCGCGCTGCTGTTCTACAAGCTGATGCTGCGCGTTCTGCCCGCATCGACGGCCCTGTTCTCGGTGGTGCTGTTCTGCGTCGCCCCGCTGTCGCCGCTGCTGCAGTTCGGCTACGCCGAGTCGATGTACCTCTTTTTGCTCACGCTCGCGTTGATGCTGCTGCTCGACCGGCGCTACGCCCTGCTCTTTCCGGTGATCGCCGTGATGGCGGTGACGCGGCCAAGCGGCCTCGCCTTCGCCCTGGCGCTCGGCCTGCACGTGATCTACCGTTTCGTCACGCGGCGACGCGACCCATTCCCCATGCGCGAACGGATGCTCGCCGCATCCGTCGCCGTCTTCAGCGGGGTGATGGGCCTGGCCTGGCTGGTGGCGGCCTGGGCCGTCACCGGGTCGCCGACGGCCTACACCGACACGGAGCTCGCCTGGCGCTCGGCCTACATCGGCTACCAGGAGCTCGTGCCCTTCACGGCCTGGTTTCAAAGCGGGGCCTGGTGGCTGGGGGAGCCGCTCGGCTTCATCGTGGTGGTGGCCCTCATTCTGGCGTTCGCCCTGTTCATGTTCTCGCCGCCGGTGCGCCGGCTCGGCGTCGATCTGCGCTTCTGGGTGGCGAGCTACGCCCTCTACCTGCTTGCCGTCTTCTTTCCTCAGTCGAGCACGTTCCGGTTGCTCATGCCGATGTTTCCGCTGCTCGGGGCGATCGCCGTACCCCGCAACCTCGCCTATCGAATCTCGCTTGTTGTACTCGGAATCGCAGGCCAGTGGGGCTGGCTTCTCATCGCCTGGGGTGTCGACGGAGCCGACTGGACACCGCCGTGATTATCGGTTAGCGCCCGGGATGGTCGATAATAGAACCAAACACGAATGGAAGGGGAGTTCATGGCGGCCATGAAGCCACGGACCGGAGACGGGCCAATGGAGGCTGTAAAGGAGGGGCGTCTCATCATCGTGCGTGTACCGCTCGAGGGGGGAGGCCGACTCGTCGTCTCTGTGAACGACGCTGAGGCCAAGGAGCTTCACGATGCACTTGCTGGGGTTGTGACCCCGGCCTCCTAGCCACACAATTCACGAAAAACGGCTGCGCGATGGATGCGCAGCCGTTTTTTTGTGCCCGGGCGCGGCGAACTCATAGCCACACAATTCACGAAAAACGGCTGCGCGATGGATGCGCAGCCGTTTTTTTGTGCCCGGGCGCGGCGAACTCACACAATTCACCAGAAAGACACACACGAGTCACGAAAAACGGCTGCACGATGACGCGCAGCCGTTTTTCGTGTCGGGGATCAGGCGCGGATCTTGGTGATCTGCAGCAGGCCATCGCCGACGGGCGAGAGCGCGCTGACGACGGCGTTCGACGCCGCGATCTCAGTCACGAGTGTGCGGAAGCCGGTCGCCACATCATCACGCTGCGCGGGGTCGGACACCCGGCCACGCCACAGGGCGTGGGCCACGAGCACAGTTCCGCCCGGGCGTGCGAGCCGCAAACCGTGCTCGACGTACTCAATGACTGACTGCGGGTCGGCGTCGATGAAGACGATGTCGTAGGAGTTCTCGTTCATGCGCGGCAGCACTTCTGCGGCCTTGCCGGTGATCAGGCGCACGCGCTTGGCCGGGATGCCGGCATCGAGAAAATGCGCACGAGCGTGCTGCTGGTGGTCGACCTCGGTATCGATCGAGGTGAGCGTGGCGCCCGGTGCGCCGGAGAGCAGCCAAATGCCCGAGACGCCGGCACCTGTTCCGACCTCGAGGATATTCATGGCGCCGGTGGCTGCGGCAAGCACTGCCGTCTGCGCACCGACGGCGGGTGAGATCGCGTCGATTCCGAGTTCCAGCGACTGCGCCCTGGCGCGGGCCACCGCATCGGATTCGACGACCAGGTCGTCGGAAAATTTCCAGTTCAGTTCTTTTTCAGACACGTCGCACTCCAGTAGATGTATGGGACAAGCCTATTGCCGCCGGGTCGATGGTTCGGGGAGGCCTCGCCGCGGGTTATTCTGAACTCATGTTTGGTTTGACGTTCGAGAAGGTGCTGATCATCGGGGTCATCGCCGCCTTCCTGATCGGACCAGACAAGTTACCGCACTATACGGCCCAATTGGCTCGGCTGGTGCGGAGCCTGCGCGACATGGCCAACGGCGCCAAAGATCGCATGCGCGACGAGATGGGCCCCGAGTTCGATGACCTCGACTGGAAGAAACTCGACCCGCGTCAATATGACCCGCGCCGCATCATCCGTGAGGCGTTGACCGAGGATGACCCGGCCGTGACCGCTGCGGCGACCGAGGCCGCCGTCATCACTCGCAGCCCGAACCCCGAGGGCGCCTACCTGCAGCGCAAGCGTGCCAAGGACGCAGCCCTCGCGGCCTCGGAGCCGGCGCCGTTCGACTCTGAGGCGACCTAAGCCACTCCGTCGCAACTCAGACGCGCCGTGGAGCAGCCGCGCCTCGCAGCGGCCTCGACGGGCAAAGTCGGAACGAATGACGCATCGATGACTCGTGCCGATAGTGCATTGATATTGGAAGTTTTCCGATCAGATGCGCCTCAATCGGAGGCGCGCGTTCGGTTGCACCCTGGGGGAACAATGCGTCGCGTCCATAAACACGCCACTCACACGAAACACGCCACTGTCACGGCCATCCTGGCCTCGGCAGCTGTAGCCGCTTCACTTCTGCTTGCGGCCGCGCCGGCACAGGCCGCGACAGCCGCACCGATGCACGTTGCGGCGGTCGCCGCGGCGTCGGCGTCGGGTGCCGTCGAGAGCATCACATTCGCCGCCGCACCGAAGGTGGCACTGGCGGCTCCGACCATCACCGGCACGCAGAAGGTCGGGGCGACTCTTCAGGCGTCGGTGAAGACCATGACGAAGGGTGCGGCCCTCGGCTACCAGTGGTACGCATCCGGCTCGAAAATCTCCGGGGCCACCAAATCCCGACTGCTGCTCACCTCATCGCAGGCGGGTAAGGCCGTCACGGTGAAAGTGACCGCAAAGAAGACCGGATACACCTCGGCGACGACGGCCTCCGCGGCAACCAGCAAGATCGTGAAGAGCGCGATTCCGACGGTGAGCGGAACGGCGAAAGTCGGCGCGACGCTCACGGCGAAGCCGGGCACCTGGACCAGCGGCGTGAAGCTGGCCTACACGTGGACCGCCAACGGTGCCGCGATCTCCGGTGCGACGAAGAGCACGTTCGTCGTGAAGAGCGCGCAGACGGCCAAGACGATCCGGGTGAATGTCGCCAGTGCTCAGGCCGGGTTCGCGAAGGTGACCGAGAAGTCGACGACGTCGGTGAAGCCGGCACGCACATCCGTGCCGACGATCAGCGGAACCGCCAAGGTCGGCAGCACGCTGACCGCGGCACCGGGCCTGTGGACGACCGGTACAACGTTGAAGTACCAGTGGTACGCGGGCAAGGATGCGATCGCCGGTGCGACGAAGTCGACCCTGGTGCTTGCGACCAAGCAGGCGGGTCAGGCGATCACGGTGAAGGTCACGGGTTCTCTGACGGGATTCACGACGTTCACCGAAACGTCGAAGACGACTTCGGCGGTCGCAGCGTTGAAGCCCGTGGCGTCGACGGTTCCGACCATTTCGGGAGAAGTCGCTCTCGGCTCCACTCTGACGGCAGAACCGGGCACCTGGGCAACGGGTGCGACCCTGGCCTACCAGTGGTTTGCCGACAACGTTGCGATTTCTGGTGCAACGACCTCCACTCTGGTGATTGCCAAGGAGCATGGGGGAACGGCGTTGACGGTCACGGTCACCGGTTCGCAGACGGGCTACGCTACCGTCGCCCAGACCTCGAAGGCAACGGTGAAGGTGGTCTCATCGGCTACGCCCACGATCACGGGTCAGACCAAGGTCGGCGCAACGCTCTCGGTCACCCCAGGCGCATGGACCAGCGGGGTTTCGACCTTTGACTACACCTGGTTCGCGAACGGCACTCCGATCGAGGACGCGACGTCGAGCACCCTGACGCTGACCGGAGCGCAGCTTTCGAAGACCATTGCGGTGCGGCTCGAGAGTGCACAGGATGGCTACGCGCAGGTGAGCGCGAACGCGACGCTCACAGTGAAGACGGCGCAGACATCCGTGCCGACCATCACCGGGCGGGTCAAGGTCGGCGAGACTCTGACGGCGACGCCGGGTGAGTGGACCACAGGCACGAAGCTCAGCTACCAGTGGTACGCCGGCAACGCCGGGATCGCCGGGGCTCGCAACGAGACACTGGTCATCGCCCCGAAGTACGCCGGCATGGTTCTTACGGTCAAGGTGACCGGCAGCCGCACCGGATACACCACCTTCACCGAGACGTCGCAGGCAACTGGGAACGTCGAAGCGACGGCGGCGCCCACCATTTCGGGCGACACCAGGATCGGCGGAACGTTGAGCGTCGACCCGGGCACCTGGGCCGAGGGCATCACGACCTTCACGTACCAGTGGTACTCGGATGACGTTGCGATTGACGGCGCTACCTCCCGCACCGTGACACTGGCCAGCGAACAGGCCGAGGCCACGATTTCGGTCAGGGTCACGAGCGCGCAGGACGGCTTTGAATCGGAGACGGTGACGGCAACGCATTCGGTGAAGGCGCTGCGCACCGAGCTGCCCACCATCGTGGGTGACTCCGGGGCGAACCGCGGTATGTACGTGCCGGTGCCCGTGTGGACGCCCGGAACGACGTTCACCTACGAGTGGTTCGCCGACGGCGTTCAGATTGAGGGCGAGACCGATCGCTTCATCACACTGGGCGACGACATGAACGACAAGAGTGTCACCGCCCAGGTGACCGGTACGCTCGCCGGCTACGGTACCGCCACTCTGGAATCAGCAGTGGCGATGAAGCACATGACGACGGTTGATCCGATCGTTGAGGGCGAGCCGAAGGTTGGCTCCACGTTGACGGTGACTCCGGGTGTCTGGACGACCGGGGCGGTCTTCAGCTACCAGTGGTTCGCCGGCTACGACATGATTGAGGGCGCAACCGACTCGAGCCTGCTGCTCACCGCAGACCTGGTCGGCAAGAACGTTGTCGTCAGGGTAACGGGCGTGATCGACGGCTACACCGAAACCTATCTGTGGGCCGGAAACCTCATCGTCACCGAATAGTCAGCCTGTATGAGGCCGTCGAACTCGACAATCCGCAGACTTATCTGCACACTCCTCGAGTGCAACAGTAGCGAGCGAGCGGGATGTCGCGTTCGACGGCGTCGCCCCGGCGAACTCGACGGTTTTGTGACCTTCACCGAACGATCGCTGCCGACGACGCCGGTTGCCGCCGGCGACTGACGCTGAGTGGCTCTGAGCCATTTCGCTGATCGAGGGGCATCCAACAGCTCCGCCTAGCGCCGACGAACCGCCTTCAGCACGCCGGCCAGCAGCAGCATCGGCCCGGCCAGCGTCGCGAACTCGTGACCGAGTCGCGGAAGCTGCAGCAAGCCGGTCGCACGCGAGATGGTGATGGCGTCGACGAAGCGCAGCAATCCCTCCGCGCCGTTGCGGCGGCCGAGACCCGACTGCTTGACCCCGCCCATGGGCGCGGCAACCGACGAGAACGACCCGCGATAGCCCTCGTTCACGTTGACACTGCCGGCTTCGAGCGCGGTCGCGACGCGGAGGCCGCGCTGCGCCGAGCCGGAGAACACCGAGGCGTTGAGGCCATAGTTGCTGTCGTTGGCAGCGAGAATCGCCTCCTGCTCCGAGTCGACGATCGAGACCGACACGACGGGGCCGAACGTCTCCCCTGCAAAGCAATCCATTGCCGGGGTGACGCCGGTGAGAATCGTCGGTTCGAAGAAGAATGGTCCGAGATCTGGCCTGGCCCGGCCGCCGGCCTGCACGGTGGCACCCTGGTCGACGGCGTTCTTCACGTGAGCCGTGACCCGGTCGAGCTGGGCCTGCGAGGTGAGCGAACCGACATCCGCCGTGTAGTCGAACGCCGAGCCGATCGCGAGATTCTTCGTCGTCGCCACGAACTCCTCGAGAAACCGGGCGGCAACGCCACGCTCGACATAGATGCGCTCGATCGAGACGCAGAGCTGGCCGAGCGACGAGAAGCAGGCGGATGTCGCGTCGACGGCCGCCTTCGTCGGGTTGACGTCATCGAGAATGATCAGCGGGTTCTTGCCACCGAGCTCGAGCGAGACGCCGGTCAGAGTCGTCGCAGCCTGCGCAGCAACGACCTTGCCGGTCGCGGTGGACCCGGTGAAGCAGATGTAGTCGGCATCCTGAGTGACGGCACCGCCGATCGAGGCGCCATCGCCGGTGACGATCGCCCAGAGGTGTTCGGGCACGCCGGCGTCGATGAACGCGCGGCGCAGAGCCAGGATCGATAGCGCGCCCTGGTTGTCGGCCTTCTGCACGACGCCGCAGCCGGCGGCGAGGGCGGGAATGACGTCCATCGCGGCGAGGCTGAACGGGTAGTTCCACGGCGTGATCACGCCGGCGACGCCCTTCGGCCGGTAGCGGACGCGGGTGGTCACGACCAGCGGAATACCGGCCCGACGGCGGCCGCCGCGCAGCACTCCGTGCGCGGCAATGGCGTTGAAGCGGGTGACGGATGCGGCCTGAAAGACTTCCTCGAAGGCCTGTCCGCGCGTCTTGCCGGTCTCGGCCTGCAGCGTGTCGAGAAACAGCTCGCGGCGCTGCAGCAGCAGATCGTGGGCACGCAGGAGAACCGCGCGGCGGTGGGCAAAGCCGGCCCGCGCCCAGGCGATCTGGGCCAGACGAGCGCGGGAGTAGGCATCCCGCACATCGGTCACCGTGCTCGTCGGCAGGTCGTGCAGCAGTGTTCCGGTGAACGGAGCGATGACCGGCACCGTCTCGCCCGACGTGGTAGTGACGTCGCGGGTGAGCTCGGAGGTGAGCGTGTGTTCCAGCAACGGGTGTTGCGGCAGCGTGTGTTCCGGCAGCGTATTTTCGCGCAGTGAGGCGGGCATGACGGTCAGTCTAGGTCAACTGACCCACAGGGCGGCAGAGAGTGTGTGCCCGACGGACGGCGTCAGGATGAGCGACGCAAAGAATGGCAGGATTTCGACGACCGAGTCGATTGTGCACGCACCGAGTGTTCGGCATGATTTCAGCATGACGACCCAATACCGAGCCAGTTTCGACGCCACGGTGACCTTCGCCAACGGCGGCAGCCTCCGCGCGGAGGGATTTCGAGTCGATGTTCCCGCTCAGAACGTGTCGACGGATGAGATCGGCGCGCTTTTCGTCGCCTCTCTCGGTTTGCTGATGGCTGAGTCGGTCGTGCTGCACAATGTTCAGGTCGTGGCCGAACCGCACAAGGGCACCCGCGGGGGACCCAGCGCGCAGGCGGCAGCGGACACGGCTACGCCGGCGCAGAAACGGTTCGTCGAGCTGAGCCATGTCATCCGGGCGGGCGAGACGACCTATCCGGGTCTTCCCGCTCCGGAAACCTCTCCGCACCTGACGCGGGAGGCGTCACGAGACCACTATGCCGAGGGCACCGAGTTTGCGATCGACCGCATTTCGATGGTCGGCAACACGGGTACCTATCTCGACAGCCCCTATCATCGCTATCCCGACGGCGCGGATCTGGCCGGTGTGTCCCTCACCCGGCTCGTGGATCTGCCCGTGCGTGTCGTGCGCGCTGGCGGCAGTGGGAGTCGGGCCGTCGACGTCGGGCACCTTGCAGCCTTCGACGTCACCGGCTGCGCCGTTCTCCTGCACACCGGGGGCGACCGCGACTGGGGCAGACCGAGCTATGCCGTCGATGCTCCGTACCTCACCGAAGCGGGCGCCCAGTGGCTCGTCGACCACCATGCGGCGCTCGTCGGCATCGACTCCGTCAACATCGACGACACCAGCGGCGGCACGCGACCGGCGCACAGCCTACTGCTCGCCGCGGGCATCCCGATTGTCGAACATCTCACCAAACTGGCGGATGTGCCGCCATACGGTGCCACGTTCACTGCCGCCCCGCCGCTGATCGAAGCCTTCGGCACCTTCCCGGTGCGGGCCTATGCGGCGGTGCCGGTCGAGGAGGGGTAGCGCGCGGGGGAGCCGTCCGTCGACTCAGCCGCACGTGCGGACTCGGCCTTCGCCGCCCGGTGCTCCTTGGCGCGCTTCACCGCGGCCTTCGCCGCCTTGTTCATGGTCGTGCTGACCTTCTTGGCGCCGCTGAACTCCGTGCCGAGTAGAGCCAGTCCGCCGAGGGCGATCAGAGAACCGGGACCGGGCAGCGGAATCAGCAGAACGCCGAGCACGACGGTTCCGGCTCCGGTGACTCCGACCGTCGTGCGGTAGACACGATTTGCCGTGGGATGGCGCCCGATACCGGCGCGCACGTTCGTGAAGGCCCGCGCGGCCGGGCCTTTCCGCGGGGGGTCAGTGACCGGCTGTCCATCGACCGGCTGTCCATCGACCGGTAGTCCGTCGACCGGCTGTCCATCGACCGGCGGCTCGCCGGATTCTGAGCCTGACGACCAACGCTGAGGTGACTGCATGCCGTCATCGTACCCATCGGAGGTGTGGTCGAGCCGAACCCAGAGTCACTCCGAGCCCAGAGCCACTCCGAACCGGGTCACCCGTGGATCTGACCGACCCCCCCCACTGACCAGGCTGCGCGGCAACACGATCGGCGTGCCGTCATCCGGGTCAGTGATCACCCGGCACGGCATGCCGAAGACGTCATGCACCAGATCCGCCGTGACGATGTCTCAGGCATTCGGTCCGACGATCACCGTGAACGAGCCACCGCGCACCGCCGGCGACCTCGTCAGCCTCGCCGCGGCATCCGGATGGTGTTTGGTCGCGCATCGCACCCTAGGCTGGAACTATGAAGCGTTTGAATTGGTGACCACATGAGTGCCGACGTCATCTCTGCGCTCGCGGGCACACAATATGTACTGCTGACGACATTTCGAAAGAGCGATGAGCCGGTGTCCACCCCGGTGTGGGTCGTCGGCAGTGGCGACGGCCGGCTGCTCGTCAACACGGCAGGCACATCGGGCAAGGTCAAGCGGATTCTCGCCAACCCGCGAGTCGAGCTGACCCCGTGCGACATGCGCGGCGGCATCGGCACCGACGCTGTAGCACTGGCGGCGACCGCTGAAGTCCTTACGGACAGCCCGAGTCGCGCGGCAGCTGAGTCAGGCCTGCGCAAGAAATACGGTCTGCCCCACTTGCTCATTCGCGCGGCAAGCAAGCTGCGCGGTACCGACAAGCTCAATGTCGTGGTGCGCATTACGGTCGCGCCGGAGGGCTAGCCCGGTCTGTCAGACCAATTCGTTCATTGCGGGGGTGCGAACCCCGCCGACTTTGACGCTTGCGGTCGAAACTCCCTGGCGTGCCGGTCAAGCTCGACCGGAAGTGTCAAGCTCGACGACTTGATTCCGGCGCATCCGCCAATCCCAGCACCGAACGAACCGGAGAGCCCGAACGAATCGCTGTGGCCGCCGACCGCCACCGAATCTCCCGCGGGTGAACCAGTTCTGAGACGAATGCGGCATTCCCGACATTATTTGGAAAGGTCACAAACAAGGGGGAAGGCGTGATGAACATATGCATCTGGCAACTGTGAGGGAGGCCACAGCCAGCCCGCCGTCCGACCACGAGCTGATCGAGCAGTGCGCGGAGGGCGACCGCCGGGCATTCGCCACGATCTTCCGGCGGCACAGTCGAGTGGTCTACGCGGTGGCGATCACGGTGGTTCGCAATCAGGCGGATGCCGAGGAGGTGCTGTCCGATACCTTCCTCACGCTCTGGCGCAAGAGGGAATCCGTCGGATTCATCGACGGCTCCGCGCTGCCGTGGTTGATCGCAACCACCCGCTATCAATCATTGAACCGGAGACGTGCAGGCTTCCGTGAGGCCGCGATCTCTCTCAACGACGAGATCGACTCCCACACCTCGGTCGGTGCCGATGTGACCGCTGCGGAACGCCAGCTCACCGCGCGGCTCGACGAGATCATCGCCGGGCTCGGCCCGCTCGAACAGCGGATCGTGCAGCTCTGTCTCGTCAACAATCTCAGCTACGAACAGGCGGCCAAGAAACTCGGCGTCAGCCACGCGACGGTGCGCAACCGGCTGTCGAGAGCGCGCGCACAGCTTCGACACGAACTCGCACACGAGGAGGATTCCGAATGAACACGCACACCGACCTGTCCAGCGAACTCATCCCTGACGATGCAGCGTTCGAACGGATGCAGCAGCAACTGTTCGACCGGATCGACGCAGAAGAAGCATTCCCGATCGTGCAGCATGTCGTGCCCCGCGCGTCTCGGAAGCGTTTGCCGAAACGGGCGAAACGACGACGCTGGGTCGGCCTGATCGCTGCCGCTGCTGTCGTCGGAGTGACCACCACGCTGGTCGTGACCGGTGCGCTCGGCCCGCGCGCGGCCACGGCCGAGGCGGCAGAGTTTCTCCGGGGCGCAGCGGCGGCAACCATCACATCCGCCGACCCCGTCGTGGGCCCTGGCGAGTATCTCGCCGTGGAAACGACCGAGGCGGCGATGAGCTTCTCCGACGGCTACGCCTATGAAGACAGCCAGCGGGTGGTGATGTACGTCCCTCACGATCGCGCAGGCCACTGGGTTCTGGAACGACAGTGGTTGTCACCGGGAAAGATCTACGGTGACGCCGAGAGAGCGCAAGCGGACATCGACAGCTTCTGGAGCGCGACCGGAAGAGAGGACGTCAAACTTTTCGACGCCCAGGGGGGAAAATTCATCATGTTCGGCGATCGTTCTGGTGCGGAACTCGCCGCGCTTCCGACCGATCCCGACGCACTTCTGACCTACCTCTACGAGCATGCACAGGGGTCGTCGTCGAAAGATGAGGCAGTCTTCGTGAGAGTCGCCGATCTGCTGAGAGACGGTTTGGTGCCGGCTCCACTCCGAGCGGCGATGTACAAAGCGATCGCTCAGGTTCCGGGTGTCTACCTCTCTGACGCAGAGGTGAATCTCGACGGGCACACCGGAGTGGCGATCAGCCGAAAAGACCCGTCGCGGTCGTACACAGACCAGATCATCATCGATCCGACCACGGGGTTGCTGATCGGAATGCGGTCGCAACTCGTCGAAGCGGAGGGGCTTCTCCCCGCCGGCACTGTGCTCACACTGACGGCGGTGAAAACCTCGGTCGTCGGCGAGGCGCCGGCCGGTCCCTACCGCGAGCAGAAGCCGTCCGGATAGGGCACGACGGAGCATGACTGGAGTCGGCGGTCGGAGGAGAACTTTCCTCCGGCCGCTGATTACGTCTGTCCGGTTCGTCGAGCACGCCGACCATGCAATCGGGTCTCAGTCCGTAGCACGCTCCACACTCGCCACTCGCCACTCTCCGCTCGTGGAACGTAGCGACGAGCTGCCCCCATTCGACGGAGATTCTGCTCTGTGGGCAGGTGTACGGGAGAAAGAGCCTTGAGTTTGCGCTGGTGTCGACAGAAATCTCCGTCGAATCGGCGGTGAGAGCAAATGGACGGTCGACGAAACGGATGCGTTCCGGAGATTGCGCCCGACAATGTCGCGCCCCGACGCTGACGAGCGACGGCGAGATCCAGCTGTGGGGCGATACAGGTCCCCGGGGAGGTTGCAGGTGCTCAGGGCTGAACATTATCGTGCGATGCGATGCGATGCGATGCGATGCGATGCGATGCGATGCGATGCGATGCGATGCGATGCGATGCGATGCGATGCGATGCGATGCGATGCGATGCGATGCAATGCGATGCGGTGCGATTCGAGCCGCAGCATGCGCTACAAGCGCGGACTGATACCCAGACTGCGGCCGGCAAGGCCCCGCGAACGAGTTGCCAGCTGCGCAGCGACCGCCTCGATCGCAATCGCAGCCGGATCGGCCGGATCGGCCAGCACCACGGGAGTGCCCGCATCCCCGCCGGTGCGCAGCGCCACGCTGAGCGGCACCTGCGCGAGCAGCGGCACCGGGGTGTCCTGGCCGGCAGAGAGCCGCCGGGCGACTTCCTCACCCCCGCCCGAGCCGAACAGCTCCAGCACAGAACCATCGGCCTGGGCCAGCCCCGACATGTTCTCGATCACGCCATAAATCGTCTGGCCGGTCTGCTGCGCAACGATCCCGCTGCGCTCCGCGACATCGGCCGCGGCGGGCTGCGGGGTCGTCACGACGAGCACATCGGCGTGGGGGAGCAGCTGGCCGACCGAGATGGCGACGTCGCCGGTGCCGGGCGGCAGATCAAGCAACAGGATGTCGAGATCGCCGAAGTAGACATCCGTCAAGAACTGCGTGATCGTGCGGTGCAGCATCGGCCCGCGCCAGGCGACGGCCGCGGCGGCATCGTCGATGAACATCCCGATCGAGATGACCTTCACGTCGTGGGCGACCGGCGGCAGAATCATGTCGCCGACCTGTGTCGGTTTGACCGAGAGCCTCGAGCCGCCCTCTGACGTGTCAACGAGCCCGAGCAGTCCGGGAATCGAGAACCCGTAGACATCCGCGTCGATGATTCCGACGGCCAGGCCACGCTTGGCCAGTGCGACGGCGAGGTTCGCGGTGATCGTCGACTTGCCGACGCCGCCCTTGCCGCTCGTCACCGCATAGACGCGGGTCAACGAAGCGGGCCCGAACGGATTGCTGCGCACTGCCTTGTCGCCGCGCAGCTTCTCGGTCAGCGCCTGCCGCTGCTCGCGCGTCATCACCGACACCTCGACGGTGGCATTGCCGACGCCCGCCACCGACTCGGCGGCCTTCAGCACATCCGATTCGATGCGCGTCGCCGCCGGGCAACCGGCAATCGTCAAGCGGATGCCGACGGTCACGTGACCAGCGGCATCCTCGCTCACACCGGCCACCATGTCGAGATCGGTGATCGGCTTGCGGATCTCGGGGTCGATCACGCCGGCCAGCGCGGCCAGCACACGTTCGTTAGACACCCGTCGGACGCTCCGTCAGCGCGGAGGCAGCGGAGGCAGCGGAGGCAGCGGAGGCAGCGGAAGGAGCCGCCGCCTCGCCGGCCTCGGCCAGGGCAACCTGATCGCGCTCATCGAGGTGTTCGATCAGGCTGCGCAGTTCGGCCCGAATGAAGTCTTTCGACGCCATGTCCTTGATCGCGAGTCGCAGGGCGACGACCTCACGGGCGAGATACTCGGTGTCGGCGAGATTGCGCTCGGCCCGCTGGCGGTCCTGCTCAATCTGCACCCGGTCGCGGTCGTCCTGACGGTTCTGCGCGAGCAGAATCATCGGCGCGGCATACGACGCCTGCAGCGAGAGTACGAGGGTCAACGCGATGAAGCCGAGGGCAATCGAGTCGAAGCGCCATTCAACGGGCGCCAGCGTGTTCCAGAGCATCCAGCCGACGGCGAAGAGAGTCAGGCCGACGAGAAACCAGGGGGTTCCCATGCCGCGCGCGATCGACTCGGTGAAACGGCCGAACCTGTCGCTGCCCGGTCCCCGGGTGGGAAATGCGCTCTGACGCAGCCCCTTGGGCGTGTCGAGGCGGATGTCTGACTTGTTAGCTCGTGCCACGTCGACTCCTACTTCCGCCCGGAACTGGGCCCTTCTCGTCTTGTCCGCCCGGAAGCGGGATGCTGCCGGTGGCCAGCATCGTGCGTGCGGCAGCGCGACGTCTCACGTCGTCGTTGCCGTCCTGACTTCGCCAGTCATCGGGGAGCAGATAGTCGAGAACGTCATCAATTGTCACCACCCCGACGAGGCGATGGCTGTCGTCGACGACAGGCACTGACACTAAATCGTAGCTGGCCAGGATGCGTGAAACCTCGGCGGCCGACGTGTCAGCGGTCACGGGCTCGAGACCCGAGTCGAGCAGCGTGCCGAGCCGTTCGTGCGGCGGGTAGCGCAGCATCCGCTGAAAGTGAACCATGCCGAGAAAGCGGCCGGTCGGCGCTTCATACGGCGGCAGCGTCACGCAGATCGCGGCGCCGAGAGCGGGCGCCAGATCGTGGCGACGAATGAGAGCGAGTCCCTCGGCCACTGTCGCGTCGGCAGAGACGATGATCGGCTCGGTGGTCATCAGACCGCCGGCGGTGTCGGGAGCGTAGGAGAGCAGAAAACGCACGTCTTCTGCCTCCTCGGGCTCCATCAGGTCGAGCAACTGCTCGCCGCGCCCCGCTGGCAACTGCGCGATCAGGTCGGCGGCATCGTCGGGCTGCATGTGGTCGAGCACATCGGCGGCACGCGCGTCGCCGAGAGTGGCGAGGATGCCGACCTGGTCGGTTTCCGGCATCTCCTCGAGCACGTCGGCGAGGCGGTCATCGGAGAGCTCGCCGGCCACCTCGTACATGCGCCCTTCCGGCAGGTCGCGCAGCGTATTGGCGAGGTCGGCCGGTTTCAGGTCTGAATAGGTGGCGATGAGCTGCTCGGCTGACTGGGCCTCGCCCACCGTCGAGGTTTCGCGCACCTCACCCCAGGTCGTGAACACCGTCGCACCCTTGGCGAACGGCGAGGCACCCGTCTTCGGACGGCGCACGAACAGCTGGCTGATGGCCCACTCGCCCTGGTCGGTCTCTTCGATGGCGACGTCTTCGACGCTCGCTTGGCCTGAGCCGTCGTTGAAGAGCACCTTGCGGCCGAGCATCTCGGCGATCACGCGCACTTCTCCGCCGCGCTGCTCAAACCGACGCACATTGATCAGACCGGTGGTGATGATCTGGCCGCTGCCGATGCTGGTGACGCGGCCGATCGGCAGAAAGACACGACGCTTGCCGGGAATCTCAACGATGAGGCCGACGACTCGGGGCGGGTCGCTTTTTCGGTACACGACAAGCACATCGCGCACCTTTCCAACCCGATCTCCGGCGGGGTCGAAAACGGTGCAACCGGCCAAACGGGCGACGAAGACTCTGGAGGCACTCACAGTACAAATCTAGGCCACTCACCAGTGAACTCCGGCGGCCATGGAAGAATGGCGATATGAGCAATATGGGTCAATTCGGTTCGCGACGTTCGCTCGTTTCCCCTGTCATGCCGACGGGGGAGGTCGTGGCCACCTATGCGACGTACGCTGAGGCGCAAGCAGCCGTCGATGTGTTGGCGAAAGCCGACTTTCCGGTGCGCCAGCTGTCGATCGTCGGCAACGACCTCAAGACGGTCGAGCGGGTCACCGGCAAGCTGAGCTACGGACGGGTTGCGCTCGGCGGCGCGGCATCCGGCGCCTGGCTCGGAATCTTCTTCGGCCTGCTCTTCTTCATCTTCTCGCCGACGGGGTCCAGCCTGCCATTCGTCTTTGCCGCCGTGCTGATCGGCGCGGGTTTCGGCATGCTGTTCGGGCTGGTCAGCTACGCGCTGAACCGCCGCCGACGCGACTTCACCTCAACGATGCAGGTCATCGCCACGAACTATCAGGTGATCGTTGAGAACGCCCTCGTCAATCGCGCCCGCAACGTGCTCGCCGGGCAGGGCGAGGCATCAAGCGAGACCGCTGCCGTGCCGCATCCGTCTGACCCGCCGCGCGCCTTCGTGGCCCCGAGCCACCAGCAGGGCGCGTACGGGGAATCGGCTGAACCGGATGCTGACGCTGACACTGGCGCCGCTCCGTCGGGGACAGACGAGGCGGGCAACGATCCGTCCGGCGCGACTCCTTCTGGTACCGATGCCGGCACCGACACCGAGACCGACGCCGGCACCGGCACCGGCACCGACGCCGGCGCATCCGGCACCTCCCCGTCGGGCACCACCCCCGCCGGTCCCTCCGCTCCGGGCGCCTCCTCGTAACCATTTGCCGGCGTTGCTGCGAATTCACCGCATACGCGCCCCGAGCCTGATTGCCCGTGCAATCACGCTCGGGGCGCGTTTTTCGTTGCGTTCACTGCGTCACGCAACGGAAACAATTGGCGTGAGGTACGGACCAGTTGTAACGAGCGTGTTACCAAATCAAACTTCTCCTTGACATCGGCTAGTCAGAATGTCAGTCTCTACTCACAACTGGTATAGACCACTTATGGAGGAACGATGCTGAACAAGCGCATCACAGCAATTGGAGCCATCGTCCTGTCAGCAACGCTGCTGGCCGGATGCTCTGCCGCGACCAAGGGAGGCGAGGGCGACGGAACGGGCACCATCAAGATGGTGTCCTGGCCCGGACCCGAGGGTGACGCAATGGCGAAGGTCGTCAAGGCCTACAACGCCGACCAGGGCAAGAAGGACGGCATCACTGTCGATATGGTCCTCCTCTCTCGCCAGGACACCTTCTCGAAGGAGACGGCGCTGATGGCGTCGAAGTCGAGCGACATGGACATCTACTGGACAGCGTCGTACAACGTCGGGCAGTACTCGCCGTCGCTCGATGCGCTGGACGGCGTCGACACCTCGAACTACTTTCCGGTCGCCGTCGACGGGCTCACCTACAAGGACAAGCTCTACGCTCTGCCGCTTGACGTGAGCAACCACTTCTTGCTGTACCGTCAGGACCTCATCGACAACCTGCTGAACGACCCGGCCGCTCGCGCCGCCTACGCCAAGGTCAGCGAATCGGTGCTCGGCACCGCGCGCGAGCCGAAGGACCCGAATGAGTGGGACCTGGATGACTACAAGGCCATGGCCGCGTACTTCTCCCAGTCGGAGAACCCGAGCTCGCCGACCGACTTCGGAACCATCCTCCAGGCCAAGAACCTGCTCTACAACACGATGATCTGGGACGACGTCCTGTGGGGCTACGGCGGAAACTGGGCCAAGGACGGCACCGCGACGCTCGACTCAGAGGCCGGCAAGAAGGCCGTCGCGCTCTACGCCGACATCTACAAGAACAAGTGGACCTCGCCCGACAGCGCTCAGGCCGAATTCCCCGAAACCCAGGCTGCCCTGCAGTCGGGCAACGTGGCATTCGCCATCCAGTGGTCCGCTGCCTTCGCCGCGCTGAACGACCCGGCCCAGTCGCCGGATGTCGCGGGCAAGATTGCGATCGCACCGGTTCCCGGTGGCAAGACACACGTGCACGCCCTCGCCGTCTCGCTGAACAAGTACAGCGAGAACAAGGAAGCCTCGAAGACCTGGCTGAAGTACCTGGCCACGCCCGAAGCGATGACCCAGTACGCCGAGGCCGGCGGCATCCCCGCCATGCCGCAGGTGCTTGAGGCGCAGACCGCGATCAACCCCGCGTTCGCTCAGGTCTCAGAGACCATCACCAAGAACGGCTTCGCCGAGCCCGTCTTCCCGCAGACCTTCCAGGCCTACAGCAAGCTCGCCGAGGGTTTGAGCGGCGCGTGGGTCGGACAGACTCCGGTCGACGAAGCAGTGAAGGCAACAAACGACGAACTGCAGCAATTGCTCGGCGGCTAGTCGCCGAGTCTTCCCCCGGGTGGGGCGCTGACGAGGTCCGCGCCCCACCCACCCCCTTACTCCACTCGCTCCAAACGCTCCTCAGAAGTAGGTGAACCCGTCGTGGCTCAGACCACCGCACAACGCAAGAACACCATCGCAGCGACGATGCTGAGTCTTCCCCTCATTGTTTTCGCACTCATTTTCGTGGCGTACCCGCTGTTGTCGGGCGTGCTCACCGCGTTCCAATCCAAGACGCTGCTCGATCCCGACGCGAGTTTCAACGGAATCTCGAACTTCATCAGCCTGTTCACCACCAACGGCTTCTCGAAGTCGGCGGGATTCACGCTCACCTTCGCCGCCATCGTCGTCAGCGTCGAGATGGTGCTCGGGTTCGGCCTGGCCTTGTTGATGAACCGCAAATTTCCGGGTAAGAAGCTCTTCTTCACCCTGATCCTGCTGCCGATCATGGTCGCGCCGGCCCTGCTCGGCATCATGTTCCGCCTGCTGCTCAACGGCGACATCGGCGCCATCCCCGCGCTGCTTGACGGACTCGGCATGAGCGTCTCGCTCTTCGCACCGAGCACCATCGTTCCGCTGCTCGTCGTGCTCGACGTGCTCCAGTGGACCCCGTTCACCTTTCTCATCATCTACGCCGGACTCCAGTCGTTCCCCACCGAACTGCTCGAGGCCTCGTCGATGGATGGCGCCGGGTTCTTTCGCTCGCTCTGGCACATTGTGCTGCCGGTGTTGAAACCGATTCTTTTCGCCGCGTTCTTCCTGCGAGCCATCGACGCCATCCGCACATTCGACGTGATCTATGTGCTCACCGCCGGTGGCCCTGGCACGAGCACGACCACACTGAGCATCTTCATCTATAAGGCCGCATTCGAGTCGGGTGACTTCGGCAAGGCGGCGGCAGCCTCGCTCGTCGTGTTGATCTGCCTGCTCCCGTTCGTGCCATTCATCGTCAAGCGAATCGCCTCGACCGGAAGTGAGGGAAAGAAATGAGCATCGACACTCACACTGAACGCAGGCGCCCCGCCGCAGCTCAGACCGAGAACACGACGAAGCGCGCGAAGCGCACGCGTGTGACGCCTCGCCGGATGTGGCTGTTCACCGCCATCATCGGCATCATCGCGATCATCATCAACATCCCGCTGCTGAACTCAATTCTCGTGAGCTTCAAGCCAGACGGCGAGATCGCCCAGAACCCGTTGGGCCTGCCCACCAACCCCACGCTCGACCACTACGCCAATGTGCTCTACGCCTCCGGCTACGACTTTCCGAAGTTCTTCGCCAACTCGGCAATGATCGCGATCGGCACGGTGCTTCTGGTGCTCGTGATCGCAATCCCTGGAACGTACGCCATCGTGCGCTTGCGCTTCGGCGGCCGGTGGATCATCGACGGGGCATCGGGTCTCCGCTTGCTCCCGGCGATCTTCTTCGTCGTTCCGTTCTTCATCCTGTTCTCAAACATGGGACTTGAAGACTCGATTCCGGGTCTGATCATCGCCAACACCTTCTTGAACCTGCCGCTCGCGATCATCTTGCTGGCCGCAGGACTGCGCGACATTCCGCAGGAGATGGAAGAGGCGGCGGCCATTGACGGTGCCGGCGTCTTCGCAACCCTGACGCGTATCGTGCTTCCGATGCTCGCGCCCACGATCGTGGCCGTCTCGGTGCTCGTCTTCATCTTCAGCTGGAACGACTACCTGTTCGCTCTCGTGCTCTCGACGTCGAACGCGACCCCCGTCACCCTGGGCGCCGCCAACTTCATCACCAGCACCGGCATCCGCTGGGGCGACATCTCGGCCGCGTCATTCCTGTCGACACTCCCACCCCTGCTGTTCGCGGTGTTCGCCCAGAAATATCTGGTGAGCGGACTCTCCGCCGGGGCGGTCAAGGGCTGATGTTGTTCATCACTAGATTGAGTGCCCATGGCGCATAAATATGAAACCGTCGCAGCGGACATCCGAGAGATCATTTCCACGTCGTTGGCTCCGCACGATGCGCTGCCGTCCGAACGCGACTTGATGACTCGATATGACGTCAGCCGGATGACGGTGCGCGCGGCGATCGCGAAGCTGGTCGATGAGGGCCGTGTCTATAACGTGCACGGCTCCGGCACCTATGTCGGTTCGATCGACCTCTTCTCGAAGACGCCCAAGCTGACCTCGTTCACCGAAGACATGACGAGCCGGGGATATGTCGCCTCGTCACGACCCCTCGCCCTGGCCAGGATCGACGCCGACGAAGACATTGCCCGTCGTCTGGGCGTGCCGGTCGACACCGAGTGCACGCATCTGCGGCGTCTCCGGCTCGCCGACAACAACCCGATGGCGATCGAGGATGTCTACCTTCCGCGCACCGTGATGGAGATCGAGCAGCTTCACCTCGACCAGTCGCTCTATGTGCAACTGACCGAGGCCGGTCATGAGGTGCACCGCGCCGAGCAGGAGATCCAGGCGATCATGCTCAGCGAGGAAGACAGCAGGCTCCTCGGCGTGCCGAACGGGTCTGCCGCTCTGAGCGTGGAGCGTGTGAGCACCTCACGGCGTGGTCTTGTCATCGAGTTCGCCCGCACCATCTACCGGTCCGACCGCTACAGCTTTCACATCGCTGTCACCAGGGACAACGAAAAATGACGTCTGAACTTGTACTCGGCATCGATATCGGGGGCACGAAGATCGCCGCCGGTTTGGTGAACGCCGCCGGAACGGTGATCGCCCGCGCCGAAATCGCCACCCCGGCTCGGGAAGGGGGCGCTCGCATTCTGGAGGCCGCCGCCGAACTGGGGCAAACGCTCCGTGACGGACTGGATCCCCACGGCTTTCACACGGTCGTCGGCGTCGGCGTCGGTTCCGCCGGCGTCATCGATCCAGGCACCGGTCGTGTGCTGTCGGCGACGGATCACCTGAGCGACTGGGCCGGAACCGAGATCGGCCGCGACCTCTCTGACGCGTTTCGCCTCCCGGTCTTCGTCTGCAACGACGTTCACGCTCACGCGGTCGGCGAGGCATTCGTCGGCGCCGGTCGCGGGCACGGCACCGTGCTCGTTGCAGCGGTGGGAACCGGGATCGGCGGGGCAGTCGTCATCGACGGGCAGCCGGAGCTGGGCACCCGCGGCATCGCGGGTCACCTGGGTCATGTGCCCATCGCCGAAGCCGACGGCGTGCTCTGCCCGTGCGGAAAGTTCGGGCACGTCGAGGCGATCTCGTCTGGCACGGCGCTCCACCTGCTCTATCTGCGGAACGGGGGAGACCCATCGGTGCAGGGCACTAGGGAGATTGTGGCGCGCACGGATGTCGATCCGATCGCACACGCATCCGTCGTCACCTCGGCGAGGGCCTTCGGCCGGGCACTCGGCGGTGTGATCAACATGGTCGACCCCGGCGTGGTCATTCTGGCCGGCGGCATGATCAATGCCGGCGCGCTGTGGTGGGACTCCATGGATGCCGGTGTGCGCGAGAACGTCATGCCCATTTTGAACGACGTCGACATCGTGCGCGCCCAACTGGGCGACGATGCGGCACTCATCGGCGCGGCACACCGCGCCTTCGATCTACAAGGAGCACACGAATGATCGAGTCGCTACGCGGGGGTCTCATCGTCTCCTGCCAGGCCTACCCCGGCGAACCCCTGCGGGATCCCCGAGCGATGGCGCTGATCGCCCAATCCGCCGCAGAGGGCGGCGCCGTCGGAATCCGGGCACAGGGCCTCGACGACATCCGCCTGATTCACGAAGCCGTCGCGCTGCCGCAGATCGGTCTCTGGAAGGTGGGCGCCGGCGGTGTCTTCATCACCCCCACGCTCGAGCACGCGCTGGCCGTTGTCGCCGCCGGTGCCGAAATCGTGGCGATTGACGGCACGCGCAGGCCGCGCCCCGATGGGCTCAGTCTGGCGGAGACGATTGCGGCGATCCACGAACAGACCGGTGCGCTCGTCATGGCAGATGCCGGAAGTTTCGATGACGGTCTGGCCGCACAGGATGCCGGGGCCGACATCGTGGGAACCACCCTGTCGGGCTACACCGACGAAGGGCCCACCTCCAGCGGGCCCGATCTTGAGCTCGTCGCCACCCTGTCGAATCGATTGATCGTGCCGGTGTTCGCCGAGGGGCGCATCCACACCCCTGAACACGCCAGAGCGGCGATCGACGCCGGCGCCTTTGCGGTGGTGGTGGGAACGGCCATCACGCACCCCGCGACGATCACCTCATGGTTCGCTGAGGCAATTCGGGCCTAGGGCGCTGCCGAGCACCGGGAGACCCCACTGAACGTGGAGTGGTGACCGGCTCTGCTCGGGGCGTTCGCGGAGAACTGCGCGCGAACCGGTTCCCGCACCGGTTCGCGACGACAGCCCTGCCGCTGCTGTTGCGTGTTGTGTGTTGCGTGCTCGTGCTCGTGCTCGTGCTACTTCGAGAGCGTCGCGATCCAGGCTTCGACATCCGTTGAGGTGCGCGGGATGGCGGCCGAGAGGTTCTCGGCGCCATCGGCAGTGATCAAGATGTCGTCTTCAATGCGCACTCCGATGCCGCGGTACTCGGCCGGAACCGTGAGGTCATCTGGCTGAAAGTAGAGACCGGGCTCGATGGTGAAGACCATGCCGGGCTCGATCACGGCGTCCATGTACATGTCGCGGCGGGCCTGCGCGCAGTCGTGCACGTCGATGCCGAGGTGGTGGCTGGTGCCGTGCACCATGTACCGGCGGTGGTGGCCGTTGCTCGGCTCCAAGGCCTCTTCGGCGGTGACGGGCAGCATGCCCCACTCTGCGGTGCGCCGGGCGATCACAGTCATGGCGGCGGCGTGCACCTCACGAAAGATTGCGCCGGGGCGGGCGGCGAGGAATGCGGCATCCGCTGCTTCACAGACCGCGTCGTAGACCCGACGCTGCACCTCGCTGAACGTGCCGTTGACCGGAAGCGTGCGGGTGATGTCGGCCGTGTAGTAGCTGTCGAGTTCGACGCCGGCGTCGATCAGGATGACGTCGCCTGGGCTCACCGGTCCGTCGTTCTGGGTCCAGTGCAGAATGCAGGCGTGCGAGCCGGAGGCGGCGATGGTGTCATAGCCGACGGTGTTTCCGTCGACGCGGGCACGCGTGTTGAACACGCCCTCGACCAAACGCTCACCGCGCTGGTGCGTGCTCGAACGCGGCAGGTCACGGATGACGTCGTCGAAGCCGCGCGCGGTCGCCGCGACGGCGAGGCGCATCTGTTCGATCTCGTAGGAGTCCTTGACGAGGCGCAACTCCGACACGTCGCGGGCCAGCTGGTCGTCTGGCTCGTGCTCGCCGTTGATCTCGAGGCTGAACGGGCTGTCCGACGCGTTGTTGCTCAGCACCTTCTCGGCGGCGTAGCGCAGTCGCGCTTCATCGACCTTGAGGGTGAAGGCCGGGTCGGATTCGCGGATGACGAGAGTGGAGCTGTCGATGCTGGCGAAGACCTCGGCCAGGTCGGCGATGCCGCGCACCGTGAGGTCGAGGTCGCTGGCGACCTGGGTGATCGACGGGCGCGGGCCGATCCAGAACTCACCGATCTCGGCGTTCGCGTAGAACTCATCGGAATCGCGGCCGGCACGCTCCCGAAAGTAGAGAGTTGCGGTGTGACCCATGTCGGCGGGTTCGAGAACGAGCACAGCACCCGGCTCTGAATCGCTGCCCCAGCCGGTGAGGTGGGAGAAGCCGGAGTGGGCGCGAAACGCGTAGTCCGTGTCGTTCGAGCGCTGCTTGAGTCGCCCGGCCGGAATGATCAGCCGGACTCCCGGGTAGAGCGCAGAGAGCTTCGCGCGGCGCGTTGCAGCGAACGAAGCCTGCTCCCTGGCCGACGGCAGAACGTCGGTGCGTTCGGCCCAACCGGTGGAGATGAAGTCTTTGAAGCCTTCGGAGCTCGGTGTCGTCGAACGGTTCTCGTTCGAGCGCGGGGCGGGAGTGGTTCCGGTTTCGGTGCTATCAGCCATGCGCCCATTCTTTCACCGCCAGCCCCTGTCTCGCTGAGTGCGTTTGCGCATGCATTGCCACAGCGCCGGTCCTTCGCGTCTGAGACCCTCCTGAGGTGTCGGTGTGCCGGGCCGCTGCCCGGCGCGTTGGCCCCGGTAACATGGGGGAATGAGTGCTGAGAGACGATTTGCGGGTGCGATCGACCTGCACACTCACTCGCGCGTCTCCGACGGAACCGAAACGCCCAGCGAGCTCATCCGCGCCGCCCACGCGGCGGGTCTTGGCACTGTCGCCCTGACCGACCACGACTCGACGACCGGGTGGGGCGAGGCATCCGCCACCGCCCGCGAAGTGGGAATCACCCTCATTCCCGGCATGGAGTTCAGCACGCGTCAGGGCTATGCCAGCGTGCACCTCTTGGCCTATCTGTTCGACCCCACTGATGCCGGCATCATCGATGAGACCGCGCGCATCCGTGAGGCCAGGCTCACCCGCGCCGAGGCGATGGTCGCGCGCATCGGCGCCGACTACGGCCTCACCTGGGCCGACGTGCTCGCGCAGACGACACCGGGCACGACGATCGGTCGCCCGCACATCGCCGATGCGCTCGTCGCGCGCGGGCTGGTGCCGACGCGCAGCGATGCCTTCGAGGGAATTCTGCACTCGCGGGCCGGCTACTTCCAACCGCACTATGCGCCTGACCCGCTGCTTGCGGTGAAACTCGTGCGTGCAGCCGGGGGAGTCCCGGTGCTCGCGCATCCGGCCACCAGGGGCGTGGAGGGTCTCATGTCAGAAGCGCTTCTGGCCGAGCTCGTCGACGCGGGCCTCTTCGGGCTCGAACTCGATCATCGGGAGAACAAGCCGAAGGCGAAGGCGCGGCTGGCCATTCTCGCCGCCCGGTATGGCCTCGCCGTCACCGGTTCGAGTGACTATCACGGCACGGGTAAGCCGAACCGTCTGGGCGAGAACACGACCGCTCCGGAGGTGCTGGACGCGATCATCGCGCAGGGCACCGGTGCGGCACCGATCTACGCCTGATCCATCGGGCCCCGCCCCGGCGTTCCGGCCTGCATCACCCCCATTCGACGGAGATTTCTTGCTATTGGGCTGGAATCGGCGCGATTCGGGCCGAATTCGCACGAATCTCCGTCGAATGGGATCGAACAGCCGAATGGAATGGGCAACGGCAGGCCACGAAAAACGGCCCGCCGCATCCGAAGATGCGACGGGCCGAACGTCTCGCGAAAACTACTCCTGCGTGGGAGTCTCAGCTGAGTGGTGGCGCACGCTGCGACGCGGGGCAGTCTTGCCGTCGCGGTGCTCGATGCCGCCACCGTCGTGAGTGCCGGCAGCCGAGACGGCCTCTGGCGCTGCCGGGTTCGTCACGCGGCTGACGCGGTTGCGGGTGCGGGTACGACCCTCACGGATCTGCGGCTGGTCGGCCGACGTCGGCTGAATCGTGCGGTCGGCCTCGCGGGTGGTTTCGGTGCGCGGGGCATCTGAGCGTCCGCCGGAACGGCCGCCGCGGGAGGAGCGTGAACGGCTGGCACCGGTGCGCTCGCCCTCGACGGGAGTGCCTTCGGCGCGGGCGCCTTCTGTGCGCGTGCTCTCGCTGCGAGCTCCCTCGGCGCGGGGTGCGCCGGAGCGACCCGAGCCCGAACGGCCCGATCCGCTGCGACCGGAATCGCTGCTGCCTGAACCGCCACGACCGCCACGGCCTGAATCGCTGCGACCTGAGTCAGAGCGACCGGGGCCGCTGCCGGCCACGACCTCCTTGACCGGGGTCGCACGCAGGCGTCCCTTGGAGCCGGCCGGAATGTTCAGGTCGCTGAAGAGGTGCGGCGACGACGAGTAGGTCTCGGTCGGTTCCGGCTGACCGAACTCGAGAGCGCGGTTGATCAGGGCCCACTTGTGCAGGTCGTCCCAGTCGACGAAGGTCACGGCGATGCCGGTCTTGCCTGCACGGCCGGTGCGGCCGACGCGGTGCAGGTAGGCCTTGTCGTCTTCGGGGATGGTGTGGTTGATCACGTGGGTGACGTCGTTGACGTCGATGCCGCGCGCGGCGACATCCGTTGCAATCAGGATGTCCTTCTTGCCGGCCTTGAACGCCGCCATGGCGCGTTCGCGCTGTTCCTGGTTCAGGTCGCCGTGCACGGCTGCGGCGTTGAAGCCACGGTCGTTGAGCTCTTCGACGAGCTTGGCTGCTGCGCGCTTGGTGCGCGTGAAGATCACGGTCTTGCCGCGGCCTTCTGCCATCAGGATGCGGCCGATCACCTCGTCCTTGTCCATGTTGTGCGCGCGGTAGACGAGGTGCTCGATGTTCGCCTGCGTGAGGCCCTCATCGGGGTCTGTCGCACGGATGTGGATCGGCTTGGTCATGAAGCGGCGCGCGAGGGCAACGATCGGCCCGGGCATGGTGGCCGAGAACAGCATGGTGTGGCGGCCGGCCGGAGTCTGGGCGAAGAGCTTCTCGATGTCGGCGAGGAAGCCGAGGTCGAGCATCTTGTCGGCCTCGTCGAGTACCATTTCGCGCACGTTCTTGAGGTTGAGCAGGCGCTGGCTGGCGAGGTCGAGCAGACGACCGGGGGTGCCGACGACGATCTGGGCGCCAGCCTTGAGCTGTTCGACCTGACCTTCATAGGCCTTGCCGCCGTAGATCGAGACGATTTTGGTGTCGCGGTTCTTGGCAGCGAGCTCGAGGTCTTCGCTCACCTGAACACACAGTTCACGGGTCGGCACGACGATGAGCGCCTGCACGCCGGGCTCGGGGTTCAGCCCGAGACGCTGGATCAGCGGGAGGCCGAAGCCGAAGGTCTTGCCGGTTCCGGTCTTCGCCTGGCCGATGATGTCCTGGCCGGCGAGAGCGAGTGGAATGGTCTGGGTCTGGATGGGGAACGGCTCGAGAATGCCCTTTTCGGCGAGAGCGTCGACCATGTCCTGGTCAATATTAAGTTCGGAGAAAGTCACGAATGAATGCCTGTCTTTACTGAAGAAGAGGGTTGCGCCCGTCTTCTGTTTCAGGCGCATGATCACCGATCCGATGCCGGGGATGTGAGGTTAGCTTACCGAACGGGCCTGGCAATCTCCGTGAAGCGCATCCTCTTTCTGTATGCGACCTGTTGATGTCGCCTGCGGGGCCTCCCGTCGAGCTCTCCGCCGAGCTCTCCGCCGAGCACTCCGCCGATCTCTCGGAGGGCGCCTCGACGCGTCAGGAGGATGACCGAGGCGCAGAGGGTGCGACGCTCTAAGCTGGGCTCGTGGTCTCATGGTTCGGTCGACGCGCAAAGCGCCTGGAGATCCCGCGCCTGACTGGCCGTGGGGAGACTCTGCCGACGACGAAAGTCGATCTCGGAGAGCTCGTTCCGCCGCTGCCCCAGTTTCTCGGCCAGGCCGCCTACATGGAGCTCGGTGTCTTCGAAAGCCTGGCACAGGCGGCGACCGCCGCGCCCAGCATCACGGTGAAGGGTCAGCTGAGTCGGTCGGCCGGACTCGCCCTCGCCAAGCATGAGTCGCTCGTCGACGAACTGCGCCGCCGCGGCACGGATCCCGCCGAGGCCATGGCCCCGTTTTCCGCCGACCTCGACGCATTTCGCCGCATGCGTGCCGGCACCACCTGGCACGAAACGCTGATCGGCTGCTATCTGACGGCCGGCCTCCTCGACGATTTCTTCGCCGGCCTGGCCGCGGGCCTGCCGGGCGACATCCGCTCGCAGGTCGTGAAAATTCTGCAACAGGATGCCGGATTCGCGGTGGTCGTGCGCGAGGTCACCGCTGCGATCGCGACCGATCCGAAACTCGCCTCGTCATTGGCACTCTGGGGCCGCCGTCTGGTCGGCGACACCTTGCTCATTGCCCGGTCAGCGTTGCACGTGTCGGGTGATCTGGCCCGCGATGAATCCCGGATCGAGCCCGTTTTCACCGAAATCATCGCCGCACACACTCGTCGGATGGACGAGCTCGGCCTGACCGCCTAGCTCTGTGCGCCGCTCGTCAGCGGCCGTGCATCCGTCGCGCGGGTCCGGCGCCGCTACGCGGGTGGGCGCCGGCGCGCGCAGCGGCACCCAACGCGCGCAACAACGCCCGCGCCCTGTCGCACCGCTGCGGAACACCCGTCACGCGGGTCGGATGCCGTCACGCGGGTCGAAGGCCGAGCCCGATCACGCCATGCGGGTTGAAAACCGCCGCGCCCACTGAACGCAACGGGCGTGACGGTTTTCGACCAGCGCAACGGGGTTTCGAGATCGGGCGACAGCGCTATGAAACGCTACGAAGCAGTGCGAGCCGGCTGTGCAGACGTGTGGCGTCGAGTGACCCTGCCTCGAGCGCGATCTCGCGGCGTGAGCTGTCACTGATGATGTGGAGCGTCACATCCCGATCGACGAGCACGTCGACGATGTGCACGAAGCGTTGGCGGCCCTGAGGAGTCGCGGCGTGAAGCGGGGGGAGTCCCTCGATGACCCAGGTGTGAAACTCGGTCGCCCAGTTCAGATAGTCGGCGAGAGCGGTAGCGTTCTCGCAGACGTCGTCGAAGTGAAACCAGACGACGCCGTCGGCGGCACGACGTGCGGTGAAATCGTGTCCATTCGTCGACAGCACGGTGTGCTCGGCGGCACTCGGGCGGCGGAGCACACCGGGGGAGCGGAGGGTACGGGCGAGTTCGTCAAGCTCGGTCGGCGAGATCCACACCCCGCTCGCAAAACCCGAAGGCTGCTCTGCACGGCCGGCAGTGTTGACGCGACGGTAGTCGAGGGTTCCACCGAGTTCAACGACGTCGAGGTGCGCCTCGATCAGGGCGATCGCCGGTTCAGCCAGCGCGTGAAACTCCCGGCTTGGCAGAAGGTCGTCTGGTGCGTCGTTCGAGGTGGTGAGCAAGAGGATGCCGCGCTCGAACACCGCATGCAGCACCCGGCTGAGCAACACGGCATCGGCAGAGTCGTGAACCAGGAACTCGTCGATGTAGAGCAGCTCGATGTCGCCGAGCAGAGCATCGATGGCGAGCTCCGTCACATCCTGGCCGGCTGATTCCGCCGAGGAGCGGGCTCGCCAAATGGCACGGTGCAGCTCGAGAAGGAGATCGTGCAGGTGCATGCGGCGTTTGGCTGCAGTGGGTGCCGATCTGAAGAAGGCATCGCAGATCCAGGTCTTGCCACGGCCGACCGCACCGTGAACGTACAACCCGCGCCGGGCATCCGTGTTTGTCTCGTCACCCGAAAGCACCGAGTCCAGCACGTACAGTCGGTCAACGAGGTGCTGCTGGTGCGGGTCGAGGGTACGACCTGAACCAGCTGTCATCACCTGCACTGATCGATCAGGATGCGAGCGGAGTGCCGGACTTGAGCAGCGTGTGCAACAGCGCGTTATCGCCGTGTTCACGCCGACGCGTCAGAAGGAGATCGACTCCAACCGTCACTGCAGCAGTGACGGCGAACGTCACCCACCAGATCCAGCCGCCGTCCCACTTCATGCCGAGCCAGGTCAGTGCGACCCAGACCACCGAAGCGAGACCGGTGGCAAATGCGGGAATCAGCACTGCACCCTGCGTCGTGCGACCCGGAATGGAGTAGCGAACGGCCAAACCGATCAGCGCGCCACCCAGCGCGACGAAGAGCAGCTCCATCGGAGTGCCTAGGCGACGAAACCGACGCGGCGCGACTCTTCAGAGCCGATTTCCACGTAGGCGAGGCCGACGGACGGAACGACGTAGATGCGACCCTTGTCGTCGGAGAGCTTCAGGTAACCCGCGGGATCGGCGAGAGCTGCAGCGACCGCAGCCTCGACGTCGGTCGCGGGCTGTGAAGTCTCGAAACTGATCTCTCGGGGAGAGTTGAAGATGCCAATGCGGATGTCCACCAGATGCGCCTTTCGTTGCCTACCCGCCCAGATTACGACAGAACCGGAGGGGCGCCGCACACCGTTCACTGTCGGCGCAACCGGCTACCGTTGAAAACGTGAGCATAATCGCATCCGAACCCTCGACTGAACGTGCCGTCGACGCTCCGGCCGACCCCCGCTCTGGCCTCGTGCTCGACCCCTCCCAACAGGCTGTTGTCCGCCTGCCCGACGGCGTCTGCGGCGCGGTCATCGGCGCGCCAGGCAGCGGCAAGACGACGACTCTGGTCGAAGTGGTCGCCGACCGGGTGCTGGGCCGCGGCTACTCACCGAGTGAGGTGCTCGTGCTGGTTCCGACGCGGTCGGGCGCCGCGACGCTGCGCGATTCGCTGGCCCTCCGACTGGGGGTTCCGACCCAGGGTCCACTTGCGCGCACCGCGAACTCTGTCGCATTTCAGATCGTGCGAGACTCCGTCGCCCGTTCCGGAGGAGTCAGCCCGACGCTGCTCACCGGGGGCGAGCAAGACCAGATCATCGCCGAACTCCTGCAGGGCCATCTCGACGAGAGAACCGGGCCGACCTGGCCGGCGACGCTCGGTCCAGAGGTCAGACGCTTGCGTGGATTTCGTACCGAGCTGCGCGATCTGATGATGCGCGCCGTCGAATATGGCGTGTCGCCCGAGCGTCTCGCCAACTGGGGCCGCCAGACGAATCGACCGGAGTGGGCCGCCGCCGCCGAGTTCATCCGCGGCTACGAAGAGGTGAAAGACCAGACGCGACCTGGGCAATACGATTCCACCGAACTCGCCCAATTCGCCACCGCGCTGGTGCACGCTGCCCCGGCGGGCGTCGCAGGGCGCTCGGCGCTCGGCGCCCTGGCCGACCTGCGTTTGATCATTCTCGACGACGCGCAAGAGGCCACCCAGGCCACCCTCGCGTTGCTCGCCCAGTTCGCGGCTCGCGGCGTCGCGATTCTGGCCGTCGGCGACCCCGACTTGTCGACCGGGTCGTTCCGCGGCGCGCACCCGGATGCCCTCGGTCGGCTCGCTGCCTATCTCGGTCGTTCCGACGTTCAGTCCTTCACCCTCGGCTCTGTCTATCGGCACGGGAGCGCCGTGCGCGCGGTCGTGCGCGAGGCGACGAGCCGGATCGGCACCGCTGCCGCCGGAACGCAGCGTGCCGCGACACTGGCGCGCGCGACGGATGCGACGGACGCCACGGATGCGACGGATGCGACGGATGCGACGGATGCGACGGATGCGACGGACGCCACGGATGCGACGGATGCGGCGGCTGCGGCGGATGCCACCCCCACGGCGCATGCCGGTCCCGATTCCCCCGCCCCGACCGACCTCGTGCAGACGGTCGTGGTGACGAACCCCGCCGAACAGCTCGCCGTCATCGCCAGACGCCTGCGCGAAAGGCACCTTCTCGGCCGGGTGCCGTGGGGCCAGATGGCCGTCATCGTGCGCACCGGATCACTCGTTCCTGCCCTGTCGAAGGGCCTCGCCTCCCTCGAAGTCCCCACCCAGGTGGCCAGCGCGCAGACCGCGCTCCGCGACGAGGCTGCGGTCGGCGCGTTCATCCTCGCGCTCGAGGTGACCCTCGGCCGCAAGCCCCTCGATGCCGTGGCCGCGACCGCGTTGCTCGGCGGGCCGCTCGGCGGACTCGACCCGATCACCCTGCGGCGCCTCCGGGCGGCCCTTCGGCAGCAGGAGCTCAACGCCGACGGCGTGCGCAGCGCCGATGAGCTGCTTGTTGAGGCTCTCCAGGTGGCCGATGCGCTGGACACGATCGACAACCGCACCGCCCGCAAAGCCACAGCCTTCGGCGCGAGCCTGCGCGCCGCATCCGCCGAATTCGAGGCCGGCGCGACCATCGAGGAGCTGCTCTGGGGGCTCTGGCAGCGCAGCCGGCTCGCCGAGATCTGGTTCGAGCAGTCGGCGGGCACCGGCATCGTCGCCGACGAGGCGAACCGCAACCTCGACGCCGTCGTCGCGCTGTTCTCCGCCGCGCAACGCTTCGTCGAGCGCACCCCGCATGCGCCGCCCGTGCTTTTTCTCGAGCACCTCGTCGACACCGATGTCCCAGAAGACACCCTCGCTCCGCGTGCCCAGAATGACGCGGTCATCGTCTCGACTCCGAGCGCGGTGATCGGGCGCGAGTTCGACCTCGTGGTGCTCGCCGGCGTGCAAGAGAACGTCTGGCCCGATCTGCGTGTGCGCGGTTCGCTCCTCGGCGCGGGAGATCTCGCCTCCCTCGCCAGCCACCAAGACCCGCAGGCGACAGACGCCCGCACCGGCGTTCTTCACGACGAGTTGCGCATGTTCGCTCAGGCCGCCTCGCGCGCTCGTCACGAGGTCTTCGTGACGGCGATCGCCAATGAAGACAACCAGCCATCGGTGTTTTTGCGGCTGCTACCCGAGCCGGACTCGAGCCCAGAGACGCTGGGCCGCTACCCCCTGTCGTTGCGCGGCATGGTGGGCCGGTTGCGCCGCGACCTCACCACGGCGGTCGGCCCGCGGGTGAGCGACGATCAATTCACCAGCCGCCGCGCCAACGACGCCGCAGCCACCCTGGCCAGGCTCGCCCGCGAAAGCGTCGCGGGGGCGCACCCCGACGAGTGGTACGGCCTCCAGACGCAGAGCACCCTGCGCCCGCTCAACGACCCACAGCCCTCCGTCGACGCCCAGGGCGAGGAGCAGGCCGGTGACGACCCGGTGCGCGTCTCCCCGTCGAAGATGGCCTCCTTCGAGGCGTGCCCACTGCACTGGATGATCGGCCAGGTCGGCGGAGGTGGCAGCAACACTGCCGCGAACCTCGGCACGATCATCCACAGTGTGATGGAGCGGGCGACGGATGTGACGTCAGAGGCACTGTGGACGGGCGTCAACGAGCGTTGGGATGAGCTCGTCTTCGACGCCGAGTGGCAGTCGCGGGTGGCGAAGCTGGAGGCGCGCGCGTTGACCGACCGCCTCGCGAGTTACCTGAGTGATTTCGATCGCGATGGCGGAACCCTGCTGAGCGCCGAGGGCAAATTCACCCTCGACGTCGGGGGCGCCATCCTGTCGGGCACCGTCGACCGGGTCGAGCAGCTGAGCGACGGCCGTGCGGTCATCGTCGATCTGAAGACCGGCAAAGGCGACCCGATCAACGACGCCGGCGTCGCCGATCATCCGCAGCTCGGCGCCTATCAGCTGGCCTTTCAGGAGGGCGCGATCGCCGGTGTTCCCGACGGAACCGACCTCGCCGGCGCCCGGCTGGTCATCGTCTCGTCGGGAACGCAGAAGAAGAACTACCGCAACCCGACCCAGCAACCCTTCACTCCAGACGAACTCGACGCCTTCCGCACCCGCGTCAAGAACGACGCCGTCGGAATGGGCGGCGCCGTTTTCGTCGCCGAAATCGCCTCGCACTGCCTCGACCCGTGGTCGTTCGGGTCCTGCCGCCTTCACATCATCAAGCAGGTCAGCTCATGAGTCCCGATGCCCAGAACTCTGCACCCAAGGGCCCTGCACCCCAGATCTCCGCGCTCCAGATCGCTGAGGCGCTCGGGATGTTCCCGCCCACGACTGAGCAACAGGCGGTCATCGAAGCGCCCCTCGCCCCGACCCTCGTCGTCGCCGGGGCCGGAAGCGGCAAGACCGAGACCATGGCGAACCGGGTGCTCTGGCTGCTGGCCAACGGTCACGCCAGGCCCGACCAGATTCTCGGCCTCACCTTCACCCGCAAGGCAGCAGGAGAGCTCGCCCAGCGCATCAACGGCCGTATCGAACAGCTCGACGCGGCCGGGCTGCTGCCGAGCCGCCAACCGAGCACCGAACCGGGCACCGCGCCTGGCCCTGACGTGTCGATCGAGGGCGCACGTGACGGCTCAGACTTGTTCAACACGCCGACGGTCTCCACATACAACTCCTTCGCCAGCCGCCTATTCAGCGACAACGCCCTTCTGCTCGGCCGCGAACCTGAATCGGTGCTGCTCACCGAGACGTCGGCGTGGCTCTTGGCGCGCAGCGTCGTGATCCAGCATGGCGATGACCGCCTCGTTCCCTTCGGCAAGAAGCTCGATGCGGTGACGGATGCCGTGCTGCAGTTCAGCCGGGTGCTCGCCGAGAACCCGCCCCCGTTTGTGCCCGGCGAGGAGCAGCGCCCTCACGACCTGGCCGGCCTGGCCGATAGCTTTGGTTATTTGGCCGATCTGCCCTACGGCTCCGCCCGCAAGACGAAGCCATACGACTCGGTCGTCGAGTCGCTGGCCGCCGTCGCGCCGCTGCCGATCCTGGCCGAGCTGGCCGACCTCTACCAGGCCGAGAAGCGGCGGCAGGGGCTGATCGAGTTCTCCGACCAGGTCTCCCTCGCCTTGCAGGTCTGCCAGCGCGTCGAACGGGTCGTTGCCGGCTATCGCGACCAGTACCGCATCGTGCTGCTCGATGAGTATCAAGACACCTCTGTGCTGCAGACCGAACTGCTGAGCACCCTGTTCGCCCATCACCCGGTGATGGCCGTCGGCGACCCGCACCAGTCGATCTATGGGTGGCGCGGCGCCAGCTCAGCCAACCTGCTCGGCTTCTCGATGGACTTCGCGAACCGCGCCAACTGTGACGCGCCGACGATGTCGCTGTCGTACACCTGGCGCAACCCGTCTGCGGTGCTGGATGTCGCCAACGCGCTCGTCTCGCCGCTCTCCGACGCGCTGCAGGCCAAGCCCAACGGCATCCAGGTCGACACCCTCAAAGTGCCGGCCGGCAAAGAGGCGGGTCGCGTCGAAGCCGCTCTGGCCGAGACCCTGGCCGAGGAGGCCGCGATCGTCGCCCGTTGGTTCGCCGAACGGCTCACGGTCGGCAGCGGCAAGACCGGGGCGATGCTGTTTCGGGCCCGCCGCGAGATGGAACTCTTTGCCGATGTGCTGCGCGCCCACGGCGTGCGAGCGCATGTGCTCGGGCTCGGCGGGTTGCTCTCCACCCCCGAGGTCGCGGATGTCGTCAGTGTGCTGCGCGTCGTGCACGACCCGGCCTCTGGCAGCGAGCTGATCAGGCTCCTGACCGGCGGCCGCTGGCGGATCGGACCACGCGACCTGCAGGCCCTGGCCGGCGTGGCCAGTTGGCTTGCCGCGCACGACTGGGCGCAGCAGGCGCTGAGCGATGAACTCAAGGCCAAGCTGCGTGCATCGGTCGGCGACGAGGAGACCAGCTCGCTCGTCGACGCCCTCGACTTCGTGGCCACCGCGTCAGACAGCCACAGCCAGCTCGCCGGATTCAGCGACGCCGGGCGGGAGCGGTTGCGCGCCGCCGGACGTCAACTGGCTTGGTTCCGGTCACGAGCCGGTTTGCCGCTCTTGGACTTCGTGCGGCTGATCGAGCAAGAGATTCTGCTCGACGTCGAACTCGTCGCCAACGAGACATTCGGGCTCGGCCATGCCAACCTCTATGCGTTCCACGACTGCATTTCTGCGTTTCTTGACAGCGATGAACACGGCACCCTCGGCAGCTTTCTGCGCTGGCTCGGCCGGGCCGAACGCCAAGACGACATGGGTCCCCGCGGCGAGGCCGCCGAGGCAGATGCCGTGCAACTGCTCACCATTCACGGCTCCAAAGGCCTGGAATGGGACTACGTGGCGATTCCGAACCTGGCCGAGAAGAGCCTGCCGGCCGCGGCTCGTGACGGCGCCGGCTGGTTGCGCTTCGGCGAACTGCCCTACCCGATGCGTGGTGACAGAGACGAGCTTCCCGAACTGCGCTGGAGTGAGCACGACACCCAGCTCTCGTTCGATGCCGAGTTCAAGGAGTACAAGGCCGCGCTGACCGAGCGCCACGAAGCCGAGGAGCGCCGACTGATCTACGTCGCCACGACGAGAGCGCAGCAGGAACTGCTGCTCACCGGCGCATTCTGGGCGAACGGAACCACCCAGCGCACGGCCAGTCGGTACCTCGTCGAACTCGTCGACGCCGGGCTGATTCCGCAGCTGCCTGCCGCGAGTGAGTTCGACGAGAAACCGGAGAGCGCCGCAGAAAGCGACGACCGCTGGCCGTTCGACCCACTCGGCACCCGCCGTGCCGTTGTCGAGACCGCTGCCGGGTTCGTGACGCGTGCCCTGGAGTCTCCGGTGGATGTCGACACCGCGTGGTCGCGCGACGTCACCTTGCTGCTCGAGGAACGGGCGTTGCGCCTGTCGGGATCTGCCGTCGTTCCACTGCCGACGCGCATCCCAGCCTCGCGGTTCAAAGATTATGTCGATGACCCGGCCGCGGTGGCGGCCGGGCTTCGCCGCCCGATGCCCGAGCGGCCATACCGGGCGACCCGGCTCGGCACGCTATTCCACTCCTGGGTCGAAACGCGGTCGGGAGGCGGCGCATCCGCTGATTTGATCGATGTCGGATTCGGCGAGCTCGACCTCGACTTCGATCTCGTCGATGAGGCCGGTGCGACCGGCATCGGCGTGCCCGATGAGGCCGGCCTCACCAACGACGCCGCCGTGGAGCTCGCTCGTCTGCAGCAAACGTTTGAACATTCGCCGTGGGGGAGCCTGCAGCCAGAAGAGGTCGAGATCGAGATTCACCACGTGTTGGCCGGCCAGGTGTTCATCTGCAAGCTCGACGCGGTCTATCGCACCGCGACGGGCTATCAGGTGGTCGATTGGAAGACCGGCAAGGCGCCGAAGAACGCGGCAGACCTCGAACTCAAGCAGACCCAGCTGGCGTTATACCGCCTGGCCTACGCCAGCTGGAAGGGCATCGATCCCGAACTCGTCGACGCCGTGTTCTACTTCGTCGCCGACGACACCATCGTCGCTCCCGTTCGGCTTTACTCCGAGGAAGACCTCGTCGAGGCCTGGGCCTCGGTGGAGCGAGCAGTCAGTTCTTCAATGTCTTCGAAGGAGTAGGCGACAGTCGCATTCGGGTCGCCTTCTCCGTCGAGTTCGGCGAACGGGTCGGAGAGGGTGCGTGCGGTTGAACCCTCGTCAGAGGTGCCGTGCGATTCGCTGTCCGGCGCGTCATCCGAGGTTGCCGAGAGCGAGTCGGGCGCCTTCTCGACCTCGTTGTCCGCGGGCAGGCGGAGCGATGCGAACTCTGAACGGTCGAAGCTGTCGGTGAGCATCGCTGAGCCGTGTGGCGCACCACCTGCGTCGCGACCGAGCGCGCTGTGCGGTGTCGCGTCGAGAAGAGTCTCCACGTCGGCGACGCCGAGAACCGGGCCGGTGTCAGTCGACAGCGACTCCATCGTGTTGCTGTGAACCGTCTCGACGAGTCCGTCGAGCATCGTGACGGCATCGTCGACGATCTCCTGGTTGCGTGTGTCTGAACCGTGCAGCAGCCAGCGGGCCAATTCCAGTTCGGCGTAGAGCAGAGCACGCTGGGTGAGGCAGGGGTCGCCGCCCTGGCGGGCAGCCAGGTACGCGGCGATTGCGGTCTCAGCCGCTTCACCGCGAGCCGCGAGCAGCCAGTTCAAGTCGCGGGCGGGGTCGCCGACTCCGAGGCCGGACCAGCCGAGAATGCCGGAGACTGCATCGTCGACGATCAAAAACGACTCGTCGGAGAGCGTGCCGTGAACAACCGTCGGCGCGAACTGCCAGAGCGAGTCATCGTCGGTGGCCTGCTCCCAGCGGCGCAACAGCGCAGCGGGCAGATAGCCGGTTTCAGCAGCCCGGTCGATCAACGCGATGGTGCTGGTGCGGCAGTCGAGCGCGGTCTGCTGGGGGAGGCCGGCGTCGGCGATGAACGCGGTCGGCAAGCCATGGATGGCGGCGATCGCGCGACCGATCGAGCCTGAGACTCCGACATGGCCGGTCAGGGCGTCGGTCTCAAATGAGTCGCCGGGCAGCAGCTCGTAAAGAATTGCGCGGGTCGGGCCGGCCGGAGCCTGGCCGACGAACTCCGGCACATCGAACGGCAGCCTGCTGCGATTGCCGACGGTGAGCGCACGCAGCGCCACGAGATCGGCTGACTGCTCAGTCTCGGCTGCTTGGGAGCGCGGAACCCGAATGATGAGCTCGCGCCCGTCGCGGTCGATGATGAGCGCGGAATCGAAAAGTCCGTGGGCGCGCTGGCTGTGCGCGCGAGCCTGGGCGACGTCGAGCCCAGGCAGGGCGGAGGTGGCCAACGCGGCTAGAGTGAGATGGGATCTGGCCATGCCTTCTAGGTTAGGTCGAGTTGCGTTCGTCGCGCGCATACGCCACGCCAGCACAGAATTTCGGCGCACCAGCCCCGGACTCGAAGGGGACACCGTGTCATTCGACTTTTCAGCGCAGCTTCCGCTGTCTCGCCATGCGATGAACAGGGATCACGCAGCCAGAGGCAACCCCGATTTTCTCGGGCAACTCTGGGCGGATGCGGCCACACGCGTCATACCGCTCTGGCGCGGTCGGGCCCTTCTGGTCACCGATGACGGTGCCGATGACTCCGCTGCTGCAGCCGCCGACTCGGCCGCCCCGCGTCTCGCCCTGCTCCCACCCGAGCAGATCGGAGATGACAGCTTGCTCGTCTACCTCGGACGCTCGCTCGACGCCGATTCGGCCGAACCGGTCGGAACGCCGATCATTGCCGCCCGCCTGAGTGACGACGTCGCTGCCGCGCTTCACCCCGATGAGTCACAGTGGGTGTCGCTGCGCACGGTTGCCGCCACGCTCTCCGACCGAGACGCCGGAGCGTTCGCCGAAGCGATCGGGGTCGTCAACTGGCACGACTCACACACCCATTGCCCGCGCTGCGGAGCCGCGACTGCGGTCGAAGACAGCGGCTGGACCCGCCGGTGCCCGCTCGACGGTAGCCAGGTGTTTCCGCGCACCGACCCGGCAGTGATCGTGCTCATCACCGACAATGACGATCGGGTTCTGCTCGGCTCGAACGCCATGTGGGAGAACAACCGCTACTCGCTGCTCGCCGGATTCGTCGAACCGGGGGAATCGCTCGAAGCCGCCGTGCTTCGTGAAATGCACGAAGAATCGGGGTTGCGGGTGACCGACGCGACCTATCGCGGCTCGCAGCCGTGGCCGTTCCCCGCCTCGATCATGTGCGGATTCACCGCGCGGCTGGCCGACGATCAATCGCCGGCAGATCTGCTGCCCGACGGCGAAGAGATTCTCGACCTTCGCTGGTTCAGTCGGGCCGAATTGCGGGCCGAAGCGACAAGCATCCTGCTGCCCGGCCCGTCGTCGATCGCTCGAGCGCTGCTCGATCGGTGGCTGAACGAAGACCTCAGCGAAGAGCCGACCCCCGCCATCGAAACCTGGCAGGCCACCCGATGAGCTCAACACCCGACGCGCTTCTCGCCGGACTCGACGACCAGCAACGGGTCGCCGCCGAAGCCTTGACCGGACCGGTGTGCATGCTCGCCGGCGCCGGAACCGGCAAGACCCGCGCGATCACCCACCGGATCGCGTACGGCGTGACCACGGGCGCCTACGCGCCCAACCGGGTGATGGCACTCACATTCACCTCGCGGTCTGCCGCAGAGTTGCGCGGCCGACTGCGCCAACTCGGTGCCGGCGGCGTCGCGGCGCGCACCTTTCACGCCGCCGCGCTGTCTCAACTCAACTACTTCTGGCCGCACGTTGTCGGCGGTCAGGTTCCGCGCCTGCTCGACGGCAAGGGGCGCCTGCTCGGTCACGCCGCCGAGGTGCTCAAGCTCAAACTCGACACTCCGACACTGCGCGACTTGGCCGCTGAAATCGAATGGCGCAAGGTCTCTGGCCTGAGCATCGAGCAGTATGCGGCAGGGATTTCGTCGCGCACCCTGCCCGGTCGGCTTGACGTCGACCAGGTCGCCGCCCTGCAAGAGACCTACGAGCGACTAAAAGACGAGCGCAAACAGCTCGACTTCGAAGACGTGCTGCTGGCCATGGCCGGCATGATCGAGAATGAGCCGTCGGTCGCCTTTCAGGTGCGCGAGCAGTACCGCTTCTTCGTGGTCGATGAGTACCAGGACGTCTCGGCGTTGCAGCACGACCTGCTCACCCTGTGGCTCGGCGATCGTCGAGACCTCTGTGTGGTCGGCGACGCCAGCCAGACCATTTACTCCTTCGCCGGCGCCCGCAGCGAGTATCTGCTCGATTTTCCGAAGCACTACGAGGATGCGACGGTGGTGCGCCTCGAGCAGAACTACCGGTCCACGCCGGCCATCGTCGCCACCGCGAACCAGCTGATGCGTGGGCGCGCCGGTGCACTGACCCTGCAGGCCGCCGTGCGACAGGCCGGCCCCGAACCGACGGTGCGCGACTTTCCGACCGACATGGCCGAAGCCCGCGGGGTGGCCCAGCAGATTCTCGAGCTGATCGAAGCCGGGACTCCGCCCGAGAAGATCGCCGTGTTGTACCGACTCAACGTGCAGGCTGCGGCACTCGAGACGGCGCTCGGCGATGTCGGGGTGAGCTTTCTGATTCGGGGGTCGAAGCGGTTCTTCGACCTGCCAGAGGTGAAGCAGGCGGTGATGCAGCTGCGCGCGGCATCCGTCTCAATCGTCGGAGAGCCCCTCTTCAAATCGGTCAGTGACGTGCTGCGCTCGCTCGGCTGGAGCCAGACCGCGCCCGAAGCGCCGGGGTCGGTGCGCGACAGGTGGGAATCGCTCAATGCGCTGATGGGCCTGGTCGATCAGGCGCCGGCGGGCACCACGTTCCGGCAGTTCACCGACGAATTGATGGAACGCCAGGCCGGCCAGCACGAACCGACGGTCTCGGCCGTCACCCTCGCCACGATGCACTCGGCGAAGGGCCTCGAATGGGAGGCGGTCTTCGTGATCGGTCTGTCAGAGGGACTCGTGCCGATCAGCTATGCCACCAGCTTCGAGCAGATCGATGAAGAACGCCGCTTGTTGTACGTCGGCGTCACGCGGGCGAGACGGATGCTGGCGCTCAGTTGGTCGGGATCAGGCCGCGATCAGCGCGCCCCGCGGGAACGCTCGCGATTTCTGACAGAGCTCGGCATCCGCAGCGCTCGTGCGGCTGGTGCGCGCGGCGCGTGAGCTGACCCGTCGCCGCGTCGAGGACGAATGACACCGCGGCCAGCTCGGAGCTGCCGGTTTCGACCCGATCGGCGACGATCCCGGCGACCAATGCGGTGACGTCCATGCTGATTCGCGCGGTTTCGGTGGGGGCGAGGCGATCGGAGAGCTGATAGGCGATCGCCGGCCAGGCCGGGTCGGCGTCAATATGGTGAAGCTCGACGCAGTACAGACACGGCCCGACTCCCGGTTCGACGAACGGGCCGATGTTCACGTCGCGGTCGCCGAACAGCACCGGCAGGTGGCGGATGTCGCGGCGCAACCACCGCCCGTGCCGACGCGGGTCGAGCGCATAGTTTCCGATCACGACGGCGACCGCGGCCGTCGGTGCCGGTAGCGGCGGCGGTGGCGGTGCCGTTCCGGTCGGCGCGGCTCCGGGAGGCGCGAATGCGTGAAGGTGACGATTCGTGCCGTGATTCGGACTGCGCGCGGGGTCGACGAGGGGGTCGAGCGGGTCGACCGGGGCGAGGGGATCGACGGGGGAGGCCGCGAGCACCGGAATCCCGAGGCCGGTGAGGGACCGCGCGATCCCATCGGCCGTCGGTCCGACGCCGTCGATGCAGACCAGGGTGTGGGTGGGACGCTCTGGCACGCATTCCGGCTCGGTGCGGGGATCTGACTCCGGGCTGCGATCATCGCCGGTCGCGATCAAGGCAGGGCGGAGTGCCCGGAGTAAGCCGGCGAGTTCGGCGTCGGTGGCGCCGACCTCTCGGCTCATCATGACGATGCTGGTGCGGGGCAGGCCCACGCGCAGAAGGTTGACCACGCGTTCGAGGGCTGTGGAGACGTGGGTGACCACGGTGACGGGGCGATCAATCCCGATCTGGATGCTGTCGGGTGTGCGCCAGACGACCGGGTACTGGGGGTTCAGTCGGATGACCATGCCCTGATGATGCCTCAGAGCGCGCCGGTGTCGTGCGATCTGTCCACAGGCTGCGTGACCACCCCGTTGGTCGAGGGCGAGCGAGCGACGCGAGCTGCGTGTCTCGAGACCCCGCGAGCCGACGTTCAAACGCAACCCGCGTTCAAAGATCGGCTCACGAGATCTCGAGCGGTGAGGCCGCTGCGCGGCATGGTGGTGAAAGAATCTGACCATTTCGGTGGTCGAGGAGGCCGCCCGCGGCCGTCTCGAGACCTCGCGAGCCGATGTTTGAACGCAACCCGAGTTCAAGGATTGGCTCGCGAGATCTCGAGACGCGTGCTCGCAAGCTCGCGCGCTCCTCGATCAACGAAGTGGCCATTTACCTCATAGACGCGGCCGACTCCGTCGGCTGCTCCTCGATCAACGAGGCGCTACTGCTCGTGCGGCCGATCAGTTCCCTCGTCACGCAACAGGTCTTCCAGCGCCTGGTCGATCTCGTCGAGTACCGGTGCGGCGCCGGACGCGCTCGAGGTGAGCCGGGCAACCAGCGACTGCGGGTCGTCGAGATCTTCAGAGGTCGGCAGAATGTCGGGGTGCGCCCAGAGGGCATCCCGTGCTTCGTTGCCGACGGCATCCGTGACGGCCTGCCACAGGGCTGCCGCATCGCGCATGCGCCGCGGTCGCAGCTCCAAGCCCACGAGAGTCGCGAACGCGGACTCGGCCGGACCGCCCGATGCCCGGCGGCGTCTGACCGTCTCGGCAATGGCGTCGGCCTTGGGCAGTCGGCCCGTCGCCTCGCGCGTGACGACGTCGACCCAACCTTCGACGAGGGCCAGCATCGTCTCGAGACGGGCGAGAGCGGCAAGCTGCGACTCGGTTTTCGGCGGAATCAGCGATCCGTCGACCATGGCCTGGCGCAGTTCTTCGGGGTTCGACGGATCGAACCCTTCGGCCAGATCTTCGAGTTTCGACGAGTCAATGCTGATGCCCCGCGCGAAGTCGGTGATCGAGCTGATCAGGTGAAGTCGCAGCCAGCGTGAGTGGCGGAACAAGCGGGCGTGGGCCAGCTCGCGCACCGCCAGATAGATCTGCACCTGGTCGGTCGGAACATCGAGGCCCTCGCCGAACTCGGCGACGTTCTGGGGGAGCAGAGTCGCCTGCTGCTCGCTGAGCAGCGGAATTCCGACGTCGCCGCCGGAGACGACCTCGCTCGCAAGCTGGCCGATGACCTGGCCGAGCTGCATCGCGAACAGCGTGCCGCCGATGCTGCGCATCATCTGGCTCGCGCTGGCGATCATGCTCTGCAGTTCTTCGGGAGCCTGCTCGGTGAGCACGCGGGTGAGCGAATCGGAGATGCTGTTCGCCACTGGCTCGGCCATCTGGGTCCAGATCGGCGTCGTCGCAGTCACCCATTCCTTGCGCGTCATCAGGCGCGGCGGAGTCGTGAGCTCGGCGACCGAGATCACATCGTCCAGCCAGAGCGCCGCGATGTGGAAGGCGCCGTCGAGCTGCGTGCGCTGCTCGGTCGTCGCGTTGAGCTGGCCGGTTGCCGCGCGCTCCTGGCCCTGCTGCAGGGCGATCTCCCAGTTGATGCCGCCGTCGCCGCTTCCGCGCAACGCTCCCTGGAGCTGATTCATCAGCGCCGCCACACTGGCTGGGTCGTTGGGTAGTCCCGCGGCCCCCGCGAGCTGGCTGGGGTCGATTGACGACTTTCCGCTCAGGATGTCGCGGAGCATGTCCCGAAACTCGTCTTCAGGATTCTGACCCTCACCGGGTCGGGTGTCGTCGTCCACTTCAGGCACCTCTCAGTTGCTTAGTTCTACGCTAGCCCCCGAACCCCATCCATGACTGGGAAATGTCCTAGGCTTGAGGGCTCAGGTGTCCGCCTGTCGCGAACATCGCAGGTGCGGATCACTTTCGCGCATCGCCTCCCGCATCGCGGATCCACGGAAGGAGCACGGTGGCTCTTTTCACCGACGATCACACGGGGCTGCACGGTCAGCCCTCCCGCCGACTGCGCGCCGGCTGGATCGTACTTCTCATCGCTGTGCTCTGCGGGCTTCTCCTTGCAATCGTTCCATCGCCCTACGTCGTCGAACAGCCCGGTCCGGTCTTCAACACCCTCGGCTCGGCCAAGAACGCCGACGGCAAGGAGGTGCCGTTGATCACGATCAGCGACGAGAAGACCTATCCGACCGACGGCAGCCTGAACATGCTGACGGTTTCGGTGGTCGGCAATCCAGACCAGCGCCTCAATTGGCTCACCGTCGCCGGCGCCTGGTTCGATTCCACTAAGGCCGTCGTTCCCCTCGAAGCGGTGTTTCCGCCGAACGTGACAACCGAGCAGCGCAATACCGAGAATGAGGCGGCGATGGTCGACTCCCAGAAGGAGGCCGTCGCGGCAGCGTTGACGCACCAGGGCATCTCGTACTCGACGAACGTCGCGGTGATGTCGCTGACGAGCGAATCGCCGGCCACCGGCATCCTGAAACCCGACGACCAGATCATCTCGG
Source organism: Glaciibacter kafniensis (assembly GCF_039538945.1). Taxonomy (NCBI): domain Bacteria; kingdom Bacillati; phylum Actinomycetota; class Actinomycetes; order Micrococcales; family Microbacteriaceae; genus Glaciibacter; species Glaciibacter kafniensis. Next base: position 1,399,733 of record NZ_BAABCN010000002.1, on the reverse strand, counting down.
TGAACGGCACGCCGATCACCGATATCAGCTCTCTTCGGGCCGCGCTGAAGGCCAACGGTGCGGGACAACCGGCAACGATCGCCATTGTCAGAGACGGCAAGGACGCCACCGTTGAGGTGACGCCCGTCGAGCAGGATGGCGCGGTGATCGCCGGCATCAACGTGAAAACCGACTACGAGTTCCCGTTCCCGGTCTCGATTCAGTTGAACAACGTCGGTGGTCCGAGCGCCGGCATGATGTTCGCACTCGGGATCATCGACAAGCTCACCCCCGAATCGCTGACGGGCGGAGCCGACATTGCCGGTACCGGAACGATCGACCCGGCCGGAACTGTCGGCCCCATCGGCGGCATTCAGCAGAAGATGTTCGGCGCGAAGGGCGCAGGGGCCAAATGGTTCTTGGCTCCCGCCTCGAATTGCAATGAGGTCACCGGACACATTCCCGACGGACTCCGCGTGTTCTCGGTCACGACGCTCGACGAGGCGGTCACCGCACTGGATGCCATCAGTTCTGGAAAGGGTCTGGACGCTCTCCCCACGTGTCCTGTGAGTTGACCGCACGCGCGGTTTAATGAGGGATGCTGTGTGTCGAGGCCTGCCGACGTCGTTGAGTCGGCTGGGTTGAAGCTGGGAATTTTCTCAGGAGCGCTTGTCTAGGATGGTGGCGACCCTGATTCAGTAGAACAAGAGGCCATTTCGTGACATCAGCACCCTCAGCAGACGCTCCACGGCGGAGTCGAGCCCCACTCGCTATTACAGCGGCGATCATCGTGGGGTTGGTGGTCGTGTTCTTCATCGTCGCCGGTTTCTACGCCGACGTTCTCTGGTTCGATCAGCTGGGCTTTCTCAGTGTTCTGACCACCCAATGGCTGGCTGCAGGGGTGTTGTTCCTCGTCGGTTTCCTCGCGATGGCAGTCCCGGTCTGGGTCAGCATCCAGTTGGCCTATCGCCTCCGCCCGATCTACGCGAAGCTGAACTCCCAGCTCGACCGCTACCAGCAGGTCATCGAGCCGCTGCGCCGTCTGGCCATGTGGGGGCTCCCCGCGCTGCTCGGCTTGTTCGCCGGTGTGGCCGCGGCAACGCGCTGGCAGACCACCCTGATGTGGCTGAACCGCACAGAGGTCGGCCGGGTCGACCCGCAGTTCCACTTCGACGTGTCGTTCTTCCTCTTCGATCTGCCCTTCTTCCAGTCGGCACTCGGCTTCGCCTCGGCTGTCGTGTTGATCTGCGCACTCGTCACTGTGGCGACGAGCTACCTCTACGGATCGCTGCGCGTCAGCGGACGTGAGGTTCTGATCTCGAAGGCTGCACGCGTGCAGATCGCCATCACCGCCAGCATCTACCTGCTGCTGCAGGCCATCAGCATCTGGTTCGACCAATACTCGACGCTGACTGACACCAACGACCTGATCACCGGCGCCGGCTACACCGACGTCAACGCCACGATCCCCGGCCGCGCCATCCTCGCCGGAATCGCCGCCGTGGTCGCCATCCTCTTCCTGGTGACCGCGATCATTGGTCGCTGGCGCCTGCCGGTCATCGGCACGGTGCTGCTGATCGTGTCGAGCCTGCTGATCGGTTCGCTGTACCCGTGGGTTGTGCAGCGCTTCCAGGTCGACCCGAGCGCGAAGACGCTGGAGTCCGAATACATTCAGCGCAATATCGACCTCACCCGTGACGCCTACGATCTGTCGAAAATCGACGTCGTTCCCTACAACGCGACGACCACCGCGGAGCCCGGCGCACTGCGCGCCGACGCCGAGACCACGGCCAACATCCGTATTCTCGACCCGGCCATCGTCAGCGATGCCTTCAGCCAGCTTGAGCAGTTCAAGCAGTACTACCAGTTCCCGTCGAACCTGGACGTTGACCGGTACACGATCGACGGCAAGTCTCAGGACACCGTTGTCGCGGTGCGCGACCTCAAGCTCGAGGGCCTGAACGCGGGCAACACCTGGGTGAACTCGACTGTCGTCTACACCCACGGTTACGGTGTGGTGGCGGCCTATGGCAACCAGCGCACTGTCGATGGCCAGCCCGTGTTCCTGGAGTCGGGCATCCCGAGCGTTGGCTCGCTCGGCAAGTATGAGCCGCGCGTCTACTTCGGTGAGACGTCGCCGCCCTACTCGATCGTCGGCGCTCCGAAGGGCTCCAAGCCCGTCGAACTCGACTATCCTTCGGGAACCGATGGCGCGCAGCAGACCTACACGACCTTCACGGGCAACGGTGGGCCGAAGCTCGACAACGTGTTCAAGAAACTGATCTACGCGCTCAAGTTCCAGTCTGAGCAGATCTTCCTCTCTGACTCGGTCAACAACGACTCGCAGATCATCTACGACCGTGACCCGATCGAACGGGTGAAGAAGGTCGCGCCGTACCTCACGCTCGACTCTGACGCGTATCCGTCGGTCGTCGACGGCAAGATCAAGTGGATCGTCGATGGCTACACGACGTCGTCGAGCTACCCGTACTCGACGCCGATCGGCCTGAGCGCCGCGACCGCCGACACCGAGAACCCCGCGCAGCCGTACGCACTCGACCAGATCAACTACATGCGCAACTCGGTCAAGGCCACTGTTGACGCCTACGACGGTTCGGTCACGCTCTACGCCTGGGACACCGAAGATCCGATCCTGAAGACCTGGGAGAAGATCTTCCCGTCGACGGTCAAGCCGATGAGTGACATGAGTGGCGACCTGATGAGTCACGTGCGCTACCCGGCTGACATGTTCAAGGTGCAGCGCGCCATGCTCGGCCAGTACCACGTGACCGACCCCGGTTCGTTCTACTCGCACGACGACGCTTGGACCACGCCGAACGACCCCGTGTCGCCTCCGGCCAGCCCGACGCTGCAGCCGCCGTACTTCTTGACGATGCAGATGCCAGACCAGAAGGAACCGGCGTTCTCGATTTACTCGACGTTCATTCCGGATGCCTCCGGTGCGACGAGCCGTAACGTTCTGACCGGCTACCTGTCGGCCAACGCCGACGCCGGTTCGACGAAGGGCGAACGCTCTGCCGACTACGGAAAGCTGACTCTGCTCACGCTGCCGAAGGACGACACGGTGCCCGGCCCCGGCCAGGTGCAGGCCAAGTTCAACGCCGACCCTGTTGTCTCGACGCAGCTCAACCTGCTGAAGCAGGGCCAGTCGAAGGTGCTCAACGGCAACCTGCTCACCTTGCCCGTCGGAGGCGGTCTGCTCTACGTGCAGCCCGTCTACGTGCAGTCGACCGGTGGCGGCGGATACCCGCTGCTGCAGAAGGTGCTGGTGGCATTCGGTGACCAGATCGCCTTCGAAGACACTCTCGATACGGCACTCAACGTGCTATTCGGTGGTGTTTCTGGAGCAAACGCCGGTGACACGAAGGTGGCGCCGTCGACGGGAACCACCCCGGGCACGGGTACGGCTCCGGGCAACGGTACGACGCCTGACACCTCAACCGGCAACCCCGCGACGGATGCTGAACTGCGCAGCTTGCTCGAAGTGGCAAAGCAGGCCATGACGGAGAAGCAAGCCGCACTGGCATCCGGCGACTTCGCCGCATACGGTGCCGCCGACAAGAAGCTCTCCGACACCATCGCGAAAATGCTCGCGTTGCTCGGTCAGTAGCACCTGAAGTACAGCCGCTGATCGGTCTCACCGAGAAGCAGTCTGAGTAGAGGGGCCCGGCGGGCGTGGACATCCACATCCTGCCGGGCCCTTCTCGTTTCGCCCGGCCGGGGCGGGAGTCGAGCCTGACAGCGCCCATCGAGCCCCGCGCGTGCGCTTAAAACGTCGCTGGATGCCGCCGGGAGGCGACGTTTTGGGCGCACGCGCGGAGAAAGATCGCACGGAAGAGCCCGAATGGGGGACTTGTGGTTCGAGGCCGATGCAGGGTGTGGTAACTTTGTTCTTGTAGCGCGGGGTGGAGCAGTTCGGTAGCTCGCTGGGCTCATAACCCAGAGGTCGCAGGTTCAAATCCTGTCCCCGCAACAGATGGTGCAGATGCACCCGATGGCCCGGAATCATTCGATTCCGGGCCATTTGTCATTTCAGTGTCGGCGAGTCAGTGCCGGCGGTGAAATTCGCTTCCGTCCACTTCTCACAGCTCGAGGTTAGGACGATCGGATGCGTCATCCGACCACGCGATCCGGCCGACCGATTCCTCGAGTTCGAGGTCGGCGGCGCGTGCGTGGTGGATGTAGTCGTCGGCCCAGTTCATGAGGGCATCGCCCTTCTCGTGGAAGCCCGACAGGAGCGCGCCGTGCAGCCCGAGCCAGGCGGCGAAAGCGAACGGGCCCTCCAGCTGATGGCGGTGAGGGCCAACCTCGGCGACCGCGGCGTTGCGGCCGATCATCGCCATGATCCCTTTGTCGTGGTAGTGGAACGGAGTAGGGGCTTTCCCCTCCCGGAGCGCGCGGATGTTCTTGGCTACCCAGGTACCCGACTGCTGGGCGACCGACCCGAGCTGGGGGAACGTCCCGCCGGCCGGGTCCGGCACGTTCGCGACATCGCCGATCGCGAACACGTCAGGATGTCCGGGAACGGTCAGGTCGGCGGCGACGTCGATGCGTCCGCCTCGGCCGGGCGTGATGCTGCTGGAGGCCACGAGCGACGCACCTGAAATGCCGCCCGCCCAGATCACGGTGTCGGTCGCGACCGTCGAACCATCTGACAGGGTCGCCGAATCGATGTCCACGGAGGACACGGCGACGCCGAACGTCACGTCGACGCCCATCTTGGTGAGCTTTCCCAGCGCGTAGCGGTGCGAGCGATCCGTGAACGGCGCGAGCAGTACTTTCCCGAGTTCAACCAGGCGCACCGTCGCCCGCCCGACGAGCTTGCCGTCGTCCAGAAGAGCCCGGAAGAGCTCGGCGAGGGCTCCTGCGATCTCCACACCGGTCGCTCCACCGCCGCAGATGACGACGGTCAAAGCACCGTCACTGTCTGGCTTGCTCAGCTCGCGAAGCCGATCGCGGAGGTGCCGGCGAAGCAGCTCGGCGTCTCGCACCGTGTACAGAGGGAAGGCATGCTCGGCGGCCCCTGGGACGCCGAAGAAGTTCGCCTGCGAACCCGCCGCGAGAACAAGTTGATCGGCAGGGCCGAAGGTGCGGGCATCCGTCGTGACGGTTCTCATGCCCACATCGATCGCGGTGACCTCGCCGGTGACGACGGTGACCTGCGCTCGGTCCCGGAACATTCTGGCGAGCGGTCGGGCGATGTCCTCCGCCGGAAGCTGCGACGTCGCGACTTGATAAAGCAGGGGCTGGAATTGGGTGTAATCGTGACGATCAATGAGCGTCACGTCGATGCCGTTCTTGGCCAACTCGGAGGCGCAGGCCGCTCCTGCCATTCCGCCTCCTGCAACGATGACGCTCATGGTCCTCCCTTGCGACGGGGCCGAGACGGGCGAAGTTGCACCCTCGTGACCGGCACGAATTCGATTTGGTAAATGGTTGTCATCGTGAAACCGATGTCCGCAATCCCCAGCTGCCACGCCAGGATTCCCCGGGGGCGAGATGTAAAAGATCGACGCCGCTGCGCAGGGCATCCGGCGGGCAGGTCATCGGCTCGATCGCGACTGCGGCGCGGCGGCGCTCGACCTGACCCACCAGGTCCGCCGTGTAGACCATCAGGTAGCGGTAGCCGCCGTCGACCCACAGTTCGACGGCCCGGCCACTGTCCGGATCGAACAGTCGGGCAGTGGCGCGACCATCGAGGTCGTGCGCGAGGTCGCCGAACGCGGTATCCAACTCCTGCGACCGGATCCGCCGAGCCGTGGTGAACTCCCGCGTCGTCCCGGCGATGGGGATCATCGTCGCCCTTTCTGCGGGCTCGTCCGGATCAAGAAAGGCTGTCGCGGGCACGGTCAGCTCGAGGGTGTCCACGGTCTGGCCGAGCGTGAGGTAGGGATGGAATCCGACGCCGAAGGGGGCCGGCTCGGCATCCATGTTGACCGCGGTGAGCGTCACCGTCAGCCCGGATCGGTCCAACAGATAGGTGATCTCGAGTTCGAGCTGCCACTCGTATCCGGGCTGCGGCCGAACCGTGCACGAGAGCGTGACCTGGTTCGGGTCGTGGCGTTGCAGGGACCAGTCCAGCCAGCGCACCAGCCCGTGGATCGCATCGTGCCTGGCAGGCTCGTTGAGCGGAGCCTGGCAGTCCCGCCCGCCGTAGGTGTATCGGCCATCGGTGAGACGGTTCGGCCACGGCGCGAGCACCTGGCCTCGACCATCCGTGCACCGCTTGTCGCTGGGGAAGCCGTCGACGATGTCGCGCCCGTCGACCGTGAAGGCGCGGAGGGTCGCGCCGACCTGGCTGATCTGCGCCTGCGTGTCGCCCCAGGCGATCTGGTACTGCTCGCCCGAGGGTTGCCGTCGCCGTCCCTGTTCCGCTGTCATACTGACGCCATTCGTCGCTGCAACGTCAGCCGAGCCGAGCGAGCAAGTGGTCGCCCACTCGCAGGGCGTTGGCCATCGCGGTGAGGGCGGGATTCACCGCCCCGATGCTGGGGAAGAAGCTCGTGTCGACGACGTACAAGTTGTCCACCTCGTGAGACTTGCAGTCGGTGTCCAACACTGACGTGGTTGGGTCGCTACCGAAACGCACGGTACCGGCCTGGTGGGCGCAGCCTGCGATGGGAATGTCGTTCTTCATGTAGATGTCGCGGGGGATCAGGTGGTCAGGATGCATTCCGAGGTGGCTGAGGTGCTTCTTCACCCGGCGGTAGAGCTGTTCAAGAGGCTCTCGGTTGTTCTGCGTGTAGCTCAGTACGACGTTTCCGTCTTTACCCAGCGTGACGCGATTGTCAGGGTCAGGGAGATCCTCTGCCGAGAGCCAGAAGTCGACAGCGTGTTCCGCCATCTCGCTGAGCGTGAACATAGGCGCGAGCTTGGCGATGTGCTGCTCGCCCCGGTACATCGGAGGCGAGGATTTCCCGACCATCTGCACGCTTCCCATGGGGTACTCGAAGTCGTCGTCGCCGAGGTACCAGTCGTTCAAGCCGAGAGTCTTCTGAAAGCGGGTCTCGTTCTTCTCCACGGAGATGGCGAGGAACGCGCGACTGTTGTGGAAGACATAGTTGCGACCGACCTGATCAGACCCATTGGCAAGCCCATTCGGATGCCTGTCGTTCGCACTGGACAGCAGTAGCTTCGCGGAGTTCGCCGCCCCGGCCGAGACGACGACGATCGCACCGGTGAATCTCTGCTCGATGCCGTCGACGTCCACGACCACTGACGTGACCGTGCGGCCGGACGGATCGGTTTCGAGTCGTCGGACCTCCGCATTGCGCACGAGCGTGACGTTGTCGTGCGCGATTGCGGGGCGCACGCCGATCACGTCGGCGTCGGACTTCGCATGGAGCAGACAGGGGAATCCGTCGCACGTGGCGGAGCGGATGCAGGCGCTGAAGGCCGGGTTCGCCTCATTGAGCATGATCCCGTTGGGGGAGTGGAAAGGATGCAGCCCCGCTTTGCCCAGGCCGTCGAAGAGCTCCTGGATGCGTGGCTCGTGTGACACCGGCGGGTACGGGTAAGGACCGCCGGGCGGGTCCGACGGATCCTCACCGCGGATGCCGTGCACCTGATACAGATCCTCGGCCTGCGCATAGTAGGGTTCGAGGTCGCTGTAGTCGATCGGCCACGCGGGCGAGATTCCGCCGTGATGCTTCAGTTCGCCGAAGTCCGCCTCACGGAGCCGGTACAGCGCCGCTCCGTAGAACTTCGTCGCTCCGCCCACGAAGTAGTGGACCTGGGGCTGGAAGGATTTCCCGTGCTTGTCATACCAGATGTCTTTCGAGACGTAGCGGTTGTCAACGAAGACGGCGGTGGCATCCCAGTTCTCGGCTTCCCGGGGCAGCCAGTCGCCGCGTTCGAGGATCAGCACTCGCTTGCCCGAAGGGGCCAGCCGGTGCGCGAGGGTGCCTCCGCCTGCTCCGGATCCCACGATGATGACGTCATACTCGTCGGGCATGAGTTTCTCCTCAGATGGTTTCGTTTTTCGAGAGACTCACGTGTCGGCCCCGTTCGACGTGACGATCCAGGGACCGTGCCATCCGCCGTGGTGCGCAACGAGGGTGGATGCGATTGCGGGGCCCCATGTTCCGGCGGCGTAGGGATGCACGGGCGGTGGGTTGTCGATCAGCGGCTGCATGATGCGCCAGTTCTCTTCGACCTCGTCCTGTCGCTTGAAGCGGGCGGAGTCGCCGACGATCGCGGCGTGCAGCAGCACCTCGTAGGGCGTTGCGCCCTCGCCGCCCTCATCGGCGAACTCCGCGTCAAGGGTGATCGCCTGTGGGCCCCGACCATCGGCCCGATGGGCGTCGACAATCACCCGGGCACCGGTGGAAGGATCGAGCTTGACGACGAACTCGTCACGCACGGGTGCTCGGCCCTCGGCGGCACCCAGCCCGACGTGGATGGGCGGCGGCGCCCGGAAGATGATGCGCAATTCGGTCTGGGTGACGGGGAGTCTTTTGCCCGTGCGGATGTAGAACGGGACACCTGCCCACCGCCAGTTGTCGATCTCGAGCCGCACGGCTGCGTACGTTTCGGTCGTCGAGCCTGAGGCGACCCCGTTGATGTCCTGGTATCCGTCGTACTGACCTCGGACGTAGTGAGCGGGGTCGGCGGCTTTCACGGCGCGGAACAGCGTGACCACCGCGTCGTGGAGTGCGTCCGGGCCCTGTCCGGACGGCGGCTCCATCGCGGCGGCGGCCACTACTTGCATGAGGTGGTTGACGACCACGTCGCGCAGCGCACCGACGGGGTCGTAGAAATGACCCCTGTCTTCCACACCGAATTCCTCGGCCATCGTGATCTCCACGCACTCCACGTAGCTTCGGTTCCACAGCGGTTCGAGGACGGTGTTGGCGAAGCGGAGGTAGAGGATCTCCTCGTAGCCCATCTTTCCGAGGTAGTGGTCGATTCGGTACAGCTGAGCCTCGTCCAGGTACTGGTGCAGTTCCGCCGCCAGCGCCTTCGCGGATTCGAGATCGTGGCCGAACGGCTTCTCCACTACAACGCGGGCCGCGGTTGTGAGACCGGCCTCCGCAAGTCCCTGTGCGACCCTGCCGAAAAGAAAGGGCGGGATCTCGAGGTAGAACACCGGGTGTTTGGCACCGCTGATGGCCTCGCCGACCCGTTGGTAGGTTGCTGCATCGCCGAAGTCACCCTGCACGTAGGCCAGTCGCCCGGCGAACCGTGCGAAGGTCTCCTCGTCCACCACTTCACCCGTTGCGGCGATCGAATCCCGTGCGTGCTGCACCAGGCGCTCCAATGTCCAGTCGTCGACGGCCACCCCCACGATCGGACAATCGAGCAGCCCTCGGAGTTCCAGACGGTACAGCGAGCGGAATGTCATCACCCGGGCGAGGTCTCCTGTTATCCCGAAGACCACCAGGACATCGGCGACCTGTGACCACTGGTCAGGGGCAGAATCATTCTCCGGCGAAGTTGAAGTGGGCATCGGAGTCTCCATACGTGAGTCAGTCTCGACTTCGACATTTATACTCCGACCGGGCAGTGCGCGATACCCAATCTCTGGATCTCAGGGTCGCGCATGGTCGATTCGCTTGGTTCGCGCAGCGTGTGCCGGAACGGGCTGCTCTTGCCCGATGCGCAGACCGGGTGGACACTGGCTGCGGCTGCTGCGGCCGCCTTCGTTGGAGGGCCGGCATGCCGAGCCTGGTCCCGTGCAGGATGGTCGAAGGCGATGGAGGTGACTGATCATATGGACCCGACAGACCTCGCCCGCATCCAGTTCGCGTCAACGAGCATCTATCACTTCTTCTTCGTTCCCGTGACCATTGGACTGGCGTTCCTCATGGCCATCCTCCACACCAAGTGGTACCGCACGCGCGAGATCCGCTTCGAGCGTCTGACCCGCTTCTTCGGAACGCTCCTGCTGATCAATGTCGCAATCGGGGTAGTGACGGGGCTCGTGCAGGAGTTCCAGTTCGGCATGAACTGGTCTGCCTATTCCCTGTTCGTTGGTGACGTCTTCGGCGCACCGTTGGCGATGGAGGGGCTTGCCGCGTTCTTCCTGGAGTCCACGTTCCTGGGGCTCTGGGTGTTCGGCTGGAAGGTGCTGCCGCGCCGCGTGCACCTGCTCTCGGCGTGGCTTGTGGCGGTGGGGGCGATGCTCTCGGCGGCGTTCATCATGGCAGCGAACTCGTGGATGCAGCATCCGGTCGGCTACACGACGGACTCGGATGGTCGCCCTGTGCTCTCGTCGATAGGGGATGTCTTCAGCAACCCAGTGTTCATCTGGGGGTACATCCACGTGATCCTCGCTTCGCTCGTCACTGGCGCGGTCGTGATGCTCGCGGTTTCGGCGTGGCAGCTGAGACGAGGGCATCTCGCCTTCAAGACATCCGCGCTGGTGTCGCTCATCGTGCTCCTTCCGGCCTCGGTGCTCGCACTGGGTGTCGGCAGCCACCTCGGGGTGATCGAGGCGACCTACCAGCCGATGAAGATCTCGGCCGCAGAGGCCCAATGGGAGACCTGTCAGCCGTGCTCGTTCTCGCTGTTGCAGATCGGCGGGTTCACGAGCTCGGATGAGGGTGCGACCAAGATCCTGCAAGTTCCGCATCTGCTGTCCCTACTGGCGACCGGTACGTGGGACGGCGAAGTCGTCGGCCTGAATGAGCTGCAGACGCAGAGCGAGGCTGAGTACGGCCCGGGCAACTACGTGCCCGACGTGGCCATTCAGTACTGGTCGATGAGGGTGATGGCCTACCTGGGCACCCTGTTCTTCCTCGTCGCGCTGTGGGGTGTGTGGCTGGCCGCCCGCAAGAAATTGCCGACATCCCGGGTGTTCCTATTCCTCGCGACGTGGGCCGTGCCACTGCTCTTCGTCATGAACACCGCCGGGTGGCTGCTGACAGAGAGCGGGCGTCAGCCATGGATCGTCCAGGGACTCATGAAGACAGCGGACGGAGTGTCGACGACCGTCTCGGCCACAGAGATCATTGTGAGCCTGGTGGCGTTCTTCGTGGTGTACCTGTTCCTGATCGTGCTCGACGTTGTGCTCATGCTCCGGTATGCCCGTCGCGGCCTCGATGTTCCAGAAGAAGAACGCGCGAGCGACGACCGTGACACTCCCGCCCTGACCTACTGACGTGACCCGCTGAGGAGGACTCGTGAATCTCGCCGACATATGGTTCGTCATCATCGCCGTCTTCTGGACGGGGTTCTTCGTGCTCGAGGGCTTTGACTTCGGAGTCGGCGCATTGCACGCTTTCATCGGCCGATCCGAGACCGAGCGTAGGACGGCGGTCAACACGATCGCCCCGTTCTGGGACGGAAACGAGGTGTGGCTCGTGGTGGGTACGGCGGCGATCTTCGCGGCCTTCCCTGCCTGGTACGCCACGTGGCTGTCCGCGCTCTACCTCGGAGTCCTGATTCTGCTCCTCGCGCTCATCGCGCGTGGAGTCGCACTGGAGTGGCGGGGCAGAGGCCGCGGCCACTCCTGGCGCGGGGCATGGAGTGTCGGGCTCAGCGTCGGAAGCGTGGTGGCCCCGTTCGCGCTCGGAATGGCGCTCGGAGCGCTGCTGGCCGGACTCCCGATCAACTCGGACGGTGCATTCACCGGCAATGTCTCGGACATCTTCTCGGGATTCAGCGTGTGGACGGGCCTGACGCTCGTCGCGCTGTGCCTGTTTCATGGCGCGACGTTCCTCGCGATTCGCACGACCGACGACCTCCGGGAGCGCGCAACCCGCTGGTCGGTGGCGCTGGGCATCATCGCCCTGGTGATGGTCGCCGTTTTCGCGGTCTGGACGTCACTCATGGCCCAACCGGGATGGCCGTCATACGTGCTGCTCGCCGTCGCGCTGCTCGCGATCGTCACGGCCCTGTGGGTCGGGCGGCGGAGCGAGAAGGGCGCTTTCGTGGCGACGGCGATCGCGATCGCGGCGACAGTCGGTTCGCTGTTTGCGAGCCTCTTTCCCGATGTGCTCGTATCGAGCACCAAGGCCGAGTACAGCCTCACGGTGGCAGGGAGCGCGTCAGGCGAGTACGCGCTCACGGTGATGACGATCGTGGCCGCCGTCTTCTTTCCGTTGGTGCTGCTCTACCAGGGCTACACCTACATCGTGCTCCGCCGACGCGTGGGAGGCGGCGCCTGAACCAGCGTGGGTCACGCGTAGCGAGTGCACGTGGTTCGAAGGCCCGAAAACGTCCGGTAGTATTGATCTTGTAGCGCGGGGTGGAGCAGTTCGGTAGCTCGCTGGGCTCATAACCCAGAGGTCGCAGGTTCAAATCCTGTCCCCGCAACAGATGGCAGTTCTCGAAACGGCCACACGAAATCGCTCCTGAGATTCTCAGGGGCGATTTCGTGTTTCCAGGCTGCGCGGCTAGATCGGTTAAATCCGGCTCGCCGTCGAGTCGTCTGAAAAGCGCTGCGCCAGCCAGACGGGCACGACGGCGAGCAGGGCCAGCACCGCAGCGACGACGTTGACGACGGGCGCCTGGTTCGGCCGGAAGAGATTGTTGAAGATCCACAACGGCAGGGTCTGGATTGCCGGGCCCGCGGTGAAGGTGGTGACGACGATTTCGTCGAAACTGAGGGCAAAAGCGAGCACCGCGCCCGCGATGAGCGCGCCGCGCACATTGGGCAGGGTGACACGCCAGAAGGTCTGCCAGCCGGTCGCCCCGAGGTCGGCGGATGCCTCCTCGAGCGAGCTTCCCATGCGGCGCAGTCGTGCCTGCACATTGTTGTAAACGATGACGATGCAGAACGTGGCGTGACCGATGATGACGGTGGCCAGGCCGAGAGCAACCCCGAGCGGGCCGAGCACCTGAACGAAGGTGGCGTTGAGTGCGATGCCGGTGATGATCCCGGGGAGCGTGATCGGCAGCACGACCAGGAAACTGATCGTGGTGCGACCGAAGAACGCATAGCGCTGCACGGCGAACGCGGCCATGGTTCCGAGCCCCAGCGCGATCACCATCGCGCACAGGCCCGCGACGACCGAGGTGCCCAGGGCGCTGAGGGCACCGCTGCTCGCCGCGGCCTTCTGCCACCATTCGAGGGTGAACCCCGTGGGCGGAAAACCGAAGGTGCGTGAGCTGTTGAAGGAGTTCAGCACGATGAGGAGCAGGGGGATGTAGAGGAACGCGAGTCCTAGCACCATGCACACGGTAAGGGCGGCGCGAAGGGGAACAGGAAGTTTCATCAGACGTTCTCCAATGCTCCGGTGCGTCGCAGTGCGAACAGGTACAGCACGATGGCTGCGAGCGGAATGAGGGACAGCGTCGCCGCGAATGGCAGATTGTTGGCGGTCACGAGCTGGCCGTAGATGAGGTTGGCGAGGAGCTGGGTCTTGCCTCCGACGATTCCGACCGCGATGTAGTCGCCGAGGGTGAGAGAGAACGTGAAAATGGAGCCCGCCGCGATGGCGGGGAACACCAGAGGCAAGACGACCGAACGCACCGTGCGCCAGGCGCTGCCGCCCAGGTCGAAGCTGGCCTCAACGAGAGAGTTGGAGACGCGGTCGAAACCCGCGTAGACCGGAATGATCATGAACGGCAGCCACAGGTAGGCGAGCGTGATGACCGTGGCGGTGAGACCGTAGCCCGGGGTCTGCCCGCCGGTCACGAATGCGATCGGGCCGTTCGGTTCGACCAGAATTCGCCAGGCATATGCCTTCACCAGATAGCTCGCCCAGAGCGGTGTGGTCACCGCGACGAGCAGCACCAGTCGCGCCCGGGGCGAGGCGACCTTGCTCATATAAAGTGCCATCGGAATGGCAATCACCGCGTCGATCACGGTCACACCGATCGCGACCAGGATGGTGCGCAGGGCGACAATTCCGAAGAGCGGGTCGGTGAAAAGCCGGGCAAAGTTGTCGAGCGTGAATGTGTGCTCGACAGCTCCGGTGAAGTCGTTGACCGTCCAGAACGCTGAGACGAGCATCACCAGGATCGATCCGAGGTACATCACGACGAGCCAGAGCAGCGGCACGCTGAGCAACAGCGCGAGCCGCGCCCTGGGCCTCGTGGAAAGGTAGCTGGGGGGTCGTGTCGCAGCTACCCTCTGATCTGCTGCCACGCGTTCACCCAGTCGGAGTACGAGGTGCAGTTGTCACCCTTGCCGTCGAGGCACTGCGCGGTGGGCGTCGTCCAGTAGTAGATCTTCGCCGCATACGCGGCATCGGTAGCGTGGTAGGTCGTGCAGAAGTTGGGATCGGTCGTCTCCTCGCAGGCGAGCGTCTGGGAGGGGGACTCGCCGTACCACTCGGCGACCTGGGCGTTCACCGTGGGCGAGGTGATGTAGTTCATCCACTCGTACATGCAGTTCGGGTGCTTCGCCTTGGTGGACACCATCCACGTGTCCGACCATCCGGTCACACCCTCAGTCGGCACGACTGTCTCGACTTTGACCTTGGCGTCGGAATTGATCAGATTCGCGATGACCTGCCAGGTCGTGCCGACGACCGAGGTGCCGGATTCGAACGCCTGCACCTCTTTCGTGAAGTCCGACCAATACTCACCGACATTCGCATTCTGCTGCTTGAGCAGAGTGACGGCTGCGGCAAGCTGCTCGGTCGTCAGCGAGTACGGGTCGGTGATGCCGAGCGACGGCTGCGTCGCCTTCAGGTAGAGGGCGGCATCCGCAATGTAGATGGGGGAGTCGTAGGCGGTGACTTTGCCCTTGTACTCGCCGGAGTCGGTGAACACCGCCGACCAGGATGTCGGTGCCGGCGACACAACCGCCGAGTTGTACATCAGCAGATTCGCGCCCCAACCGTGCGGGATCCCGTAGGACTGGCCGTTGACCGAGTTCCACGAGCCGTCCTTCAGAAACGACGAGATCGTGTCGTAGTTGGGCACCAGCTTCGTGTTCACGGGAGCGACATCGCCGCCGTAGATCAGGCGGAGTGTTGCGTCTCCCGAAGCCGAAACGCCGTCGTACTGACCCGTGCGCATGAGCTGGATCATGTCGTCAGACGTTGAGCCGTAGGTGGTGTGCACCTGGCAGCCGGTCTGAGCCTCGAAGGGATGCACCCAGTCGACCGAGGGGTCGTTTGAGCCGTCCTCGGTATAGCCGGCCCAGGCGATCAGGTTGAGTTGCCCCTCTCCGGCTCCGAGCGTCGTCTGCATCGATTCTTTCGGCGGCTCTGCTCTGGTCGTGCCAGAGGTGCTATTCGGGGTGCCGCCGGAGGAGCATCCGGACAGGAGCATCGCGGTCGCCAATACGGCGACCGCACCCGTAGTCGCAATGCGAGACATCCTTCTCATGATGGGGCCCTTCTTCTTGTGCAGTGCTGTGGTGTCTGGCGCTGCCACGTCTGTCTCTGGATTCTCGGGGTGCGTACCCGGTCAGTCCGAGATTCTGCGGAACGCCGTCTCCGGCCAGTGCAGAGTGACGGGTGCACCGCGACGGATGCTGGTGTCGACGCCGCCCTCGGCGTTGAGCACCGTGGCGTTGAGGGTGAGCCCGGCTGGCCCGTCGACGACGATGCGTGTGACTGAGCCCGCATAGACCACGTCGCGCACGATCCCGTCGAGGTGGGGGCTGTTCGTTGGCGTGGGTTCGCCCCGGGGCGCGATTGCGACCTTTTCCGGACGCACAGCGAACGACCCCGTCTTGCCGAAAAGTGACTGGGCGGCATCCGCCCCAATGAAATTCGACGAACCGACGAAGGCCGCCACAAAGGCCGTCGCCGGATACTCGTACACCTCGTGCGCCGCGCCAAGCTGCTCGATCTGTCCGTTGTTGAACACGGCCAGGCGATCGCAGAGCGTCAAAGCTTCATCTTGGTCATGCGTCACGAAGACAAAGGTGATGCCGACCTCACGCTGGATGGCCTTGAGCTCGAGCTGCATCTGCTCGCGCAGCTTGAGATCGAGCGCGCCAAGCGGTTCGTCGAGAAGCAAGACTTTGGGTCGCTTGACCAGCGCTCGAGCGAGCGCGACGCGCTGGCGTTGGCCGCCGGAGAGCTGAGTCGGCCGGCGCGCCTCGTACCCGCCGAGGCGCACCATCTCCAGTGCCTCACCGACCCGCCGGATGCGTTCGGCCCTCGGCACCTTGTCGACGAGGAGTCCGTATTCGATGTTCTTCGCGACGGTCATGTGCGGAAAGAGCGCGTAATCCTGAAAAACCGTATTGACGTCACGCCGGTAGGAGGGAAGCGCCGTCGCATCGACGCCGCCGAGAAACACCGAGCCAGAGGTCGGGACTTCGAATCCCGCGATCATCCTGAGCACCGTCGTCTTGCCTGAGCCCGACGGCCCGAGCATCGCGAAGAACTCCCCATCGAAGACATCGAGATCGATCCCGTCGACGGCGGTCACCGACCCGAACGACTTGCGCAGCGCGCGCAGCGAGATCTGCGGAGGGTGAACTCCCTCAACCCCGCCTGCGGCGCCCGACGAATCGAAGCCGGGTTGACTCCCGGTCGCAGCTCCTGTGGTGCGGATTTCGGTCATTTCCGCCCTCTCGGGGGAATGGATTCATGAGTCGGTTTGAGTGCAATGCAACCACTCGGGAATACCGCCGTCAACCAGCCCCGCTGAGGCGTGCCGGTGCTGATTGTTGGTCAGACGGAGTGTGTTGCAGGGAATGTTGCGCTACGCGCCGAGCCGCGCAATGGCGTCGACCGCAGCTCGCACGGATGCCACGGTTTCCGTCACCTCGTCGGCCGACGTCGACGCCGCGAGGGTGAACCGCACCGCCGTCTGCGCGACAGTGCCCTCGATACCGAGCGCGGTCAACACATGAGAGGCCTCATCACTCCCCGCAGCACAGGCCGAGCCGCTCGAGCAGACAATGCCGGTCCGTTCGAGCTCGAGCAGCACCGCTTCGCCGCTCGTTCCCGGAAAGACGAACGATGCGGTGCCGGGAAGTCGATTGACGCGGTGGCCGGTCAATCGGGCACCCGCGACGCCGCGGAGAACACCGTCGATGAGTGCGTCACGCAGGTTCGTCGTGCGAGCTGCCGCGTCGACGCGTTCCCCGTCTGCGAGGCGGAGAGCGGTGGCCAATGCGACGGCGCCGCCGACATTCTCGGTGCCGCTGCGCTTGCCGCGCTCCTGCCCGCCACCGTGCAGCACCGGTTCGAGTGTGTAGCGACCGCGCACGAAAAGCGCACCGATGCCGGGGGGAGCGCCGACCTTGTGGCCGGAGATGCCGAGGGCATCGACGCCGAGGGCGGCGATGTCGAGCGGCAGCCACCCGGCGGCTTGCACCGCGTCGGTGTGAAACGGAACACCGTGCGAGCGGGTCACCGCGGCCAGCTCGGCCAGCGGCTGGATCGTGCCCACCTCATTGTTTGCGTACTGCACCGAGACGAGGGTGGTGTCGTCACGGATGACCGCGGCGAGCTCAGCCGGATCGACCAGCCCCGTCGCATCCACCGCGAGAAAAGTGATGGCGAAACCGTGAACGCGATGCAGATAATCGGCCGACGCGAGCACGGCCTCGTGTTCGATCGGAGTCGTCACGAGGTGGCGGCCGCGCGGCGCGCCGAGGGCGATTCCCTTGACTGCGAGGTTCGCCGCCTCCGTGCCGCCGCTCGTGAAGACCACTTCGCCGGGGCGGCAGCCGAATACTGCCGCAACGTCGCGCCGTGCCGCGGTGAGCGCGGCCGCCGCGGCCTCGCCCCGCTGATGATGGCTCGACGGGTTTCCGAAGCCGCCGGTCAAGAACGGCCACATGGCTTCGAGGGCTTCACGGCGCACCGGGGTGGTGGCGGCATTGTCGAGGTAGATCATGGGGTGTCGAATCGGTTGGGTTCTGGAGAGGGGCCCGCGTCAGCTGGCCGAGGCGGATGCTGGCGTGGCGGCTGCGGGCTGAGTGTTGATCACGACGTCGAGGCCGAGATCGAGCGAATGCACGCTGTGGGTCAGCGCGCCGACCGAGATCACGTCGACACCGGTCGCCGCGATCGCGCCGACGGTGTGCAGATTGACGCCGCCACTGGCCTCGACGATGGCGCGACCGGCCACCACCGCCACACCGGTGCGGAGGTCGTCTGGGCTGAAATTGTCGAGCATGATCGTGTCGACGCCGGCCGCCACGACGGGTTCGATCTGGTCGATCCGGTCGACTTCCACCTCGAGGTGTGTGGTGTGCGAGAGGCGCTCGCGCACCTGTCGCAGCGCGGTGGTGAGATCGAGTCCGCCGGCGGTGAGAATGGCGAGGTGGTTGTCTTTGGCCATCACCGCGTCGGAGAGGCTGAACCGGTGATTGCGCCCGCCACCGTCGCGCACTGCCTGGCGTTCCAGCACCCGCAGGCCCGGCGTGGTCTTGCGCGTGTCGACAATGCGGGCGCCGGTTCCCGCGGCTTCCGCGACGTACGACGCGGTGAGTGTGGCGATGCCGCTCATCCGCTGCACGAAGTTCAGACCGATGCGCTCGGCCTGCAGGATGCCGCGGGCTGAGCCGGTGACGACGGCGAGCGTATCGCCGGCGACGAAGGCGTCGCCGTCTGTGAGCCTCAGCGTCACGGTGATCTCGGCATCCGTCAGGCGGAATGCCGACTCGAAGACCGCACCGCCGCTGAACACTCCGGGTTCGCGCGCGATCAGTTCTGCCGTGGCGCTGGCGTCAGCAGGAATGAGCATCTCGCTGGTCAGATCGCCCCAGGGGGCGTCTTCGTCGAGGGCGGCGCGAACGATGGTGTCGATGGCGTGTCGGGTCAACATGCGAAGGCCTCCTCGGCCTGAGAAAACGGGTGGACTGCCGGCAAACCCGCTGTGGTCGTCGGCTCAGAATCAGTCAGTTCGGAGCCGGCCGGTTCAGAGCCACTCGAGAGCAGCCAGGTGGCCGCAGTCGTATCGTCGTGTCGGCGCCAGGCGCGTGAGCGGGCTTGAGTCGGCTGGGTGAGCACGAAGTCGGCCCGGTGATGTGCACCGCGCGACTCGTCGCGAGCACGTGCCGCGGCGACGGTCAGCTGGGCGAGCAGCAGCAGATTGGCGTCTTCGCGTTCGACGGCGCTGAGCGGCTCGGATGCGGGGGCGCGGCTGGCCCACTCGGCGAGAGCGGCGGTGGCCTCGTCGAGTCCGGTGCCCGAGCGATGCACGCCCGCGCAGCGCCACATGAGGTCGGCGAGGGCGGTGCGGGTGAAGGGAGGCATCTCTGCCTGCGTTTCGTTGGTTGAGCTTGTCGAAACCAGGTGAGCCGATCTCCGAACGCGGGTCGCGTTCGAGGGTTGGCTGGCGGGGGTCTCGACAAGCTCGACCAGTGGGGTGGGCTCGACCGAGAACGGCTCGACCATCGATTCATCGAGCGCCCGCACCGCCCGATCGGCGAAGACCGCCGCCTCGAGCAACGAGTTTGAGGCGAGACGGTTGGCTCCGTGCGCGCCGGTGCGGGCGACCTCACCGATGGCGAAGAGTCCGGGCAGGGTGCTGCGCCCCCATTGATCGGTGGCGACGCCGCCCATCCAGTAGTGCGCGGCCGGAGCGACCGGAACGGGCTCAGCCGCCCAATCGAGACCGGCGGCGGCACAGGCCGCGGTGATGGTGGGAAAACGCGACTCAAGCTTCGCACGATTGATCATCGTCGCATCGAGGCGCACCGGCTCGCCGCCCTGCGCGTGCATCTCGGCGGCAATCGCCCGCGCCACCACGTCGCGCGGCGCAAGCTCGGCGTCGGGATGCACGGCGAGCATGAACCGTTCGCCGCGGGAATTGAGCAGCACGGCTCCCTCACCGCGCACGGCCTCCGAAATGAGCGGTGTGCCGGGCACCGCGAGTGCGGTGGGGTGGAACTGATAGAACTCGAGGTCGGCGACCGCGGCTCCGGCCCGCCACGCTGCGGCGACACCGTCACCGGTGGCGACCGAGGGATTGGTGGTATGCCGGTAGAGCATTCCGGCGCCGCCGGTGGCGAGGATTACGACATCCGCTTCGATCAGACGCGTGACCTGGCTGCCGCCTGTGGCTCCGCTTGTGGCGCCGCCGCTGACGCCCGCGACAAGCGCACCCGTCACACGGCCGTTCTGCAGCACCAAATCGGCGAGCATCGTGTGCTCCTTGATGCGCAAGGCACCGGGCCGGGCCGGTCCGGGCAGCGCACTGCGCCGCCGCACCGTCGCGATCAGCGCGGCTTCGATGGCGGCGCCGGTGGCGTCACCGCCGGCATGCAGCACGCGTGAACGCGAATGCGCCGCCTCCAGGCCGCGACGCAGACCCGACTCGTCGTGGTCGAAATCCACGCCGAACCTGATCAGGTCCCGCACCCGGGCCGGCCCTTCGGAGCAGAGCACCCGCACGGCCGCTGCGTCGTTCAGACCCGCGCCGGCAAGCAGGGTGTCCTGCACGTGCGCCTCGACCGAATCACCCGGAAACAGGGCAGCGGCGATGCCACCCTGCGCGTAGCGGGTATTGCTCTCGGCCAGCTCCGCCTTCGTCACCAGAGTGACGGTGTGACCGGCATCGGAGGCGCGCACGGCGGCCAGCAGCCCGGCGAGGCCGCTGCCGACGATCAGCACCGAGGCCATGTCAGACTCCGGCGGACGTAGCGACCGGAGCCGCCACCGGCGGCAGGGCTGCAAGCATCCGCTCGAGGGCAACGGTGGCGTGCGCGGCGACGTCGGGAGCGACCGCGATGCGGTTGAGCACGGCGGCCGGGCGTTCGGCGGTTCCCACCAGCGCTTCGAGCACCCAGGCCAGGTAGCCCGCGTGGATGCGGTACATCGTGGAGCAGGGGCAGACGACCGGGTCGAGGCAGAAAATGGTGTGTTCGGGATGCTCGGCGGCCAGCCTCTGCACCAGGTTGATCTCGGTGCCGATGGCGAATGTCGATCCGGCCGGGGCGGCGGCGATCGCTTTGCGAATGTAATCGGTCGAGCCGTACTCGTCTGCGGCATCGACGACCGGCATCGGGCACTCGGGGTGCACGATCACGCGCACGTCGGGGTAGTCCTGGCGAGCCTTCGCGATCTGGTCGACGGTGAACCGCTTGTGCACGCTGCAGAAGCCGTGCCACAGGATCACCTGGGCATCGTCGAGTTCGGTAGCGGTGTTGCCACCGAGCGGGCGGTTCGGGTTCCACATCGGCATGCGCTCGAGCGGGATGCCCATGGCCTTCGCGGTGTTGCGTCCGAGGTGCTGGTCAGGAAAGAAGAGCACCCGCTGGCCGCGTTCGAACGCCCACTCGAGCACGGTCTCGGCGTTCGACGAGGTGCAGACGATGCCGCCATGCTCCCCACAGAATGCTTTGAGGGCAGCGGAGGAGTTCATATAAGTGACGGGGATGACGGGAACCCGGCCGTCGACATCCGCTTCGGTGCCGTAGAGCTCGCTGAGCTGTTCCCAGCATTCGGTGACCGAGTCGATGTCGGCCATGTCGGCCATCGAGCAGCCGGCGGCGAGGTTCGGCAGAATCACGGCCTGGTCGGGGCCAGACAGAAGGTCGGCGGTCTCAGCCATGAAGTGCACGCCGCAGAACACGATCGCTTCGGCGTCTGGTCGACTGCGGGTCGCCTGCGCGAGCTGGAACGAGTCGCCGACGAAATCGGCGTGGCGCACCACCTCTTCGCGCTGGTAGAAGTGGCCGAGAACGACGACGCGGTCGCCGAGGGTCTCTTTCGCTGACCGGATGCGCAGATCGAGTTCATCAGCGGATGCCGTGCGGTACTCGGCCGGCAGCTCGCCTTGGCGCGGCGAGCCGGTCGGGATCACGTCACCCATCGACGACCCGGGGCCATAGCCGGGCACGCCGGCATCGAACTCCCACGGTCCCTTCGCGAGATCGGGGCTGCACGTGCTGCCGGCCGTGCTGCCGGTGCTGATGAGACGAATTGTCGTGTCGACGGATGCGATGGTCATGATGATTCTCCCGGAGTGGGTCGTGCGGTGTGGGGGCGTTCTGGAATCTCTGACGGGCGGCGGCGGGACGGAGCGCCGCTGGGGGCGAGAAGTTCGGCGTTGTACCGGTAGAGCCTGGGCGGGCGATTGCGGGCTCCCGCGAGCCGCTCACCAGTGTCGACGATCGAACCGGAGGCCTCCATGCTGCGCCGAAAGTTTGCCGGATCGAGGGGCCTCTGCAACACGGCCTCATGCACCTCGCGCAGCTGCGAAAGCGTGAATGTCTCGCCGAGAAAGGCGTGGGCGACGCGGGAGTATTCCATCTTCGTGCGCAATCGCCAGAGTGCATATTCGACGATGCGGTTGTGGTCGAATGCCAGTTGCGGCAGTGCGTCGGCCGGAAACCACTTCACGTTCTCACCGACAGTGACCTGCGCTGCTTCGACTGACTGCACGAGCGCCCAGTAGACGACCGAGATCACGCGGCGACCGGGGGAGCGGTCGAGGGCGCCGAACGTGTAGAGCTGCTCCAGGTAGGTCGGCGTGAGGCTCGTGGTTTCGCGCAGCGTGCGTGCCGCGGCGGTCGCGAGCTCTTCGTCGTCAGGAAGCCAGCCGCCTGGCAGCGCCCAGTGACCTTCGTAGGGTTCGCGGGTGCGGCGAACCAGCGGGAGCCAGAGCGTCATCAAACCGGATGTCGCATCCGGGCGCAACGCGAAGATCACCGTCGACACCGCAAGGGTGGTGCCGGGTTGCTCAGCGCTCATGGATTGCCCCATCAAGTAAAGGTTGAATCGACTTTAACTCACTGGGTCCATCATATAGTCATTTTGACTAGAACACATCTCGGGCAATCCCGTCCCGTTGGTCGAGGAGCACGCGACGCAGGAGCGCGCGTCTCAGGTATATGGGCCATTTCGTTGGTCGAGGAGCACGCGACGCAGGAGCGCGCGTCTCGAGACCCGGCGAGTCGATCTCTTGACGTGGGTTGCGTTTGAACGTCGGCTCACGGGGTCTCGACCCGATCGCGGGCGGCCTCCTCGACCAACGAGGTCCCCGTGCTTCAGCCCTCAGCCGCGGCGCGACCCAGCCACAGCCGGAGAACCGCTCGTGCGCGCAACGCCCTGCCCGGTCAGGCCCCACATCGTGACGCGTCCCATCGCCTCGAGCACAATCCGGCCGCTCATCTTCGATGCGCCATGGGTGCGCTCGACGAAGGTGATCGGTACCTCGACCACCGTCAGCCCCGCCCGCACGGCGTGAAGAAGCATGTCGATCTGAAAGCAGTAGCCGAGACTCTCGACGCTGGACAGTCGCATCCGCTCCAAAGCGTTGGCGCTGTACACGCGGTAGCCGCCCGTCACATCGCGCTGGTGCAAGTGCAGCAGAAAACGCGAGTAGGTCGACCCGCCCTGGGAGAGCATCCGTCGGTGCCACGGCCAGTTCACGATGTGTCCGCCGGTAACCCAGCGTGAACCCATCACGACTTCGGCGTTCTCGCTGGCCGCCAGCAGGCTCGGCAGCTGTTCCGGCAGGTGTGAGCCATCGGCGTCCATCTGCACGAGCGTGTAATAGCCGCGGGAGAGCGCCCAGGCGAATCCTTCAAGGTAGGCGGCGCCGAGCCCGTTCTTGGTGGAACGATGCAAGACATGCACGTTCGAATCGCGCGCGGCGAGCGAGTCGGCGAGTGCCCCGGTGCCGTCGGGCGAAGAATCGTCGACGATGAGCACCTCGGCGTCGGCGACGTTCGCACGTACGCGCGAAACGATCGGCTCGAGGTTGTCAATCTCGTTGTAGGTCGGAATGATGACCAGCGTGTTGGGCATGGGGGCTACCTCGTCATTTCGATAATTGTAGTGCGATTCACGGTTTCGGTCAGGGCCGGAACGAAGCCCAGGTTTTCGAGTTCGTGCACGTCGGTTGCGGCGACAGCTTCGGTGCTGCCGACGTTTTCCAGGATCCAGGCGGTGCGGGTGCTCGCCACTTTCTCGGTGACGGATGCGAGTGGCACCGTCACGTCCCAGAGACCTGCGGTCTGCTGGAACGACGTGGCGAGCGTCACATCCTGGAGTCCGGTGAACGCCGCCGGATAGAGCCGGAGCGCCAGTCGGGGGAGGCGTGACGGCCGCGTACTGTCATCGAAGATTACCGCGTCGCCTGGATGCGCGTTGGCTGCGACCACTGCGGCCGTCTGCCGCCAGTCGCTGCCGCCGTCTTTTGCGAAACTCGTGCGCTGGGAGAGGTAGTCCGGCGCCACCAGTGCGACGAGCAGGAGCAGCGCCCCGGCCTGCAGCCAGCGTTGCCCGAGGCAGACGATGCCGACGGCGATCACGATCGCGACCGCAGGAGTGCAAAACGAGAGATAGCGCTGGATATACATGGGGGCGACTAGAAAGGTGCCGATCAACAGCGCCGCGGTAGGAACGACGATCCAAGCGAGCATGACCACGAGCGCCGGGCGCACCGGGCGTTCGAATCCGCGCAGCGGGTGCCGGGAGAAAATGACGACGGCGACGGCCACAGTGATCAAGGCCCAAGCGGCCAGGGCGACGGGCGCACTGTCAAACCATTGGCTGACCAAAGCGGTCAGCAGGGTGGGCTGCGGCCGGGTGCCGATGAACGAGATTTGCTCGTGCTGCGCCAGTCCGAAGACCACGACGGGGGCGGCGAGCAGGATTCCGCTGCCGGTCGCCTTCAACCAGCTGCGCCACAGTGCGCGGCGATGCTCGTTCGGCGCCCAAAGCCAGACTGCCAGGGCGTGAATCGGAATGAGCAGCACCAGATAGAGAAACACGTAAATGCCGAGTGCGCCAAGCGCGGCGTATGCGGCCCAGAGGCCCCGGCGCATCCGAATGCTGGTGCTCGGCGATGCGGACATCCGCAGCGTCTGCACGAGGAGAACTGTCAGCCAGACGGCGCAGGCCGTCGCCATCGCGGTCGAGCGGGCTTCAGCGCCCATGAAGGTGACGCGGGGGAGCACAGCGAAGACGAGTGCGGCGACGACTGCAACGCGTGCGGTGAACAGGCGTCGGGCGAGTACCGCGGTGGCCATGGTTGCCAGACCGACGGCGAGGGCACTCGGCAGGCGGGTTGCGAGTTCTGAGGTGCCGAACGCCTCGATCCAGAAGTGCAGAAAGAGGTAGTAGGTGCCATGCACAGCGTCGACATGACCGAGCATCTGAAACAGCGACGGCAGCGAGCGTTCGGCTGACATGACACTGGCCGCTTCGTCGCCCCAATACGAAGGGTTCCACGAGCCGGCGAATGAGATCAGAGCGCCGAGCACTCCGAGCAGCGCCGCAGTACGGGTGAACCTTGGCTGCTGTGCGGGCCGTCGCGCAGGCCACCCAGCGGACCGCTGCGCCGGGGTTTGCGGCACACGGGGCGTCTCGATGGGGTGGGTGAGTGCGGAGGTCACGTTGTTGACGTTAGGGGGCGCAGGTTAACGATTGGCTGCGTACGGAGGGTGTCCTCCTATGAAGGCTCTCAGGCGTGTATCAGGTGATGCTCAGCTGAGATGCCGAGGAAGACGCGCCTCGACGGCCAAACCCGTTCCTGTGTTGGCCACCGTGATCGTGCCGGCGGCCCGATCGACAATCGCGTGAACGACGGCAAGGCCGAGTCCGGAACCCCCGGAACCGCTGGCCCGAGAACCGTCGGTACGGGAGAACCGGTCGAAGGCGATGGGCAGAAAATCCACGGGCATGCCGGGGCCGGTGTCGACAACGCGCACGACCGCGACGTCGCCCTGTCTGGACAAACTCACGGTCACGGTTCCACTGGCCCCGATCGCGGCCATCGAGTTGGCGATCAGGTTGTCGACGAGCTGACCCATGTTCGTGCGCGACAGCGTGTAACGCCCGTGTGGATCGTCACCGGAGATTTCGAACGCGATCTCCAGCTCGCGAACGCCCCTGGTCATCCGTGCTCGATCGACGGAACCTGTCACTTCGGAGACGAGCCCATTCCAATCGGTCTCCGGCGGTGCCTGATCACTTTCCAGCTTCGAGAGTTCGAGCAGATTCGTGGCTAGCCGGGAGAGCCGGTCGACGGTGACGGATGCCTCGTCGATGTCTCTCAGCAGTGCCGGTGCGTTGCCGGAATCCAGGTGCGCCAATTCAAGCTGGGTTTTCAGAACCGCCAGCGGGGTGCGCAACTCGTGGCTGGCATCCGACACCACCTGCTTCTCACGATCGACGCCACGACGCAGCCGCTCGATGAACGCGTTGAGGGTCACGGCGAGCTGGCTCACCTCGTCGCGTCCGGCCGGAACGGGAAGCTGAGCGGATGCGCCGACCTCGCTCAGGCTCTCGGCCTCTTCGCGGAGTCGGTTCACCGGGCGTAGAGCTGCGCCGGTGAGCAGCCAGGAGGCAATGCCGAACCCGACGATGAGCACAATCGTGCCGGTGATCAAGACGCCGGTGAGCTCGTCGAGGAGCAGCCCGAGGGCTTCCTGATTGCGCGCGGTCACGATGACCCAGGTGCCGGCGGGCGTCTCGACCGGGGTGGCCATCACCAGGTAGCTGGAGTTTCCCGCTTGAATCTCATGTGGCGACCCCGTCAGCTGGGTCAGCATCGAGGTGTGTGAGGCGAGGCTGAGCGGCAGGGTCGACTCCTGCACGAGGCCGGTCGGGTCGACAACGGCGACGAGTTGGCCTTCGCCGGGCGGTTCGACCGTCGCGCTCGGCTCGGCGATGAGGTTGGAGACGATCGGTGCCGCATCGTTCTTCAGCAGGGTTGCCGTGGTCTCGGCGAGGATCGACTGCACCTCGAGGCGAAAGAAGAAGGCGGCGGTGCTGAACAGCACTGCCGCAACGACCAGACTTCCGAGAGTGATTCGCGCCCGGATCGACAGCCCGGGCAGACGTCTCATTCCGTCAGCTCCACGCTATAGCCGGTGCCTCGAACTGTCACGATCCGGATGCCGGCCAGGGTTGAGTCGATCTTGCGTCGCAAGTAGCTGATGTACTGGTCGACGATGTTCGGGTCGATGTGCGAAGTGCCGTCCCAGATCTCCTCGAGAATCGTGGTCCTGTCGACGACACCGCCTGCCCGCCCGCAGAGAAGCCGCAGCAGCGCGAACTCCTTGGGACTCACGGCGACGGTGTGGCCAGACACACTCACCCGGAGGTCGCGAGAATCGAGCACCACGTTTCCGAGCTCGAGGGTCAGCTGGGCGCCCATCGACTGCCGACGCAGGAGCGCGCGCACGCGCGCGGTGAGTTCGGCAAACGCGAATGGCTTGGTCAGGTAGTCATCGGCCCCACTGTCGAGCCCGAAGACCCGGTCCTCGACCGTGTCGCGAGCGGTGAGCAGAAGCACCGGCATGGTGATGCCGGTCTCACGGATGCGACGGCACAGCTCGAAACCCGACATCTGGGGGAGCATCACATCGATGGCAGCCAGATTGAAGTCCTCGTGGGCAACGGCAATCAGCGCGTCCATGCCGCTGGCCACCCGACGAACCTCATAGCCTTCGGCGGTCAGGCCGCGTTCGATCAGCGAACCCATCTGCTCATCGTCTTCAACGACCAAGATCTTCATGTCAGCACCTTTCAGGGCTACTGCGGCCGAGTTCGCCGATCAGTCACCGACGACGCCGCTCCGTGATGGAGTCCGCGGTCATCTGTGGCTGCAACTTTCTCACACTGGATCGATTGTGTCAGCCTCCCGGTTGGTGCGGTGTCGGTGAACCGGCTGATGCGGCGGGTTGCGGGATGTCCCTGGCCGTGGGTGTGGGTGTGGGTGTGCGTGTGGGTGTGGGTGTGCGTGCTGGCATGTGCGTGGACGTCAGAGTCGCGGGTGATATCGCAGAAACCGCTGGGATTGCGTGACTGCCAGCGGAAGCCGCACAGATCGTGGGGCATCCGCTGTCGCTTGCGGTTTCTGCGTCGGGCCGTCGAGGGTTGAGGCGCGAAGTTCAAGCGACGCGACGCGGTGCAGTGCAGCGCACCGACATGCACCGACGCGCACCAGTGGAGCGCCGATATAGGCTGACGACATGGTTGAAACTCACGCCTCTGAGGCTCCCGCGTCTGTCGGAATCGCCGTCTGTCAGTTTCGACCTGGCGCCGATGAGGCCGCGAATCTCAGTGAGATGCGGCGACTAGCCGAGCGTGCGGCGTCGCGCGGTGCCGCTCTCGCCGTCTTTCCCGAGTACTCGGCGTTCTTCGAACCGACGATCGGTCCCTCTTTTGTCGCAGCGGCGCAGACGCTCGACGGCAGTTTCGTCACCGCACTGACCGACCTGGCCCGTGAGCTCGGAATCTGGGTCGTCGCCGGAATGCTGGAGACGACGTCCGACCCGGCCCGCTTCTCGAACACGCTTGTCGCGGTGTCGCCCGACGGAGTCCTTCTTGCCACCTATCGCAAGCTTCACCTCTACGACGCTTTCGGCGACCGGGAATCGACCTGGGTCGTCGCCGGTGCGATTGAGCAACCAGAGACATTCACCATTCACGGCCTGACGGTCGGATTGCAGACCTGTTACGACATCCGTTTTCCGGAGGTCACTCGACGACTGGTGGATGCCGGCGCTGACGTCGTGTTGGTTCCTGCCGAGTGGGTGCGTGGCCCGCTCAAAGAGCATCACTGGCGCACGCTCGTCACGGCACGGGCGCTGGAGAACACGATCTATGTTGCGGCGGCGGATCACACGCCGCCGGTCGGGGTGGGCAACAGCATGATCGTCGATCCGATGGGCGTCGAGCTCGCCACCGTCGGTGAGATCACCGACATCGCCATCGCCTGGGTGTCGGCGGAACGCATCGCGGCGGTGCGCACGATCAATCCTGCGCTCGCCTTGCGTCGGTTCGCGGTCGTCCCGCGCTAACTGGAATTTCGCGCGTGGTCGGACTCGGCGTGGGGTGCCGTGCGTCGCGTTCGCTGCCGCACGTAAGCATGGGCTGCCGCACGTAAAGGAGGAAATTCTGCAACTCGCCGTGCTGAACTGCCTGTTTCAGGCGGCGTTTCGCAGAATCTCCTCCTTTACGGGGCTGATCAGCCTTCGCGGAGGCGATCGCTTTCCGTGGTCGGGTGCGGCCTCAGCGCGCCGACAGCCCCGCGAGCTGCGTCGCCGCCTGCTCCAACACCTCAACCCGCTTGCAGTAGGCGAAGCGCACGAGTGACGCGTAGCGGTGGCGGTGATCCGGTGAGGTGAACGCGCTCAGCGGAACCCCGACAACGCCGGCGAGCTCGGGCAAGGCGCGGCAGAATTCGGCGCCCTCTGCATAACCGAGACTCTGCGCATCCGCCACGATGAAATACGAACCCTGCGGCACAGTGATCTCAAAACCGGCGGTGCGGAGCCCCTCCGCGAGCACATCGCGCTTGGCGGCAAGGTCGGTCGCGATGCCGGTGTAGAAGGAGTCGGGCAGATCGAGCCCGCGGGCGATCGCCGGTTGGAATGGCGCGCCATTGACATAGCTGAGGAACTGTTTGACGGCGAGAATCGCGGTCACGATCGGGGCGGGCGCGCTCAGCCAACCGATTTTCCAGCCCGTTGTGTTGAACGTTTTGCCGGCTGACGAGATGGTGATGGTGCGTTCGGCGGCACCGGGCAGTGTCGTGATCGGAATATGCGGTACGCCAAAAGTCAGGTGCTCGTAGACCTCGTCGGTGACGATGAGGGCGTTGTGGCGGTGTGCGAGTTCCACGATGAGCGCGAGAGTCTCCGTGCTGAAGACGGTGCCAGTGGGGTTATGCGGGTTGTTGATCAGGATGAGACGGGTGCGGTCGCTGACCGCGGCCCGCAGCTCACTCTCCTCGGGTTGAAACCCGGGGGAGTGCAGCGGCACGGTGCGGTGGATGCCGCCGCCCAGGGCGATCAGTCCGCCATAGGCGTCGTAGAACGGCTCGAAAGTGACGACCTCGTCGCCGGGTTCGAGCAGCGCCAGGATCGTCGCGGCCAAAGCCTCGGTCGCACCGGCGGTGACCAAGATCTCGGTGGCCGGATCGACGGTGAGACCGTAGAAACGCAGTTGGTGCCGGGAGATGGCGTCGAGAAGAATCGGGTCGCCGCGTCCCGGCGGGTACTGGTTCACTCCGTCGGCGATCGCCTGGCGCGCGGCTTCGAGCACCTCGGCCGGGCCGTCCTCGTCGGGAAAACCCTGGCCGAGATTGATCGACCCGGTGCGCATGGCGAGCGCACTCATCTCAGCGAAGATGCTCGCGGTCACGCTGCCATCGGCGGCGAGCAAACCGGCTCCACGGGCGGTGCGCTGCCAAGCGCCGGTGATCGTCATTTCGCAACCTGCATGCCCTCAAAACTACGACATCCGCCGGGCGCGGGTTGCGCGAGCGACAAGCGCGGCGACCGAAGAGCTGCCGCCGATCCGGTCCGACCTGTGGAAAGTTTGCACCTGCGAGGCCCAATCTGGCCTAACGTGTCGGCATGCGCACCGTGAGTTGGGGTCGTCACACCGCTCCTTCTGTTGTGCGTGCCCGGGCCGGGCTGCTACTCATCGCCAGCGTGTTGGTGGTGAGCGGATGCGCGTCGGCCCCGGCTCCCGTTCCGTCAGAAACACCGACCGCGGCAGCGCCGGTCTTCGCCTCGGACGAGGAGGCGCTCGCCGCGGCGACGGAGGCGTATGCCGCGTACCAGGTAATGATTGATCAGGCGCTCGCAGCAGATGAAATCGATACAACCAGGTTCGGTGACGTCCTGACCGGGGATGCACTTAGATCTGAACTTGAAACAGCAGACATGTACACGACTCGTGGATACCGATCGATCGGAACGTCCAAATTCGACTCGCTGCGGATCCAATCGATTGACTTGAATTCGAGAGTGCCGGGCATGAGCACGTATTTGTGTTCCGACGTGTCGGATGTTGACGTCGTCAATTACAAGGGAGAGTCCGTCGTCCCAACAACTCGCGCTGATCGGTTCCCAATCGTGGTTGAATTCCTTCCGTCAGATCCGACTTCGAAAAGGTTGCTCGTCTCTTCGAGCGAATCATGGGCTGGAAAAAACTTCTGTTGACAGCGTGCATGTTTGCGCTCGCTCTCCTGCCGCAGAGCATGCTGGTGCTGGAACCTGCTATCGCCGCAAACGACCAATGCACGGAGGGCGAAATTAGGGCTGGATTGTGCGACCCACCCCCAGCAACCGGCGACATCAACGGCGGCGGCGTCGACGTCTCCGCCGGTGTCGACACAGGCTCCAACGGCACGAGCAACGAAGACGATGTGACCGGCGAGAGCAACTATGGCGACGCCGCGCCCGGTGGCAACACAGCAACCGTCGGCGGCCCGCCACCAATCGACCGCGAGGACTACGTGGTCAATTGCATTCCAAACTCGCCGTGCGATCCGAACTTCACGGTGAGAATCAGTGACCTGGTGAATTTCACGCCGGCCACAGCGTCGACCGGCATGGAACCGAACGGCTGGATGGTGGTCGGTCTGCCCGCCAACTTCATGGCCACTGCCGAGATCCATGTACGTTCCGGACTGCTCCTGGGGTTCCCAGCGGAGGTGCGTTTCACGCCGGTGAGCTACAGCTGGAACTTTGGAGACGGTACGACGCTCAGCTCCGCCTCGGGTGGGTCGCCGTGGGCAGCGCAGAGCCTGGCCGAGTTCTCGGACACCTCGACAAGTCACCGTTACGCCGCATCCGCAACCTTTGTCATCGTCAGCGGTGTCACCTACACCGCGGAGTATCGGTTCGCCGAGCAAGGGTGGCGCACCATCGCCGGTACTCTGTCGGTGACGGCGGAACCGTTCAGCGCGGTCGCCGGACAGGCCAAAACGGTACTGGTGAACGACGGATGTCAGGCCGATTCACGCGGCCCCGGCTGCTGAATCACAGGGTGCAGCACAACCCCAAGCAAGGTCACGGCTTCGCCATTGAATGCTCTCAGCCCTCGCATATAAAACGTCCAGGTTCGGGGGCGAAGCTAACAACGCTTGGAAGGAGCACCCCATGACCGACAGCACTAACGAATCAGGCAACACCCCCGAACAGCAGGGCGACGCAGTTGTCCCCAGCGACGCTGCTGCAGTCGAAGTCAACACGTCAGGCGAAGCCGTTCTGCCCGTCGCAGCCGAGCCAGCGACCCCGGTAGCGGCGCAGCCCGTCGCTGCAACGCCCGTCGCCCCCGTCGTTCCGGCCGCACCCGTGGCACCTGCCGCGCAGGCCCCGACGCCGACACCGGCAACGCCGCCCGCACCGACTTCTGAGGTTCCCGCGGCCCCGATCGCTGCCTCAACCCCGCAGCAGCCAGTCGTCCCGGCGCCCGCCGAGGCAGCAGCCCCGGTCGTCCCGGCCGCCGCCGCACCTCCTGTTGCCCCCGTCATCCCCGCCGCCGCAGCTCCCGTTGCGCCGGTCGTCCCCGCCGCCGCCGCACCGATTGCCACTGTCGCACCGGTTGGGGCGTCACCAGCTCAGCACGTCGCAACGCCAGCTGCCCACCCGACGCACTCTGCTCCGCAGGCTGCACCCGTCGCATCCGCTCAGCATGCCCAGCAGGGCGAGCACAACCCGCCCGCCCCTGCCGCTCAGTCTGCCAATGCAACCGCCGCCTACCCGACTGACGCGTTCGGCCGCCCGCTCTACGCCGGGACTTCCGACGCGAACGGCGCCCCCTCGTATGCCACCGAGAACGGGTACCCGACCGAGCCGATTCCACCGTTGAAGAAGAAGGACGCCGGCCGCCGCCGGGGCACCACGACCCTCATCGCAGCCCTCGCCATCGGAGCCATCCTCGGTGGCGCATCTGGTGCCGGAGTCGTCGCGCTCGTCAACAGCAATCAGAGCAGCACCGTTCCGGCAAACCAGTCGCAGGGCGCCAGCAGCGTCGTGGTGAACAACACGCAGAGTGTCAACGAAGTGACTGCGGTCGCGGCGAAGGCCGCGCCGAGCGTCGTGACGATCAACGTGACGACGGCGAATGAAGGCGGCACCGGATCCGGCGTCGTGCTCACCGAAGACGGCTACATTCTGACCAACACCCACGTGGTGACACTGGATGGCGCCTCCGCCGACGGAACGGTCAAGGTCACCACCCACGATGGCAAGATCTACGACGCGAAGGTCATCGGTACCGACCCGACAACCGACCTCGCCGTGATCAAGCTCACCAACGCCTCAGGTTTGACCCCGATCACGTGGGCAGACTCCAGCAAGCTCAACGTCGGCGACTCCACCGTGGCCATCGGTGCGCCGCTCGGTCTGTCCGGCACGGTCACGACCGGCATCGTCAGCGCGCTGAACCGCAGCATCACCGTTGCGTCGTCAGCCGCCCCGACCTCGCCGGACACGACCACACCCACGCCGAACAACGGCGGCTCTGGCGGTCCGTTCGACTACTACTTCGACAACGGCAACGGTGCTCAGCAGCCGACCGCGGCCAGCAGCAGCATCTCGCTTCCGGTCATTCAGACGGATGCCTCGATCAATCCAGGCAACTCCGGTGGAGCCCTGCTGAACAGCAAGGGTGAGCTGATCGGAATCAACGTCGCCATCGCGAACGCGAGCTCCAACTCCACTACCGCCGCCGGAAGCATCGGCGTCGGCTTCGCCCTCCCGTCAGACCTCGCCAAGCGCATCTCCGACGAACTGGTCGCGAGCGGCACGGCGACTCACGGTCTGCTCGGTGCCAGCGTCGGTGACGCGGCCAGCGTCGATACCAGCACAACGGTCGGTGCGCTGGTGAGCAGCGTCACCGATGGTGGGCCTGCCGCATCAGCGGGGCTCACGAAGGGTGACATCATCACCAACTTCAATGGTGCGCCGATCACCGACGCGACAGACCTCACCGCTCAGGTGCGGGCTCAAGCGGCCGGGTCGAAGGCAGAACTCACCTATGTGCGTGACGGCAAGGCCACAACGATCTCGGTGACTCTCGGATCGCTGTCAAGCTAGCCGAGCTCGTCGACCTCGTCGGCTGATCCTTCCTCGCGGCTGCGCCGCCGGTTTCGACCGGCGGCGCAGCCGTATTTGGGCGTGTGGACACCCGGTGGCGGCGCGGTCACCCGGCGGCTTCAAAAGTCGCGCCTGATAGGCTCAATCGACTTATAGACGAATGGAAATATGGCAGACCAGTTGCACCGAACCGGAGACGAACCGCTGATTGGCGTCTCCTATGTGATGCCGGTGCTCAACGAAGTGACTCACGTGCGTGCCGCAGTGAACAGTCTGCTGAGCCAAGACTACGACGGCCCATTCGAGGTGACTCTGGCGCTCGGCCCGAGCATCGACGGTACGACAGAACTCGTCGAAGAAATGGCGGCGGTCGATCCGCGCATCCGCGTCGTCCCCAATGAGATCGGCTCGACTCCGGCCGGACTGAACACCGCTATTCGCGCCTCCGTCTACCCAGTCGTGATTCGGGTCGATGCTCACTCGGTGCTCCCGAGCAACTATGCGCGCATCGCCGTCGAGACGTTGGAACGCACCGGAGCCGACAACGTCGGCGGCATCATGGACGCCCAGGGTGAGCATCCGTTTCAGAAAGCCGTCGCTCGGGCCTACGGCACGCGCGTCGGGCTGGGGGGAACTCCGTTTCACGTCGGCGGAGCGGAGGGCAAGGCAGACACGGTCTACCTCGGCTGCTTCCGTCGCGAGAGCATTTTGAAGGTCGGACTCTTCGACGAAAGCATCAAGCGCGGTCAGGACTGGGAACTCAACCGTCGTCTGCGTGAGGCCGGCGGAACAGTGTGGTTCACCCCGGCCCTCACCGTGATCTACCGCCCGCGACCGAGCCTGTCGCGCTTGGCCAGACAGATGCTGTCAACTGGCCTCTGGCGCGGCGAACTGGCCCGTCGTTTTCCGGCTTCGAACGGCCTGCGCTATTTCGTGCCGCCGGTGATGGTCGTCGGCACGATCCTCGGCCTGCTGCTCGGAATCGGCGGAATCGTGCAAGCGGCGCTCGGCGAATCGCCTTGGCTGCTTCTCGGATTCGTGATTCCCGCCATCTACCTCGTCTTCGTGATCGCCGCGACAATTCTCGTCACGCGCCCCGACGGGTTTCGTTCCTCGCTCTGGTTTCTCATAGTCTTGCCGTGCATTCACTTTTGCTGGGGTATCGGGTTCGTTCTCGGATACCTGAAACTCACCAGCAACATCACGGCACACACGGGAAGATAATTATGCAGCCAGGCACTCCGGCGGATTCCCGTCCCAGATCGATCGCCGAACTTCGAGCCGTCGCCCAACCGCCAGAGGTGCGGATGCGAGCGAACGCCGAACATTGGACGGCCTCGCTCTACTTGCGCGACCTCTCGCCGTATCTCACCTGGATGCTGCTCAAGACGCGCATTTCGGCGAATGGTGTCACCGGGTTGATGATCCTCGTCGGCTGGTCGACCGCTGCAGCCCTGCTCATCCCCGGCATCTGGGGTGCTGTGCTTGCCCTGCTGCTCAGCCAGCTGCAGATGCTTGTCGATTGCAGCGACGGCGAGGTCGCCCGGTGGCGCAAAACATCGTCGCCAGCCGGCGTCTTTCTCGACAAGGTCGGTCACTACACGACCGAGGCGCTTATTCCGATCGCCTTCGGCATTCGGGTTGCCGCCTACCCGTTTGATGCGCCGGCCGATTTTCTGTGGACGACCCTCGGCCTGCTTCTCGCGCTCTTGATCGTGCTGAACAAGGCGCTCAACGACATGGTTCACGTGGCCAGGGCCAACGCCGGACTCGTCAAACTGGCCGACACCCACGGCGAGAAGGCTCCGACCTCCAGCCTGCTCGCTCGTGCCCGCCGCTTCGCGCGCTTCGTGCCGTTCCACCGTCTCTATCACTCGGTCGAGATGACGATGGTGATCTTCGTCTCAGCGGTTGTCGGCCTGATCTTCGGCGAACCTCTCGTCGACCGGATCGTGCTCATCGTGCTCGTGCCGCTCGCCTTCTTGGCACTCGTCGGGCATTTCATCGCAATCATGGCATCGAAGCGTGTCCGTTCCTGACGCCGACCGGCCGGTCTCCCCACGGCCGGCCGGTGCGGGGGCGACCGGCGCAGGGCCGAACAGCGCCGTGCCGACCGTCGGTGTCGTGGTGCTCACCCAGGGCACCCGGCCTGACGATCTCGAGCGGGGCATCCGCAGCATTCTTGCGCAGCAGGATGTCCGTCTCGACGTCGTCTGCGTCGGAAACGGCTGGGCGCCGACCG
Organism: Glaciibacter kafniensis; assembly: GCF_039538945.1. Taxonomy (NCBI): domain Bacteria; kingdom Bacillati; phylum Actinomycetota; class Actinomycetes; order Micrococcales; family Microbacteriaceae; genus Glaciibacter; species Glaciibacter kafniensis. The sequence goes on along the minus strand of NZ_BAABCN010000002.1, from coordinate 1,363,887 downwards.
GGCTTCCCGAAGGTGTCGCGGCGCTGGCGTTGCCGACCAACCTCGGCATTCCGGCCGGCCGCAATCGCGGAGTCGCCCAGGTCAGCGGAGAATACCTCTTTTTTCTCGACGACGATGCGAGCATTCCCGACCCGCACTTTTTGCGGGATGCGATAGCGCTGCTGAAGAACGACCCGTCGATCGGCCTGCTGCAACCGCGCGTCGTCGATCCCAGCGGAATCACCTCGCCCCGCCGGTGGATTCCCCGAATTCGCAAGGGAGAGGCCACGCATTCCAGCGCCGTCTTCTCGGTCTGGGAAGGCGCGGTGATGCTGCCGCGGGCCGTGTTCGACGCGACGGGCGGTTGGGCCGAGCCGTTCTTCTATGCGCACGAGGGCATCGAGCTCGCCTGGCGGGTCTGGGACCAGGGCCTGCGTGCATGGTATGCCGGCGATCTCGAAGCCAACCACCCGGTGATTCAGCCGACCCGCCACGCCGACTATTACCGTCTCAACGCGCGCAACCGGGTCTGGTTGGCCCGCCGCAACCTGCCTGCACTGTTCGTGCCGTTCTACGTCGGTTCGTGGACGGGCATCCAGGTTCTGCGCTGGGCCCGCAACCGGTCGGCGCTCTCGGCCTGGTTCGGCGGCTGGCGCGAGGGTTGGCGTGAGATTCCGGGGGAGCGCAAGCCGCTATCGGCCCGCACAATCTGGCGGATGAGCCTGGCCGGGCGGCCGCCGATCGTCTAACGATTCGCTACCGGTACACCCGTTCGGGGTACATTTCGCCGAAGTGAACACGGTGACATCGATAGGGTTGAAACGTGGGTATTCAGAGAGACGTCAGACTGGCAATCAAACTGGTCAAGGACGTCTCGGCGTCACGCAAGGCGAAGGGAATGCTCAACAGCAAACTCGCCGTGCAGGCGCCGCTTCCTCCTCACCACTTCAAGATCGCCGTGTACTTCGCCGACGGCCCGGTCAATCTCTATCAGATGCGTCAGTGGTACAAGCCGCTCGCCAAGCTCGCTGAGACCTGGCCCGTTCTGCTGCTCAGCCGCACCGGCGGCGGCACCCTCAAACTGATGGAAGAGTCGCCGGTTCCCGTCGCCTTCGTGCGCAAGGTGACAGACCTTGAAAAGGTCATCGCCGAGCAAGACATCCGCATCGTGTTCTACGTCAACCAGAACGCCAAGAATTTTCAGATGATGCGCTACGGGCGCCGCTGGCACGTTTTCATCAACCACGGTGAGAGCGACAAGATGTACATGACCACCAACCAGTTCAAGGCGTACGACTATGCCTTCGTTGCGGGCGACGCGGCGTTGAGCCGCCTCGACAAAGTGCTCTGGGACTACGACTTCGACAAACGCGCCCTCAAGATCGGCCGTCCGCAGGCCGACTACTACAGCGGCACGCTGCCGTACACCCCCGACGAGCGTCAGGTCGTGCTCTACGCGCCCACCTGGGAGGGCGACCGCGCCGCAGCGGCCTATGGCTCCATCGCCACCCACGGTGTTGCACTGGTGACCGCACTGTTGAAGACCGGACGCCATCGGGTCATCTACCGCCCGCACCCGCGCAGCGGGGTCGTCGATCACGAGTACGGCGTCGCGAACAAGCGCATCATCCAAGCCATTGCTGCCGCTAATGCGCGGGATGCCTCGGCCCAACACATTTACGATGCCGGCGCCGAGCTCGGCTGGCAGCTTTCGGCAGCGGATGTCGCAGTCGTCGACATCTCTGCGATGGTCTACGACCGTCTCGCTGCAGGAAAACCACTGATGATCACTCGGCCCGCGACGCCCGAGGCACAGATCGACACCGGGGGATACCTGTCGGACTGCGAATGGTTGCTCGCCGGTGACGCCCCGAACATCGCCAACGTTCTCGAGAAGCTCACCCACGACGAGACCGCCGAAGCCCGACTCGCGATCTGGGTCGAACGCTATTTCGGCGATCCGACACCGGGTGCCGCAACAGCCCGCTTCCATGGCGCCGTGCAGCACCTGCTCGACGAATGGGAGCGCTTCGCTGCCATCCACGCGGCCGACGGTGAGATCGACGAGCTCGAAGAAGAGCCGGACGGCGATCCCGTCTAGCCGGGCTCGGTCTAGGAGGGGTCAGGCCGATTCTGCGGGATCTTCCGGCCCGGTCACGGCCCGCTTCCCCCGGCGCAGTGCCGGTGGCACCATTCGGGGCAGCGCGGCACGAGCGCCCTGGCCTATGCGCACGATCCGCACGGATGCCGGGTCGCGCACCGTGACGATGCGCACCAGCGGTTCGAGCTCGGGTCTGAAATACGCAGGGGTCTGCCCGAAGGCCAGTCGCGAGGAATGCACCACCCGCTTGCCCAGGATGTGGTTTCCCGCGCCGCCGATCACAGCCCCGATCCCGAACGGCACGGCCTTGCCGATGAAGCTGGCACCGCCACGTGCGGCGAATTGGCGGAAGAACGCGCTCTTCAGTCGGTCAGTCAGCGGGCCCACGATTGCGCGTGGAATGCTGGTGGCCACGAGTTCACCCCAGTAGGCATTGAGCCCCACACCTTTGCCCGTTGCCTGTCCGGCCAATTGCCGCACCAGATCTGACCCCTCGCGGCCGAGCATCATGGTCATCACGAGCGCCCTGGCCCGATCGGGATCCTCGACGGCAATACCGTGCACCTCGCTCACCGATTGAGCGAAGAGGGCGGTGGCCTCGAGAAAGCCAGCGGTCTCAACGCCGGAGAGTATGAGGGTGACTCCGGTGCCGACGCCGGGAATGATCGCGCTTGCGCCGACCGCGGCGCCACCGGTGGTGACGGCGGCGAGATAGCGTCGCTCGAGAATGTGAACCAGCTCCGCGGGGCTCGCCTCGGGGTTGCGGCGACGGATGCTGCGAATATGGGCGAGCACGACAGGCCGGTGGACCGCCAGCACCCGGTCAATGCCCGTGACGAAGCTCGGGGGGAGCTGCCCGCCCTGTGGGGTGCCGCCGGTTGGAGAGACGATCGGCTTCGGTTTCCTGGCCATGATTCGAGCTTAGATGTTCAACAGGGGAGTAAGCCGCTGAGCGCCGGCACCGGACAGCCTGCTTGAGACTCCGCGGTGGCTCTGTGCCGATGCTCTGAGAGGCGTCCTTGCCCGGATTGGCAACCGGCGGTATGTTGGCGCGAGCATTCAGATTCGAGATATATCGCGAGTGGCCGAGTGAGGTCGACGCGCGGATGTCGCGCGACGGTGGGAGTAATCGGTGATCCATGCACGAGGGCTGGCCCGAACGTTCAACACTCGACGAGGTCGGGAACACATTACGGTCACCGCGGTGGCCGGGGTCGATCTCAATGTCGAGGAGGGGGAGATCGTCGGCTTTCTCGGCCCCAATGGCGCCGGAAAGACCACGACGCTGCGCATGCTCAACACGCTGCTGAAACCCACGGCTGGTACTGCGACAGTTGCGGGTTTCGATGTGGCCCGCGACCCGGTCGCCGTGCGTCGCAGCATCGGCTACGTCTCCCAGAGCGGTTCGACCGGAAGCGATGCGCGGGCGGGGGAGGAGATCGTCGACCACGGTCTTCTCTACGGAATCCCGCGGGATCAAGCAACCTTGCGCGGTCAGGAACTGTTTGAGCAACTCGATCTGGGCGGCATGTGGACGCGACAGCCGAAGACGCTGTCCGGCGGTCAGCGCCGGCGTCTCGACATCGCAATGGGGCTCGTGCACGATCCCAAACTGATCTTTCTCGACGAGCCGACAACCGGGCTTGACCCCCAGGCGCGCGCCAATCTCTGGGAGCACATCTCCGCGCTTCGCACGCAGCGGGGGAGCACGATCTTCTTGACGACTCACTACCTCGACGAAGCCGACGCACTCTGTGACCGGGTACTCGTGATCGATCGGGGCGTCATTGTCGCCAGCGACACCCCCGACGCGCTCAAACGGCAGATCTCCGGCGACCTGATCGAACTGGTGCTCAGCAACCCGGAGCACGCGGCAGTCGCGGCGGAACGCCTTGCTCGCATCGCGGGCGACGGAGTCGTGTCGAGCGACGGCAACATCGTCAGTCGACGTGTGCCGAGCGCCGGATCCGAGCTGCCGAGTCTGCTTCGGGAACTGGATGCCGCGGGCGTCGCGTTGCAATCGATCGAAGTACGTCGACCCACCCTCGACGATGTCTTCCTCACCGTCACCGGGCGCTCCCTGCGCGAGGAGGCGTGATCACTCATGACCTTTGCGATTGAGACGTGGATCATCTTCCGGCGCCAGATGCGATTGAACCTGCGAAACCCGGCCTGGGTGATCATCGGACTCGCCCAGCCGGTGCTCTACCTGGCCCTCTTCGGTCCTCTGCTGACCCCGCTCGCCGCCCAAATCGGAGTCGCGAACGCGTATACATTCTTCGTTCCTGGTCTGCTCGTGCAGCTCGGACTGTTCGGTGCGTTGTTTGCGGGATTCGGACTCATCTCCGAGTGGCGGGAGGGCGTGATCGAGGCTGAGCGGGTGACGCCGGCGAGCCGGACAGCACTGCTGCTCGGACGGGTGCTGCGCGATGTGGTGCTCTTGTTCGTGCAGGGTGTTCTTCTCATCGCGCTGGCCTTCCTCTTCGGGCTGACCGGGTCGATCGGAGGAATGGTCCTCGGGCTCTTGCTGACGATGCTGCTGGGTGGGGCCTGCTCGGCGTCATCGAACGCTCTGGCGCTCACAACCAAGAGTGAAGACGTGCTGGCGCCGATTCTCAACAGCATCGCGCTGCCGGTGCTCCTGCTCTCGGGCATCCTGCTACCCATCAGCATTCAAACCGGCGCACCCCAATGGTTGGTCACGCTGAGCGATTTCATGCCGACGAAGTACATCGTCAACGCCATCCGCGAACTTTTCAACGGTGAATTCTGGAACGTCACAGTGTTCTGGGGCGTCTTCTGGACTCTGGTGCTGTTTGCAGCGGGTCTGTACGTGGGAACCCGTACATTCCGCAAAGAGAATGCGTGACGTGGTTACCCGCGGGGGTCAGCGGGTCGCGACGCCGTATTCGAGGTTGTAGCGCGCGAGCACATCGTCAATCGGTCCATCGAGCACGAGCGCGCCTTTGTCGAGGTAGAGCCCACGCGAGCAGAAGCGGCGCAGGTCGCGTTCGTTATGCGAGACGATGAATAGAGTGCGTCCGCCGGCCAGTAGCTCCTCGATGCGGCGGTAGCACTTCTCCCGAAAAGCCTTGTCGCCGACTGCCAGCACTTCGTCGACGAGAATGATCGGCTCTTCGAGCCGAGAGATCACGGCGAACGCGATGCGCACCTTCATGCCGCTGGACAGGTGCTTGTATGGCGTGTCGATGAAGTCCCGGATTTCGGCGAACTCAATGATGTCGTCGAAACGGTCAGCAACCTGCTGCCGGGTCATTCCGTGAAGACCGGCGGTGAGATAGACGTTGTCACGCACGCTGAGGTCGTCGACGAAACCGCCGGTGATCTCGATCAACGGAGCAACGCCTTCCTTGACGACAACGCTTCCCTCGTCGGGGAGAACGACGCCGGTGACCAGTTTGAGCAACGTCGACTTGCCCTGGCCGTTGCGACCGACGACGCCGATCGCCTCGCCCTGCTGCACGGTGAAGGAAACCGAGCGCAACGCCCAGAATTCATCGGGACGATTGCGACGTTTACTGCCGGCGAAGAGATCTTTGAATGTGCGGCGACTGCGTCGATTCCGTCGAAACCGGATGCCGACATCCCTGAGAGCGATGACAGGGGACGTCACTAGATCTCCTTCAAGACTGCGCGCTCGGTGCGCGCGAAGACGACCAATCCGAGCAGCAGAATCGCCACCGAGACTGCGGCGCCGACTCCGACGATGAACCAATCGAGCTGTTCGGGGAAGAACGCTGAACGATAAAGGCTAAAAATTCCGCTGAGCGGGTTGAACGCGGCCCAGAAGTGAAGCTGGGGCGGTAGATCGGAGGTGGCGTAGATGATAGGGGAGGCGTAGAACAAGAATCGCAGGACCAGCTTCACTGCACGCTCAAGATCGCGGAAGAACACCACGAGCGGCGCAACGATCAAGCCGACACCGACCGTCAACACTGTCTGGATCACGATCGCGAGCGGAAAGTAGATGGCGTCGATGTTGATCGGAGCCTGATAGATCAGAGCGAAGAGCGCGAGCACAGGGAGTGAGGCCAGAAATTCGATGCCCTTCGAGAGCACCAATCGGTTGACCCAGATCGTGCGAGGGATTCGGGTCGAGCGGATGAGTTTCGCCTCGCGCAGAAAGGCGCGCGTGCAGTCAGAGACCGCCCCGTTGAACCACATCCAGGGGAGAAGTGCCGCAAGCAGGAAGATGATGTACGGTTCGTCACCGACGTCGCGCTTGAAAATCTGCGTGAAGACGAACCAGTAGATTCCCGCCATCACCAGGGGGTCGAGAATCGACCAGAAGTACCCGAGCAGCGACGTGGAATAGCGCACACGCAGGTCGCGCTGAGTCAGCAGCCAGAGTGAATGGCGGTACCGCGCGAACGGTGTGCGCTGCTCGGGGCGCACGTCAGCGTAGGTGGTCACACCGTCAATCGTAGAGGGCGCTTCGAACGTCGAGGTGCAACCTAGACGAAGAGGTTGGCGCGTTCGAGGTCTTCGGCGAAGTCAACCTCAACGGCGTACAGGTCGGAGATGTCGACGGGCTCGACGAGCAGGCGGTTCTTCTCGATCGCGAGTTCGATGCCACGCTCGAAGTAGTCCTGGTCGCCGACCTTCGTCAGGTGGTGAAGCAGCAGAGCCTTGTCGGCGCTCGAAATGTAGTTGATGCCAACGGCCTCGCCGAGTCCGCCCTTGACGGTCTTGGAGAGCTCCTTGATGTAGCCCTCTGCGCTCGTCGTGTACTTGACCTCTTCGTCGGACACCTTCGAGGTGTTCACCGTCACGAATGACTGGTCGCGAGCCATCATGGCTGCTGCGCGGTCGAGAATAGTGGGGTCGAAGACGACGTCGCCGTTCATCCAGAGCACGCCGCCGGGGCCAGACGCCTGCAGCGCTCGCATGAGGCTCTTCGAGGTGTTGGTCTGGTCGTACTGCTCGTTATAGACGAAGGATGCCTGCGGGAACGCTTCGATGATGTGCTCGAGCTTGTAGCCGACAACGATGGTGACCTTGGCGTTGTTGCCGAAGGCGTGAGCGATGTTGTCGAACTGCTGGCCCATGATCGTGCGGCCGTCGCTGAGTTCAGTGAGCGGCTTGGGCAGGGAACGGCCGAGTCGGCTTCCCATGCCTGCTGCAAGAATGACTACCTGGGTGGTCACGATTATCTCCTCAAGAAAGGTGTGGGTGATCAACGCAGAGGCTTCAATTTCTGAAGATTTCGCTCCGGGTTCACCCAAAAGTTCAGATCAAGACACATCGTTATGCCTCCGTCAGACTATCCGGACTGCCTGAACAGGCATAGTGAAAGACCCTGACGTGTCCAATTCGTGACACTCCGTGGAGCATTTTCCCAGGTAGCGGCATTCCGCCGGGCGGCGCCCACGCACATCGTCTCAGCTTGGTAGGTTTGCTTGGTGACTTCTTTGCCCCCTACTCCTCAGCCTGACAAGCCGACGAGTGGCGACGGTGTCTCTGACGCCTCGCCTGCAGAGGAGGAACAAGCTCTCGTGAAGCCCGCAGTGAAGAAGCCTGCGGCAAAGCGACCGGCCGCGGCGAAGCCCGCGGTGCGCAAGCCGGCTGCGGCGAAGTCTGCAGTGGCGAAACCGGCAGCGAAGAAGCCTGCCGCAACGGCTTCGGAAGCACCCGACGCTCCGGCGGTGAAGCCCGCGGCAAAAAAGCCCGCAGTGCGAAAGGCCCCTGCAGCACGAAAGCCAGCTTTACCGCGTACCACTACTGCAAAATCTGCCGCTGCGAAGCCGGCTGCTGCGAAATCTGACGGAGTGACCCCCGTCGCCGCGTCAACCGCACCCGCGCTCGTCACCCCGGCGGGGCGTGCTCTTCCCGAGTCGCATCCGTCTGATGCGGCCGGCGAGGTTGCTGCTCCGGCCACGCTGACCAACCTCAGAGCCGCCTCGTCGACGACACCGTCAGCGCCTGCACCGTCAGAACCAACTACGTCCACTTCCACGTCCGTTCCTGCGAAGCGACCGGCATCCGTCACCAAGACCACTCCGCGCGTGACACCGCGTCAACAAGCGGTGCGTTCGACCGTTCCATCGGTTGCCCAGGCCGGCGTGACGTCCGGCGCTGCAGCCGCCGCGGTGTCAGGTGAACCGCCGCGTGCCCCTGTCGTACTCGCCGTTGACGGCCTCGTCAAACGGTTCGGCCAGATGACGGCAGTGTCGGGCGTCAACCTCGAAGTGCGTGCCGGTTCGTTCTACGGAATCGTCGGCCCGAACGGCGCAGGTAAGACCACGACACTGTCGATGGTGACCGGTCTGCTGCGTCCCGATTCCGGCTCGATTCGAGTGCACGGCATCGATGTCTGGGCACAGCCGATCGAAGCGAAACGCGTTATCGGAGTACTCCCAGATCGGCTGCGGCTCTTCGACCGGTTGACGGGCGCCCAGCTTCTTCACTATTCAGGCGTGTTGCGCGGCCTCGACGGCGACACGGTGCGCACGCGCTCCGCCGACCTTGCCGCTGCATTCGGTCTCGAAGACGCATTGCACCGACTCGTTGCCGACTACTCGGCCGGCATGACCAAGAAGATCGCCTTGGCCTGCGCGATGATCCATTCGCCGCGGGTTCTCGTTCTCGACGAGCCGTTCGAATCGGTCGACCCGGTGTCGGCGGTCAACGTGACAGAGATTCTTCAGAAATACGTGGCGAGCGGTGGAACAGTGTTGCTGTCGAGCCACGGCATGGACATGATCCAGCGCGTCTGCGATCACGTCGCGATCATCGTGCAGGGTCAGGTTCTGGCTTCCGGAACGGTCGACGAGGTGCGCGGCAAGAAGTCGCTCGAAGACCGGTTTGTGGAGCTGGCCGGCGGGCGCAAGGTGGCGGAAGGCATGGAATGGTTGCACAGCTTCTCGGATTGAAGCTTCGGCTCCTCGCGAACATCTTTCGGCGGAGCCCCTGGCAGGTCGTCGGTGTCATCGTCGGGTTGCTCTACGGGCTCGGTTTGGCCGCGGTGTTGTTCATCGTTCTCGTCGGACTGCGGTTTGTCGGCGACGTCGAGCTGGTGCGTGACTCGCTGATTGTGCTCGGGTCGCTCGTGGTGCTCGGATCCCTCGTCGTTCCCTTGGTGTTCGGCATCGACGACACGATGGATCCGCGCTCGTTCGCACTCTTCGGCATCCCGAATCGCACACTCTCCCTGGGCCTGGCCGTCAGCGCGCTGGTCGGTGTGCCCGCGCTGGCGCTCACGATCATTTTGCTCGGAACCGTGGTGACGTGGTCGCATGGTGTGCTGGAAACGGTGCTGGCGATCATTTCGGCGGCCCTGCTGCTCGCCACCTGCGTATTGGCGTCACGGGTGAGCACCGCCGTCGGCGCATTCGTGCTCTCCAGTCGACGCTCACGCGAGTTCATGGGGATCGCTGGCGTGCTGCTGCTCGTCATCCTGTCGCCCATTGTCATTCTCTTGGTGTCCATCGACTGGGGCACGTCGGGAGCCACCCTGGTGAGCGAATTCGCCGGAATTCTAGGCTGGACCCCGATCGGCGCTGCCTGGGCGGTTCCCGGTGACGCGGTGACCGGTGAGTGGGGGGCAGCACTGCTGAAGTTGGTCATTGCGGCCGGTACGCTCTGGGTGCTCTGGTGGGTCTGGCAGCGTCTGGTCGAACGGATGCTGGTGACCCCCGGTCGTGAGGCGGCCGTCAAGCAGTATGGCGGGCTCGGCTGGTTCGACCGTTTGCCTGACACCCCACTCGGCGTGATTGCGGCGCGCAGCTTCACCTACTGGGGGAGGGACTCCCGCTACTGGGTGGCCTTGATCATGATTCCGGTCGTGCCGATCATCGCGCTCGTGCCATTGTCGATCGCCACCGTTCCCACGCACTACCTCGCCTTGCTGCCGGTTCCGCTGATGTGCATCTTTCTCGGCTGGACGATGCACAACGATGTCGCCTATGACAGCACCGCAATCTGGCTTCACGTTGTCTCAGGCACACGCGGCCTCGCCGATCGAATCGGGCGTTTGGCTCCTGCGCTCGTCGTCGGGATCCCGCTGATCGGTCTCGGTTCGGCCATCAGCATCGCCATCTACGGGGATTGGTCTGCATTGCCGTCAATGCTCGGGGTGAGCACCTGCATTCTGCTGACCGGCATAGGCCTCTCGAGCTTCACCTCTGCGCGGTTTCCGTACCCGGCCACGAAGCCAGGCGACAGCCCGTTCGCTCAGCCCCAGGCATCCGACACCGCATCGGCGCTCATTCAATCGTTGACCTTCATCGGTTCGATCGTGCTCTCGCTGCCGGCCATCATCGCGGCGGTTCTCGGAATTTTCGTCGACCCGTCGTGGCACCGCGTTGCTCTTTTCAGCGGCATCGGCATCGGGCTGGTCGCCGTCGTGGTTGGCGTGTGGCTCGGCTCACGAACCTTCGAGCGTCGGGGTCCGGAGATGCTCTCCTCCGCGCTGCGCGCCTGATCGCACTCCTTCGCCGAGCGTCTGCTGAGCGTCAGATCAGCGTCGGGCCGCAGTCAGAGATCTTCGCGGTGTTGCGATGGCCGCTCTCAGCTCTGATCGCTAAACTTGAGGCATGACTGAAGACTTCCGCGCAAGCATCGCAGACCCTGGGCAGCCCGGCGGCGGCACGTCTACCCTCGATCGCGAACTAGAAGAGCTGCTGAACCAGGAGCAGATCGAGCCGGGTGACCACGAGCGTTTTTCGCACTACGTGCCGAAGAACAAGATCATGGAATCCGCATTGACCGGCAAGCCGGTGCGCGCACTCTGCGGCAAGAAGTGGCTGCCGGGCCGCGACCCCGAAAAGTTTCCGGTGTGCCCGTCGTGCAAGGCAATCTACGAAAAGATGAAGTCCGAGTAACCGGCACCTGATTTCGACACGCTCGATCATCGGTGGTTGAACGTGTCGGGTGCTTGGGGGCAGTGGGCCTCCGTCGGCCACGCCGCATCCGTCGCGCGGGTTGGGTGCCGTCACGCGGGTTGGCGCCAACGCGCGCAGCGGCGCCCAACCCGCGCAGCGCGCAGTCTGCCCGTCGGCGACCCTGCCCCACATCCGTCGCGCGGGTCGGATGCCGTCGCGCGGGTCGAATGCCGGACCCGATTGCACCACGCGGGTCGAAAACCGCCACGCCTCCTGAACTCAACGGGCGTCACGGTTTTCGACCCGCGCAACGGGCCGCACCGTAGTCGAGCTCGTCGACCTCCGCCTGCCGTTCGATGTTCGGTTTCGAAGCCGAACGGGCAACTGCTCGTCAACGATAGGTGGTGGGGATGACCGGTTCGCCACGTCCGAGCCGGAACGCGTCGATCGGAAGCTCCCGCATCACCGATGCGTGGTGGGACCGCGCCCGCGTGGTGCCGGCCGGTCCGAGGTAGCGTTCGTCTGGCTTGCCGCCGACGATCAGCGGAACGAGCAGCGCACGTTCGAGACCGCTCGGCGAGACAAGCTCGGATTCGCCGGCTGGACCATCGCCGAGCAGCACGATTTCTTCACGGGCGGTGCCGGTGGAGTCGAGGCGACGCACGGCATCCTTGCGCCCACCGACCGAGGCCTTCGCCGCCGAGGTCTTGGCCACGGGGATCCAGGAGCCTGAGTCGTTCTTGTGAGCGACGAGCTTGTAGACCATGCCGGCGGCCGGTGCGCCGGACCCCGTCACGACCGAGGTGCCGACGCCGAACGAGTCGACGGGCGAACCCGAGAGGGCCGCGATCGAGTACTCGTCGAGGTCGCTCGTGACGGTGATGCGCGTGTTCACGGCGCCCAGAGCATCGAGTTGAGCTCTGGCAGCGGCAACGACTGTCGGAAGATCGCCGGAGTCGATGCGGATGGCGCCCAGCTGGGTTCCAGCCACCTTCACTGCCATGTCAATACCGTCTTCGATGCTGTAGGTGTCGACGAGCAATGTGGTGTTGACCCCGAACGCCTCGACTTGGGCGCGGAACGCGGCCTCCTCGCTGTCGTGCAGCAGAGTGAATGAATGAGCGGCAGTGCCCATTGTGGGGATTCCCCAGGTGCGGCCCGCCTCCAGATTGCTCGTCGCGGCGAATCCGGCAATGTATGCGGCACGGGCCGCCGACACTGCACCGAACTCGCTGGTGCGCCGTGAGCCCATCTCGGCGATGGGACGACCGAGGCCGACCGAGACCATCCGAGCCGCTGCACTGGCCACTGAGGTGTCGTAGTTGAGCACGCTGAGAATGAGGGTCTCGAGAATCACTGCCTCGGCAAAAGTGCCTTCGACCACGAGCAGCGGCGAGCCCGGAAAATAGGCTTCGCCCTCCTGATAGCCCCAGATGCTGCCTCTGAACGAATAGTCGGCCAGCCAGTCCAGGGTGGGGGAGCGCACGACCTCGTTGTTGCGGAGCCAGGACAGTTCCGCATCGGTGAACCTGAACTGCTGAATCAGCTCGAGAAGCCGACCTGTTCCGGCCACGATGCCGTACCGCCGACCGTCGGGGAGGCGCCGGGCGAACGCCTCGAACATGCACTCCCGGTGGGCCGTGCCGCTTTGAATTGCCGCATCCACCATGGTGAGTTCGTAGCGGTCGGTGCGAAAGGCTGAGGACTCGGTCACGAAGAAAGCCTAGCCTTCCGTGACCCGCGGATTGCCCGACTAAGCTTGATTGTTGTGACTGACGCGCCAATTGGGATCTTTGACTCAGGTGTCGGCGGCCTGACCGTCGCTCGGGCGATCAAGGACCAATTGCCCAACGAGTCGATTCTCTACATCGGCGACACGGCCAATTCTCCGTATGGTCCGAAGAAAATCGCGGATGTGCGGGGCTTCGCCCTCAACGTTCTCGACGATCTTGTCGCGCAAGACGTCAAGATGCTGGTGATTGCGTGCAACACTGCCTCGGCGGCCATGTTGCGAGACGCCAGAGAACGCTACAGCGTTCCCGTGATCGAGGTCATCCAGCCGGCCGTGCGCCGAGCCGTCGGAACCACTCGAAACAATCGAATCGGTGTCATCGGCACGGCCGGAACCGTCAAATCCCGCGCCTACGACGACGCGTTTGCCGCCGCTACCCACATCACTCTCTTCAGCCAGGCATGCCCGCGTTTTGTCGAGTTCGTCGAGGCCGGAGTGACCACCGGTGACGAGGTTCTCGCGGTGGCCGAAAAGTACTTGGCGCCGCTGAAGGCGTCGAACATCGACACACTGGTGCTCGGCTGCACCCACTACCCTTTTCTCAAAGGCGCGATCTCCTATGTGATGGGAGACTCAGTCTCCCTCGTCTCCAGCGACACTGAGACAGCCAACGATGTCTACCGGGTGTTGGTCGGCCAGCAGCTTCTTCGCACGGCCTCCGAGGCTCCGAGCTACCGCTATGAGGCCACCGGCGCCAGCGCCGAGGAGTTTCTCGCCCTCGCGCACCGCCTGATCGGGCCCGAGATCTCCCGCGTCGACCTCATCGAGACCGGTGCTCTCAATCTCACTGAGCTCGCCACCTTTTCCGCAACCACACAGCCCACCCCTCTCAAGGAGACCTCGTGACCGACATCCTGCGCGCCGATGGGCGCACCCCCGACCAGCTGCGCCCCGTCACGATCGAACGCGGATGGAGCGCCCAGGCTGAGGGGTCCGCGCTGATCTCGTTCGGTCGCACCAAGGTGCTCTGCACGGCGACCTTCACCAACGGGGTTCCGCGTTGGATGGCCGGAAAGGGCAAGGGCTGGGTGACGGCCGAGTACTCGATGCTGCCGCGCTCGACGAACTCACGGATGGACCGCGAGTCGGTCAAGGGCAGGATAGGCGGACGCACGCACGAGATCAGCCGCTTGATCGGTCGCAGCTTGCGTGCCGTTGTCGACATGAAGGCACTCGGCGAGAACACCATCGTGATCGATTGCGACGTGCTGCAGGCCGATGGCGGAACCCGCACCGCCGCAATCACCGGCGCCTACGTTGCTCTGGCCGACGCCCTGGAATGGGGACGCACCAAGAAATTCATCGGCCAGAAGGCTCAGCCGCTCATCGACAGCCTGGCCGCCGTCTCGGTCGGAATCATCGACGGTGTGCCCATGCTCGATCTGGAATACACCGAAGATTCACGTGCTGAAACTGACATGAATGTGGTTGTCACCGGCCGGGGACTGTTCGTGGAGGTGCAGGGAACCGCCGAAGGTGCCCCGTTTGACCGTCGTGAACTCGACTCTTTGCTCGATCTGGCTCTCGCCGGTGGAATCACCTTGACTGAGTTCCAGAAGAAGGCGCTCGAGGTGTCGGCATGACCCAGATCGTTCTCGCCACTCATAACCAGCACAAGGTTGAGGAACTGAGGCGAATTCTCGCTGTGCAGCTGCCCGATGTCGAGGTGCTCGCCTACGACGGCCCTGAGCCGGTCGAGAATGGCGCGACCTTCGCCGACAACGCCTTGATCAAAGCGCGCGCCGCCGCGGCACACACCGGTCTTCCGGCGATCGCCGATGACTCGGGCATCTGCGTCGATGTGCTGGGTGGTGCGCCGGGCATCTTCTCGGCACGCTGGGCCGGGCCGAGCAAGCACCCGGTCGAGAACCTTGAGCTGCTGCTCTGGCAGATCAGCGATATGGCCGACGAGCACCGCGCCGGTCACTTCACCTGTGTCGCTGCCGTTGCATTGCCCGACGGCACCGAATCTCACGTGACGGGCGTGTGGCCGGGACGCATCCTGCACACCCCGGCCGGCGGTGGAGGGTTCGGCTACGACCCGATCTTCCAGCCCGACGGGCACGAGGTCTCGGCGGCTGAGCTGCCTCAGCAGGTCAAGGACGCCGAGAGTCACCGCGCCATCGCATTCGGTGAGCTGGTGCCGGTTCTCGTCGCGCTTCTGAACGCCTGATTCGCTCCGAATTCACCGGGGCGGCGATCCGAGAATCTCTCGGTTGCCGCCCCTTCTGCGTTGCTGAGAACAACACTCATTCCCAACTAGCGCGCGGGCTGGAGATTGGGCGGTGCGGCTCGTACGGTTGAGTTATGGGCCACGATCATTCACATTCGACGAGCACGAATCGCACGCGTCTGACGCTCGCGATCGGCATCGTTGCGGTTGTGCTGGTGGTGGAGATCGTCGGTGCCTGGCTGTCGGGATCATTGGCACTGCTTGCCGATGCGGGGCATATGTTCTCCGATCTCGCCGGACTCATTATTGCGCTGACCGCGACAGTTTTTGCAGCCCGACCGGCCACCGACCGTCAGACGTTCGGCTATCAGCGCGCCGAGGTCTTCGGCGCCCTGCTCAACGGTCTGATTCTGATCGCCGTGGCCGGCTTCGTCGTGGTCGGCGCGATCACGCGGTTGGTGTCCGCAGCCGGTTCTGAAGTTCACGGCACGCCGATGTTGATCGTCGCGGTCATCGGTCTCGTCGCGAACTGTGCGGCGTTGCTGCTGCTGCGCCCGGCGGCCGGCTCCTCGATCAATATGCGTGGCGCCTACCTTGAGGTGCTCGGAGACACGCTCGGTTCGATTGCCGTCATCGTCGCGGCCATCGTCATCCTGACTACCGGCTTCTGGCAGGCCGACGCGATCGCCTCCCTGCTGATCTCGGCGATGATCGTGCCCCGCGCCTACTCGCTGTTGCGCGACGTGGTGCGGGTGCTGAGCGAATCGGCGCCGGCCGACACCGATGTCGCCGAGATTCGCACTCACCTGCTCGGCACTGCCGGTGTCGTCGCTGTGCACGACGTGCATGTCTGGGCGATCACCTCTGGAGCCCACGTCTTCTCGGCCCACATCGTGGTGGAGCCGAAGCTGCTCAGCTCGGGAGGGGCAGGTGCCCTGCTCGACGAGCTGTCCGAGTGCTTGTCACACCATTTTGATGTCGACCACTCGACGTTCCAGCTGGAACCAGCCGAGCATGCGGCCCACGAGGATCACGCGCACCCCTGAGTCACGCACGGCTGATCTGGACGAATTGGCCTACGCCTCGTGCTTGCCATCGTGGTCGATCTCGAAGGCCTCGGGCGGCAGAACGAGAGACGCGGTGTCGGTTTTGGCTTCATTGTTGGCGCGCTTGGCCTTCGCTGCCGACTGAAAATAGTGAATGATCGTGGGGATCAACGTGATGACGACCGCGCCGATCAGAATGATGTCGATGTAGGCCTTCACGAACTCGGCCACCGGCGGGATCAGATTCAGCAGGTAGCCGAAATAGGTGAGACCCGCGCCCCAGATCATGGCACCGATGAAGTTGTACAGCGTGTACTTGCGGTAGTTCATGTGCCCGACACCGGCCGCCACCGGTGCGAAAGTGCGCACGATCGGCACGAATCGGGCGAGGATCACGGCCAGGCCGCCGAACTTCGTGAAGAACATATTGGTGCGTTCAACATTCTTGATGCTGAACAGCCCGGATTCCTTGCGCTCAAAAACGCGGGGGCCGAATTTGTGACCGATCAGATAGCCGACCTCACCACCGAGGAACGCGGCAAAACCGATGGCCAAGCAGACCCACCAGATATCGATCATGATCAGGCTGCCGGTGAGCAAGCCGGTGATGACGAGCAGGGTGTCGCCGGGAAGCAGAAATCCGACGAGAAGCCCGGTCTCGGCGAAGACGATCGCGCACACGACGAGGAGAGCCCACGGACCGGCAGAATTCAGAATTATCTCTGGGTCAAGCCACGGGATCAGTGAGGTGTGAATCACAGGGGTACTCCAGAGTGCGTCGGTCAGAACGGCCAGGCGGCGGAAAGATTGTGCTGGGTACAGGCTAACGCTAAATACCGCATGAATTCCCGTGGGCTAGCCCCCGGAAGTGTGCTCCGGTTCAGCGTTCGTAGTCGCCGCTGCGCGGGTCTCCAACCGATCGCTGCGCCAGGTGCGGTACCCGAAAATGATCGACGCGACGATGAAGAAACCGGCGATGACGTAGGCGGCATTCTTCACCCCCGGAATTGACGCTGCGTAGTACCCGACCAGTGTCATTCCCGTGCCCCACGCGACGGCCCCGACAAGGTTGCTGCTCAGGAACTTGTAGTAATTCATTCGGCCGACCCCGGCGATGACGGGAACGAAGACACGTGCCCACGGCATGAAGCGGGCGATGATCACGGACCACCAGCCGAACTTGCGGTAGAAGGACTCGGTCTTGGCGATCGCCGCCTGTGTGCGGCGGCCTCCGTGTCGGTCGAGGTAGCCGCGTCCGTACCGGCGGCCGAGCAGGAATCCCACCTGATCGCCGAGAAAAGCTGCGATACCGGTTCCGATCGCGAGAATCGCGATGCTCAGGTTCGGGTTCGTTGCTGCGACCAGGCCGGCGCCGAAGAGCAACGAGTCGCCGGTGATGAAGGGGATGAAGACGCCGAGGAACAGGGCAGTGCCGGCGAAAACGAGCCCCCAGATCACCAGATAAAAGAGAATCACGCCGCTCTGCCCGAGCAGGTCGCCCAGCTGATCGCCGAGGGCTGAAGTGCGGAGCACTGTTTAGTCCAGCAGCGCGTCGAACAGCGAACCGTTGAACGTGAACGAGGCATCCACTTCGCGCACGAGCAGATCGATATCTTCGGAGCTCAGAGCGAGAGCGTTCATGCCTTCGCGGTAGCCGCGCTTGTACTGCACGACGCTGTCGATGTCTTCGAAGCGGTAGAAGCTGAGCTGCTCAGGGGATGCGGCGTAGTGACGTGCGACGAGAGCGGCGATGGCCTGGCCACCCGACAGGTCGCCGAGGTACCGGGTGTAGTGGTGTGCGAGCACACGCACGCCATCGGCCTCGCTGAGCGACTTCAGGTGCTCGGCATACGCCACTGTCGCGGCCAACGGCGGGTGAGCCTCACGCCAATCCGCTGCGCCGAGTGCAACAAGGTCGCTCTCGATCGAGGCCATGCGAGCCAACTTCGGATCGAACAGCACGGCGAGCCCGGGAACGCTGTCGAGGTCGACGCGCAATACTGCTTCTTCGAGCACCTCGTACAGCCAGCCGTACTGGGCCAGGTAGCGGGTGTAGTCCGCCAGTGACAGCTTGCCGCCCATGAGGTCGGTGATGAACGAGCGCTGTTCCGTTCCGCGGTGCTGCTCACTCGAGCTGGCGCGGATGAAGGCTGCAAGATCGAATTCAGCCTCGGTCAGTGTCGAAGTCATGGGTCGCCTGTTCTAGAAGGGAAAGTTTGGTAAGGCGATCCTAACCTATAATTCTGGACGGTGACCAGTAGCGCGCTGCAACTCGGCTCACAGGCGGCTGAGTGCCGATCGGGCCCGAATGCACAAAACGGGCCCGCATGCGCTGGATGCGCATCGGGCCCGACAATCTGGTGCGGGAGAGGGGACTTGAACCCCCACGCTCGAAAGCACAGGAACCTAAATCCTGCGTGTCTGCCAATTTCACCACTCCCGCGTAGTGCCGTACTAGTGTACTGGCCGCGCAGCCGTGCCTCGTCAGTGGCTCCCGCCGTCCCTCCCGTGAGGTGCCAACTTCTGCTAGTCGGAGGGCTCCGGTACTAGCAATTGTTGGCACCTCACGAGGCGGTTTCAGCCCGCGCGGCAACCCCGATCTCCCAGATGAACGGGGGCGGTGTGTCGTTGATCGCCCAATCGCCGACGATGCGGGCCTTGTAGATCACCGGATTGTGCGAAGCGACGACCCTGGCGTTCCGCCAATGCCGGTCGAGGCTCTTCGTGGGGCCGACGGCGGATGCGCCGAGCGTGTTGAAGAGCAACGTCGCGGAACGAGGAACCGACTCAGAGAGCACGACCTGCGCCTGAGCGGCGCGAATCTCGGCAATCACGTTCGCCTCGCGATCGACGTCGCTGTCGCGGGCGGCGGCGGTGCCTGCGGCGACATCGAGCGCATCGGCGACCGCCAGTACGGTGTGACGTGCCACGAACGCAATCGACGAGATCTCACCGACGACGGCTTGGATCTGCGGGTCGTTGCGCACCAGCGAGGCGAGACCGTGGCTGTAGACCCGATTGCGATCCCGCACCGCCGCTTTGACATCGCGCTCGGTGGCCTGAGCGATGCCCGCCAGGACGGCCACGAGCACCAATTGATACAGCGCGGTTTGATAGCGAAACCGGGCGTCGAACGGCACGATGTTGTCGACATCGACGCGGGTGCCGTCGAACACGATGGTTCCCGTGCCGGTGAGCTGCTGCCCGAAGCCGTCCCAGTCGTCGAGAATCACGACGCCGTCTTGCCGTGCCGCGACGAGAACCGTGACGTCGTTGCCATTGTGATCGCGGGCGCTGGCATCGACCCAGTCCGCGAAGATGCTGCCGGTCGTGTAGTACTTGCTCCCCGTGAGCGTCCAGCCGTCGTCGGAGGGTGTGACGACGGTGCCGGTGACGCCGACGGCGCCCGATCCGATCTCGCTCCAGGCGTTGCCCACGATCTCGCCGGCCGCGAAGCGGTGCAACTACAACGAGTTCGTGCTCGCGACCTTTCTCACGCAGGGGGTCGATGCGCAGACGGTGCCGGTGGTGCTGTCGCTGATGCTGGGGGAGCGAATTCAGGACTTCGGCAAGATCGCTGCGGCCTCGCTGATGGCCGTCATCCCGTTGTTCGCTGCGGCCGGGTTTCTGCAGCGGTGGCTCGTGGCCGGGCTCACCTCGGGGAGTGTGAAGTAGGCGGCGTCCGGTCCGCCCGGCGTCTCGTATGTCGGG
This sequence comes from Glaciibacter kafniensis, assembly GCF_039538945.1. NCBI lineage: Bacteria > Bacillati > Actinomycetota > Actinomycetes > Micrococcales > Microbacteriaceae > Glaciibacter > Glaciibacter kafniensis. The sequence goes on along the minus strand of NZ_BAABCN010000002.1, from coordinate 1,344,242 downwards.
TAATCGCCTCCGCCGGTGATGCTGTCCTGTGGATAAGTTCCGCCTGCACGCGCGCCAGTGGAGCAGGATGCAGGGATGAGCGAAGCCGCACGCATCATCACCGAGCAAGTGCGGATGCGCGTGCGTCACGACGGCGTCGATCTCGCGGCCGACGGGGCGCTCGCCGAGCACTACGTGCACGACGAGGTGCAGCGTTACAGCGAGCTTGCGCTTGGCGGGGCGCATCCGCTCATCACCGACGAAGGCCAGACCGCTCGAGAAGCCGTCGCTGCGCTGACCGGATTCGGAGTGTTGCAGCCCTTTCTCGATGACCCGAGCATCGAAGAGATTTGGATTAATTCCCCGACGCGGGTGTTCGTCGCCAGGAATGGGCGGGCCGAGCTCACCCCGCTGGTGGTGACCGAGCAGACCGTGCGCGACTTGGTCGAGCGGATGCTGCAGGCTTCGGGTCGCCGGGTCGACCTCTCGTCACCGTTCGTGGATGCCTCGCTGCCCGACGGGTCCCGCCTCCACGTGGTGATTCCCGATGTCACACGCGCGCATTGGTCGGTCAACATCCGCAAGTTCACCAAACGAATCAGAACGCTCACGCAGCTGGTCGAGAGCGGCTCGCTCACGGTGCAGGCAGCCGAGTTTCTGCGCATGTGCGTGCTGGCGGGGCAAAACATCCTGGTATCGGGAGCGACCCAAGCCGGAAAGACGACGCTGCTCAACACACTGCTGTCGTGCATCAGGGCAAACGAGCGCGTGGTCACCGTCGAGGAGACATTTGAGCTTGATCTTGCCGCGCGCGACGTCGTCGGGCTGCAGTGCCGCCAGCCGAGCCTGGAGGGAACAGGGGAGATCACGCTCCGCCGGTTGATCAAAGAATCGCTGCGGATGCGCCCCGATCGGCTGGTCGTCGGTGAAGTGCGCGAAGCCGAGAGCCTCGACCTGCTGATCGCATTAAACAGCGGGTTGCCTGGCATGTGCTCGATCCATGCGAATAGTGCACGGGATGCCCTGGCCAAACTGTGCACCCTTCCGCTCTTGGCCGGGCGCAACATTGACTCTGCGTTCGTGCTGCCGACGGTGGCGGGGTGCATCGACATCGTCGTGCACTGTGAACTCAATCGGCACGGTCAGCGGCGGGTGACGGAGATCATCGCACCGAGCGGCCAACTCTCCGGGCCGATGATCGAGGCGAGCCCGCTCTTTCTCGTGCAGAACGGTGTGCTTCAGCCGACTGGCGGGTATCCGACGAAGCTCGTCAAGTTTCAGGCGGCGGGTCTTGATCCGGCGCTCGTTCTCGGGCGGGCGATGACATGAGCCTCCTGCTGGGACTGCTGCTCGGGGCCGGGATGCTTCTCACCGCGGCACCGTTCCTGTGGCCGGCCGGCGCGGCGAGCCTGGCGGGTACGGCAGTGTCGGCGGGTATGGGCGCCCCATCAGTCACGGAGCCTACCCTGGGCGAACGGGCGCGGGACCGGCTTGCCCAGGCCGGGTTCAGTCGGGTGACGCCGGGTGCCTTCATCGTGGTCTCGCTGCTGCTCGGCATTGCCATTGCCGCGCTCGCCGAGGCGACCCTGGGTGTGCGGGCTCTGTCGTTCACGGCCGGATTTGGTGCGGTGCTGCTTCCGGCCGTCATCGTGTCCCGGCGGGCGCGAGCGCGGCGCCGTGCCAATCGCACGGTTTGGCCGGATGTCGTCGATCACCTGATCTCGGGGGTGCGCTCCGGGCTCGCCCTCCCCGACAGCGTGAGCAGTCTGGCGCATTCGGGCCCACCGGCGACACGGGAAGCATTCGCCGGCTTCGAGCGGGAGTATCGGGCGACCGGCAACTTCGCACACTGTATCGATCAACTGAAGGGCGCCCTGGCTGATCCGATCGCCGACCGCATCCTCGAGACACTCCGGATGGCTCGCGAGGTCGGCGGCAGCGACCTGACTCTCGTGTTGCGGAGCCTGGCGAGCTGGTTGCGCCAGGATGCCGCGATCAGGCTGGAAGTGGAGTCGCGTCAGTCGTGGATACTGAACGCCGCGCGGCTCGGGGCTGCCGCACCGTGGATCATCCTGATTCTTCTGATCACGCGCCCCGAAGCCGCTCTCGCCTACAACACTCCCACCGGGATGGCCGTGATTCTGGGCGGACTCGTCGTGTCGGTGCTGGCGTACCGCATCATGATCGCGTTCGGCCGGCTACCCGAAGAACGGCGGTGGTTTCGATGAATGCTCCGGCGGCGTGGGGTGTTCTTCTCGGCACGGTTCTCGGCGTCGGTCTGTGGTCGTTGGTCAGTCTCATGCCGCGGCTCGGGCGGCCGAGACTTGCGCAGCGGGTGGCGCCGTACATTCTTGATGTCTCGGCTGAAGCACGTGACTATGTGGGGCGCACGACGTTGAACCCGCTCCCGGTGTTCGGTTCACTCTTCTCGCCGGTGGTGAGGCGCTTGGCCTCCCGTCTCGACCACCTGCTGGGTGGTACCGAGACCCTCACTCGTCAATTGCGTCAGGCCGGTTCACGGCAGAGCGTCGATGAGTTTCGAACAACGCAACTGCTCTGGGCGCTGGCCGGCAGCGCTCTGGGTTTGGTTCTGGTGCTGGTCAGTCCCGCCACACAGACCCTGCCGCTGATCGGGCGCGTGCTGCTGGTGGCGACCGCCGCACTGTGCGGGGCGTTGCTGCGCGGCTGGTTGCTCCAACGTGCGGCACGGGCACGGCTCGCGCGCATCAGCAGTGAGCTTCCGACGGTGCTTGAGTTTCTGACCCTGTCGTTGTCGGCCGGGGAGGGCATCCTCGACGCGCTGCGGCGGGTGGCCGCGACGAGTTCGGGGGAGCTGTCGAGGGAGCTCGCCGGTGTCGTCGCCGACGTGCACACGGGGATGCCGCTGAGCGCGTCGCTGTCGGCGCTGGCTCGACGCATCCAGCTGCCCGCCCTCACCCGGTTTGTCGATCAGGTGACGGGAGCCCTTGATCGTGGAACGCCGCTCGCAGAGGTCTTGCGGGCTCAGGCTCAGGATGCGCGGGAGGAAGCGAAGCGCGACCTGCTCGAGACGGCGGGCCGCAAGGAGATCTCGATGATGATCCCGCTGGTCTTTCTGATACTCCCTTTGTCGATCCTTTTTGCGATATTCCCCGGCTTGTTCGTCTTGCAGGCCGGGTTCTGATCGAAACCCGTGTCAACCCGTGTCACAGCAGTCCGTGTCACCGCAGTCCGTGTCACAGCAGAGAGAGGAACACATCATGTCAGTGTTGTCGCATCGATTCCGGAGCGGGTTAGCCGACGAACGTGGAGACGTGCCCGGGTGGGTGCTCATTACTTTGATGACCGCGGCATTGGTGATGCTGATCTGGGGGCTGGCCGGTCCGGCGCTCGCCGGAATCTTTCAACAAGCGATCGACCGCGTTTCGGGCATGTGACCTCACTCCGACGATGCACACGCGGTGGCGGCTGAGGGATGGGCGATGGCATCGCCGCACCGACTCCGGTTCTGCCGTTGTCGAGTTCGTTCTCGTCGGGTCGCTTCTCACCGTGTTGACCCTGTCGGTCATGCAACTGGCGTTGGCCCTGCACATCCGCACGACGCTGCTGGATGCCGCGGCCGAGGGGGCACGGTATGCCGCGCTCGCCGACAATGGTTTGTCGGAGGGCGCCGCTCGCACGACGGACCTGATCACGACCGCGGTGGGGTCGACCTATGCGACGGGAGTTGCGGCTGCCTACTCAGAACGTGCGGGGCAGCTCACCGTCGAGGTGAGTGTGATCGCGCCGCTGCCGCTTCTCGGCATGCTCGGATTCGAGCGCGGACTGAAGGTGGTGGGCCATGCGGTGGTCGAGACGCTGGAGTAGCGGGAGAAGCCGGAGTGGCTGGCGCGCCTGGGGTAGCTGGGGTAGCGACGGCGGGTCGGCCTCGCTCGAGTTCATCACCGTCGGAATGATCCTGCTCGTTCCGCTCGTCTATCTCGTGCTCGCACTGTCGGCGTTGCAAAGTGGGGCGCTCGCGGCCGAAGGAGCAGCCCGGCAGGCGGCCCGTGTGTTCGTGCTCGCGCCCGACGAAGCCGCTGCGCGCGAGCGGGTACAGCGCGCCGTCGAGGTGGGACTTGACGACTATGGCGTCGAGACGAGCACCGCCGAGGTCGGGATCGAGTGCAGTGCGGCGCCACTGACCTGCCTGACGCGACAGCAGTCGGTCACCGTCACTGTGCGCATCCGCGTCCCGTTGCCGCTGATGCCTGATTTTCTCGCGCTGCAGAATGTGGCGTCGGTGCCGCTCGAGGCGCGGGCGACGCAGACGGTCTCGCGGTTCTGGGGTGCGGGAGGCGAGGGATGAGGGGGATGCGCCGCAGACGGCCGGCCACCGAGAACGACGCGGGTTCGACCCTGCTGCTGACGATCTTCTACGGCTTTCTGGCGACGGTTCTGATTCTGACCTGTGTCGCGGCCACTTCGCTCTACCTCGAGCGCAAACGACTCTTCACTCTCGCGGATGGCGCGGCGCTCGCCGGGGCCGAAGCCTTCGATCTCGACGACGTCACGGCCGAGGCGGGGTTGCTGCGGGCGCGGCTTGACTCTGTGCGGGTCGAGGCGGCGGCAGAACAGTATCTGGCGGCCACCCCACACAACGGGCTCGACGAGTTGACGCTGGTGAGCGCGGCGAGTGCAGACGGTCGAAGTGCGACGGTGTCGCTGCGTTCCACCTGGCGACCGCCGGTGTTGGCGCTGATGCTGCCGGCCGGAATTCCGATTGACGTCACGGCGGTGGCGCGGTCGGTGTTCTGGTGACGAGGGGCCGTCAGCCGGAATCAATTGATAGCTCTGGCCGACTCCCCAACGCCGCCCGCCCGTGAGCCTCTGCTGTCGTGGCGGGGGTTGAAAACCGCGCCGCCCCTTGAATTCATTCGGCGCAACGGTTTTCGACCCGCGCCGCACATTCCTACTCGACGCGGATGCCGAGATGAGCCGCGAGAACCGGCGCGAGCAGCGCAAGCTGGGCGTCGTCGATCGTGGCGCCCCGCAAGCCTTCCAGGCCGTGGATCGCGCTGAAGTCGGTCGAACGCAGGTCGACGTCCTTGAGCTTGGCGCCCGTCACATCGAGGGTTCCGATGCGGCAGTTGCGCAATTCGAGGCGCTGGATGGTGGCGCTGCCGAAATCGAGTTCTTCGATGATGCAGTCCGAGATGAGCACATCGGTGAGGTTCGCATTGCGCAGGTTGACGAAGTCAAGCTTCGATCCGTCGATCTGCACCGACCGCATCTGCGCTTCGTACGCTTCCACCGAGCCGAGCCGTGAGCGTTCGATGCGCACATCGCGCCACGACGAGCGCGGCACACTGAAAATGGGCGCCTGCACGTCGGAGGCCACGCATTCGGCGAAGGACGCCCCACGCAGCTTGGTTTCATTCAGTGACAGGATGCGAAACTCACACTCCCGAAAACTGGTTGCGGTCAGGTCGCGCCCACCGAGTTCAGCCCCGGTGTAGCGTTCACCCTCACGGCTGTCGCCCGAGCGGAGATCGACCCCGTCGGCATCCACCAAGTTCTCGAGAATGATCTGATCGAGGACGGGAGGCTTCGTCGCCTGCCGCTTCATTTCGCTGCCGCCGCAACGGGTTCGAGCACGAACACCGGAATCACGCGATCGGTTTTGGTTTGGTAGTTGGCGTAGTCAGGGTAGGCGGCGACGGCGCGCTCCCACCAGAGCGCCTTCTCATCACCGGTGACCTCGCGGGCGATCGCATCAAAGCGATGCGGGCCATCCTGCACCTCGACGGCGGGGTTGGCGAGCACGTTGGCGTACCACGTCGGGTTCTTCGCGGCGCCGCCGAGGGAGGCGACTGCGGCATAGACACCGTCGTGTTCCACCCGCATCAGCGGGGTCTTGCGCACAGCACCGGATGTCTTGCCGAGCGTCGACAAGATGATCACCGGCATTCCCCGCAGCGTTGTGCCCTTCGTTCCACCCGAGCTTTCGTAGAGCTCGACTTGGTCTCTGACCCATTTCGCGGGGCTGGGCTTGTATTCTCCGATGAGGGGCATCCGTCTATTGAATCGCACTTTTGCTGCCCCCGCGCCCTGGAGCATAGCGGGGGAGGTAACGGCCGAGAAGGGCCGCGCCGAGGAGCCCGACGACGCCCATCGTCGCACTCGCGAGCGCGAGGGAGCCGAGCGCGGTCATGCCGGCGATGGCGAGCGGTGCTGTCGCGCTGCCGAGATCGCCGGTGAATCGCCACGCCCCGAGAAACGGTGCCGGAGCGGCCGGCGGGGCGAGATCGGCGCCGAGGGTCATCAGTAGCCCGCTGCCGATGCCGTTGGCGAGTGCCAGAAAGAGCGCCACCCCGATGAACCAGGCGACGTTGTTCGGCAGATTGTGCGTGAAGGCGAGCACGAGATGACCGAGGCCGAGGCCGATCATCGAGGGGAGTGCCGTCCACATTCGACCGAAGCGATCCATGATCTGACCACTCGCGTAGAAGAGGGCGAAGTCGAGCGCGCCGGCCGCCCCGATGATCAGGGCGATGGTGGGAGCATCGATGCCGATGCTGACCGCCCAGAGCGGCAGAATCACGATGCGGCTGGCGCGCAGTGCGCCGACCAATCCGGCCCCGGTACCGAGTCTCAGCAACACGTCGCGGTGCATCCAGATTGAGCGAAAGAGCCCCTGCGACTCCTCGGCCACGAACTCGGCTCCGGCATGCTTCACCGTGCCGTCGGGTGCGAGAGCGAGCTCCGGAGCACCGAACAGGCGCTCGGGCTCGGGGAGCAGCAGCAAGACGACGGCGGCGGCGAGGCAGCATCCGATGAAGACCCAGAAGACGGCCTGGGTTCCTCCGGTCAGGCTGATCAGGCCGGCGGCGAGAAACGGCCCGACAAACCATCCCGCACGAAAGATTCCGCCGAGCGTCGACAGGGCGCGTGCTCGGTAGGGCAGCGGCACATAGCTGGTCATGAACGCGTGGCGGGCAAGGGCGAACACGGCCGTCGCGATGCCGACGACGAAGATGCCGATGCCGAGCACGAGCGGGTTGGGCGCGGCAATGCAGACGAGCACCGCGGCGATGGTGAGAAAGGAAGCAGCAATCATCGAGTTGCGTTCGCCGAAACGCGAGACCACCCAGCCGCTCGGGATGTCGCCGATCAACTCACCGAGCATGACCATCGCCGCGATGAACCCGGCGATGGCGAGGGTGGCGCCGAGGTCGTGGGCGACGAGCGGAATCAGCGGAATGATCGAGCCCTCGCCGATCGAAAAGAGCAGCGTCGGCAAGAAAGCCGTCACAGCAACACCGCGCAGGCTGAACGAACGATCGGCGGTAGTCATAACGTGTCGATGCTACGCCTGTGACGAATCAAGCCGGATCAGAACAGATCAAGTCGGATCGAACACCGGCGAATGGGTCGCGTCTGCCCGGTAGGCTGGACCACGACATGATTGAGCTGGATTTCTCGGAGCAGATCGCCGCGTTGCGGGCCACGTTTGGCGACATCCGGTCGGTGATCGACATTGATCGACTCCGCGCCGACATCGCTGACCTCAGCGAGCAGGCCGGCGTGCCTGACCTCTGGGACGACACGGAGCGCGCTCAGAAGGTGACGAGTGCGCTCAGCCATCGTCAATCAGAGCTGGCGCGCATCGAAAGCATCGAGCGGCGCCTCGACGACCTTGAGATTCTGGTCGAGATGGCCAACGAGGGCCAGGGCGACCAGGATTCCGCCGACGAGGCAACTGCTGAGCTGAAGAGCATCCAGAAGATCCTCGGAGAGCTCGAAGTGCAGACGCTGCTGAACGGCGAGTTCGACCCGCGCCCGGCCGTCATCACGATCCGTGCAGGGGCCGGTGGCGTCGACGCCGCCGACTTCGCCGAGATGCTGATGCGCATGTACCTGCGCTGGGCCGAACAGCACAAGTACCCGACGAGCGTGCTCGATGTGAGCTACGCCGAAGAAGCCGGAATCAAGTCGACGACGTTCGAAGTGGATGCCCCGTACGCGTTCGGCACGCTGAGCGTCGAAGCCGGCACGCACCGACTGGTGCGCATGAGTCCCTTCAACTCCGCCGGCAAGCGCCAGACCTCCTTCGCCGCGGTCGAAGTTGTGCCGTTGATCGAACAGACCGAATCGGTCGAGATTCCCGACAACGACATCCGGGTTGACGTGTTCCGCTCGAGCGGCCCCGGCGGCCAGTCGGTGAACACCACCGACTCCGCCGTGCGCATCACCCACCTTCCGACCGGCATCGTCGTCAGCTGCCAGAACGAGAAGAGCCAGATTCAGAACCGTGCGGCCGCGATGCGTGTGCTGCAGTCCCGCCTTCTGCTGGTGCAGCGCGAGCAGGAAGCAGCGACGAAGAAAGAGTTCGCCGGCAACATCACCGCCAGCTGGGGCGACCAGATGCGCAGCTACGTTCTGGCGCCCTACCAAATGGTCAAAGACCTGCGCACCGACTACGAGGTCAACAATCCGACTAACGTCTTTGACGGCGACCTCGACGGGTTCATCGCGGCGGGCATCCGCTGGCGCAAGCAGAGCCCCAAGGACTGAAATCGTGAATTTGAGGCACGCCCGGTCGTCGAGCTTGCCGAGACACGGTATGTCGTGGGGGGTAAAAGCCGCCCGGATGCTTAGGCTCGATAAGCCATGATCCGTTTTGATCACATCACTAAGCAATATCCCGGGACGAACCGACCGGCTCTGAACTCTGTCGACGTAGAAATTCTGCGCGGCGAGTTTGTGTTTCTGGTCGGCGCCTCCGGGTCCGGAAAATCGAGCTGCCTTCGACTGATGTTGAAGGAGGAGAAGCCGACAAGCGGCAGCATTCACGTGCTGGGCCAGGACTTGCGGTCGATCTCCAATCGCAAGGTGCCGTATTTTCGGCGCAATCTCGGCGTGGTCTTTCAGGACTTCCGCCTGCTCCCGAACAAGACCGTCTACGACAATGTCGCTTTCAGTCTGCAGGTGATCGGAAAATCGCGCGGCTTCATTCAAGAAGCAGTGCCAGACACCCTGCAGATGGTCGGCCTCTCCGAAAAGTCGCGTCGGTTCCCTCACGAACTCTCGGGCGGTGAACAGCAGCGCGTCGCTATTGCACGCGCGATCGTCAACAAGCCCCAGATTCTTCTGGCCGATGAGCCCACCGGAAACCTCGACCCCACCACGAGCGCCGGCATCATGGCGCTTCTGGCGAGCATCAACGCGGCAGGAACCACCGTCGTGATGGCCACGCACGAAGCCGGCATCGTCGACAAGATGAAACGTCGAGTGATCGAACTCGTCGGCGGCCAGATCGTGCGCGACGAGCGTCAGGGCGGCTACACCACGACCGCGATCCAGACGATTGTGGCCCCGAATGCGGCGGCAGCGGCTGACGCTGCGGCGACGCCCTCAACGGATGCGTCGGCTTACGCTCGACCCGTTGTCGCGGCTTCGGCGACTGCCGCAGCGGCTCCTGCGGCTCCCGCAGTTCCTGCAGTTTCTGCAGCTGCCGTTGCGCCTGTCGTCGCAGCGCCGGTTGCGGCGGCACCCGTTGCCCCGCCGGTCGCGCCCGCTGCGCCTGAAGCTCGGCTTGAGACTCAGGTTCAGATTCCGGTCGCGACTCAGCCATCGCTGGTGCACCCCTCCGCAATGCCGATCATCCAGTCGACGCCACCGGCCGCCCCTGTCGCGGAATCGGCGGTCCGTCCAGCGGCGGAGCAGATCTTCCACCCGGCCGCCCCTCCGGTCGCTCAGCCCATCACGGCGCCGATTGCTCAGCCGGTCGCTCAGCCAACCATCGCTCAGCCAACTGTCGCTCAGCCGGTCGCTCAGTCAACCATCGCTCAGCCAACTGTCGCTCAGTCAACCGTCGCGGCCGCTCCCGAGCAGCCGCGAGATGCCAACGCGGCCGAAGCATCCGTGTCGACCGTGGGCGACCAGCTTCCGGCAGACACCGGCCGCATCATGACGCGGCCCGGCCTGCCGGTGACCCAGCACGAGATTCCTGAACAGCTCACTCTCGCCGAAAAACTGGGCCTGCGAGCTCCGGGCGAGAAGCCTGACCAATCAGGGGAACAGATTGTAGGACCCACCCGATGAGACTCGGACTTGTTCTTTCCGAGGCGTCCAGCGGCCTGCGCCGCAATGTCTCGATGGTCATCTCGGTGGTGCTGGTCACCTTCATTTCACTGACTTTTGTCGGTGCGGCGATTCTCATTCAGATGCAGATCGGCCAGATGAAGAACTACTGGTACGACAAGGCCCAGGTCGGCATCTACATGTGCACCTCGTTTTCGACGGGGGAGACCTGTGTCGGCGGTGAGGCGAACGCCGAGCAGCTCGCTGCGGTCGAAGAGCAGCTCAAGGGTCCGACGCTCTCACCGTTCATCGAGAAGTATTTCTTCGAGGATCACGATGAGGCGTTCAAGAACTTTCAGAAGCAGTTCGCCGGCAATCCCGTCGCCGACTACGCGACTCCCGACCAGCTGAACCAGACGTTCTGGGTCAACCTCAAAGACCCGTCGAAGTCTGACGTGCTCAGTGAGAGCTTGTCGGGGATGCCCGGGGTTGAGAACGTACAAGACCAGCGCAAGTATCTCGACCAGATCTTCTCGGTGTTGAACGTCGCCAGCTACACAGCGATCGGCATCGCTTCACTGATGCTCGTGGCCGCGGTGCTCCTGATCGCGACGACGATCAGGTTGTCGGCGTTCTCCCGTCGCAAGGAGCTCGGCATCATGCGGCTCGTCGGGGCGTCGAACAGGTTCATCCAAACTCCCTTTATTTTGGAGGGCGTCTTTGCCGCGCTCCTCGGCTCGATTCTGGCGGGCGGGGCGATCGTCGCTCTCGTGCACTGGTTCGTGCAGGGGTATCTGAGCAAGCGCCTCCTCGGGTTTGCACTTGTCGGAATCGACGATGCGCTGTTGGTCGTGCCGATACTTCTGGTGCTCGGCGCGGTACTTGCTGCTGTGTCGGCGAACTTCGCGATCTCGCGCTATCTGAAGGTCTAACGAGCTCAACGAAGAACGGCCAGGCGATATCCGCCTGGCCGTTCTGCGTTTTGAGCTGTATCTGTGGTGCGATTCGTGCCTACGCGGTCTGGTGTGCGAGTGCGCGAGCCTTGAGGGTCGCGAACTCTTCTGCGGTGATTGTTCCCGCATCGAGCAGCGCTTTGGCCTTGGCGATTTCGTCGGCGGCGCTCGCTCCGGCAACTGTCTTGATGTAGCTCTCGGTCTGCTGCTGCACCTGTTGAGCAGCGCGGGCTTGGCGTTCGGCCATGCCCTGGCCCCTGGCAATCAGGTAGATGAGAACCGTCAGGAACGGCAGGAAGATCAAGAAAATGATCCACAATGCTTTCCACCAGCCGTTGAGCTTGTGGTCACGGAACAGGTCGCCGATGACAGCGAAGAGAGCGAATAGATAGGCGATGAACGCGAAGCTCCAGAAAAAGAGCCAAATGATATTCCACACATCACTCCAAAAACTCATGACTGCCTCCCTCGTCGTAGAGCACCATGCCCCGTGGCTATGAACCTAGCGGGTCGGCTCCGCTTTCGTACAGAGCCCCGGTTTTTCGTGACGCAGGGTTTCCGAACGTTGAGACGGTGATCAGGCGGAGTTTTTCTCGCGTTCAGTCGGGCGAGGGCGAATCTCCGAACTCGATCGACCGATAGACTGATGGGCTCTGTGGCGCTCGGCCACACGGCATCATTGCGATACATGGCATCACCCAGACATTCAAGGAGTACCTCGTGCCCAGGGAAAAAGGCGAAAAGGTCGTCGCGACCAATCGCAAAGCCCGCCACGATTATCACATCGAAGACACCTACGAGGCCGGAATGGTCTTGAGCGGTACCGAAGTGAAGTCGCTGCGTGCCGGACGGGCGTCCCTGGTCGATGGCTACGCCTTCATCGAAGGCGGCGAGGCCTGGCTCGACGCCGTGCACATTCCCGAGTACTCGGCCGGTACCTGGACGAACCACCCGCCGCGTCGCAAGCGCAAGCTGCTGCTGCACAAGCAAGAGATCGTCAAGATCAGTCACAAGACCAAGGAGGGTGGCTATACCCTCATTCCGTTGAAGATCTACTTCTCCGACGGTCGCGCCAAGGTTGAGATTGCCGTGGCGAAGGGTAAGAAGGAGTACGACAAGCGTCAGACGCTGCGTGAGCGTCAAGACAAGCGTGAATCGGATCGCGCGATGTCGGCTCGAAAGAATCTCGGCGACTAGGTACCGATTCGCCGAGTGGCCGATTCACCGATTGAAGATGGGGTGGGCATGGACAGCACGGTTCGCATTGCGGTTGACGGAACGTTCAACCTGCGGGAGCCGGCTGGCTACCCGGCCGCTCACGGTGTGACACGCAGCGGGGTGCTGTACCGATCCGACGGGCTGAAGGGTCTGACCGATCGCGGACGCGCCGAGCTGGCCGAGCTCGGCGTGCACACCATCATCGATCTGCGTGACGATTTCGAACGCGAGGTGCAACCCGACGCGATTGACGATCTCGAGATCGAGACGGTGCACATCCCGGTGTATGAGGGAAGCGCTGCAGCAAATAGTGGGCCGGGAATCACCCTGCCGTCGATGTACGAAAGCATTGTGGTTGAGCACGGCGAGGTTGTCGTGAGAGCGCTGCGCCTCATCGCTTCGCCGGATGCTGGACCGGTGCTCGTGCACTGCACCGCGGGCAAGGACCGCACCGGCATTGTGATCGCGTTGGCCCTGCGGGCGGTCGGCGTGGCCCCGGATGTCGTCATCGCCGACTACGCGAGGTCCGAGTCGAATCTGGCGGGGGAATGGCTCGAAGCGATGGTCGCTTTGACGTCGCGTTTCGGAATTGCTGACACACCAGAGCTTCGCGGCATCATGGGATCGACGCCGGCCGAGGTGATGGCCGAACTCCTGCGGCTCATTGATGAGCGGTACGGATCCGTCACCGACTATCTGCTCTCACAGGGCTTCACCGCTGACGACGTGCGGCTGCTCGAGACGAAGCTTGTGCGCAGGGCATAGATCCTCGCGCGCGAGTGTTGTAGAGTAGGAGGCTGCGGAGCGAGAGGTTTCGGCCTCGTGTTCTGCATTTGGAAATTCAACAGTGTGTGACAACAACCCACTTCAGGGCCGGATCTCGAATCTCGGCGCGAGGTGTGCATGGGGATGATCGGTTTCGACACTGCCTGCGCAATTATGAGAAGCGGGTCGAGGATGCAGGGTTATCTCGTAAACGATCTCTGCAAAACAATAAGTGCCAATTCAAAGCGCACTGACTTCGCCCTCGCTGCCTAAGCGAGCGCACTAAAGAAGTCCGTCAGACCGGGAATGCTCTCTACCCGGACCCTGGCGCAATTTAGAGAGATTGCTTCTACATTGAGCCGCGGGGTGTAGAGGGACTCAAACGAAGGCTGGGCTTGTCGGATTAGGTGCCAGTGGCAAATTCCGGAGCCGAGTAGAACGATTTCACTGGATACACCCGTAGAAGGCATATGACCACAGCAGTGGACCGGGGTTCAATTCCCCGCATCTCCACCATCGGTTGCTGTCACACACTCTTGATCGAGCGAGGCCACCCTTCGGGGTGGCCTCGTCTTGTTTAGCTGAGACGCTACGACGGCCATTCTGAGATTCGCCCTTCTGCGGCGATGGTGGGTGGGCATAATGGCCGCATGAGCAGCGATCAGCGACGTCTTTCCTTGTCCGACCTCAACCTCGATGAGCTGTCATTGGCATTCACGAATTGGGAGGGCGGTCTCTTCGACCCGGTCACCGGTGACGTGTATATCATCGGCGGTGGCGAGGTCTTGGGTCTCGAGAACCCCGACATTGACCCTGATGCAGAGGGCTGGATCAGAATTGACGGCGACGAGTCTTGGACCGGATACCGCGATATGGAGGATTTCACTGCGGCGGTGAACGATCCAGTTGCGCGTGAGCGTCTTGAACGGTCGCTGGACGGTCGGGGTGCCTTCCTGCGGTTCAAGAATCAGATCGCGGAGATATCCGAGGCGCTCCGCCGGAGTTGGTTCGCATACTCAGACGCAGTGGTAGAGATCCGTGTGATCGACTGGCTGGTTCAGATTGATCTCATCAGTGAAGCGGAAGCGGAAGCGGACGCTGCGAAGGAGCAACGCGTGCGGGGGCGCAGCAGGCACTTGACGTGGCTGCTCGGTGGAGACCAGTAGTGGCCAGCGACTTCCTGAACGCGCCAGAATAGATTCATGGCCGAGAAAATCGCACCGCTCCCTCTCTCTCGTATCAATCTCGATGCACTCGCCGACGTTCGTTCTAACAGCGACGGAGGGTTCTACGACCCGACCGATGGGCAGAGCTACCTCGGTGACGGTGGTGAGGCGATGGGCCCAGACGGAGACAACGTCGATCCTGACGAGATGGGGTGGCATCAGACTGGTCCCGTTGAGTCGCGGGACTCGTACCGCGACATGGAGACGTTTGCCCAAGCAGTCACCGACCCTCGAACGTCAGATCGCCTGCTGGTCGCGTTGGACGGCAAGGGCGCGTTCCGTCGTTTCCTCAACGTGATGTACGACGCACCGGAGGAATTGGGCCGGCTGCAGAGTCGCTACTACGGCGTCAAGACCAAGCAGCACGCTCTCGAGTGGCTCATCGACGAGGAGTTCGTGGTCGAAGAGGAAGGGCGAGCGGCGTTGATTGCGATGACCGCACTCGCGACACACATTCTTGAGCTGGTCGCTTCGTGGAAGCCGACCGACGACTGAGCATTCTGGTGGTCGAGCGCATCCGTTGATCGAGCGTGTCGAGATCAGGTGACCGCGCCTGGCGACGCAGGTTAGAACGGTGGTGGTGTGTCGGTGTTGGGGAGGGCGACCGGTCCGATGTGGTGTTCGGGTTGGGTCGTGTAGGTGTGTCCGGTGGGGGAGGTCCAGATGATGGTGCCGGCGTCGCCGTGGATGTAGGACCAGCCGATTTCGTGTTTATCGCGATGGTCCTTGGGACACAGGCTCGCGAGGTTGGTCAGGTTGGTTTCGCCGCGCTGGCCGTTTTCCCAAAACGGGATGCTGTGATCGATGTCGCAGTCCGCGGCGGCCCGGGTGCAGCCCGCCGACCGGCAGGTTCCGTCGCGGAGCCGGAGCACGGCGCGGAGGTCTGCGGGTGGTTTGTAGCGTTTGCGGCCGACGGAGAGCCATGCCCCGGTTTCGGGATCGGTGAGCACCCGCAGCCAACTGGGCGCGGTGCCGGCGAGCTCTTTGGCGGTGTCGAGGTCGATCGGCCCGTAGCCTTCGAGCACGGCCGGTTCGTCGCTCCGCCCGAGCAGTGTCAGCGCCGGGACCAGGATCACTACATCCGGTTTGATGCCCCGGCGACGCCGGGTCCGGCCAGAGTTGTTCTTTGCGCCGGTCGTCGACCCGTTTCTCGCGCCGTTTCTTGACCCATTCGTAGACCGGTTCGTTGACCGGCCCCTCGGTCCGGTGCTATCAATGTCGTCGGGTTCGTCGGGTTCGTCGGGTTCGTCGCGGTCGAGGATCAGATCGACGAGCACATCGGCTTTCAATTGGGTGAGGGTGCGCGGTTCGTCGGAGCGTTGCAGCCCCATCGCAGTGCCGGTCAGCCGGGTGCAGATCGCCTGTGCCTGGGTCGCGGGCAGGAACGCGCTCAGATACGCCATTCCGTCGGGAGCCGGGTCGAAGAATACGGCCCGATCGGCGACACTTTTCTGATGCCGCACGGTGATCGAGGCCGGGTCCAGCCGCTCGCGGGCCTTGCGGGCCTTCTGGGTGAACTTCGACACGATCAGGTCCCCGGCGCCGGGCAGCACCGCCCGCTCTAGTTCGGCTTTGTCCTCCGGACTGAGGCCGAAGGTCTGGTCGGCGAGGGCGACGGCATGCCGGTAGCTGATCTGCCCGGCCTGCAACGCGGCGAACGTGTCGGGCAGGGTATGGATCAGGGCTTTGCCGACCTCGATCTTCGTTTCCATCGTGCGCTCCGGCAGGTCGAATGCAGCAGCCAATTCAGAGACGAGCACCCGCCGGTTCGCCCACCGCTGCCGCAGGTTCGATTCGGTCTCCGGGAGGATGGTCAGTCGCTCGCTGAGCAGCCGGGTCCGGTCGATCTCGAGCACGGTCTCCGCGGCAACCACCGCCTCCCGATGATGCGATTGGGCGGCCCGGTCGAGCTGTTCACCGAAACGTTCCAACAACGGGTTCATACTGAAAGTCTGCCAGGCACCACTGACACTCGACTTTTCGGAAAGGCCTGCTGACCGGGGGTTGTGGATAACTTCGAGGCAGGGTTCCTGTGGAGGACGGAGTGGGGGTGCTGGGCGGGTGTGGAGGCTGGCGAGCGGGGTGTCGACGGGCTCGACCAACGAGGTGGTCGGGTGTGGAGGCCGGCTCGCGGGGTCGACAGGCTCGACCACCGGCTTACCCTCCGCGCGTGCGCTTGAATCGTCGCCTACGCGGTCGCGACGCGACGATTTGAGCGCACGCACGGAGCTGGCGGCCGGATAGGAGAAAGGGAGCTCGAGACGCGGCCGACTCCGTCGGCGGGCGCTCCGCAATCAGCGAGGCGGGCGCATCCGTCGCGATGTGCGCGGCAAGCACATCGGGCGCAGACGGGACCGAAATCAGGAGTGGATTGCGTGTCGCGGATGCGGCGGCTCGGGAATCCGCGGGCAAGCCAGGGCCGACATACCTCCACTCCTGAACGCGGTCCCACCGCGGAGAGGGCGTGGGTTGAGTCCGGAGAACTGGTCGCGGGATTTCGAGACGCGGCCGACTCCGTCGGGCGCTCCGCAATCAGCGAGGCGGGCGCATCCGTCGCGATGTGCGCGGCAAGCACATCGGGCGCGGACGGGACCGAAATCAGGAGTGGAGTGCGTGTCGCGGATGCGGCGGCCCGGGAATCCGGAAGCGGGCCAGGGCCGACACACCTCCACTCCTGATTTCGGTACCCAGCTAGAGAACGATGGGCGGGTTTCGAAGCCTGAACGCGGCACCCGGCGCACCAGCGCGAAAGAGAACGGATGTCGGCTCTGCGGGAATGAAATGGGCACGGCGACGTTAACTTGAGTCGAAGGCACTCAAGTTTCTAGGAGGACAGATGCCCACATTCTTCGGCGCAGATGGTTCCGGCAGCGGTTCGTTCGACGAATTCCTTGCTCGCTACCTGCAGAGCCAACGCGCAGCCCAGCCTGTGCGACCCATTGATCTCACCCGTATGCTCAGCCGGCGCACTCACGAACTGCTCGCGCAGGCCGCGGAGTTCGCCGTCAGCCACGGGCACTCTCACGTTGACGCCCTGCACATTCTGCGGGTCATGGTGGCGCAGGCCCCCGCCGTCGAGGCGATCAGCAACGCCGGACTTGACCCCCAGGCGATCGCGAAAGCGGTGGAGCAGCGACTCCCCGAATCTTCATCCGAACGCGGCACCACTCCGCCGGCATTCACTCCGTCGGCCCAGCGCGCCCTGCTCGACGCCTACCAAGTGGCACGCTCATTCGGCTCAACTTACGTCGACCCCGAACACCTGTTCTTCGCGTTCATGGTGAACCAGGATGCCCCCACCGGCCAGGTGCTCGCGGCCGCCGGTGTCACCCCTGCCGCGTTGCAGGCCGGCGCCGTGAACGCCGCGCAGGCGGAAGCGACGAACGCTGCCAACCCGGCTGCGGCATCCACTGACTCGGAGACCCCCATGCTCGACCTCTACGGAACCGACCTCACCGAGCGTGCCCGCGCGGGCAAGCTCGACCCGGTGATCGGACGTGCCGATGAGATCGAACAGACGATCGAGATCCTCTCGCGGCGCACCAAGAACAATCCGGTGCTGATCGGCGAACCCGGCGTCGGAAAGACGGCCATCGTCGACGGGCTCGCGCAGGCGATCGTCGACGGACAGGTTCCTGAGCAGCTGCGCGACAAGCGTGTGATCTCGCTCGACCTGCCCGCCATGCTCGCCGGAACCCGCTACCGCGGCGATTTCGAAGAACGGCTCACCAAGACGATGGATGAGATCAGCGCACGCTCCGGCGAACTGATCGTTTTCATCGACGAACTGCACACCGTGGTCGGCGCCGGTGCGGCCGGCGACGGCGGCATGGACGCCGGAAACATTCTGAAGCCACGCCTGGCGCGCGGTGAACTGCACCTCATCGGTGCCACCACCCTCAAGGAGTACCGCAAGGTCGAGAAGGATGCCGCACTGGAGCGTCGTTTTCAGCCGGTGACGGTGGGCGAGCCCGGCATCGAGGATGCCGTGCAGATTCTCGACGGGTTGAAAGACCGCTACGAGGAGCACCACAACGTCACGTACACCGACGCCGCGATTCGCACCGCGGTTGAGATGTCGGCCCGTTACATTACCGACCGGTTTCTGCCCGACAAGGCCATCGACCTCATCGACCAGGCCGGTGCCCGGATGCGTCTGAAGGTCGGCTCCGTCGTCGACGTGAGTGCATTGCGCGAGCAGGTCGCCTCGCTCGAGGCCGCGAAGTCCGCCGCGGTCACGGCCGAACAGTACGAGGAGGCATCGCGGTTGCGCGATGAGATCGACGCCGTCGAAGCGCAGATTTCATCGGCCGGCACCGCGCCGGGTAGTAAGGATGCTGGCGCCGCAGTTATCGACGAAGCCGAGATCGCCGAGATCATCGCGCGAGCGACGGGCATCCCGGCCAGTCGGGTCACCGCGACCGACCGTGACCGTCTCGGACGCCTTGAAGAGGACCTGCACCGGCGACTCGTCGGCCAGGATGACGCGGTGACGGTGATTGCCAAGGCCGTGCGGCGCAACCGCACCGGCATGGGCGATTCCGGCCGACCGGTCGGAAGCTTTCTGTTTCTCGGCCCGACCGGTGTCGGAAAGACCGAGCTGGCGAAGGCTTTGGCCGAGTCGCTCTTCGGCGACGAGAAGGCCATGCTGCGCTTCGACATGAGCGAGTTCAGCGAACGGCACACTGCCAGTCGGCTCGTCGGGGCCCCTCCCGGCTACGTCGGCTACGACGAGGCCGGTCAGCTCACCGAACGGGTGCGGCGCAATCCGTATTCCGTGATTCTGCTCGACGAAATCGAGAAGGCGCACCCCGACGTGTTCAACCTGCTGTTGCAGGTGCTCGACGACGGACGCCTGACCGATGGCCAGGGTCGCACCGTTGATTTCCGCAACACGGTGATCATCATGACCTCAAACCTGGGGTCTGAGTTTCTGGCCAGCCGCAGCGGCGCGCTGGGCTTCATCGCCGAAACGGATGGCGCCGGCAACGGATTCGGGTCCGAAAAGGCACTCCGTGACCGCGTGATGGGCAAACTGCGTGAAGCCATGCGACCCGAGTTTCTGAACCGGATCGACGAGATCGTGCTCTTCCAGAAGCTCGATCAGGCGCAGCTCCGCCAGATCGTTCGGTTGCTGCTGGGCCAGACCGAGAGCAGGCTGAAGGCGCACGACTTGTCGCTCGTCATCAGTGACGAAGCGATCGATTGGATCGCGACGCGCGGCTACGAGCCGGAGTACGGGGCCCGTCCGTTGCGCCGCGTCATCCAGCGTGAGCTCGACGACCGCATCGCCGACCTGCTGGTGGCGTCGTCATTGCAGCCAGGCGAATCGGTGACTGTGTCGGTCGACGGCGACGCGCTCGTGGTCCGCACAGCTCGAGCTGCATTGCCCCAGGCCGCATAGCGGCACCGAACCCGCCGGGTTCAAACACCGAACCCGCAGCATCCGCCCCACCTCACGCGACGCCCGATCAGGCCGGCCTAACCCGCCAATTCCTGGTCGGGCGTCGCTCGTGTTTCGGCGGTTGCCGCGTGGATGATGCGGGGCCGGTCGCCGCGTCGCACGAAGCGGCCGCGACCCGGAAGCATGGTCTCCGCGTAGACTCCGGGGAACAGCTGGCCCTCACTGCGTTCACCGGACATAATGAACGCCGAGCCCGCCGTGTCCCGAATCGACTGCAAGACCACGTCGTACATGGCACGGCTCGCCCCGGCGACCGGCCGCGTGAGAATGACGTGCAACCGCAGGTCGCGCGCGCTCGGCAGGTAGGGCAGGAGCGGTTTGAGCGGCTCCGTGCCGCCCGAGACGAGGATGTCGTAATCGTCGGCGATGATGACGATGCGCGGGCCCTGGTTGCGTTCGGCTCGCGTCGATGCGTTCTGGCGCTTCTCCAGCTCCGCTGCGATTGCCGTGGCCAGGCTGCGCGCCTCTGTACTCGTCGAGGCATGCCCGCCGAGGTAGGCGTCGGGGATCTCTCCGACGAGCTCGCCGCGCAAGTCCATCAACGCGATGACGAGTTCGTCGGGCGTGTGCCGGTCGATCAGTCCGTGAAGAATCGTGCGCAGCAACGTCGACTTGCCCGATTGGGCATCACCGAACGCAAGCAGGTGCTGGTCGAGACTACTGAGCTCGAGGTAGGCGGGCTCCATGGTGTCTTGCCGCAGTCCGAGCGGAATCCGGTGAGGTTCGTCGAGTTCGTCGGGCAGTTCGTCGAGGCTGAACTCTGTCGGCAGCAGCCGGATCGGAGCCGCGGATGGCCCCTCCCAGCCCGCCGAGACACGGCGCGCCAGGTCTTCGAGCGCCTCGCCCAGCTGGTCGTCGTCGGTGTCGTCCAGCACCGGCAGGGCGAGCTGGGCGAAGAGACCGTCACCCGTGAGCATCCGGCCGGGCTGATCGGCCTTCAGCGTCTGCGAGAGCTTGCGGCCGATGATCGAGTCAGCCGGGTCGTTGAGGCGCAGCTCGATGCGGGTTCCGACCAGCGGCTGGTGAGCCATCCGCAGCTCGTTCCAGCGCGTCATGCTGAGCACAATGTGGATGCCGAAGCTTCCGCCGCGCTGAAGCAGATCGACGAAGGGGCCGTCCAACTCTTCGAAGTCGTTGCGCAACGAGCCGTAGCCGTCGACGAGCAGCACGATGTCGGCGGAGATCAACTCGGGGATGTCACCGGCGGCGTGCATGGTGCGCAGCGACTGCACGGAGTCGATGCCGTAACGCGCGAAAATCTCTTCACGCGTGGCGAGCATCCGGTGTAGTTCTTCGAGTGAACGCAGCAGGCGATCCTTGTGTGAACGCGTCGCGACACCACCGACGTGGGCAAAACCTTCGATGCGGCGCAGGCCGCCGCCGGTGAGGTCCATGCCGTACATGGTCACCTGGCGCGGGGTGTGGGTGAGGGCGATGGATGCGGCGAGGGTGCGCAGGAAGGTGCTGCGACCGGACTGCGGGGCGCCGATCACCGCAACATGGCCGCCACTGGCCGACAGGTCGAGTCGCCAGGCGGACTGCGTCTGGCGAGCGGGATCGTCGATCAATCCGATCGGCACGAGAAGCGGTTGTGTGCGCTCCTCCGACGCTTCGGCTTCGAGAACCCGGGCCAACGCGACGCGGGTGGGAAGCGGGGGCAACCAGACGGCCCGGCTGGCGCGCGCCGGGTCGCGCAGACGGTCGACGGCCTCGTCGATCAGGGCGCGGCCGACGCGGGGCGCTTCGAGGGAATCCTCGACCACGTCGGACCCCGGCGCCGCCGCCAGACTGTTGAAAGTCGGGAGCACGAGGGGTTCGAGCAGGCGTTCGTCGCTGATGACCGGCGTGGCGCCGGGGAGCGGGCCGGACACGTAGCCGCTGCGAAAGCGCTTGTAGACGGAGGTGTCGACCTTGAGGTAGCCGTAGCCGGGAATGGCGGGCAGATGGTAGGCGTCTGGGGTGTCGAGAACGATCGAGCTCTCGGACTCGCTGAAGGTGCGGAGGCCCAAGCGGTAGGAGAGGTAGGTCTCGAGGCCGCGCAGCTTTCCGGCCTCGATGCGCTGGCTGGACAGCAGCAGGTGAACGCCGATCGACCGGCCGATCCGGCCGATGGTGAGCAGCAGGTCGACGAAATCGGGTTCGGCGGTCAGTAGTTCGCCGAACTCGTCGATGACCACGAACAAGTGCGGCAGCGGCGGCAGATCGGGGCGTTCGCGCCGCAGCTCGCGGTAATGGGTGATCGAGGGGGAGCTGCCGGCGTCGCGGAGCACCTGCTGGCGGCGCACGACTTCGCCGGCAATCGACTCCCGGGCACGCTGTGTCAGCTGGGGGTCATCGGCGAGGTTGTCGATGATGCCGGCCACATGGGGCAGCCCGTTGAATGGCGCGAACGCGGCGCCACCCTTGAAGTCGACGAGAACCATGCTCAGGTCCTCAGGCGAATGCGTCAGAGCGAGCCCGAGAATCAGGGTGCGCAGCATCTCGCTCTTGCCCGACCCCGTCGCGCCGATGGTGATGCCGTGCGGGCCCATGCCGAGCTGTGCGGATTCCTTGAGATCGAGCAGCACAGGTGCGCCGTTGTCGTCGACGCCGATCGGCACGCGCAAGAAGTCACGCGTGGAGCGGGGAGCCCACCGCGCATCGCCCTTCACCGATTCCAGGTCGGTGATTCCGAGCAGATCGGTGATGTCGATGGCGGCGACCGCGTCGGGTTCGTCGCGGTGGCTCACGGTGAGACGCAGGGGAGAGAGCACGCGGGCGATCGACTGGAAAAGCGCGGGGGAGAGCAGATCGAGTGACGCGGTGACGGCAGCGGTGGCAGCAAGACCAGTGGCGCCAGCACCAGCGCCAGCGCCAGCTCCCGCGGGATCGCTCGATTCGATGAGCAGTTCGTCACCGGTCGCGGTGATTCGCACCGTGACGTCCGACGGTTCGTGCAGGCGGTCGGTGAGCAGGTGCACCACCGTCACGTTCATGTCGCTGAGGCTGAGGCCGCTGTCGGGCAGCGGCAGCGTCGAGGCGACCCGGTTCGTGTCGTCGACGAAGACGATCAGCCGGGAGGACGGCGTGCGGGTGCCCGACCGTTTGGCCAGGGCCGCGCGTTGGGCACGCTCGGCAAGCTCCTCACCGAGCACTCGAGTCAGTGCGTGAGTGCTTGACGCGACACGGCGGGCCGGCACAACGCTGTCGTAGACCAACGGCTCGATCACGTGCGGCAGCAGGTCGAAGCCGGCCCATTCCGAGGCTGTGTCGGCATCGAACACGGCGGCGAGGTGCACGTCGTCGGGGGAGTGCAGGGAGGCGATCTGGGCGATCAGGGTGCGGGAGATGCCGAGCACCTCTTCGCGGTTGCCGATCAGCGCGACCTCTCCCGCATTGTCGAGGTTCACGATGACCGGCATCCCGTGCACGGTGGAGTAGTGCGAGATGACCGATTCGGCCTCGTCGATCAGAATCGGGTCGAATGGTGTGACGGGGTTCTCGGCGCTCGGCACCGTGATGTCGAACCAGCGCACGTCGCCGTCGCCGACGCGAACGCGAAGAAAATCGGCATCCGTTTTGCGGCGTTCCCAGCGGCGTTCGGGATCACGGCACAGATCGAGTAAGGCCGGCGGTGCGGGGTTCAACAGGGCGAGTTCTGACCGCGCCTGATGGGCACGGTCACGGATGTCGGCGCGCGACTTCTCGAGGTAGTCGAGGTAGCGCTCACGCTGCGTCAGGCGCTGCCGCGTGGCGTTGCCGCGCTGGCTGATCGCCATGCCCAGACCGCCGACCAGGGCCACGATCAAGACCAGGGCTCCGATCAGCATGAAGATCGCCTGGCCGCGCAGCACCACCATCATCGTGACGCTGGTCGCGGCACCGAGCACCGGAATCAGAGCTTGGATCGGGATGCCGCCGGCCGCCCCGTCTTGCACGGGCGGCGGAGCGGCGATCGTCTCGGCCGGGGGCCGCTCGACCGGGGTGGTCACTCGGCTGGGACGGTGGATTTTCGTCGTGCTCATCGGATCGACTCCAACGGTCGTGCGGTCGGTGCACCCACGGCGAGCAAGGTGGCTGCCAGCGTCGAGGCGGCGCGTCGTGAGCGACCCGAGCGACTGCGTGCGATCGTGTCGCCGGCCCGGGCGAGCTCGGGGTCGTGGCGAATGACGCAGATGGGCAAGCTCGCGTCGCTGAACATGCGGCTGGGCGCCTGACCGGCCGAACCGTCGATGTCGACGAGTGCCAGCACCACGGATGGCTGGGTCTGGTGCGCGTGAATGGCCGGAACGAGCGAGGCGGCGATCTCGGCGGTGTATCGATCGGCGCGGGCGACGAGGCAAATGGTGTGACTGGTGGCAATGACGGCGCCGAGGTCGTTTTCCGGCGGCCGCACCCCCCAATCGGTGACCGTCAGGTCGAAGAATCGGGAGATCGGCGTGATCTGTTCGTTCCAACTCGCCACCGACGCGTCGGCGAGGGGTGAATGCCGCAGATCCTGCACGACCAGACCGGTTGCTGACCGGCGCAGGTCGGTGAGCGCGTCGCGTGCCGACTGGGCGAACAGGCGCACGGCGTTCGGCTGGTCGGATGACGCGGTGCCGAGCCCGGCATGGGCGATCAGGTTGTGCGGGCCGGCCGATGCGTTCACTCCCAGTACATGGCCGGAGCGGCGGGCGGCGAAGACGCCGGCGACCTGTGCGGCGAGCGTGGAGCATCCGTTGCCGGCGTCAAGTTGCACGAACCCGATCCGGCGATTCACCGGCAGCGCCATGCGAATCTGCTCGTCCTCGGCAGAGAGCTGCCGAAGCGCGGCGGCCGGGCTCCCGAACAGGGCACGGGAACCGAGGGCTGCGAGGTTCGCGAAGGTCGTCACTTCGTGAATGTCCCAAGCAAGTCGGCATAGATGCCGAAGGCGCCGAGCACCAGGGGGATCAATGCAACCGCCGAGACCACCTCGACAAGGTCGCCCAGTTTACGAAACCGTGCACGCAGATGCGCGGGCGGTGCGAACGCTCCGATGAGTGCGAGAACGATGGTCAACACTGCAATCAGGAGGAGGGTCGCCCCGCTGGACAACACGCTTTGGGCGACCAATCCGATCACGAGCGCGAGTGCTGCAGCGGCCCAGAGGATCGTCGCCTGTGACGCGAGCGGAAAGGCGCGGGTGCGAAGAGCCGTGACCAGCAGGAGCGCGAGCCCGAGCCAAAGCGTCCACGGGTCGTCGGTGGAGACGAGAACGACGATGCTCGCCGCGACCGGGATGGCCAGCGCCACCGTCGTCCAGGTGAGCGTCGAATAGGCCTGTTTCAGGGTGCGCGTGACGTGGGTACGCCTCGCGAATGTACCCTCGATCACCTGATCGTCGAGCCCGGTCAGCCCCGACGCCGCCATGGCGAACCACGGCAGAAAACCGATGCAGAAGACGGCGACGACGCCGGTGACGGCCGCGACCCGATCCAGGGGGAGTCCGGCGCCGAGCAAAGCGAGGGGCAGCGCGCTGATCCCGACACCGACCAGGCTGCTCCACAGTGCGGGGCGCATGCGCAACGCGATTCCGAAACCGGCTCCCACAGCCAGCCAGCCGAGAACCGAGATCAGCAGGAGAAGCACGGCGAACGCTGAGACCGACGGCACGGAGAGCAGGTCGAGAATGGCAGCGGATGCCGCCGGCACGGCACCGAGGGCAGCGCTGAGAAACGCGGTCGCCGCCCACTGCAGCCGTCCGAGACCGGTTGCCACCGCCGCAACCAGCAGCACGGCGAACCCGCCGATCAGAAGTCCCGTCGTCGCGGAGCCGGGAGAGTTCAGCAGCACGAGAATCCCGATAAGCGCCGTGCCGACACCGATGGCCGCCGCTGAGACATGGCGGCGGTGTGTGATGGTCCAGATTCCGGCGTGCGATTCGCGCACCTCGGCGACAACATCCGTCACATCGGAGACCTCGGGCGGCGGCGGCGCCTCGTCGACCCGAATGAGTCGGATGAGTTCGCCGTCGCGCACAGCCTGCGACGCCAGGGACTCACTCAGATCGAGTTGTTCACCGGTCGTTCGGGTCAACGTCAGGGGCCGGGCGAGCGAACCGGTCGGCTCCTCAAGGAGCTCGGCGATGCGCACCAGCAGAGTGCCGACGCTCTCATCGTTGGGCACGACAAGTTCGGCCTTCCGTGCGCTTCCGATGACGGTCAGTCTGGTGAAGACGGTCACTTCTTGGTTCCTTCGGACGGTGCTGCGGAGGGGGAGGGTGTCGGCGCGAATTGTTGCTGCTGGGCGGCCTTCGCCGCGGCCTGGTCGGCGAGAAAGTTCGTGACAAAGGAGGTGCCGATACAGCCGGCGCCGACGACGGCGGCTAGCACGAGGCTGCCGATCATCCGCTTCACGTTGTCGTTGACGGTGCGGCGGCTGGTGAGCGTTCCGAGCAGAAATGCGCCACGGAGGCGCGCCCGGTGGGTGCGCACCGATTCGAGAAGGACGCTGTCCCGGTTAAGCGACATCGGTCGACCCTCTTCGTGTGCGGGGGCGATCGCCGATCAACGCGGGTCCCCGATGAGCTGAACGTGGATGGCACGGTCGCCGATTCGAATCTGTGCGCCGTTGCCGACCCGATGGGGATGAAACGGCAGCAGGGGGTCGGACACATCATCGTCGGCGGCGAGGGTCGTGCCGTTGGTGGAACCGAGATCGGTGACAGTGACCGCAGTCCCGCTCCACTCAATCAGGGCATGGGTTTTCGAGATCGTGCGGGAGAGATCGGCCCAGGCGTAGAGGGTGCTCGACGGGAGGTTCGGAATCTGTGCCGGCGCACGACCGATCAGCAGTGGAGTGTCGAGAGTGAGCTGCTCGCCGCTATCGAGAACGAGGAGGGCGCTTCGGCGGATTGGCGTCACGGCCCAGCCGGGGCCCTGCATCCAGGGCAGAACCCCCGACTGTTCCTGGCGGGATGCCCGAGGCTCGGCGAGGGCGGTTTCACCGTCGTCAGCGAGGTCGTCAGCGAAGTCGGTGGCGCGGGAATCGGCGCGGATGATGGCAACGGACGGCGCAAACCGAGATGATGTCGCGAACTCCTCTGTCGAGGCGACGGCTGAGGCAGAGAGCAACGCCTCAGGCGCGACCGGTTGGAAGGCTCGGTCGAGGGGGTCGCGCCCCAGCGTCAGGCGCGCATGCACGAAGCGGGAGGGAGCGGGCGCGATCGCCAGCAGCATCAGGTCGGGACCGAATCCGACAGGGGAGGCGGTGCGATGGTGAACGGACCGCACTCCAAGCACGAGCCGCCCGAGAGTTCGACCGTGGCGGGCGAGTGCGCTGAGTTGCCCGGCGATGAACGCCACACCGACAAGCGCGAGAAGCACGGGCACAGAGGGAGAACCCGTGAGCGTTCCCCAGAGAACGATTCCCGCAGCCACAGCGGCGAACACCGCCACATCGATCAGAAGAGATCCCGCGATTCGGGCACCGGAGGCCCGCGCCACTCCTCCGAACAGGATGTCGTGCGCAGGTCGCACAGTCGCAACGACCATCGCTTTCACCCCCATGAACAGCACCCCAGCGGTGACTTCACCGTGATCATCGTACCGTGGCCCGTCGCCGCGCTCTGAGGTGGGAGTCGAGTCGGAGGGGCGACGGCGGCAGTCATCGTTGCGATTCGACTGCTCTGCTCAACGGTGAGCGACCGAGCAGACGGTCAAGGTCAATTCATACGCATATAGATTTCAGGCGTGGCCCTCGAATGAGGTACGTTGTCCTCGGTTTCTGTTTTACACATTCATTTAAAAGGGGGGATCAACAATGAAATTTGCCATGGGTGAAGCGACACTGACTCGCTTGACAACGCAGACATCAGGTTCATCGGATGAGCTGGTCGCACTGGTCAAAGAACTTGCACAGTCGGCTGAGCCGCTGCAGGGACAGTTCAACGGTGCCGGTCGCGCAGCGTTCGACAAGTTCAAGAACGAAGTTGACCGCATCTCGGTCGACCTGAGCGGTGCCTTGGGCGCCGTCTTGCAGGGAATCGCGGCGCAGAACACCAGCTACGCGCAGGGTGACCAGGAGATGTCAGACCAGACTGCGGCAACACAGTCGGGTGCATCATTCGACGCGGCGAGCTTCGGCTCGCGCAAGGCATAGGGGGCGAACATGTCGGGTAACGCAACAGATCGTCGCGACTACAACATCGCGGCGTCACAGAACGCACAGGACAACTTCAACCGCGTCGCCGGTCGGCTCGAGACACTGATCGACCAGCGGGACAGCGATGTCAAGGCGGCGATGGCCGACTACCTCGCCGACGGCGTCAGCGAGGAGTATGCAGCCAAGGAACTCCGGTGGAAGAACGTCGCCGCCGAGGTCAAGGGCATCATCAACTCACTGCGCAATTCAATGGAGCAGAACGACCAGTCTGCTCAGGCTGCGCTGACCAAGGCGAAGTCCGCAGTCGACGCGATCGGCTAATCGCCGGTGGGGGAGCATGAACCGGGGGAGACCTCGGCGGTGACCGTCGCGCATCCACTGGTCGATTTCGTGGGTGACGGCTTTGTCGCCACCGTTTCAGATTCACCGGTGGTGGGTTTGACCGAAGGTCGTATGGGGTTGCTCGTCGACGCGGCGAGACAGTCGACTCGGGTGCTGCTGATCACGCCGCCCGAATCGCGGCTGACACTCGCAATGACGCACTACCTGCAGCTTCTGCAGGGCCAGTGGGTGATTCGCAACGCGGATGGCGCATTGCGTGTGGCGGCGAACGGGCGCGTGCTTCAACGACTCGATGACGCGTGGAATGATCTCGACGCTGCGCCCATTGAGGTCGCCGCCGACTTCGCGCAGCCTCTTGTCGACGCGGCAACCTGGTTGCAGTTCACGATTTCGACACATCATGCGGCTCGCGATGAGACGATGCTGGGGCGCGCGCTGGAGATGATCTCCGAAGAGATCTGTGGCGAGGCGCCAACCGGCTGGGGCGTTCACGAGCCGGCTGGCATCCACTGGAACCGCGAGAACCTCACCCGTTTTGTGCGGGGGCGGATGCCGCGTGATACCCGGTTGTTCGCAACCGGCGGCGCGATGCATCCGTTATCGGCCACGCTGCAGGTGTTTCGCAGCGCAATCGGTGTGACCGAAGAAACCAAGATTCTCATCGCGTTGGGATCCGATCGTGCCGTTTCTGAGGCAGTGATCGCTCGCGTGCCGGCGGTGCTCGCCCAGATTGCCTCGACACAACAGGTGCTTTTCGGCATGGCCTATGAGCAATCCGGCGCGCCGGATGCAACATTCACCGCGGTGCAGACATCGCCGCCGCTTCCGGTGGCCTCGGTCATCGGCGCGCGCGCGATTCGCGACCTGAACATCGACATCGACGAGCTCGAGCGCTCCTTCGGGGCGATCCGCGCCGGTTCGCGCCGAGTTCCCTCCCTGGTGGTGCCGTTCGGCGCGGATCCCTCACAACGGTGGGCGCAGTTCGCCGCCGGGGTCGGAATCGTGGGTGCGGCACAGATGCATGAAGCGCTGGGTCTTGCTGTGCGGGCGACGACCGGGCTGAACGAACAGGGGAGCGACAATGCCTCGTGATTTTGTGATCACCTCCCCGCGACCGGTCGATCTGGCCGATCAACTGTTGGGTGTGGCAGAGAACAGTCTTGACTGGGAGATTCGAACCATCTGGGGCAACGGTGCCGTGCAGGTTGTCGGGTCTGATGGCCAGGCTGTCTTGACCGTGTTGCGATCAATTGTTGTTGAAGCCGGCTCGGGAGTCGATCGTCTTCTCCCGGTCACGCCGACCGCGCTGCACAGCTATTGGACCGAGGCGTATGGGCCGACGGACAGTCTGGTCGGCGTACAGGTCGCTCACAACATCGCCAAGGCAGTGGGCGGCGAGCTTTTCGTGAATGGGGTGCCTGCATGAGCAAGTGGAGTATTGACACGTCGGCCGTGTTCGGCGTGCTGAGCGACGTGCGCACCACCTCGGATGCGCTCGGAACGGCCTTCGGCTCGGTGAGCGCTGCGCAAGAGGAACTGATGGGTGGGCTTCCGGGGCTTCCCGGCGTGGCCGAGGCGGTCGCCGGTGTGCTGTCGAGCGAGGCGAGTCGCTTCACGAACGTCGGCAACCGCATTACCGCAGGGGTGCTGGGAGCCAGTTCGGCTGCGGCCAGCTACACCAATGCCGACGAGAAGATGGCGGCGGATGCCCAACGGGCTGCGGTCGCAGCATCTGCCTCTGGCGATTTCTCATTCTTCAATGTTTAGTTATTCAGTTTCAGGGGGGTGGTAGTTCGTGGGGTCTACCTTGATTGAGCCGTCGGCGATTCCGGGGCTGACAATTCAGCCCGGTGTGATTGCGTCGGCGGCGACCAATTTTACGAAGGCTGCTGGGTCGGTTCGCGACCAGGGCGCTGCTGTGCTGACGAAGTGGAGCGGACTCTCGGCGGTGTATTCGGCGCCCGAGTCGGGTACATTGCTCGCCGTGATGACTCCGGTGGGGACGGAGACCACCACGCTCGGCGATCAGATCACCTCGATTGGGTCTGCGCTGTCGACGCTCGCCGAGACGGTGGAACCGATTCGCACGAAGCTGGTCGATATCAAGCAGCGTGCCGAGACTTTTGTCACGAAGGCCCACGGCGGCATCACGGTTGATATTTGGGATTCGAACCATCCCGCGTGGGACAGCGGACTGATCGGGGGCATCCTGCTCACCGATTTCGCGGATATGGGTCCCGCTCATATTGCGTGGGACAAGTACCAGCCGTGGGTCGACGAGAACAATGCGTTGCTTGCCGAGGTCAACACGCAGGTGGTTCTGCTCGATGAGGCGCGGGCGGCGTGTGTGAACACGCTCAATGGTCTGCGCACCGATGTGTGTGTGGTGCCGGAATCGGCGATCACCATTGAGCAGTTGAATGCGGCGGGCGACCTCCCGTGGGGTGCAACGGGCAACGGCGACCGTTCGTGCTACGAGTCGTTCAACGACGGATTTGACGACGCGTTCTATTCGACCGTTGCGGGGCTGGGCTCACTGATTTCGTACAATCCCGAGACCGGCGATTGGGGGGATTGGGGCAACGCGGGGTCGACGTGGGTTGAGATGGCGACGACGCTCGGCGCGATCGCGTTGATTGGGCCGGCGGTGCCGTTGCTGGCGAATCTGGCGCCGAAGGGCTCGTGGGCGCAGGAGTTTGGCCAGGGTGTTCTGGATCGTCAGGTCGCGGTTGTCGAGGGTCTGGTTGGTTCGCCGGAGGCGTGGCAGGAGAACCCGTCGAAGGCGGCGGGCGCGATCGTGTTCAATGTCGGCAGCTTCTTCATTCCCGGTGCCGGTGCCGTGGGCGGAGCGGCGAAGGCCGGCCTGTTGGGTGCGCGGGTGGCGTCGCTGGTCGAGCATGCGAGTGTGCTGCTCGGCAAGGGCGGTGCGGTGGTTCTCGACGCAGTCGGCGGGGCCGGAACAAAGGTCGGCAGTGCGCTGACGCACCTGATGGACGTTCTGAAGCTCGACGGCGGTAGTGGTCCGCGGTTCGAGAAGGCTCTGGACGATCTTGAGGACACCCTCAAGAAGGCCGATGTCGATGTCACCAAGCCGGATCTCACGCCGGGTGGCGGTCATGGCCCGAGTGCGGATGCCCCGAACGGTGGGCACGGCACCTCAGAAAAGCCGGGTTCTGACGGGCCTGGCTCTGAGAAGCCCGGCCATTCGGAGCAGCCGGATGCCGAGAAGCCGAACGGTTCTGACGGATCTGGCTCAGAAAAGCCGGTCACTGATGGGCCTGATGGTGACGCGACGCCGGGTGGTCACCCGGATCAGGGGGATTCGGCACCGGGCGAGACGACGCCCGCGGGCGACGGAGCTCCGGGCCAGGATGCTGGTGGTACTTCTGGACATGGCCCCGTTGACTCGAATGCCGACGCAGGTGAGGGCTGGACGAAGGCACCGGTCGAGGCCGAGGGCAACCCGAGGCCTGACGGCGGAGACGGACAGGTCTTCACCAACCACGGCGACAGTGGTGAATATCCGACTCGGCCTGAAAAGGTCATCGATGAAGAGACTGGGGAGTTCGTGCAAAACCCTGATACTGCCCTGAACGAGAAGACCTGGGACCTCGTTTCGGACCCCGATGCTCCCTACGGCTCCCATCCCGACGGGACACCGCTCAAGAAACCCGAGTATGACGAGCGGTTCGTGCAGGGCAACGAAGGCAACTGGGATCGCTATCCGTCATTCGATGGTGTCGTGCCCGGCACGAGGGTGACATACACAGACCCGGTCGCTTTCGTCAAGGACTACGGCACGCAGTTTGACCGCATCGGTCCGCCGAATGGAAAGTACCTGGGTCTGGTGCAGGATGGGAAGGCCGCCTCGTTTGAGCAGCGCGGCCTGCCGGTTTCCTCACTCCGTCAGAATTACTATGAGTATTCATTCACGCCCGACGCGGCAGCGAAGTTGAAGGCGGCTGGCATCCAGATCGAGATATCCCGGATCGCGCCTGCCTTTGGTCGGGAAGGTGGCGGATTACAGGTCCGATTCCTTGAAATGGTGAACGGGAAGATGGAAACGCTGACGCTTGACCAACTGGGAGACTTTCTGAAATGACAATCCACGTTGAAGACTTTCGCCCGGAGTTCATCGAATGGCTGCGTCGCGCCGATCACACGATCGGCCGATCCGATTCTGATCGGATTGCGATTGCACCACGGGGTGGTGAGTGGGTCTATTTTCTCGCTGAGATTCAAGGCGGCTGGATCCGTGTCACTAGATCAGATCGTGGTGGAGATGAGGGCTGGGAATTTGATGCTGCTTCGCTGGAGGTGATTGAGCATCATTTCACCGCAGATGTGGGAAATATCGTCAGGAGCCGTTCTGGCATTTCTGGAGACGTCCGACTTCCGACTCGGGCCAAGGAACTCGCCTCCGGAGCTTCTCTCCACGCCGTAACGGAGGGCGAGAACGCGGGTCGAGAAGAGCTTGTGCTGAATGGTGAAATTCTGGGAGTCTTCAAGCTTTACGGAAGAGATTTCCATCCTGCGGTCGCCGCTTCGGTCTACTGCTCAGGCTCACTTGCAGAGATTCGTGAGTCTTTTCTTGATCCAGAGGGAAGGCCGCTCTTCGGGCTGAAATAGATTGAACGTCATTTCAGTGCGGTTCTTGGGGCGACGGTGCGACGGAGCGAAACAGAGCGGGACTTGGCGAGACGGTTCGGGTGCCATTTCTTTTGAACGAGCTTGCATCGGGAGCGGCGTTGAAGACTCTTGTCAAATGGGAATTCAGCAATGTGGAGGAAGTCGCCTTGGAGTAGTGCCAACGGTTCATCGCGTTGCGTGACCAATGGGTGCGGATTGCTGAACCGGCTGAATTTGAGCCACAACAAGAGGGAAATATCAGATGAGTAGAGTTCGTATCGTTTCGGCGGCAGCCATCGCGTTGCTGGCGGTGCCGGCGCTAGTTGGTTGTGGTGCTGAATCGAGCCCCGAGGTCGCAGCGATGTGTTCGACATTCGAAGAGGCCGGTGGAACTGCCGCGACGATTGGTCTCGTGCAGATCTGGGTGCCGAAGGAAGATTTGCTTCCGGCTGTGTCAGACAAACTTGATGCGCTGGGGGACTCGACGCCTCCTGCGGAGGTCGCTGACGAGTGGAACGCCGTAAAGGGGCACTACGAGAGAATCCGGGATGAGGCTGAGGCGTTGCCGGCCGGTGGCACTCTGATGGGGTCGGATCTTCTTCAAGAGTCGACGACGATGACCGACGACATGGAGGCGGTCGCGAAGTACATCAGCGACCACTGTTAGGTCTCAGCGGCGATTCCTGGTTGAGCGTGCCGAGAATCGTTGAGGAATGTGAGGGGTGTTGAAATGACGATGACGGATCAGCTGCTTACGGATGCAATCATCGCGTACGTCGGCAAGGGTCGCGTGACAATCCCAACCGCGGACGAGAATGCCGTGCGCGAGATTGATCTGGAGCATGCTGACGAGCTGCTGAGCGAGGTACGTCACGCGCTTGCCGATTCGGATCGCATCGAACTCGCGCGCTCAGAGGCAGTCGACGGAAGCATGTGGGAGCCGTTCCGCGTGCGACTGGCAGAAATTCGTCCTGATCTCGACGAGCGAGCGGCAGATGCGCTTGGATGGCGCTGGGGGTTCAACTACTTCCACGGGTGACGATGATCGTGCTGGTCGAGTGAGTCCACGTTTCGTGGGGGAGTGCTACCTCGAATGGGAGACGAAGAAATGAGCCAAGGGTTGAAGTCTGAAGTCGAGAGAGTGATTTCTTCTGAGGAACTCACTCACCTCAACTGGTACGAAGGCCGCGCGCCGCGTGCGGACGAGGTCGGAATCGTGCAGGTCGGCAATTCGTGGCGCGTGTATTCGACCGACGAGCGAGCGAACGCGATTTACGACACCACCTACGAGAACGAAGACACTGCGCTAGGCGACTTTCTCCCTCGGCTCAGGGCAACGAATCGGTACTTCGCGATGCGTGAAAACCGGCTCGGGCGCTGAGGCCCCGCGATCTTTCACCCGCGAAATGGGATGTCGGCAGCTAGGCGCCGAGGCCCGGTGCCGCGATACCCAGCGCGTCGAGCGTCGCCTCATGCAGCAATCCGTTGGTGGCCAGCGCGCTGCCGTGCCAGGGCCCATCCTGCCCGTCGACCGACGTGAAGCGCCCGCCGGCCTCCTGCACGATCGGCACGAGCGCGGCCATGTCGTAGGGCTTGAGGTCGAACTCGCCGGCGATGTCGATGAGTCCTTCGGCCAGCATCATGTACGACCACATGTCGCCGTAGGCGCGCGTGCGCCAGACCTGGCGTGACAGCGCGATGAGCGGCTCCAGGTGACCGGCAACATCCCACTGCTGGATGCTGTTGTAGCTGAGCGAGGCATCGGCGAGTTCGGAGACCGCCGAGACCTGCAATCGCACGGGGGCGGCATCGGGCGTGCGCTCGTCGCTCATCCACGCACCGCCGCCGGTCGTCGCCCACCAGCGTTTGCCGAGTGCCGGCGCGCTGACGACCCCGACAACGGGCACGCCGTCGACGGCGAGCGAGATGAGGGTGGCCCAGATCGGCAGCCCGCGCAAGAATCCGGCAGTGCCGTCGATCGGATCGATGATCCACTGCCGCTGTGTTGAACCTTCGGTGCCATATTCCTCGCCGAGAATGCCATCCTCGGGGCGCGCTTCGGCCAGGCCGGCACGGATGGCCCGCTCGACGGCCTGGTCGGCATCCGTCACGGGTGTGCGGTCAGGCTTTGTCGTGACAACTAGGTCCATCGCCGTGAAGCGCGAATACGAGATCGCATCGGCCGCATCGGCCAGCTGGAGAGCGAGTGCGAGATCGTCGGAGAGGGTGAAATTTGAAGGTTCGGTCACACTCTCCACGATAGTGATTCAGGCGTGACGCGCCCGGCATTTCAACGATTTGGCATCTGGCATACGCCTGATGTTATTGTTGATCTCGGTTCGGACAGCGCAAGCTGAAAGAAACAACACGCACCTCTAGCTCAATTGGCAGAGCAACTGACTCTTAATCAGTGGGTTCCCGGTTCAAGTCCGGGGGGGTGCACCCTCAGACCCCTTGTTTTCCGCGGAAAACAAGGGGTTTTTTATGTTTGACACACCAAGCATTTCCGCTCATATTGTCGAAAACGTTGTCGTTAACTCCCGAAATGCGCCGAAAACCCTCGTTTGCAGAAGACGGTACGGTATAGCTTCTCGACGTTACGGACGGTTTCGGGAACTGCCTGCGTACTTCCCTGGCATGGATAACAATCAGCCTGAATACCTCACCCAAATGCAGCTTTCCGAGCTGCTCCAGATCCCTGTCCGCACGATAGAGGACTGGCGCCACAACAAGAAGGGCCCGCCTTTTGTGACGCTCGGTCGCCACGTTCGGTACGACCTGGTCGATGTGAAAGCGTGGGTCAAGTCCCGTGGCTAGGCCGCGGAAACCATTTGGTGACGTTGGAAACATCACCGTGATATCCATGGCGGGCGGGAAGTTTCAAGCCCGAGCCAGGTTCCGTGACGGAGCAGGTCGGCTCTACCGTCCACGAATCACTGGATTTTCAAATGATGAGGCCGTTGAGCGCATGACGGCCTATTTCAACACGGTTGTCAACGGGGAGGACGTGCCTCTACTCAGCGGTGAATCCACAATTGCTGAGGCGTGCGGTGTCTGGCTAGAGGAGAAACGAACTGCCGACCGCGTAACCCAAACGACAATTGAGGCGTATGAGAACTCGGTGCGGCTCATTGTCGTACCAATGTGCGGATCAATCCAGCTCATGGATTTCAACGTGCCACGGTGTGATTCTGTGCTCCGTCGAATCCTAAAGTCACGCTCTCCCTCCGATGCACGCAAAGCCAGGGGCATCCTCAGTCAGGTATGCGGGACCGCCGTCCGCGTCGGGGTAATGGCCTCCAACCCCGTCCGCGATGCTCAGGACCTGCCGACGAGCGAAAAGAAGGACTCGTTCCTACTGCCGGAACAAATTGGAATCGTGCGTGACCTCATGCGCTCGTGGAAGACCGACCGCAGTAAAGGGGGAACCCGGCCTGATGTGTCGAAGCTTGAGGATGGAATGTTCATCATGATCGGCACAAGTGCGCGCATTGGGGAGGTTCTCGCTCTCCGGCGCCGCGATGTGGATCTGCTCGCTGACAAGCCAACGATTCATATTGCGAGCACTCTCACTCAGACTCGAAAGGACGGGTTGACTCGGAAGAACTCACCCAAGCACAAACGTCAGAAACGGAGGGTGCACCTTCCAAAGTTGGCCGTGGAGGCGGTGCGGTCGAGACTCAGCGAGGCGGGGCCGAAGCCAGATGATTTTCTCTTCGCTACCAGATCTGGTGCGCCTTTTAGTGTTAGCAATTTTGAACGGCTGATGCGAACCTTTCTGAAGGGGAACATCGAGGCGATGAGAGATGCCGACATTCCTGTTGAGGAGTTCACGACTCATATTTTCCGTCGGACTTCTGCGACCCTCGTCGAACGTCGCGGAGGGATCGGCTTGGCCTCGCGACTTCTTGGCCACGCAAATGAGGGAATCACGAGGGCACACTACGTGGTTACAGATGAACTGGTGAGTGACGAGACAGCGACAATACTGGATGAGACACTCGTCTGGTAGTTGAGGACGAAGAAATGCCCTGGAGGCCGGGCCATTGCCTAACGACGCAGAACGTCAGCCCAGTGTCGCCATCCTCTTCTCGGACAGTGGCAGGAACGCTTCCTGCCGCTCAATCCCCACCTATTGCACGCACGCCCGCGCACATGCCCCTAGAATCGTCCCAGTCCCCGCAAACGGGTCGAGCACAATCCCGCCGGGACACGCGATGACGCCGACGAGCCAATTCCTGACGCCGAGGGACTTGACGGAATTTCCGGCGATGTCTCCGCATCCCCGTGAACTACCGGCAGTCAAGATACGGCAGCGGCCTCCGCGGCCAGATCGGCGTAGAACGCGTCTTCGGCTGCACGGCGTTGCGCAACATCCTCAAACACGAACTGCACGAAGTCGTCGTCACGATCAGCGATTGCCGTGTCCTCGACCGTGAGCACCGGATTTTCGCCGGGCCAGCTTGTCTGGCGCGTCGGCCGGTCACGGTCCAGGCGGGCTCCGCATGCGGCCACCCAGTCGCGCAAACGTTGCCGGGCATCCGAGAAGTCGCGGTGCCAGCC
Organism: Glaciibacter kafniensis; assembly: GCF_039538945.1. Lineage (NCBI taxonomy): Bacteria > Bacillati > Actinomycetota > Actinomycetes > Micrococcales > Microbacteriaceae > Glaciibacter > Glaciibacter kafniensis. Next base: position 1,306,953 of record NZ_BAABCN010000002.1, on the reverse strand, counting down.
CAGCGGGGCGGAGCCATTTTGCTCGGGGTCATACGCGGATAACCAGTGCAGGTGCAGTGCCGACAGCTCCCAGACCAGCTCGGGGTGGCGGTGCCAGGACGGGGGAATGGTATTTGCGCCGAGTCCGTAGGTGCGGCGCAACCAGTTCACCCAGGCGTTCAACTCCAGCCACTCGGTCTCGGCCTCGGTGGCGGTGAGCAGATTCCAATTGACCGGGTGCGGCGGCTCAGGCAACGACTGGTCACCAAAGGCGTCGGCGTCGTCGAGGATGACGGGCTCAGGCTCGTCGGACTCCGGGCTATCCGCGCGTGGGGCTTCGGCGACTCGGCCGACGGTGGCCTCGGTGCGCTCGTCGACCGGCGGGGTCTTGTCGTTGTTACGCATTGTTCGATCTCCCGTTCAGAGCCCGAGTGCAGCAACGGGCGTGGAGGCCGCAGCCGGCGGAGGCCCAATCGGTTCGGCAACAGATTGCCCGGTAGCCTGTTCGACGCTTGCGGCCGGCGCGATGCCCGCAGCCGGCTCAACGCCCGCGGCTTGTCGGCGGGTGCGGTCGACGGTGTAGATAGTGCGGGCGACGTCGTGTCCGAGCCGTTTGGCGACGAACTCCTCACCGGTGACGGTCTGGCCGTCTTTCTCGTAGGAGTACGGGTGGATGTAGCCCTCGGCGATGAAACTGTCGGCCTTGGCGAACTGCTCATACGCTCGCTCGGCGCTGCGTCGGTACATCACCAGGTCGTGGAAGCTCGTCTCGTCCTGGGTGAAGCTGCCGTCGTCGTGGCGAACGTAGTGCTCGCGTCCGACTCGAGCGTAGAACTTGGCGTCGCCTTTGGAGGTGAACGAGAGCTGTGGGTCGGATGCGATGAATCCCGACAGGGACTCCTGGGTGCGGATGGCCATCAGATTAGTTCCTTGTCTGTTACACGGCCCCCGGTGGAGCCCGTTCCTATCGATCAGGTGCGCACGGCCTCCCGAACGTCACCCCTGGCGCAGCATCGCCTCGATGCCGGCGCGATCGGCGCGGAGGTCACGTGCCTCCGGACGCGTGGTCCATTCCCGCATCCGCGTCACGATCGGCGGTGCGGAACGCAGCAGGACCAGGGCGGTGCCGTAGGGGAACATGCGGACGACATCGGGAGGCATCACGGCGACCCGGCGCACGGAACGTTGTGCGGAGCGGGAACCGCGGTCGCCGACGGTCTGCGAATCGGTGATCTCGTCCCGCTCGCCGATGAGGCTGGTGAGGTCTTGGAGGTCACGGGAATTGGATGCGCCGCCGAGGATGATCTTGATGATCGAGGCGTCCCAGATGGCGGTGGCGGCGTTGTCGCCCCACTTCTCCCGCGCCTGGGCGAGGGACTGCAGCACCGGCATCGTCGTGATGCCGGTGCCACCACCCTCCGCCATGAGCACAGGTAGCGACGGCAGCGGTGCCAGGTTGCCGATCTCGTCCAGGGCGAACAGCACGGGCGGGTCGAGGCGCGCGCCGGCCGACCGGGCCGCCATCCGTCGGGCGGTCTCCACGAGGTCTTCGATGAACGCCGCGACCAGCGCCGATGCCGCGCCGGCTCCGGCGCCGGTCGCCAGCAGGTACAGGGTGCCCGACTCGCGGAGGAACGTCCCAGGATCGAAGTCCTCATCCTCGCGGGGGCTGACCGCATCGAGCACCCGCGGGTCCGCGAGGGCGGACAGGGCGAGGGAGACGCCTTGCCAGATGGAGTCGCGAGTACGCGGGTCGGACTGGATCATCGCTTCTAGAGACTCGGCCCACCCCATCGCCGCCGCAGGGTTCGAGGTCAGGATCGCCACAGCATCGGCTGCCGCCGAGGGGTCGAGCGTCCACCGAAACAGCTCGGACGGTGGCCGATGATCGAGGGCGGCGGCATGAAGCAGGGCTTGGAGTGCGGTGCGGGTCTTGCCCTCCCAGAATCCTCCGTTGTCCACACCGCCACCGCCGAGTCCGGTGCCGGCGGCCAGGCCGGTGGCCCGGATCATCGCCGTGAGCGGGTCGTCGCAGCCCCGCACGGGAGACCAGCGCAGGCCTGCGGGTAGGCCGTCGGCGAGGTGCTGAGGGTCGAACACCGCGACCGGACCACGCCGCTCACGCGCCCGCAATGTCGCGGTGAGGTTGTCGGGGCGGGTTGACGTTGTCACGACGGCGCCGGGGGCGTCGAGGATCGAGTTGATGACGATGTGCGTGCCCTTGCCGGAGCGCGGCGGGCCGATGAGAAGGATCGAGTCTTCCACGCTCGCCCACACCCGTTTCCCGTGCGATGTGCCGAGCCGGTAGCCGACATCGGCAGCGACTGGTTTGTCCAGCGACGGTCGTAACGTGCTCGCTCGGCGGAGCAGCGCAGCATCGGATGCTGTGCGGGTGACATCGGCGCGGGTGGAGGTTCCGACGATGCGGGACGGGTCCGTCGTTGTTCGTCTGCCCTGTTCCCGGAACAGTCGCCAGACCCACCAGGCTGCCGTTCCTACGACGCCGAGGAGGATGCTTGCGATGACCCAGTAGGCGACCGGATTCAGCTCCGGGATCCCGAGTGCGGTGCCGGGCTTCGCGGCATGGAACAGCACCCCGAGCCCGCCCGCCAATCCCGCTGTCGGCTGTGCGATTCCGGTCGCCCAGGCGGTGACGTTTCCCGCGACGCGCAGCAACCCGGCCAGCAGCATTGCGGCCACGAGCCCACCCAGGGCGAGATTGGTCAGTTCGTCACCGTAGGCGCCTGATCCGGGCGCCGAGCCCCTCATCGCGGATGGCCGAGCGTGAACGTGCCCGAGACTCGTCCGAGCAGGATGACTTCGGATTCGGTGCTTAGAGCTCGAGCGCCTGGGGTAAGGAATGCCCGGGCGGAGCCGTCGGGGTCGGCGTCAGTGTGCGCGATGATCACCGCAACGGCCACATCTTCGCCGGGAACGAATCCTGCGCCACTGACGGCCACGAACGCCCGAGAGCGCGGGGCCGTGTCAGGTGCTGGGCGAGCGGGCAGCTCCGGCGTCGGCTCAAGCATTAGGGCTGGAACGAGTGCGCGGTGGCGGTGTGCGGGCGGGGTAATGATGTCGGTGAATGTTGTTCCGTCGGCCTCGTGGACCTCTACTCGGATCGGGCAGCGGCGTTGCCTGGTCAGCTCATCGAGGATTTTCGCGAATGAGGAACGCCCCCACGACGGGCCGAACGGTGGCGGCTCATACGGTTGGCCGTCGACGGTGACGGTCATCGTCGCATCCGGTCGGATCGTCATCACGACGAGCGGGAGCGCCACCGGTACCTCTACGATGAGTTCGCCGTCATCCGGTGACGGGGTGTGCCGGTAACGCGGGTGCGGGCGGCTCATCGCACACCATCCGTCATGCGGCTCGTCGTATCGAACAGCGCGAGCTCCGCCGGATGCAGTTGGTGCTGCACGACGAAGCTGCGGTCCTTGATCCGCCACAGCCCTTGTCCGGTGCCGAGGCCGGGCAGGAGTGCCTGCTCGGTTCCGGTGAGGCCCAGCGCAGTGCCGGTCGAGCCGAGTTGATCGGCCTCCTGCCGGTAGATAATGCGCGTCTCAGCATTAGCCAGCAGCGACGAGGCCAGTGCCCGCATCGCCGAGCCTTGGTCGCCCACATTGTCCAGGTCGGTGAGTTTGTGGAAGATGAGCATGTTCGAAATGCCGTAATGCCGGGCGAGCCGCCACTGGGCGTCCATCCGGCGCAGCAAAGCCGGATGCGACATCAACCGCCACGCCTCGTCGTACACGACCCAGCGTTGACCGCCATTCGGATCGAGCAGTGCCGACTCCATCCACGCCGACGAGCACGTCATCAGCACCGCCACGAGCGTGGAGTTCTCCGCCACTCGCGACAGGTCGAGCGAGACCATCGGCAGTGATGGGTCGAATCTCACCGTCGAGGGGCCGTCGAATAGTCCCTGAAGGTCGCCGGCGACCAGGCGGCGCAGCGCGTGCCCCAGCATCCTCCCGTCCTCAGTCAGTCGGCCGTCGGCGTCATCGATGGTGTTGGGAGCGAGGATGCGCTCGACGACCATCGGCAGAATCGGCACGTCGGCCGTACGCACCGCGTCCACGAGGGCGATGTCGACCGCGGTGTGCTCCAGCGGGGTGAGTCCGCGGTCGAGCACCGTCTCGGCGAGCGCGCCGATGAGATCCCGGCGCCGTGACGTGACTTGGCTGGCCCACTCCGCTTCGGAGAGCCCGGAGGGACGGTAGCCTTCATCGAGCGGGTTGAGGCGGTTCGACATCCCGTGCCCGAGAATGATTGATTGGCCGCCGACGGCCTTGGCGACGGCGGTGTGCTCGCCCTTCGGGTCGCCGGGCACGTAGACGCGTCGCCCGAACGGGATTGACCGTGTGTACAGCGACTTCGCCAGCGATGACTTGCCTGAGCCGACGATCCCTGCCAGAACGATGTTGGGCGCGGTGATGACTCCGCGGGAGTAGAGCACCCACGGGTCGTAGACGAACGACGCACCCGAATAGAGGTCTTGCCCGACAAACACGCCCTGCGAGCCCAGCCCGCCTTCGGCCAGGAACGGGTACGCACCCGCGAGCGTCGCCGAAGTGTCCTGATGCCTCGGTAGTCGGAACCGGCCTGGCGTGCGCAACGTCGCGGCGCCCGACTCACCGGAGGCTGGCAGATAGCGGGTGGTGCGTTTTTCCGCGCGCTCGGCTTCCCAGCGCACCCGCCCCTTTGCCTGTCGCTCTTTGCGATTCTCGGTCGAGAGGCGTGCGGCCGCCCGGCGACGTCCTTTGCGTGCACGCCGCCGCTCACCGGCAGGCCCGACCAGAACAGTCGAGAGCAAGCGACCATTCTCGCCGTCGCCGATCACAGCGACATCCCTCGCCGCGGGGGCCCCTGTGGTGGGCGAGAAAACGGGGCCGCAGTTCCGAGTCGGGCTGCAAGCTCGGTGACGACCGCACGGTGAGGACTCGCTGGGGTCAGGGGTGTCTGCCAGACAATTCGCCCCGAATGCTGCGAGGCAGCATCCAGATTGATTTCAACAAAGCCGAGGTGCCAGGCCGAGTCTTGCAGCGCGTTCGCCGCGCGTTGTGCGTCAGCGGCGCCGGCCACGCTGTCCCCGGCGCCGGTGAGTGCCCGATCTCGATGGTCCAGATGGGTGGCGGCGACTTGCTCGAGCACTTGTCGCAATGAACGGACAGCGGCGATTAGGTTGCCGATCACGTCATAGGTCTGTGTGGGGTCTTCGAACGCCCGTGTGGCGTGAGCCAGCGCGCGCATCGCCTCTCGGGCTTCGTCTCCATCGGCGACGGGATCGTGGAACGTGGGCATAAGTCCTCCTCGACGGTTGTGTTCGTCAAGCAGGTGCGCTTCGTGGCCCCAGTGGATGGCAGCGCAGCTCCGTCCGCTCGCGTTGGTCTTGTATTTCACGACCAGTCGCAGGCACAACCTCGTCAGTACCCCCGCGAATGGCACCTTGACGAGTTCCACGAGCCTCCGCTTGCTCACGTGCGCGAGGTCTTCTATGTGGTTGTCTTGTCCGCTGGCATGCGGGGTTGCCTACGGCTTCTTGGGTGCGAACGCAGTCACGCCAGAGCTCAGATTCACGATGTTGATCACCGACGTGTCGTAGCCTGACGCGGCAAGAGTGCCAACGGATACCGTTCCATCTTCGAGGATTTCACCAGTGGGTGAGCATGGGGCAAATACGGTTGCTGCTGGGTACTTGAACGATTTGCCGTCATTCCACGCCCCCAACAGGGGAACCTTCTCTAGCTTCTGCGCGCACAAGAGAACAGCTCTCGCGGGCACTGGCTCGGCTGCGCCCGTAGCCCTGTCAACAACAGAAGCGGTGCCGTCGAGAGTGACGATTGGAACGTCACCGACTGCGAAAGCGCGGCCACCCCAGGACGCAGATGCGACGTTCGCAAGGTCGCTCCCCAACGCCAGATCCCACGTGATCTCGCCGCTCTCCGGATTGACGCCGACAAGGTCGACGTCTGTGTTCGAGTAATGCACTTCGGTGGCCTGCGTTCCATCCCAGTGGAAGGCCTGTGTGCCCGAGTTCACACGACATGCAACGACAATCCCGTCGGAATATGTCATGTCCGAGCCCAGGCCTGGGCACGGGACGAGGCCGTCGTGTTGCCAGATGGTTGCGCCCGTATCTCTGTCGAGACCGACCAGTCTGGTTTCGGTCATGTCGTACTCGCCATCGAACGGCTTCGACAGGTCCTGATCTGTATACGTGTACCCGACGCCGACGAGCGGAATGTCCAGCTCGTCGTCGATCCAAGCCCAGCCCCCGTCGGATGAGGTGCCTTCTCCGAAGACGTCCGTGTACGGCCGACTCCAGGTGATCCGGCCATTCTCGCCGAAGTTGAGCCTCTCCAGGCCGGTCGTGGTTGACGAGGAGACGAAGTTGCCCAAGAAGCGGCCACCGTCGAGATACGGAATTCCTGCGCCCTGCGCAACGCTAAGACTTCCTCCCTCTTCGGAGCGGTACATCAGTAGACCGTTCTTGTCCTGACCCTCGACCCGGCCGGTGATGCAGAAGGTATCGATGCATTCCTTGGGCCGACTGCTCCACACCGACTGCGAACTCAACGAGGGTGACAACGCTGTGCCGGTCGCGACGTCAACGACGGACAGTGTTCCCCAGATATGGTTTTGGGAGTCGTCCGTCGGGACGAGAAATGCGGTGGTCTGCGTGTTCCCGTCCTCTACGATCGCAACCTGATGCTCAACCCCAGCAGCATTGATGCCGGGGATTGCCTGCTGACGCCAAAACTCACGTCCCGTGCGTGCATCGCGTGCAACGACGAACTCGTTTCCGTCGCCCATAGCCACGTACGCCAGAGCGACCTCCGATTCGACCCTCGTCGCGCTCAGGAGCACGTCAGCGTTTTTCCAGAGAAGGCTTGCCGTGCTCTCCCAATCGGCAGCGCTCACCCCGTCCTCGGCACCGGTACCGCCCGATGCGGTGCAACCAGCCAGAAGCAGGACAGCAGACCCAAAAAAGCAGACGTTCAGGGTGAGCATGTTGCGCATGAGAAATTCCCCTCGCATATTGTGGGGGTCAGCTTATTAGCGGTGACGACGTTGCCCCGCTCGCTCCCAGAGGCTGTGGATAAGTCGACGACTTCAAAAGCGCAACCGTTCACCGAAATAGCGACGAAGAGACAGTCGAGTTAGCGACGTAGAGTCCAACTTCCCTACTGTCTGCAGAGCACCCGCTCGGCCTCAGCGGGGTGAGGTGAGCAGGTGTCCGGGGCAATGCCCATTTGGATTCTTGCATGGCCAGCTTCGAACTTGTGCTGCACTTCGATCTGCTGCCGACGATCGGATCATCCGGTCGCGCATTCCCGTCCAACGAGCGATTTTGCTGTCTTGAGCGCCCAGGGAGGAGCAGGGCGACTGACAGTCAGTGTCGGATAGTCAAACCGTCCGGCACAGCGGCAGCGCGGCAACGGTGAACGCCTGGGCTTGCTGGCCAACGAGGCGGCGCGTTTCACAAGACGCCTGGACGGCGGCCTGCTCGATAGCGGCAACGGCAGCATCCAGCTCGGCAGTTGTCGGTGCAGCGACCGCGATGAGGCCGGTGAATCGAAGCACGCCGTGCCCGGCGGTGAGGTCAGACTCCTGCTGGAGCACATCCTGATACTCGGCTGTTTGCTGGGCATCCTCGATCTGACCGATCTTCGCGCGTTGCGCGGCGTCGGAGATGAGTTCGGTTCTCTTCTTGCGGATGTCGCGCGCGGCCTGGTCGGCACGGATCGGTGTGCAGATGAGTGAGAACGTGCGCTGGATGCCCGACGAGAGCAATACCGGAGCGAGGAACCCCGGGTAGACGAGCGAACGCGGCCACTCCGACAGCCACAGCACGGTGTGGAACGCTGAATCTGAGCGGAGCCGGTCCCAGGTTTCGGTGACCGCAACAGGGCCTGCCGTAGCCAGGGAACCACCGAGGTCACCGTGCCGCTCGAGGGCGGGTGCGGCGGCGGGGTCGTAGGCCGAACGCAGGATGACCGCGACGTCAACGGGGGAGAGCCACCCGGTCGGAGAGAGGTCGGCGGCGCGCAGCGCGGTGGTTAGCGTCGTCATCTCCTGTCGGAGAACTGCGGCTGCCCCTCGCAGGCCGCCGCCGGCCGCCCGAATCTGTCGGGCGGATGACTTCATGTCGAGTGCAACAGAGATCGTGGAGGCGTGTCGTTCGCCTGCCGGCCCTGCACGATCGATCAGCTCCTTGTAGGTAGTCGCGACCCACGAGCCGTCGTCGGTACCGTGTGTGGCCCACCATTCTTCGAGCCCGCTGCCCGAGTTGGGCAGCGTGCGTTCGGAGATCTGCATCCGGGCGATGCGTCCCGACCGGCACGCGGTCGCAAGCACCCGCCCCCAGGACGCAACGCGGCGATCCTGCTCGCCCGGGTCGAGCAGGACGAATGCCGGATGCGTGACCCCGACGATCGCGGTGAGGGTGCCAGCATGCGGATCATGGATCATCGCTGCGCCAGTCTCCGGGTCAATAAACTCCCGCAAGGCGGCGGCATCTCCGGGCAGAGCGAGTGTTCCGGCCGGCCGGGGCTTGACGACGCGACGGCGGTAGACGAGCTGGCCCAGACTCACCCGCCACATCCAGCGCGCTGCCAGCGGCAGCCATTCAATAGGCTTGCGCCCGCCGATCGATACCGCTGCGAGCAGCAGGCACAGCCCCCAGATCGGTGCCGACCACATCAGGAGCAGGCCGCCACCGGCATACAGCGCGGCAACGATGGTGAAGATGCCAACGGCGAGGACAACCAGCTGTGCCAGCGAGAGCCCGAGCAGCACGCCCCGCTTCGTCAGCCGCGAGAATTGCACTGGGCTGAGCGGATGCAAACCGGTCGCCTTGTGATTACTGGCCATCGGCTACTCCGCTCCTCGTGGTCGAATCGCTGCGGCAGCCGCGGCCGGGCCAGCCGACCGCGGAGCGGGGACCGAGGGTGCGGGCCATGTCAGCGGCGTGAAGACGAGAGATGGAGCCGAGACAGCGGGTTCTGCCGCATTGGCGTGTCCGGAAGCAACGTTTCCGACGGCGGTACCGGCTTTGGGGCCAGCAGTCGCGGCATCCTCAGCCACCTTCGCCGCGACGACCGCCGCCACGCCGATCGGGCCGGCAGCAGCCCCCGCGCCGGCAGCGGCTCCACCACCGGTGGCGGCACTCGACCCTGCCCCCGCCCCCGCACCTGCGGTTGAGACCGACGCGCCGTCGGCCGTTGGTGCAGCGCCACCGCCTCCAGCGGGCGGATGTAGTGCCGCGTTGCCCGGTGCGCCAGCTGCTGCGTCTGAGCCAGAGCCTGATCCCTTGCCGCCGTCGAGCACCGATTTCGCGTCGCTGGCCTGTGGTTTCTGCGGTACAGGTACGGGCCGGTTGAGTGCCGACTTGGCCTCCTGCTCGCTCGACATCGCGTGGTACATGTCGAACCCGACGAACGAGATGAACTTGTACGTCAGGTAGGGGGCGAATGCGGCGACGAACATCAGCGCGATGCCGGCGACCGGGTCACTGACCGAAGCGAGGTCAACTTCGATTGGGGCGGAGACCTGGGCGATGGCGACCAAGAAGGTCACCACGAGTACGAGCTTGGACAAGATAAGCGCGATGACGAATGCCGCCCACTTGCCGAACCATCCTTTGGTCGCATCCCACGAGTACCCCGCCAAAGCGATCGGCGCGAACACGATTGCCACCAACAGGAGAGCCTTGCGGATGAGCAGGGTGAACCACACGACAGCCGCCGCTGAGATGGCGAGCCCGCCCAGGAAGATCGTCACGATCGAACCGACGCCAGGCGCCGCAATGTTGATCGTCAACAATCCGCCGGCGAGCAGCGCGATGCGGTCGCCCATACCCTCCATCGTGTTGCCGCTGGCCTGCACAATCCCGATCGCGAGTTGGTCGGTGACTTCCAGCAGCGTCCCGGTCAGCGTGATCGCGATGAACGACCCGAGCACTGATTTCGCCAGGCCGATTCCAGCGCGGGAGAGCGCGGTGGGATCACGGTGGATGAGGCCGGTGATGAGCTGGAGGCAGAAGAAGATCAGCATCACGAAAACGGCGACGCCGAACAGGATGTTGTAAACACCGACGTACTCCGCACCGGTCACGTCGACGAGGGTCGTGGTGTCGAACACCGCCCACACCGCCTTGAAGAGCCACGCCGCGGTTTGCCCCATCGCCTGGGCGAGCCAGTCGAACGGGGCAGCAACCAGGGATGCGGCGCTTTCACCGGCCGCATCGCAGACATTTGCGATGACGGGGACGTCGCATACGCTCATCGTCCGCTCCTATCTGGCTGTCAGCGCCGGATCAGACGGCCTGGCCGACAGTCCAGAAGAAGTTGATCAGCGTCACCGACGCGCCGCAGATGATCGCCGCACCGCAAGACACGAGCACGCCGACCTTGCCGCGCGAGGCGAGGTGTGGGTTGGACGAGTTCGCACCGAAGCCCCACACGATCGCCGACACGATCAGAGCGAGGATGGAGAGGATCAGCCCCACGGTCATGACTGCGCCGACGATGATGCGCAGTTGCTCAATGCCGGGTAGACCGGTGGAATTGGGGATGATGTCGATCACGGCGGTGCTCCCTTGACAGATGGAAGAGTTCTTGGCTGCAAGGTGCGCACGGCGCCCCGTCCTGGCGGCGGAGCTGCGACTTGTCCGATGCCCTTGTTCGCACGTCGATCCCCGCGATGGATCCGAGCGCTGCGCGATCCTGATGTCGTGGCCCGGCAATAGAGTTTGCTTGTGATGCTTGATTTGACAGCCTTCGAGGCCCGCCTCCTCGCCGCCGAGAACTTCAGGAGTGCGGGTGGTATTGACGCGTTAGTGCCGACACGGCCCGGGCTCTACGTCATCAAGATGGTGGAGAGGGTCGACCTTCCTGAGCCCTTCACATCGCTTGCCATCGAGCGCGGCCACGATCTGATCTATCTCGGCAAGGCCAGTCAAAGCCTTTACACACGGTTTCTCTTTCAGGAACTTCGAGGACGTGGCCACGGCACCTTCTTCCGAACTATCGGTGCGGTGCTCGGCTTCAGACCGCAGCAGGGTTCGCTGCGCGACAAAGTGAATCAGAACAACTACACGTTTGCCCTTAACGACAGGCTGGAAATTGTCGACTGGATCGACAAGCATCTGCTGGTTTCGTTCGTGGTTATCGACGATCCAGTCGGACCGCTCGAGGTGGCGCTCATCAGGAAGCACCTTCCGCTTCTGAACATTAAGGACAATCCTGCAGCGCTCCCGGAGCTCAAGGCGTTGAGGGGCGAATGCTTGAGTATCGCGCGCAACCCTCCCCAGATTTAGTTGGTGAGGTTCTTGTTGAAATATGGCGATGTTCTGTGGCCCTGTAGTGGCGTCCCGCAAGCGGAACGGTCAGCGGAACAGCCTCAACGTTCCGGTAGCGGATCAGCGAGTGACGCCGAACAACCCCTCAGCCAAGGATCCGACTCCAGGAGCCTATTCTTTGGCAACACCGGTGTCGTGGCTAGAGATCTGAGCGTGCTCGCACAAAATAGTCCCGTTACGCCCCATAGACGTTGCCGTCGGCTGCTCTCACGCAATACCAGGGGCGAAATCGCGGGACTCTACTTCGATGATGGTTGCCCACTTCAAGTGCGGTGGATGCACGGCGAGGTGATTGTAGTTGTTTGCGTCGATGAGGACCTTTGTCCCGGGCTCGAGAACCGCGCTTGGGTCGTACCCATCGATGTCGAGCCACCCGCGCTTGATCGACGTCCAAAGCGAGAACTGGCCTCAAGCGGGACGATCAACGGGCACTGTCAAGCGTGAAATCGTGTTTCCTTCAAGCCGTGCGAGGGGACGAGGATGATACTGGGATTTGCGCCAAGATGAACCATGACCGTTCGGCCTCCAACTCACACTTCGGCAGCTTCGTCGCCAGCGCTCCAGCGACGCACATGGATCACGATCGTGGCCGCACTCGCTGTTGTCGCGATCGTCATCACTGCGATCGTGTCCCTCACACGTGTAAATCAGGAACAAGCGTTCCTGCACGCGTTGCGATCAGACCCCGACTCGCGAGTAGACGGGCTACCTGACGAACAACTTCTCGTCTCAATGCGCCTCACATGTGATCGCATCGGAGACGGCTATTCAATCAGCGACGCCAGCGATGCCGCCGAGAATAACTGGTCCACTTCTGGCGCCCTCAGCAACTTAACGAAGGCGGAATATCTCGGCAACGTGCGCGCTGTCTATCGAGCTGCGGTCGCAGCCTGTGGCACTTGAAGTGACGAGGCCAGAACATCGCGGCATAGCTGCTCGCCCACGACAACTGTCGCTGATCCTAATCATGGCCACTTCGCGTCCATTGAGTGGCCTTATGCGGACACCTGACCCATCCGTTCGAAAGGTCATTGAATTTGCATTGGAGTGATGACGAGATCGACTGAACCAAATGGGAATGGGTAAAAGAATCGGCCTGCGCCATTCCAATCCGTAATGGGGATCATCGCAAACCAAATTTGGCTAATCGCGACCGATGCGACAACCAGGATTACGACCGCGGCAGCGCCTCGGTCGAGGTAACGCAGAGCGGCGGGAACATCGTGCGCCCGGCGGAGTACGAAGGTAAGTGCTCCGATCACGATCGCGAAGATCCCGATAAAGATAAGGACGCTCGGTTGGAGTGTGAGGCTAATGCAGCTCGGCGCGAGCTCGGTAGCGTTACCGGCCGCATCGATGAATGAGCCATCAGCATTCACGCCGCCCGGGCAGTAGCCCTTGCTCGCAGTCGCAAAGGCGCTGTACCCAAGTGCAGAGATCATAGCGAGCACGATTAGACGCCGGATGCGCGCCACGATCGGCTGCATCGGCAATGCGTCGGCCTCCTTCACACCTGCGGGCTGAAGTGACAACGACATTTGACCCCCCGATCGGCCAGCGGCGGCCTCGCTTGTAGCGTAGCCAAGGCTAAAGGAGATAGTCCACGAATCTTTCCTGTTGGAGCGTGATTGCTGATACTGTCCGCAGACGGAATCCTGACCGGGAATCATAGCGGGAGTAGGCGGCGGGTACTGTTGATTGGTGTTTGAACCTCGTCAACTTAGTGAGAATGTCAGCATGCGCACACTGCGCTCGAGTGATGCGCCGGCGCTTGCCGCTGCGTATGTGCGCAACCGTGAGTATCTTTCTCCGTGGGAGCCGGTGCGTCCCGAGGAGTACTACACGGAGGCGTGGCAAGCCTCGGACATTGCTAACCGCCTTGTTGCGGTGAAATCCGGCGAGGGCTATCCCTTGGGTTTGTTTGCCGAGGATACCCTCGTGGGCCGGTTCAACCTAGCCGGAATCGTGCGCGGACCCTTCCAGAGTGCTGGGCTAGGTTACTGGGTCGATACCTCCTACGCGGGACGCGGGCTTGCCTCTGCGGCAGTTCAGTTGATCGTCGAAACGGCGCGTGACGAGCTCGGACTTCACCGCATAGAGGCCAGCACTCTCCTGCACAATGCCGGCTCGCAACGGGTGCTATTGAAGGCGGGATTCCGGCAGATCGGGATGGCTCCACGGTACCTACAAATTGCCGGGGAATGGCAAGACCACAACCTTTACCAAGCAGTCCTCCACGACTAAGCCCTTGTTCAGGCAGAGTTGTCGACTATCCATTCCGCTCGTGCTAGAAGCTCATCAAAGGTAACGACTTCGGGCTCTTGAAGATGACGCCGTGCTAGTTCAAAAGAGCGAATCTTTTCAGGATGGTGCTGGTCCCGATCGTTCAGGAACTCTGAAAGCCTTCCAACGATCAGGAATGAACGCGGTCGGATTAGGTAGGTTAAGTCCGCCATCTCGAAGCCACCAGCATCTCGCTGAGCCACTCGCTCACCCACTCCCGCGACAGCCTGGTGGACTGTAACCTGTGCCTGGCTGATACCGCCGACGAGATCGTTTGACAATGACCAGACGCTGGGGCGGTATTCCCCCTTCAATAAAGGTGTCCGGTGGTGCTTGATTTCTGCGAACACCATGGATTGGATCAACCCACTAGTGCGGAGCAAAGCGTCTGCGCGCTTTCCGTCCCCAGCAATGGAGTGGCCTTTCACGATCTGCTCCAGCTTCTCTTCTGACCACGACGTGTACAACTGCGTGCCGAGACCGACACCTAAAACCCAAGGATTGGCCTCAAAGAACTCTTGCCAGACTGCTTCTTTTCCCTTGCCCGCCTCAACGAGCGAGTCGAAGAAGGCGTCGTCGCTAAGCATTTTTCGAAAATGCTCGAGCGCCGCGCGTCTACCGGCGAGGGCAACAACATCCCGCGCGTGCGCATCGTCTGCGATAAGGGCGCGGACGGCCGGGGCCTGCATTTCATACAGCCGGTTCGCCGACTCGGGGTTATTCAACAGCTGGGAGAGTGTTTCTTCGTCCAGCCTGATACCGGTATCGGCGCCGTCGGGTTCGAGGAGCATGAGACGGCGAAAGAACTCTGCTAACCGAATTGCGTCCTCACGTCGGACTCGTATGAGCTCTTTGACTACCGCTCCGGATCCGGCAGCTGGCACGCGTTGAATCCACAGGTCCACGAGAGATCCTGCTTCTCTTGAAATTAGGACCTTGATCTGTGTACGGGTTCCATCGATCGGGGTGACTATCCACTCCTCGCCCTCTCGTCGCAGCGACGAGGCAGTGCCGTCATCATCAAAAACCTGGTAGACGAAACGACTTGGCTGGCCAAGGTCAGAAGAGTTGGGATTGCGATTTGCGAAGGTCTTCGACATATATAAACGGCCAGGCATCCTGCCCTGCGCATAATCTGTCTCCGTCGCCGGAGCGTACGAAGGTGATTCAAATTCCCACTCTTCACCTGACACGAATTGCCCCCATCGCAGCTCCAGATCCGGGGCGGCAACTGCCGTCCCTGCTGACACACAGTCCCAGTCTCCAGCATGATCCGCAAAAGATCATGTCGAAAGTGTCCCGCAAGCCGGACGGCCAGCGGACGGTCCCATGTAGCGGCTCGGCACCGCTGGGCGCGGGGGAAGGTGATGCCCGTATGACCCGCCCGAGATTAAGCCCGTCCCGCCGGGCGTCATACGCTCGAGGTGGGTGTCTCGAAACGCCAAAGATGGCCAGGATGCACCGACGATTTAGCCGATGCCAAGCGTTCGCCTCCGTCGAGCGAATGAGCCGTTCCAACTTCAGGCTCCTCGAAGGCCGCTTCCCACAGGTAGAACGCGTTCTCAAAATGAACGACCTCGACTTCATCACAAACGACGTCATCGAAGCCACACGCACACTCGCCGATGCTTACGACTACTCGGGCGTCAGAGCTGCGAGCCGACGCCGAGAAGGAAGTTGACCCACGCTACGCCAGCACCGGCCAGAGCGGCCGTGCCGATGGCGACGAACAGCCCGGCGCGGGCGCGGGTCGCGGCTTGGTAGTTGCCGCTTGACAAGGCGATGGCCCATACGATCGCGCTGGCGATGAGTATGAGCACTGCGGTGATGAGTACGAACATCATCAGTGCGCCAACGATGGCGCGTAGATCGCTGGCGCCGCCGACGCCGCCGAAGTCAGGGAACACATTCATGAGATTCACGTCAGGGCTTTGACGTTGATGCAGAAGCGGTCGTGTTGGTGCCGGCGATCGCTGAAAGAGCTGTGTCGGGCGCACATCCGGACTGTGGCGTCGACGCTGCGTTGAGGCCCTGCGCGCCGTGCTCGGCCAACCATGGTTCAGCGTCGATCGCGGGGGAGTTTCTACCGCCGGGGCGGATCTCGAAGTGTAGGTGCGGGCCGGTCGAATTGCCCGACGAACCGACGTCGCCGATGTGCTGCCCGGCGAACACATGATCGCCCTCGCTCACGACAATGCCGTGCTCCGACATGTGCGCATACGCGGAGGCAACACGCTGCCCGCCGACGGTGTGTTCGATGACGATGAGTCCGCCGTAGGTTCCGAGGTATCCGGCGTGAGTGACTACGCCGTCGGCGATCGCGAGGATCGGAGTGCCGTCGGCCGCGGCGAGGTCAGTGCCGGTGTGCAGTTTCCACTCGCCGGTGACCGGGTGAACCCTGCCGCCGAATCCGTCCGAGCGCACCCACGTGCCCGACGGCAGGGGGAACACGACGCGCGAGGTCTCGGGAGCGTCCGCGGGCGGCGCGCTTGACCCGCCGTCGGTCGATGTAGGGAGGGTGAGTGCGGCGACGATGGCTTCGGCGACGGGTTGATAGTTCTGGTAGCGATCGGGGTAGGCGGACACTTCTACGGCCTGTGCGACAGCTCCGGGGTCCATTTGCTGCCAGCCCGGGATGTCGAGCAGACCGCGCGGTGAGGGGTAGTTCGGGCCTGTTTGCCCGCCAAAGAACGCGTGTGTTTGATAGCCGGGGTCCATGAGCTCCGCGATGGTTCCCCAGCCCGCGGTGGGGCGCATCTGGAACAGCCCGAGTGAGTCGTGGTCGGAGCCGTTGCCGTCGTTGGGGTAGTTCGCCGACTCCGGGTAGGCGGATGGGTTCGCCAGCATCCGTAGATCGGACTCGGTGAGCGCGGCCATCAGCGCGATGATCACGCCGGGTCGTCCCACACCCTCCGTCGTGCCGCCTGCAAAGATGATCGACACCGCGTGCGTCAGCTGGTCCCGATTGAGCGTGACCTTCTGCCCGCTGCGCGTTGTGGCCGTCACGGTGTCGGGGATCGGCCCGACGACGAGTGAACTTGAGGTGACGCAGGCAGCGGCCAAGGCTGCGGTGTTGAACAGCAGCCCAACGCTGAGCAGGCCAATGCTCGGCGCGAGCAAAATCGCCGCCCCCAGCGCAATGGCGAGCTTCTTCATGCGGGTCGCCTCATCGCAGCGGGTTGTCGAGGCCGGAGAGGCGCAGCAGGTGGCAGGTGTCGAACGCTGGCGCACAGGTGACGAAGACGGTGAATGCGACGGGGTGCGTGGTGCCCACGGGGTCGCTGGCCCACCTGCCGGAGCGGTGCCGGGTGCCGGTGATTGTGTAGGCGATGGTGCCCGGCAGGATCTGGCCCGGCACGGCCTGGTCGACTGCGTCCGACCATGCATCGGACACAATTACCGCTTCGACGTCCAGCCATTGGCGGGTCTGGAACTGCCGTAGCTGTGCCCATGCCTGGGTCGTGGGAAGGTAGCCGTGCACGTCGGATGCGAGTCCGGCAGTTTCGTTGCCCGTCGGGTCGCCCACATCAACCACGACTTGCGCGTGATCGACGGGACCGTAGTTACTGGCGGTGTCCCACGCGAACAGCGCCTCAGCAACCCGCCGCGCGAACATCTCCGGGTCGGTGGTCGGGTCGATCGGCCGCGGTGCTGCGGTGATCGCGGTGAGTGCCGGGACTATCGGCGCCGAGGTCGACACCGCGGTCGGTGCCGGAATGTCGTCCGACCGGGCAGACGAATCGCTCCGCGAGTCGGGTCCGTGCTCGAACCCGTAGAGGCCGATGCCGACAAGTGCGAGCAGGGCGGCAACGGCAACGGCCAGAATGATGGGCGGCCGGCGGTGTCGGCGAGTGGAAATATTCATGCGCGAGGTCCTTCCCCTGGGTGAGCATCAGATGGGATGCCGCAGGGAAGGTACGCATGCCCCACCGGGGCGTTCAAGAGACCGGGAGATCAGTCAGCGGTGCGGGCCGCGCCGGAACGGGCAGCACCGGCAGCCTCGGCGAAGTCATTGGTCGCGGCGACCGTCGCAAGGAACTGTTCCCACTTCTCATCGGTCAGGCCCGGGCCAATCACAGCAGGGTCGTAGCGACCTGGCCAACCGTCGAGGTCGTCCCAGATCAACACAAATGAGCGCAAAGTGTGCAGCGCTGGCTGGTCGTCGGGCAGCTGCGTGCGGGGCTGCGAACTCTTGCGCTTCGCCCCGCTCTTTACGCGTATGAGTGCCTCGGTGGCGACTCGCTCCAAATCGTCCGCACGGGCGGTCGCTTCGATAGATCGCACGCGGGCTACGGCAACTTCCGCGGCATCCCGGACGCTGCGGGGCAGTGTGGCATCGGCGACAAACGCCTCAAGTTCAGCCAGCGACACCGCGGCATGCATACGTTGCTGGGCGGCAGTGATTGACCCTCCCTCGTCGATGGTGTCCAGAGCAGCCTGGGCTTGCTCGCGCACCGCATCCGTTTGGGTGGGGTCGTCGACCATCTGCTGCAACTCGTTGATGCGTTCCAGGCTTGTGTAGGAGTTGCGGCCGCTGACCATGCGCGCGGCCTGCTGTCGGGTGTCGCCGGCGGACGGTGCCGCCACGGTGGCGGCACCGTCTGACCTGGGCTTTTGTTGATCAGAGGAGAACCGGGACGCTTGCTGACGAGACGCAGCATCTTCAGCGATGACCTCCTTGAGCTCGCGGTACAGGGCAGCTGCTTCGGTCTGCGAGAGCGGCTTGTGCAGCACGTTGTCATCTTGCTCGGCCATGAGCTCGCCCAGCCGATCGGAGATTCCGTTACGCACCCACACATTGACCTTCTTGATGCCAAGTTTGCGCAGCGCAGCCAGTCTGCGGGCTCCGCAGACGAGTACTCCGTTGGGCGTGACGGTGACCGGTTGAAGCAGTCCTTCGCGTTTGATGGATGTTGCCAGAGCGTCAATATCACCGAGGTCGACGCGGTGTCGGTTGCCGACGATGATGGAGTCGGTGGCGCGCTCCAGCCCAATCGACCCAGATGAATTACCCATGTCGCTCACCCCCAGGGAGCGTGTGCGGCGCAGATTGCCCGATGGCCAGAACGAGGTCGTCCTCGTCGAACAGCCTGCGTAGTGGATCACCGACAAGCAGGCGAAGCAGCACACCCCGCCCCGTCGACGTGTGAGCCCGGTCAGGGTCAGGGTTGCCGAGGACAATGCGCAGGAGCACATTCCACGATTCAGAAGACAGATCGAGTAGTGCGCGAGCGTGCTTGTCACGGCGCAGGGACTCATGCGCACTGGGGCGTGACGAACTCTCAGCCAGACGGGCGCACGCGTATTCCACTGCATCGCGTGCCGTCTCTGGCGGCCACCCGAGCGCGCTGAACAGAGCGATCGTATCTTCCACCGCTGTGTGCACGCCCATCGAGCCGTCCTCGTTTGACGAAGGCACGGCATCCGGGGCATCGTCCTCGCCAGCAGGATCGACGTGGAATGCGTGATGGTAGTCGGTGAGAGGGTTCTCGCGATCACTGAACCGTTCTGCGTCGTGGAACACCGAGTACTGCGGGCGGCGCGCCTGATGAGGGGAGCACAGCAGCCCGTTGGCGCGGTCTTCGGCGATCAACGTCACCTGCACCGCACGGGTGACGACGGCCCATGGGTCGATCGCTTTACGAATGGACGGTGCGCGCATCGCCTCAAATGCGGCTGCTGCGGCATCCCACCGGTCGAGGCCATGCTTGCGTGCCAGCGCCGCGTAACGGGTTGCGATGTGTTCCATGAGAGCAGCGACTTCAGGGTCGTGCTGCCAGCTGTCTCGCCCCAAGGCTTCCATCCGATTCAACAGTCTGCGCAGGCCCTCGGATGTCTCAAATCTGGGCCGCAGTTCGTTGTAGTCATGCATACTCCGGTCACCTCCTGGCAAGCAGGTGCACGACTGCTCCCCAGAGCCGGAGGCCTTTCGCCGAGTGCTCACGGGAAGATCACCGCCGGCCGATCCTGGCCTGTGTCGGCAAGGGGGCGGATGCGCCGCGGCGGCCGAACGCGGACGCCGGCGGTAGACGGAGCGCGCGGTCGCGAATCGTCCGACGGCTGGCAGCAGCCGCTTGAACGGGCAGCGTCCTGGCGCGCCGGGACAGTTCCGCTTGAAAGTCGATACCGCGACCCGCTACGCGGCCGCCCGCACTGGATAAGAGCTCGGAGGCACGCACCCACTCGACCCCTGAACGCCACCGTGTGACCGAAGCAGAGGAGGCTGCGGGCTTTCGATGCGACGGGTCGCCATGCACAGCCCAAAGTGCGGCCTCCTCCGCTGTGCGTTCAACAGCCGTCTTCGATTCGCGAGCGGCGGTATCCGCGGCTGCGGCAGCGGCCAGCACGCTCGGATCACTACGCCCGGGCATCGTCAGAATCTGTCTCATCGGTTGGCCTCACTGTTGGACGCTCTTGGATTGTCTGCGGGGGCCCTGAAGCAGCTGATACCAGCCAGCGCCCCACCGTTGAGGGATGCACTCTGGTCGCCCGTGCGATTGCCCTGTTGGAAAGACCTTCGCTGTGCAGGACCACGGCCAACTCTCGAGCTAATAATGCGGTTGGCTCGGGCTCGAATGGCCCGCCTAATCTCATATCGGTGGACAACTCATCGTGCGCCACGCCTGTGCACGACGGTTCAGGCGACGTTCGTGTGAGGATCACGGTCAGGTGCGTGATCGCCAGAAGAACGAGCGGCGGCACAGCAGCGACCGCACCGGCAAGCACGCCCGGCACATCAACATCGGCGGCCACAATCGCATGAATCGCGTTCGCCGCAACCGAAACAAGAGCACCAGCCATGAGTAGCAGCCACGGATACCAAGCCGCACTCTGCCCCGCGAGGGCAACGACCGAGACCGTCGCGACGACAATGATTCCGTCCACGATCAGCGGCCACGCCCACGCTTGCCCGGCGCCAATGCCCGAACGCTCGGCAAGGTCCGCCAGCGCGGTGAACGAGAGCCAGAATGCCCCCACTGCGATAAACACCGTTCCCGCTATAGCCGTCACCACCGGCATCCGTCCACCACGCCGCGTAGCGACGCCCGGTCTCACGGGAGCACCTGTGCAATAGCTCGTCGCGGTTCACGTCGCGGTACTTCGTCATGCCTGTGCGTCGCCCGCCCGCCATCCGTCGCTCGGTAAGCCGAACGGATCGTCGAGACGATCTCCGCACCAGGTAGTCCCACGTGCTCGGCGGCCGGTCCCAGTGTCGAGCACGCGACGTCGACGCGAATGCCGGACTCAGCCAGACGGCACGCAGCCCAAAACAAGCCGCGATTTCGCTCGCCCTCACCGCGCGAGGCCACCCAGCCCACGAGCCGCGCCACATTCGCATCCGCTCGAACGCCGTCAGTTGGCATCATGGATACGGTCGGCCGTGGGTTGAGGAACTCCCGCAACGCCCTCGCATCCACCGGCCTCGGTGAGGACTTCCCCCGGGCGATCAGCTCGTACACGGCCCGCTCGTCGTCGGCGGTGATGCTCGACGGCGGGGCGACGACATAACCACCGGCCCCACGGAAATCGATACCCACCGTGGCTGCCTGCCAGGACGATTGCGGATGAGACGCATTCGCCGGAAAGTAGGCATGCACACCACCGGAAGGGGTACGCACCAGCGCCACCCACCCGTCAACGAGTCCTCGACGGCGGGCGCGCTCGAACGCAACGAACCCGGAGACATGCGTGTGCACGTCGATGTCGACGACATCCATCCCCGACACTCCAGTGGGCAGACCGATATTCGCATCGGGCCACCGCGACCACCAGGATTCCACTCGCGCAGGGTCAACGCTCGCATCATGGAAGCCATGCGAGGTCAGCGGCCGTTTCCCACCCGGGACGCAGGGGAACACCGCCACGCCGTCAGTCACGAACCGCCGCGCGGCTGCGGGCAACGGCAGACCGGAGACGGATGCGAGCAGGACGGCAGCATCCATCACAGGCTCCTCAACCCGGCGAGTTCCGTCGTCTGCTTCGGCAAGCCAGTATTCGGTTCGGCCTGAGAACGCTCGGGTTCGACGCGTATTACTGCCCGGCCCTGATGCTCACGAGTCAGTCCCGGTGGGTCACCGAAACCAACCTGCACCGTTGGCAGCGCATCGAGGATCTTCACCGCGGTCGCGCGCACGCGCTCGCCGGTCGCCTGCACGACCTCCACCGGTGATTTGCCTTCCACCGTGGACGACCACGAGGAGATGTAGGGGATGGCGTAGCCCGAGGTATCCAGGCCGTGCGCGGCGCCGATCATCAAGGCGACGGACTCGGCTTCCACTTCGTCGATGCCGCGGTGCGCTACCGCGTCGGGCCTGCCCGAGACGTGCAGGATCACGTGTGCCAGCTCGTGAGCGAGCGTCTTGACCTGCGCGGCGGGGTCCATGTTCTCGCGCACCGCGACCGAATGGTCGGTGTAGTTGGTGAGCCCATTCGCCCCGCCAATCATGCCCTCATGTGGCACGCGCATCAGCGTGAAACCCTGCCCGCCGATCAGCTTGGCCAATCCGTCCCACAGGCCGGCCGGCGCTTTGCCCTCCAATAGCGTTGGGTGCGGTCGCTCGGGCACCGCATCACCGGCGGTCTGCGACACGTCCCACACATATGCAGGCCGCACGCCGATCATCTTCGAGCGCACAGATTCACCAGGGCGCGGCTTCTCGAAACGCTCCAGACGACGCCATGACTCCGCGTTCTGCGGTGTGGAGGTAGCGAACCGGGCAGTGACGGGAGCCTGGATCATGTAGCCGGACTGGCCCTTCTGCACCGAACGGCCCAGCGCCTGCCACTGCTTGAAGCCGGCCACGTAAGTAGGCGTCGGATCGGGCACGCGCCCGGCCTCGAACGCCGACTGGTGCTGCGTCCAAATCAACAATGTGTTGTTGAACGACCGCGACCTGAACCGCGCGGCGAACTCCAGAGCGCGCGCCCAATCAGCACCGGAGACGAGCCTCTCGACCGCGCCGGTGAGCTGTTCATGCAGCGTATCGATCTTGGCATCCCGTGTTTCCCGGGAATCTGGGCTTGTGGCCATGGGCGTACCTCCGTCGTCTGATCGACAGAGTTCTGAGACTCTGTGGCAATCAGGTGCACCAGGTGAACCGGCCGACTGCGGGGAGGATGCGACGGTCACGCCGTCGGGGCAGCTCATGAGGCTTGGTTGTTCGCAAGAGAAGTAGGTTTCCCGAGTGGGTTCGTCGCCAGATAGAGCCTGGCTACCTCAACGGCAGGACCCGCCATGAAAGCCCACAAACAGAACGACTATCCTTCGTCGCCACAATCAACCGTCGAGACGGGTCTGGCGCGCCTCGCCGATGGCCACAGCTGATGAACGTTGCCGAAACGAGTTGTTTGCCTGAGCGAGATCCTCGGCTGCCAAGCGGACAACGATCAAGTTCTCAGAGGTGTGTATGGACCTCAATCTGGACGTCCGCGCGATTCCGGACAGCTAGAATGCGAAATATTAGAGAGAGGGAGGACGATGGACGTACGCAGCGAACTTTTCGTCACAGTGCCGCATGAGGTGTCGATCGAACTAGTTGAGAAACGACTGGCCCGCCCGGCGTTCCGCCCGGATCGCGTGGACGTCGACTTACTCCCCGCCATTATCATTGGCGCGGTCAGCGCCGCGACAACGGTGGTCGTCACGGAGGTGACCAAGGCCACAATAAAGGGCATCGTCGCGGCGATTCGGCGCTGGGCGGGCAAAGCCGCCCAGGGGTCCGAGGTGACAATCACGGTGGCGACGCAAACGACGGCCAGAGCCACTGTCCTCGTCTCGGCCGATTCCGACAGGTCTTTTGATGAACTTGAAGAGACGCTGTTCGATGCTTTCACCCGAGCCGAACCACAAGTTAAGATCACGGTGACCGACGAGCAAACTGCCCAAGGCTGAGCCTTCGGGATCCAGGCGTGAAGGGTATCTGGCATGGACTCAGAGGCGACCAAGCAAGGAATGGACGACCAGTTCGTTGCGCCCGAGGGGCGGACCGCTGACGCGGCCGTGTTCGATGCGGTCAGGGCGGCGACAGCGTCGATACGGGACATGCTGGACCGCGAGGACGGCACGGCGGAGCTGATCCGAACTGTCTCGGAACTCGCGGGGCTGTTTCGCGGGGCGGAGCTCGATCCGGACGGAATTGCGCGTGTCCAGGCCTTCTTCGACGAGTATGGCACCGTTTTGGCGGATCGATCTCCAGACGCTTGGGACTTGCTTGTCCAGGCCCTCGGCAAGGCCACGCTGACCCTCGCCCAGCATCCGCCCGAGCTGGAGCAGCGGCGCCACTGGTCGGAGTGCGCGGTCAGCTTCTTCGCAGATGCGGAGGACAGTGCCCGTCGGGCCGGGCCAGAGGACCCGCTCCGCCGCGCCGAGAGGATTCTGCTGGCGATGGTGAACCGGAGCATCGCCGAGACTTTCCGGGCGGACTCAGAGCGTGAACTCACCGCGGCCTTCGGACGGTGGGCCTCTGTCTTCGCCGGGATCCCGCGCGGCGTCGGGATATGGGAACACTATCGGGATCAGATCGTGGCGCTTCTTCTGCAGTCGTCCTCCCTCGCTGCCTCACGGCTCGAGATCGACGAGGGCGACGGGGCAAGATACCGGCTGCAAATTTGGCGGATGGCCGGCGGGGAGTGGTTCGAAAGCCTCTTTCACGCCGAGGGTGACTCTCCGACACCAGGGAGCTGGGCCGACCCTCTTATCGACCAGGAGAAGCAAGCGTTCGAACGGGCGCTGGCTAGCCGTCTGAATCCGCTCGGGAACGGCGGGGAGGAAACCCTCTTGGCTGGTCAGTGGGCGTCGCTCTACCTCTGCGGTTTGATGATGAACATCGGCTTTCCGCCGGCCCTGCTCGTCGTGGTCTTTGGTCGGGCGATCGACGCGGAATCTCTGACGATGGCCTTGGACGAGTTTGGGGACGCCGTCGCGTCGATCACGGGCGTCGCCGCCGATCCGCTGCGAGAAGCGGACTTGGCACGCCTACGGGGGCGGGCACGGATCGGAGATGAGCGAATCCCAGGAGAATACCGGCGTGCGGCGCGCGCGTATCTCCGCGACGCCGTCGAGATGTTCGGGCGGAACGCGGCGGAAGGGGCCTTCCTCGCCCAGCAGTTCGATCTGATACAAAATGCCGCAAACGGCGGTACTGCCGCGGACGCCGCGCGCGACGTTCTGGAAGTTGTCCAGGAGCGTCGTGACACCGACGAGTGGCGGAACCTCATTGTGGAAGCAGCCCACCGTATCGAGAGCCGGGCATCGACGGACGACTCCGACCAGTGGCGCGACCTCATCGGCGACGTCCGAGCGATGCTGCACGACGCCCTTGACGG
This sequence comes from Glaciibacter kafniensis, assembly GCF_039538945.1. Classification (NCBI taxonomy): domain Bacteria; kingdom Bacillati; phylum Actinomycetota; class Actinomycetes; order Micrococcales; family Microbacteriaceae; genus Glaciibacter; species Glaciibacter kafniensis. The sequence goes on along the minus strand of NZ_BAABCN010000002.1, from coordinate 1,281,998 downwards.
GGCCATAGGCGATTCCGATATCGCCTACTCGTTGTCCGACCTCGTGCGTGCGGCTCTTGCAGCCGGGAAAGCCGACGAGGCACTAAGCGGGATGCTGGCGGCCTGGCGCGATCGGACGACAGGCGATGAGGACCGACGGTGGCTGGCGCAGTTCCTCGTGCGGATGCGCTCCGTGGGGCTCGCCCCTGGAGTGGGGGCGATGGAATACCGCGACCTGGTGCGCGAGGTGCACCGTTCGGTCCGGGACAGTGACCTTGCGCTACCGGGGATGGTGGAGATTCTCGTCGTCCTGTTGGAGTCTTCTCAGACGCAAACTGGCCTGGCTGACTCAGATCGGGAGGATCTCGCCGCGCGCACGAGACGTGCGTATGCGTCGTCGCCGAGGCGTGGCAAGGTCCCGGTCGAGCTCGGTCCGTTGCTTGCACCGCCCAACGGCCGGACGTTGACGGCGACGCTGCGTGCCATCGACGCGGTGCGAGACGAGCTCGGTGAGGAACAGGCTCTGGCCAAGGCGATCCGGACGCTCATCGTTTTCATGAACTCTGGGACCGTCGCACAAGAGGGATTCGCAGAGATTCACCAGACGGTCCTCTGCCTCCACGAGCGGCACGTCGAGCACCCAGATGAGAGGGTGCGGAGATTCTTGACATACTTGGTCGGTGAGTCTGCGCGTCGATCCGGCGACCTAGCGACGGCCAGAACTTGGCTGTCGAAGGTCGTCGACGACGGCGCCGAGGTGCGCAGCGCTGGCTTCGAGGCGGACTATGCCGCGCTCGCCCTCACACAAGCCGTGGATGTGAGCGACCTCGAAGACGCGCACTTCTGGTTAGGGACGCTGCAGGACCTCACTGCATCGGGAACGCTCGACGCCGGCGAGATGCTGGTCAATCTGGCCATCGGCGTCGTCCAGGTCGCGTCCCGGTTCGGAATGGATGAGGTGCGGCCGCTGGCGTCAGATCTCGAAGACGACCTGCTAGCGCTCGCAGAGAACAGCACTGGCACCGCCCGGGCGAAAGCGGAGCTGGCACGCTGCGAGATTTTGCTCGTCGAAAGGGAGGACTACCGAGCCGAGGAGTCCTTCACTCGGCTCACCGCACTCCTGGACGTGGCGTTTCCTCGGTCGATCGAAGCGCGGCTGCGCCAGGTGCGGATCCGCAGCGCGATAGCGTCGGGTTCCTACGCCACGCTCCGGGAAGATCTGGAGCGGCTCGTCCACCTCCAGGATCGGGAACTGCTGGATCGGACCGCCAACACGGCGTACGAGGACCATCTAGGCGACGCGCCCCGCGCGATCGCCCTCGTTGCGATCCAACAGGGGCAGGTGGAGCTCGCCATCGACGCGCTCGAACGGGGACGATTGCGCTATCTGTTTCTGCTCCATGCGGAGGGTACTGGCACGGCGAGACCTGGAGCGCCCGACCTCCTCCGGCTACACGCGCACGAGTGGACGGAGTTCTTCGTGCCCCTTTCCCCGTCCGTGGTGCTCGAGCGAGCGAGGGTGCGGCCCATCGTGTACCAGTTCGTCCACGGGAAGATCCTCACCTTGCTTGGGTTGGGGCGGGAGAGAGTGAACGCAATCTCACTGGATCGCGGCATCATTGGGGATCAGGTGCGATTGAACATGCATCTGACGCGGTTCTGGGACGAACTCATGGGGCAGGGGGTGGCGCCCGGAACGATTCCGGTCCTGATCGACTACGGTCTCGCGCCGCAGGAGCTCATCGCCATCGACCGCGCCTTCGCACACGCCCATGGCGGTCCGTCTGGAATCGGCCGACCCGCGCACCTCCCTTCCGCGCGGTTCCTCGTCGACGTCGCAGCAGAAATGCCAACCGGTCCACCCCCGATCCTCCATCTCGGGGACGGGTCAGGGACTCTGATAGGTCCATGGCTGGAGGCAGCCTGGATCCGTGCGCACTACGACGGCCCGGCGACGACACTGGTTGGAGAGCCCCCCGGCCAGGCGGCGGTCGTGCGGTCCCCCGGGTCAGGGGCGACTCTCATCGCGAGCTGCCACGGATCCTTCTCCGACGACGGCGGCCACTTCCGTCTCGGTATCGGCCGCCAGGGTGTGTCGCTCTCGGATCTGTTCGCCGAGCGTTGGCTGGTGGGCTTCGACAACGTCGTGTTGGCCGCGTGCGACTCGGGAGCAAGCGTTGTCGGTGTCTGGGAACGGGACGCGCTCTCTGCGGCGAATGCTGCCCTGGTTGCCGGAGCGCGCAGCGTCCTTGCGCCGGCGACTCCGGTGAATGATCTCGTGAGCGCCTTTGTCGTGTGCGGCATCGTCGAGAAGCTGCCCCATCATGATTTCGCCATGGCCGTCGAACTGGCCACGAGAGAAGTCGCGGCGCTGACGCCAGAGGAGTTCGTGCGAGACCTCCACCTGCTCTGGGACTGTCTCTGGTCATCGGAGCTTATCGAGCGCATGCCGTGGCCACCTTCCCACGTTGAGTCTGCCTTCTGGCGTATGGCCGCCGACACCGTGGCAGCACAAGGGTGGCGGGACGTTCCGATGATCCTCCTCGACGGGCGCCCGTACTCGGTCGATCGCAATGCGGTCTGAGGATCGAGACCGGTTGCATTGTCGGAGGAGCGCAGTCGGACGTCAACAAGAGGCTCGCCCATCGCGTCGACGACGTAAAGGCCCACCTGCACCAGACGGATTGGGCGTCCGCACGGCGCACCACGACCGAATCTTGGCTTCGAATCGCGAAATGTGCCTCACCTGCTGGGAAGTCGTCCGGGATAGCGGCAAAGGTGGGCGAAGGAATGCCCTCTTCAACGGGATTTAGGGAGCGCCGTATAGGCAGGCCGACAGGGAATGTGGAAGGTTTGGTTAACTCAGGGGCCGCTCGCACGGTCGACATCGCATTACGGCGGACCCGGGCACGACGCCATCGCGCTCAAACGCTTTGAAGCTTTCCTCGCGCCGCTGTCCCTTTGCTGGCGTACATCGGTCATTCGTTCGCGAACCAACCGAGCTGCCACGCTTCTTGCAGATCGAGGACGCCCTGGGCCGATCGCATCTGATGCGGCTGGCCCCGGCGGCGCACCTCCTCTTCAGAGGTGGGTTCGCGGTGACGGTTTCGATGAGGGTGATGAGCGCGGGCGATGGCTACAAGTATCTGCTGCGGACCGTCGCGGCCGGCGATGGCGAGAGATCGCTGTCGACTCCACTGACGAGGTACTACGCCGAGGCGGGAACGCCGCCGGGCCGGTGGTTGGGGAGCGGTGTTCGGTCGCTCGGTGACGGTCAGATCGTCGTCGGTGATCCCGTCTCGGAGTCGCAACTGCAGCTCCTCGTCGGCATGGGCCGCGACCCCCTCACCGGCGAACCGCTCGGGAGGGCGTACCCGGCCTACACCGCTGTCGCCGAGCGGATTGCCGAGCGCGTCGCCCGACTCGACCGCGCTCTCGGCGTTGTCGACCGTGCCGAGGCATCCGCTGCAATCGAAGTCGAAGAGAAAGACCGCGGCACGCGCCGAGCAGTGGCAGGTTTCGACTTCACGTTCTCCATCCCGAAATCCGCTTCGGTTCTCTGGGCGGTCGCCGACCCGGGCACGCAAGCGCTCATCGCCGGCGCCCACCACGCCGCGGTTACGGAGATGGTGGCGTTCATGGAGCGGGAGGTTGCAGCCACCCGGACGGGCGCAACCGGACGCGACGGCGCCGTTGCCCAGGTCGACGTGACCGGCTTGATCGCCACGGCGTTCGACCACTTCGACTCCCGAGCCGGCGACCCCCACCTGCACACACACGTCGTCATCAGCAACAAGGTGCGCACCGCGTTCGATGAGAAGTGGCGTTCGCTCGACGGGCGTCCGATGCACGCGGCCGTCGTCGCGCTGTCCGAAATGCACGAAGCGGTGTTCGCCGACCACCTCGGCCGCGCGCTCGGCGTCGAGTGGGAACAGCGGGAGAGGGGCCGTGACCGCAATCCGTCCTGGGCGATCTCGACGGTGCCCGAGGAGATCGTCGCGGAGTTCTCCAGCCGGTCCCGGCACATCGACGCCGAGGCCCACCGCCTCGTCGAGGCATGGGCCGCGGAGCACGGGCGACACCCCTCGAACGCCACGATCATCCGGCTACGTCAGCAGGCCACCCTGACGACCCGTCCCGAGAAGAAGGTCAGGTCGCTTGCCGACTTGACGGCCGGCTGGCGTGAGCGCGCGAGCAACCTGCTCGGGCAGGATGCAACGCAATGGGCGCGCACCGTCACCAACAAGAAGACTCCCTTGCTGCTGCGCGCGGACGATATGCCGCTGGATGTTGTCGCCCACCTCGGGCAGGCCGTTGTCGAGGCTGTGGGGGAGAAGCGGTCGACGTGGCGACGGTGGAACCTGTACGCGGAGGCGGCAAGGCAGACGATGGGATGGCGGTTCGTCAGCACCCAAGATCGCGAGGCCGTTGTCGGGATGGTCGTGGATGCTGCCGAGGGAGCCTCCCTGCGGCTCACACCGCCCGAGCTTGCGACCAGCCCCGCGGTGTTTCAACGCCCCGACGGTTCGAGTGTGTTCCGACCCAAAGATTCCACGGTCTTCTCGTCGGAGACACTTCTCGCCGCCGAGGACCGGCTTCTCGCGCTCGCACACGACACGAGCGGCCCGGTGATCGCGCTCGATGTGCTGGAGCGGATCACCGAGCGCCCGGATGCGCGGGGCCGGCTGCTGAGCGAGGACCAGGCTGCCGCTCTGGCGTCCGTCGGGGTGTCGGGGCGCACGATCGACGTGCTGGTCGGCCCGGCGGGCGCGGGGAAGACCACGGCGATGAACGCACTGCGCCGGGCATGGGAGGAAGGCAACGGGGCGGGTTCCGTCGTCGGACTCGCACCATCCGCCGTCGCCGCACAGGTGCTCGCCGATGACTTGGGAATCGCCACGGAGAACACCGCGAAGTGGTGGCAGAACCACCTCAGCCACTGCACGACATTCACCGCCGGACAGCTGGTCATCATCGACGAGGCATCCTTGGCCGGCACGCTCACCCTCGACCGCATCGCCGGACTCGCCGCGGATGCCGGAGCGAAGCTGCTGTTGGTCGGCGACTGGGCACAACTCCAGTCCGTCGACGCGGGCGGGGCTTTCGCGATGCTCGTCGGCGACCGCGACGACGCCCCCGAACTGGTCGACGTGCACCGCTTCACCCACGCCTGGGAGAAAACCGCCTCACTCGACCTCCGGCATGGCCAGCCCGCTGCCATCGAGACTTACGGCGACTACGGCCGGATCATCGGCGGCAATACCGAGGAGGTGACTACCGCGGCGTACACCGCGTGGCGGCAGGACCGGGCGGCCGGGTTGGCGTCCATGCTGATCGCCGAGACCGGGGAGGCCGTCACCGAACTAAACCGGCGTGCCCGCGCCGACCTCATCCTCGACGGGATCGTCGATGCGAGCCGGGAAGTTGGTCTGCGCGACGGAACCGCAGCATCCGTTGGCGACATCGTGATCAGCCGTCGCAACGACAGGCGGCTGCGCACGGGCCGGGACTGGGTGCGCAACGGTCACAGCTGGCGCGTCACCGGCGTGCGTGGCGACGGTTCGCTGACCGTGCGACGCCCCGGCACGAGGTGGGGCGGGTCACTCGATCTGCCCGCCGACTATGTGGCCGAGCATGTTGGCCTCGGCTACGCCGTAACGACCCACCGCGCCCAAGGCCTCACCGTAGACACCGCCCACTCACTGATCGAGCCGAGCACCACGCGCGAGAACCTGTATGTGGCGCTCACGCGCGGTCGGGAGTCGAACATCGCCTACGTTGCGATCGACCGGCCCGATGAGGTCCACTCGACTCCGCATCCCGGCGACACGGCGGACGCGACGGCGCGCAGCGTTCTCCACGGGGTGCTCCAGCACGTCGGCGCCGAGCTGTCGGCGCACGAGACCATCGGGGCTGAACAGGATGTCTGGGGATCGATCACGCAGCTTGCCGCAGAATACGAAACCATCGCCGCAGCAGCCCAGCACGACCGCTGGTCGGCGTTGGTTCGGACATCCGGTTTGTCGGATGCCGACGCGGAGGACGCAATCGCGTCAGACGCGTTCGGACCGCTGACCGCCGAGCTGCGCCGCGCAGAGGCCAATCACCACGACATGGACTCGTTGCTCCCGCGACTGGTGGCCGCGCGCGGGTTCACCGACGCCGACGACATCGCCGCTGTGCTCCACGCACGCGTGGCTTGGGCGACGGCGCGACCCGCAGGCGCCGGCCGAACCCGGCGCGCGCCGCGAATGATCGCCGGCCTCATCCCTGCGGCCACCGGGGCCATGAGCGCGGACATGCGCCAGGCGCTCGACGAACGACGTGACCTCATCGAACAGCGTTCAATCGCCCTAGTCGACGCCGCGTTGGAGTTGCACGAAGCCTGGATAGGCGTGATGGGGGAGGCACCGCGCAGCCAACGGCAAGCGGAGACGTGGCGGCAACAGGTGCGCGTCATTGCCGCTTACCGCGACCGATACGGCATCACTGCCGACAGCGCGCTCGGTGCTGCGGCCGAGGACACCGCCCAACGCGCCGACGCGGCCCATGCACGATCCGCGATGGGGCGTGCACGACAGCTGGGCGCCGGTATCGACGACGCTGCGGTGCGTGTCCGTCGGGCGGGTGCCGAACGGGTCGGGCCGAGCCTGTAGCAGCGCGGGTCTTCCTGCTCTGCGGGGCTGGGCGTACAGTGGCGGGTGAGGCAGGCTCTCCTCAACTTCGGGTCCTTCGGGACGGCCCATCGGGCGCTCATATATAACTGCCTCCTCGGCGGAGCAATACGCGAGTGAAGCGAGACCAGACAATGTTCCGACTTCTCTGGGCGGCCAGCGTTTACACCAGCAGTTTCCTGCGCCGCTACATGCCCACCAACATCCTGCTCGACGCTATCCGAACTCGTCGCGGGCGCAAATGGGGCATCCCAGCGATGCTCCTGGCCGTGCCGTACCTGATCGCCGCAGTCACTTGCTCTGCGTGGATCGCAGGCGGTGGCCCCGGCTGGGCCAACGTGCTCCTGCTGTTGCTCATCTGGAACGCGTTGAAGTTCATCATCATGGGGCCGATCAGTCTCGTGCTCCTTGGACACACGAGAGTAACCGAACGGGTCCAACGAAACCGCGAACCGCGCTCGGAAGCCGATGATGTTGAGTCCGTGGCTCAATTGCACGTTTGACGAGCCGATCATGCTGGCCGGCCGAGGTTGCTAGGCGGACAATCTATTTGTTCGTTCCATCCGGGCACGCCCGCGTCGAGCTCACCGCTCAATGCGCTCTCGTTGCGAGGGCGAGGTTGTTAGGCGTCTTTCGGCCAAAGCTCCCAGCGATTGGAACGACCGCGCTTGACGACCGCGTCGGGATGCTCCTTCTGGAGTGTCGAAAGCCGTTCGATCACTTCGGAGATTGGAAGGCTACCTGGCAGCGTGGCCAGCGGTTGCGGCTTCGGTGGCTCGGGCGCTGTGGGATGCGCACGCTTGGATGCCGAGCGCAGTATCTCCCAGACGTGCTCCATCCTCGCGGCATGCATCGGCCACCGCGGGCAAGGTCGTGACGAGTAGATGTCACCGCCAGAGGCGTGCTGAAACTGCGGCGTGTAGCAGTCTGCGCACATCTGCTCGGCTTCGAGCCGGGGCACGGCGAGGAGCCCTGCCAGACATCGCTCTTCGCTCGACAGCTGAATGCGAAGGCTGGACTTCTCGCTGCGATCCATCGTCTCAGCGATCTTCTCCCGCAGTGATCCTATGGAAGCGTTGAACTCTTCAACCTGATCCCGGCGTGTGACGCCGTACCAGATGATGTTCCACTTGCGCCGATCGCGGGGGAGCTTGCCCTCTTCGTCGACGACGTCTTCTCGGTCTCCGACGAGTGCGGCAAGCCGGACGATCTCCGCATGGTTCCGCTCGATCGTCGCTTCCAAATCCGCGACCTCTTTGGCGCGCCGATCCGCCGGCATCATTGGAAACAGGGTGCCGGCGTGGTGCTGTGCAAGCTCGCGTCCCATGCTCGCCTGTACTACTTCCCGCTCGAGGAGGGCGAATCGGGCTTTCTCGCGTTCAGAGTCGTATCGTTCCTTGTCGCGCTCCCACCGCACCTCGTCGGCCAAACGTTCGGCATGCACCCTCCGCGTGATTTCGCCCATGCGCGCTCCAAGTTGGCGGTTCGTGAGTGGCCGGAAGGAGGGCTCTGCCCGCTGCCACTCTGATGTGACCTGTTCGACGTGAGCCAACTCCGGCGCAAGTTCGTCGGTGCGCCATGGGTTCCAGTTCGTCTCGTGCCAAATCTCCAGCCAGCGACCTTGGGCGTGAAGGAACTCTTCGAAAGTCGATGTTGCTTCTGGCTTTGGTCGCCAGAGCAACCCCTCGTGCTCGAAGACCTGCGCGTCTGCGGCGATCGTGTTCGTGACCATGCCTCCACTATCGACCCGTGATCTGCTGGGGCGCCAGTGAACAATCGGTATCAACGCTGCTCGACTAGTGTCGGAGCGACTTCAGGGCCAAGCGCGTCGATGTAGCCGTATTGGTTCCATGCGTGCTCAAGGATCGGGTTCTTGGGGAGGTGGCGAAGGTCTCTCATGACGGACGACAGCGCCCAGGTGCGCTTCACTGGGTCCGCGGCCGCGGAGAGCAAGAGGTCCGCAGCTTCGCCTTCCTCGAGCGTGACGAAATACTCGAGCTCCCGGAGCGAGACGACCTGCGAACCAGTCACGCCGGCTGCGCCGTACTCGTGCAGTATGCCGGCATTGCCGAGGTAGAACGGTTCAGCGGTCACAATCATGCCGACGATGGGTCAGTCGCTCGGCAGATGCGCGAAGGCAGAGTGGCGGTCTCGGATGAATCCTGCGGTGCGATCGATCTGCGCCCGATTCTTGCCGATCGAGGGTGCGACGACGCCCTCGAGGGTGTCATCTGCAGCCTTTGTGTCATGCGGGCGGACTTGCACTCGAAGAGGATCACGGCTTGATCAATGACCCAGAACGAGTCGACGGACTTCTGTCCCCTCGCGTGTTCAATTTCGCCCTCGACGTGATCCCCGCCGAGCAGGCGCAACTGGAGACCGACGTACTGCTCGACGCGGACGCCCACGTTGTCGGCAAATGGCTTGCCCCACTTCATCCCGACGTAGTAGAGGTTGCTCGGGAAGGTGGCGCGGGAGACGAGCATGCTCTGGGGTGCCCACACGCCAGTCGCGCCGAGGTCGATCAGTGGTCGCGCCACGAAAGGATTGAAGGTGAACCGCTACAGGTGCTTCGCCACCGGAACAACCGCAGCGTGCAGCGCCCGCGCTTCATCGACCGTCGCTGCGAGGTATTCCGCGAGTCCCACGACGTCGAGATTCTCCATATGCCCAGGCGTGGCATGAGGCATCGACTTGGTAGCTGCTGCTCAGGCCTGATGACATAAGCGCGAAATGTCCGACCGCGCCCGCCGCATCCGCACGCCGCCACTTCGAGGGACGTCATCGGGGCGCTCGGTCGGTGTGTTGTCGTCGCTGCGTTCGTCTATCTCGGCACCAATATCGTTTACTAAAACACCTGGTCATTAAATAATTTTTGACAGATTGTGATGTCAGGTGTGAGCGTTCATGCTCCCGATCGCATGCGACCCATCGCGCATAGGGCGCGTGGCGCGGCACCCAGTGTCTGTGCTGCCCAGTACCGTGAGAAGGTACCCGAGCAGACTTAACTTGAGGCGCATCTACGCGCAGGAGAAAACTACATGACACCCAGGACCAAAGAAGGACAGCGCGCCGAGCTGCACAAGACTATCTGGCGCATTGCGAATGACCTGCGAGGCAGTGTCGACGGCTGGGACTTCAAGACCTACGTCCTCGGCATGCTTTTTTATCGTTTCGTGTCGGAGAACCTAACCGCGTACATCAGCAAGGGCGAGTTTGACGCTGGGGACGAGTCGTTCGACTACGCCAGCCTCGCCGACATCCAAGCAGAGTTCGGGCGGAGTGAGACAGTCGCCGAGAAGGGCTTCTACATCCTTCCCTCGGAGCTCTTCGCCAACGTGCGGAAGCACGCGCCCGCTGACGAGAATCTCAACGAGACGCTGGAACGCGTCTTCAAGAACATCGAGGGCTCGGCACTCGGCACCGACAGTGAAGACGCCCTCAAGGGGCTCTTCGATGACCTCGATGTCAACAGCAACAAGCTTGGCGCCACCGTTGCCAAGCGCAACGAGAAGCTTGTAAAGCTTCTGGATGCGATTGGTGACCTGCCGCTCGGCGACCTACAGGACAATTCGATCGACCTGTTCGGTGACGCCTACGAGTACCTCATGCAGATGTACGCGGCCAACGCCGGTAAGTCCGGTGGCGAGTACTACACGCCGCAGGAAGTCTCGGAGCTGCTCGCCCGCATCACGGTCGTTGGCAAGACTGCCGTAAACAAGGTTTATGACCCGGCTGCTGGCTCCGGTTCATTGCTGCTGAAGTTCGCCAAGGTGCTCGGCAAGGAGAACGTCCGTCAGGGCTTTTACGGCCAGGAGATCAACCTGACCACGTACAACCTCGCGCGGATCAACATGTTCCTGCACGACGTCAACTACGAGAAGTTCAATCTCGCCCACGGCGACACGCTCACCGACCCGGCGCACTGGGACGATGAGCCGTTTGAGGCGATCGTTTCCAATCCTCCCTACTCGATCAAGTGGGATGGTGACACGAATCCGCTGCTCATCAACGATGAGCGCTTTGCACCGGCCGGCGTGCTTGCACCGAAGAACTACGCAGACCTAGCGTTCACGATGCATATGCTCAGTTGGTTGGCCGTCAACGGTACTGCCGCCATTGTCGAGTTCCCAGGGATCCTGTACCGCGGCGCCGCCGAGCGCAAGATTCGTAAGTACCTTGTGGACAACAACTATGTCGATACCGTGATTCAGCTGCCGCCGGACCTGTTCTTCGGCACAACAATCGCGACCTGCGTTCTCGTGCTGAAGAAGTCGAAGAATGGCAACGACGTATTGTTCATTGACGCTTCGGCGGAGTTTGATCGGGTCGGCAACAAGAATAAACTGACGCCCGACCACCTGCAGAATATCCTTGGCGCCTTCGAGCTCCGTCAGGATGAAGACCACCTCGCCAAGCTCGTGAGCAATGAGGATATCGCGAATAACGACTACATCCTCTCGGTCGCCCCGTACGTTGACAAGCCTGACCTGACCGAAGACGTCGACATCAAGGCTTTGAACGCAGCAATCTCTGAGGTTGTGCTGCGCCAGGCAGACCTTCGGAGGCGCGTCGATGAGATTGCCGCCGACCTGGAGGACGACGCGTGAGCAAGGTTCGTGACCTGATCGAGCGGCTCGCTCCCGACGGCGTCCGGTATGCCTCACTCTCCGAGATCGCGACTACAGTTTCTGGATTGACCGGCAAGTCGAAGCTCGATTTCACTGGCGGCAACGCGCGCTACGTCAGCTACAAGAACGTATTCGCGAACGCGACCGTGGACGCGGAAGCGCCCGACTTCGTGACAGTCGCCGTTGGCGAGCGCCAGAACGCACTCCATGCCGGTGATGTCGTCTTCACGGTTTCATCCGAAAACTTCGAGGACGTCGGGATGTCCGCTGTTCTTGTTCAGGAGCCAGTGGAGCCGCTTTACCTCAACAGCTTCTGCTTCGCGCTACGGTTCAACGAGCCTGACCTCCTGCCCGAATTCAGCAAGTATCTCTTCCGGAGCGAGCTGGTCAGGTCACAGATCCGCAAGACCGCAAGCGGCGTGACGCGCATAAACGTGTCGAAGTCACGTTTCATGCGGATTCGAGTCCCGGTGCCGCCGCTGGACGTCCAGCGTGAGATCGCGTGGCTGTTGGACTCGTTCAGCGAACTCGAGAATGAACTGATTGCGGAGCTTGAAGCGCGCAGGGAACAGCGGCTTGCGGTGCGGGGAGCGCTGGTGAAGTCGAAGCGGCTTGAAGCTTTGGATCCAGAGGGGGGCGTTCGGACCCGCATCGGCGATATTGCGACTAAGTATGTCGACCCAGTTCGCGTCGCTCCTGAAGCAACTTACACAAATCTTGGCGTGAAATGGTACGGGGAAGGCGCGTTCGCGCGCGCTCCAAAGCTGGGGTCAGATATCAAAGCCGCGACGCTCTATCGAGTGAAACCTGGGCAGTTTATCTACAACCGCATGTTTGTTACCGAGGGCTCGTTCGGTCTCGTCACCCAGGACCTCGCCCATGGCGTGGTATCGAATGAGTTTCCCTCGTATGACCTGGACCCGTCCCGAGTTATCCCTGAGTGGCTCTACCTTCACTTCCAGACTCCGGCCGTCGTTAACGCGGCTGCCTCGGAGACGACCGGTGGCACAAAGAGCCGTCGACGTTGGAAGGAAGAGCAGTTCGAAGCATTTGAGATTGAGCTTCCGTCGCTCGCAGCGCAGAGGGAGATCGTTGAGCGAGTTGGCGCGGCGTCCGAACTTATCGCCGTCCTTGAGGAGGAGCTCGCGTTGCGTCAGGTGCAGTTCGTTTACTACCGAGATCGCCTTCTGGCCTTCGAGGAGCTCGTCGCATGAGTGACGGTCAAGTTCGCAAGTATGAGCCGATCGCTGTTTCCGCGGAGAGTACGGTCGTCGCAGAGTACAATCCGGACGCGCACCAGGTCGCGGCGTACCAGTCGGAGGCTGACCTCGAACGCGAGATAATCCGTCTGCTCCAGTCGCAGGCCTATGAGTACCTGCCCATCACCAACGAGGCGCAACTCGTAGCGAATCTGCGCACTCAGCTCGAAACGCTCAACGACATCACCTTCAGTGAAGGCGAATGGGACGAGTTTTTTAGGAACAAGCTTGCCGGACAGAACGACGGCATAGTCGAGAAGACCGTCCGCATCCAGGAGGATCATGTTCAGATCCTGAAGCGCGACGATGGCTCGACGAAGAACATCACGTTGCTGGATAAGCAGAACATTCACAACAACCGGCTGCAGGTCATCAACCAGTACGAGCTTGGCCAGGGCGAGGGTGGCGTGAATTACGCCAACCGGTACGACGTCACGGTGCTGGTCAACGGCCTTCCGATGGTGCATATCGAATTGAAGCGTCGCGGCGTGGACATTCGCGAAGCTTTCAATCAGATCAACCGCTATCAGCGCGACAGCTTTTGGGCGGGTTCTGGGCTCTTTGAATATGTCCAGCTGTTCGTGATCTCAAACGGGACGCTCACGAAGTACTACTCAAACACGACGCGTAACCGGCACATCGACGAAGGCAAGAAGTCTGCGGGCGCCAAAAAGACAAGCAACTCCTTCGAGTTCACTTCGTGGTGGGCGGATGCGCAGAACAAGCCGATCCCGGAGCTGACCTCGTTCGTCAAGACTTTCTTCGCGAAGCACTCCCTTCTGAACGTCCTCACCAAGTACTGCGTCCTGACGGCGGATCAGGATCTCCTCGTCATGCGGCCGTACCAGATCGTCGCGACGGAGCGAATCCTGCAGCGGATCGACATCGCCACCAACTACAAGAAGCTTGGCACGCTCGAGGCCGGCGGCTACGTGTGGCACACGACCGGCTCCGGTAAGACACTCACCTCCTTCAAGACTGCCCAGTTGGCATCGAAGCTCCCAAGCGTCGACAAGGTGCTGTTCGTCGTGGACCGTAAGGACCTCGACTATCAGACGATGCGTGAGTACGAGCGATTCGAGAAGGGCGCTGCCAACTCGAACGCCTCGACGGCAGTGCTGAAAAAGCAGCTCGCGGACTCGAACGCGACAATCATCATCACGACGATCCAGAAGCTGTCGACCTTCATCAAGGCGAACAAGGGGCACGAGATCTACTCGGGCCATGTAGTGATCATCTTCGACGAGTGTCACCGTTCGCAGTTCGGTGACATGCACACGGACATTACCCGCGCCTTCAAGCGCTACAACCTCTTCGGCTTCACCGGCACGCCGATCTTCTCGGCCAACGCCGGTACAGGCGGAAATCCGCAACTGAAGACCACCGAGCAAGCCTTCGGCGAGAAGCTCCACACCTACACGATCGTCGATGCGATCACGGACAAGAACGTCCTTCCCTTCCGCATCGACTACATCAACACGGTCAAGGTCGGGACGGTCATCGACAAGGACGTAGCTGGCATCGACGCGGAGAATGCGCTTCTCGATGGGCGCCGTATCGGCGAGATCGTCAAGTACACGCTCGAGCACTTCGATCAGAAGACGAAGCGCGACGTCGCGGGCTACGAGCACTCAATCGTCACCAACGTCGCCGAGTCGGTTCGCACGCGCAAGCGGATGGAATCTATCCGCGCGAAGAAGCGCGTCCGGGGCTTCAACGCCCTGTTTGCTACCGCTTCAATCGATGCTGCGCAGCGCTACTACCTGCAGTTCAAATCTCAGCAAGAGTCAGTGACGCCGGATCGCCGCCTCAAGGTCGGCATCATCTTCTCGTACGGCGCGAACGAAGCCAGCGACGACGGGATCCTGGACGACGAAGCGTTCGACGTTGAGGGCTTGAGCGGCAACACGAGGGACTTCCTCGAGTCAGCCATCCGCGACTACAACGCGATGTTCGGCACGAGCTATGACACCTCGGCTGACAAATTCCAGAACTACTACAAGGATCTGTCTCAGCGGATGAAGAACCATGAGATCGACTTGGTCATCGTGGTCAACATGTTCCTGACGGGCTTCGACGCGACGACGATGAACACGCTTTTCGTCGACAAGAACCTGCGCTCCCATGGTCTCATACAGGCCTATTCCCGCACCAACCGCATCCTGAACTCGGTGAAGACGTACGGCAACATCATCGCCTTCCGGAACCTCGAAGACGCGACAAACGCGGCGCTCGAACTGTTTGGTAACAAGGACGCGCGCGGCGTTGTTCTGCTCAAGCCGTACCTCGAGTATCACGGCGAATACAGCGACAAGGTCACTGAGCTGCTCCAGGACTACCCGCTCGGGCAGCAGATCATCGGTGAGGCTGCGCAGAAGGAGTTCATCAAGCTGTTCGGCGCAATTCTGCGACTGCAGAATATCCTGACGTCGTTCGACGAATTCGCCGGCCAGGACGCGCTCACCGAGCGTCAGGGCCAGGACTACCGCAGCGTCTACCTCGATCTGTACGCCGACTGGCGCCCGAGGATTGACGGTGACAAGGAACTGATCAACGACGATGTCGTGTTCGAGATCGAGCTTGTGAAACAAGTCGAGATCAACGTCGACTACATACTTATGCTCGTCGATAAGTACCGATCGCGATTTGGCGATGGTGACGACAAGGAAATTCGGGCACAGATCACCCGCGCGGTTGACGCGAGCCCGACCCTACGGAGCAAGCGCGACTTGGTTGAGAATTTTGTCGACTCAATCTCGGTTGACGGGGCCGTCGATGAACAATGGCGCGCGTTCATTGCCGCCAAGCGTGAGGCGGAACTCGAGGCGATTATCGAGGAGCAGAAGCTCCGGCCCGAGCAGACACGTGCGTTCCTCGAATCAGCCTTCCGAGATGGCCAGCTCCGCACGAGCGGGACTGCCATCACGAAGATCCTGCCGCCTGTGTCGCGCTTCGCTTCCGACGGCGGGCACGGTGTTAAGAAGAAGAACGTGGTTGAGGCGCTGACAAGGTTCTTCGAGCGGTTCTTCGGTTTGGCCTCTGGCGGAACCGAGTAGCAATGGTACAGGTCGATACCAATCGTGCGTCATGCGAGAAGCGCCCACTAAGAGGTAGAAGCTGATGAAATCGGATGCCTCTTCGGCTACGCCTGCGGCATGGGATCTGCTGCCCCTCACCCCGAAGTACCTCGAAGCAGAACACGGCCCATACGTAGCGGCGATCATTTCTGCGCTCCAGACGCCCGAGGTCAGGAACATAGCTCTTTCTGGCAACTACGGGGTTGGCAAGAGCAGCATTCTGCAGCGGGTGACCCAGCTTGAATCTGGTCGGATTGTTGAACTCTCGCTCTCGACCTTGGCGCCGATCGAGATATCTAGTCTCGATGACTCGGTTCCTGCCCAAGCGACCACGCCGACGAATCGCATTCAGCAGGAGATCGTCAAGCAGCTTCTCTACCGCGAGGAGCCGAATCGCGCACCTGGTTCCAGATTCCGGCGCATCGAACGATTCCAGTGGACCCGGGAACTTGTGCTTGCGGGGATCATCGGATTCGCTGTGGCAGTTCTCTTTCTGCTGGCGGGTTGGGGTGCGACGGTCACGACAACGCTCCAGCCGGTAGTCGACTTTGCGCTCTGGATATATCCGATCCTGTTTGCGTTGGCGACCGGAGCCGTGTACGCGCTGAGATTTCTGCTCCACGGTCGTGTGCACATCAAGGCATTCTCCGCTGGCCCCGCCGCCGTCACACTGGACGAGAAGTCCGTCTCTTACTTCGACCAGTATCTCGACGAGATCGTCTATTTCTTCGAGACCTCTGACTACGACGTCGTCATCTTCGAAGACATCGACCGCTTCAACGATTCCCACATCTTCGAAACCCTCCGATCGCTGAACACTCTCCTGAACGCGGCACCCGAGGTCAGCCGCACCAACCGCACCATCCGCTTCGTCTATGCAATCAAGGACAGTATCTTCGACCGGATTGGCCTTGAATCAGAGGGACGCAAAGACGCGACGCTCGCTGACATCACGGACCCCGCGGAGGCCGAAGCTGTTCGAGCGAACCGTACCAAGTTCTTCGACCTGGTGATCCCGGTCGTCCCCTTCATTACCCACCGGAGCGCTCGAAACCTCGCGAGCCAGCTTCTTGGCGGTCTCAAGAACGACGTGTCACCGGATCTGATAGACCTCGCGGGCCGCTTCGTGCCAGACATGCGTCTGCTCAAGAACGTCCGCAATGAGTTCATCGTGTTCCGCGACCGCATCTTCTCGGGCGACGGTCAAGAACTCGACCTCAGCGAAACCGACCTCTTCGCGATGATGCTCTATAAGAGCACTCACTTGAGCGACTTTGAAGCAATCCGTCTCGGCAAGAGCAAGCTCGACAAGCTCTACGCCGCGCATCGAAAGTTGGTGAGTACTAACATCCGGCGCATCGAGGGAGACGTGCGTGCGACGCGATCGGCACTCACCCGCGCGGGCAACACCAAGTCGCGAAGCGAGCGACTTGGCGATGCGCTGGTTGCCCATATCGGTCGCACGGCTCGGGCAGCGGGCTGCCATGAGCAGGGTCAGCAGTATCGGCTTGGCAACATGGTCAAGACTGTCGCCGATTTGCAGAGTCCCGAGTTCTGGCAAGAGTTTACGACGGCTCCGTCGGCCACCTTGAACTGGCGCAACAGTTCCAACAACACACTGTCCTTTGTCCGGTCGGACCTCGCGGAAGCGTTGAGCGATCCGCTTGACTCCGAGGCCTGGGAAGCAGCGGACAAAGAAGGTCTGAACGAAACGCTCGCTGATCAGCTCGAGCAGCTCAAATTCCTACGCAGCGCGGATATAGGCGCCGCGATGAAGCGCCCCGAATTCCTCGTCGACTTCGAGGACGTGGCGCAGTCTCTCGACTCCGTAGCCGAGCTTTTTCTCACCCGCGGCCTCGGGTTCCAACTCGTTCGCGAAGGGCACATCAACCGTAACTTCACTTTGTACACGTCGACATTCCATGGCAATCGGGTCAGCTCGGCGGCCACGAACTTCATCATTCACCATGTCGAGCAGAACCTCATGGACGTCGACTTCGAGCTGTCGGGTGCGGACGTCGACGCCGTCGTGCGCGAGCGCGGCGCCGCCGCCCTTAGCGAGCACGCGCTCTACAACATCGCGATTCTCGATCACCTGCTGCGAACGGATGTTGACAAGGCCGACGTTATGGTCACGTCCATTGCACGCCTCGGCGATGACGCTCGTCGCTTCCTGCAGGCCTACCTAAACGCAGGGACTGAGCGTTCCCTCTTCCTGGCGCGACTCGTGCATAAGTCAGCGCGTGTGCTTCCGTACTTGGTGTCACAGGCCGAACTTGACGACGCTACCCGGCTCCAGCTCGTGAGCGATGCGCTCGCGAACCTCGCTCGCGGAGTGAAGTACTTCACTGATGACGCCACGACTCGGTACCTCGCTGAGAACTACACGGTGCTCCCGGCGCTGACTGTCGATCGCATCACGGCGCAGACGGCAGTGAGCATCACGATCGTGTTTGGCATGGCCGGAATCAAACCGGCGGAGTTGGGCGTATTGAGCGATACAGCGCGCAAGGCGTTCGTGGCACGCAATCTGTATACGATCACCCGACCGAATCTGCTTGCAGCGTTGGGGGAAGAAGCCGACCTAGCGCTTGACACAATTCGATCAATCGACGAGGACGTGTACGGCTACCTGCTGACCGACATCGCTGGGTACCTCGTCGCAGTCGACGGTCACGCCGCCACGAACGTAGGGGCGGATGGGTTCATCTCGGTGATCGAGGACGTTCTCGAGCATGGCCCCAATCATCTCGATGACGTTGTTGCCCGCGCCTCAGACAAAAGCCGCGTGTCCAACCTCTCGGATACGCCGGAAGCGGCGTGGCCCGCGCTGGCGAGGTCTAATCGGTTCCCCGCCACCTTCAACAACATCATGTCGTACGTTGAGACGGTTGGCTTGATCGATGAGGATCTTGCAAACGTGTTGAATGAGGCTGGCACAATCGGGGAGGTCACCGGTGCAGTCGAGACCGAAAAGGTGCAACTCGCACTGAAGATCCTGAGTTCACGCGCGCACATCAACGCTGCGACACGGGTCGCTCTCGTCGAGAGTCTCCGGCTACAAGATCCGATCGAAGCCGCGTCGGTCGAGCCCGAGAACGGATCGCTCTTCGCTCAACTTATTCGGAATGGCGTCGTTGTTGATGATGCAGAGACATACGCCCACTTCGCGCCCAGCACAAACTGGGACACGCACGAGCAAGCTATTCAAGTATCGACCAAATTCAAGGGCTACATGACCCCGGAGCTCATCGGCGATGACCTCAGCCAATTGCTCGTCAGCACGAAGGTTGGCAAGCCCGTCAAGCTCGCCGTTCTGGATGAGGCGATCGACTATGCGGATGCTGGGGACGCTGCCGGCCGACGTGAGCTTGCACGATTCGCTCTTGCGAATCGCGGAGGGCTCCCTGTTGAGGTTATCGAGCAGTTGGCTGCGGACCGCGTCGATGCGGGAACTGTGACATCGCTGCTGCGGCCTCACCTCGGTGCGCTCGATGACCCGCGGCTGTTCGCTCTTCTACGCACGGTCGGGGGCGCTTACGCGCAGCTGACATTTGTGGGCTACGACAAGCCGAAAATTTCCAATACCGAAGCCAACCGCAAGCTCCTTGCTGAGCTCCAGAGTCGTGGAATCGTGAGCACATTCGACGAGCACGAGACGCGGATCACAGTGAACAAGAAGTACAAGTAGCCGAAGCTCGGCAAGCAGTGAACGGTGTCATCTCACTTGCTTGGTCCGGTCAGCGTTTGAAGAGGAGCAGGACACCTGATGGCAAGTCTCGAAGGACAGGTTCGAGCGGCGAGTGACGCGATCGACGCCAACATCGCCATGATTACGAGCGATCGCGGCTTTCTCTCGAAGAACGTGCTGCAGTACCTTCGTGATCTCGTTGAGGCGATGGTTGTGTGGGCTCACACCGGTGATGCGGCGTTGCGCTTCAACTACATGACGCAGTTTGAATCAGCTCGCAACCACGCGAAGAGTAAAGCGCAGTTCAGGCCACTCACGCGGTTCCACGCCATGCTGCAGGTGAGTGTTTCGCATTACACGCTCGACGGCGATCCCTCCGAAAGGCTGATGCTCAAGTACTACGAGTACCTACTTCGGGTACGACAGATCGCAAACGATCATCTCGGCATCGTGATCCTTCAGAATTTGGAGGACTTCCCGCTGGATCTCGATCCAGCGCTCCGTGAGTATCACGACAAGATTGCGGCCAAGATTGATGCGCCGGAGCTGGTGCCGCCGACCGGCCCGCGCCGTGATCGCTACTACGTTCTCAGCTCGCGGCCGTTCTACGCCAATAGGCGGATCTACTACGAGGTCACTTTCTCGCCGGCTCACAACAAGACGAGCAAGTTCGATCGCGTCATCGGCTTCACTGACATCGATGTCACCGATACATACGCGGCCAATATGGAGCTTGAGGGTAGTTCGATTGAGGTATTTGGGCAGACGATGCCGATCAACATCATTCGGTCGTGGGAAGTGTCGATCCGACCCTGTGAGTTCAACAACTATGCTCGCTTCTTCGGGCAAAGCACCAAGGTGCAGTCCGGGCAGATCGAGTACCGCAACCTCATGCAGTACCTCACGAGCACGCAATTCACGCTTCTCGACCTCGTCGATATGCCGGACGCCGAGTTCGGACGTGTTCAGGCATGGGCGACTACCGGGATAAAGCGCGACCCCGAAATCTTCCTGATGCTCGAAAGCACTAGGAGGATCATCCGCGGGAACCAGCCCGGGACTCGAATACTGCGCTATTTGCTGCTCGGCATGAACAACATGCTGATCCGCGGTCAGTACAACGTCGATCGGGCCGGATGGCTATCGAACTTGTACCTCACCTCCATGTCACGCCCTTTCGACCGCATGCCGTTCTGCAGCTATCCGCGCCGCCACACTCCTCGCTTCTACGATCTCGCCGTCGCGCTCGACACCTCAGGCCGCGAACATGAGTTCCTCGCTCGTCGGGTCATGAACAATGTCGAGCAGGGAGGCAATATCTACACGCCCGATGAGGAAATTGAGGGCCTCGGTGATATCGACCAGCTCATTGCGACGCACAACCAGCTTCTGCCGCCGACCTCGCGACACGCGCCGCGGAAGCTCGTCCATGACAAGGGCCATGTGTTCATCACGGGCTACGAAGATGACTCCGTAACCATCATCGACAAGCTTCAGACGATCGCAGCTGGAGGGCTCGCGAATCACGAAACCGACGCTAAGTCGTGGACAGTCGCCAACCCTCTCGAAATCGATGATGGCTTGAAAGCAGACGCCCTAATACGACTTTTCTCTCATTCGAAGGTTGCGCTTATCTACGGCGCTGCCGGTACCGGCAAGACCAAGATGGTTGAGCACGTGGCCGACTATTTCGACGGAAATCGACAGTTGTTCCTCGCAAAGACAAACACGGCCGTCGACAACCTGCGAAGTCGGATTGACAGCAGCGATGCGCACTTCAGCACGATTGACCTGCACCTGGGAAGCGGCAGTACTTCGTCTCTGCACTACGACCTGCTGGTAATCGATGAGTGCAGTACCGTCGGAAATGCCGACCTCCTCAAGGTCCTCGACAGCACGTCATTTGATCTGCTCGTGCTCGTCGGTGACGTCTACCAAATCGAGTCGATCGAGTTCGGCAACTGGTTTCGCACTATCCGGTCATACGTCACTCCAGACTCGGTCTTCGAGCTCACAGAGCCGTACCGGACCAAGGACGACGGTCTCCTGAACTTGTGGGACCGCGTCCGAACGCTTGACGACCGAATCGAGGAGTCGCTCTCGGCCAACGGGTACTCAACCGTGCTCGACGCGACGCTCTTCACGCGGGCCGATCCGGATGAGATCGTACTTTGCCTGAACTACGACGGCCTGTATGGAATCAACAACATCAACCGCTTCATGCAAACAAGCAACCCGAACCCGCCAGTGGTCTGGGGCGATGCCACCTTCAAGGAGGGTGATCCGGTGCTCTTCAATGAGACGGATCGCTTCCGACCGGTGATCTTTAACAATATGAAGGGCATCATCACCAAGATCCTGCGCACGCCCGGCAAGATCACCTTCGATGTTGACATCAAGCGCGTGGTGACTCCAGCGGAGCTGTCTTGGACTGATCTTCGCTGGGTTGCGGAAACGGTAGTCCAGTTCGACGTCTATGAGCGGGCCAATACCGACGATGATGATGACAGTGCGACGACGGTACTTCCGCTCCAGATTGCCTACGCGGTTTCCATCCATCGGGCGCAGGGTCTTGAATACTCTAGCGTGAAGGTCGTCATCACTGACGCCAACGAGAAGCGGATCTCACACAGCATTTTCTACACTGCAATCACGCGTGCACGACAACATCTCAAGATCTACTGGACGGCCGAGACGCAGAAGCGCATCCTCACTCGCATGGCGGTGAGTGAAAACGTGAAGGATGAAGCTCTCCTGGGAGCACGTCGAGGTATTGTCCCGGTGACACCACGGCCTCGGCTTAGCCATGGGCGGCCGACCCCATAGGAACTTCAGAACGGGTCAGCTGCGTAGTCAGCCTGCTTTGCTTGAGGCCTTACGCCTTGGCACCTTCGCACGCATCGTCACGCCGCTTCGGTGAGTATTAGAGTTTCTGAGCGCCACCAGTATTGCGGTTGAGCGCCACTCGCTCGCTCTCTGAATAGCGTTGTTCAGCGCCACCAAATATTCGAGTTCAGCGCCACCGTTCGTAGGATCCTTCTGCCGTGTGCCCTATCGCGCGGCAGAAGTAGTCGAAGATGTACGGAAGACTAGCGCGAAGCTCGTGCTCAGGCTGCGCAGCGAAGGGCCTTCGGGGAAGCAGATCGCCGTGTAGGGCTTGTCCCTGCACAAATGTGGCGGCGGTGCTTGAGGCCGCGGATCGGGAGAAGCTCGTTTGGGACGATGTCGCCGGCCCAGAAGACTCCGCGGCGTATGCGCTATTGCTCCCCGACCAGGGTGTGCATGAACGCTTGCACGCACAGCCCGATTGGAAGTATGTGCACCGCGAGTTGGCGCGGGTCGGCGTCAAACTCAAGCTGTTGCATAGCCAACCCGTGGGGCTGGTGATCGAGTTGACCGAAGCTGCAGTAGCCCCATTAGGGCCCCGCGTTTAGCTCAACCTCGTATGCCTCACCAGCCGCCCGCATCTCATCCTCGGTGACAAAGCCGGACTCAGGAAGCAGACGAGGCCGGAACGATTCAACGCCATCGACACACACAACGTCGTCATGCCAGTCCTCGTTGAATGACGGTTCGTAGTAGCAGTCCCAAGGCGCACGCATCGCCTCGTCAATTTCTGTTTCAGATGGCGCTTCGAAGACAGGCTCGGGGGCGATGTCGGCAGGCGAAGAAGACTCAGTCGACACAGCAGTAGCAGCTTCGAAAAAGCGGAGTAGCGTGCCGCCTGACCACACATTAAAGAAAACAAGAAGACCTACAACAAGCCCGATGACCATCAACGCCCGAGCAATCCAAGGGAGCTCGTTAGAGTTGCGTCCACCCATCGTTCGTCCCTTTCTGGTTGTCATCATCTTGGCAAGTCATTCAGTATTCGCCAATTCCGCTTTTGGGGTACTTCTTGGCGCGGAGTGACGGACGTCGGTGAGTGCGTGCTGAACCGCTGGCACTCACCGGCAATACCCGGCGGCACTCAAACGCAATATCCAGTGGCGTCGAGCTGCGATTCGAATACCTTTGAGGTTTTGCTGCTGTGGGAGCGATCCTAAGCGCTGGCGCCGTCCGTCCCTGGGTCGATTTAAAATCCAATTGCGCCGTCAAACCGGTGCAATTGCGGTTCGGTCGTCATGAAGGCCGCCGAGACCGTCGTCGCTCTCGGGCAGCGGGTCCTCCGGCTCTGGCAACACGACCACTGCTCGCATGGGCGAAGCTCACGCCTACCCATCTGCGACTGCTCAATGGATCTGTTCGTAGCTGGCCCATGAAAAAAGCACGTGGCGCATCCACGCGTTGCTCGTGACGACCGGAACGCTACGCGGCGATCTCGATCAAGAAGGCCGCACGAATACGATCGCCCGGTTGGTTTTGGTGGCAACTCGTGCCGTTGTCGGAGGTTCCAGATGCAATCCGGGGTCTGCTACAGGAAGACATGCTGGCCACCCTGCGCCGAGAGCACGCAGGCTGGCCAGCAGTTCAAAGGCGCTTACGCCCGGGCGAGACGTACGATCTCTGGCGCAACCGAGTATCCGCGCAACCGGCGGTAGCCGGTGCCAGGGCCGTAATCCGGAAGCATCGCATCAGCGGCGTCTTTGGGGAGCGCGTGGTCGGCGACCAATTCCTTCTGGATGATTATGAACGCTGTGGACCATTGATTCAGTCTGCGTTCGGCGCCGTATTCTCCGATGTCATACAGCTCTGCGCGGGAGAGGAAACCGCCGTTCGCAATGGCTTCATCAAATGCCGCGAGCTGCACCGTGTTTCCTCGGGAGGCAAGCTTGTCACGCAGAGCTTGGACGTGTTCCGGAGTCCAGCCGGTCGACTCGGCATTGCGCCAGCGCTCGTCGTCTTCAAATACCGGGCGATCAGTCTCGGGAGCGCGCATTGCACGCACCATTTCAAGCAGCTGCGCGACTTGCGTTGAGGAAATGCCACCAATGTCGAGGGTGAGTACGTCGTTCATGTAGGTTCCTATCTGTCGGGCCTCTCCTGACCTGCCGGACGTGAGCACGTAAGTAGGTTGGGAGAGGCTTGTTTTCGCCGAGTCGGAGTTGATAACAGCGACAACAGAGAGAGTATCCATCATTGTCGCTATTAGCAATGTTTTCTCCAAGTGGATGTTCAGCCGTTCGACACTCTCCTTCGTCGTCAGTGAGTGTGAATCGTCTTTCCGTGTGTCGCGGTGGGCGGCGCGAATCGTCGGTCGACAGTATGGAGTAATGACGATCAAGGCCGACATTGCCAAAGCACTACGAGCGCATGGGATCACACCGGAAGCGCCGCTGGTAAATCTTCAACGGGGAAGCGATATCTGGAGTGATCTGCGCACCCTCGTCGTCAAGGTTGGAGGCTGGGGCAATCGCATCTCCAACCTTGACGGTCTCCGCGCTCTCCGAGACGCGGGCGTTCGTAGTGAGCAGATTCTCATCGACGAGGTGATCGAGGTCGGCGATCGAGGTGCTGTAGTGGTCGGCTACCTCCGCCCCGACCGCCCTATTCGTGCAGATGACGCGGAGGCGGTCGGAGCGCTGTTGCGCGATGTTCACGAAGCGATGCTCGCCTCGGATATCTGGTACCCGCCGCTTGATGGATATGTCTTCGCCCCGGACGATTGGCTGGCGCAAAACATCATCATCCACGGGGATCTTCCGTACCTGGTAGACCTCGATCTGTGGGATGAGCGCGAGCGTAAGGAGTCGGTCGCCACAATGTGCTCAGACTTCATGAGGCAGCTTCTCCACAACGCTGACGACATCGCGGCGTTCCATCGCGGGTACGGCACCTACTGACTCGACCGCGCACGATGTCGGGCGCGCTAGCTACTCTTCGTGTGCTGTCGAGCCACCGCAGGGATACGCCGTGTGGGTCAGTGCAAGGAGCAGATTGGTTCACCATGTTCAACGACCTCGTCGCATCGTACGAAGTCAACGGGCTCACTCTCGAAACAGTCTGAAAGATCACCGATCTCCGCTGGATTCGCGTCGATCAGAAGAGCGAAATCCCCACCGAGCCGGGTATCTACGGATGGTTCGATCCGTCGCACTCGTACACGGTCTACCACGGCTCGGGTTCCGGAGCGGGCGGTCTTTACGGTCGTCTCGCGAATCAGTTCCGGTGGCGAGCAAACCAGCAAGCGCGTTTGTCGGACTTCGCCAATGATCCCACCGAGGAGAACGGATAAGCCCTCGCCGAGGAGTCTCCAGTGATCCGCGAATACACCGAGCGCGGGCTCAAGCTCTACGCGGCGATCGCAGAGCCCGCATCCTGGAGCGTCCCCGCTGAGCCTCGCACCCCCGCGAAAGCGGTCGAGTGGGAGACGTTCATCAACGCGGCGTCACATCTCGCGACCGGTCGCCGTTCGATCATCGGTGGTGGTGCGTGGGAGAACAAGGCTCAGTCGTTCGCAGAGCACATGACATCGGTGGCGTGGGATCGCCTCGTCGCCGTCTCGTCTGACTGGCGCAACTAGGCTCGGGGTCGAACCGGCAGTGCGTGATGGACTACGCTGCCGGTTCGACACAAGCTGCGGCAATGCAGTGCGCGCGGTTTGACTAACGTCGATGTATGCGGGTTGAGTATGTCGGGAAGAGCGTGGACGAAATCGGCGTGAGTGTCGCTGGAGAGCCACCGATCAAATGTGGCTTCAAGTACGGTGAGCGTTTTCGCAAGCAGGCTGAAGATCGCTTCCTCATCGAGAACATTGTCGGGGTCGATCCTGACCGCGAGGAGAACGCGGATGTGCTGTGGCTCCCACCGAGCGAGTTCGACGACGATGATGACGAGATCCTCGTCGCAGTGGTAGACGAGCGGTGTTTGCAAAATGACCGGCTCCTCGAATGGCTCAAGCGGGAATTGACGCTGACACCCGACTCTCCGTCGTTCGCGCGCGTGTTTGTCCCCGAATCAAGGCTCGGCAGCACGAGCGTTTCGCGCATGATGAACAAGCGGCTGTCGCGCAACTCGATTGAGGCGGCAGCATTCTCCTACTACCCGACGTTGGTGGACTAGCGCACGATCTGCTCGGTTGGTTCGACGGGGCGCGGATCGAGCGCTCAATCTCCCCGCGTTTATCCCCGCGCATTGCTCCAAATCTGGTCGAATTCCGCGCTTTGCCCGCGCTATAAGCAAGTGGCTGAGGGATGTGGGGGAGCTGCTATCGAACTACGATGGTCATCAGGTCGACCCGGCACGGAGCCATCGCATTCGGACCAAGTGAACAAAGAATTTAGCTAATCAAAAACCGTGTCGAAAACCTTGAGATTACACGCATTCAATCAGAATCAACCAGTGGGATCCCGTATATTAGTTTCTTCGCAGAAGACAGAGAACCGCGTAAATACAAGGGGCTCTGAAGTTTTAGAGTGAGGGCCGGACTGCTGAACGAGGTTCAGTGGGTTCCCGGTTCAAGTCCGGGGGGGTGCACCCTCAGACCCCTTGTTTTCCGCGGAAAACAAGGGGTTTTTTATGTTTAACACACCAAGCATTTCCGCTCATATCCAAACTGTCCTCGAGAGCATCGACGAGAATCTCCGGAACCAGACCCGGACCAGGCGCGCTTTCCGTGGCTGTCATGAGTTCTATACTGTCAGCTTGTCCACTTGCGCCCGCAAGCCGGACGTCGTACGGGCGCCCAAATGACTGAACCCGCCACCGGAGAGGTGACGACGCGAGGTGCCCGCAAGCGGAACCCTGAGGGGGACACCCTGGACGGTTCGCGACGCCGTACATGCGTTCGTCGCCACGGCCGCGTGATGGAACGACGATAATCATGTCACCACCTGGCCGGTCACCGGTCGATTCAAGGCGCTGCGGATGTTTGTGCTTCACGGGCTGCGCGTGGCCGCCGGTGTCGCCGGTATCGCCGGCATCCTGACCTGCACCACGGCGGCCGAGGCTAGCCAGCCACGTCCGGCGCCCTCGTGTGCTGCAGGGCCTCGGCCCTCCGGCTCAGGCATACTCGGGGCGCCCGCCCACGCGGTAGGTGAGCGCAACGATGCCGGTGCCGAACACAGTTGAATCCAGCAGTTCCAGCCCAAAGTCCAGGCCGTTCTGCGGGAAGAGCCGCTGGCCCTCGCCGACGATCACCGGGAACTGGATGAGGTTCAACTCATCCACCAGCTCGTTCTGGAGGAGCCAACGGGCGAGGGCTGCACTGCCCACCAGGAGCAGCTCGCCGCCGGGCTGCGCCTTGAGCTCGCGCACACGGGCCGTGACATCGCCGGAGACGACCGTGGTCTGTTCCCACGTCGGATCTGTCACGGTGGTGGAGACCAGGTATTTCGGTTTCGAGCTGATCGCCTCGCCGAAGCCGCCATCGTCGCTGCGGGCACCCCAGTACGTCTCGAACAGCCCGTACGTCTTCCGGCCAAGCAGGAACGCGTCCGGTCTCTGCCATGTGTGGAGGATGTACTTCACAGCTTCGTCGTCGTTGAGCGGCAACGCCCAGCCGCCTCGCGTGAATCCGGGGTCCATTTCCTCGTTGTTGCCGCCGTTCGCCTGGGCGACGCCGTCGAGGGTGATCTGCAGGCTGATGGTGAGTTTCATGGTGAGTTCCCTTCTTGTTCGGGTTGCGAAAAGTGAAATCTCCGATACTCAGGTTCTGCGGGCTTCCTGGCCGGCGTCCTTGACGAGTCGATCGCCGACGTCGAGTTTAATTGCCATGCGTTGAAAGCTAGCAAGGCGGACCGACCAATTCCAGTGGCGAGGCGCCTCTACTACCCGATAGCCGTACGCCATTCGAGATTCATGAGGCGGGTTTTGTTTCATGGCACGAAAGCCAAGTTGACGGTGGGCGGATCTGCTCATGCCGGCCGCCCGTCCAACTGCCGCGGAGGAAGGACAGGGAGTCACGGTAACCTCGCAGCGACCCTGGATGCAGCAATCCGGGGAGCGGAACATGGGCCAGCCTGGAGGGTGCGGTGTAGCCAGCAGGGATGTCGATTCTTTTGACCAGATCCGTGTGTTCATCTAGCTGGCCCGGTAGCTGAGGATGACGACACCGGAGGTCAGACGGCGGACGTCCAGGAGGGTGAACCGGGTGTTCAGGCTCTCGCCGAGCAGCAGGTCACCGGGTCCGCCGATTCCGGCGAGCTGGGGGTGAACCCACAGGTGCAGTTCGTCAAGCAGCCCGTGGGCCAGCAGCGTCTTGGCGACCGGGCCGTAGCCGTGCATCAAGATGTCCTCGCCCGGTGTCTGCTTCAACGTGGTGACTGCCTCTACCAGGTCGCCGTCCAGGATGGTGGTGTTTGCCCACTCGGCCGTCCTCAGCGTGGTCGAGGCGACGTACTTGGACATGGTGTTGATCCTGTCGGCATAGTCGCCGACCCGACCGGGCCACGTGTCCGCGTGGACCTCGTAGGTGTGCCGGCCCATCAGCAGAGCGGTGCTGGCCTGCAGTTGCTCCAGGGCAAAGGCATTGGTCTCGGCGTCAATGAAGGCGAAGTGCCACTTGTCCATGTGGTTGATCACGCCGTCGAGGCCGCGTTCGCGCAGCCCGATGCCGAGCATGTGAACGCCCAGTTCGACGAGGTCGTCCGCATGCTCGGCAAGTCCCATCCGAAGGTCGCGATGATGCTCGACGAGTGGGAAGCAGGCGACCGCCGCTACCTCTCCGAAGCCTCCATGGCCGCGCTGCTCACGATGAACGCTCCCGTGGTCGAGCCGGTCGAGGAGGTGGTTTCACTCCCCGAACTCACTGCGGCATAATCAAAACACTGACCCGCACGGTGTTGAGAAACTCCACCACTCAGCGGGACGTGACCGAGGTCGATCAGCCCTGGCGTCCTTGCGATGGGCGATCCAAGCGTGTGGATCAGCGCCTCCAAAGGTCATCGGTCGCTGATCAGTAGGACACCCATGTCGCCAACGTAAAGCAACTGGCAATAGGGGCGGGGTAGGCCGTTGGCGGCAGGACAGGCGAATAGAGCCGCCAGCGGTCGAGCTGACTGCCATTGAGCCGGCCGATGAGCGGGATCTGGTGTTGGCTGGTTTTCTGATCTTTCTCGACCGTCCGAAGGCCGATGCCAAGGCATCCCTCGAACTGCTGTCTTCGCTCGGCATCACGGTGAAGATCGCAACTGGCGACAACGCGAGAGTGGCCGAAATGGTGTGTGGCGACCTGGGGCTGGTATCGGGCGGAACTCTCACTGGCATACAGGTCGACGCGATGACGGATGCCGAACTCGCTGTTACCGCGCGCAACTCGAGCATCTTCGCCCGCGTGTCTCCCGAGCAGAAAGCTCGACTAATCCGGCTTCTGCGTCAGAGTGGCGGGGCGGTCGGCTTTCTCGGTGACGGAGTCAATGATGCCCTGGCGCTGCACTCGGCCGACATCGGAATCTCGGTGGATAGCGCCACCGACATCGCGAAGGATGCCGCGGATGTCGTGCTTTTGGACAAGGATCTCGGGGTTCTGGCCGAGGGGGTGATGGAGGGCCGACGAATCTTTGCGAACACCATCAAATACGTGCTGATGGGAACATCGAGCAACTTCGGCAACATGTTCAGCGCGGCCACGGCATCCGTCGTCTTGAGCTTCTTGCCCATGTTGCCAGGCCAGATTCTGTTGAATAATCTGCTCTACGACGCCGGGCAGCTGGCCATCCCCGGCGACCGCGTCGACGCGGAACAGCTTCGCGCGCCGTCACATTGGGACATCGGGTTCATCCGACGCTTCATGCTGCTGTTCGGACCGATCAGCTCCATCTTCGACTTCGCAACGTTCGGTCTGATGATCTTTGTTTTCGACGCTGTTCCTGGAGAATTTCGCGCCGGTTGGTTCATCGAATCGATTGCGACGCAGACACTGATCATTTTCGCAATCAGAACTCGCCGAGTCCCGTTCTTTCGCAGTCGTCCGTCCGCCGGATTGATCGTGGCCTCGCTTGGCGTCGTGGCGATCGGGGTCTACCTTCCGCTCTCGCCGCTGGCGGGTGTGCTCGGCTTCGACCCGCTCCCCGCCCCGTTCTTTCTCGCCGTGCTGGCCATGATCGTGATCTATCTGATCGTCGTCGAGTTCGCTAAGGCCTGGTTCTTCGCCCAGGCAGCGCAACAGCCGTCAGCGCCCCCACGACCACGCGGCCACGCCCACCACGTCAGTCGGCGGGCCGCGCGGTTCAGCACACCCCAGGCCATCCGAGCCGCCCCATCTGCCCGCGTAACGTCCTCGGCTTGGCCTGCCGCTGGCGCGAGTTCCTCGGGCACGCGCAAGGTTCGCGCCGGGCAACGCCGAGCCGGCAACTAGGCGTCAGGCGGGGTCCAGACCCAATCGCGAATTTCGGGAAGGTCTTCGAGGTGCTCGCGGATGTGGTCGTGGTGCAGACGGAGCATCCGTTCACAGTGTTCGACGAGGGAAGCGGCGCCATCGAAATGACCCGACACGCGGTGAAGGGCCTCCAGCGCCAAGTGAAATCGGCTCATCCGGTTCACAACCACCATGTCGAACGGGGTCGTCGTCGTGCCCTGTTCGGTATAGCCGCGCACGTGGAATCGCTCGGGGCTTGGCCGCCCGTGCAGAAGCTGGTGGAAGGCGCGCGCGTACCCGTGCCAGGCGACAACGACGTGGCGATCCGAAGTGAAGAGTCGTGTGAACGCGTCGTTGGCGAGGCCGTGCGGATGCACGTCGCGTGGCGGAAGTACGAGCAGGTCCATGACGTTGACCACTCGCACGCTCAATTCGGGAACATAGCGCTGGAGCAGCCAGGCGGCAGCCAGCGTTTCCTCGGTGGGCACATCTCCCGCGCACGCCAGCACAATGTCCGGCTCGGCTGGTTCTTCATCCGGCTGTTGATCGGTGGGCGCTGATGCGGTTTCGTTGCCGGCCCACTCCCAGATCGACGCACCCGACGCAGCATGCACTCGTGCCGCCTCGATCGACAAATACTGCGGATGAGACTGCTTGTCGACGACGAGCAGGTTCACGTAGTTGCGACTTTCGAGCACATGCTGCGCCGCTGCCAGCAGCGTGTTCGCGTCCGGCGGCAGGTACACCCGCACAACGGAACCCGAGAGCGAAAGCGCGGTGTCGATGAGGCCGGGACCCTGATGGCTGAAGCCATTGTGATCGTTGCGCCAGCACGTCGACGTGAGCAGGATGTTGAGGCTCGGCACCGGTCTGCGCCAGGGGAGCTCTCGCGCATGTTGCAGCCACTTTGCGTGTTGCACGGTCATGGAGGCGCTGACCATCGCGAATGCCTCATAGGTGGCGAACAAGCCGTGTCGCCCGGTCAACAGGTAGCCTTCAAGCCAGCCTTGGCAGAGATGCTCAGAGAGAACTTCCATCACGCGCCCGTCCGGTGAGATCTTCTCGCCGCCATCCTGAGCCGTCTCCATCAGGGCCCGGTCAGTGACTTCGAAGACAGCCCCCAGGCGGTTGCTGTTGGTTTCGTCAGGGCAGAAGAGTCTGAAGCGCGGATCGGTCGCCGTATCGGAATAGACATCCCGCAGTAGCTCGCCGAGTGGGCGGGTGGTCTCATGCTTCGTGGAACCGGGGATCCCGACGTGCACGGCGTAATCATCGATCGGCGGCAGGATGAGGTCGGCCACGTCGGGGCCGCCATTCGCGAATGGGCTCGCACCCATCCGCAGGCTGCCGCGTGGCGCGAGGGCTTCAAGTTCGGGCACGAGACGCCCTGAACGGTCGAACAAGGTCTCTGGCTCATACGAACGCATCCACGCCTCCAGCTGTGCCAGGTGGGCGGGACTTTCCCTGACCCCGGCGAGCGGGACTTGATGAGCTCGGAATGTGCCCTCGACCTGCACACCGTCGACGGTGGCCGGTCCGGTCCAGCCCTTCGGAGTACGCAGAATGATCGCGGGCCAGCGTGCGGGGCCGGACGCGCCGTGCTCGCGCGCTTGCTGCTGAATCGTACGAACCTCGGTGTACGCCTGCTCAAGAGCCGCAGCAAACTCGGCATGCATGACGAGCGGTTCGTGGCCGGAGACGATAAGGGGATTCCAGCCCTGGGCAGCGAGCAGAGCGGCGACCTCAGAATCTGATTGACGGCCCAGAACGGTTGGGCCCGAAATCTTGTGCCCGTTGAGATGAAGGATGGGGATCACCGCGCCGTCGCGCGCGGGGTTGAGGAAGGCGGGAGCTTTCCATGACGCAGCGAGTGGGCCGGTTTCGGCTTCGCCATCTCCGACCACACAGGCGACGATCAAATCAGGATTGTCCATCGCCGCACCGGTTGCGTGCGCCAACGAATAGCCCAATTCGCCGCCTTCATGGATGGAACCGGGAGTCTGGGGTCCCACATGACTGGGAATGCCGCCCGGCGTCGAGAACTGGCGAATGAGCCGGCGAAGCCCAGCTGAATCCTTACTGACCTCGGGGTAGATCTCCGAGTAGGTGCCCTCGAGGTAAACGTTCGCGACGATCGCGGGCCCACCATGGCCGGGCCCAGCCACGTAGAGCACCTGCGCACCCGTTCGTTGGATGAGGCGGTTCAAGTGCACGTAGATCAGAGAGAGGCCGGGGCTCGTACCCCAATGCCCGAGCAGACGCGGTTTGATGTGGTCTGTGGTGAGAGGCTCTCGCAGCAAGGCGTTCTCCTGGAGATAGATCTGCGCCACAGTAAGGTAATTTGCGGCATTCCAGTAACGGTTGAGAAGCTCAAGCTCCTCCGGCGTTATCTCAGCGAACGAAGCGTTCATGCGGGCCTCCATCATGCAGAGTCCCCCCTGCACTATTTGTGCCGGTAGTAGTCCCGCCAGATCAGCCGGTGTACCGGTATCCATTTGGGCAACGATCTCACACCAGGGATGAACGGCACCAGCATCAGCGCAACAGAGAGCACGAGCATGATCACTACGACGAGCAGATCAGCGTTGGGCGCAGAGGAGAACGGTTCGATCTGATACCAGAAAGAGAACAGCCAGAGCCAGGACTGACCGGGATAGTTACCCGTCTCGTTCATCACTCCCCACTGGTCGCCGGTGAGATGCTGAGCATCCGCAAGACCGGGGAAGTAGGTTCCATCACCGAGAAACAGAATTCCGCGGGTGTAATCCATGTTGTAGAACGCGCCGGGCGCCTGGATGACGTTGTCCAGGGCGCCGCCATCGGCCATCTGGAGCAAGGCCCCGGTCAGCGCAGGGACCGGGCCGTACTCGCCGGCCGCAACCTTGCCCGGATCGTTTTTTGGTGCGGCAGCGAGTGCCGCCGCGTACGCGGAGGTCCATGTCGTGCGCTGCGTCTCAGGGGCGCTGTTCCAGATACGGATGGCGACGGGAGGGCTGGGTAAGGTGCTCAGCGGCTCGATGACGAAGTCGTTGGCGGTATCAATTGGAATACGGACGCCGGACAGGCTTTGAAGGTCGATCGGTCCGAGCGTTTGGGTTGCGTCGGGCGTCGAGTTGTACGGTGGCCCGTACATCGCAGTGGTGCTGGTTCCGCCGAGCTCGGCGGTGGTCGTCGCCACAAAATCGGCCGGGGCGCTGTGCGCCCATTGCCGCAGGGTCACACTGGGGTCGTCAGGCGAGCTGAGAAATGCGGAGAGGCCGACAATCACGAGGCCGACAACAACAATGCCGACGGACAGTTCCTTGAAAAGGTCGTATCTGCGTACTGGCCCGCGCCAGGGCCTGCTCGCCACATCGTTACGCTTGCGCACCGACACGTTCGGTGGAGTCGTGCTCACGGTCGGTCACCATCCGTCTCAGACGGAGCGGCGTCGGGCGACGCGAGCTGACTGTCGCTATCGGCGACATCGAGCGGAGGCACGACCCCATGCATTCGCACCAGTAGAACGTGCAATGCGACGACCCCGGCGACGGCCAGCGGCAACAAGGTGATGTGCCACATGAAGATCTGGCCGAAATTCGCCACGTTGAACCAGGCTCCGATTCCCGTCGCGTTGAGGGCGTCTTTCGCCTCGAAGGCAATCCATTGCGCATCGAAATTGGTCTGCAGAAGGTAGCCGGTAAAAGCGGTGACAATCGAGACGAGAAATGCGACGACGCCGGTGATCCAAGTGAGGGTTCGCCCGCCGCGCCAGGCGGCCATCCAGAACTTGCCCCAGAGGTGAACCACCATGAACATGAAGAACAACTCCACGCTCCAGAGATGAACGCTGTTGACGAAGTGGCCCAGAGCCGAGACGTGGTACCACTGCGGGCCATTCAGACTGAGCACGAACCC
Source organism: Glaciibacter kafniensis (assembly GCF_039538945.1). Classification (NCBI taxonomy): domain Bacteria; kingdom Bacillati; phylum Actinomycetota; class Actinomycetes; order Micrococcales; family Microbacteriaceae; genus Glaciibacter; species Glaciibacter kafniensis. The sequence continues at coordinate 1,247,554 of NZ_BAABCN010000002.1, read as the reverse complement.
GGAGACGAGGATGAAGACGAGCGCGGCAATGGTCGCCATTCCAAAGACGTAAATCCACGAAGCCACATAGCTTGGCTGATCCTCCGGAAGGAGTTTGTCCGGAGGCAGTCGACGCAGAAGCCAACGACGCGCGGCCCCCGTCCATGTGCTCATGTGAGGTTGATCCTCAGGTTCTGCGGGGGCAGGGCCGTTGCGGCTGTTCATTTCCTCCGCTTTCCGCCGGGAAACGGCAGGAACAGGGCGAGAACGAACATCACAACCATGAGTGCGATGACGACCAGATTACCGATCTGAATGGAGAATGGACCCCAGTCGAGGAAGATTCCGGGATTCTCTGCCAGGTGCAGAATCTCCAGCGCATTCATCATCTGTGCCTCCGATGACTTCCCCGCAGCCTTCTCCCATCAGTCGGGTGAAGGACTTCTTTCGGGGACAACATACGCCTCATCCGTCGACGCTGCTTGCCGGTACGAGCATGCACCCGGGTGCAATGTGACGTGCTCAGGCCGAGAAACGCGGCGCGCTCCTGACTGCTCGGGAAATGTCAGTCACAGACGAGAACGTACTGGCACGCGAACGGTTCAGCTGGGAGACGCCAGAGACGCAGCAATCCGTTGCCCCCACGTCTGAGCCCGGACGTGCTCGTAGACTATGACGGCTTTCACAATGCTGTCCTCTCAGTACTGCGCTCAGGAGCGGTGTCGCGAGGCGCAGCCGCCGCGTGCACGACGACGGTGGGGGCGGCGAGATTGATTAAGACGTCATGGGCCACCGGCCCCAGGATGGTCGGCGCCGCCTCACGGCGGGAGCTGCCAATCACCAGCAGCGTCGCCGACGCTGCGGCGTCGACCAGTGTCTCTGCCGCAGACCGGTTGACTTGCCTGGCCTGGATGGTGAGATCGCCATGGGCTGTCTGGGCCTGACTCCGCGCGTCGAGAAGCACGCTCTCGATGCGGGATTTGACGAGGGTGGCTTGCCGCCGGCGAACCTCGCTGGTCTCGATTTCGGCCGGGTCTTGGGCGGCCCAAGCGCCGACAATGATCAGCTCCTCGCCAAGATGATGGGCTTCGTCGGCTGCGAATGCGACCGCCGCCAGTGATGCCGCCGACTCGTTCACGCCGACGATGACGCCCTGACGCGTCCGCACGGGAGATTCGGGGATGATTGCGACCGGTGCGGGGGACCCGCCAGCCAGCTGCAGGCTGCGCGAGCCGAACACCCGTCCGCGCACGAAACCGGTCTTGTGAGTGCCGACAACGACGAGGTCCGCGTTTTCAGCGAGGGCGATCAGCTCCCACATCGGGTTGCCTTCCCGAAGCGTCGTGGTCACGGTCACGCGCGGGTCGATGGACCGGGCAAACGCAGCCTCGGCAGCCACAAGCGCGTCAGCTTCGATACGCACCTCGTCGAGTAGCCGGTAGCTCACGACGCCCCATTCGTCGTCGACGACATGGGCCAGCATGACGTCCTCGCCTGTGGCGGCGGCGCGTTGGACGCTCCACCTCGTGGCCGCCCGACTGGGCATCGAACCATCTATCCCGACGAGGATCATTTGCGCTCCCAACTCGAACCAGGTTTTGCTCTCTAGTTTCCTCTATGAGGATTGCGCGCGACAGAGCCACAATTTTCTACCTGGCCGAAGATGACAGGGGCACGGAAAGCCGAAACAGTACGCACACGACCGGAAGTGTCGGACTCAAGGCCCTATCAATGGCCGGTGAGCCTGACATAGGGTGGCCGGTGACAGCGCGACGAGCTCGCGACGGCCAAGGCAGCACCAAGAAATGGGCGCACAATGAAAGCACTCGTCTACGGCGGACCCGGCGTGAAGTCCTGGACGGATGTCCCCGATCCCGTGATCGTCAATCCAACGGATGCAATCGTGCAGGTCGATACGACCACGATCTGCGGCACCGATCTCCATATTCTCAAGGGGGATGTCCCCGCTGTGCAGCTCGGCCGCATCCTGGGACACGAAGGCGTCGGAACCGTGACCGAGGTGGGTGCGTCGGTGACGAGCCTCGCCGTCGGGGACCGGGTGATCATCTCCTGTATCAAGTCCTGCGGGCACTGCACCAACTGCGCGGTCGGACTCTATTCGCACTGCCTGGGGGAGGAAGGACAGTCCGGCATCGGCTGGATCTTCGGACATCTCATCGATGGAACCCAGGCCGAGTACGTGCGGGTGCCCTACGCGGACAACAGTCTGCACAAGCTCCCAGACGGTGTGCCCGACGCAGAAGCCGTCATGCTCTCCGACATCCTTCCGACAGGTTTCGAGATCGGCGTGCAGTACGGTCGGGTCAAGCCCGGCGACGTTGTCGCAGTCATTGGCGCGGGGCCCGTTGGCCTGGCCGCGATGGCGACCGCTGGACTCTACGGTGCGGCAACCGTCATCGCGATCGACCTCGACCAGAACCGACTCGAGCAGTCCCGGGAATTCGGAGCCACCGAGACGGTGCTCTCCGGAGCCGCCGACTGGAAGGAGCAGGTGCTGGCCCTCACCGATGGTGCGGGAGTGGATGTGGCGATCGAGGCGGTCGGGATCCCTCAGACGTTCACTATGGCCACCGAGATCGTTCGGCCGGGCGGGCATGTCGCGAACGTCGGTGTGCACGGCAAGCCGGTGGAGCTGCACCTCGAGAAGCTCTGGATACAGAACATCAACATCAGTATGGGGCTGGTCAATGCCAACACCACCGCGATGCTGCTGAAACTGGTGGCGCAGAAGAAAATTCCGGCCGACAAGCTGGCCACCCATCACTTCACCTTCGACCAGATGCTGGACGCCTACGACACGTTCGGCCGAGCTGCCGAGACCAAGGCACTCAAGGTTGTGATTTCTCGCAGCTCTTGATCGCGCAGGCTGTCGCGTTCCGCTCACCGGACTCAGCAGCCCGGTTGCGTTCGCAGCCGCTCTGGGCTGATCGAGCCGACCGCCTACCGCCCGGAGGGCCCCGAGGATCGTCGCTAGATCGACAAGTTCCTGGATGAGTGCGCCGGCACTCGCGGGAACCTCGCGGCCCTGGGCTGGCACGGCGAGGATGTCGAGCCCGAATTGTCGACGCAGCTATGCCCTCACCATCCCGACGGGCTGCCACGCGGCGACCGCGAGTGAGTATCCACTGAACAGCCATTGCACGAGCCAGCCTGCTCCACCCAGCGCCAGAAGTATCCCGGTGACGCCCACAGCAATCGTGAGCGTGACGAGCCAATACCGCCGTGCAAGGCCTTGTGCGGGACATGAGTCGCTACGGCTTGCGTCGGTGGCGGCGCGCAGTGAGAGCGAGGTACGCGCCGAGCGTGCTGATCGCTCCGACTCCCGCACTCATCAGCGGTCCACCCCAGGCGCGCCATCGTGAATCGGATTTGGTGGTGAGCTGCCCGATGCCTCCGATGAGCGCGGATGCAATGATCGCGGCGACCAACCTGTTTCCAATTCTCTCGGTCCGCCCCACCAGAGGTTCAAGCTCCGCCGCATCGATATGGATCTCAATGCCGTTCGGGCCGATCGAATCGGCCAAGGTTCGAAGTTTCACGGGTAATTCGAGTCCAAGTGCGGCGAGCTGACGGCTGACCTGGACAGCTCTGGCCGCAATTGCCCGTGGTGATAGTTGCTCGGCAGCAAATCGTGTTGCATACGGTCGGATCGCTACGCCGAGATTGAACGTTGGGTCCAGCCGCACCCCAATGCCTTCGACCATGGACAGCATCCGCACGAGCATGACAAGCTGCGGGTCGAGCTGGAGTCTGTGACGCCGCAGGACCGCCAGCAGCTCAATGATCAGAGGACCGATCTCCAGATCGCCCAGTTGTTTTCCTTGGTACAGGGTCATGAAATGGGCAACGTCTCTCCGCAGTCGAGGGCGATCGATTCGTGCGCCCGTCGATGTGAGCGGGATGAGGGCAGAAGTGATCCGTTCCGAATCGTCCTGCGACAGAGCTGCTAAGAGGGCAACAAGATGTTCACGTAGTTCATCTCCGATCGCGCCAACCATGCCGAAATCGATCAGGCCGATCCGCCCATCCGCCTCGATGAACAGATTCCCCGGGTGGGGGTCTGCGTGGAAAAACCCGTCGACGAAGACCATCTGGGCGATGGCATCCACCGCCCGCGTGACGACCTGCGATCGGTCGATCTCGGCTCGGTCGATTCCCGGTAGGTCGTCGACCTTGACGCCAGTGATGCGCTCCAGCGTGAGCACTCTCGATGTGGTGGTCTTCCAGAAGATCTGGGGGATATGAATCTCGCTGCCGCGGAAGTTTTCAGCGAAACGCTCGGCGTTTCTCGCTTCTCTCAGGTAATCGAGCTCGGCACGGATGGTGGTGGCAAACTGGTCCACGAGACCGACGAGGTCGTACTCAGCGGCGATCTCCCATCGGTCCGTTGCCTGGGAGGCGAGGTTCTGCAGTATTTCCAAGTCCTCGTGAATCTGCGCTACTGCCCCGGGACGACGAACTTTTACCACAACCCTGGTTCCGTCTTTCAAGACCGCAGCATGCGCCTGGCCGATCGATGCGCTGGCTAATGGCTTCTCATCAAATTCAGCGAAGAGGTCTCCGACCGCGGCGCCGAGTTCCGTTCTGATCACCTGAAGCACGATCTTGCTGGGCACCGGTGGGGCACCAGACTGCAATTTGGATAGCTCGGCGACATATTCGGGCGGGAGAAGGTCGGACCGGGTCGACAAGAGCTGTCCCAGCTTGATGAACGTCGGTCCGAGTTCCTCGAGTGCGGCTCGCAAGTGCGCGGGATTGGTCAGGTGGGTCCCGGCGTCGCCGGGAGCAGCATCCACAGCAGCTCTCCACCTCTCGAGCCCCAGCTCGCCGATGAGGTAACCCAGCCCATGTTTTGCCAGGATTTGAGCGACCTGCCGATACCGATCCAAGTGGTTGAGCGATGCCAAGGACTTCCCCTCTCGTTGCACGGTTCAGTTCTGGCAACAGCCTATTCGGCTTGGATGCGACTGCGACCGTCACAGGCAATCATGAGCGTGCTTCACGGGGGTGGGTTGCACGTGGGGCGCGGGGGAGACGAGCGCCGGCGCGATGCCCAGTAGCGCCAGCACGAGGATCAGCTCCAGCGAGCCGAGGCCGAAATACAGACTTTGCAGCCACGAATACGTCTCGATGATCGCCATCTCTACGAAACTTTCTTGGACTCAGTGCAAGCTCGGTGACCCCCAATTCGCGGGGAGTGTGAACCACGACGAGGCGTCGAGAGGACGGCTCCTGTCGCGTTGGTTGATGCGTGTTGACGTGCCAGAACCACCCGCTACCTGAAGGCCGGTGAGGCTGCGGCGGCGCTGGACGTGTGCAGTGGGTCAGCACTTCACGGAGCGTTCTCCGCATCGGTTATGAATCCTTGACAGATCGAAACTTAACGATATATCTTTGAGGTATCGCAGAAGTTCTGCGGATATCTCAGTTCATCAATAGACACGAAAGGTGGATGCGATTATGAAGCGCATTTATCACACACATGGCACGGAGTTCGGCCCGGAGTTTCACCGCTCGAACCACGAATCGTTCGAGCGTGGCCAGCAAGGCCACGGTCGCGGGTTCGGCAGGGGAGCAGGATTCGGCCCGGGCGGACCGGGTTTCGCCGGCGCCGGCCGCGGCTTTGGTCCTGGCCCTCGAGGCTCCAGGCGGGCAGGCAAGGGTGACGTCCGATCGGTGATCCTGTCGTTGCTGGCCGAAGGGCCATCGAACGGCTATGGACTCATCAAGGCGATCGAGGAGAAGACCGGTGGAGCCTGGCGGCCAAGCCCTGGCTCGGTGTACCCGACGCTCCAACAGCTCGTCGACGAGGAGCTCATTTCTCCCACGGGCGACGGTCGTCGCACCGAGTACGAATTGACGGAGGCCGGCACGGCATACTTGGCCGAGCACGCCGACGACTTGAAAAAGGCATGGGAGGCAACCCCCGGTCAATCTGACGCGGATGCGGCCTTCCACGGGAGCGTCGAAAAGCTGTTCGGCGTCGTTCGGCAATTCCGATTCGATGCCACCGACGCCCAGCGCACGGCCGCGATCGAAAAACTCGACGAGGCCCGGCGCGCCCTCTACCTGATCCTCGCCGACTGAGCCTGCTCATGTTCGTCACTTCGGTGACTGTCTCAACGGGTATTCTCGTGGGCGTGAACGAGCGATGAGAACGATCCCAGACGCCGGCGTCGGCTCGACCTGGTCGGGGAGCTATTCCTATCAAGCGACCGCGCTCCATCGGCCGACATCGGTGGTCGAAGCGCAACGGATTGTTGCCGGCGCCCGCCGAATTCGGGCGCTCGGCACTCGGCACTCGTTCAACGACATCGCCGACAGCGACGAGCTGTTGACGATGGAAGGGATCACCCCTGAAATCGAGCTGGACACCCCCCGCCGGCAGGTGCGCGTGTCGGCTGGCGTCAGCTACGGCACCCTCGCGAGGCACCTCGATGCGCGGGGTTTCGCGTTGCACAACATGGGATCGCTTCCGCACATCTCGATCGGCGGAGCGACGGCAACGGGCACGCACGGGTCGGGCGACCGAAACGGCGCCCTATCGACGGCGGTGTCTGGCATCGAGCTGATCACCGGCAGCGGTGAGCTCATGGAGTTCGACCGCAGCTCCGCTGATTTCGGGGGACTGGTTCCCTCGCTCGGCGCTATGGGAGTGGTCTCGAGTCTGACTCTCGACGTTGAACCCTCGTATCAGATGCGGCAGGACGTGTTTCTGGGGCTCCCGTGGGAGACCGCGCTCACCCGATTCGATGAGGTCACCTCTGCCGCGTACAGCGTTAGTCTCTTCACGAGCTATCGCGGCGATGCGATCGAGCAGGTCTGGCTGAAGTCCCGACTCGATGCCGCCGGAGGCTCAGAGATACCGAGCATTTTCTTCGGCGCCCCCAGCACGTCCACCCCGCACTCACCGGTCGGCGGCTCGACCGAGAATACGACGGCACAGGGCGGCACGCCCGGTGGGTGGCTGGACAGGCTTCCGCATTTTCGCCTGGACTCCACGCCGTCGAACGGCGACGAAATTCAAAGCGAGTACCTCGTGCATCGAGCGGATGCCCCCGCCGCGATCGCCGCCATCCGGGAGTTGGCCGATGTGATCGCCGCACAACTGATCGTCTCCGAGATCCGCACCGTTGCGGCAGACTCGCTCTGGCTGAGCATGGCGTCTGAGCGTGCATCGGTGGCCATCCACTTCACCTGGAAGAACAACGTCGAGGCGGTGAATCGCCTGCTTCCCTGGATCGAGGCCGCGCTCGAACCGTTTGCACCCCGGCCGCATTGGGGCAAGCAGTTCGTGGTCAGCGGCGAGACGCTGCGGCAGCGCTATTCGCACGTCGACGGCTTCGCTCGGCTGCGATCGACCCTTGATCCAGGCGGAGTGTTCGACAACGCGTACCTGCGACGCGTCTTCGACTGACGACGCGGCGCGACCGTGCGTGCACGTGCACGTGCACGCGGACGCTGTCGATCGATCACTGGCCGGTGCCTGAACCAGACCGCCCTAGGCTGAGCAGGTGATTCCCTCTGCACCGTTGCCGCACAACCGGCTAGAGCTCGTGCTCGTCAAGCCTGCCATCGGCTGGTTCCCGAAACCCACCGTCGTGCTCAACGGGCGCGGTCAGCCCGCGCAGTGGGGGAGCGGAACCTGGCAGATCGCCTCAGGCGGATCGGCGACGATCCAGGTGTTTCTCTTCAACCGGCTGTGGAAGTACGGCGCGGCCGACTTCACGATCGGTGCTGAGCCGCCGAGTGTGCTCGTCTATTCGGCACCCTGGCTGCCTTTTCTTCGGGGAAAGCTGCGCGTTCGATCTCGCAGTTGAGGCGACACTTTTCGCGCACAGCCTGTAGCGGCACCCCCACGCACAGCTGCCGCAAAAGGGCGTCTGCTAGGCTGAATCTCGGTCTACTGACCCTCACCCAGGACGCGACCACGCTGAATCAATGAAGTTTCGGGCGTGTACGTAAGGTGAGGCCCTGACGGAAGCGATCCCATGATCGCTCCAGACGGCGCCGATTCAGGCGCTGCAGTCACGGCCTACCCGTCTGCAAGTTACGAGCGCATGCCGCCTCGGTTCTTAGCAGAATTGTGCGCGCGTGCGCCGGAGAATCCGTGACTGAAACCATTGCCGTTAAGGCAGAGCATTTGTACAAAGCGTTTGGCCGTCGGCCGAACGAGATCGTGAAGAAACTTGAAGCAGGCGCATCTCGCGCCGACCTGACAGCACTCGGCACCGCCGCTGTCATTGACGCTTCGTTCGAAGTGAAAACCGGCGAAATCTTCGTCGTGATGGGACTGTCGGGTTCGGGCAAATCAACGCTCATCCGAATGCTGAATGGCCTCCACGAGGCGACCAGCGGCACCGTCACCGTCGGTGGCGTGCCGATCACAGGGGTTCCCGCCACCCAGCTGCGCGACGTGCGCCGCACCAAGATCTCGATGGTCTTTCAGCACTTCGCCCTGCTGCCGCACCGCACGGTGATCGACAACGTGGCGTACGGGCTTGAAGTGCAGGGTGTGCCGCGTGCCGAACGGTTGGAGCGCGCCCGCATCATCATCCGTCTCGTCGGCCTCGACGGCTGGGCAGACAGCCTGCCGTCGGAGCTCTCGGGCGGGATGCAGCAGCGCGTGGGTCTCGGACGGGCCTTGGCTGCCGACACTGACGTGTTGTTGATGGACGAGGCGTTCTCAGCGCTTGACCCACTCATCCGCCGCGAAATGCAGGAGCAGCTCCGTGAGCTGCAGGCTGAACTGGGCAAGACGATCATCTTCATCACCCACGACCTCAATGAGGCCATGTTCCTCGGTGACCGCATTGCCGTGATGCGCGACGGTCGCATCGTGCAGATCGGTACTCCAGACGAGATTCTCACCGACCCGGCGAATGACTATGTCGCCCAGTTCGTGCAGGATGTCGACCGGGCTCGCGTTCTCACCGCATCCGGTGTGATGGAGCCGGCGAAGTCCGTCGTCTCGGCGTCCGCCGGCCCGCGTGCCGCGCTGCGCACCATGCGCGACCTGCAGACCTCTGCCGCGTTCGTGCTCAGCACCGGCCGCAAGCTCATCGGCGTCGTCCACGATAAGGACGTCATGCGCCAGGTCAAGGCCGGCGAGACCGACCTGGGCCGCATCGTGCGCAACGACGTGGCGACCATCGAACCCGACGCCCACCTCAGCGACCTGTTCGAACTCTCCGTTGAGAGCCCGCTCCCGGTTGCCGTTGTCGACGACAAGCAGCGCTTGCTCGGTGTCATTCCCCGCGTCACGCTGCTTGCCGCGCTGGGAAACGTGCCGGCGAATACGAGTGAGCTCGAGATCGTCGAGCCGCCCGCCACCTATTCGATCGACGTGATCACCGAAACGCTACGCGAGACGGCGCCTGCCGCTGCTGCCGCGGAGGAAGCCGCATCCACCCCGGTGTTGGCCGCAACTGAAGGAGGTTCGCGATGACCGACATCCGTCTTCCCATCGGCACCTGGGCTGAGGCCTTTGTGCAATTCATCACCGACGTCTTCCAGCCGGTGTTCAACGTGATCAGCGCCATCTTCGGCGGTTTCTACGAGGGCGTCGACTTGCTCCTGCAGACCCCGCCGTTCTGGGTGCTCGTCGTGTTGATCGCCGCACTGGGAGTCTGGGCGAGAGGCTGGATCTTCGGAGTCGGCACCGCCGTTGGACTTCTCCTGATCGCCGGTGTCAACCAGTGGGCTAACGCCATGGACACGCTGGCTCTGGTGCTCGTCGCCGCGATCATCGCGATCATCATCAGCGTGCCGCTGGGCATCTTGGCTGCACGATCGAACACGGCGTCGAAAATTCTGAAGCCCGTGCTGGACTTCATGCAGACCATGCCGGCGTTCGTGTACCTGATTCCTGCGCTGATCTTGTTCCGCGTCGGTGTCGTTCCCGGCATCGTCGCGACGATCATCTTCTCGCTGGCTCCCGGCGTTCGAATGACCGAACTCGGCATCCGCGGCGTTGACAAGGAAGTTGTCGAGGCCGGTCACGCCTTCGGCGCCTCGCCCCGTCGCATCCTGCGCCAGATTCAGCTTCCCCTTGCGGCTCCGACCATCATGGCCGGCGTCAACCAGGTGATCATGCTGTCGCTTTCGATGGTTGTCATTGCAGGCATGGTCGGCGCCGGTGGTTTGGGTGGCCAGATCGTGCAGGCCCTCAGCCGCATCGACGTGGGCCTCGGCTTCGAAGCCGGTCTCTCTGTCGTGATCCTCGCCATTCTGCTTGACCGCCTCACCGCGTCGCTGGGAGCTCCCAGCCCGAAGCGCCTCTTCGCTCGGTCCGCGGCGAAGGCGAAGGCAAAATCCGGCGTGCCCGCCAGTCCGCTGCGCAAGGGACTCATCGCGACCGGCGCTGCAGTGGTCATTGCCGCACTGGCCGTCACCGGAGTGACCGCTGCGAACTCGAGTTCCAGCTCAGCCGGCCCAGAGAACGGTGACAAGAAAGACCTCACGATCGCCGTCTTCAACGGCTGGCCGGAGGGCGAGGCTGCCTCCTATCTCTGGAAGAACATCCTGGAAGACGAGGGCTACAACGTCGACCTCGAATATGCGGATGCCGGCACGGCGTACATCGGGCTCAGCGCCGGAGACTACGACCTCGTGCTCGACTCCTGGCTGCCGACCACGCACAAGGCGTACATGGAGAAATACGGCGACAAACTTGTTGATCTGGGTTCGTGGAACGACGATGCCGCCAACTTCATCGCGGTGAACGCGGATGCCCCGATCGATTCGCTCGAGGAGCTCGCGGCCAATGCCGACCTGTTCGATAACCGCATTGTGGGCATCGAGCCGGGGGCCGGTCTCACCGACGCCACAGAGCAGAACGCGATTCCGCAGTACGGACTGGGCGGAATGGACTTCGTCACGTCGTCGACACCGGCCATGCTGTCTGAGCTGAAGGCCGCCATGGATTCCGGCGAGAACATCGCCGTCACGCTGTGGGCGCCGCACTGGGCCTACGACGAGTTCGACCTGAAGAACCTCGCAGATCCGAAGGGTGCGCTGGGCACGACCGAATCGATTCACTCGATCGGAAGCCTGTCATTCGAGAAGGACTTCCCGGTTCTCTCCAGCTGGATCAAGGACTTCACGCTTGATTCCGACAAGCTGTACGGCCTGGAGAACGTCATGTTCAACGGCGACGCAGCAGGAGCGGGCGACTACGATCCCATCGTGAAGAAGTGGATGGTCGAGAACAAGGACTACGTCGCAGAACTGACGGACTAAGGCTCGTCAGGTCCTGTCAGCGACAGGACGAAAGAACGGCGTTCGGGATTCGTATCCCGGACGCCGTTTTTGCGTGCCATGTCGATGAATCAGCGAGCAGTCGATGAATCAGCGAGCAGTGCTTCCCGGTGTGGCAGGGATGCTTCTGTCTTAGCGATGGCGCGTCTCGACCCAGCGGTACACGGCGCTCGACGTCGGGTTGCCGGCGCCGTCGAGCATCCAGAGGCCTTCGATCCGGCGTCCACGATTGTCGATCGGGTCGACGAGCAACGCCGGCAGGTCTCCGTGGCGGTCTGGCGTGATTTCTATCCGAGGCGCAAAGCTCGTGATGTGCGGCCCAGTGAGCGATGCGGCGATCGAGCGCGGTGGTGTCATGATGCGTGTTTCGTCCTCCGGTAGGGCCTTTACGAGGACTATCGTCTGCTTCCGCGTTTCGGTTAGGTGCGCACCGGTATCTCTTGCAATGCCCAGGTGTTGCCGTCGGGGTCGGCGAACCGCACGAAGCTTCCCCAATCCTTCACTTCGACCTCGCTGGCGTCGACACCGTTGTCAACCAGGTGCGCACGCGCTTCTTCCGCGTTCGGCACAACGATCTGAATCCCGAGCTGACTGCCGGGCTTCATCTCGGTGATACCAGTGCCCAGCACGATTGAGCAGGCCGAACCGGGCGGGGTCAGCTGCACGAACCGCAGGTTCTCGTCTACCTGCACGTCGTAGTCGTCGTGAAAGCCGACCTGGTCGACATAGAACGCCTTGGCCCGATCGACATCCGTGACGGGAACGGCGACGAGTTCGATTTTCCAATCCATGATTTCTTCTCCGACCACAGCAGCGACGGAGACGGCTGGTGCCGTATCCGCCTGCATGCTACTCAGACTCATGAGCGGCCAGAAGGGGAGAGCTCTCTCGACCTCGCGCAACGGGGAGGCGCGCAAAAGGGGCGACCCGATGCTTCGAACGATGATTCGTTCGAGCGTCGGGACGCCCCTGGCTCGGTGCCGGTCGACTACTTCGCGGCGGGAGTCGTTCCCAGAATGTCGACGACGAAAACGAGCGTGTCGGTTCCGCTGATTCCGGCGCCGGACGCGCCGCCTGCGCCGTAGCCCTCTGCCGGTGGGATGACCGCGATGACCTGGGAACCGACGGCCTGACCGACGAGTGCCTTGCCGAAGCCGGCAATGACGTCGGTGGTCGCGAACGAGGCGGGGGTGCCGCTCTTCCACGACGAGTCGAAGGTCTTGCCGGTCGCCCAGATCACGCCGGTGTAGTGCACATTGACGGTGTCGCCTTCTGCCACGACGGCTCCGTCGCCCTTCTTGAGGTCAGCGATCTTCAGCTCGGTGGGGGGATCGGTCTTCGGGATGGTGATCGTGGGTGCGCCGTCCTTGGCGAGCTTGACCGTCGGCAGGCCGGCTTCGGGCTTCTGCTCTGCACCGTTCGCCTTGTCAAGCACAACCGGGGCAGCAGTGACCTTGTTGACGTCGATCACGAAGATCAGCGAGTCTTTCGCCCCGACGCCGGAGTCAGTGGAGCCTGTGTCGCCGAACGCGTCGGCCGGCGGCATCACGGCGACGACGCGGTCGCCGCTGACGGCGCAGTTCACGGCCTTGACCAGACCGGGGATGTACTTCGTCGTGTCGACGCTGAGCGTGGTGCTCTTCGCATCCGTACCGTAGTCGGTGGTGTCGATGGTCTTGCCGGTCGTGCCGTTGTACGCCGTGTATGAGACGTCGAGCACCGAGTTGGTCTTCGCCTTCTCCTTGCCGGAGCCCTTAATGACGACGGAACGCTCTGTCGTATCCGGGGTGGCGAGCGGAGACGTGAAGGTGACCTTCGGGGCGGTGCCGAAGTCGCCACTGACATCGACGGAGTCCGAAATCTTGCCCGCCGGGGTGCATGCTGCAGCGGCGGAAGTCGAAGTTGAGTCAGCAGACGGGTTCGACACGCTGCTGCCGCAGCCGGTCAGCGCCAGAGCGGCGCCGGCAATGACGAGGAGGACAGGAAGTTTGCGCACAGAAAATCTCTCTTTAGAACGTGACGGATGCAGACGTATTGCTCAAGGATGCCGTGTGGTTCTATGCAGAAGCTGAATGCAGCCTGAGTGGACACCCTACGTGGTCACCGCGAGGCGCTCAGTGACACGGATGCCGGCGGCCGGGTCAGTCGTCGAAGCCGCGCGCGATCAGCGCCTCACCGAGCGCATCGGCGGCGTAGAGCGAACGCACCACGACGGGCACCGCGAGGGCGAGCAGCGAGCCACGGGTTCCCCTGGCCTTCCTGGCTTCGAGCACTTCGGCGACGATGTCGGCGAGGAGCGGGATGCAGCGGATCGTCAGCGCGACGAGCAGTCCGATCCGGTCGCCGTCGATCCAGCGGCGGAACGGGCGGAGCATCCGTTGAAATGTCTCAAGCACTGAAGACACGGGCGTAGTGAGGGTGAAGAGCGCGGCCAGCGCGACGGCGACGATCAGACGCACCGCCATCAGGCCGGCGATCAGCCAGCCGGCGAGCAGACCCTGGATGGGAACGACGATCACGAGCATCCAGAGGATGGGAGTGATCTGGCGTGCCGCCGCTGCGGCCGGCACCCGGGCGATGACGAAGAGCGCGGCGACCACGAGCGCGGCTCCGCCGAGCACGACTGGATCCTGAATCGTGCTCACGACGATCGCACCCACCGAGAGCAGCAGCAGCTTCAACCCGGTCGGCGCCCGGTGGATCAGCGAGGTGCCGGGGGAGTAGAGACCGATCATGCGAGCAACGCTCGGTAGGCGTCGAGTGCGACGGCGGGAGCGCCGTCGACGGCAACCCGACCCTCTTCGATCACAATGACCCTGTCGAAGTCGGCGAGCAGGTCGAGCTGATGAGTGACGACGATGAGCTGCTGCGGGAGTGACTGCAACAGTTCGCCGATCTGACGGGCATTGCGGGCATCGAGCAGTGTGGTCGGTTCGTCGGCTATCACCACATCGGGTTCTGCGACGAGCACGGCGGCCAAGGCCAGAAGCTGTTTCTGCCCGCCAGACAAACGATGTGCCGGGTGTGCGGCGTGTGCGGCGAGGCCGAACCGCTCGAGGGTGAGCGCCGTTCGTTCGGCAATCTGATCCTTGCTGAGGCCGCGCCGGCGGAGCGTGAACGCCACGTCCTCTTCAACGGTCGGCATCACAATCTGATTGTCGGGATTCGTGAAGACGAACCCGACGCGTCGACGCACCTCGCGGGCGTGCCGGGACACGTCGACGCCGTCGACGCTCACTCGCCCCCGTTGCGGCGTGATCAAACCGTTGATCAGGCGCACCAGGGTCGACTTGCCCGAACCGTTGGCTCCGACGATGCCGATCCGGTGTTCGGTCAGGGTGAGGCTGACGTCCTGCAGCACACGGCGTTCTCCGAACGCGTGGGAGATCGAGTCAAAGGCGATGGTGGCCATCGGCTAGCCGGCGGACGGCGCGGACGGCGCGGACGGTGCGGACGGTGCGTCGGCGTCAGTGTGTGCGTGCGCCCGGGCACCCGATCCGGCATCCGTTCCGGCATCCGTTTCGTCATTCGCTTGCACGGAAGCTCGGCGACCACGCACCGGGATGAGTCCTGGATAGGCCTTGTGCACCTGGCTGGCAACGAGCACCGTCACAACGACCTTGATCAGGTCGCCAGGAAGAAACTTGGTGCTGTCGACCAGTGCCACCCAGAGGGGTGCGCCGGTGTTGAGTGCCGTCACGGGAACACCGATCAGGTAGACGGCGACAATTCCGCCGAGCACGGTGGCGCCGATGGCGGGCCAGAACCGGTATCTCGGCAGCAGGAGCGAGGTGAGGTAGCCGATCACGGCGGCACCGAGGAGCCAGCCGTAGGGGTAGCCGGCGGACGGAGAGGTGGTGAACCAGACCAAGCCGCCACGGCCGCCCGAGAGCAGGGGGAGCCCGGCCGCTGTCAGCACGAGCAGCAGCAGCACCGCCAGAACGCCCTTGCGTGCGCCGAGTAGCGCGCCGGCCAGCATGACCCCGAGGGTCTGGAAGGTGAGCGGAACCGCAACGGAGCCGAGGCTGAGCGATCCCGGCAGGCCCAGCGCGGCGATGAGGGCGGCGAAGATCGCGATCTGAGCGAGATCCCGGGCGGTCAGCGTGCTCCGGCGGCGGGCGGGAGCAAACGATTCAGGCGATGAAGGCATGGTCATCAATCTAGAATTCGCCGCTCGCGCGGTGGCGACGAAGACCTACAAAGAATCCTGCGAATCTCTAGAACGGGCGCGGCGGATGCGGTGGCTGCGGCAGTCGCGGATGCAGCGGCTGCTGCCTCAGCGACACGGCGACTCTGTACCGCCCACGATCGCATCGGCGGCCCGCACCAGCGCCAGGTGCGACAACGCCTGCGGGGTATTGCCGGCCTGATGCCCGTTCGTCACGTCGTACTGCTCGGACAACAGGCCGACGTCATTGACGAAGCCGACAAGCCGATCCATCAGCTCCGTCGCATCCGTCTGGCGACCTGAAGCGGCATACTGCTCGACCAGCCAGAATGAGCACGCCAGAAACGGATTCTCGCCGGGGGTGAGCCCATCCACCGTTGACTGGTCGCGGTAGCGCAACACCAGCCCGTCGCGGAGCAGGTCGGACTCGATCGCAGCGACAGTGCCGAGCATGCGCGGATCGTCGGCAGCGCAGAAACCGACCTGAGGGAGAACCAGCAACGACGCGTCGACCTGCTCACTGCCGAAGAACTGCGTATAGCTGTTGCGGGCCCGGCTGAAGCCGCGTTCTTCGATGTCACGTTTGAGTTGATCCCGCAGTGCAGTCCATCGCACCAATGGGCCTTCCATTCCGTGTTCGGTGATTGCCCGCACCGCGCGATCGAAGGCCGCCCACACCATCACCCGCGAGTGGGTGAACTCGCGAGCCGGCCCCCGCATCTCCCAGATGCCCTGGTCTGCCCGATGCCAGTTCAGCTCGAGGAACGTCATCAAGGCACGCTGCAGCGGCCACGAGAAGGCGGACTCCGTGACCCCGGCTGTGCGGGCGGCGTGAAGGGCCACCATCACCTCGCCGATCACATCCAATTGAAATTGATTGACTGCGGCATTGCCCACCCGCACCGGGGCCGAATCACGATAGCCGGGCAGGCTCGACAGCTCGTGTTCCGGCAGATAGCGCTCGCCGGCCAAGCCGTACATGATCTGCACATCATTCGGGTCGCCGGCCACGGCGCGCAACAACCAGCCGCGCCAGCCTGACGCCTCGGAGTCATAGCCATGCGAGAGCAGCACCTCCAGGGTCAGCGACGCATCCCTCAGCCAGACATAGCGGTAGTCCCAATTGCGGGTACCGCCGAAACTCTCGGGCAACGACGTCGTTGCGGCAGCGACGATGCCCCCGGTCTTCTCGTGCGTGAGGGCGCGCAGCACGAGCATCGACCGCACGACCTCGGCGTGATAGGGCCCCTCGTGCCGGCACGAGAGTGCCCAGCCTTCCCACCAGTCTGCGGTGCGCGCGAATGCGCCCTCGATATCGATCGGGCCGGGGGTGTCCCGATGAGAGGGATACCAGGTCATCTGCAGGTCGACCGACTCGCCTTCGTCGACGCTGAACTCAGACACGTGCCGATGATCAGAAGCATGGAGCAGCGGACCGCGCACCACGATTGCATCGGGCCCGGCGATGGCAATCAGGCCGTGCGCCGTCTCACCGCGCAGTTGGCGCACCCACGGCACCGTTGAGGCATAGCCGAAACGGATGCGCAGATCTTGGTGCATCTCGACGGTGCCGCGGAGCCCGCGCACCAGGCGAACGAGATCGGCGCGACGATCCCCGTACGGCATGAAGTCGATGACCTCGACCTGCCCGGTCGCCGTTGTCCACACCGTCTTGAGCATGAACGAGTCACTGATGTAGGAACGGGTGCAGGTGGCATCGACATCAGTGGGGGTCAACAGCCAACGGCCATGCTCCTCATTGCCGAGAAGTGCCCCGAACAACGAGGCGGAGTCGAACCGCGGCAGGCAGAGCCAGTCGATGCTGCCCGTGCGACCGACCAACGCCGCGGAACGGCAATCGCTCACCAGGGCATAATCCTCAATGTTGAGTGCCATAAAGCCATCCTGACAGCTACGGTGGGTCAATGGTGCAGTCAATTTCGACGCTACTGATTCTGGGTGCGAGCGGGGATTTGTCCGCTCGACTCCTCCTTCCTGCCCTCGGTCAGCTTCTGACCAGGCATCCTGAGCGGCCGTTGCGGCTCATCGGCGCGGCGAGTGATGCGCTCTCGGCGGACGAGTGGCGAAACGTCGTGCGCACGTCTTTCGCCGAGGCCGAGGCATCCGGGGTCGCGGTCGACCACCTGATCGCCACAACGAGCTATCACCAGGCCGACGTGACTGACCCGGCGTCACTCGTCGCGTTGCTCGCGGAGTGCGAGGGAACCCCGGCGATCTACTTTGCCCTGCCGCCCGCCGTCACCACCCGGGTGTGTGCGGCGCTCGCCGAGGTCAAGTTACCGCCCGGAATCGAGCTGGCTCTCGAGAAGCCGTTCGGCGTCGACGAGGCAGCCGCGGTGGCCCTCAACGCGCAGTTGGCCGCCCTCGTTCCCGAAGCCCAGATCTATCGGGTCGACCACTTTCTCGGCCGGTCGACGGTGTTCAATCTGCTCGGCCTGCGGTTCGCCAACCGCATCTTCGAACCGCTCTGGAACAACGAGCACATCGCCAGAGTCGACATCGTCTATGACGAGCAGCTGGGCCTCGAGGGCCGGGCCGGCTACTACGACAAAGCCGGTGCGCTCGTCGACATGATCCAGAGCCATCTCCTGCAGGTGATGGCCGTGGTGGCCATGGAGCCGCCGTCAACGCTCGGCGCCGCCGACCTGCGTGATGCCAAGGGAATCGTGCTGCGCGCGACCCGGATTCGCGGGGGCAGCCCCAAACGGGCGAGCCGACGAGCCAGGTATGCGGCGGGAGTCGTCGATGGGCATCCGCTCCCGGCGTACGCCGACGAGAAGGGCGTCGTCGCCTCTCGTGCGACGGAGACGCTGGCCGAGATGACGGTCGAGATCAACACCTGGCGCTGGGCGGGAGTTCCGTTTACCCTGCGCTCGGGCAAAGCACTCGGCGAGCACCGCCGCGAGATTGTGGTCACCTTCAAGCCGGCGTCGCACCTTCCGGTCGGCCTGCGGGGGAGGGACGACCCGACAGTGCTGCGCATTTTTCTGGCGCCAGACGAGATGTCGCTGGAGATCAATGTCAATGGCTCGAGCGACCCGCATGTGCTCGAGAGGGCTCGCCTCGATGTGACGTTCGGGCCGGGAGAGCTTCTCGCATACGGCGAGGTGCTCGAGGGAATTCTCGACGGTGACCCGGCGTTGTCGGTGCGCGGCGACACCGCGGAGGAATGCTGGCGCATCGTGGCCCCGGTCGTGACGGCCTGGCGCGAGAACAGCGTGCCCCTGGAGGAGTATCCGGCTGGAACGGCCGGCCCGGCGGAGTGGGCGCCGCTCGGCTGACGTGGCGCCGAGCGAAACGTCGTCGCGCGGGTCGGGTGCCGCTGCGCGCGTTGGGGCCGGCCCGCGCGTCGGCGCTGGACCCGCGCGGCGGCAATTCGGCCATCGGGGAGGCAGCGATTGCTGAGCAGCGGTCAGGCGGCAGCGGTCAGGCTGCGACGGTCAGGCTGCGACGGATGTGCGTGCGACCGAGACGAGTGCCGCGGATGCTTCAGACACGGATGCTGCATCCATGGATGCGACGTCGACGGGCGTACTCGGCGCATCCGCCCACACGGTGATCGGTGCAGGTGACCAGGGCAGCGAGGTCGGTTGCGCTGCGACTTCGCCCCGCAGTTCGGCCGTGTTCACGCGCAGGATTGTGGCAAGTGTCGCCGCGATCTCTTCGGCCTTGAGGCCGTGGAAGATGGCATCGGTGTCGGCCGACGACCGCGGAACCAGGGTCCATTCGCCGTCGGCGCCGAGAATCTGGGCGATCCGCCCGTGCAGCAGTTCGTAGACGCGTTCATCGCTCAACTCGGGGAGCGGCGTCTGGATGACGGGTGTGTGAATCACGGGTGCGACGCGACGTCGACGACCGAACATGATAAGCCCCTTCCCAAGAACCAGGCACACTCAGTTTCGCCGGTCGAGGGCCAAACTGGGGCTTGACACGCCGAGGAGTGATGACTTAGCGCTCGATCTGGCGCTCATCGGCGTCTTTGATGACCGTTCCGATGGCGATGGCAGCGCCGAGCCCCCAGCTGATCCAAATGAGGATCAAACGCCAATCGCGCGGCCCGTGTCGCGTGGCCTGCACCGCGCTCCAGCCGCTGCTGAGCACGCCGATCATGGCTCCGCTGAAAAGAAATCGTCTCATTGTGGCCTCCGAGAGACAGGCTACCCGTCGTGGCCGACGTCGTGGTCGCCGACTTTTGCGCACATTTAAGGATTGCGCCGAGGACTGGCTGGTAACCTCGAATCAATCAATGGTGTGTTCCCTGTATGTGTATGCACCGGAACGGATGCGTTATCTCACATTCTGCCAATACCCCGGTTTCCCGCGGCCGAGCTGACACCTACTCCCTCGTCGTCGTGTCGAACCGCCTCCCGGTCGACCATGAGGTCGCACCGGACGGAACCGAGTCTTGGCGCACCTCGCCCGGCGGGCTGGTCACGGCGCTCGAGCCGTTGATGCGCGAATCCGAAGGCGCCTGGGTGGGCTGGCCCGGGGTGGCGGACCGTGATTTCGAACCGTTCTCCAACGACGGAATCTCGATTGTTCCTGTGCGGCTCAGCACGCAGGATGTGGAGTTCTACTACGAGGGTTTCTCTAACGACACCCTCTGGCCGCTCTACCATGACGTCATCTCCCCGCCGAGTTTTCACCGCGAATGGTGGGACTCCTATGTCACGGTGAACAAGCGTTTCGCCGCGGCCGCCGCAGCGGTGGCCGCTCCCGGCGCAACCGTGTGGGTTCAGGACTATCAACTGCAGCTCGTGCCGCGGATGCTGCGCGACGCACGTCCCGACCTCGTGATCGGGTTCTTCAACCACATTCCGTTCCCGCCCTACGGCATCTACTCCCAGCTGCCCTGGCGCAAACAGATTCTCGACGGCCTGCTCGGCGCCGACCTGATCGGCTTTCAGCGGGTGGCGGATGCCGGTAACTTCTCCCGAGCCGTGCGTCGCCTGTTCGGATACCCCACCCGTGGCACCGCCATCGACGTTCCCGACACCGCCCAGCACTCCCGCCGGGTCATCGCCCGCCACTTTCCGATCTCCATCGACTCCGCCAGCTTCGAGGAACTGGCCAAGCGGCCGGACATCCAGGAGCGGTCCCGTCAGATCCGTGAAGAACTCGGCAACCCGAAGACGATCATGCTCGGCGTCGACCGGCTTGACTACACCAAGGGCATCGGCCACCGAATCAAGGCCTACGGCGAGCTTCTGGCCGAGGGAAGCCTCTCGGCCGAGGACGTGACGCTGGTGCAGGTGGCGAGTCCCTCCCGCGAGCGGGTTGCCGCTTACATGGATCTGCGCGACGAGATCGAGCTGGCCGTCGGACGCCTGAACGGCGACCACTCCACCATCGGTCACCCCGCGATCAGCTATCACCACCACGGTTATCCCCGCGAGGAGATGGTCGCCCTCTACCTATCGGCCGACGTCATGCTCGTGACCGCGCTCCGCGACGGCATGAACCTTGTGGCCAAAGAGTATGTGGCCGTGCGGTTCGACAACGACGGCGTGCTGGTGCTCAGCGAGTTCGCCGGGGCATCCGATGAGTTGAAACAGGCAGTTCTGATCAACCCTCATGACATCGAAGACGTGAAGTCGGCAATTCTGCAGGCCGTGAACATGCCCAAGCGTGAACGCTCGCGACGGATGCGTGCACTGCGACGCAAGGTCTTCGACAACGATGTCGCGGCCTGGTCCGCGTCATTTCTGGAAACCCTGACCGGCGGCGCCAAGGTGGCCGCCGGTGTTCCCGAGAATCTCGTTGCTGGATTGCGGGACCTCGCCAGCGCACCGACCCTGCTCGTCGCGCTCGACTTCGACGGCACCCTGGCGCCCCTGGTCGACGAGCCGGAGAACGCTCGGGCCACCGAAGGGGTCGCCGAGGCGGTGCAACGGCTGCTGCACCTTGACGGCGTGCGGGTGGCCTTTGTGTCGGGGCGTGCCCTGGTCAGCCTGCAGCACGTGGCGGATCCGCCGGACGAGGTGCTACTGACCGGTTCACACGGCATCGAGGTGAAACTCGACACCCCGACCATCGAACTCAGCCTGGTGGCCGCCGAGCTCGAACAGCTCGAGACGCTGGCACGCGTGCTCGAACGCATCGCCGGATCCGTCGCCGGTGCCTGGGTGGAGCGCAAGCCGGCTGGCATGGTTCTGCACACTCGACTCACCGCTCTCGGTGAGGGAGATGCTGCTCAGCGCGAGGCGCGCTCCCAGCTCAGCGAGATCCTGCCGACCCTGACCGTGCGCGAGGGCAAGAACGTGCTCGAGTTCTCGGTTCGCTCGCGCACGAAGGGCGACGCGCTCGAACAGCTGCGGGCTCACACCGGTGCCGACCGGGTGATGTATGCCGGCGACGATGTCACCGATGAGGACGCGTTCGCGGTGCTGCGCAGCGACGACCTGGGGCTGAAGATCGGGCCGGGGGCCTCTCTGGCGGGCTATCGAGTGCAAGGGCCGGATGAAGTGGCCCAGGTTCTCGCGCTGCTGGCCGATTTTCGGGCGGCCGCGGTGGCTGCGCGCACGCTCTAAGCGTGTCGGGCGGTGCGATTCAGGTGCGACAGCGTGCCGCCCCCGAGGTTCTAGACTCTTTGCATGCCTGAGAACGATATGAAACCACGAAGCCGTGTAGTCACCGACGGAATCGAAGCCATGACCTCACGCGGAATGCTCCGCGCCGTGGGCATGGGAGACGCCGACTGGGACAAGCCTCAGATCGGTATTGCGAGCTCGTGGAACGAGATCACTCCCTGCAACCTGTCGCTCGACCGCCTCGCTCAGGCGTCGAAGGAAGGCGTGCACTCCGGCGGCGGATACCCGCTGCAGTTCGGCACGATTTCCGTTTCAGACGGCATCTCCATGGGCCACGAAGGCATGCACTTCTCGCTCGTCTCCCGGGAGGTCATCGCCGACTCCGTTGAGACCGTGATGATGGCAGAGCGCCTCGACGGCTCTGTGCTGCTCGCCGGCTGTGACAAGTCGCTGCCCGGCATGCTGATGGCTGCCGCTCGCCTCGACCTGGCCAGCGTGTTCCTCTACGCCGGATCAATCGCACCCGGCTGGGTGAAGCTGTCTGACGGCACCGAAAAAGACATCACCATCATCGACTCTTTCGAAGCCGTCGGCGCGGTCAAGGCCGGCCGCATGAGCGCCGAAGATGCCAAGCGCATCGAGTGTGCGTTTGCCCCGGGCGAAGGTGCCTGTGGTGGCATGTACACCGCAAACACCATGGCCAGCGTCGCAGAGGCCCTCGGCATGAGCATGCCCGGCTCGGCCTCGCCGGCCTCCGCCGACCGCCGCCGTGACTACTACGCGCACCGCTCAGGCGAAGCCGTGGTCAACATGCTGCGCCTCGGCATCACCACCCGCGACATCCTGACCAAGAAGGCGTTCGAGAACGCCATCGCCGTGGCCATGGCCTTCGGCGGTTCGACCAACGTCGTGCTGCACCTGCTCGCGATCGCTAACGAGGCCGAGGTCGAGCTGACCCTCGACGACTTCAACCGCATCGGCGACAAGGTGCCGCATATCGGCGACCTCAAGCCGTTCGGCAAGTACGTGATGAACGACGTCGACCGTCACGGTGGAGTTCCGGCCGTCATGCAGGCGCTGCTCGAGGCCGGCCTGATCCACGGTGACGCCCTGACCGTCACCGGCAAGACCGTGGCAGAGAACCTCGCGGAGATCAACCCGCCGGCTCTCGACGGTGAAGTCATCCGCACCCTCGACAACCCGATCCACGCCACCGGTGGTCTCACGGTGCTCAAGGGCACCTTCGCTCCCGAGGGCGCCGTCGTGAAGACCGCCGGCTTCGACGCCTCGATCTTCGAGGGCCCCGCCCGCGTGTTCGAGCGCGAACGCGGTGCCATGGATGCCCTGACCGCTGGACTCATCAACAAGGGCGACGTGGTCGTCATCCGCTACGAGGGCCCCAAGGGCGGCCCCGGCATGCGGGAGATGCTCGCCATCACTGCGGCCATCAAGGGCGCAGGCCTCGGCAGCGATGTACTACTATTGACTGACGGTCGATTCTCAGGCGGCACAACCGGACTGTGCATCGGCCACATAGCACCCGAAGCGGTGGACGCAGGTCCAATCGCATTCGTGCGCGATGGTGATCTCATACGGGTCGATATCGCAGCTCGCACGCTCGACCTACTTGTCGATCCTTCCGAGCTGGCCACCCGCCGAGAAGGCTGGGCTCCACTTCCCCCGCGTTACACCCGCGGTGTTCTCGCCAAGTACGCAAAGCTTGTTCACTCAGCTGCCGAAGGCGCAATCACCGGGTAGTTTCGCACCCACCATCCGTCACCGAAGTTGGGACATCACCCCTCATGACCACGGAATCTTCGCCCGTGCCATCCCCATCCACCCCCAATCCGTCGGCCGCCGGCGCGTCGGAGCCAGAGATCATCTCAGGTTCCGACGCGATCCTGCGCAGCCTGTCGAAGCTCGGCGTCACCGACGTCTTCGGCATTCCCGGCGGCGCCGTCATCCCGTTCTACGACGCACTCATGGCTCAGGATGCGATCCGTCACATTCTGGTTCGCCACGAGCAGGGCGCCGGTCACGCTGCAGAAGGCTATGCCTCGGCCAGCAATCGTGTCGGCGTGGCCATCGCCACGTCGGGCCCCGGTGCCACCAACCTGGTCACCGCAATCGCGGATGCCTACATGGACTCGGTTCCGCTGCTCGCGATCACCGGCCAGGTGTTCTCGACCCTGATGGGTACCGACGCCTTCCAGGAAGCAGACATCGTCGGCATCACGATGCCGATCACGAAGCACTCCTTCTTGGTTCGTCGGGCAGAGGACATCCCGGCGGCGGTCGCGTCGGCGTACCACATCGCCTCGACGGGTCGACCTGGCCCCGTGCTCGTCGACATCACCAAGGACGCGCAGCAGAACATGGCGCCGTTCATCTGGCCGCCGAAGCTCGACCTGCCCGGCTACCGTCCGATCACCAAGGCACACGGCAAGCAGGTGCAGGCCGCGGCCCAGCTGCTCGTCGACGCCAAGAAGCCCGTGCTCTATGTCGGTGGCGGCGTCATCCGTGCCCGCGCATCGGCCGAGCTGCTCGAACTGGCCGAGGCGACGGGTGTTCCCGTTGTCACCACGCTGATGGCGCGGGGCGCGTTCCCCGACTCGCACACTCAGCACCTCGGCATGCCGGGAATGCACGGCACTGTTCCGGCGGTGCTCGCGCTGCAGGAGAGCGACCTGATCATCTCGCTGGGCGCCCGGTTCGACGACCGAGTCACCGGCAAGGCGTCAGAGTTCGCCCCCAACGCGACAATCGTTCACGTCGATGTCGACCCTGCGGAGATCTCGAAGATCCGCATGGCTGACGTGCCCATCGTTGGCGATGCCAAGGACGTCATCGCTGACCTCACCGTTGCGTTCGCGCAGGCGAAGGCGGAGGCAACTCCCGACTACGCCGACTGGTGGACCTACCTGAACAACCTCAGGGAGAAGTTTCCGCTCGGCTACTCGGAGCCGGCCGACGGCCTGCTCGCGCCGCAATACGTGATCAAGCGCATCGGCGAGCTGACCGGGCCGGAGGGCATCTATGCCGCCGGCGTCGGTCAGCACCAGATGTGGGCAGCGCAGTTCATCAAGTACGAGCGCCCGAACGCCTGGCTGAACTCCGGTGGGGCCGGAACCATGGGTTACTCGGTTCCTGCCGCCATGGGCGCGAAGGTTGCCGAGCCCGACCGTGTGGTCTGGTCGATCGACGGTGACGGATGCTTCCAGATGACGAACCAGGAACTCGCCACGTGCACGATCAACAACATCCCGATCAAGGTGGCGATCATCAACAACTCGTCACTCGGCATGGTGCGCCAGTGGCAGACCCTGTTCTACGACGGACGCCACTCGTTCACCGACCTGAACACCGGTCACGACACGGCGATGATTCCCGACTTTGTGAAGATGGCCGACGCGTACGGTGCCCTGGGCATCCGCGTCACCCGTGCCGACCAGGTCGACGACGCGATCAAGCTGGCGCTGGCGACGAACGACCGCCCGGTCGTCATCGACTTCGTTGTCAGCCGCGATGCGATGGTCTGGCCGATGGTGCCGCAGGGCGTCAGCAACAGCCAAGTCCAGTACGCCAAAGACCATGCACCCACCTGGGAAGAGGAGTAACCATGAGCACCCACGTTCTGAGCCTCCTCGTTGAGGACAAACCCGGCCTGCTGACTCGCGTCGCCGGCCTGTTCGCCCGTCGCGGGTTCAACATTGAAAGCCTCGCCGTCGGCCACAGTGAGATCGAGGGCCTGTCCCGCATCACGATCGTGGTTGACGTCGAAGACCAGCCGCTCGAGCAGGTCACCAAGCAGCTGAACAAGCTGATCAACGTGATCAAGATCGTCGAGCTCGACCCGACGCAGTCGGTGCAGCGCGAGCACCTCCTGATCAAAGTGCGCGTTGACAACTCAACACGCTCCCAGGTGCTCGAAGCCGTCACCCTGTTTCGTGCACGGGTCGTCGACGTGGCAACCGATGCGGTTGTCATCGAGGTCACGGGCGATTCCGGCAAGGTCCAGGCGCTGATTCGGGTGCTGGAGCCTTACGGCATCAAGGAGCTGGCGCAGTCGGGCCTGCTCGCCATCGGTCGCGGCTCCAAGTCGATCACCGAACGCGTTTTCAAGAACTAGCAAACATTCCAGGGACCCCCGGGTCTCGACAAGCTCGACCAACGATAAACAAGGAGAACTACCCGTGTCTGAGATTTACTACGACAAAGACGCTGACCTGTCGATCATCCAGGGCAAGAAGGTCGCCGTCATCGGTTACGGCTCGCAGGGCCACGCCCACGCGCAGAACCTGCGCGACTCGGGTGTCGAGGTCGTCGTCGGCCTGAAGGCCGGCTCGAAGTCGATCGCCAAGGCTGAGGAAGCCGGCTTCACCGTGCTTTCCGCTGCCGAGGCATCCGCTTGGGCTGACGTCATCGTCATCCTCGCGCCCGACCAGGTGCAGCGTCACCTCTACGCCGACGACGTCAAGCCGAACCTGGCCGACGGCAAGGCTCTCGTCTTCGGACACGGCTTCAACATCCGTTTCGGCTACATCGAAGCTCCTGAGGGCGTCGACGTGGTCATGGTTGCTCCGAAGGGCCCGGGTCACACCGTGCGTCGCGAGTACGAAGCCGGCCGTGGCGTTCCCGTCATCGTCGCCGTTGAGAAGGATGCGACCGGCCAAGCTTGGCCGCTGACCCTCAGCTACGCCAAGGCGATCGGTGGTCTGCGTGCCGGTGGCATCAAGACCACGTTCACCGAAGAGACCGAGACCGACCTGTTCGGTGAGCAGGCTGTGCTCTGTGGTGGCGCTTCGCAGCTCATCCAGTACGGCTTCGAGGTTCTGACCGAGGCCGGCTACCAGCCGCAGGTTGCCTACTTCGAGGTGCTGCACGAGCTCAAGCTCATCGTTGACCTGATGTGGGAGGGTGGCATCGCCAAGCAGCGTTGGAGCGTTTCAGACACCGCTGAGTACGGCGACTACGTTTCCGGCCCGCGCGTCATCGACCCGAGCGTCAAGGAGAACATGAAGGCCGTTCTCGCCGACATCCAGAATGGTGCATTCGCTGACCGCTTCATCAAGGACCAGGATGCAGGAGCTCCCGAGTTCCTGGCTCTGCGCAAAAAGGGCGAAGAGCACCCGATCGAGGCCACCGGCCGCGAGCTGCGCAAGCTGTTCGCCTGGAACGCCTCGAACGACGACGACTACGTCGACGGCGAAGCTGCTCGCTAACTCTCAGTTGTATTGACGAAGCCCGTCCCGACACTGTCGGGGCGGGCTTTCTCGTGCGCTGTTCTCGAGGCCCGGCCGTTTCGTTGGTCAAGCCTGTCGAGACCGCGTGCGCCACGCTCGAGACCCTGGTGTCGCTGAGGTTCAGCCCTGCGGGTCTTCATTGCTCGGGGGAGGCTACGGGCCGCCACAGCTGAACTTTATCGACAGGTGTTGGTCACTCATCTCGTTGGTCGAGCCCGTCGAGCCCAGGGGCAATCCGTGAACTCGAGTTGCGTCCGGAGATCGGCTCGCCTGGTCTCGAGCTTCCGGGCCGCTGCGCGGCATTGTGGTGGACGAATGTGACCATTTCGTTGGTCGAGGAGGCCGCCCGCGTTCGGGTCGAGACCTCGTGAGCCAATGCTTGAACGCAACCCGAGTTCAAGGATTGGCTCGCGAGATCTCGAGACGCGTGCTCGCAAGCTCGCGCGCTCCTCGATCAACGAAAAGGCCATATACCTATAGACGCGCGCTCCTTCGTTGGCTGCTCCTCGATCAACGGAAATGGCAATCTCGCATCCCACAACGCCGATGGTCGTCGACGTTCGGATCGGCGCGAAAGAATAGAGGTAATGAGTACCGAGATGAATCAGAACGAACAGCCAGGGGAGAACCAGGTCATGACAGTCGATCCGTCAGAAGTGTGGTCTGGCCCACTTCTTCCTGTCGATGAGGGTGGCCTGGTGCGCCCGCGCATCGGCATCGCCGGAATCGCGATCGAGTCGAGCACATTCTCGCCGCACGTCAGTGGCGATGAGGCGTTCACGGTGCGCCGGGGCGACGTGCTGACGAACTACTACCCGTTCTTGACCGAGGGGAGTGAGCTGCGCGAAGCCGCCGACTGGGTGCCGCTGATGCAGGCCCGCTCGATTCCGGGCGGCGCTGTCGCCGCTGAGACCTACGCGTGGATGAAGCAGGAAATCCTCGACGGCATCCGCGACAACGGCCCTTTCGACGGATTTTTTCTCGACATCCACGGCGCCATGAGTGTCGTTGGTCTGACCGACGCCGAAGCCGATCTCGCCCACGCCGTGCGCGACGCCCTCGGCCCGGATGTGCTCGTCTCGGCTGCGATGGACCTGCACGGTAACGTGTCGCGCGAGCTTCTCGACGAAGTCGACCTGATCACCGCGTACCGCATGGCCCCACACGAAGACGAGTGGAACACCAAGGAACGCGCGGTCTTCCACCTGCTCAGCCAGCTCCGCTCCTCGGTCGGCGACGATCCGCAGGCTCGTCGCCCGTTCCTGGCCTGGCTGCAGGTTCCCGTGCTGCTTCCCGGTGAGAAGACCAGCACGCGCATCGAGCCTGCCGCGAGCCTCTACGCCGAAGTCTCGAAGATCGAGGCACTCGACGGCATCATCGACGCCGCCCTGTGGGTCGGCTATGCCTGGGCCGACGAAGCACGCTGCCAAGCGGCTGTCGTCGTCACGGGCTATGACCGCGCACTGATTCAGTCCGAAGCCTCCCGGCTGGGCCGTCTTTACTGGGACGCCCGAGACGACTTTGAGTTCGTCGCCGACGCCCTGTCGCTCGACGAATCGATCGAAGCGGCCCTGGCCGCACCGGAGGCCCGCCCGTTCGTGATCTCCGATTCGGGTGACAACCCGACCGCCGGGGGAGCCGGCGATGTGTCGTGGACGCTCGGACAACTGCTTGCACGCCCCGAATTCCGTGACGGCAGTATCAGCGTCATCCACGCCTCGATCTTCGACCACGCGGCTGTTGAACAGGCTGTCGCGGCCGGGCTCGGCGCCCACGTCGACCTGCTGGTCGGCGGGCGAGTCGATCCAGGTCCGTCCGGCCCCGTCGCGCTCTCCGGAACCGTCTTCTCGATCACAGAGGGCGACGCGGATGCGGGAACCCAGGTGGTCATCAAGGCCGGCGGCGTTCACGCCATCATCACCTCGAGGCGCAAGCCGTTCCACCACATCTCCGACTTCACGATGCTGGGTCTCGACCCGCAGCACACCGACATCGTCGTCGTGAAGATCGGCTACCTCGAACCCGAGCTCTACGATCTCGCCGTCGGCTGGAAGCTCGCGCTCACTCCCGGAGGCGTCGACCAGGACCTGCTCCGGCTCGGCCACCACAACCTCGCGCCCGGAGTCTTTCCGTTTGACACAACCGGCACGCCCGCGCTACACGCCATCGTCGTGCGCCGCGGGGACTGACCGGCTCGCAACCGAGATAGCGTAATCACACGGGGTCTGCCCCGAATACCGACTTGAGGAGAACCATGCAGTCATCTGCACCAGCCATCGAAATCGCAGTTCAGGATGTCGACGGCGTCGGCATCGCCCTGCGGGTCGGCGCCGACCGGGTCGAACTGTGCAGCGCCCTGGGCGTCGGCGGTCTGACCCCGTCGATCGGCACGATCGAGATGGCTGTCGAAGCAGCATCCGTTGCCGGGCGTCCCGACTACGTGAACGTGTTGGTGCGCCCGCGTCCGGGAGGCTTCGTCTACTCGGCGAACGAGATTGCGACGACCGTGCGCGACATCCGCGCGGCGGCGGCGGCCGGGGTCGGCGGCGTCGTGGTCGGTGCGTTGAACGCGGACGGCACCGTTGACACCGCGGCGACTCGCGAATTCATGGCGGCCGCCGAGGGTCTGACCGTCACCTTTCACCGCGCCATCGACATCGGCACTGAGCAGCTTCACGTTCTGGACCAGCTGATCGAGCTCGGCGTCGCGCGTGTGTTGACCTCCGGGGGAGCCGCACGCAGCCTCGACGGTGCCGAGGTGCTGCGGCGCATGGCGGCCCATGCCGCCGGTCGTCTCCAGATCATGGCCGGCGGCGGCGTCACACTCGACAGCATCCCGACGTTGCTGGCGACCGGGATCGACGCGGTTCACCTTTCGGCCAAGAGAGCTGCGCTGTCACTCGCGCCGAGTGGCCCCGGTGGGGGGGCCTCAGATTTCGACGTGACCGATGAAGAACTTGCCCGTGCCGCTGTTTTGGCAGTGCGCAGTACTCTGTAGAAATGAGCGCGAAGCAAGACAACGACGCACTGAGCTGGGCCGGCGACGACGACCCCACACTCGTTGCCGGTGACGTCGACCACGCAGCGAACGGGCCGGCCACCTCGGTGGCGGCAGCCACTCCCGAGTTGCCAGAAGGGTGGACTGTCGCCGGAACCGGAACCGGGAGCGGAACCGGGGCAGAGACTGCTCCTACGACGATCTCTGATGCCGCGGCAACCCGGGTGTCGACGCCGCACGAGGCCGACTCAACGGAGCTCATGGCACCGCCCAGCTCGGTCGCGCTTGTCGGCATGGGGGTACTCGCAGGCATCTACCTGCTCTACACCGTCGGCTGGTTCATCGGCACCTCACGCGTCGGAAACCCGATCGCCGACCCGGTCGGTCAGTTCATGTTCTCTCTCGGGGCCTGGCTGGCCGTGATCGCCCCCCTCGTCTGGTTCGGCGCCGTGTACTGGCTCACCACCGACCGCCCCCGTCTGCGGGTGCTCTGGCTGCTCATCGGGGTCGTGCTGCTCGCGCCGCTTCCGTTCATCTTCGGCGTGGGGACCATCTGATGAGCGAGACCACTTCAGCATCCAGCGGCAGCGACGTCGCCGAGGGCGCCGCAACCCGTTCGCGCACTCCGCGCTGGATCACCATTGCCCTCGCCGTGCTCTTCGGACTCTTCTACGTCTACGACATGTGGGAGGCCATCGGCAACCTCGTCGGACTCAACCTGACCGCCCAGAGCCTCGATACGCAGCTCAGCGGGTTCGGCTGGACCGTGCTGATTTTCGCGGTGCTGATGCCGCTCCTCGTGTTCACGATCGCCTTCGTGGTCGGCCGCCGGCGCAGCGCGGGAGCCCAGGCCGTGATCTTCTTCGTCGGTCTCTGCCTGGTGGCGGTGCTGTCCATCGACATCCTGGTGATGTTCGGCCTCGGCCGACTGATCGTCTAGCGCGCGTGACTCTTGCGCCGTGGTGGGAGTCGTGGCTCGGTGGAACAGATGACTCGCTGTTGCTGCTCGACTATTTCGAGAAGCGCACACCCGGGGCCGTCAGCCTCGCCGAGGTGCTGGTCGAGCTTCATCTCTTGACACCGCTGCAGCACGGCTCCTGGGCTCGTGCTGACGCCTGGTTCGCACTTCCGGGGATGCCTGAGGCGCATTTCGGTCTCGCGGTGGAGGTGGTGATCGACCTCTCGGCGGTCGTCGTTGAATGTATTCACTCGGGGGTGGTGCCGGTCGCAGCGTTCGGCCCAGCCGGAGAGAGCGACGGAGTGATCGACATCGATCTGGCCGCTTCCGCTCCAGAGCTCGTTCTGCTTCAGTCTGCGCTGGGATCATTCCTCGCCGAGCCAGGCCGTTTCGAAATCAGCGAATTCTTGGATGGGGACGAACTTCAGGAACTGACCTCGCACTGCACCCAGATCGTTGCCGAGCTGCAGGCGTACCTGTCCGCGGCCCCAGCCACGTAGTCACATGGTCGAGTGCGTCCACTACATGATGGCGAGCACGATCAGCGCAATCAGCACGAGCTGCCCGATGAGACGCGGCACGAGCGGAATCGCCGCGCGACCGAATCGCTCGCGATGGCGTGCCGCATAGGCGTTTGCCGGAAACACCGCGATCAGAAAAATAATCAGGCAGACTCCAGCGGCCACTGACGTGGGCGGAAAGACGAGCCCGAGTCCGCCGGCAATTTCACACACCCCGGTGAGCACGACGAGGTTGTGAGGGTTGGCTGCACCCTGAAAACGCAGACTCGGCGGAATCATCGCCGCCATGGTGCGCATCGGACCCGGTCGAAAATGGGCAACTCCCATGAATACGAACAGCGCTGCGAGAAGCACGCGCAGGGCGTATTGCAGGTCGAGGGGAGTCATGCTGCTCATTCAACCATTCAGCAGCCGATAGAATCTCTTCTATCTGGCGCCCCATGGTCGCGGCGCAAGCTCCCTGTTGTACGCAATCGAAGGATCTATTGTCGTGTCAAATGAAGCCGTGTCGAAACCAGTAGTACTGATCGCTGAAGAACTTTCGCCCGCCACCGTCGATGCACTTGGCCCCGACTTCGACGTGCGCAACGTCGACGGCGCCGACCGCGCTGCACTCCTCGCCGCGCTGCCCACCGCATCCGCTGTGTTGGTGCGCTCGGCTACCAAGATGGATGCCGAGGCGATCGCCGCCGCCCCTCTGCTCAAGGTCATCGCTCGTGCCGGCGTCGGCCTCGACAACGTCGACATCAAGGCCGCCACCACGGCCGGCGTCATGGTCGTCAACGCCCCGACCTCCAACATCATCTCCGCCGCCGAACTGACCGTCGGCCACATTCTGAGCCTGGCCCGCCACATCCCCGCCGCACACGGCGCCCTGGCCGAGGGCCAGTGGAAGCGCTCCAAGTACACCGGCATCGAGCTGTACGAAAAGACCGTCGGCATCATCGGCCTCGGCCGTATCGGCGCACTCATCACGGCACGCCTGCAGGCGTTCGGCGTGAACGTGATCGCCTACGACCCCTACATCACCTCCGCCCGTGCGCAGCAGCTGGGCGTGACGCCGGTGAGCCTCGACGAACTTCTCGAGCAGTCAGACTTCATCACCATCCACATGCCGAAGACCCCGGAAACCACCGGAATGATCGGTGCCGAGCAGCTTGCGAAGATGAAGCCGACAGCGTTCGTCGTCAACGTCGCCCGCGGTGGACTGATCGACGAGGATGCGCTGCACGACGCGCTCGTCGCCCGCACCATCGGCGGCGCCGGCCTCGACGTCTTCGTCAGCGAACCGCCCACCGGCTCGCCGCTGCTCGGCCTCGACAACATCATCGTCACCCCGCACCTCGGCGCCTCCACCGATGAGGCTCAGGAAAAGGCCGGCGTCTCGGTCGCGAAGTCGGTGCGTCTCGCGCTCTCCGGCGAGCTCGTGCCCGACGCCGTCAACGTGGCCGGTGGCGTGATCGACCCGTACGTGCGCCCCGGCATCCCCTTGGTCGAAAAGCTCGGCCAGGTGTTCTCGGGTCTCGCCTCGCACAGCCCGCTCACCAGCGTTGATGTCGAGGTTCACGGTGAACTGGCCGCCTACGACGTGAGCGTGTACCGGCTTGCCGCGCTCAAGGGCATCTTCACCAACGTGGTCAGCGAAACCGTCTCGTATGTGAATGCGCCGCTCTTGGCAGAACAGCGCGGTATCGCGGTGCGGCAGATCACCGATGCGGATTCCCCGGAATACCGCAACGTGATCACCCTGCGCGGCGCTCTCGCCGACGGCTCGCAGGTGTCGGTCTCCGGCACGTTGACCGGCAGCAAGCAGGTCGAGAAGATCGTCGAGATCAACGGCTATGAGGTGGAGGTTCCCTTCGCGAAGAACCTCATCGTGATGCTCTACACCGACCGCCCTGGCATCGTCGCCGTGTACGGCAGCGTCTTCGGCGAGGCAGAGATCAACATTGCCGGCATGCAGATCGCGCGTCACGTGGCAGGCGGAAAGGCGCTCAGCGTGCTGACCGTCGACTCGCCGGTGCCCGCCGGCCTGCTCGCATCCGTGCGCGATGCGATCGCCGCCGACCTGATGGTGGAGATCGACCTCACCGAGTAAGTCAACGCAGCTGAAATGGGAGGGCGAGCCGATTGGCTCGCCCTCCCTTCTGCGTGTGCGCGGCACGCGTCGTGCGGAGTCTCTCGGACCGCGCCAGCCGCGCGAGGTCAGCCGCGTGGGGGAGTGACCCTTGCGATGACGCTGAGCAATCGATCGAGCCCGGCCGGCGTGACGTCATAGACGGTGCTCTCACCCGCCTCGGACACCGTTGACTCGTAGTAGAGACCGTCGCTGATCAGCGCGATCATCTGGGCGACGTCGCGGTCGCCGACGGCATCTTCGATGACCGTGACCCACTGGCGACGAATGCCGGCCAGCATCTCGTTGGCCTCCTGATGCGAACCCTGGGCGAGCCGGGTGACGGCGACAAAGGTACGGTCAAGCGGGGTACCGGTGCTGGCCGAGGTGCGAATCAGAAAGTCGACAGGACCGGCGGGGGCCGAGCGGATGTCTGCGATATCGATGGCCACAAGCTCACTGAGTCGAGCGAGCAGGCCATCGATCAGCGCCGCCTTCGACCCGAAGTGGTAGAGCAGGCCTCCCTTGGAGACCCCAGCCGCCGCGGCAACCCCGTCGAGGGTCGCCGCCCGCTCTCCGTGCTCGATCAGAAGCTCCTCGAAGGAGTCAAGGAGTCGATCGCGCGTGGGGGAGGAGCTGGCCATCTGGCCATCGTAGCGAGCAGTCTGTCGAGGCATATTTACTACTGTACCGGCTGGACGGTATAGTGGAGGAATTCATTCGAACCAGAAAGTTGCTTTCCGTGTCCTCCCACACCGGCTCACACCCCACCATCACGACATCTTCAGTCGGAACTGACGGCCCTCGCGCCGGTCGGCGCGGGTGGTGGGCGCTGGCCGTCTTGATGCTTCCGGTGCTGTTGATCTCGATCGACAACACGGTGTTGAACCTCGCACTGCCCTCGATCTCAGAAGACCTCAAGCCGAGTGGCACCGAGTTGCTCTGGATGATCGACATCTACCCCCTCGTGCTGGCGGCCCTGCTGGTGTCGATGGGAAGCCTCGGCGACCGCGTCGGGCGCCGCAAGCTATTGCTGATCGGTTCGGCCGGGTTCGGTGTCGTCTCGGTGCTCGCGTCGTTTGCAACAAGCATCGAAATGCTGATCATCGCGCGTGCCGCTCTCGGTTTTTTCGGCGCCATGCTGATGCCGTCGACGATGTCGCTGCTGCGCTCGGTCTTCACCAACCGCGACCAACGACGTCTGGCCATCGCCGTCTGGGCGAGCGGTTTCGCGGCCGGTAGCGCGTTCGGGCCCGTCATCGGCGGGTTTCTGCTCGAGCACTACTCCTGGGGATCGGTGTTTCTGCTGGCCGTGCCGTTCCTGGTGCCGCTGTTCATCTTTGTGCCGATCTTGGTGCCGGAATCGCGCGATCCTGACCCCGGGCGCATCGACATCCTGAGCATTCTGCTGTCGCTGGCGGCGATGGCTCCCATCGTCTTCGGCATCAAGACGTTCGCCGAGCGTGGCTTCGACGTCGTTCCCCTCGTGTCAGTGCTGATCGGACTCGTCGCCGGCTACCTGTTCGTGCGTCGCCAGGCGCGGCTCAGCCACCCGATGCTCGATCTGCGACTCTTTCACAAAGGTGCATTCAGCGGCGCCATCGGCGTCAACCTGCTGAGTGTCGTTGCGCTCGTCGGTGGACTCTTCTTCATCTCGCAGTACCTGCAACTCGTGTTGGGTCTGTCGCCCCTCGTCGCCGGCCTCGTACTCGTGCCTGGACTGCTCGTGATGATCATCTCGGGGCTTGTGGTCGTTCCGATCGCGCGCCGGGTGCGTCCATCCACGCTGATTCCAATCGGCTTGCTGATCACCGCCTCCGGCTATGTCTCGGTGGCGCTGATGGGCGATGGGATCAGTGCACTGGGAATCGGCGTGGTGTTCGTGGCATTCGGCATCGGAATCGGCGCTGCAGAGACCGTGTCGAATGAACTCGTGATCGCCAACGCGCCCGCCGAGAAAATGGGCGCGGCATCCGCGGTGAGTGAGACCGCCTACGAACTGGGCGCCGTGCTCGGAACCGCGATTCTGGGCACGATCATGACCGCTTCATACCGCAACACTGTCGCGATTCCCGAGGGGCTGAGCACCGAACAGCAGCACGCGGCCCACGAGACACTGGGTGGCGCTGTGGCGGTGGCCGAGCAGCTGCCGCCCGTACCGGGAGCTGCGCTGCTCGAATCGGCTCAGCACGCCTTTGCGAGCGGAATTGGCCCGACGGCGTGGATCGGTGCAGCACTCGTGCTCGCGGCGGCTGTCGTGGCGGTGACAACCCTGCGCAAGGCCAGGTAGCGCGCGGTCGGGGGCTGGGTCGCAGTAGGGTTTAGCTACCGAAATCATCACAAACCCACGGAGCTCTATGTCTCGCCGAATCAAACTCGCTCTCATTCCCGGTGACGGGATCGGCCCGGAGGTCGTCTCCGAAGCCGTCAAAGTGCTCGACGCTGTCGTTCGCGGAGAAGACGTGGTTATTGAGAAGACTCACTTCTCGCTCGGCGCCGCACGGTTTCTGGAGACGGGCGATGTGCTCACCGACGACGACTTGGCGGCGATCTCCTCTCACGACGTGATCCTGCTGGGCGCCGTCGGCGGCGTGCCCGGCGACCCGCGCCTCGCCAACGCCAACATCGAACGCGGACTGCTGCTCAAGCTGCGGTTCTCGCTCGACCACTACGTGAACCTGCGCCCGAGCGTGCTGTTTCCCGGCGTGCCCAGCCCGCTTGCCGCACCCGGCGACGTCGATTTCGTCGTCGTGCGTGAGGGAACTGAGGGCCCGTATGTCGGAAACGGCGGCGCCATCCGTCAGGGAACCCCGCATGAGGTGGCCAACGAAGTCTCGGTGAACACGGCTTTCGGCGTCGAGCGTGTCGTTCGCTACGCCTTTGAGGCGGCTCGCGCTCGTTCGCGCAAGAAGCTCACGCTCGTGCACAAGACCAACGTTCTGGTCTTCTCGGGCAGCCTCTGGCAGCGCACGGTCACGGCGGTGGCCGCTGAATATCCCGAAATCGCTGTCGATTACCTGCACGTCGACGCGGCGACGATTTTTCTCGTCACAAACCCGGGTAGATTTGATGTCATCGTCACCGACAACCTCTTTGGCGACATCCTGACCGACCTGGCTGCCGCGATCAGCGGAGGCATCGGACTTGCGGCCTCCGGGAATATCAACCCGGACGGTCGCTTCCCCAGCATGTTCGAACCGGTACACGGTTCGGCTCCCGACATTGCGGGCATGCAGCTGGCCGACCCGACGGCGGCCATCCTCTCGGTGTCACTGCTTCTCGATCACCTCGGTCTGACGGATGCAGCAGCACGCGTGAGAGACGCCGTCACCGCCGACATCGCAGCCCGCTCCGAGAGCACAGCAGCGGGGGCATCTCGCACCACAGCCAACATCGGCGACGCCATCGTCGCCCGGCTGGGTAGCTGACAGGAACGCAACTGACGGGCACGCAGCTGACAAGCACGCAGCTGACCAGCACCGCCCGACAGACAGACGACAGAGACGACTGATAGACAAGGACTCCCATGAGCCAGACAGACTCCGCAACGGCATCCACCACCACGTTTCCTCTCAGCTTCGCGCTGACACCGTCGACGACGGCTCGCGCTGACGCGGAACGTGAAGCGGTGCTGGCCGACCCCGGGTTCGGCAAGCATTTCACCGACCACATGGTCACCATCGATTGGAGCCTCGGCGAGGGCTGGCACGACGCGCGCGTCACGCCGTACGGTCCGCTGCAGCTCGACCCGGCCTCTGCGGTTCTGCACTACGCCCAGGAGATCTTCGAAGGGCTGAAGGCCTACCGCCACGCCGACGGCTCGATCTGGACGTTCCGCCCCGAGAAAAATGCCGAACGTCTGCAGCGCTCCGCCCGCCGGCTCGCGCTGCCGGAGCTGTCGGTTGCCGACTTCATCGAATCGGTGAAGCAGCTTGTCGCCGTCGACGGCAACTGGGTTCCCTCGGGATCCGAGTCCAGCCTGTACCTGCGTCCGTTCATGATCGCCAACGAGAACTTCCTTGGCGTGCGTGCCGCTCAAACCGTTGCCTACTACGTCATCGCGAGCCCGGCCGGAGCCTACTTCGCCAACGGCGTCTCCCCGGTGAAGATCTGGCTGTCGACCGAGTACTCGCGGGCCGGCCGCGGCGGCACCGGTGCAGCCAAGTGCGGCGGCAACTACGCCGCGTCGCTGCTGCCCCAGATGGAAGCAGCCGAGAACGGATGCGCCCAGGTGCTCTTCCTCGACGGCGAGACCGGAACGCACATCGACGAGCTCGGCGGCATGAACATCTTCTTCGTGCACGGCACCGACCGCCTGGTCACCCCGCGCCTCACCGGAACGATCCTCGAGGGCGTGACGCGCGCCAGCATCATCCAGCTCGCCCAGGACCGCGGCATGACCGTCGACGAGCGCGACGTGTCGATCGACGAGTGGCGTGACGGAGTCGCATCCGGTGCGATCACCGAAGTGTTCGCCTGCGGTACTGCGGCAGTCGTCACCCCGATCTCGCAGCTCAAGGCCGCGGAGTTCACGATCGGCGACGCCGATGCGCCCGCCGGCGAGATCACCATGGCGCTCCGCGAAGAGCTCACCGACATCCAGCACGGCCGCCGCCCCGACCGCCACGGCTGGCTCACCCGCCTCGACGCGTAGGGCGCACTGCGAGCGACGGCTCACCCGCCGCTCGCACCTCCGCATAACCCCGCAGTTCGCTCCACCCTCACTGACTGGATTCGCATGAAGATCGCACGCTTCTCACACCAGGGCGGCATCGCCTTCGGAATCATCGACGACGACGCCCTGGTTGTGCTGAAGGGCGATCCGATGTTCGGCGGCTTCGAGCCGACGGGGGAGCGCGTCGCGCTGTCGGGCGCGAAGCTGCTGGCGCCGGTGATTCCGCGGTCGAAGGTCGTTGCGGTCGGCAAGAACTATCACGATCACGCGGCAGAGATGGGCGGGGTGGCGCCGACCGATCCGCTGCTGTTTCTCAAGCCGAACACCTCGGTGGTGGGTCCCGGCGACGCGATCGTCTTGCCGCCGCAGTCGAGCCAGGTCGAGCACGAGGGCGAGCTCGCCATCGTGATCGGCAAGATCGCCAAGAACGTCGCTGCCGCCGACGCGGATGCCTACATCTTCGGGTACACCGTCGCCAACGACGTGACGGCGCGCGACCTGCAGCATGCCGACGGTCAGTGGGCCAGGGCCAAGGGCTTTGACACGTTCTGCCCGATCGGTCCGGTGATCGAGACCGAGTTCGACCTCGAGAGCGCGACGATCGAGACGCGTGTGAACGGCAGCATCCGTCAGTCGGGCGAGCTGACCGACATGGTTCACGATGTCGCGGCGATCGTCGAGTACGCGTCGAGCGTCTGGACGCTGCTGCCCGGCGACATCATTCTGACCGGCACCCCGGCTGGCGTCGGCCCGATCGTCGCGAGCGACATCGTCGAGGTCGAGATCAGTGGTATCGGCATTCTGAGCAACCCGGTCGTGCGTCCGTAGCTCGGACTGCCGTCCCCGCCTACCGAGGCGCCGAGCCGTGATTCGAAGTGTCCCGGAGGGTTCGCCCATTCTTGCTAGTGCTGAGGCGGAATAACTAGCAAAAGTGGGCAACTCTCGGGGGTGAAGGTCTCTGTGGGGCTCGGCGCCGGGAGGCGTGTCCCGGAGGGTTCGCCCATTCTTGCTAGTGCTGAGGCGGAATAACTAGCAAAAATGGGCAACTCTCGGGGGTGAAGGTCTCTGTGGGGCTCGGCGCCGGGAGAACCGGCGTGTCCCGGAGGGTTCGCCCATTCTTGCTAGTGCTGAGGCGGAATAACTAGCAAAAATGGGCGAACCTTGGGTTGAGGGCTCGCTCAGTCGCGTGCAGTTGGTGAGGTGGGTCAGCGCCCGAGCGCCGTCAATACATCCGCGACATCGTCGGCGCTGTTCCACAGGTGGAATGCGACCCGAGCTCGACCGGCACGCGCCGACGCGGTGATTCGCGCCGCCGCGAGCCGCGCGACGTCGGCACCATCGGCATCCGGCCAGGTGACGATGGCCTGACCCTGCCGAGCGATCCCAAGGCCGTCGCAGAGGGCGTCACCGAGCGCAACCGTGAAGTCGCGCACGCTCGCGATGTCGAGGCGACGAAACATGTCGATGGCCGGGCGTGCGCCGACCCACGCCTGCCAGGCGGGGGAGACGTCGAACTGGCGGGCGTTGTCGGCCAGGCTCATCTCCGGTCCGTAACAGGATGCCCACGGGTCGCGTCCGGCATACCAGCCGGCCTGACTGGGGCGCAGCTTGGTCTGAAACTCGGGCGAGACGGTGAGAAACGCGACGCCGCGCGGTGAGCACAACCACTTGTAGGCGTGACAGGTCGTCGCGTCGAACTGGGCGGCATCCACCGGCAGCCACCCTGTCGCCTGAGTGGTGTCGCAGAAGGTGCGCGCTCCGTGTGCGCGGGCGGCGGTGACGATGGCGTCGGCATCGGCGATGGCGCCGGTGGCCGACTGCACGAGGGAGAACGCGACGAGCCAAGTGGCCGAGCTGATGTGCTCGGCGAGATTGGCGAGAGGGGCGTGCCGCACCGTGACACCACGGTGCGCCTGGCCGAGAAACGGAAAGACCATTGAGGTGAAGTCGCCGTCGACGCAGAGAACCTCGGCGCCGTCGGGAACTGAGGCCGCGAGCATCCCGGCCATGACTGAGACCTGGGATCCGATTGCGACGCGGGAGCAGTCGACGCCGACCAACTCTGCGAAACTGCTCCGCACGTCTTCGACGACGTCGCCGTAGCCCGCGGCGCTCGCGCGGGCGCCGGCCCAGGCTGCGGTGTCGGCGGCAATTGCGTCGACGGTGTCCCGACTCGGGAGCCCGAGAGTGCAGGCGGCGAGGTAGCCGCGCCCGCCGCTGTAGCGCGATTGTGCCTCGGCCAGGCTGAGAGCTGGGCGAGTCAGGGTGGTGCCGGCGGTGCTGGCGGTGGTGCGGGGGGTCATGTCTCCAGCATGTTCTCGCATCATTCATTCGACAACCGCAGCATTGCGATGAAAAGCATAAGGAGCGGTTATTCTGTGGACATGACCGTGATTCCCACTGTGATTCCCACTGTGCTTCCTGCCGTGCTTCCTGCCGTGCTCCCGATGACCGGACTCGACCTTGACGCTCACTCGCTGCGCGCGATGCGAGCGGTGTCGGAGCTCGGCTCGATCACCGCTGCTGCGACGGCGATGGGGTACAGCCAGCCGGCGATCAGCCAGCTGCTCAAGCGCCTCGAACAGCGGCTCGGCATGCCGGTCGTTGAGCGTGTGGGCCGCGGCGTGCGGTTGACCGAGGCGGGCCGGGTGCTGGCGCGCCACGCGGTGACGGTGACGACGGCGCTCGACGCGGCTGCGGGGGAGCTCGCAGAGTTGCAGGGCCTCAGGGCCGGCCGCGTGCGGGTCGCCGCCTTTCCCTCGGCCTCGGCGACCCTCGTGCCGCAGCT
This sequence comes from Glaciibacter kafniensis, assembly GCF_039538945.1. NCBI lineage: Bacteria > Bacillati > Actinomycetota > Actinomycetes > Micrococcales > Microbacteriaceae > Glaciibacter > Glaciibacter kafniensis. Next base: position 1,206,277 of record NZ_BAABCN010000002.1, on the reverse strand, counting down.
GCTGGCCCGGATGGCGGTCAGCAATCCGGAGATCGGAATCACCTACCTCGAGGCCGAGCCGCCGGAGGCTGTTGCCGCAGTACGCGAGAACCGGGTCGACCTGGCGATCACCTTCAGTTATCCGGGGGATCGCGACGACCCGCATCCCGGCAGCGCACAGGGCCTCCGTCACATCGCGCTCTGCACCGACGAAATGCTTCTCGTGCTGCCGAACGGGCATCCTGCGGCTGCGACAAAACAGGTTGAGCTGGCCGGCCTCGCGCACGAGAACTGGATCGGCGGATGTCCGCGCTGTCGCGGCCACCTGCTGCAACTGTGCGATCAGAGCGGCTTCGTGCCCCGCATCTCCTACGAAACCGACAACGTAGCTGCGGTGCTCGGGCTGGTTTCGGCCGGCATCGGGGTCGCGATGTTGCCGCAGATGGCGCTCGGGTCGGCGCTGGCGTCCGCATCCGCCTATCCCGGAGTCGAAATTCGGCCGACGGTCGCCCGCGAGCACCGCACGGTGCATGCGGTGACGGCGGTCGGCGGTGAGCGGATGCCGGCCCTCGCGGCCGCCCTCGCTCAGCTCGCGGCGCTGACCGGAGGCGGTTCGGCCGGCTGAATGTGCTGCGCCGGTGTGCTGCGCCGGTGTGCTGCGCACGTGTGCTGCACCGATGTGTTCTGTTGAGACCGATAGTGTGATCGTGACGTGCGCGACGCCGAACGTCACTCACAGGGGGAACAATGACTGCAGCACCGGGTTGGTACGCCGAACCAGAGGGATCGACTCGCCAGCGTTGGTGGGACGGCACCCGGTGGACTGATCATGTGCAGGATTCGGCACCGAACGCCTACGGGGCTGTGGTCCGCCCGGCCGTCGACGCCACGACTCCCGTCTATGGGCCATTGATCTGGCTGATCACTCTGCTGCCGCTCATCACACTTCCCGCACTTCTGGCGTGGGACGTCAAGGCCTACATGCTTGCCTCGATGTCGGGAACGCTGGTGTTCGACGGCGGCTACATCGCCCTTCAGCTCCTCGGCTGGCTGTTGTATGCCGGGACCGTCGTCTGTGCCTTCTTCGACTACCGGCGGCTGGGCGTTCTCGGCTACGCACGTCCGTTTCACTGGGCGTGGTCGTTTCTCTCCAGTGCGGTCTACATCATCGGCCGTTCGGTAGTCGTCAACAAGCAGGCGGGCCGTGGATTCGCGCCGATCTGGGTGATGATCGCTGTCTTCGTTGTGGAGATCGTGTTCGTGATCGTGAAGATGGTTGACGCCATGATCTTCGTGATCGAGATGGCCCCGACCTACTCGTAGACGGGATTAGTTTCTGTCGCACCAGGGTGGCATATCGGGCACGGGGAGTGACTCCCAGCGTCGGTAGGCGACGCAGCATGCGCGTCGTGCCCACTCGTCTAGAATCGAGAGTGATGTCTGAGACAATTGCGCACCCATTTTCTGCTGCGACCGGCGCCGATGTGCGCGTTCGCTTCTGCCCGTCGCCCACCGGCACGCCGCACGTCGGCCTGATCCGCACGGCCCTGTTCAACTGGGCCTACGCCCGGCACACGGGCGGCAAGCTCATCTTCCGCATCGAAGACACGGATGCCGCGCGCGACAGCGAGGAAAGCTTCGGCCAGATCATCGACGGGCTGCGCTGGCTCAAGCTCGACTGGGACGAAGGCGTCGACGCCGGCGGCCCGCACGGCCCCTACCGCCAGTCGGAGCGCTACGACATCTACCGTGATGTCATCGCGCAGCTGGTCGAGTCGGGCCACATCTACGAGAGCTTTGCTACCGGCGAGGAGATCGAGGCGCGCAACGTCTCGCTCGGCCGCGACCCGAAGATGGGCTACGACAACTTCGAGCGTGACCTGAGCAATGAGCAGAAGGCCGCCTTCCGTGCCGCGGGACGGTCGCCGGCGCTTCGCCTGCGCGTGCCAGACGAAGACCTCTCCTTCGACGACCTGGTGCGCGGCGAGATCACGTTCCCGGCCGGCTCGTTCAGCGACTTCGTCGTCGTGCGTCCGAACGGACATCCGCTCTACCCGTTCGTGAACCCGGTCGACGACGCACTGATGGGCGTCACGCACGTGCTGCGCGGCGAGGACCTGCTCTCGTCGACCCCGCGTCAGATCGCGCTGTACCACGCGCTGATCGACATCGGGCTCACCACGTTCGTGCCGCGTTTCGGTCACCTGCCCTACGTGATGGGCGACGGAAACAAGAAGCTCTCGAAGCGCGACCCCGCGTCGAACCTGTTCCACCACCGTGACCGCGGTTTCATTCCCGAGGGCCTCGTCAACTACCTGGCGCTGCTCGGCTGGTCGCTCACTCACGACCGTGATGTGTTCTCGATCGAGGAGATGATCGCCGCGTTCGACGTCGAAGACGTCAACCCGAACCCTGCCCGCTTCGATGTGAAGAAGGCCGAGTCGATCAACGGCGACCACATCCGTCTGCTCGAGGTCTCCGACTTCGCCGCGCGCACCGTACCCTACCTCGTGGCGGCCGGCGTGCTCAGCGAGCCGCTCACCGACGCGCAGCAGGCCATCCTGACTGCCGCCGCCCCGCTCGTGCAGGAGCGCATCGCGCTGCTCGGCGAGGCTCCGGCCATGCTCGGCTTCCTCTTCACCACCTCTGACGCGCTCGTGCACGAGACGGATGCGCTCGCTTCACTTCCGCAGAACGCCGGCGAGATTCTCGCCGCGTCGGTCGCCGCGCTCGGAGATATTCCCGAAGCGGAATGGACCACCGAGCGCGTGCACACCGTGCTGACCGAGACGCTGATCGAGACGCTGGCCTTGAAGCCGCGTGTCGCGTTCGGACCACTGCGTGTCGCAATCTCGGGGCGTCGTGTGTCGCCGCCTCTGTTCGAATCGATGGAGATCCTCGGCAAGTCTGAGTCACTCGCTCGCCTGGCGCGTCTGTCGGCCACGCTGTAGGCATGACCGCCCAGTACGACGTCATCATTGTCGGCGCGGGCCCTGCGGGGCTCGCCGCCGGGTTGAGCTTGGTTCGGGCACGTCGACGCACACTGCTGATCGACAGCAACCGGCCGCGTAACGCTGCGACGCTGCACTCACACGGGTTCATCACCCGTGACGGGGTGTCGCCGCTGGAACTGCGCCGGATCGGCCGGGAGGAGTTCGAGAGCTACCCCGCTGCCGAGTTTCATTCGGGGCTGGTGCGGTCGGTGACGCCGATTGAGGTGTCACCGGGGGAGCTGCCGTCGCACGAGGGTGCGACTGGCGGGTGGACGTCCGTCGATTTGTCCGACGGCTCACCGCGGTTTCGGGTGACGACGCGCGGACTGCGCGGCGCACCCAACCTCGACGTGACCGCACGCACCGTGGTGATCGCGACCGGGCTGATTGAGACACTTCCGGCGCTGCCGAGCATTCGCGCCTGGTACGGCACAAATCTGCACAGCTGCATCGACTGCGACGGATACGAGAAGGCGGATGCCGCCCTCGCGCTGGTCGGCGAATCGAACGACCTCGCGGAGCGGGCCGTGCTGATCTCGCAGTGGACCACGAATCTGATTGTCTTCACGAACGGCATCGGCACGGTGAGCGATGCCGAGGAGGCGCGCCTGCTGCTGCGGGGCATCCGTGTCGATCGTCGCCGCATAGTCGACATCGTGGGGGAGCGCGGGGCCATGACAGGCATCGAGCTCGAGGATGGCGAGATCGTGCCGCGTGAGGGCGGCTTTGTGCGCCCGCAGTGGACGCCGGCGATCGAGTACCTCGCACCTCTTGTTGCCGAGTTGCAGGCAGATGCCGAAGGTCTCATTCAGGTCGACGAGCATGGACGCACGTCGATTCCGGGGCTCTATGCGGCGGGGGACTCGACCCCGCCTGGCCCCGAGCAGCTGATGGTCGCGGCCGGAAGCGGGGCGCACGCGGCGGCGATGCTCAACCGGGACTTGCTCGGGCCGATCTAGCAACGCTTCGTCGTTCCATCGCGTCCACTGCGGATCGCCCACTTCGTTGGACGCGTCTATGAGGCAGACGGGCCATTTCGTTGATCGAGGAGCGCGCGAGCTTGCGAGCACGCGTCTCGAGATCTCGCGAGCCAATCCTTGAATTCGGGTTGCGTTCAAACGTTGGCTCACGGGGTCTCGAGACGGCCGCGGGCCCCTCCTCGACCAACGAGATGGTCAAATTCGTCCACCACAATGCCGCGCAGCGGCTCCGCAGCTTGAGACCCCGCTGGCCGATCCGCATCCGCATCCGCACCCGCAACCGCAACCGCAACCGCAACCGCAACCGCGGCCTCGAGTCGGATCTCGCCGGGCGCATTTCGCACGCCAAACTCGCCGTGCGGGTCCCGAAGGAGCGCGCCAAGACACGCCCGAGTGTTCTCGGTTTGTCGAGTCCCCACCCCCTGGGATAGAGTTACTTCCGGCCCGCTCCTTGCGAAAAGGCCATTGGGGTATGGTGTAATTGGCAACACGGCTGATTCTGGTTCAGTTGTTCTTGGTTCGAGTCCAGGTACCCCAGCAATAACCCCTGAGCTTCTACGGAAGCCGGGGGTTCTTTTGTTTTCGCGCACACTGGTTTCGACCAAAAGTGCCATTTCAGTTTATCGAAGCAACGCGGGCCTGCCGAGATTTACACCACTCCACGGGACATGACCGTGGGTGGGCGTTCGTGCAGCTTTCACGTTCGTGGTCGAGGTGAATGCAACGGTTCTGCTCTAGCCTGCTGGGCGACCAGGAGAGCAAACGGTTTGGCTTGCGATCACTCGACGCAATCATCGTGCTTGTCACCTCGAGCCAGCCTCGCCCGTTTGCTCCGTCGGGCTCTCGGGTCGTCTAGAAAGGCCCTACATTGCTTGCGCCTGCGCGGAGCGAGCAAGAACATTGGGAAGCCGAGGACACGATGACGGAGGCGTGCTCCACGATGAGGACGGGCATGCCAGTGCGCCTGATCGAGGGCACATTTGCCCTACTGGTCTAGATTCGTGCATGTGGATGAATCGGCTGCTAGGCCCGACCCGGACAGGCTCATCGAGTTGTTGAATGAGCTAGGCGTCCTGCTAGCGATGTACGGAGAAAGTCACTGGTCCAAGCGGCTCACCTATCAGAGCGACCGCGTTAACGCTTTTCGGCTGAATGCTTACGCGGGAGTCAAGAGTGAATTCGGCGGCATGGGTAGCCTCAATGACCTGCTCATTATGAAGGCAAACGGCCATCAGCTGGAAGTTGCAGATGAGCGAAGTGCGAATGATTGGGTCAGCTCACTAAGCAGCAAGATTTATGACGAGTTGAAATTGATGGATCGATCCGCCTGACCAAAATGCATGACGCCAAACTAATACACCGTCGACATCTCGCCCGTTGTCGGATCCAGCAGTTTCATTGTGGGCCCGGACCAGTCGACCTCGATACTGCGGCCGGCTTTATGGCCGACCCGGGACGTCGCCCCCGAGACCGCCGCGTGCTCGCCATAGAGCCGACAGAACCGGTCATAACTCATCGTTGCCTGTCCAGCCCGGCCCGACGTATCGACATATTCCTGGTGCAGCAGCTTCAACGTCACCCCCACCCGGGCCAGCTCGGTATGCACCCGCGCCCAGTCCGGCTGCGCGAACACGCTCTCACGGACTCCAGGAACAGCCCGGTTACATCCTGAACTCGCTGCTGGCTCCATTCCTGACCTCGGCCGCAAAGCTCTATGTTCGGGGCGTCGCCGACGTGGCTGTCATCGACGAGACCTGGAGAAGGGCCACGGGAGCACCATTCGGCCCGTTCGAAATCCACGACATTATCGGCATGGAAACCCCTTACAACCTCAACAGTCAAAGTGGGGACCAGGAACTGCGGGAATTCGCGGACATCCTCAAGCGCGATTTCATCGATAAGGGACACCTGGGACGTGCGACGGGGAAGGGATTCTACGACTACGAGTAACCCGAGGCTCGTCGCGGCAGATGTCGACAACGATCGCAAACACGCGCCGCGCAGTCGGCTACACGTACTCAGCGCGCAGTTCGGCCTTGCGCACCTTGCCGCTGGCCGTGCGGGGTAGCTCGTCGATGAACTCGACCCGCTTGGGGATCTTGTATTTCGCCAGGCGCCCGGTGAGATGGTCGATGATGTCCTGTGTGGTGAGGCGTGTGCCTGGGGCAAGATTGACGACGGCGAGTGGCAGCTCGCCCCACTTCTCGTCGGGCACGCCGATGAGGGCGACACCGGAGACCTCGGGGATCTCCATGATGACGCCCTCTACCTCGGCGGAGTAGATATTCTCGCCACCCGAGATGATCATGTCTTTCAGTCGGTCAGAGATGTAGATGTATCCGTCGTCGTCGAAATAGCCGAGGTCGCCGGAGCGGAACCAGCCGTCCATGAACGCGTTGGCCGTGGCATCGGGACGACGCCAATACGAACGGATGACGTTCGGCCCACTCACGCAGATCTCGCCGATTTCGCCCGGTGGGAGTTCTGCGCCTTGCTCATCGACGATCTTGACGTCGGTGAAAAAGTGCTTCATACCCGACGAGCCGATCTTGTGTGTGCTCATCTGCGGCGGCATGGCGGTGGCGCCCGGAGCAGTCTCGGTCATGCCGTAACCGCAGGAGAACGCGAGGCCACGTTTCTCGTAGGCCTCGATCATCCGTTCTGGCATGCTCGACCCGCCGCAGGTCAGGGTGCGCAGACTGCTGATGTCGGTGCTTTCCCAATTGGGGTGTTCCTGCAGCATCTGAAACGTCGTCGGCACGCCAGAGAGCATCGTGATGCGTTCGGCCTCGACGGCGCGCAACACCTCGCTCGGCTCGAACCGCTCATGCAACACGACCCGTCCGCCCTGCAACAGCATCGGCAGGGCGCCCATCGAGAGCGCTGCGACGTGGAACAGAGGAGAGATGAGCAGCACCCGGTCGTCGGCAGTGACGCCGTAGTCGACGATCGCGTTGAAACAGTTCCAGGTGAGGTTGCCGTGGCTGAGCACGGCGCCCTTGGGATGACCGGTGGTGCCGGAGGTGTACAAGATGATGGCGGGGTCTTCCAGTGTCACCGTGGCACGGTGGTCGACGTCGGCGCCTGAGGCCAGAACGTCTTCGTACGCCTCAACCGCCGTAGAGGCCTCGCCCTCGATGATGATGCGGCGGGTGACCGCGGATGTCCACGCGCCGGCCCGGGCGAGCGGCTGCAGCTCGGCGTGGAAGATGAGCGTCGTCGCACCCGAGTCCTCGAGTGCGAACTCGATCTCGGGAGCCGCGAGGCGGGTGTTCAGTGGCACGAAGATCGCGCCGAGCGTCGTGGTTGCGAACAGCGTCTCGAGGAACGCGGGATGGTTGTTGCCGAGGAATGCGACGCGGTCACCGGATTCGACGCCGCGGGCGGCAAGGGCGTTGGCGAGGCGCGCGATGCGGCTGGCCAGGTCGGCGTAGCTCAGGCTCGATCCGCTGGAGGTGAGGGCGATGGCATCCGCTGAGCGCCGACGGCGCCGTGAGATCCAGGTTCCGATTCCTTGGTTGTTCACGGCTGACTGCCTCTTCCTTGAAGTAGTTCTGTGTGCTGGTTGAGCTGGTGCTGGTGCTGGTGCTGGTGCTGGAGCTGGAGCTGGAGCTGGTGCGAGATGGTGCTGGTGAAGCGGGCGGCCGGGTGCCGCCGAGGGGCGGCAACCGGCCTCACATCCGTGCGTTGCTTAGGCGTAGAAGCGCTGCAGGCTGCGCGCGACGACGGCGGGCTTGGCGCCGCCCTCGACCTCAATCGTGACATCGACGGTGAGCTGGTAGCCGCCGGCGACCTCGGTCACCTCGGCGATCGTCGCCGTCATCCGGATGCGTGCGCCCACCTTCACGGGGGAGACGAAGCGCACCTTGTCGAGGCCGTAGTTGACCTTCGTGGTGACGCCGTCGACGTCAAGCAGTGATTCCCAGAGCGGGATCAGCAGGGCGAGGGTGAGGAAACCATGCGCGATCGGCGCGCCGAATGGACCGTCCTTGGCGCGTTCCGGGTCGGTGTGGATCCACTGGTGGTCATCGGCGGCGTCGGCGAAGGTGTTGACCTGTTCCTGCGTGATCTCACGCCAGTCGGTGAAGCCGAGGTTCGAGCCGACGAGGCTGGGCAGATCGGTGTAAGCGACGTTCGTGGTCATGGTGATGCTCCTCTTTAATAGGGGTGTCAGAAGTGGGTGTCAGACGAAGGCGGACTGCCCGGTGAGGGCGCGTCCAACGATGAGGGAGTTGATCTCGTGCGTTCCCTCGTAGGAGTAGACGGCTTCGGCATCGGCGAAGAACCGGGCGACGTTGTGTTCGAGGAGGATGCCGTTGCCGCCGAGGATCTCGCGCGCCAGGGCGACGGTCTCGCGGGCGTGCAGCGAGGTGAACATCTTGGCCAGTGCCGAGTTCTCATCGCTGAAGTCGCCGGCATCCTGGCGAACGGAGAGCTGCACGACCATCGATAATGAGGCGACGGTGTTGCCGAGCATCCGGGCGAGTTTTTCCTGGATGAGCTGGAAGCCGCCGATCGGTTTGCCGAACTGCTCGCGCTTTCGCACATAGTCGAGCGTGGCCTCCAGAGCTCCGGCCTGCAGCCCGGTGGCGATCCACGCGACATCCGAGCGCATGGTGCGGAGGATGCGGGAGACGTCGCGCCACGAGTTGACGCCGTGTAGCCGCGCAGATTCGGGCACGCGCACGCCGACCAGGGTGATGACCGCGTTCTGCATGGGGCGCAGCGCGATCTTTCCTTCGATGGGGGCGAGCGTGACACCGTCGGCCTCGCGGGGAACGAGGAAGACTTTGACCTGCCGATCGGTGGTGTCTCGTGCGAAGACCGCGAGCACGTCGGCGGAGACGGCTCCGCCGATCCAGCGCTTTGCGCCGTCGATGATCCAGTCGTCGCCGTCGCGGCGCGCCGTCGTGGCCATGCCGCCCGCGATGTCCGAACCGTGCTCGGGTTCGGTGAGGGCGAAAACGCCCGTGAGGGCGAAGTATCGCACGAGCGGATCGAGGCGCGCGGCTTGCTCTGGCGAGCCGCCGAGCGCGCAGGTCGCCCGGAACAGCCCGGACTGCGCGTTGTAGACGGTCGCGACCGAGACGTCGGCGCGGGCGAGCACGTAGTTGCGAAAGCCGGAGAACATCGACGAGCGCGCCTCCTGCTCGGAGACACCCTTCGGCTGCATCAGATCAAGCGGCACGAGCGCGCCCAGCACCCCGTCGGGCATCGTTGCGGTTTCCCATGCGTCAGCCATCAGCGGGCGGATGTCGCGGTCGAGCACTCCGACGAGCTCGGCGAGGGCGGCACGCGCGGGTGCGCTCAGGTGTGTCTCGGCGAAGCCATAGGGGTCGATGCCGATCGCGGATGCCCGGATCGTCACGCCGCCGCCCCCAGCCCGAGCAGGCGCACCGCGTTGTCCTTCATGATTCCAGGGAGCACCTCGGGCTTGAACGCGACCTGTTCCACGTCGCGCAGCCAGCGGTCGGGGGTGATCATCGGAAAGTCTGAGCCGAACAACACACGGCGCTTGAGCATCGAGTTCGCGGCGCGCACCAGCTCGGCCGGAAAGTACTTCGGACTCCAGCCCGAGAGATCGATCCACGTGTTGTGCTTATGCGTCGCGACCGAGATCGCCTCGTCCTGCCACGGCACCGACGGGTGAGCCATGATGATCTGCAGCTCGGGATGCTCGGCGGCCACGACATCCAACAGCATCGGGTTTGACAGGCCGAGGCGCAGACCCCGCCCACCCGGCATGCCCGCGCCGATACCGGTCTGCCCGGTATGGAACAGCGCGACGACGCCGGCCTGCTGCAGCACCTCGTAGAGCGGGAAGTGCACCGCGTCGCTCGGGTCGAAATTCTGCACCGTCGGGTGGAACTTGAACCCACGCACGCCGTGATCCTCGATGAGTCGGCGTGCGTGGGTCACCGCGTCGGCCCCACGCAACGGGTCGACGGAGCCGAACGGGATGAGCACGTCGTTGTTGCGCGCCGCCCCCTCGGCGATATCCTCACTGGGAATGGGCTCCTGGCCCAAGGAGGTCGTCGCGTCGATGGTGAAGACGACCGCGGCCATCCGCCGTTCACGGTAGTAGTTCGCGACCGAGTCGAGGTCGGGCCGCGGGCCATCGGTGGCGAAATACTTCGACGCCGCCTCCGAGAGGTCGTCGGGCAGGGAGGAGTGCCCGTGTGCGTCGATCTCGATGTGCACGTGCATATCGATCGCGGTGATCGTGTCGAGGTCGATCGCGGCTTCGTACCGTGTCATGTCAGGCTCCGGGTGTGAGTGGATGTCGAGCTGGGCTTAGGCGGCCGGGGCCGCAGGCTGGAGTTCGTCGGGCAATGCCGGGAACTTTTCGCCAACGCTCTGCAGGTTGCCGCCGATGATGCCCTGGCCCAGATCGGTGAGCGTCTCGTAGCTCCAGCCGCCGTCCTGGTACTCGGTGACGACGGGCTCCGGGTGCGCCCACACCTGCAGGCGGTCGCCGCCCACGCCGATAGCCTGGCCGGTGATGTTCGCGGCCTCGTCCGAGGCGAGATAAGCGATGACGCCGGCGACGTCGGCAGCGGTGCCGAAGCCGAGGTCGTGGCGGAAGAACGGGGGCATGGCCTCGCCCTTCGCGTCCGCCTCAACGGCGGCGGCAAAGTAGGGCACGGTCGCGGTCATCGCGGTCGCGGCGACGGGGATGACCGTGTTGGCGGTGATGCCGGCCTTCTTCAGCTCGAGCGCCCAGGTGCGCACCATACCGACGATGCCGGCCTTGGCCGCCGCATAGTTAGTCTGGCCGAAGTTGCCGCGCTGGCCGGTGGGGGAGCCGATGCAGATGATGCGTCCGGCGATGCTGTTCTCGCGCATGTAGATTGCCGCCTCACGCACACAGGTGAAGGTGCCGCGCAAATGCACGTTGATCACGAGGTCGAAGTCCTCATCGCTCATCTTCCAGAGCACCGTGTCGCGCAGCACACCGGCGTTGGTGACCAGGATGTCGAGGCGGCCGAAGCTCTCCACCGCGGCGGCGACAAGCTGCTTCGCAGTCGCGGTCGACCCGACCGGGGCGACCACCGCAACGGCCGTGCCGCCTGCTGCCTCGATCGAGGCGACGGCATCCGCTGCGATCGCCGCATCCACGTCGTTCACGACAACGGATGCGCCCTGACGGGCGAGTTCCTGCGCGTAGGCGAGACCGAGGCCGCGGCCCGATCCGGTGACGATGGCGACTTTGCCTTCGAGGCTCATAGTTTCTCCTTATTGTGAAGTCATTCACATGAAATCTTATATCGTTGAATATGTCAACTATCGAAAGTTCTCAAGAAAGAGATACCATGCTGTCATGCCGGAAGCCACTGACTCGATGATGGCCGCACACGCCTCGACCGATCTCGCCCGACTCTGGGATACGGTCGTCGGCGGCGATCTCGCATTCGTGATGGCTCGGGCGAACGCCATCTCGGTCGGCAGCGCCAATGCGGCGCTTGCTACTCACGGCCTGAAGGTTCGCTCGTACTCTGTGCTCGCACTTGCCGCGGCCGGTACGCGCCCCACGCAGAAGGAACTGTCCGAGTTCCTCAAACTTGACCCCAGTCAGATTGTCTCGCTCATTGACCAATTGGAGACTCGCGAGTTGGTGCGTCGTGAACCGAACCCGAGTGACCGCCGGGTGAACGTTGTCGTCGTGACCGAGGCTGGCCGCGCGCTCTACGAGCAGGCGCGGGAGGCGACGCAAGTCGCCGAGCGGTCCGCGTTCGCTGCGCTCTCCGCAGACGACCTGACGACTCTCGCCTCACTTGTTCGCACGATCGCCAACAGCACAGACTGAGCTGCCGCAGCAATGTTGGCGAGCTGACGCGATTGAGGCGTCGGGGCAGGTCTCGTAGGACTCCGGAGCGAGCCGGGGCTCGCGTGGGTCCAGCTCGGCGAATAGCCGACCTGGTTGCGCGGGGGCCGTCAGGTGCGCCCAGGCCTGAGGGAACGGGCGGGACGGAAAGTGCCTTCTCGGCTCGGTGTAGCTGGAGTAGCAGTCCGAGATGAAGGTGGTGGACCCAACTTCCCCGATATTACGCGGAATTTGGGGGAGGGGAGCCGCCTGATCTGGCCGCTCGGCTCGCATCAGTTGTTCTTGGTTCGAGTCCAGGTACCCCAGCAATAACCCCTGAGTTTCTTCGGAAGCCGGGGGTTCTTTTGTTTCCGCACACACACCGCTGAGATCAGCGGGGCAAAATCGCACCGATCTGGCCGCGGATGTTCTCGATAATTTCTTCGGTTCCGGTGTGCGGGTTGACGGCGCTGGCCATGGTCAGAAACATGATCGACGAGACAACGCGGGCGAGGGTGGCGGCATCGGCATCAGTGATGGCCTCGTCGCGGCTGAGAATGCCGGCGACGGCTTGTTCTGTCTGAGCGACAATTTTCAGGGCTTCGGCGTGATGCGGCTCGCGGGGATCTCCGAAGACCATCTCGCGCAGGTAGGTGCGCCCGTTGTCGACATGCACGCGGTTGCAGTTCACGACCGGCCTGATGATTGCAAGTGTGGCGCCCAGAACGCCGGGCGTCTTCTCTGCAGCGGCCTGGCCGTTGGCAAGCGCCGTGGCGTAGTGGGCGTTCTGCACGAGAAGCAATAGCTCGCCCTTGGTCTTGGCATAGAGGAACAGAGTGCCGGCGCCGATGTCGGCCTTGTCGGCGATCTGCTGGGTAGTCACCTCGTCGACGCCCTGTTCGGCGAACAGTTCGCTGGCGGCCGCGATGATGCGCTCGAGCTTGGCCTGCTTGTTCCGCTCGCGTCGACCGAGTGACTGGGCTGCGAGTGGCATAGGGTGATCTTCCTGGAATAAAGTCTGACCGTACTCAGTTATGAGTTAAGTCACTGTCGTGTGGGCTCGGATGTGCCTGGACTCATTCTCTCACGGCGACGCGAGATAGCCCACTAGCCGGGTCGCCGCAGTTGCCGCTTCTGACCGTTCAATGTAAAGGAACTATTCTGATGAATTCATCTTCACTGTGGCAGCCGTTCGCGCTCGGGCGCCTTGAGCTCGCGCACCGTCTGGCCCTGGCGCCGATGACGCGCAACCGTGCGAACGCCGACGGCACTCCGGGGGAGCTGGTGGCGGAGTATTACGGGCAGCGCGCCGCTCTCGGTCTGCTGATCACCGAGGGAACCCAGCCGTCTGCAGACGGGCAGGGGTACGTCAACACCCCGGGAATCTACACGCCAGAGCACATCGAAGGATGGCGAAAGGTCGCCGACGCGGTGCACGAGGGCGGCGGACACCTGTTCGTGCAGTTGATGCACGTGGGCCGCACCTCGCATCCGGACAACACCCCGCACCACCGGCAGCCGGTCGCACCATCAGCAATCGCTCCCGGGCAGGACATGCACACGCCCACCGGCCCTCAGCAGATTCCGGTACCGCGCGAGCTGAGTGCAGCGGAGATCCAGGATGTGATCGGTGAGTTCCGCCACGCCGCAGCCTCGGCGATCGCGGCCGGGGCAGACGGGGTGGAGATCCACGCTGCGAATGGGTACCTGCTCCACCAGTTCCTCTCCCCGAACGCCAACCACCGCACCGACGTCTACGGCGGTTCGGTGGAGAACCGGGCCCGATTCGTCATCGAGGTCGCGCAGGCCATTGCCGAGGAGATCGGCGCTGACCGCACCGGCATCCGCATTTCCCCGGCCTTCCCTCTCGGCGGCCTCGACGAGGGCGACACCGAATCGGTGCGCGCCCAGTACCGCTACCTGGTCGGTGAACTCGCGAAGCTGAACCTGGCCTACCTGCACGTGCACCACCTCGGCGACGACGAGCTGCTGGGTTCCTTCCGCGCGGTATGGCCGAGCGCGGTTCTCGTGGTCCGGTACGGGCGCGGGCGTGATCAGATCGTAAGCGACATTGACGCAGGGCTGGCGGACATCGTGCCGCTGGGCCGGTTCGCGCTGGCCAACCCCGACATCGTCGAGCGGTTGCGCACGGATGCCCCGTTGAATGAGATGGATCCGACCACCCTGTATGGCGGAGGCGCGGCCGGATTCACCGATTACCCGGTCCTGACACTCGTCTAGCGCCCGCCCATGAGCCGCCCGCCGGGTTCTGCCCCCGCCCGGCGGGCGGCTCACATCTCACTGAAGTTTTCTTGCCCCTCCACTTAAAAGAAAGAAGTAGCTCATGCCCTCACTCAATGGAGCCGTCGTTCTCGTCACCGGAGCCAACGGCGGAATCGGCACCCAGTTCGTACAGCAGGCTCTCGCCCGCGGCGCGGCCAAGGTCTACGCCACCGCCCGCAACCCCCGTAGTTGGGATGATGATCGCATCGTCCCGCTCGCCCTCGACGTCACTGATCCCGCCTCCATCCAGGCCGCGGCTGACGCTGCACAGGACGTGACCGTGCTGATCAACAATGCCGGCACCTCGACCTCCACCCCCGGCATCCTCAGCCACAGTGATGAGGAGATCCGTGCGAATGTGGAGACCAACCTTCTCGGTCCGCTCTTTCTTGCCCGCGCGTTCGCACCCATTCTCTCTTCGAAGGGTGGGAACACGGCGATCATCGATATCCACTCGGCTCTGAGCTGGTATGCCGTGGCCGGCATCTACAGCGCCACCAAGGCCGCGCTCTGGTCCGCGACGAATTCCTTGCGCCTGGAGCTGGCCCCCGCGGGTGTGCATGTGGTGGGTGTTCACGTCGGCTATGTCGACACGGCGATGGCCGCGCACGCCTCCGGCCCGAAGATTGACCCGGCAGTGCTCGTCGGCCAGGTGTTCGATGCGACAGAGGCGGGGGAGTACGAGGTTCTCGCCGACGACGCGTCTGTGCAGCTGAAGGCCGGCCTCAGCGCACCGTTGGAGGCGGTCTACCCGCAGCTGGCGGCAAGGGAGTAATTCCCATCTCACTGGCACTGTGGCGGCACCTGTACCGCCACAGTGCCAGTGCCACATCCCGGCATGTGCGTCGCTGAGTGGGAGTCCGACCTTGTCGTGCCTCTGATCGTCGACGTCACCAATCCCGAGTCGGTCGCCCGAGCTGTCGCTCAAGCGCCTGACACGACGATTGTGATCAATAACGCCGGCATCCCACTGAGAGAACCGATCGCGACGCTCGATGAGGGCACGCTGCGCAGGGCATTCGAAATCAACTTCTTCGGACCCCTCAACATCACACAGCAGTTTGCGCCTGTCATCGCCGGCAACGGCGGTGGTGCGGTGGTGAACATCCTCTCGGTCCTGTGTTGGGTTGCTGTCGCCCCGGGCTACAGCGCAGCGAAAGCTGCGCTCTGGCAGGCAACAAACGCCTTCCGTGTTGAGCTGGCGCCGCAGAACATTCAGGTTGTCGCCGTGCACATGGGCTACGTCGATACGCCGATGACAGCGAACCTCGACGTCGCCAAAATCAGCGCGGAGTCTGTCGCCACCTCAACCTTCGACGCACTGGCGGACGGTGAGTACGAGGTTCTCGTGGATGACACCGCACGCACCGTCAGAGGTGCACTTAGCGGGCCTCTCGCCGGAATGTACCCGCAGCTGCAGGTCCACGTTTAAGCAGCGGGACGAGGGGCACGGTTGTCAATGAGGCGCCCTACTCGCGTGCTGCCGACCGCGGTGACGGTCGGCAGCACGACCGCCGCGAGCGGGGGCCGAAGCGGAGGCGGGGCAGGCGAAGCGCGCTTGGGACTGCGGCCGAGCGGTTGGCGTGCCTGACCGCGTGGCGAGTTACGGCGCGAGGAACTTCACGGCGATGGGGGCGAACTTCTCGTGGAACTGGAAGATGCCGCCGTGGCCGGAGTTCGGGTAGATGATCAGCTCGGAGTCCTTGATTCGCTTGTGCAGGTCCTCGGACAGCACGGATGGGACCATGCGGTCGTGGTCGCCGTTGGCGATCAGGGTCGGCTGGGTGATGATCGACAGGTCCGACGGTGTGGAGCGTCCGAAGCGCTGGATGGCCTTCAGTTGCGTGCTGAATGCCTTGTTCTTGATCGGCTCGTCCCGGTCGATCGTGCGCTCCTTGAGGCGCTCCACGAACGCCTTCCCGGCCTTCTTGCCCGCGGTATCACGGTTGAAGAACAGGAACTCCTTCGGGTCCGACCGCGTCAGAGTCGCACGGAGGATGTCCCAATAGGTCACGCCGACGACTTTGTCCATATCCTTCCCGCCGCGCGGGCCGGTGCCTGTCAGGACGAGCTTGCGGACCAGGTCGGGGTGCTTCACGACGAGGTCCTGCGCGATCATGCCGCCCATCGAGAAGGAGAAGATGTCGATCAGGGTGTAGCCGAGGGCTCTGATGAATGTGTAGGCGTGGTCGGCGGCTTGGTCGAGCTCGCCGGGGAAGGTGCCGGTGGATGCGCCGACGCCAGGTTGGTCGAAGGCGATCACGTGCCGGTTCGCCGCGATGGGGTCGATGACGCGAGGGTCCCAGTTGTCCAGGGTGGCGGCGAGGTGCACGAAGAACACGACGGGGATGCCGCCCTTGGGTCCCAGCTCGCGGTAGGCGTAGGTGACGCCGCCGGCGGTGACGGTTGTGGTGGGTGCTTGTGCGTAGGACGTGATGACGGGTTCGCTATCGGTGGTGCTCATTATGGTTGTCCTTTGTGGGTGTTGTTGAAGACGTTCGTGATGCGGCGGGTGTTGCTCAGGGGTTGGTGACGACGACTTTGCCGTGGAACCCACCCCGAGCCAGGGCGGTGAGCGCTAGTGGAGTCTGGTCGAAGGGAAAAGTCTTTCCGACGATGGGGCGGATGATTCCGGCGTCGACGAGCGCGGTAATCTCCCGCAACTCCTCGCCGCTGGCGCGCATGAGAAGGAACTCGTAGCTGACGCCCAGTTTCTTCGCCTGCTTGCGGATTTTGCTGCTCAGAGCCGTGACGGCCACGCGCACGATCGGGTTCAAGCCGGCGTTGCGGGCGAATGCGGGGTCTGGTGGGCCGGAAACTCCGATGGCTTTCCCGCCGGGCTTCAGAATGCGGAGGGATCTCTCAAGGTTCTCCCCGCCGAGGCTGTCGAGCACGAGATCGTAGCCGGAGAGCTCCTGTTCGAAGTCCTGGGTGCGGTAGTCGATCACAATGTCGGCACCGAGCTCGCGCACGAAGTCCGCGTTGGAACCGCTGGCGGTGGTCGCGACGTGTGCGCCGAGATGCTTGGCGAGCTGGATGGCGATCGAGCCGAGTCCGCCGGCACCCGCGTGGATGAGAAGTTTCTGTCCGGACTGCACGTTGCCGCGTTCGACGAGCGCCTGCCACGCCGTCAAGGCGACCAGCGGGAGCGACGCTGCTTCTGCGGTGCTGGTGGTTTTGGGCTGCGGTGCAAGATCTGACTCGTCGACGGCGATGCGTTCAGCGAAGGTGCCGATGCGGCCGTCGCGGACCCGGCCATAGACCTCGTCGCCGGGCTTGAAATCGCGCACGTGTGCACCAACCTGGACGACCGTACCAGCGAGGTCGTGGCCGAGAGTGAGCGGGAGCTTGTACGGGAGGATTTGTTTGAATTCGCCGGCACGCAGCTTCTCATCCAACTGATTCAGACCCGCAGCGACCACCCGCACAAGGACGTCCCGGTCTCCGACGGTCGGTTCAGGAATGTGTGCTTCGTGGAGCGGACCGGTGTACTTGTCGAAAACGAATGCTCGCATGGTGTTGTTTTCCTTATCTAGCTGTTGTGGCAAAAGTATTGGGGCCAACTGTGCGCGGTAAACGGCCGAAGTCACGTGCTTGTCACGTGCGCTGGTGCGTTCCCGCAGCCTGGCGAGGTAGTCGCGTGCTGCCAGCGCTTGCCCGACCATGCCTCCCATCGAGAGGCCGAACACGTGCACTCGGTCGAAGCCGAGGGCTCGGATGACGGCGATCATGTCCCCGGCCATCTCCTCGATCGAGGCGCGGATCTGGCCAAAGGAACCACCAACCCCGCGATAGTTCACGGCGATTGCCTCCCGGTCCTCAGCCAAAGGGTTTACAACGAGAGGGTCCCAGCTGTCGAGATTCGCACCCAAGTGCGTCAGCACGACCAAGGGAATGCCTGTGTTCTGGCCGTACCTGCGATAAGCGAATACGGCGTCGGCTGCGGCGATCGTGCGCGTCGGTGCTTCCTGATACCTCTGCGCCGGCTGCTCGGCCATGCTCTTCTCCCTAAATCTGGCTCTTCTCGGCCAATCCGAGTATGCTCAATTCTGAGCCTACTCATAATGTTTGTCAAGGGAGGTAACTATGGATGACGTTCGAATCTCATCTGGACGGCGCGAGCGCGCCAAGAAAGACAAACGGGACCGCATCATGATGGCCGCTCGTGAGCTGTTCCCGGTTCGAGGTGTCGGGGGAGTGACCACCCAGCAGATTGCCGACCTTGCTGACGTGGCCATCGGCACGCTATACCTGTACGCGTCGACAAAGGCAGAGTTGTTGATCATGGTGCAGAACGAAAAATTCGCTGCCGCCATCGACGACGGCCTTTCCGCTGCCGAATCCTGTTCACAAGGCGTTCTCGAGGAAATCATTGCGCTCATTCGGCCGGTCGTGGTGTGTGTGCGCGAGCAGATCGAGAACGGCCGCACCTACCTCCATGAACTTGTCTTCGGCGACCCCGCCGAACCGAACCGGCGAGAAGGCCTCGCACTCGCCGCGCGCCTCGAAGACGGCATCGCCAGCCTGCTCACTCGCACGGACAGCAAGGGCACTCGCGAGGACGCCGATGCGATCACGCTGGCGCGAGTGGTCACCGCGATCATGCACATCAGCGTCACGGCCAGCATCTTCCTGCAGTACACCAACGAGGCCGTGCTCGAAGACATCCGCACGCAAATCCGCGCCATCCTGACGACCCATTCCCCCGTCGCCTGAACCATCCGCCCCGCAGAGGAGCGAACACTCAGAAAAGGAGCACCACATGAGCACCACCCACTTTGACATCGTCGTCCTCGGTGCCGGCCCCGGCGGCTACGTTGCCGCTATCCGCGCAGCTCAACTCGGCAAGACCGTCGCCGTGATCGAAAAGCAGTACTGGGGCGGAGTGTGCCTGAACGTCGGCTGCATCCCCTCCAAGGCACTGCTGCGCAACGCAGAACTCGCCCACATCTTCCAGCATCAGGCCGACCTGTTCGGCATCCGCGGCGACGTCACTTTCGACTATGGAGCCGCCTTCGAACGCAGCCGCACTGTCGCCGACGGACGAGTCAAAGGCGTGCACTACCTGATGAAGAAGAACGCCATCACCGAGATTGACGGCCACGGCACTTTCACCGATCCTCACACCATCGAGGTGACCCTCACCAATGGCGGCACGCAGGCAGTCACCTTCGACGACGCCATCATCGCCACCGGATCCACCGTCCGGCTCCTGCCCGGCGTCGAACTCGGCGAGAACATCGTCACCTATGAGGAACAGATCCTCTCCAAGGAACTACCGGAATCGATCATGATCGTGGGGGCCGGGGCGATCGGCATGGAGTTCGCATACGTCCTCGTGAACTACGGCGTCAAGGTCACCATCATCGAATACCTCGACCGGGCGCTGCCGAATGAAGACATCGAGGTGTCGAAAGAGATTGCGCGCCAGTACAAGAAGCTCGGCATCGACATTCTCACCTCCACCACGGTCGAATCCATCGAGGACGACGGCACATCCGTCACCGTCGCGTACGCTGACGCGGCTGGCGTGCGCTCGAGCATCCGAACCGACAAGGTCCTCATGTCAGTCGGATTCGCACCCCGCACCACCGGCTTCGGGCTCGAAATCACTGGCGTTGCCCTCACCGAACGTGGCGCGATCGGCATCGACGAATACATGCGCACAAACGTGCCGCACCTCTACGCCATCGGCGACGTCACTGCGAAGCTCCAACTTGCGCACGTCGCCGAAGCCCAGGGGGTCGTTGCTGCCGAGACCATCGCGGGAGCCGAGACCATGACGCTGGGCGACTACCGGATGATGCCCCGCGCCACCTTCAGTCAACCCCAGGTCGCTTCCTTCGGCCTCACCGAGCAACAAGCCCGCGACGAAGGACACGATCTGAAGGTCGCGAAGTTCCCGTTCACCGCCAACGGGAAAGCGCAGGGCCTCGGAGAGCCGGGAGGCTTCATCAAACTCATCGCCGACAGTAAGCACGGAGAGCTGCTTGGAGCGCACCTGATCGGCGCCGACGTCGCCGAGCTTCTTCCCGAACTCACGCTCGCGCAGAAGTGGGACCTCACCGCCGCCGAACTCGCCCGCAACGTCCACACGCATCCCACCCTCGGCGAAGCCCTTCAGGAAGGCTTCCATGGACTTACGGGGCACATGATCAACCTCTGAGGAGGAAGTCTCTGAGGAGGTCTCGCCTCGCACCCTCGAAGGATGGCGGCGGACGCGCAAAGGGCCGCCGTGGCCGCACATCGGCTGCGCCTGGTTCGAGGGGTTCGATCCTTCGGCCTAGGGGGTGTCTCTTAACGCCTTTTTGGGGAGAGCTGACGTTCGCATCCAGACGCTGATGGCGACCAAGACACAACCTTGTTGGCTGGGCTTGGACGTCGCGGGACTACTCGTACGCGCCATCCACTTCGTCGTCCAATTCCTTGCTGTCTACGGCGAGATCTCGCTTGGTTACCTTTGTGGCATTCGCCAACAGCTTCTCCACCTCGGCGGCGTCGGCGGGATCGACGACGAAGACGATTCCTGCACTTCCGGCGTCCAGGGTCTCACTGATCGCTTCGAGGTCCTTTGAGGGTGTCTTCCGACCGATGTGCCCGGCGATGGCGCCGATTCCGGCGCCTGATCCACCGGCCACCAGGAGCGCGCCGCCGAGGGCGACCGCCGGGAACAGGGCAACGGCGAGTCCGCTCGCAAGTCCGATGGACAGCCCTTTCCTCGCTCCGTGGCTCTTCCCGCCGTCATCGCGCTTCACGATGGAGAGTT
Source organism: Glaciibacter kafniensis (assembly GCF_039538945.1). NCBI lineage: Bacteria > Bacillati > Actinomycetota > Actinomycetes > Micrococcales > Microbacteriaceae > Glaciibacter > Glaciibacter kafniensis. Next base: position 1,185,472 of record NZ_BAABCN010000002.1, on the reverse strand, counting down.
TCCCGTCGAGGCCGCGAGTGATCACCGCGGCATCAAGCGGCCCGTGTTCGTGCCTGGCGTCTTCCTTGTAGTGTGCGTGTATTTCATCGAAGTCGGCCACGGCACCGCCCTCGCTTGCGTACTGTGCCGCGACCGCGACATAGGTCTCGTCGGCCATGATTAGCTCCTTCTCGTCGGGAACGGCATTACTGTCGAGTTGCCGTTCTGAATCGCTGTTCAGGCGAAGCGTAGAACTGCCCTGATCTCTGCGGCATCGTTCGATTCAGGTGACGTCAGGATGTGAAAAGGTGCCGCCCCTTGCGCGCCGCCACGTAGCCAAACAGAATTTGGGGACCTCGCTTCGCTCACCAGTTCATGGTCGAGATCGCACTTCTGGCTCGGTGGCGTAGCCCTCGCCAGCGTTTGCGCCCGAGTCGGCGCGAAACTCCTCGCGATGTCAGCCGCAATCTGGCACAACTGGCTCATTGGTGCGCCTCGGAAACGCTCCTTGATCGCCTACGACCATGAGGAATTAATCATCTAGGCGGGGAGCCTGTGCGCCGGCTTCGGCCGCCTGGCCCGTAGCACGAGCTTGCCCAGCTCACCAAGGATCAGCAACAGCACGGCCGGCACCAGGCAGATCGCCCACTGGAGGCCGGTGAGCGGGACGGTAGCGAACAGATCCTGCAGCACGCCCAGCTGGGTGACCAGCATCGAACCCACCACGGCCCAGGCAAAGGCCCAGAGCAGCTTGGGGTTGGAGAACGTGGACGGTCCGAAGGCGCTCTCGGTGGGGTAGCGCAGGTTGAGGGCCACGCTGATGTTCATCAGGCCCAGGCCCACCACGGCCATGCTCTGTCCGAGCACGAGTGAGTCATAGCTCGTCTTGCCGATCTGCACCAGCAACAACGTGGCGGCGGCCATGTAGAGACCGGTGATGAGCAGCCGCACCATCATCGACCTCACGATGATCGGCTGGTTGAACGGGCGGGGCTTCTGGTCCATGATCCCGGGCGTGGAGAGGTCCAGGCCCATCACCGCGCCGATCGGCGCGACGATCGCCATGTGGATCCAGAGCACTTGGGCCGGGCTCAGCAGCGCTGTGCCGGCGATGGCGAACACCGACGAGCCGATGAACGCGAGGATGAACATGTAGAGGTTGGCGACCTGGATACGGATGAACTTTTGCAGATTGTCGTAGACCAGCCGGCCCTGCTCCACCGCCGCGATAATGGTGGCGAAGTTATCGTCGGCGAGGATCATCTTGGCCGCGCCCTTGGCCACGTCGGTGCCGGTGATGCCCATGGCGATGCCAATATCCGCCGCCGCGATGGCGGGCGCGTCATTGACGCCGTCGCCGGTCATCGCCACGATGTTGCCGGTGCGTTTGAGCACCTGCACCAGCCGCACCTTGTGCTCCGGCGCCACCCGGGCGATCACGCCGATCCCGTCCACCTGGCTGTCGGCCTCCGCGTCGCTCATCGCCGAGAACTCGGCCCCTGTCACCGCCCGGCCCGGGATGCCCAGCTCGTCGGCGATCGCCGCGGCGGTGACGGCGTGGTCACCGGTGATCATCCGCACCCGGATGCCCGCACGCTGCGCCGTCGCGATCGCGGCGACGGCCTCCGCACGGGGCGGGTCGACCTCTCCGATCAGCGCGCACAGTTCCAGGTTCTGTATGAGGGCCATCACATCGCCCGTGGGGTCGAACGTGGCCGGATCGAACTCCCGCTGCGCCAGGGCTAGCACCCGCCGGCCCTGCCCGGCGATGCGGTCGTTCTCGGTGAGAACCCTGGCGCGGTCCTCGTCGGTGAGCGGTTCGGCGCGGCCGCCGGGCATCCGGGCGGTGGCCGAGCGGCCCAGGAGCACGTCGGGCGCCCCCTTCACGTAGGCCCGGATGACGGGGGCGCCATCTGCGCCGGGCATCCGGTGAAAGGTGGCCATGAACTTGTAATCGGAGTCGAACGGCACCGACGCCACCCTCGGGTTGTTCTGGCGGAACTCCCGCACGTCAACGCCGCCCTTCTGCGCGAGCACATACAGCGCCGCCTCGGTGGGGTCGCCGATCACCTTGCCGTTCTGGATATCGGAGTCGTTGCACAGGGCGCAGGAAAACATGACGTAGTCCAGGTCGCGTTCGGCGTCGCCGGTGGTGAGGTGCACCTGGCCGTCGAAGCTGTAACCCTCGCCGGTGACGGTGTAGTGGTGCGCCACCGTGGTGATCTCCCGCACCGTCATCTGGTTGAGGGTGAGGGTGCCGGTCTTGTCGGAGTTGATCGCGGAAGTGGAGCCCAGCGTCTCCACGGCGGGGAGCACCTTCATGATCGCGTTCTTCTTGGCCATGTTCACCGACCCCACCGACAGGATCGTGGTGACCACGGCGGGCAGGGCGTCGGGGATCGAGCCCACGGCGAGCGCCACGCCGATGCCGAACAGCACCGTGAACGATTCGCCCTGGATGAGGCCCAGGACCACGATCACGAGAAATGCGAACAGGGCGGCGAAGATGATGAAGAGGGTGAGCCGGTCGACCTGCTTTGTGAGCGGAGTCTTCTGCACTGTCTGCTCCGACAACAGGTTCGCGATGTGGCCCACCTCTGAGCCCATGCCGGTGGTGGTCACCAGGATCTCGCCGTGGCCCCTGGTGACGTTGGTGTTCATGAACACCATGTTCGCCCGGTCGCCCAGGGCAACGTCGGGCCGGTCGATGGTCGCGGTGTCTTTCTCAACCGCCACACTCTCGCCGGTGAGCGCGCCCTCTTCGATCTGCAGCGTCGCGGCCAAGATCACCCGGCCGTCAGCGGGTACCCGGTCGCCGGCATCCACCACCACAATGTCGCCCGGCACGATTTCATCGGCGGAGATCTCGGCGATGTCGCCGCCGCGGCGCACCTTGGCCACCGAGCGCATCATGCTGCCCAGTGAAGCAGCGGCCTCCTCGGCCTTGCTTTCCTGGTGATAGCCCAGCCAGGCGTTGAATAGGGTGAGCAGGAAGAGCACGATGGCGGTGCTGTATTCGCCGATGAGCAGGCTCACCGCGGCGGCGACCAGGAGCACGATCTGCATGTAGTCCCGGTAGTGCTTGAGAAACCGTCGCCAGGTGGGCTCGGCCTCGGGTTCGGCCAGGGCGTTCGGACCGTGCTGCTGCAGTCGTTGCCGGGCCTCGGTGTCGCTGAGGCCGTCGGCCGGGCGCACGCCCAGCCGGGTCGCCACCTCCGCGACGGGCAGCGCGTACCAGGCGTCGGCGGTGACGGCGGATGTGGGGGAGCTGTCGGTCATGACGTCCTCTTTTTCGACGGGGCGGCTTTGTGCGGGTTGGCGTCGAACGGGGTGGGGATGTGCCGCAGCGTCAGCGTCGGCTCCTGGTAGTCGCCGGGCTCTTGGCGTTTGGGCAGCTTCACGTCTGGGGTGGGCTGTGGTTCGTAGGGCACCTGGCCGAGCAGGTGGCTGATGATGTTGAGCCGGCCGCGCTTCTTATCGTCGGTGTTGGCGATGTACCAGGGTGCCCCGCCGATATCCGTGGCCTGGAACATGACGTCCCGGGCCCGGGAATAGTCATACCAGCGACCGTAGGACTCCACGTCCATCGGAGAGAGCTTCCAGGTTTTGCGGGGATCGTTGATGCGGCTCTCCAACCGCCGGGTCTGTTCGTCTTCGCTCACCTCGAGCCAGTACTTGAGCAGGATGATGCCGGAGTCGACCATGGCCCGTTCCACCAGCGGCGCCATCCGCAGGAAATCGTCGGTCTGTTGGGGTGTGCAGAAGCCCATCACCCGTTCGACTCCGGCCCGGTTGTACCAGCTGCGGTCGAAGATCACCACCTCGCCAGCTGCGGGAAAATGCGCCAGGTAACGTTGGATGTACATCTGGGTTTTTTCGCGCTCGGTGGGAGAAGGTAACGCGACCACCCGGAACACCCGCGGGCTGACCCGCTCGACGATGCGCTTGATCGTGCCGCCCTTGCCCGCGGTATCGCGGCCCTCAAACACTATGCAGATCTTGGCCCCGGTGCGTTTCACCCACTCCTGCAGGGAGACCAGCTCACCCTGCAGCGCGGCCAGCTCGGCCTCGTACTCCTTGCGGCGCAGCTTGCCGCCGCCCTGCTGATCGGCTTTCCGGTCTGGGTCCTTCTTCTTGTCGCCCACGGAAACCTCCTGGTCGAGCGCCCCGTTGGGGCGTGTGCTGCCCAGTGTTGCCCGGGGTCACCGCCCGGTCAACACGGCGGGCCGTGTTGCCCTGGGTCACCGCCCGGTCAACACGGCGGGCCGTGTTGCCCTGGGTCACCGCCCGGTCAACACGGCGGGCCGTGTTGCCCTGGGTCACCGCCCGGTCAACACGGCGGGCGCAACCGGCCCGGACCATCTGCCTCCGATCGTGGGTCCTCGGCATAACGAGCGTGTTCCTTGTCCTCGGCTGCGTCTTCACTACGGAGGGGAAGGCGTAGCAGGAGAAGGGCTTTGATGTCACGATGATGCCACCGCGTCATCCGCGCGAGCCTGTACGCCGCCCAGCATGGGGGAGTCGCTGGGAGAGGGATTTCATCAGAGGGGCTGGATCACATGTCAAAGATCCGTTGCGAATCATGACTCGGTTGCGAGCCGCTCGCTTGGTCCCGATCCTGGGCTGGATACGTTCTTATGACCGGCGTTGGCTGCGCGGCGACCTGATCGCCGGAGTGACCGTCGCGGCGTTGATTGTTCCAAAAAACCTGGGCTATGCCGGCATCGCCGGTATCCCTCTTCAGAACGGTCTGTACGCCGCCGCCGCCGGAGCAATCCTGTACGGGATCTTCGGCACCAGCCGTCAGATCTCGATGGGCCCGAGCTCAGGGTTAGCCGCAGTGGCCGCCAGCGCTGTGATAGCTGCTGGCCTCACCGATCCGCAGGACACCGCTTCATTTGTTGCAGGTATCACCCTTGCCTCTGGGGTCCTGTTCCTGGTCCTTGCCGTGCTCAAAATGGGTTGGATCGCTCAGTTTCTCTCCCGTGCCGTGGTCACAGGGTTCCTGTTCGGAGCGGCTATCGATGTCGTCATTGGTGAGCTACCCAAGCTCACCGGCAGTACGGCCGACGGCACCAACTCGTTTCAGGAATTGTGGTCGTGGCTGGGAACCGTGGGCGAATGGAACCAGACGACTGTGATCGTAGGCGCCATTTCATTGGTCGTCGTCTTCGGCCTCAGGCGAATCGCACCTCGGGTGCCCGGAGCGTTGGTGCTGGTCGTCGGTGGGCTGCTCGCCTCCTGGCTCTTTCAGCTTGGCGACCGTGGCGTTGCCCTCGTCGGAGACGTGCCGCGCGGCTTGCCGTCACTGAAACTTCCGAATGTCGGCCTGATGTGGGATCACGCGGGAACCGTGGCAATCGCGGCAATCGCGCTCGTGCTGATCGGGTTCTCACAGACCGCCGGCGACGCCCGGTCATTCGCGGCCAAGCACAGCTACCAGGTCGACATCGACCAGGAGTCGGTCGCCCAAGGGTTGGCGAACACCGGCGCCGGGCTGTTTCAGGGAATGCCGGTCTCGACCAGCCTCTCCGCGAGTTCGCTGAACGACCACTCCGGCGCCCGCACCGGACTGGCCTCGCTCACCTCAGGCCTCATGGTTATTCTCACACTCCTTGTTCTGGCCCCCCTGTTTTCCTCACTGCCCAAGCCCGTTCTGGCGGCCCTGATCATCGAAGCCGTGGTGATGGGCATGATCAACATCCCCGAGATGCGGCGTCTCGCTCGCGTTCAGCCGTTCGACTTCTGGGTCGCGATTGCCGCGATCGTCGGTACCCTGGCGTTCGGTGTGCTGGCCGGTGTGATGATCGGCATCGGCCTGTCGCTCCTCTGGCTCATCGCCGTCGCCACCCACCCCCACATGCCGATCCTCGCGCGCAAGGCCAAGACCGAGGTGTTCCGTGACCTGAGCGAGCATCCTGACGACGAAGTGATTCCCGGCGTCGTCGTGATTCGCATGGACGGCGGCCTCTTCTTCGCCACCTCCGACGCGCTGGAAGACCGCCTCCGCGAGATCATCCATTCGAGCCCAGGCCTGACCGGAATCGTGCTCGACTGTGCGGGCATCAACTTCATCGACTCGCAAGGCTCCGCCAAGCTGAGCGACGTCGTCAGGCTCGCCGAGGACTCTGGCCTCACCCTCCGCCTCGCCCGTCTGAAACCCGACATCAGCGCCACGCTCGAACGAGATGGCGTCCTCCAGCGCATAGGAGCGGGCAACATCCACGGCAACGTCGCGACAGCCGTCCAAGCCCACCTTGAGAAGCTGAACCCACCGTCAAGCAGCGCGCACCCTGAGGGTGACTGAATATTCCGCAACCACCGCAGGCCAGGGGAGCCTCGATGGGCAGGAATGGTGTGTTTCCGGAGTTTGAAGGGCAGGGGCTCTCCTGTTTCCACGCACACTCGCGGATATTGAACACGGTGCGGGTCGCCCACAATGAACTCGGCGGCCTCGACATCGGCGTCGCGGTCGTCTCGCACGATCATCTTCACATCGCCGCGTTGATCTTGTGGCGAAAAATGCCGGTGAAGTCGCACTTTGTCACCACGCGGATGCCATGATCGGGTTACAGACCCGTCATTGCGACGAAGAGGAGAGACGACATGGCAAACCTGACGAAGCACGAGAAGCACGCACAGGCTGCAATTGCCCAGGCCCGCACGGCAATCGACGCAGCCGTCAAGGCGGCGAAGAAGGCGGACAAATTCACCCGCAAGGAAGCTGCGGCTCTCGAGCGTACGTTGCAGAAGGGCCTGGAGAAATCCCGTACTGTGCAGAAGCCGGGAGAGAGCGCGAAAACCGTCAAGGAAAGCAAGCCGGCGAGGGTGACCAAGCCGTCTAAGGTGACCAAGCCGTCGAAGGTGACCAAGCCGTCGAAGAAAGACAAGGCCACCACGCCGTCGAAGAAAGGCACGGCCACGAAGCCGTCGAAGAAAGACAAGGCCACGAAGCCGGCGAAGAATGACAGCGCCGCGAACAAAACCACACGGTCCGAGACTGCCGGTGACACGGTCAGCTCCGCTGCATCGCCCACAGTCGCGAAACCCGCAGCGGCCAACTCCCCGTCGCCCGTGAGCGCGCCCTCCACGCCGGTTGCACCCGAACCGACATTGGCGCAGTTGCGCGACCAGGCCAAGGCGTCCGGCCTGTCTGGCTTCTCGAGGCTGAACAAGGCAGACCTGAGCGCTTTCCTCGCCAAGCACTAGGCCTCACTCCTTCTGTTCACCCGCCCGTTACCCGGTCGGGCTACCGTGGCGGATGCGTCCGGCGAGCTGTCGCCCGGAAGCGGGCCCAGAGACAGAAAGCGCCCAGAGACAGGAGCAATGTGACGCATGTGGATACGCGGCAACTCGTGCTGCTGCGCGGCGATCAGGCTGCGCCGCCGCGTACCTTGCTCGACATCCTGCGTGACACGACCGCGCGACATCCGGAAGCCTCTGCCATCGAGGACGCGAACGGCTCTCTCAGCTACCGCGAACTCATGGCGCGGGTCGTGCAGGTCGCTGCTCGTCTCCTCGCCGAAGGCGTGTGCCGCGGTGACCGGGTGGGTATTCGAATGCCGTCGGGCTCGTCCGAGCTGTACATCGCCATCCTTGCGGTTCTCGTTGCCGGGGCAGCCTACGTGCCCGTCGACGCAGACGACCCTCAGGAACGGGCCGACCTGGTCTTCACAGACGCAGGCGTCAGCGGTGTGATCACCACGGGCGGCACCTTCGTTTCGGTGAGAAGTGGCGAGGAACGAGGCGCGAACGACCCACTCTTCGACTCGCAGCCGCCGCATGCGAGCACCCACAGTCATCCAATTGTCGCCCCGCCCCGGCCGGAGGACGACGCCTGGATCATCTTCACGTCCGGGTCAACGGGGCGCCCCAAGGGCGTCGCCGTCAGCCACCGATCCGCGGCGGCGTTCGTCGATGCTGAAAGCCGGCTGTTCCTCCGCGACGAACTGCTCGGTCCGGGCGACCGAGTGATGGCCGGTCTGTCGGTTGCATTCGATGCCTCGTGTGAAGAGATGTGGCTGGCATGGGGGAGCGGCGCCTGTCTCGTGCCCGCGCCGCGGGCCTTGGTGCGCACGGGAATGGACCTCGGGCCTTGGCTCACGGGCCGAGGCATCACCGTTGTCTCGACGGTGCCGACGCTGGCGGCGCTGTGGCCGCAGGAGTCCCTCGAGAACGTGCGCCTGTTGATCTTCGGCGGGGAAGCCTGCCCGCCCGAACTCGCCGAGCGGCTCGCCGTGGACGGACGCGAGGTGTGGAACACCTACGGTCCGACCGAGGCAACGGTCGTTGCCTGCGCTGCTCGGCTCGATGGAAGCGCGCCGATTCGAATCGGACTACCTCTCGACGGCTGGGACCTCGCCGTCGTCGGCCCCGACGGCGAGCCGGTGGCGGAAGGCATGGTGGGGGAGCTCATCATCGGCGGGGTCGGGTTGGGGCGATACCTCGACCCGGTGAAGGATGCAGAGAAGTACGCCCCGCACCCGGAATTGGGCTGGCCCAGGGCCTACCGCAGCGGCGACCTCGTGCGCAACGAATCCGAGGGCCTCGTCTTTCAGGGACGCGTCGACGACCAGGTGAAAGTCGGCGGACGGCGGATCGAACTCGGTGAGATTGAGTCGGCCCTGCAGCTGCTCGACGGCGTGGCAGCTGCGGCTGTCGCGGTGCGCGACACGCAGGCCGGGAACCAGGTTCTTGTCGGCTACCTCGCGATGGCAGACGGTGCCGTTCTGAACCGTGGACTCGCTTTGGCCCGACTCCGCGAGGAGCTTCCCGCTGCCCTCGTTCCCTTGCTGGCCGAGGTCGACAGATTGCCGACCCGCACGTCGGGCAAGGTCGACAAGAGCGCGCTACCCTGGCCGCTGCCCGGTGTGGACACTGACGGCGAGAAGTCGGAACTCACCCTGATGCAGGCACGGCTTTCTGCGCAGTGGGAGACCGTCCTCGGCGTCCCGGTGACCGACGTCGACGCGAATTTCTTCGACCTCGGCGGCGGTTCCCTCGCCGCGGCCCAGCTGGTGAGCAGCATCCGACAGCACGATCCCGGATTCACCGTCGCCGACATCTACTCTCACCCGCGGCTCGGAGCTATGGCCGATGAACTCGACGCGCGTCTCCCTGAGATTCCGGTCGCGCCTCGGGAGTACCACCGGGTGACGCCGACGCCGCGGCGCATGCAGGTTCTGCAGACGGTTCTGTCGATCCCACTTCAGATGCTCGCCGGGGTGCGCTGGCTGCTCTACGTCTTGGTCGTGGGAACCGTCTTGCACGAGGCTGGCGGATTCGAGGTGCTGCCGACGGCGCCGCTGTGGGCACTGATTCCCGCGCTCATCGTCTGTGCCACGCCGTTCGGACGCATGGCGATCTCCGTCGTGGCTGCACGGATGCTGCTGGCAGGGCTGCGCCCCGGCGACTATCCACGCGGGGGCGGGGTGCACCTTCGCCTGTGGCTGGCGGAACAGGTCGCCGAACAGATCGGGGCGGTGAATCTGTCCGGTGCGCCGTGGATCAGCTACTACGCCAAGGCGCTCGGCGCCACGATCGGACCGGACGTCGACCTTCACACCCTCCCGCCGGTCACAGGCATGCTCCGGATCGGAGCGGGGGCGGCGATCGAACCGGAAGTGGATCTCGCCGGATACTGGATCGACGGCGACGCCGTGCGGATCGGCGAGATCCGGATCGGAGCGAACAGCACAGTCGGAGCACGCAGCACCCTGCTTCCCGGCACCAAGATCGGTCGCGGTGCGGAGATCGCGCCCGGCTCCGCCGTCTTCGGCCGCGTGCCATCCGCACAATTGTGGGCGGGATCGCCGGCGCAACGCATCGGCAAAGCCCGGGCATGGTGGCCGGGGGAGCGCCCCCCTCGCAAGACCCGATGGGTCGCGGCCTTCGGCCTCTCAGCGATCGCCATCGCAGCAATTCCCGTGCTGTCATTTCTGGCGGGGTTCGTGCTCATCGCTGTAGCGATCCGCGATTCGGCGTCGCTGGCCGAGGCTGCCGTCCGCGGCTTCGGGATGCTCGTGCCGGCCACGCTGCTGTCCGGCGTCGTCATGGCCGGGCTCGTCGTCATTTTCGTGCGGCTCCTCGGACTCGCCGTGCGCGAGGGCACCTATCCGGTGCGCAGCCGCACGGGATGGCAGGTCTGGGCGATCGAACGTCTGCTTGATCTGAGCCGGACGCTGCTGTTCCCGATCTACTCCAGCCTCTTCACTCCGGTCTGGTTGCGGATGCTCGGAGCGAAAGTCGGCCGCGATGTCGAGGCATCCACGGTGCTCCTTGTCCCGTCGATGACGACGGTGCGCGACGGCACTTTCCTCGCCGACGACACGATGATCGCGCCGTACGAGCTGGGCGGCGGATGGTTGCGGATCGCCGCGATCGACATCGGCGAACGCGCGTTCATCGGAAACTCCGGCATCGTGCCTGCCGGCCACAAAGTGCCGAAGGACGGCCTCATCGCGGTGCTCTCGTCGGCGCCGCCGAAATCCAAGCCCGGTTCGTCGTGGCTGGGATCGCCGGCGGTGCGACTGCGTCGAACGGTGGCGGCAGCAGATGGCAGTCTCACGTTCCACCCGCCTGCCCGCCTGCGTGTCGCGCGCAGCCTCTGGGAGCTCACCCGGATCATCCCGGTGCTCGTCACGGCGGGGATCGGCCTGGGCGTGCTCGTCGGCATCGCGGCGCTGATCGACCTGGCCGGCATCTGGCCGACCGTGTTGCTGGGCGGTTTCGTCATGCTCGCGGCGGGCGCCGCCGCCGCGGCAATCACCACGATCGCGAAGTGGGCACTGGTGGGTCGTGTGAAAGCCGTGGAGCATCCGCTCTGGTCTTCATTCGTGTGGCGCACTGAAGTCTCCGACGTGTTCGTCGAAATGGTCGCCGCGCCATGGTTTGCGAACGCGACCGTGGGCACGCCCGCCCTGATCTGGTGGCTGAGGAGCATGGGAACGACGATCGGGCGTGGCGTCTGGTGCGAAACCTACTGGTTGCCCGAACCAGATCTGGCGACATTGCACGACGGCGCCACGGTGAATCGGGGCTGTGTTGTGCAGACTCACCTTTTTCATGATCGAATCATGAGCATGGACACCGTCACCCTCGATGAGGGCGCCACTCTCGGCCCACACAGCGTCATCCTTCCCGCCGCGCGCATCGGGGCGCATGCCACGATCGGCCCGGCATCCCTTGTCATGCGCGGAGAAGTCGTTCCGCACGGGAGCCGCTGGAGCGGCAATCCGATCGGCCCGTGGCGGCATGTGACCACGCGCGACTACCACGCCGCGGCCATCCGATGACGGTGGTCGGCATCGGTGCGCGCACGGCGCGGGACCCCTATGTTCCGGCCAGCGGCAACCGCGGCTACCAGGTAGAACACTATGGGCTCGATCTGCAGTACAAAACGGCGACGAACCGGCTTGAGGCCGTGGCGACGATCAGTGCCGTCAGCGATCAGGAGCTGAGGCGGTTCACCCTGGACCTGAGCCGGCTGCAAGTATCCCGGGTGTCGGTCGACGGCCAACGGGCGGTTCGGGCTCAGTCCAATGGCAAACTGACCGTCGTGCCGCTGCTGCCCATCCCCGCCGGTGCGGCTTTCACGGTTGTCGTCGAGTACTCCGGCTCACCGGCGCCGCGGCGAAGCAAATGGGGGCTCGTCGGCTGGGAGGAACTCACCGACGGTGTGATCGTGGCCTCCCAACCCACCGGGTCGCCGAGCTGGTTCCCCTGCAACGATCACCCGGCCGACAGGGCGCGATACAGCATCCGGGTGACCACCGAGCAGGCATACACCGTGATCTGCAACGGTGTGCTCACCGCCCACACCGTGGCGTCGGGTCGGGGCACCTGGCGGTACGAACAGATCGAACCGACGTCGACGTACCTGGCGACCGTGCAGATCGGCCGCTACACGGTCGAAGAGGTGCAACTCGGCGCCGTGCCGGGTCGGCTCGCCTACCCGAAACAACTGCAGGCCCGTGTGCGCACCGACTTCGCCCTTCTGCCCGCGATGATGGGTTATTTCGAAAGCGTCTTCGGGGCGTATCCCTTTGGCACCTACACCGCCGTCGTCACCTCCGACGATCTCGAAATCCCGCTCGAAGCCCAGTCGATGGCGATCTTCGGCGCCAACCACGTCGACGGTTTCGGTGGCGAGGAGCGGCTCATCGCGCACGAGCTCGCCCACCAATGGTTCGGCAACAGCGTGGGCCTCGCTGGCTGGCAGCACATCTGGCTCAATGAGGGATTCGCGTGCTACGCCGAGTGGCTCTGGTCTGAGCACGCCGGCAAAGAAACTGCTGAGGTGCTTGCCTGGGGATTCCACGCACAACTCCTGACCATGCCGCAGGACATCCTGCTCGGTGATCCCGGACCGGTCGACATGTTCGACGACCGCGTCTACAAACGAGGCGCGCTCACCCTCCATGCTCTGCGGACCGTGCTCGGCGAGCAACCGTTCTTCACGATGCTGCGAGACTGGGCCACGACGAACGGCTCTGCAGCCTCGGTCAATTCGGATGACTTCCGTGCGCATGCGGGCCGGTACAGCGATCGACCGCTCGACGGACTGTTCGACGCCTGGCTGTTTAGCCAGGCCCTGCCCCCGCTGCCGGACCGGATGCCGGGCCGAAGGCCGAGCTGAGAACGAATCGTGGATCGAAGTCTGGTTCGGCGAAACGATACAGCGTGCCCTCCAGCTCAGCTCCATGTGTGTGCACCCGTACCTGCCGGGGGTCGACCCGCAAGCCGCGGCCATCCGCTTTCAGCACCGCCTCGATGCGGGTCCAGTGGCGAAGCGGATGCTCGGTGTCACCGGCAACCTGACGGATCGCCTGGAGTTGACCGGTGCTGACGGCGCAGGGCTCGACGTCGATGCCAATCGGTCTGCCCCGGCTCGTCGCCACGAGCACCATTCCGGCACACGCGGAGACGCTGAGCCACAGCGCGCGAGCATCGTCGCTCGGCCCGGTCGCGACGGGTCGGCCGTGAGGGCCGCCGCAGTCGGTGCAGCGCGCATCGATCGTGACCTCGGCGGGACGCGACCCGATCTGCTCGGCGACCAGTTCGCGCAGGAGTAGACGGCCCCAGAGAAAGCGCTCCCTGGCCGATGCCGAAAGCGTGGTTGCATATCGCGACCGCTCGTCGGCCGAGAGAAGCCTGATCGCTCGCGTCTCACCACCGACCAGGGCAGCAGGCTCAGCCCAGCGCATCCAGCTGTCGGTGTCGAGTTGAAGGGTACTCACCCACCTATTCTCGCGGCGCAGCTTCGCTCGCGAGTCGACTTTCTGCAACCAGCACGGGGACGATGAGCCTCGTGTTTCTTCTACGGGTCAGGCCGCCATCGAGCAGCGACGACTCCAGCCGCGTTCGGGCCAAGCGGAGAGCTCGTAGATGCACGCGGAGCACCGACTCTGGTCCCCGCGCAGACCCGTTGCTAGGCTCCGCATCATGGAGACTCCGATGGATGACCCAAGTGATCAACATGTTCCCGCAGCCGACATCGGGCCAGGGGCGAGCGCGAGCTTCCGAAGCGAATTGGACAGCACGCACTACACCTCCGTGGATGAGGACTGGGCCGGACATCTCCCCGCACAATACGGGGTCGCTCCCCGGGTGAGAATCGGCCAGGGCAAATGGTTCAACCTGCTCTGGCTGATCCCTATCGGCTTGCTCCTCCTGATCATCGGCATCGCGGTGGCCAAGGGAACCCGTGATGTCCCGGCCGTGCAGCACTTCATTCGGCAGTATCCCGGCGCGTCCGAACTTCCCGACAACGCGCCGGCTGGCTTCCCGACTTGGCTCGGCTGGCAGCACTTCCTCAACCTGTTCCTGATGATCTTCATCATTCGTTCGGGGGTTACGATCATCGCCGACCATCCCCGGTTCTACTGGACCAGGCACTCCACGCCCGGCAAAGATTGGTTCCGCATCCAAAAGCCGGTGCCAGCCGACCCGCTGTACACAGCGAAGCAAGACTCGATCACCCTCCCCGACGGCGTCGGACTCCCTGGCCGTCGGCACTCCATCGGCCTGGCCCGCTGGTGGCACCTCGGGGTGGACACCCTCTGGCTGCTCAACGGTCTCGTGTTCTACATCCTCATTTTCACGACAGGGCAATGGATGCGGTTGGTTCCGCTCAGCTGGGACGTCATCCCGAATTCGATCTCGGTCGCCATCCAGTACCTGTCGCTGGACTGGCCGGTCGAATCGGGCTGGGTCAACTACAACAGCCTGCAACTGATCGCCTACTTCGTGACGGTCTTCATCGCCGCTCCGGCGGCGCTGATCACCGGGCTCGGAATGTCGCCGGCCCTGTCCACTCGGTTCCGCGGCATCAGCTCAGTGTTCAGCATCCAGTTGGCCCGGTCGCTGCACTTCCTCGTGCTGTGCTGGTTCGTCATGTTCATCGTCGTGCACGTCACCCTGGTGTTGACCACTGGTGCCCTGCGCAACTTGAACCACATGTACGCGTCGCGGAACGACGAGTCCTGGGTCGGGTTCTGGATCTTCGCGGCGTCGATGGTGGTTGTCATCGTCAGCTGGGTGGCCGCGACACCGTTCACCTATCGGCACCCCCGCGTGGTGCAGAATGTCGGATTTGCTCTGATCGGACCGGCCCAACGGCTCTTTGAGCACATCGACTCCAAACCGGGCCGGTACGCCGAGAAGGACATCTCTCCGTACTTCTGGCATAACGGCAAATACCCCGAAACTCCTGAGTACAAACAACTTGAGGCCGGCGCCTTCGCGAACTACACGCTGCGGGTCAACGGCTTGGTCGAGAACCCGGTCGAACTGAGCCTCGAGCAACTACGCGCACTTCCTCACCACGAGCAGATCACGCAGCATTTCTGCATCCAAGGCTGGTCAGGGGTTGCAAAGTGGGGCGGCGTCTCGATGCAGGCCATCCTCGATGTCGTCAAACCCAAGCCTGAAGCAAAATGGGTGATCTTCTATTCGTTCGCGGTCGGACCGGATGGTGGTATCTACTATGACGCGCAGCCGATCGAGCAGATGGGTTACGAGCTGACAATGCTCGCCTACGACATGAATGACGACACGCTTTCCTTCGGCCACGGTGCCCCACTCCGGCTGCGCAACGAAGTGCAACTCGGGTTCAAAATGGTGAAATGGATCAAGGGAATTGAATTCGTCGAGCACTTCTCGGAGGTAGGCGGCGGCCTGGGCGGCTATAACAATGACCATGAGTTCTTCGGCTATCGACAGTCGATCTGACGCCGGGATGGTTCTGGTGCGATTCTCGGTGCGTCCACTGCATGCCGAACGAGGGTTCCGGGCGGGGATTTGAATTTCTGCCCGCCGCATTGCTCACCTGTTCGCCCCCGGCGGCAGGGGAGCGTTCGCGTTCGGCAGATACGGTCTCCTCGCCGCTATTGCAACCGCGAATGCGGTGCTACCGTGCGTTCCATGGCGCAGTTCAGGGTCAGTGAAGCCGCTCGGTTGCTCGGAGTCAGCGATGACACCGTTCGTCGCTGGGTGACCGCTGGCACGCTCGAGTCCGTCAGAGACGAGGCCGGCCGCCAGGTCATCGCCGGTGCAGACCTCGCGGCTCGCGCGCGATCCATTGCCGTGCTGCCCCATGATCCGGGAAGCACAGAGAGCAGCGCTCGCAATCGTTTCGTCGGGCTGGTGACTGAGATTCTTCTCGACACCGTCATGGCGCAGGTCGAACTTCAATGCGGTCCCCACCGGATCGTCTCCTTGATGTCCAGCGAAGCGGTGCGGGACCTCGGATTGGAGGTCGGTTCGCTGGCCGTCGCCGTCGTGAAGGCCACGATGGTCATCGTCGAGGTGCCTCGGGAGCAGCAGTGATCCAGCACAGCCTGAAACATCGAAGCCTGAAACATCGAAGCCTCGCCGGACTCATCGCACTCTCTGCACTCCTTCTGGTCAGCGGCTGCAGCACGACCGCGGCAGGGTCGGGGGCTGCTGCGCCGACGCCAACCACCGATGCGCTCAGCGGGAATCTGACGATCTTCGCCGCCGCCTCCCTGACTGCCGCCTTCAACGAGCTTGCTGCCGAATTCACCGCCGAGAACCCGGCCGTGACCATCACCCCGATCGTCTATGACGGTTCGTCTACCCTGGCGACCCAGCTGAAAGAGGGCGCGAGCGCCGACGTCTTCGCTTCCGCCGACGAGCAGACGATGGCGGATGTCGCCGCGGCCGGCTTGATCACGGGTACGTCATCGATCTTCGCCACGAACACCCTGCACATTGCGGTGCAACCGGGCAACCCACGGGGTATCACCAGCCTCGCCGATCTGGCACGTACAGATCTCCTTGTCGTGCTCTGTGCTCCGGAGGTTCCCTGTGGTGCGGCCTCGCAGAAGCTTCTGGGTCTGCAGGGCGTCGCCGTGACGGCGGTGAGCGAAGAGCAGAATGTGAAGGCCGTGCTGACCAAGGTCAGCACGGGAGAAGCCGATGCGGGGCTCGTCTACACCACCGATGTCAAGGCTGCGGCCGGTTCAGTCGACGGTGTCGCTATCGACGGAGCCGACCGCGCGATCAATCGCTATGCAATCGGGGTGCCGTCGAGCGCACAGAATCCGGCCGTGGCGGAGACCTTCGTGAGCTGGGTGTTATCCGCGCCGGCACAAGCGATCCTGGCGCGCTTCGGTTTCGGGCATCCGTGACTCGCACCGTGACCCGCACAGCGACCGACGCTGTGCCCCCCGCGCCGAGGCCCCGAACGCAGAGATCCCGCACGCAGCAGGCGCGTGCCCCGAGTGGGAGAATCCCGCGATCGTTGAGCGTACTCGCGATATTCGGCCTGCTTCTGCTTATCCTCCCGATCGCTGGATTGTTCAGCCGAGTCGACTGGGCAGAGTTCCCGGCCGCCATCACGTCGCCTGATGCCCTCGAAGCCCTCTGGCTGTCGCTGCGCACGGCGACCGCCGCGACTGTGGTCTGTCTGGTTCTGGGGGTTCCGCTTGCGTTGCTGATTGCGCGCAGCGGGCCCCGGCTCGCCGGGGTGCTCCGGGCCCTGACGACCCTGCCGCTCGTCTTGCCGCCGCTGGTCGGCGGCATCGCCCTGCTCTACCTGCTGGGGCGCAACGGCCTGATCGGAGGCTCCTTGGCTGTCGGCCTGGGCATCCGCATACCCTTTACCACCAGTGCCGTCGTGATCGCACAGTCCTTCGTCGCGCTGCCCTTTCTCGTGATCACCCTGGAAGCGACGCTGCGGGCGACCGGAGCCCGGTTTGAAACCGTGGCTGCGACGCTTGGCGCCTCCCGCTGGACGGTGTTTTGGCGGATCACCCTTCCGCTGGCGATGCCAGGGCTCGTTGCCGGAACCGTGCTCTGCTTCGCCAGAGCGTTGGGGGAGTTCGGCGCGACGGCACTGTTCGCGGGCAACGCGGCCGGGGTCACGCGCACCATGCCGCTGGCGATCTACACCGCATTCAACGGCGCAGGGGTCACACAGGAGTCGGCCATCGCCCTGTCGGTTCTCCTCGTGGTCGTGGCCATCGTCATCCTGCTTTTCATGCGCAGCTGGCGAGCGGATGCGCCGCGGTGAGCACGGTGCTGGACGCGCAGCTGGTCGTGCGGCGCGGTGAATTCATCCTCGACGCGGCAATCCGCATCGAATCAGGGGAAGTGCTTGCGCTCCTCGGGCCGAACGGGGCAGGAAAGTCGACATTGCTCGCCGCGGTCGCCGGGCTGATCCTTCCCGACGCCGGCAGCGTGAGCGTGGCGGGGCGTCTCCTGACCCGGGTCAGCGAGGGTGCCCGGCGAGTGGCGGTCGTCCCTGAACGCCGCGCAGTCGGCCTGCTCGGCCAGGAGGCGCTCTTGTTCCCACATTTGGATGCGCGAGACAACGTCGCATTCGGGCAGCGGGCGCAGGGCCAAACCCGGAGTGCAGCTCGACTGGAGGCGGTCGAGTGGCTGGCTGCGGTGGGCCTGGAAGGGCTCGAGGAGAGGAAACCGGCCGAACTCTCCGGCGGGCAACAGCAACGCGTCGCGCTCGCACGCGCTCTGGCTGCGCGTCCCGACCTGCTGCTGCTGGACGAACCGATGGCCGCCCTCGACGTGCAGACGGCCGCCCGGATGCGTCAGCTGTTGCGTGAGCGGCTGGCCGAACGCACGATCGCGACTCTGCTGGTCACCCACGATGTGCTCGACGCCATCGTGCTCGCCGACCGCATTGCCATCCTCCACGACGGAAAGATCGTCGACGCCGGGCCGACGGCCCGAGTGCTCGCCGAGCCGCGCAACCAGTTCACCGCGGCGTTGGCCGGAATCAATTTGCTGAACGGCGTCGCAGAGCCTCCCGGCGTCCGGCTGCCGGACGGCCGCTACTTCGTCGGATCTGCTGACGCACGCGTGTTTCCTGCCGCCGGTGCGGAGGTTGCGCTGGTGTTCCGCCCGGCAGCGGTTAGCGTCTACCGCACCGAGCCGCATCCGTTCGAGTCAGACGGTCAGCACACCAATTATTGGGAGGCGACCATCGTCTCGCTGGAGTCCGGCATCGGGGGAGTCCGCATCCGCGTGGCTGAAGACCCGCACCTCGTCGTGGAGTTGGCACCAGCCAAGGTCGTCGAACTCGGTCTGCGCGCGGGTGTGCACGTCTGGCTGTCCGTCGCCGCCGCCGACGTCGTGCTTCTCCCACGCTGAGCTCGTGGGACGAACTGAAGGCCTCGTATTTTCGGGCAGCGGGGTTAGGGTGAGGCCATGACGGACACCCGAGCGCGTGCATCGACACCGTTCTTCTTCCGCGACGTGTCGGATATCCCGGTTGAGATGGACCAGCCGACCGGGACGGTCAGTGATTCCCGCAGCCGCCCCTTGCGGGACCTGCGCATCTCGGTTACCGATCGCTGCAACTTTCGTTGCGTCTATTGCATGCCGAAGGAGATCTTCGGCCGGGATTTCGCTTTTCTGGAACGGGATGAACTCCTCTCGTTCGATGAGATCACCCGACTCACCCGCATCGCCGTCGCGCATGGGGTTCAGAAGATCCGTCTCACGGGCGGCGAACCCCTCTTGCGCAAGGGAATCGAGGAGCTGATCGGCATGCTCGCCGCGGTGAAGACGCCGGATGGCGGTGCGCTCGACATCGCATTGACGACCAACGGATCGGCGCTCGCGGTCAAGGCACAGGCGTTGAAAGATGCGGGCCTGACTCGGATCACCGTTTCGCTGGACTCACTCGACGACGCGACCTTTCGAACGATGAACGATGTGAATTTTCCCGTAGCACGGGTTCTACGCGGCATCGAGGCCGCACACGAGGTCGGCCTCGGTCCGATCAAGATCAACATGGTGGTGAAGCGTGGTTTGAACGATCAGGATGTGGTGGAAATGGCACGCCATTTCAAAGGCTCACCGTACATTCTGCGTTTCATCGAATTCATGGATGTGGGCAACAGCAACGGCTGGAAGATGGCTGAGGTGGTTCCCTCGAGCGAAGTGATCAGCCGCATCGACGCCGAGTTTCCGCTGGAAGAGGTCGCCCCGAACTATGGCGGGGAGACCTCTGTGAGATGGCGCTATCGAGACGGGTCCGGTGAGATCGGCGTGATTTCGAGTGTCACCGCGTCGTTCTGCGGGTCCTGCACGCGGGCGCGCGTCTCGGCTGAGGGAAAGCTGTTCACCTGCCTGTTCGCGACGGATGGCCATGATCTGCGGGCCTTGATGCGCGGTGGCTGCACTGATGAACAGCTGTCGGTCGTGCTGGCACAGATCTGGCGGGACCGGTCAGATCGCTACTCAGAATTGCGGAGCGCGTCCACGCGCTACGGTGAGGCGAAAGGGCGGAAGAAAATTGAGATGTCCTACATCGGCGGGTGAAGAAGCGTGATTGTGCAGATCAGATATTTCGCGGCGGCTGCCGATGCTGCAGGGTGTGAGGAGGAGGGGCTCGTCGTGGCGGACGAGGCTACGCTGGGCACACTGATGACGCTTCTCGGTGAGCGTTACGGCTCCGAGATGCGGAAAGTCGTGACGTCCGGATCATTCCTGATCGACCAGGTGGTTCGCCGGGACCCTCACTTTCCGCTCTCAGAGCGGATCGACGTGCTGCCGCCATTCGCCGGAGGGTAACGAGCTCAGTCGTGTTCGCTCAGTACCGCGTCATCGAGGGGTCCACCGTCGCCGCGAATGCGTCGATGCCGCCTTCCAGTTCCTGCACGTTCTGTATTCCGTGGGCGCGCAAGAGTGAGGAAGCGCGCGTGGCCCTGCTGCCGTGATGGCAGTACACGATGACCGGGACATCCAGGCGAATACGTGCGAGTGACTCCTCGATCATGGCCAGGGAAATGAGGTCTGAACCGGCGATGCTCACGATCTCGGACTCGAAAGGTTCACGAACGTCGATAAGTTGCAGGGGCTCATGACCGGCCAGTCGTCGTGACAGCTCGATCGGGGTGATCGTCTGAGCGCTCTCCCGCACCTCGGCTGGAAGCACGTCACTCGCCCGCGTGGTGCGGCAGAATAATTCGTAGTCGGTCAACTCGTTGATCGGTTCGGCGTCTGGGGCCGAGCTGTAGCTCAGCTCCCGGAAGCGACCGGTGAGCGCGTCGTAGGTGGTGATTCTGCCGAGCAACGGTTCTCCGAGCCCGGTGAGGAGCTTGATCGTCTCGGTCGCCATGATCGAGCCGATCGCGGCGCAGACGCTGGGCAAAACACCGCCTTCTGAGCAGGACAGAACGTCGCCGGCATCGGGCGGTGTGGGAAACAAGTCGCGATAGCTCGGCCCGAAACCGGCGAACGCAACCCCGGCCTGGCCGCTGTACCGCAATATCGCGCCCCAGACCAATGGTTTCCGGGCGATCGCCGCGGTGTCATTGGTGAGATAGCGTGTGGCGAAATTGTCGCTGCCGTCCATGATCAGGTCATAGCCGGCGGCGAGCTCCAGCGCGTTGCCGGCATCCAGGCGCATCCGATGCCGGTTCACCGTGACGGTCGGGTCGATCGCGGAAATGGCGTCGGCGATCGAGTCGATTTTGCTGCGGCCGATGTCCGTGACCCCGTGCACGACCTGGCGGTGCAAATTCGAGAGCTCGACGACATCCGTGTCGATGACACCGATCGTGCCGACGCCGGCGGAGGCGAGGTACGGGATGCTCGCACTTCCGAGACCGCCGGCGCCGACGACGAGTACCCGAGCGTGTGCAAGCCGACGTTGTGCGATCTCTCCGAATCCGGGCAGCAGCAGCTGGCGGCTGAACCGCGCGAGACGGTCAGGGGCTAACGGTGGGCCGGGTTCGACGACGGCGGGCGGTCGCATCGCTGGTGCCGCCGCTACCGCTCTGCTGCCTTCCCGTGAACGAGAGGTTATTGAATCCACAGAGTCCTCCAGAGAGTCACCACTGTCGCCATCCTAGGCGCATCGCCTGTGTCAGGCAGGCCCGTCGAGCCCGACCCACTCCGGAGCGCCAGACGGGAAGTGCTGACGTTTCCAAATCGGAACGGACTGCTTGATCAGTTCGACGAGATCGGCGCAGGCGGCAAAGGCCTCGGCCCGGTGTGGTGCCGCGACCGCGGCGACAAGCGCGATGTCGCCGATCATGAGGGCTCCCGTGCGGTGGATGGCGGCAACTCGCAGACCGGTCTCGCCGGCAATGCGCTCGCAGCATTCGCGGAGCACGCGTTCGGCTTCTGGGTGCGACTGGTAGTCGAGCGCGGTGACCTCGCGCTCCTGGTCGTGGTTTCGCACAATTCCCTGGAACGAAACCACAGCACCGTTTTCTGGTGAGAGCACGAAGTCGTCCACCACGGCCGGATCAATGGGCGTGGCCGAGATCGCGGCGAAGACCTCAATCACGCGCCGGCTCCTCGTATGCGGGGTCATCATCAGCCGAATCATTGTGCGCTGGCTCCTCGTGCCGCGCCGATCCGGATACCTGGTCGACCAGATGGTCGAGCACCTCGTTGAGTACGTCAAGTCCGTCGCGTACCCCGCCGGGTGAACCGGGCAGATTGATCACGACAGTGCGTCCGGCTGTGCCGGCCAGCCCGCGACTGAGCGCCGCCATTGGCGTGGAATCGGCTCCCCGACGCCGCAGTGCCTCAGCGAGGCCCGGCAGCTCGCGGTCGAGCAGGTCTGCGGTCGCCTCCGGCGTCGCATCCGTGGGGGAGACGCCCGTGCCCCCTGTCGTGATGATCACTGACGGCTGAGCGTCTACTGCTTCGGTGAGGGCACCGGCGATGTCGGCATCCGCCACCACCGAAACAGCCGCGGTGTCGTATCTATGCTGGCGCAGCCAGCCGGCGATGACCGGGCCGGCCGTGTCTTCGCGCTCGCCGGCCGCGCCGCGGGTCGAAGCGACGATGACGCGCGCGGTGCGCCCGGCGAGGGCACGGGTGTGTGTCGAGACCGCGGCCCCCGCGGCGTCAGCATGCCCGGTGCTGCGCTGCCAGATACTGCGCTGCCAGTTGCCGCGCTTGCCGCCACTCTTCTGCTCCAGGCGCACCTCGGTGAGCATCGCCGCCGGGTCGACCGCCTTGACCATATCGTGCAGGGTGAGCCCGGCGAGCGTCACTGCGGTTAGCGCCTCCATCTCGACACCGGTCTGACCGCGCGCGTGTGCTACCGCCTCGATCTCGATCGAGTCCTCGCCAAGCTCGAAATCGACCGTCACGGAGGACAGCGCCACCTGGTGGCACAACGGGATCAGCTCTGAGGTCTTCTTGGCACCCGAAATGCCGGCGATGCGTGCCGTTGCGAGCACATCGGCCTTGGGCAGCCCCTCGGCGCGTATCAGCGCAATAACCTCTGCTGTCGTCACGAACTGGCCCCTGGCCACCGCCACCCGTGTTGTCTCGGCTTTCTGGCCGACATCGATCATGCGCGCCCGCCCGTCACCGTCCAGATGCGTCAATTCGGTCATAGTACCCACGCTCCTACATCCTGCCCCGCGGCAAGGTCGGTGATCTCCCGGGGGATGTCCAGGAGTACATCGGCGCGGGCCATCCCGGCCACCAGGTGCGAGCCTGCCCCTGCCACAGTCTCGACCGTGCCGTCGTCGCGAATTCGCCCGCGCAGAAATTGGCGCTTTCCGGCCACGGATTCCACCGGTCCGGCGAGCCGCCTCGCCGTCGGCGGCAGGCCGGTCAGTCCGGCCGCCCGGCGGAGGATCGGCCGGAGAAACACGACGAAGGAGACCTGAGTGCTCACCGGGTTCCCCGGGAAGCAGACGATCGGCACGCCGTCAACGACCGCGGTGGCCTGGGGTCCGCCCGGCTGCATGTCAACGTGGCCGACGACCGCGCCGAGCGGTTCGAGCGCCTCGCGCACCACCTCGTATGCGCCTTGGGAGACTCCGCCAGATGTCACAATGAGGTTCGCCGTCCGGGTAGCACGCTTGAGGATACTGAGGAACGCGCCGGTGTCGTCACTGCTCGATTCCGCGAGCACCAGCTCGGCTCCGGCCTCCGTGACGGCGGCGGACAGCGCGACCAGGTTGGCGTCGAAAATCTGGCCAGACTCCAGGGCCGCACCGGCCGGCGCGAGTTCGGCTCCCGTCGTGATGACGGCGACCCGCACCCGGCGGCGCACGAGGACCGAGTTGTGGCCGCCAGCGGCGAGCGCGGCCAGATGCCGGGGTGCCAGCCGCTGCCCGGCCGGCAGCAGCAACTCCCCGCGCCGCAGGTCGCTGCCGCGTTCCCGCACGAAGTCTCCGGCGACTCGAGGAATCGTGATGGTGACGGATGCGCCGGCGTGCGTTGTGGTGGAGTCCGGGTCTGAGGAGCTCGAGTCAGGGGAGCCCAAGCCGGCGAAGCCCGGATCAGCACTGAGCCGGGTGTCCTCGACGGGAACCACGCAATCGGCGCCGTCTGGCACGATCGCGCCGGTCATGATCCGGGTCACGGTGCCGCGCGCCAGCGCCGGAGGCTGCGCATGTCCGGCCGGAACATCTCCGACGACCGGCAGGCTCACCGGCGCGCCGACCAGATCGGCCGCCCGGGCGGCGAAACCGTCCATCTGCGAGTTTCGGAACAGGGGCAGGTCAACAGCCGCCGACACGTCGATCGCCGTGATCCGGCCGAGCGCGTCAGTGAGCGGCACAGTCTCGGTGCCGGTTCCGGTGGCGGTGCCAGCGAGACCAAGTGGGCCGGCCAGCATCCGTTCGATCGTGCGGGCATGCTCGTCGACAGTGGTCATTGTGACCTGCCCGGTCTGCGTATGCGGATCATGCTGTCAGAGTAGACCAACGCTGCGTCAACCAATCAGAGCGCCATCGCGGCCATGGCTGTGATCATGCAACCGGAGCAGGCAAGCTGGAACGCTCCATCTGGCGAGTGCCGCTGTATCGCCGGCACACTCAGCACGGCAGCACAGAACGCCCACGCCACCAGGACCAGCCAGATCATCATGCCTCCGGACAGGGTCAGGGGGGATCCGCCAGAGTGAGTCCCTCCGAGCTGCGCTGCTGTGGTGAGGTGCGCCGTGGTGAGCTGGGCCGTGGTGAGCTGCGCAGCCGCAAAGTGCACCGGCATCAGCACTACCGCCGCTGACATGAACGCGATGTCGACGACGGTCACGGCCACGGCCGTTCTCTGCGCGTATCCCAGCGGCCGTTGGGTTTTGATCCGCACCGCGACAACGCCGGCCAGCACCAGAAGCAGAACGGCAATCGTCAGCGACGCTGCAACGAAGTGGGAGAAGTCGGGTAAGACCAGCGCGCCGAGCATGATCGCACCCGTGCCGAGCATGCCGACCGTGCCGAGCGTCCCGATCGGGCCCAGCCTCCCGGAATTGCGCAGTGGGGAACCCCCGTGGCGCCCGACGGCCGCAGTCATACCCGCGATGACGAGCGTCACCGCAGCAATCGTCGTGAGTGTGCTGGCCGCTGTCATGCACGTAATCCTTCGCTCACGGTGATGTTGACATCCCGGATGCCGCGCGGCAAGATGTGCGATAATTGAGGGTCCCTCAGTTACCGGCGTTGCTCCTCGACCTCAAGGAGCAACCGAGGAGGTCACCGTGCAAATTCCGGCTCCATTCGACTACGCCAGAGCGACCACCGTCGCTGATGCTCTCGCCCTCCTCGAACGTCACGGCCCAGAGTCGCGGGTCGTTGCCGGTGGGCACAGCCTGCTGCCGATGATGAAGCTCAGACTGGCTAGACCAGAGTGGCTGATCGACATCAACGACCTGTTCGAACTCGATTTCATCCTGCGCGACGGCAATCAGTTGCGCGTGGGCGCGATGACCCGCCACACGACGCTCCTGGAGTCCGCGGAGATTGCCGGGCTCTTTCCGATCTTCACCGATGCCGAGCGCGTGATCGCGGATCCCGTGGTGCGCAACCGCGGAACCATCGGAGGGTCGCTCTGCCAGGGAGACCCGGCCGAGGACCTCTCGACCGTCTGTGACGTGCTGCGCGGGGAGGCGGTTATCCGTGGGCCCGGCGGCGAACGGATCCTCGCGATGAACGAGTTCCACAAGGGGCCCTATGAAACTGCGGTCGGGCAGAACGAACTGCTGTGTGAGATCCGCTTCCCGATCCGTCCGCGCTCCGGAAGCGCCTATGAGAAGGTCGACCGTCGAGTCGGCGACTGGGCGATTGTGGCGGCCGGGGCGGCAGTCTCACTCGCGGAGGACGGCACCATCGACGACGTTGCCATCGGCCTCACCGCGGTCGGAGTCGAGGGAACCATTTCCCCGGCCGAAGCAGTGATGCGAGGCGAAAAGCCCCGCGAAGAACTGTTCGTTGAGGCCGGCCGCCTCGCCGCCCTCGCCAGCAATCCGGTCGCCGACCAGCGGGGGCCGATCGAGTACAAGCGTCACCTGTCTGACGAGCTGACCCGCCGGGTGCTCCGCAGTGCGTGTGCGCGAGCGGCCGCATCCCCGACATCCGTATCCCCGACATCCCTGTCGCCGACACCCCAGGAAGGCTAAGCCGATGCAGATCAGCATGACCGTGAACGGCTCTGACGTCACGAGCGAGATCGAGCCGCGCGTCTTGCTCGTTCACTACATTCGCGACGTACTTGGAATGACCGGCACACATTGGGGATGTGACACCTCCAACTGCGGAACCTGCGTTGTGCTGATGGACGGTCAACCCGTGAAGTCGTGTACCGTGCTCGCGGCCATGGCCGACGGTCATTCCATCACCACGGTGGAGGGACTGGCCGTCGGCGGCACGCTCGATCCTGTCCAGCAGGGGTTTATGGAGGAACACGGCCTGCAATGTGGGTTCTGCACGCCGGGCATGATGCTCACCTCCCGGGCCCTGCTCGATGCCAACCCGCATCCGACCGACACCGAGATCCGTGAGGCCATCTCCGGCCAGATGTGTCGGTGCACCGGTTATGCCACCATCGTCCGCTCCGTGCAGTGGGCGGCCGAACATCCGCAGAGAATTCCCGAAGCGGATGCGACGGCCGAGACCGTCGAGATGGCTGTGACAGACGAAATGGTCGAGATACACGAACGTATCGCCGACGCTACCGGAGAAGAAGTAGGCGCATGACTGTCGCAGTGGACCATCCAGCCAACCCGGCCGCCGGTGACGAAGACCGCCCGATCGGATACGGTCGCCTCCAGCGCAAAGAGGATCCGCGGTTCGTCAGGGGCAAAGGCCACTACGTCGATGACATCGTGCTGCCGGGAATGTTGCATGGCGCCATTCTTCGATCTCCGGTGGCCCATGCCCGACTCGTCTCCATCGACACCGCCGCCGCCCTTGCCCACCCCGGGGTAGTCGCCGTGATCACCGGGAAAGACCTCCTCGGGCTCAATCTCGCCTGGGCACCGACGCTCTCCGCCGATGTGCAGGCTGTGCTCGTCACGGACAAGGTACGGTTCCAGGGCCAGGAGGTGGCATTCGTAGTGGCAGAGGACCGCTACGCCGCTCGCGACGCGCTGGAACTCATCGAGGTGGAGTACGACGTGTTGCCCGCTGTTATCGACGCGAGGCAGGCCCTGGCTCCGGATGCTCCCGTCGTCCGCGATGAGATCGAGGGTCGCACCGACAACCACATCTTCGATTGGGAGGCCGGAGACGCGGCCGAGACCGACGCGGTCTTCGCCTCGGCAGATGTCATCGTGTCCCAGGAGATCGTCTACCCGCGTTCGCACCCGGCTCCGATGGAGACCTGCGGCGCCGTGGCAGACTTCGAACCGATCGACGGCACGTTGACCCTCTACGAGACGAGCCAGGCACCGCACGCGCACCGCACCCTGTTCGCGATCGTCGCCGGCATCCCCGAGCACAAGATTCGCATCGTTTCACCAGATATCGGGGGCGGCTTCGGCAATAAGGTCGGCATCTATCCGGGGTACATTCTCGCCGTCGTCGGTTCGATCGTCACCGGCAAGCCGGTGAAGTGGGTCGAGGACCGGTCAGAGAACCTGATGTCCACGTCGTTTGCCCGCGACTACATCATGCAGGGCGAGATCGCGGCCACGAAAGAGGGAAAGATCCTCGCTGTGAGAACGAACGTGCTCGCAGACCATGGGGCTTTCAACGCCACCGCCCAGCCGACGAAGTATCCGGCCGGCTTCTTTCACATCTTCACCGGCAGCTACGACCTGCAAGCGGCTCACTGCACGGTGACGGGCGTGTACACCAACAAGGCGCCGGGCGGCGTCGCCTACGCCTGCTCTTTTCGCGTCACTGAAGCTGTCTACCTCGTCGAACGGCTGGTCGACATACTCGCCCACAAGCTCGAGATGGACCCCGCAGAGTTGCGATTGAAAAACTTCATCAAGCCGGAACAGTTTCCGTACCTGAACAAGACCGGGTGGGAGTACGACTCCGGCAACTATGAGCGGGCGATGCGTCTGTCGATGGAGATCGCAGGATACGACGAGCTGCGGCGGGAGCAGAAGGAGAAGCGCGAGCGCGGTGAACTGATGGGCATCGGCATCTCGTTCTTCACCGAAACCGTCGGAGCCGGCCCGCGCAAACACATGGATATCGTCGGCCTCGGCATGGCGGACGGCGCCGAACTCCGCATCCACCCCACGGGCAAGGCCGTGGTGCGCATCTCCGTGCAGAGCCAGGGGCAGGGGCATGAGACGACATTCGCCCAGATCGTCGCCGAGGAGATCGGCATCCCCCCAGAGGACATCGAAGTCGTTCACGGCGACACCGACCAGACGCCATTCGGGTTGGGCACGTACGGGAGTCGGTCGACCCCGGTCAGCGGCGGCGCCGTCGCCCTCGTCGCCCGCAAGGTGCGGGAGAAGGCGAAGTTCATCGCCGCGGCCATGCTTGAGACACGCCCGGAAGACCTGGAATGGGAGAAGGGACGCTGGTTCGTCAAGGGTGACCCGAGTGTCGGAAAGACCATCGCCGAGATCGCGATGGGAGCACACGGAACGGTGACGCTGCCCGAGGGCATCGACGGCAATCTAGACGCCGAGGTGACCTACGACCCGCCGAACCTGACCTTCCCCTTCGGTGCCTACATTTGCGTGGTCGATGTCGACCCGGGCACCGGCCACGTGAAAGTGCGGCGGTTCATCGCGGTCGACGACTGCGGAACCCGGATCAACCCGATGATCATCGAAGGTCAGGTGCACGGCGGCCTGACCGACGGCGTTGGCATGGCGTTGATGCAGATCATCGAGTTCGACGAGGCGGGCAACAACCTCGGCGGCTCATTCATGGACTACCTCATCCCCACAGCCATGGAGGTGCCGAACTGGGAGACCGGTTTCACCGTCACCCCCTCACCGCACCACCCGATCGGGGCCAAGGGCATCGGGGAGTCGGCAACGGTCGGCTCACCGCCTGCCATCGTCAACGCGATCGTCGATGCGCTGTCGCCCCTCGGCGTCACCCACATCGACATGCCCTGCACACCGGCCAGAGTCTGGGAGGCCATGCAGGGCCGAGCACGGCCGCCGGTCTGACATGGCCGTTCTGACCTGGCTCGTCTGACATTGCTGTGAGAGGAACACTGATGGGAGTAGAGGCAACGAGAGAAACGCTCACCGAGAGAGCAGAGGAATTCGTCGCACGTCGCGAGCCCTTCGTGCGAGCCACCGTGGTTCGGGCGCAGCATCCGACGAGCGCGCAGGCCGGCGATACTGCCCTGGTGGATGCGACAGGGGAGATCGACGGGTTTGTCGGCGGCAATTGCGTCGAAGCCTCGGTGCGGGTGTACGCACTGCAGGCACTCTCCACCGAAGAGCCGCTGCTGCTTCGCGTCGTGCCGGGCGAACCGTCCCACGTTGAGGAGGAGGGTGCCGTGGAGGTCTCGAACCCCTGCCTCAGCGGTGGCGCGATCGAGATCTTCCTGGAACCCCGCATACCGGCGCCCCGGGTGCTCGTCGTGGGGGAGACCCCCATCGCGCAGGCGCTGGCGACATTGGGGGCTGGCCTGGGATTGGACGTGGAACTCACCACGGGCACTTCAGCGCACCCTCGGGCGGACGACGCCGCCGTCATCGTCGCCTCACACGGCAAAGACGAGGAGCCGGCATTGATGGCGGCGCTCGCCGCGGGGGTTGCCTACGTCGCGCTCGTGGCGAGCGAGGTCAGAGGTGCCGCCGTGCTGGCCTCCCTCGACGTCGACGAGGAGCAGCGCGCGCGCGTGTTCAGCCCGGCCGGATTGGAACTCGGCGCCCGCACCCCGGGCGAGATCGCACTGTCGATCTTGGCCCAGCTGGTCTCCGAACGGGTCAAGAGCAGACCGGCGAAGACCGCACCAACAGTTCGCACCGCGATCGACCCGGTCTGTGGGATGGCTGTCGCGGCCGTGGAGTCGAGCATCCACGTCGAACGGGACGGCGTCACGACGTATTTCTGTTCAGACGGATGCCGCACAAGCTTCCTCGCCCATCCGGAGCAGTATGCCGTCGCGTCCTGAACTGAGAGTCGCCGGACTCGTCCTGGCCGCCGGGGCGTCGCGCCGATTCGGCAGCCCGAAGCAACTTCTTCCCTATGGAGGAGGGGTCCTCCTCGACGCCGCGCTGGAAACCGCCAGGAACAGCGGTTTCGACCAGATCGTCCTCGCGCTCGGCGGGGCCGCCGACGAGGTGCGGCAGACGGTCGACACCCACGACGTCGATGTGGTCGAGAATCTCGACTACGACACCGGATGCTCGTCATCAATCGCCACGGCCATCCCGGCCCTGCATCCGCAGACCGATGTGGTCGTGCTCCTGCTCGGCGACCAGCCCGGGGTGCGCCCGGAGAGCGTGCGCCGGCTGCTTGATGGGCGAGGGGAGTCGAGCATCGCAGTGTGCCACTACGAGAACGGTGTCGGGCATCCGTTCGCGTTCGCCCGCTCTCTGCTCCCCACGCTGGCCGCGCTGCACGGGGACAAGGCGGTGTGGAAACTCCTCGAGCAGCGAGCAGCGGAGGTCACCGAGGTGCCCATCGACGGAGTGATCCCGCTGGACGTCAACACCGCGGCGGACTATGAGCACGTTCTCGCACTGCGGGGCGAAACAGTGCTGCGGGCCGGACCGCAGCGGAACCCCCGATGAGCGGCCCGGCGCGCGTGGGCGCGGAGGGCGACGTGCGCCGGCTCATACCCGACGTCGGCTCCCTCCAGGAGAGCCTGGCTGCCGGCGACTATCTGGCCGACATCGGGCTGGCAACGGCGTTGTTCCTGGCCGTGCACCTGCCCCAGCCGATCCTGCTCGAGGGCGAACCCGGGGTCGGCAAGACCGAGGCGGCGAAGGCGCTGGCCCTGGCACTGGACACGCCGCTGTACCGGCTGCAGTGCTACGAGGGAATCGATGCGGGCGAGGCTCTCTACGAATGGAACTATCCCCGCCAGATGCTGGGCATCCGGCTGGCTGAGGTGCGGGATATCCATCTGGAGGAGACCGAACTGTTCGGGCCGGAGTATCTGCTACGACGGCCGCTGCTTCAGGCAATCGAGCATCAAGGCCCGCGCCCGGCCGTGTTGCTGCTGGACGAGATTGATCGGGCCGACGCCGAATTCGAGGCGTTCACATTCGAGCTGTTGGCCGAGGCGGCCGTGACGATTCCCGAACTGGGGACCATTCGAGCTGCGCACCCGCCGATCGTAATCCTCACCAGCAATCGCACACGGGACCTGCACGACGCGCTGACCCGTCGTTGCCTGTACCACTGGATCGACTACCCCGGGCCCGCACGGATCGCCGAGATCGTGCGGCGAAGGGTTCCGAGCAGCGCCGAACCGATCGCGCTCGAGGCCGCGTCGGCCATCACGAAGCTGCGCTCACTTGACCTGGTCAAACCCCCGGGGATCGCCGAAGCCATCGACTGGGTGTCGGCACTCACGGTACTGGGCGTCGACCGCCTCGACGCGCACACCGTCGAGCAGACCTGGGGGTCCATTGTAAAGAACCGCGATGACCTCGACCTGGCTGTGGCACACGGGGCCGACTGGCTGGTGGGAGCAGGACAGAGGTGAGTCCACAGATGGTAGAGACAGCTGGGGAGGAGACAGCCGAGACGCGCTTCGATATTCGGCCGGGCGTGGAGGTGGCCGCGCTCGCCGCTGGGTTCGCCACGGCGCTACGCCGGGCGGGTCTGTCCTCCTCCCCTGATCGGGCGGCGCGGCTGGCCGAGGCGCTCCGACTCGTTCCGCCCGACTCTCGTGAGCCGCTGTACTGGGCGTGCCGGGTGGTGTTTGTGTCCCGCAAGGAGCAATTGCCGCTTTTCGACGCGGTCTTCTCCGCCGTCTTCGACGGACTGCTCGACCCAGCGGAGTATCGAGGGGACCGCAATGCACCCGCGGTCGGATCGGACCCCCACTCCGCACCGATCAACCCGGAGCTGCGGACCCGCCCAGCGGCGCCAGATACGCGCCCGTTCGGCGAGGCGGAGGATACTCGGAAATCGTGGCCTCCCGCCCCGTTACCTGCCAGGGACGGCTCCGACGATCGTCCAGCACCCGAGCGGGACGCGATCCTGATGATGGCCTCGACCGACGAGCAGCTGCACGACGTGTCGTTCGCTGAACTCGCACCCGAAGAGATCGCCCAGATGCGCTCCCTCGTGCGGCAGATCGCGTTGTCGACACCGGAACGTCGCAGCCGTCGTACTCGTCAGTCGACAAACAACCGCGACCAGTTGGACATCCGGCGCACTGTTCGAGCGGCGCAGCGCACCGGAGGCGACGCCACGCGACTGGTCCATGCGCGTCGAAGTCCGCGCCCGCGACGGCTGGTTTTGCTGTGTGATGTGTCCGGGTCGATGGAGCCGTTTACCCGCGTGTTCCTTTCGCTCCTGCAAGGGGCGGTGAATGGGGCCGAGGCGGAGGCGTTCGTGTTTTCCACCCGACTCACCAGGCTCACCCGCCAGTTGGCGATCCGCGACCCGGACCAGGCGCTCGCACGAGCAGCAGCAAGCACCTCCGACTGGGCGGGCGGAACCCGGCTCGCCGAGAGCATCCGTCGTTTCGTGGACGACTTCGGGCGCCGTGGCCTTGCCAGGGGCGCCGTTGTTGTGGTGTTCTCCGACGGCTGGGCACAAGACGATCCGGTGCTCGTGGCCACTCAGATGGCACGCCTGAGGCGGTTGGCCTACCGAATCATCTGGGTCAATCCGCGCAAAGTGGCCCCGGGCTATCAGCCGCTCGTGGGTGGGATGGCTGCGGCACTGCCCTACTGCGACGCCTTCGTCAGCGGTCACAGTTACGCGGCCCTGGCCGAAGTAGCTGCGGCGATTCACGCCGACCACACGAGCACACAGTTCAACCAGAGGCTTCTCAATTACAGGACATGATGATGCTCAAGAAGAGGACAACATAATGCAACTCGAAAGCACGTTTTCCGTCGTCGCTCCGATCGACGAGGTATGGGAAACCCTGATGGACTTCGAGCGGGTCGCAGGCTGCGTTCCGGGGGCGCAGGTGCTGAACAAGCTGTCTGAAGACGCCTACCAGGTCAGTTTGAAAGTGAAGCTGGGACCGGTGAGCATGCAATATAGGGGGCAACTGACCGTAGTTGAACGCGACGCCACGGCCCACCGGGCGGCGTTCGAGGGGAAGGCGCAGGAAGCCCGCGGGCAGGGAACGGCGCAAGGAACGGCGACCCTGGTGCTGGTCGAGTCGGCCGGCACGACGACCGGCACCGTCAGCGCTGATGTTGACCTCTCCGGCAAGGTCGCGGCCATGGGAAAGAGCATCATCGGCGGTGTCACCGACCAGATGATGGCCCTCTTCGCCGAGAACCTGCAGAAAATGGTGGGGGAGGCGCGGGAAGATACGGCCGGGGTGTCGCCCGCGGACACACCTGGGGAGCAGCCCGTGGAGCCGGAGAAACCGCACACCGGGCCCGAGATATCACCCACGGTGCGGCCATCGTCGGTGCGGCCGTCACCGCCAGCCTCGCCGAGCACCGGGTCGCCGAACACTGCCACGAGTCTGAACGCGGTCGCGCTGGTCAAGGGGATGATCATGGACCGGCTCACCCCCGCCAAACTGCTGGGTCTCGTCGCCGCGGTGGCGTACGTCGCTTATCGTCTCGGCCGGCGTGCAGAGAGCCGCACGCCGTCGAGCCGTACTGTCTCGAGATGAGGAACTGGAGGCCCGATCGAGATGCGTGATGTGCTGGAAGTGCTGACGCGAAGCTGGCAGGAGGGCAACATTGCAGGGCTGGCCACGGTCGTGCGCACCTTTGAATCGGCGCCGCGGTCCGCTGGTGCGTCGATGCTGGTGACCGATGATGGGAGCGTCGTCGGCTCGGTGTCCGGCGGTTGTGTCGAGGGGGCGGTTTACGACCTCGCCACAGAGGTGATTGCCTCCGGTTCACCGGTGCTCGTGCGCTACGGCATCAGCGACGACGACGCATTTTCAGTGGGGCTGACCTGCGGCGGCATCCTGGACGTCTTCGTCGAACCGGTCTCCCGGCGCACCTTCGGAGAGCTTGACGCGGTGCGGCAGGACATCGAAGACTCCCGCCCCGTGGCGGTTGCGACGGTGATCGAGCATCCGGATGCCGACTGGCTCGGCCGCCACCTCGTGGTGAGGCCGCACGGATTCGAAGGCAATCTGGGATCAGAGCAGGCTAATCGCGCCATCGGCGATGACGCTCAGGGGCTGCTCGCGGTCGGCCGCAACACGACCCTGACCTACGGGCCCGACGGTGAGCGCCAGGGTGAAGGAATGCGGGTCTTCTTCTCCAGCTTCGCGCCCCGGCCGCGAATGCTCGTCTTCGGAGCCATCGATTTCGCCGCCGCGCTGACCAGACTGGCGAGCTTCCTCGGATACCGCGTCACCGTCTGTGACGCTCGGGAGGTGTTTGCGACGAGGGCGCGGTTTCCAGACGCCGACGAGGTGATCGTCTCGTGGCCGCACCACTATCTCACCGACCAGTTCGCCGCCGGATTGCTGGATGCCCGCACGGTGATCTGCGTGCTCACCCACGACCCGAAATTCGACGTACCGCTGCTCGAGGTGGCACTGCGTGGGCCGCAGATCGCCTACATCGGCGCGATGGGCTCCCGGCGCACGCACGACGACCGGTTGAGGCGACTACGCGAGGTCGGGATCAGTGACGCTGAACTCGCACAGCTACACAGCCCGATCGGACTGGATCTCGGCTCGAGAACCCCAGAAGAGACGGCGGTTTCGATCGCGGCGGAGATCCTGGCGCTGCAGTGGGGTGGCAGTCGGGAACCGCTCGGATCGCTGGCCGCCCGAATTCATCACGACGAGCAGCACGAGCCGTACAGCGCAGGGCAGTAAGTGGGCCTCCGTCACGGCGCCTATTTCACGGCAATGAGCTCGATCATCCGGATGTCCGGATCTTTCGCGAGGAGATTCGGCCCTTGCTCGCCCAGGGCGGCGGGAATCGCGCCATTCAGGTGAGCCTGCCGGCCCTCCTCCGTCTCGAACGTGTCAAAGATGCCGAAGGTTTTTTCATCGACACGGAAGGCGTACCACGTCTTGGTGTCCGGCTCGTTGACCACGATATCTCGGCCACCGTTGAGGAACTCCCACACCTCCTGTTCCTTTCCGGGCTGGGCTTCTACCAGTGCCAGTAGCCCAAATTTGAGTGCCATCGCAGTCTCCTCATCGTCGTCGGAATCGGCCGTGCGGTCGTGTCCCGAGTCTAAGAAGGTACTCGGACCACAACAAGGGGTCCGGTTCTTCGCGACAGGGTGGTCGGAGAAGCGCAGCCGAAGACGCCACGAAGAGGACGGGCTCCGGTCGACCCATCGCAGGTCTTCTGGCATGATTTCGGTCCTCCGCAGACGCTGCAACGCCCTCGAGCATTCTTCAACAGTTCCGGATGAGGCCTGCTATAGTCCCTCGCATGGCCACATCAGATGGTGGAATAACGCAGCCGGGACTCAGTGTCGGGCCGACAAGCGAGTTCAGTTTGTTCTTTCGCGTCAAGCCGGGCGAGGGGCCGCCGTT
The DNA here is from genome assembly GCF_039538945.1 of Glaciibacter kafniensis. Lineage (NCBI taxonomy): Bacteria > Bacillati > Actinomycetota > Actinomycetes > Micrococcales > Microbacteriaceae > Glaciibacter > Glaciibacter kafniensis. The sequence continues at coordinate 1,150,207 of NZ_BAABCN010000002.1, read as the reverse complement.
GCGAGCCGCGCTCGTCGATCTGCAGGACACGCCGGGGTACCGACCCGGTGACTACGGGATGGCGGTCCAGACAATTCACGAGGCGCGGTTCGTCATGTTCGACGACGACACGCGGCTCGCATTCGTGACCAGCTTCGATGGCCCGTGGGACGCCTATATGGAGGACTTCTTCACCTCTGGTCCGACTCTGGCGCTGTTCGACGTCATCTTCCGCCACGTAGAAGGTTACGGCGGGCTGCCGGACCTGGCCGCCCTGCGAGCCTTCATCCTCGACGCCGAGCAATCGGCAGCCGCATACGCTCGGAATTACGGCGGCACGGTCAAGGAGATCCGAAAGGCTCAGCGTGTGAACAACGCCTTCCAACAGGTGCTCGACCACCCTCAGGCCGCAGAGATCCTCCAGCATCCAGCGCTGAAGCCTCTGTTGGACGAGGCCGGCGACTAAACGCAACAGAGACGAGCACTGTCATGTCGGACCATATCTCCGGGCCACGTGCCCTCGCCAACCCGATCGCGGACATCACGGACGTGTACGCATTCCCGAGCCCCGAGCGGCCGGGCTCGCTTGTGCTGGTTCTGAACACGTTGCCGATGGCCAAGCCGTCCGATTTGTTCTCCGAGGGTTTGCTCTACCGCTTCCGGCTACGACCTCTCCACCGGCCGAGCCCGAACGATGCCGGGTGGGGGTTCGTTCCCCGGGAGGAGGAGATTGTCGTGGAGTGCGTCTTCGACGCCCCTGACGTCGCTCCGGGCAACGCCGACGAGCAGCCGAGCCGTCAGCAGCAGGGCACCTGCCGTGGTCCGTCAGGACAATCAATCTCCTTCCGCGTCAACGATCCGCACGGGGGCTCTGGGCCTGGGATGCGGGTCTTCGCTGGCACGCGCTGGGACCCGTTCATCATGGATGCCCGCGCCGCCTTGGCGACGATCGCGACCCGGAAGCTCGCTTTCACCGATCCCGGCTCGATCTTCCTGGACGGCAAGAACGTGCTCAGCATCGTCGTAGAGATCGACGCCAGCTTCGTGGCGGGCGGAGATCTCGTGGGCGTCGTTGCCGAAACCCTCACCCGGGGAACGTTCAACGTCAGGATCGAGCGAGTGGGGCGCCCCGAGGTCAAGAACATGATGCTCGCGCCGAAAGAGTTCGATCCCGTGAACCGGGATCTCGAGATCCGCGACCTGTACAACATGGATGACGCATTCCACCTCGGAGACTCCTACCTGGGCGCCTACCGAGCGCGACTGGACGCCAACCTCGCTTTTTGGGATTCCCTGGACGGAAAGATGGACTGGCCCATTGACACGAACGGCCGTCACCCGCTCACGGACCTGATGCTCGCTGACTATCTGATCGTCGACGTCACGAAGCCCTATCTCGAGCATGGCTCGTTCCTCGAGATCGAGCTCGCTGCACGGCGCGGCGAAGTTCACCAGACGTGCGGGGGCCGCACGTTGAACGACGACGTGATGGACACGATCTTTACCCAGCTCGTCAACGCTGGTCGGGGCCCGACCATCCGCGATGGCGTCGACTCCGCCACCCAGCAAGCCACTGGCAACTTCCCGTACCTGGCGACGCCGAACCCGAACCCGCCCGTACCCCCTGAGCACCACTGAGAACGAAAGGCGCATGATCAATGGCGGCCACGACAGGCGTAACCCTGGAGCTCGACGATATCCAGGCCGGCGCGTTGTACGAACGCCCCTCCCCATACGTCGGAACCTATCTCATGCTTCGCATCGCGGACCGTGCTGACGGCCGTGAGCTCGTGCGGAGGCTGCACCGGATCGTCAACCCCGCCGGAGCCGCCGACACCCCGGACAACACCTCGCTCACTGTCGCCTTTACCTACCACGGGTTGAAGGCCCTCGGGGTGCCGCAAGCATCACTGGATAGCTTCGCACCGGAGTTCCGACAGGGCATGGCAGCCCGCGCAGATGTTCTGGGGGATGTCGGTGAGAGCGCTCCCGACCACTGGGAGAAACCTCTCGGCACCGACGAAGTGCATGTCGCGATCGCTGTCCTCTCCTCCGACGAGGAACAGCTGCAGGCAGCCATCGAGAAGGCACACCGCGCCTTGACCGAGCTTCCGGGGGTCGAGCTGATCTGGCATCAGGACTGCTACCAGCTCGCCACAGGCCGCACCTCCTTTGGCTTCAAGGACGGGATCAGTCAACCCGCCGTCGAGGGGAGCGGCCGACGCCCCACCAACCCCCATGAGCGACCGCTCAAAGCCGGCGAGATTGTTTTGGGCTATCCCGATGAGACGGGGGAGTTGCCGCCGATGCCCACTCCGGAGGTGTTGGGCCGCAACGGCACCTATGTCGTGTTCCGAAAGCTGCACACGAAGGTGGCGGCCTACCGGGCTTATCTTCGTACCAGGGCGGCGAGCCGCGAGGAGGAGAACCTCCTCGGCGCAAAGATGGTCGGGCGCTGGCAGAGCGGTGCCCCGCTCGCGCTCTCTCCCGACCAAGACGACCCCGAGCTCGGGAGCGACCCACTGCGCAACAACGACTTCCTCTTCGCCGATGACCCGCGCGGCTTCAAGTGCCCGGTGGGAGCCCACGCACGCAGAGCCAACCCACGCGACGCATTCGACCAGGACGGCAGTGTGGATGTCCGGCTCCACCGGATGATCCGACGCGGCACGAGCTACGGACCGATGCTCCCCGACGGCGTGCTGGAGGACGACGGGATCGACCGCGGGATCGTCTTCGTCTTCGCCGGCGCCCACATCAAACGTCAGTTCGAGTTCGTCAAGACCCAGTGGCTCAACGACGGCATCTTCATCGGTGCTCCGCTCGAGTCCGACCCCCTGGTCGGACCTCACGACGAGTCGAGCGGTTTCACCATCCCCCAACGACCGATCCGGCGCAGGCTGCAGAACCTCCCACCCTTCGTGGTCACCCGCGGAGGTGAGTACTGCTTCGCCCCCAGCTTGCGGGCGCTGCGCTGGCTCGCCGAACTCGACACCTGACGAGTTCACACCCGAGAGGAGCATGATGAGCTCATCAAGCACAGACCGTTGGGCAGCGCTCGACTTCGGCCCACCGGCGCCCGACGTCCAGGAGACCGAGGCGCCCGTGCTGCTGGAATACCTCTCTAACGGTCGAGTTGCCCTGATCACCCTCAACCGACCCCATGCCGACAACGCGATCACCACCGAGATGGGCGCCTTGCTCACCGACGTCGTCGAAGAGATCGCCGTTCGCACCGCGGTACGCGTCGTTATCCTGACCGGAGCCGGGGATCGCGCCTTCTCGGTGGGCAGTGACTTGCGGCAACGCAAAGCCATGACCAAGGAGGACTGGCTGCGTCAACGCCAAGCTTTCGACCGCACCCTCTACACGGTTCGCCAGCTCCGCAAGCCGATCTTCGCCGCCGTCAACGGAATCGCGTACGGCGGAGGATGCGAGCTCGCCCAGAGCACGGACTTCATCATTGCCTCGACCAACGCGACCTTTGGCCAACCCGAAGCCATGCTCGGCCTCGCAGCCGGCGGCGGATCCCCGGCCTTGCTGCCCCGTCTGCTGCCACGCGGCAAGGCCCTGCAGATGCTGATGACCGGAGACCCCGTCTCGGCACAGGAGGCATACCGACTCGGCATGGTCAACGAGCTCCACGATCCCACTCAGCTGATGTCCGCAGCCCAACAGATCGCCGACAAGATTGCCAGCAATTCCCCGACCGCCGTCCAGGCCGTGAAACGAGCGGTTCACCTGGGCGAGGGCCAGCCGATTGAGCAGGCGATCGCAATCATGATGGACGCACACTGGCGCTCGGCTATTCATCCCGACCGCGTCGAAGGCATCGGTGCCTTCAATGACGGCCGCGAACCCGCCTTCAGCGACTCCGACTTCTGAGAACCCACTCTGTGTTTTGACCCGCCGTTTTGACCCGCCCCAAGGAGGCTGAGCCATGACCGTCCCCCACGATCTCGACGCGGCACGCGCCGCGCTGGTGATGATCAACCCCGCGCCCTACAACGCCGAGGCCCCGCCGGCCGCGCTCATCGACGACATCACTCCCACCGAGCTCCACTATGTGCGGAGCAACTTCGCGGTGCCCACACACGACGGCACCGTGGAGGTCGGTGGGGCGGTCGCGCATCCGACCGTCCTGACCCTCGACGACCTGCGCGCGATGCCGGCACACGAATACACGGTCACTCTCGAATGCGCCGGCAACGGGCGCCTCGGCATGAGGCCACTGCCGACAGGGGAACCCTGGGGTGACTTCGCCGTTTCCACGGCCCGATGGACGGGCGTGCTCCTGCATGAGGTCCTGGCAAAGGTCGGCCCCTCGGCGCAAGGCGTCGAAGTCCTCGCCCAAGGGGCCGACCACGGGCCCTACCACCTTCAGGCGATCCTTCCCGAGACGGATCAAAACGACCTCACCTTCATCCGGTCTTTGCCACTGAAACACGCCGTCGATCCCGCGGCGGGGATCCTCATCGCCTACGAGATGAACGGCAAACCTCTTGAGCGCGACCATGGCGCACCGTTCCGGCTGATCGTGCCCCACTGGTATGCCGTGGCGTCGGTGAAATGGCTGAAGCGTATCGAGGTGCTCTCCGAGCCCTACGCCGGCGAATTCCAGACCGGCCACTATATGTACCAGTGGCCAGACCGACCCCACGAAGCGGTGACCCTGATGCGGGCACGCGCCCGGATCACCGACCCAGCTCCCGGCTCCACCATCGGCCTCGGGTCCTACACTGTCCGCGGTAAGGCATGGTCAGGCACCGGCCCGATCACCCGCGTTGACGTCAGCCTCACCGGAGAAGGTGACTGGCAGCCGGCACAACTGGAACCGGCCCGAAGTGATTACCACTGGCAGGACTGGACCTTTACCTGGCACACCAACAACGTCGGGAGGCACACTCTGAGGGCGAGGGCGACCGACGCCGCCGGAAACGTACAACCCGACGTTCCGGCGTGGAACCGGCTGGGCTACGGAAACAACGCAATCGAAGTCATCTACGTCGATCGCCGATGACCACTCCAGCCTCCTGCCGTTGCCCTTCGATGCAACGCGGCCTACCGTGTGGTGCCAGATCCGATCAGCAATCAATCCGTGACCCGCACACGAGCGACACCCTCTGCACGGCGGCCCCAACGCAGCCCACGGGTTGACAGGAGTTTCGATGTCCAGAGTGCACATTCTTGCGACGGGCGGAACGATAGCGGGCACGGCTCCGTCCCCTGTCGATCCGGGATACCGCTCGGGCGGACTGGGAGTCAGCGCGTTGATTGATGGTGTGCACGGCCTTCGGAGTGTGGCCACGCTGACGGGCGAACAGTTTTCCCAAGTGGGCAGTCAGGACATGAATGACAGCCTGTGGCTCACGCTCGCCGCAAGAGTTAACGCGCTGTTCACCGCGAATGAGGCCGACGGTATCGTCATCACCCATGGCACAGATACCGCCGAGGAGACGGGATTCTTTCTCCATCTGGTCGTGAAGTCTCAGCGCCCGGTTGTGCTCACAGGGTCGATGCGTCCTGCCACGTCGTTGAGCCCGGATGGTCCACTTAACTTGTTCAACGCGGTGAGCGTGGCGGCGGATCCACAAGCTCGGGGCCGCGGCGCTATCGTCGCCATCAATGACGATCTCCATAGCGCGCGGGACGTCACGAAGTCCAGCACCACCGATGTGCAGACGTTCGTTTCTCCGGGCGCGGGATTGCTGGGGACTGCAAGCTATGGTCGCATTCGCTATTTCCGTCACCCCACGCATCCACATACCGGTGACTCTGAGTTCTCCGTTGAAAGCGAAGTCGCCCTGCCTCGCGTGGATATTCTGTACGCTCACGCGAACATGCCGGCGGATCTGGTGCGTGCAAGCGCTTCTCTCGGTGCCCAGGGAATCGTGATCGCGGGGGTGGGAAACGGAAACGTCCCCACGGAAGTGGCGCAGGCCCTGGCGGACGTCGCCAGCAGCGGCGTGATCGTCGTGCGAAGCTCGCGCGTCAGCAGCGGCGATGTCGGTCGCAACATCGAGCTGGACGATGACGGGTTGGGGTTAGTGGCGTCGGACCAGCTCAATCCACAGAAGAGTCGAGTGCTCCTCCAGCTCTGTCTGGCGCGTGGCCTACAGCGCGGTCATATTCAAGATGCCTTCTACCGTTACTAGGCAAGAATCCGGGGGACAGGAGAGCGCTGATCACGGCCGCAGAGCCAGCGGATTGCCTCCTTCGGTGGGGGCATGTGTGCGCCTCGTCAGCCCTCCGCCCATACGTCATCCATCGGGATGTCCCGTTGCAGGATGTTCGATGCCGCGCGGTGGCCGGAATGCATAGCCGCAGGGACCGTCGCCGGGTCGTCGGTCCAGGTCGCCTCACCGGCGATGTGGAGGACTCCGCCGACCGGGGTTGCGAGGTCGTCGTGGTCCGCGGTCGTCGACCCGACCGTCATGAATGCATACGAACCGCGAGCGAACGGATCGTCCTGCCAGGCAGTTTTATGCACGTGGGTCGGGCGCTCGACGCGACTGCCATAGAGGCGCCGCAACTGCGCGAGGATCGACTCGACGACCTGCTCGTCATCCCAGTGCCGTGTGTCTCGTGCCGCCGGGCCAGCGGCAAAGGTCAGCAATGTGGGTGTTCCGTGCAGTGACGTGAGGTCGTACCAGGAGTGCCACCAGCGGCTTTCGGGTCCCTGCTGCCGGATCGCATAGACCCCGTCGTCCCAGAACTTCGTCGGGAACCGCAGAAAGACCTTCTCGAATGCGTTCATTTCGAGCCGGCTCAAGGCTCCCGCAAGAGGTTCGGGGAGCGACGGTTCGATGACGAAGTCATCCGAGTGAAGCACGCCAATCGGCACCGTCACCACGACGTTATCGGCCGTCAGAGTGCCCTGTCCCGTCGTGACGGTGACACGCTCCGCTGACCATCGCACGTGGGAGACGATGTGCTCGAGGCGCACGTCGAGCCCGGCTGCGAGGCGTGTGGGCAGGCGGTCGTAGCCGTCGGGGAACACCACTTCATCGCCGTCAACGACGTCGTCATCGAGGCCGTGCGCGGCGAGATCCTCAATCCACGCCCCGTACTGCTCCTCCGTACGGTGCGCCAGGAATTCGCGGACGCGCTCTGTGCGATCATCGTCCCAGCTCTGGCCGGCGAGTGCCGTCTCGGTCACGTCGCGATATGACGCATCCGCATCCGATGCCGCGATTGCCTCCTTGAGCGCGACGTCGAGCGAGCGGATGTCGTCGGCGAAGCATCGGGCTGCAGCATCGGGCAGTCGTTGCCCGTCAGGACCGTAGTAGGCGATCGGGCGACTGTCCGGCTGGTATCCGCCGACAGAGAATTCCACGGTCCGCATCCCGAATGCCTCCGCCGCCGCGCCGACAGGGTCGTCGGTGACCCCGTGGATCCAGGATGCGCCGAGGTCGGTGACGAGTCCGTCATCGCGATCCGTCCACACCCGGCCGCCGACGCGGTCACGAGCCTCGAGCACGACGACGCGACGACCGGCCTTCGCCAGCAGTCGGGCGGCGGTCAGGCCGGCCACCCCCGCGCCGATCACAATCGTCTCGAAATGATCCATCCCCGACCTTCCTTCACTGCGTCCACGTCACTCGTGCGCTTCGACACTATCGAGAACTACTGAGAGGCATGCTCGCCGATGAAGGAGGAGATCGCGCGTGCCATCAGGGGCGCCTGGGTCCAGTGGAGGTAATGCGCGCCCCTGACGACCTGGATCTGATGGGTCGTTACGCCGGCGAGCTCGTTCTCGTGGTTGTGCATCCATCCCGGGATTCCGGCCAGGGATTCGGTGGCGAGAAAGTCGAGTACCGGCACGGATGCGGGCAGGGGAGTTGCAGCGGTCTTGGTGGAGTTGGCGGCGAGTTGTGCCCACTCATCGGAGACTGAGGCGTTGCCAAAGTTCCAGTCAGCCATTGCAACGAGGCGAGCGCGGTCGTCTTTCGTGAAGGCAGTTCCGTCGGGCTGCACGAGCACCGGAGCGACCGCGTTCGCGACGCGGGTGAGTCCCAGCTGGGTCAACGATCCGGCCACAGCGGATGGTTCGCCTGCCTTCGTTGACGATGTCATCGCTGGCGTGGGGTCAATCCCGATCAGTGCCGACACCTCGCCTGGGTAAGCGTTGGCGTAGTAGTGGGTGTAGATGCCGCCGATGGAGTGCCCGACGAGGATGATCGGGGAGTGAACACCGAGGCGGGCGAGCACCTCATGGATTTCCGCCGTGATGTTCTCGACCGTTCGGTTGCGGACATCCTGATCGCTGTAGCCGTATCCGAATCCTTCGATGACGATCACGTTGAAGTTCGGCAACTCGCGGATGAGTGGTGCGAAGTCGATGGCCGGTGCGGCGGTGCCGTAGCCGCTCAGCATCACCATGGTCGGCCCGGTTCCGCCGTTGCGATACACGTTTACGTCACCGGCGGGGATACTGACTTTCTGGCCGTAGGGGGTGATGCTGGCCTTTTCAGCAGTCGTGATCACGGCGTTCGCCACCGCGGAGACGGCAAGCAGCCCCACGACAACACCGGCCACTATTCCCGTGGCGCGAAGCGCACGTCGCCACCACGGCAGTCGACGTTTTGGCAGCAGGGAAACGATCGCGGACACCGGGGTTTCAGCGTTGTGGGACATTGGGGTTTCCTTAGCTTGCAGCTTGGTGACATCGGAGAGAACGATTTCGAACCTTACTCATACAGGCATGTTCAACTTGCTTGCACTAAGACAAACACGTATGTTTGAGTTAGTCAAGGGGTCGCAGGGTTACTGGACGCGCGAGTGCGTCACGAGCGGATGCTCGTCAGCGGTCAGCGGTCAGCGGTCAGCGGTCAGCGGTCAGTGGTTAGCGGTCAGTGGTCAGCGAGGCCGCGCCCTCTGCGCTGGCCGGCGACGATCACACGACGCTCAGGCCGTTTGTTTCCTCGCGCCGGCGCTACCCAACCCACGAGGTGACAGAGATGGCCGTCGTGAGCATCCGTGCAGTATTAGCCCTCTACTCCGGCGGGGACCAGGACCGCCCGCACGGTCTGCGGAACGACCATCGCAGCCTCAGCCTCGGTCAGCCGACCGGCCCTGACCTCGGCGGCGGCGGCATGAAGGATGGCGTAGAAGCTTGCCACTTGCCACTCAACACTCTGGTCGCGTCTGAAGGTGCCGGCCTCGCGACCCCGCAGGAGCAGCGCGTTCACCCTCTCCATGGGGCGATCGTGCGAGTCGCGGATATCTTCTGCCGACACGGCATGTTCAACGACACCGAGCAGGATGTTGTTGTCGCTGAGCAGTCGCCAGGAGGACCTCACGAGCGCGTCCAGCGCCACCCACACGTCACCGCTCAGATCGACGGTCCCCATCTCGGTTTCGATGAGGTGCATCTGGCGTTCGAGAACGGCCGTGGTCAACTCCTGCCGAGAGGAGAAGTGCCCGTAGAGGGTGACGCGCCCAATGCCTGCCGCGGCCGCAATCTCCGCGAGAGTGGCAGACGGGTTCGAGGCGAGACACCGAGCCGCGGCATCAATAATCGCGTCTCTATTGCGGATCGCATCTGATCGCACCGCGCGTTCACGCCTCACCATCGTCACTGGAGACTCCACTTCGATTAGCTAAATCAGACATTAGTGTATGCGATATGAGTGTCGCTGAGTGGAACTCGTTCCAGGTTGTCGGACGCAACTTCGTGCTCGGGTGATGGTCGCGGCCGAAATGGCTCCACTTGCGGGACCGGAGTCGCGGGTCAAGGATCCGAGAGAGATGGATTCCACGAGCCCACGAAGGAGACAGTCACCATGACCGCCGCCCGAACCACAACCGAACAACGAGCTCCGATGACCGCGCTGAGAAAGACCGCACTCGTCGCGGGGGTGCTCTACCTGATCACTTTTGTCTCGATCCCTTCTCTCGCCCTCTACATTCCGGTGCACGACCCGAACTACATCGTCGGTTCCGGCCCCGACACTCCCGTTGTCATCGGTGGACTCCTGGAGATCATCGTCGCCCTCGCCGGCATCGGCACAGCCGTGGTGCTGTTCCCAGTGGTCAAACGGCAAAATGAAGCGGTTGCTCTCGGCTTCGTCGGCGCACGAATTCTTGAAGCCAGCACCATTTTCGCCGGCGTCGTCAGCCTGCTGTCGGTCGTGACCTTGCGACGGGTCGGGGCCGGCGAAAGTGCGGTGGTGACCGGCCAGGCGCTGCTCGCCCAATACGACGCATTCTTCCTCGGACAAGGCCTCATGCCCGTCGTGAACGCACTGTTGCTCGGCTCCCTGCTCTACAAATCACGCTTGGTGCCCCGGATTCTTCCCATAGTCGGGTTCATCGGAGCGCCTATTCTGCTTGCCTCCCTCATCGCCACAATGTTCGGCGTCAACGACCGCACCTCGGCTTTGTCGGCGCTCGCGGCACTCCCGATCGCGCTGTGGGAGTTCTCGCTCGGCGTCTACCTGGTCGTCAAGGGTTTCAAGCCGTCCCCGATCACCGCAGGAATGGTCGCCGACGGCGCCCCACGCGCCTTCCGAGAGTCCGACGTCTAACCATCGAAAATGCGGCAGTGCCACGCTCGATGACCGCGGCGGAATACGGGTGCCGCTATCAGCGATGCGACAGGCTACGGATGCTCAGTTCCAGAGTGCGCGGTTACCGTTGCGAGTTCGCGTCCCCACTGCTCAGCACGCTCGAGCTCTCCGTCGAGGAGAGGGCCTTCGTAACCGTGCACGCGGAATGACTTCTGCTTGGCCACGATGTTGAAGCCGAGCTCCTTGAGCTCCCGCTTGGCGGCCTTGGCTGCTGACCCCGGCAGCCGTGGCGCATTCACTCGCGTGTCGAATGTCGCCGCTGAAACGGCCCGACCCGGCGGTGTCACCTCAACGAGCCACTCCCTGATGCCCTTTGCCGGTGCCCGAGGTGCGCCCCGCTGAGCGACGGCTCCTTCTCTGGTCGAGGACCGCGTCATGGAGAAGGCATGGGTCGGCCCGCCGACGACCACAAGGTCGTAATGGTTCACGACTGTCGGTGCCGACTCAGAGTCCACGATTTCTACGGTCATGCTTACTCTCAGGCCTGTGGCGATTGCGCGCGCTATCTGCTCGGTGTTTCCCCAGATCGTTTCATAGACAACGAGTGCTCGCATGACGCTCTCCGTTCGTCAGATGTGACGCAAGACTAGGTGGTGGAAGCGCGGCACGAAACCCTCGGGCACTGTGTGCCTAGATTTTGACGTTATCTGGCCGCACACTGTGAACATCCGAGGAATGGGAGACCACGCGTGCTGTCATTGCTCACTCGTTCAACTGTTCGTGCCTGCTCCTCAGCGCGCTATATGCGGTGCTAACGGCCTCATCTTCGGCATGACCGAGGGGGTCTTCGGTCCGCTCTTCCTCGTCTGGCTCGCAACCGGAAGTGCAGCCCGCCGCGCATCCCGCCGTTCTTCGCTTCGAGCTGACTAGGCTGCGTCTTCTACTCAGAACCGTTCTGGTTCGGGACCCAGTGTGAAACGGCGACCCGAGACGTGCATCGGAGTGATCTCAACGTAGATGTACTTGAGTGTGGGGATGAGCGGAGTCAGCGGAAGTTCTTCCGCTGCATCGATCTCAGATCGTTTCTCCAGAATTCGCGCGGTTCCCTTCACGACAATGCTCCAGGCCTCCTCACGACCGACCCCGTCGGTTTCGAAAGCAATCCGATTGTTCACCGTGAGTTCCAGCAATTTGGAACCCTCTGCGGTGCGGAAAAAGAGCCGTCGGTCGGCGGCGACGAAGTTCACCGGATAGATGTCGGGCTCGCCGCCCACGCTCATCGCCAGGCGACCCAGGCTGGAGGAGAGGAGGAGCTCCCAGCATGCGTCTTCGTCGAGGTGTTCGATCGGGAGTTGATCGTCGATGTCCATGTCTCATCGTCCCACTTCGCTCCGCAGAACACGATCCCCAGTCTGCGATCAGGGGAGTTCTGGCGTCAGAATCACGGGCACGCTGTACGCTCGGTGGTTCCGCCGGCCGCTCGGCATTGCGCGGGGTCCAGACCCAGTCACGAATTTCTGGCAGGTCTTCCGGATGCTCCCGGGTGGAGGAGCCATGCCTGAATCACTCAGCATCGGTTGGGTAAACTGAATCCACCAGCTTCCGCGAGATCACGCGGCAGATTGAGGGTTCGGCGCCGCTGTTCCACGGGCCGCTGCCTCATTCGGGCGCTGCTCACCACTCCGCCCAACAATCGCAAGGGAATTGTCTTCTTCATGTTTACGAGCATCCTGGGACTTGAATTCCTCGACGCCGACTGGCTGATTCGCTGGTTCGGTCCGTTTCTCCTTCTCGGCGTCGCGAGCGTCGTCTTCGTCGAAACCGGCTTCATCGTGCTGTCGTTCCTCCCCGGCGACTCGCTGCTCTTCACCGTGGGGCTGCTCACGGCGACCGGATTCGTTGACTTCCCGATCTGGGTCACGGCATCCGTGATTTTTGTCGCGGCATTTGCCGGCGACCAGCTTGCGTATTACATCGGACGCAAGGCCGGGCCCGCAGTGTTCAAACGTGAGCAGAGCCGGTTCTTCAACCCAGAGAACGTCGAACGAACCAACGCCTTCTTCGAGAAGCACGGAGGGAAGGCGATCATCATGGCCCGCTTCCTCCCGGTGTTTCGTGCCTTCGTTCCCGTGGCCGCCGGTGTGGGCAGGATGCGCTACCGAACCTTCGTGACGTTCAATCTCCTCGGTGCCTTCTTGTGGGGCGTTGGGTTGACCCTTGTCGGATTCTTTCTGGGCCAGATCGACTTCGTCGCCGAGTATGCCGAGTACTTCATTATCGGCATCGTTCTCTTGTCAGGGATTCCGATCCTTCTCGAACTCGGGAGGGCCGGGCATGCGAGTCTGACCCGCCGCAAGAATCACGCCATCGATGAGACGGCCGAGATCGTTGTTGACCCTGACCTAGACCTGGTCTGATCGCACCGTCGCGGTCGACCCCGCGTCATGCTGTCACGGGCTGGTCTGTCTGGTGCACCGACGCTCAGACGTGCTGATCGAAGAGAATCACGTTGCCGTCGGGGTCTGAGATTGTGAAACTTGCCGGCCCGCTCGGTGAATCTCCTGTCGTGTCTGCGACGGTCGTAATTCCGCTCGCGGTGAGCTGAGCGCTCAACTCGCGCACATCGGTGAACTCGTCAGCGGGATGCGGTGAGACTGACGGAGAACGCTCCGAGTTTCATGGTGGACCTTTCGTGCCTGGGCTGGCGTCTATTTCTCGGGGAGGATGACTTCGGTCTGGGTGGCGTCGGCTTCTGTCGCACCTGACGCACCATACGCATCCGTTGACGTCGCCGACGCATCAGCTGTCACTGAGTCCGGTGTCGCCGGACTCAGGCTCGCCGACTCATCGGCGGGCGGCCGCTGGAGCAGCTCAATGAGCGCCAGAACGATAACCGAGATGAGGAGCGTCCAGAAAATCAACGATGTTGAAATTGGTCGAACGAACACGATCACGGCGGCAGCGATGACCGCGATCGCGGCATGGATCAGCACCCGCTGTGCATAGAGCACCTCACCGAACCGGCCGGTCGTCAGCCCGCGTCGTTCGGCCACGGCGCGCAGCGATGCTGCACCCGCGGAGACGAAGCCGCGTAGCTTTCGCGGGGTGTCAAATGGCCCGGCCAACCAGCCGACGATGGCGACGACAAGGGCCAGCGTCAGAACGGCGACGGCGGTCTGTTGCATCGCGCCGATCACCGTGGCGTAGAGAACTCCCGCGACATCACTGGGCAAGAGCGTCGGGCTGACCGAGGTGATGAACACCCCGTTTCCGATGGCGAACGCAGCGACGGTGAGCGCAGACATGATGGCGAGAGCGACGGCGGCCCAGATCAGCGCTCGGCTCTTGCGCCGCGCGACGAGAACTCCGGCGGCGAGCAGCCCGAGAGCGACCCAGGAGAGCCAGGCGCCGGCGGCGACGGCCAATCCGTAGGCGAGCTGCACGGTCGGGATCGCATCGGACTGAGCAACAGTGATGGTGCGATTGATCGTGGGAATTTGCTCGGCGATGGAGATGCCTTGCTCAACGAGTGCCGACTTCACCGCTTCGATGATGGGGCCGAGCTGGATGCCGATCGACCCGTCGGATCCGATGGCGATCGCCGACTTCGGGTTGCCTTGCATGGTCGCGACGAACTGCGAGTGGGTAATGCGCAGCGCCTGCTCCCACACCGTCGCAAACGTTTCAGAGCCGACGAACTGTGCGACCCGATTTTGAATCAGCGACTGCAATCCTGCGGCGGCCGGGCCCTTCAACGCCTCGAGTGCTTTGGTGGCAGCAGGCGGAGTACCGAGCGAGGTGATTCCGTCGATCACATTTGACGTCAAGGCTGGAATGTCCACCTGATCGTTGATGATTGTGACGACCTCGTCGGTCACATATTTCTGCACCGCTGCGTCGTCGGCGAGGGGGGCATACGTGGCGACGAACCTGTCGGTGTCGGTCAGCGTGACCTGCGCCCAGGTTGCGACAATCGCGACGGGGGCGAGTATCGCACCGAGCACGATGAGCACTGTCGCCAGAACCGTCCAGCCCCAGGGGCGTCTCTGGGGAGCGCGGGTGGCGGGCGCGACCGTCGATTCAGACGCGTCAAGTACAGCGGTACGAAACTTGAGTTCGCGATTCTCGGCCTCGAGTTCGGTGAGGCGGCGCAGAATCTCGTCCTGACTTTGCTCTGGCATGTTGTCCCCGATCGTCTGGCTGTGACTCATTATTTACTGATATCGGCGATCACGCAGGGCTGCCGCCCCGCTCACTCGCCGTCGGGCTCCGGATCGCCGGGGGTCGTCGTTGTGCGGGCGCCCCGTTTTGACTGTCGCTCCTGCTTGTTCGCGGCATCCTGGGTCTTCATGATCTGACGCGTTTCGGTGGTGTCGCCGATCGCTGGCCGGATCCACTGGGCGCTCGGGTTCGCATCGATGAGCACCATGCGGCCCATCAGCGTGAGAGGAATGGCCAGGATGGCGCCAATCGGGCCGATGACGACGGCCCAGAACAAGACAGAGAAGAATGTGATGGTCTGACTCAGTGCCACGGCATTGCCGACAACACGCGGCTGGATGATCGACTGGATGACCGCGTTGATGACCCCGTAGACAATGATCACCGCGATGACGGTGGGCCAGCCGCCCACGAGAAACCCGAAGATGATCGGCGGGATGATCGCGAAGAAGTAGCCGATGTTCGGAATGAAGCTGCAGAGAAATGCAAGCAGCCCCCAGAGCAGCGCAGCTGGGACGCCCATAATCCACAGCGCAATGGCGTTGAGTGCGCCCTGTGCGACTCCGAGAACGGTGGTGACCACCATGTATCGGCGCACGTTTGACGCGAAACCGGTGAGCGCCGTGACGAGGTCGGGCTTGCGGGGGCGCAGCTGGCGCAGAATCGTCGGCACATAGACCGCGTCGGCGCTCATCAGAATGAGCATGGTCAAGATGATGACCAGCACGCCGGTGATGCTGAAAACACTGCCGAGAATGCCGCTGAAGAAGCTGATGATCGTGCTGGGGTCGAAGCCCGCCTCTACCGAGGCCACTTGGGTCTGACTGATCCCAATGCTTTGCAGCCACGCGGCGATGTTCTTGCCGATCTCGGCAAACTGGTCTGAATACTGGGGGAGCATGTTCACGAACTGGGCGAACGCGATGACGAGGGTGTATGCAAACCCGGCGAGTAGGAGGAAGACGACGAGAATGACGGAACCGGTCGCCAGCCCATGTGGAACGCCGCGCTTTTCGAGCCCGGTGCGCACGGGGTGAGCGCAAATGCTCAAGATGAGCGTCAACAGCACCGGGGCAAGGATGCCTTTGATGCTGCTGATCCCGATTGCCGTCACCGTCGCGGACGCGAGGCCGATCAGCAGAATTGTTCCACGAGGAAAGCCCCGCGAGGCCACAGACTCAGGCTCGGCGGGTCTGCTGACAATCTCGTCAGGTCTGTCGGAAACTCTCTTACGTCTCATAGCCCACGCCGCTCTCCCGCGAAGGTCGACAGACGGTTTTCCGAATGTCGCAGCACCAGTATTGCCGGGCGCGCGACATTCCGTGGGAAATTCTTTGATCGGGCGCACTCGGTCGCGCTGGAGATCGACGCCGGGCGGGAGCGATGACGCCGCCGCGTCGAACTCTGTGCGACTATTCCTGCGTGCGGCTATCTGTCAGAATCGCGTCAGTGGCTTGCAACAGCATTCGGGTTGCAACAGCGCATTGATTCAGCGCACTGACGTCAATTCAGAAGACAACGAGAGGCCGGCCGATGCTGCAGGCTGTGGGGCACGTGCTTCCGATTGCCGTTGCTGTGGCGCTCAGCTCGGTGCCGATCACCGTGATCATCCTGATCCTGCTGTCCCCAACCCGCAATCGTTCATCGATCCCTTTCTTGCTCGGCTGGCTCGTCGGCCTCGCCGGTGTCGCCGCAGCGTTTACTCTCTTCGCCAATCTGCTTCCCGAAAGCTCGGCGAGGCGACCGGATCTCGGCGTCGCGCTTGTGTTGATGATCGTGGGGCTCGCGCTCGTCGTGTTCTCCATCGTCGCCTGGCGGAAAGCAATAGGACGACCCACCTCTGAATCGCTGCCTCGGTGGCTGAGAGCGGTGAGCTCTATCGGCCCCTTCTCCGCATTTGGGTTGGCGGTTGGTCTGAATCTGCGTCCGAAGGCTTTGCTGCTGAGTGCAGCGATCGGAGTATCGCTCAACGCTGACGACTTGAGCGCCGCATCCGCTGCCATTGTCATCGGCGTGTACACCCTTGTCGCATCGCTGACTGTCTCGATACCCGTGATTATGACCCTGGCGTCGCCAACGCGCATGGAACCGCGCCTGCTCCAGGTCAGAGGGTGGCTGGAACGAAACAATCGCACGGTGTCGATCGTGATTATGTTGGTGATCGGCGTCGTCATCTTCAGCAATGGACTGACTCGGCTCTGAGGCACGGCCGAGGGGGCGACCCGGCAGATTCGGCTGGCCTACCCGGCCGGAGATCCCACTGGAACAGCGACCGCGATGAGTGTGTCAAGGACCGTGCGCACTGACGCTCGCAGCAGGGTTTCCGGCCGGCTGAGCACATCGATTTGTCGCCCGATTCGAAGCGACTCGAATGGGCGAAGGACGTAGCCGGCATCGGGCCCCGGCTTCATCGTGTCGCGCGGCATCAGCGCGAGTGCGCCTCCGGCTGCGACGATGCGGCCGGCCACAAAAAACTCGTTGATGCGATGGCTGATGTTGAGGGGCCGACCGGCCGCCACCGCCACGACGTTAAGCGCCCCAGCCACCGGAAATCCGCTGTGGGGGCTGATCCATCGCTCATCTGCAACATCGGAGACGGTGAGGGAGCAACGGGCGGCAAGCGGATGTCCGCGGGGAATGGCGACATCGAACCTCTCGTAGATGAGGGGCGTCACGGCGAGGTGCTCTGGCCAAGGTTGCTCATGGTCGATGCGGTGAGCGACGACGAGGTCGTAGTCGGCAACGAGAGCCGAAAACTCGGTCTGGGCGATGTCTTCATCACTGACGCTCACTGGGGGACCGTCGCCGGCGCCCAGAGCTGTGAGCAGAGCGCCGAACCACGCGAAGCCGGCGCTGTGAAACGCGGAGACGGTGACCGGTGTGACGGAATCTGCGCGAAATTCGTCAACGGCCCTCTCGGCCTCGGCCATCGCGACCGACACGCCCACCGCCGCCCTGGCCAGGGCCACGCCCGCCGGGGTGAGTGCGAGAGTGCGACCACGCTTTTCGGTCAATGTCACCGCGACATCCCGCTGTAAGGCGCTCAGATGCTGCGAGACAGCGCTGGGTGTGACGAACAGTGCACGAGCGACCGCGGCAACACTGCCGCGTTCGCCCAGCTCGCGAAGAATCATCAGCTGATGCAGATCCATAAGTAAATGCTAAACCCTCAGTTCAGCAAAGCGTAGTTTCTCTTCACGAACTTGGCTGCCACGATGGAACACGTGAACGTCATTTCCCTTCTCTCGACTCGCCGCATCGACCTGGTTCTGATTGCGGTCGCAGCGGTGTGGGGCGGAAGCTACTTGGCCGCCAAAGTGCTCACCGAACAGGCGAGTGTTGTCGTCGTGCTTGGACTCCGATTCGCGGTGGCGTTGGTGGCTCTCCTCGCGGTGTGGCTTGTCATGCGGGGGCGGATGCCCTCGCATCGCGAATGGCTGGTCGGCGGGATTCTCGGCCTGACCCAAGCGTCGATTTTGCTGTTGGAAACCGCAGGGGTTGCCGTGACATCGGCCACAAACGCCGGCCTCATCATCAGCCTGACCATCATCTTCACGCCGATTCTGGAGTCCCTGGCTGCACGCAACTGGCTGCCGCGCCCCTTCTTCATCGCTGCGGTGATCGCGGTGGTCGGCGTGGCCTTGCTGGTCTCCGCACACGGATTCCAGGCGCCCAACTTCGGCGACCTGCTCGTGCTCGCGGCGGCAGGGGTGCGTGCCTTCCACGTGACGATGCTGGGTCGGCTCACTCGTTCCCATCAGTTCAGCGTGATCACGATCACACTCGTGCAGATGCTGGTGGGCACGACGATCTTTATCGCAGCGGATGCCCCGGGTTTCGTGCGCGCGGCGCTCGGGTTCGGCCTCGCCGAGTGGCTGGGGGTGCTCTACCTCGGACTCGCCTGTAGCGTCTTCGCATTTCTTGCGCAGCTGTGGGCCGTGCAGCGCACCTCGGCGGCGCGCGCCAGCCTGCTGATGGGGACTGAACCGATCTGGGCAGTGCTGGTCGGCGTCAGCCTCGGCGCTGAGACCCTGGGGCTGGTCGGGATGCTCGGCGCCGCGCTCATCATCGGCGGCACGTTCTGGGGGCAGCGAATCGAATCCCGGCATCGCGGCGCGGCAGCTCCGCGTCTGGAGCAGCCGTTGGTCGAGCCTGTCGAGAGCCGGTGACCCAACCACCTCGTTGGTCGAGACAGTCGAGCCGAGCAAGGCGACGCCGACGGGGTACCGAAATCAGGAGTGGAGGTGTGTCGGCAGAGGCGTGCCCGCGGAACGGCGGGCCCTCGCTGAGGCGACACGCACTCCGTTCCTGATTTCGGACCCGCCTGGCGAGAGAGTCACCCCGAGTGAGTCACCGAGCAGCGCTTTACAGATCGAGCGAGTCGTCCGGCTCCAGTGCGAAGAACTCGCCGCCACCCTGCTCGGTCGCGGCTTGAATTCGCGCATTCGAGAGGTTTTTGCCCGCACGAGAGAGCACCATCTCGTGAGTGGGAAAACTGCGCTTCGGTTTCACCGCGAGCACGTAATCGATCACTTCACTGATTTTCAGCCACGGCGCACCCGCCGGAACCGCAAGCGTGCCGACCTCGACACCCTCGGGAATCGTGAACGAGTCTCCGGCGTAGTACAGCTCGTCATTGACGAGTACTCCGATGTTGTCGACCACCGGGATCGACGAGTGAATGACCGCGTGTTTTTCGCCGAAGAAGCGCAAGGTGAATGGCTCCACCTCGACAACGTCTCCCGCAGTCACCACGGTCACGGGATAGTCGGTGACCGCCGCAGCGACCCCGGGAGGGCCGTAAATCGTCGCATCGGGACTCATCTCGAGAATCCGTGCGAGCTGCTCAGGGGTCCAGTGGTCTGCATGCTCATGGGTGATCACAATCGCGACCGCGTGCGCGGTGTCGGTCAACGGCGTCGTGAACGCCCCTGGATCGATATAGAGCTTCTGGCCGGAGAGTTCAAGAATCAACGCGGCATGTTCAAGTTTGGTGAGATGCATGTGTCGAGCCAACACCCTCATCGCGCCTGTGCGCAACAAACGACCGCGTTCGACACGCAACACGCGATAAGCCGGCGCAAAACCCAGTGCCCCGCAACCGCCATACTCTCCTCTATGCCTGTGCTCGCCCTCCGTATCGCTGTGGCGATTAATCCGCAAGCCTCATTCGGACATCGGCGGGATGTCGGACCTCGCGTTGTCGAGGAACTTCGTGCCGCCGGACACGAGGTGTACGCGCTCGAAGAGGCGAACATCGAGCTTCTTCGCCGGAGCGTCGAAGAACGCGTCGCGGGGGGCCTCGACGTTTTGGTCGTCGTCGGAGGTGACGGCATGGTGAGCCTGGGAACGAACATCGTCGCCGGCACTGTGCTGCCCCTGGGGATTGTGGCCTGCGGCACCGGAAACGACCTCGCGCGCGGGCTCGGGATTCCGAGGCAAGACGCCGAGGAATCGATCCTTCATCTGCTCGAAGCCCTTGAGGGGCAGCCGCGTGTGATCGACGCCGTGCAGGTTCGGCACGGCGAGCTGACCACATGGTTCGCCGGAGCGCTCTCGGCCGGCTTCGACGCCGTCGTCAACGAACGAGCGAATCGCATGACACGCCCGAGTGGCAAGAGCCGCTACACATTCGCAATTCTCCGTGAACTGCTCACCTTCCGCCCGATTTCCTATCGTCTGACCGTCGACGGGGTCGCCAGCGAGCGGCGCGCAATGCTGATTTCTGTGGCGAACAATGTGTCGATCGGCGGGGGAATGAAGATCGCTCCCGACGCTCAAATCGACGACGGACTGCTCGACTTGTTCATCGTAAAACCCCTGTCCCGACTGGCGTTTCTTCGGGTCTTTCCGAAAGTATTCTCCGGAACGCATACACAGCATCCGAAGGTTGAATTGACGCGATGCCGGAGCGTCAGAATTGAAGCTGACGGCATCGTTGCGTATGCCGACGGGGAACGTATCGGGGCCCTTCCTGCGCAGGTCGATATTGTGCCGGGGGCACTGCGTGTTTACGTCTGACTCGCTCAATTTGGTCCTGCTGCGAATCCTGTGACATACTCGATGAGTTGCAAGCGGCCCCATCGTTTAGCGGCCTAGGACATCGCCCTCTCACGGCGGTAACGCGGGTTCGAATCCCGCTGGGGTCACCAACCAAAAGAACCCCCGAAAATCTTGATTCTTCAAGTTTTTCGGGGGTTCTTTTTTTGTGCTCAGAGGCATGGCGCGCCGCTCCTTCTTATTACTCGGTGCACACCCCCGTCAATCACAAGTCGATTAATGACTTAGCGCTACTCACTGTGTCCGGGGGAGTGGCGGTCGCAGACCGCCATGCGTAGCGTCTTGGGCTACCCAGCTGCACACGCGCAGCCCTGACGAGGAGCCCAACGCTGATGTCACGAAAACTCTCAACCGTTCTTCCACTGCTCGCTGCCGGACTGGTGACGACGTTCGTCATGGCCGGCTGCGCGGGCGGCGGCGCTGCGGTTGCACCGGCGGCCGATGCCACCCGTGTCGAGGGCGGCACCATCGTCTACGGTCACCAGCAGGAGCCCGCGTGCGTTTTCGGCGGATGGATCGAGCAGGCGTACTTGTCATCCCAGGTGCTCGACGGGTTGGTTTCGCTTGACGAGAATCACGAGGTCGTGCCGTGGCTGGCCGATTCCTGGAGCGTCTCGCCCGACCAGCTGACCTGGACCTTCACGCTGAAGAACGGCGTCTCCTTCACCGACGGGACACCGGTCAATGCTGAAGCTATCGCTTACAACTTCGACTACTGGCTCGGCGGCGGAAACAGCACGGCCAAGGTCTGGCTCGAGGGCTACTACTCGTCGGCGAGCGCGATCGACGCGCAGACGGTGCAGATCAATCTCTCCCAGCCGTACCCCCGTCTCGTCGACAACCTCACCCAGGGCTACTTCGGCATTCAGTCGCAGCAGGCGCTGACCAGCCGAACCAAGGAAGAGAACTGCGAAAGCCCCGTCGGTTCCGGCGCCTTCGTGGTCGACACGTGGAACCGCGGCGAGGACATCCTGCTCAAGCGCAACGAGGCATACACTTCGCCGCCCGCCAACGCGAAGCACAGTGGCGTCGCCTATGTCGACGCGATCGACTGGAAGTTCGTCGCTGATCCCACGACACGGGCCGCCTCGCTGACCTCGGGTGAAACCGACGCCATCTACGACGTGCCGGCCATCGAATGGAAGAACCTCGAGGCCGCCGGCTACCAGCTCGAGAAATTCATCACTCCCGGTCGGCCCCAGCAGCTCTCGTTCAACACCGTCTCCGGCCCGTTTGCCGATGAGAAGGTGCGCCAGGCGTTCGCCTACAGCCTCGACCGCAAGGCTCTCGTCGAGACGATCGGCCAGGGCGTCATCCCCTACGAAGGCAACGGCGGGGTGAGCCAGTCCACCCCCGGTTACAGCCAGGCCGCGGCGGATGCCTACAGTTACGACCCGAAGAAGGCGAGCGCCCTGCTCGACGCCGCCGGCTGGAAGCCCGGCGCCGACGGCTACCGGCAGAAGGATGGAACCACGCTCTCGGTCGTGCTGCCGTACGGTGCGGGATCCATCATCAACGCCGACGGCGCCTCGATCCTTCAAGGAGTGCAGGAGCAGGCGAAGGCGGCCGGATTCCAGGTGAAGCTTGTTCCGGTTCCGCAGAGTGCATTCTTTGCGGGTGAATATTCGACGCCGGAGGAACGCGACATCGCGGCCGGTTACTGGACCGCTGTCACCTCCGGAATCCTCTGGATCAACTGGCGGGCGAACACCACCGAAACGCCCAACTACAACAACTCAGCGTTCTACAACGACCCCGAGCTCGAAGCGCTGATCACCGCGGCCAACAACACGGTCGACGTCGATGCGCAGAACGCACTGTACGGGCAGGCGCAGGAATACATCGCGGACCACGCGCTCTCAATCGGCCTCTACGACCGGCTGAGCACTCTCGCCGTCTCGCCATCCCTCAAGGATGTCTGGCAGGAGAACGCACAGGGAGGCCCGATCTTCTATGACGCCTACTTCGTCAAGTAGCCCGGCGGCGCTGATACCCGAGGCGCAGTTCGCCGAGGCTCAACTGCCCGGGATCAGCCCCACCGCCCGCCGATCTCTCGTGATTCGGCGCATCGTCGGCAAACTCGCCGGGGCAGCAATCGTGCTCTGGGGGGCCGCCACCGCGGCCTTCCTGGCACAGGCGGCCCTTCCCGGCGACCGGGCCACGGTCATCCTGAACATCCGGGCGGGGCAAGCGATTCTCCGCACCCCAGAAGAACTTGCGCAGATCAACGAGCAATACGGCTTGCACCAGCCGCTCATCGCACAGTACTTCGAGTACATCAGGGGATTGCTCGTCGGCAACCTCGGACTCTCTTACCAGCAGTACAAGCCCGTCACCGCGGTGATCGCCGACCAGATCCTGCCGACGATTACCCTGACACTGACGGCGATCGCACTGGCCTGGCTGATCCTCATCCTCTGGGTGACGCTGACGGCCGGCCGGGGGCCGCGCGTGAGCGCACTCGGGTCGATTGTCGACACGACGGCCGCCGGGCTCCCGCACTACTGGCTCGGCATCATCCTGCTGCTCGTCTTCTCGGTCAACCTCGGCTGGTTTCCAGTGATCAGCGGGTCGAACCCTGCTGGGCTGTTCTTGCCGGCACTGACGCTCGCCATTCCACTCGCCGGATTCATGGGGCAGGCGACACGCACCGAGTTCGAACGGGCGCTCACTCAACCGTTCGTGATCTCTGCCCGGATGCGCGGCATGGGGGACTGGGGAATCCGCGTGCGGCATGTGCTCCGGCACTCCTCGCTCCCGGCCGTCACCCTCACCGGGTGGGCGCTCGGCGCCACCATCTCCGGTGCTGTCGTCGTGGAAACCGTCTTCTCGCGGGCCGGCATCGGAAAGGTACTCGTCGGGGCGGTCAACGCCCAGGACATGCCGGTCGTCACGGGGATTGTCGTTCTCATAGCCGCTCTGTACGTCATCGCGAACCTTGTGGTCGACCTGGCATACAGTCTGATCGATCCGAGGTTGACCAGCTCATGACCACCCTGGAAGTCACTTCACTCACCAGCTCGCCCCTCCCGATCAAACGACTGCCGCTCTCTCTCATCCTGTCGGTGGTGGCGATCGTCTTCTTTCTCGTCGCCCTGATCTGGCCGGCCGCCCTGGCCACCCATGACCCCTCCGCGCTCAATCTGGCCGATGCATTGCACGCGCCCAGCTTCGGTTACTGGTTCGGCACCGACGAAGCGGGCAGAGACCTGTACAGCCGAGTCATTTTCGGCGCACGGGAATCACTGTTCATCGGCCTCGGCGCCACCGTCGTCAGCCTCAGCCTTGCTCTGATTCTCGGGTCGTTGGCCGCGCTGAGTGGCCGGTTCGTGTCAGGCACCGTCAATCGCGTCGTCGAGGTGCTGTTCGCGTTTCCGACCCTCCTGCTCGCACTGCTCCTGGTTGCGCTGATGGGTCCCTCTGCCCTGACTCTGGTTCTGGCCGTTGGCGTCGGAACCGCGCCTGGGTACGCCCGCATCATCCGCGGGCAGATCCTCACGGCCAAGGGGTCAGGGTACGTCGAGGCGGCTGTCGCCCTGGGGCACAGTCGGAGCAAGATCCTGCGCCAGCACATCTTTCCGAACGCGGTGCGGCCGCTCGTCGCGATCATGACGCTGTCGGTCGGTCAGTCCATCGTCTGGGCATCGAGCTTGTCATTCCTGGGGCTCGGGGTGGCACCGCCGTCGTCGGAATGGGGGGCGCTGCTCGACGCGGGTCGCCTCTACCTCACGCAGGCCTGGTGGCTCACCGTGATTCCCGGTCTCGTCATCGTCATCGTCGCCCTCGCCGCGACCACGGTCGGCAAACACATCCAAGCAGCGCTTGAAAAGGGAGAGAAATGACTGTCATTCGTGAATCCGTGGCTCCGCTGGAGACGATTTCCCTCTCGAGTGACGCTTCTGGGTCGCCCACCGAG
The DNA here is from genome assembly GCF_039538945.1 of Glaciibacter kafniensis. Lineage (NCBI taxonomy): Bacteria > Bacillati > Actinomycetota > Actinomycetes > Micrococcales > Microbacteriaceae > Glaciibacter > Glaciibacter kafniensis. Next base: position 1,125,520 of record NZ_BAABCN010000002.1, on the reverse strand, counting down.
GCACGCCTGTCTGTCTCGAATCTGAACGTGAGTTTTGCACGCGGTGGGCGCCTGCACCACGTCGTGCACGACGTCTCGTTCGACCTGGCGCCCGGAACCTGCTTGGCCATCGTCGGGGAGTCGGGTTCGGGCAAGAGCGTCACGGCCCGGGCGATCGTCGGCCTCGCCGGTGCGAACGCGACGGTTGAAACGGATGCCCTGACGCTCGGCGACGTCGACCTCACCCACACGACGCCGCGCCAGTGGCGCAGCATCAGAGGCAAGCGCATCGGGTTTGTGCTTCAGGATGCCCTCGTCTCACTCGATCCGCTGCGACCGGTCGGCAAGGAGATCGAGGAGGCCCTGCGTCTGCACGGCTGGGGGACACGAACGACCCGCCGCCGTCAGGCAGTCGACCTGTTGGCCGCGGTGGGAGTTCCGTTGCCCGAGAGCCGGGCGCGTCAGCGTCCGGATGAGCTTTCTGGCGGACTCCGCCAGCGCGCCCTGATCGCGTCGGCGATCGCGCTCGATCCCGAGATCGTGATCGCCGATGAACCGACGACAGCGCTCGACGTGACGGTTCAAGCCCAGGTACTCGAACTCCTGACGGAGATGAAACAGCGCGGCGTCTCGATCATCTTGATCAGTCACGACCTCTCGGTCGTCGCCCATCTCGCCGACCAGATTCTGGTCATGAAGGGCGGGCACGTCGTCGAGCAGGGCGACGCGGCACAGGTTCTGCACTCTTCGCAACACGAGTACACCCGAGGGCTGATCAACGCGGTGCCGAGTGCCGCGACCCGCGGCCGTCCGCTCGGGCCCCCGCTCTCCACCCCGTCCGTCATCGCGGCGCGTCCGCGACCGAGACGAGCCGCCACCGCCCGAACGGATTTCACGGGTCCCGTGCTCGAAGCAACCGATCTGATCAAGCATTTCACTGCACCCGACGGGTCGGTGAGCACGGCGGTGAATCACGTTTCGTTCAGTCTGGAACGCGGCGAGACACTCGGCATCGTGGGGGAGTCTGGCTCCGGAAAGAGCACGACGGCGCGGCTCGCCCTCGCCCTGACGCCGACCGACGGCGGATCGGTGACCCTGCTGGGACAGGAGTGGTCGTCACTCCGCGAATCACAACGCCGAGCACTGCGCACCCGGATCTCCGTCGTCTATCAAGACCCGCTGAGCTCGTTCGATCCGCGCTGGAACACCGAACGGATCCTGCTCGACAGCCTGTCAGAGCTGAGGGACCTCAGCCCGGCTGACAAGACGGAACGGGTGCTGGAGCTGATCGGCCAGGTCGGCCTGACCCCCGACATCCTGCCCCGATTTCCTCTGCAGCTCTCCGGCGGGCAGCGCCAGCGCATCGCTATCGCTCGGGCCTTGGCTCCCTCACCCGATGTGATCGTGCTCGACGAGGCGGTGTCGGCACTCGACGTGACGATCCAAGCCCAGGTGCTCGATCTGCTCGTCGCTCTGCAGAAACAGCTCGGCCTCAGCTATCTCTTCATCTCCCACGATCTCGGTGTCATCAGCCACTTGAGCGACCGGGTGCTGGTGATGAAAGACGGAGTGGTCGTCGAACGAGGCGTTCCCGATCAGATCTTCAACCGCCCGCAGCATCCGTACACCCAGCAGCTCGTCAACTCGTTGACGTCGCTCTGACCCCACACATCGTCAACGTCGAGAACGGAAGTCCCATGAGCTCCAAAACCACCCCCCTGCATTTCAACGCCTTCGTGATGAACACGGCCTCCCACATCCATCATGGACAGTGGCGCCGACCGGATGCCGGCCAAACCGAGTTCAACGATGTGAATACCTGGATCGACCTCGCGAAGCTTCTGGAAGCTGCAAAATTCGACGCGATGTTCTTCGCCGATGTGAGCGGTCTGTATGGCGACGCGGATGCCGACTTCGACGTGTATGTGACGGAGGGCCTGCAGATTCCGAGCAACGACCCCACCGTGCTGCTCAGCGCTCTCGCGGTGCACACGGAGCACATCGGACTCGCGCTCACCTCGAACGTGGCACAGAACCATCCGTTCAACTTCGCGCGCCAGTTGTCGACACTCGACCACATCTCCAACGGCCGCATCGCCTGGAACATTGTGACGGGCGTGCAAGACAACGGCGCGCGCAATTTCGGGCTACCGAAGCTCACCGACCACGCGGAGCGCTACGAATGGGCCGAGGAGTATGTCGACGTCACCTACAAGCTGTGGGAGGGATCATGGGATGACGATGCTCTCATCAAGGACCGGGAACGCGGCGTCTTCTCCGATCCGTCGAAAATTCACAAGATTCACCACGTCGGCAAGCGCTATCGGGTTGAAGGGCCGCACCTGCCCTCCCCGTCGCCGCAGCGCACACCCCTGCTCTACCAGGCCGGGTCGTCAGAGTCGGGGCGCAGGTTTGCGGCCCGCAACGCCGAAGCGACGTTCATCATCGCCCCGTCGCCGGCGATCGCAGCCGAACTCATCGCCGACACGCGACGCTTGGCGGTCTCGTACGGCCGCAACCCCGACGACATCAAGTTCTTTCAGGGCCTGAGCTTCGTGATCGGTGACACCCAGGAAGAGGCAGAGGCGAAGGCGCTCGAGTATGAGCAGTACGTCAGTGTCGATGGGTACTCCGCGCATTCCGCGATCGTCGACAAAACCGGCCGGGTGTACGCCGCTGACACCCCGCTGAAGGATGTCGACACGAACACGGCCAAGGGCTTCGTGGAATGGGTCTCTCAGCACATCACCGATCGCGAGCCGATCGTGGCCGACCTTGCCCTGTCCCGTTCCCGCGACACGCGCATCGTCGGGACGCCGGAGAGCATTGCCGACACGATCGCGGAGTGGCAGGCGGCCGGCGTCGACGGAATCAACGTCATCAACTGGGTGATCCCCGGCTCGTTCGCCGAGTTCGCCGACAAGGTGCTCCCCGTCTTGCGCGCCAGGGGGCTCGCCCAGTCGGAGTACAGCGAAGGAACGTTGCGGCAGAAGCTCTTCGGGCAGTCGTTGATCAACGACCGCCACCCGGCGGCCCGCTACCGGGGTGCCTTCAGCGACGGATCCCCGATATCGCAGACATATGTTGAACCGATCGAGGCGAAGTCATGACCGTGGCACCGAAGCGTCTCATCCTGAATCTCTTCGAAATGAACTGCGTGAGTCACATCACCCATGGTCTCTGGCGGCTTCCGGAGAACAACCGCCAACGATTCAATGACATCGATTACTGGATCGAATTGGCCAGGCTGCTGGAGGCAGGCGGGTTCGACGCGGTGTTTCTTGCCGATGTCATCGGAGCCTATGACGTCTTTCGTGACGGCCCGGAGACCGCGCTCAGGGAGGGCCTCCAGATCCCCAGCAACGACCCGCTTCTGGTCATCCCTGCGATGGCCGCGGTCACCAAACACCTCGGCTTCGGCGTGACATTCTCGACCAGCTATGAGCCGCCGTTCGCATTCGCGCGTCGGATCAGCACCCTCGATCACCTCACCAAGGGCCGCATCGGCTGGAACATCGTCACGTCGTATCTGCCGAATGCTGCCCGCAATTTCGGACACGACGACCAGATTGCCCACGATCGTCGTTACGAAATCGCCAATGAGTACCTCGACGTCTTGTACAAGCTGTGGGAAGGCTCTTGGGACGACGATGCGGTGATCGCCGACAAGGAGAATCTCGCCTATTCCGATCCGGGAAAGGTCAGGTACATCAACCACGTCGGGGAACACTTCAGTGTGGCCGGGCCCCATCTCTCCGAACCCTCGCGTCAGCGCACGCCAGTGCTGTTTCAAGCGACTGCATCGAAAGCCGGCGCTGCGCTGGCGGGTCGCCATGCCGAGGTCGTGTTCACCGGAGGGCCAACCCCGAGCGGGGTGCAGAAGAGCATCGCCGAGATGCGCGCGGCGGCGGCGGCGAACGGCCGGGGCGAAGACGCAATCAAGTTCATCGTGCAAGCGGGGATCGTCGTGGGTCGCACCGACGAGGAGGCCCACGAGAAACTGCGTCTGTACAAGCAATTCTCGAGCATCGAGGGACGCCTGGCCCATGCCAGTCTGCCCTTCGATCCCACCGGGCATCCGTCGGAGATCACTGTCGGTGAGGCTCTGCGTCGGGAGGGTAAAGCCGATCTTCCATTCGCGGCGTTCCTTCCAGTGGATCAGACGATCGGTGATTTTCTGGTGACGATAGACGAGTCCTGGGACGAACAGTTCTTTGTCGTCGGCACTCCGGACATCGTCGCAGATGCCATCGAATCCTGGCTTGACGACGTCGGAATCGACGGGATCAACTTGCGTCAGTATCACTCGTTCGGCACGGCCCAAGACTTCATCGAACTCGTGGTGCCGCTCCTGCGGGAACGCGGCCGGTTGCGGGACGCCTACGTCGACGGCGAAACGCTGCGAGAACGACTCTTCGGTGGCGAACCGCGCCTGAGCGAGCCGCACGTCGCGACCCGCTATCGGGGCGGCAAGAATCTCGACAACCCACTTCCGCCGCTCACTCTCACCCCCCAGCTGTGAGAGACGCCACGCGGCTCGCTCCGCGAACTCCGGCACAGCCGCGATCCGGTAGACTTTTCTCTTGCGAAGGGGAGTATCCCTCTGAACCTGATTCAGGTTCTATACCGCGATCGTCAATACGGGCTGCACCGTTGTAGCTCCGGGCGCGGTGGCACTGTTTTTCAGTGCGGGAGAGACTTTCGGGAATTGTGCTGCCCGCACCCCGACCGCTGAAAGGCTCCCCGTGGCTCTTGCCCTCCCGATCTGGTTTGAAATCGGATCCCTCGTCGTTTTGACCCTCATCTTGGTCGCCGACCTTCTCATCGTTTACAAGCGCCCGCACGTTCCCTCGATGAAGGAAGCCAGCCTCTGGGTCGGCTTCTACGTCGTCCTCGCCCTGGTCTTCGCTCTGCTGATGCTGATCTTCGGCGGAGCGGAGCACGCCGGTCAGTTCTTGGCAGGTTGGCTCACCGAGTACAGCCTGTCGATCGACAACCTCTTCGTCTTCGTCATCATCATGGCGAGGTTCTCGGTGCCCCGAAAGTACCAGCAAGAAGTGCTGATGGTGGGAATCATCATCGCTCTGGTGCTGCGCGGAATCTTCATTCTGCTCGGCGCCCAACTGATCGAGAACTTCAGCTGGATCTTCTACATCTTCGGCGCCTTCCTGCTCTACACCGCCGTACACCAAGCGATCGCAAAGGAAGACGAGGCTGCCGACAAGGAGAACCGTCTGATCGGCTTTCTGCGTCGCCACATGAACGTCTCGAACGACTTCGATGGAGCGAAGGTTCGCACGGTCATCGACGGCAAGAAGTTCTTCACTCCCATGCTGATCGTCTTCATCGCGATCGGCACGACCGACCTGATTTTCGCGCTTGACTCCATTCCCGCCATCTTCGGCATCACACAAAGCCCGTTCATCGTCTTCACCGCCAATGTGTTCGCGCTGATGGGCCTGCGCCAGCTGTACTTCTTGCTCGGCGGGCTGCTCGAACGTCTGGAATACCTCAAGTACGGCATCGCGTTCATCCTCTTCTTCATCGGCGTCAAGCTGGTCTTCCACGCCATGCACACCAATGAGCTGCCGTTCATCAACGGCGGCCAGGGAATCGAGTGGGCGCCCGAGATCGACACCTGGACGTCGCTCGCGGTGATCATCGCGTCGATGGCCGTCGCCACAATCGCCAGCCTGATCAAGGCAAACCGGGATGCCCGCCGCCGCGGTCACACCCTGGCCGAGGAGATTCGCCCGGTCGAAAGCGAGTAACTCTCTCTGCAATTGCTACGGTGGACATCCGGTGGTTGTGACAACTGACGTTGTCGCACCACCGGATGTCGCGCTTAACACGAGAGACGTCGACAGTATTGGCGAAAGATTTGAACGGAGCGTTGGTGGGCGAACACGGGGAATCCGACCTGATTCTTGCCACAGAGCACACGCATCTCAGCTTCAGCGCACACAGCGACATCGGCCTCGTGCGCAGCGTGAACGAAGACAGCTTTCTCGCCGGGTCCCCTGTCTTTCTCGTCGCCGACGGGATGGGCGGACATGCGCGCGGTGAAGTGGCCAGCCAAACGGTGGTGCGCGTTTTCGAGGAGCACATCGAACGTGACGTGCCCTCGACACCGGAACGCATTCTCGACGCCATCCATTCGTCGAACGATGCGGTGCACGACCTCAGTTCGGCTGACGACTTTGGCTCGGCCGTGGCCGGCACAACGCTGGCCGGGGTCGCGATCGTGGATGCCGGCGAGGGCACCGGCCTGTGCTGGATGGCCTTCAACATCGGCGATTCCCGCGTTTACACCTGGGACGGCCACGTTCTCCGCCAGTTGAGCGTCGACCATTCTGCGGTGCAGGCCATGATCGATGCCGGCCTGCTTCGGCCCGAAGACGCGGAGAGCTGGCCGGAACGCAACGTGATCACCCGCGCGATCGGACTCTCAGACCATGCGGATGCCGACGTCTGGCTGATTCCGATCGATGGCCGCCAGACATTCCTGATCTGCTCAGACGGGGTAAGCAACGAGCTGTCCCTTGAGCGGATGACCCGCATTCTCGCCGCGCATGAGACCGGCAAAACTGCCGCACAGAACGGTGGGGGAGTCACCGTCGCCGAAGCGTTGGTGGCAGCGGCGCTCGATCATCGGGGGCGTGACAACCTGACGGCGATCGTCGTTGGGTCACATTCGCGCCCCATCGAAGTGTTAGCCTGAAACTATGCTGTCCGGTCGACTTCTTCTTCTGTGCCGCGACGAGTCCTCGTTCTAAGGCCTCCCTCGTCGCGGAGTCTGTCGTTGGCTGACCACCACCTTTTTGAGGAAGAACTACAACCATGAATGACGCATCAACGTTGAGCGAGCGCCCCCGCACCCTGGCCGAAAAGGTCTGGGACAAGCACCTGGTCGCCAAGGGCGAAAACGGCACCCCCGACCTCATCTACATTGACCTGCACCTCGTGCACGAGGTGACCAGCCCACAGGCCTTCGACGGCCTGCGCTTGGCCGGTCGGCCCCTGCGGCGCCCCGACCTCACGATCGCCACCGAAGACCACAACACGCCGACCCTGGCGATTGACCGGCCGATCGCCGACCTCACCAGTCGCACGCAGATTGAAACCCTGCGCCGCAACTGTGAGGAGTTCGGCGTTCGCCTGCACTCCCTGGGCGACATCGAGCAGGGCATCGTGCACGTCGTCGGCCCGCAGCTGGGCCTGACCCAGCCCGGCATCACTGTGGTCTGCGGCGACTCGCACACCTCGACCCACGGCGCCTTCGGTGCGATGGCGTTCGGCATCGGCACCAGCGAGGTCGAGCACGTCATGGCCACGCAGACGCTGCCGCTCAAGGCGTTCAAGACCATGGCGATCACGGTCGACGGCACCCTGCGCCCCGGCGTCACGGCCAAAGACATCATCCTCGCCGTCATCGCGAAGATCGGCACCGGCGGCGGCCAGGGCTACGTGCTCGAATACCGCGGCAGTGCCATCCGTTCCCTCTCAATGGAGGGCCGCATGACGATCTGCAACATGTCGATCGAAGCCGGCGCCCGCGCCGGAATGGTCGCGCCAGACCAAATCACCTACGACTACCTCAAGGGTCGTGCCCACGCGCCCGCCGGTCAGGACTGGGACGACGCCGTCGCCTACTGGGACACCCTCGCCACCGATGACGGCGCCACGTTTGACGCCGAGGTCATCCTCGACGCCGACACGCTCGAACCGTTCGTCACCTGGGGCACCAACCCCGGTCAGGGTGTCTCGCTCTCCGAGCCCGTTCCGAACCCGGCAGATATCAGCGACGCCAACGAACGTTCGGCCGCTGAGCGGGCGCTCGAATACATGGACCTCGTCGCCGGCACCCCGATGAAGGACATCCGTGTTGACACGGTCTTCCTCGGCTCCTGCACCAACAGCCGGGTCGAAGACCTGCGCGCCGCAGCCGAGATCATCAAGGGCAAAAAGATGGCCGACGGCATCCGGATGCTCGTCGTGCCCGGTTCCGCCCGTGTGCGCCTCGAGGCCGAGGCTGAAGGCCTCGACAAGATCTTCACCGACTTCGGCGCCGAATGGCGTTTCGCCGGCTGCTCCATGTGCCTCGGCATGAACCCTGACCAGCTGGCACCGGGGGAGCGCTGCGCCTCGACAAGCAACCGCAACTTTGAAGGCCGACAGGGCAAGGGCGGGCGCACCCACCTGGTCTCTCCGCTCGTCGCCGCAGCCACAGCCATCCGTGGCACCCTGTCGAGCCCCTGGGACCTCGACCCCACTGCCAAGAACGACCTGACCCTGGACGGAGCCAAATAGTCATGGAAAAATTCAGCGAAGTCACCGGCGTCGGCGTGCCACTGCGCCGCTCGAACGTCGACACAGACCAGATCATCCCCGCGGTGTATCTCAAGCGCGTCACCAAGACCGGTTTCGAAGACGCGCTCTTCGCCGGCTGGCGCGCCGATCCCGACTTCGTGCTGAACCAGCCTGCCTATCAGGGGGCCCGCGTGCTCGTGGCCGGCGCCGACTTCGGCACGGGTTCTTCGCGCGAACACGCCGTCTGGGCTTTGCGCGACTACGGTTTCGACGTGGTGCTCAGCCCCCGGTTCGGCGACATTTTTCGCGGCAACTCCGGCAAGCAGGGCCTCGTCGCCGGCCAGATTACCGAAGAAGACGCTGAGCTGCTGTGGAGCGCCATTGAGGCGAGCCCGGGAATTGAACTGACCGTCAATCTGTTGGACAAAACAGCACGACTCGGCGACCTCACAGTCTCATTTGAGATCGACGAATACACTAGATGGCGGCTGCTCGAAGGTCTCGACGACATCGGCCTGACCCTGCGCGATGAGGCGCGGATTTCTGAATTCGAATCCCAGCGGGAGTCATGGCGCCCCCGCACTCTCCCTGCAAGGTAGGTAATTTGTGAGCACACTCGGTCAAGACGCGCAGAACCATGGCGCAGCCGTCGGCCTCCTCGGTGATCGGATCACCATCCGCGGCGGTATCCCTTTGGTTGGGCGTATCGAGCTGAAGGGTGCGAAGAACCTGGTCACCAAGGCCATGGTCGCGGCTCTGCTCGGTGAGTCGCCGAGCGTTCTGAAAGACGTTCCGAACATCAGCGACGTGCGCATTGTGCGCGGGCTGCTTGAGGTTCACGGCGTCAAGGTCACCGACGGCGACGAGCCAGGCGAACTGATTCTCGACCCGGTCAACGTCGAAAGCGCGCACTACGCCGACATCGACGCCCACGCCGGTTCGTCACGCATCCCGATCCTCTTCTGCGGCCCATTGCTGCACCGTCTCGGCGAGGCGTTCATTCCCGACCTGGGCGGCTGCCGCATCGGCGACCGTCCGATCGACTACCACCTGGACGTGCTGCGCAAGTTCGGTGCCGTCGTCGAGAAACAGGCCAACGGCATCCGGATGTCCGCACCCAACGGTCTCAAGGGCACCAAGGTCGACCTGCCCTACCCGAGCGTCGGTGCGACAGAGCAGGTTCTGCTCACCGCCGTGCGGGCCGAGGGAATCACCGAGCTCAAGGGCGCGGCGATCGAGCCGGAGATCATGGATCTCATCAACATCTTGCAGAAGATGGGCGCGATCATCACCGTCGACACCGACCGCGTGATTCGCATCGAGGGCGTCGAGCGTCTCGAGGGCTACCAGCACCGCGCGCTCTTCGACCGCAACGAGGCCGCAAGCTGGGCTGCTGCAGCGCTGGCAACCGACGGTGACATCTTCGTCGGCGGGGCACGCCAGGCCGAAATGATCACCTTCTTGAACGTCTTCCGCAAGGTCGGTGGCGCGTTCGACATCCACGACGACGGCATCCGTTTCTACCACCCCGGTGGAGAGCTGAAGCCCGTCATCATCGAAACGGATGTGCACCCCGGGTTCATGACGGACTGGCAGCAGCCGCTCGTGATCGCCCTCACCAAGGCGCACGGCGTGTCGATCGTGCACGAGACCGTCTACGAGCAGCGCTTCGGCTTCGTCGACGCCCTGGTCGAGATGGGTGCGACGATTCAGATTCACAAGGAATGCCTCGGCGGTCACCCGTGCCGGTTCGGCCAGCGCAACTTCAACCACTCGGCTGTCATCACCGGCCCGACGAAGCTGCACGGCGCCGACATCGAGGTTCCCGACCTGCGCGGTGGCTTCAGCCACCTCATCGCGGCGCTGTCTGCCGAGGGCACCTCGACCGTCAGCAACGTCGGAATTATCTCGCGCGGTTACGAGAACTTCATCACCAAGCTGGAGCTGTTGGGGGCTGACTTCGATCTCGAAGGATAATAGGGCTGTGCCGTTGAATCCCACACCCGCGAATCCCACGCCCTCGAATCCCACGCCTGCGTCGACGGCTGGTTCCGGCAAGCGCGTGCGCTCGGAGAAAAGCCGTCCGTCGATTTTTTGGCTGCTCGCCGCGATCGCGTTGCCGTTCATGAATCTCGTCGCCAAGTACGAGATCAGTGACCGGGAGAAGTTTCCGCGCAGCACCGCATTCGTGTTCGCACCGAACCATTACAGCGAAATCGATCCCGTTGTGATGGGGGTGGTGGCCTGGAAACTTGGTCGCCTGCCGCGGTTCATGGCGAAGGGTTCGTTGTTCAAGATTCCGGTCATCGGCTACCTGCTCACCAAGTCGGGGCAGATTCCCGTGCAACGGGGCGGCTCGGTGCGTGGCAGCGAACCGGTGAAGGCTGCTGAGCGACTCGTTGACAAGGGTCAGATGGTCGTCGTCTACCCGGAAGGCTCGCTGACGCGCGATCCCGACCTGTGGCCGATGCGCGGCAAGACCGGTGCCGTGCGCATCGCGCTTGAGCACAACATTCCGATCATTCCCGCAGCCCACTGGGGCACCCAGGCGCTAATGCCGCGCTACTCGAAGAAAATCAGCGTGTTTCCGCGCAAGACGATCACGGTCAAGATCGGCGACCCGGTCGACCTGTCACGCTTTCGCGGACGGAGCCTCGATGTTGCGACGCTGAATGAGGCAACTGCCGTGGTGATGGACGCGATCACGGTGCTGCTCGAAGACCTGCGCGGTGAGAAAGCCCCGACCAAGCGGTGGAACCCTGCCGAACACGACCAGAAAGAGACCGGCCGTTTTGAAGCCTAAGGTTCATCCTGCCACCCGTGTTGCCGTACTCGGAGCAGGAAGCTGGGGAACGACGTTCGCCAAGATTCTTGCCGACGGTGGCGCCGACGTCGTGCTCTGGGCCCGCCGGCCAGAGCTCGCCAAAGAAATCGCAGAGGGGCGCCGCAACAGCGACTACCTGCCCGGCATCAACCTGCCGGTCGGGCTGCGCGCCACGTCACGACTCGATCTGGCCCTCGCCGGAGCCGAGCAGGTGTTCGTTTCGGTACCCAGCCAGTCGCTGCGCGAGAATCTGATCGCCGCAGAGCCGTACCTCGCGCCCGGCGCGATCATCGTGTCGTTGATGAAGGGCGTCGAGCGCTCGACCGGCCTGCGCATGAGCGAGGTCATCGAGCAGGTGCTGCCGATCGATCCCTCGCGAATTGCCGCGATCTCCGGCCCGAACCTGGCGCTCGAAATTGCCAAGGAGCAGCCGACGGCCGCCGTCGTGTCGTCGAGCAGCCTGGAAACAGCGCAGGCCGTCGCCATGCTCGCGAACACCCGCTACTTTCGTTCCTACGTGAACACCGACGTCATCGGCACCGAGTTCGGTGGCGTGCTGAAGAACCTGATCGCCGTCGCCATCGGCATCGTCGACGGCGTCGGTTATGGCGAGAACACCAAAGCCTCAATCATCACCCGCGGCCTGGTCGAAATGACCGACTTCGCCGTCGCCTACGGCGCTCATCCTGAAACGTTGGCCGGTCTGGCCGGGCTCGGCGACCTGATCGCCACCTGCCAGTCCCCGCTGTCACGCAACAACACGGCCGGGCGGCTTCTCGGCCAGGGCTACAGCATCACCGATGTCACCAAGCAGATGCAGCAGACTACAGAGGGTCTCGCATCCGTCGGCCCCATTCTCGAACTGGCGCGCGCCAAGGGCGTCGAGATGCCCATTGTCGAGCAGGTACGCCAGGTGCTTGCCGGAACATTGAACCCGCGGGACATCGCGCCCCACCTGACCACCGACTCTGGGGAACCGCAGGGCGAAAGGACGATTGATGACGGACAAGCTCACGGTAGCGCTGCTCTTTGGGGGTCGCTCAAGCGAACATTCGATCAGCTGCGCCACAGCCGGCGGGGTACTGGCGGCAATTGACCGCGACCGCTACACCGTCATCCCGATCGGGATCACGCGTGAGGGCGCCTTCATTCTTGAAACGGATGACCCGGCCAAATTTGCGTTGAACCCAAACGCCATGCCCGAGGTCGTCGATAACGGCACCCGGGTGATCTGGCCGGACAGCGCGAGCAGCAGAACGCTTCAGGTGACGGATGCCGGTGGCACGCGCGCGCTCGGCGACGTCGACTTGGTCTTTCCGATCGTGCACGGACCCTTCGGCGAAGACGGCACCCTGCAGGGCATGCTCGAGCTGATCGGACTGCCGTACGTCGGCTCCGGCGTTCTCGCCTCGGCGCTCGGCATGGACAAGCACTTCACCAAGACGGTTCTCATGCAGGCCGGGGTTCCCGTCGCACCGTGGCGCACGATCACGGCGGACGCCCATGCGTCTGATCCCGCTCTGGCCGAACGCGCCCTGGCCGAGCTGGGGCTTCCCGCGTTCGTGAAGCCGGCGCGTGCCGGGTCGAGCGTTGGCGTGAGCAAGGTGTCGACTCCGTCGCAGCTGGAGGCGGCCCTCGCGACGGCGTTCGCCGAGGATCACAAGGTGCTCATCGAATCGGGCCTGGTCGGGCGCGAGATCGAGGTCGCCGTGTTGCAGGACCGTCCCGGCCAGCCGACTCGGGCATCCGTCGCCGGAGAGGTCGTTGTCAGCGGTCGTGACTTCTATGACTTCGCGGCCAAGTATGAGGGCGCGGCCGGTATCGACCTGGTCTGCCCGGCCGAGCTGTCAGCTTCGGAGCTCGCTGAGATGCAGGCGCTGGCGATTCACGCGTTCGATGCGATCGGTGGTGCAGGGCTCGCCCGCGTCGACTTCTTTTTGACCGCCGACGGCTGGGTCGTCAACGAGCTCAACACGATGCCGGGCTTCACCCCCATTTCGATGTTTCCGAGCTGCTGGCTGGCCAGCGGGTACACCTATCCGCAGTTGATCGACGAGCTGATCGAGGTGGCTCTCGCGCGGGTCGGGCACGGTTCGTAGCCGACCACTTCGTTGATCGAGGAGGCCGCCCGCGGCCGTCTCGAGACCCCGTGAGCCACTGTTTGAACGCTACCCGAGTTCAAGGATTGGCTCGCGAGATCTCGAGACGCGTGCTCGCGAGCTCGCGCGCTCCTCGATCAACGAAATGGCCCATATGCCTAATAGACACTCGCTGGCGCTCGTTCCTCGATCAACGGAATGGTGGCGGCGCGCCTACGGCGTCGCTCCGTCCGACGGGAGCACCACGTCGTCGGCTCCGGTGCAGGCCCCGCTGGCGGGGAGAACGCTGACCGCATTCGTGAGGTCGGCCAAGACCGTTGAACCGGCGACGGCTTTCGAGTCGACGACGACCTCGACGGCCGGTTCGCGCCCGTAGGTCGTGAACCGGTAGAGGGGTGCGTCGGAGTCGTCTTCAATCCAGTCGATGCCGTTGATGCTCACGCAGGGCAACGTCGTCGGTCCGGGAACGGCCACGCCACAGTGCAGCAGAACGGCAGAATTGCCAGGTTCTCCCCATGCCCCGGTTCCCTGCGCATTCGTCTCAAGCTCTGGCTTGTCGGCAACCGAGGTGGGGAGGTGCACGACGACATCGGCGCAACTCGCGTTCGTGGCATCAGCGGCCGGCTGCAGCGGAACCGCCGCGGCGCAACCGGAGAGCAGTAGAACGCCGACGAAGAGTACGGGTGCTGCGATCGAAGCAGGGCGGAGTGCGGCATGGCGCGCGCGGAATCGGAGAGTCATCCCTTTCAGGCTACCGTTTCAGATATGACGAATGCTGCGGGCCCCACTCCTTCGCTCGGCTCGGCCAGTGCCGACACGCTGACCCTGGCCGACCTCAGCGAGGGGGAGGTGCTCGCGCGCATCTTTCCCCGGCTTCCGCAGGCAACCGCCGAACTTCTCGGCCCTGGCGATGACGCCGCGGTGATCGCCGCGCCCGACGGTCGCTTCGTCGTGACGACGGACATGATGATCCACGGGCCTGACTTTCGGCTCGCCTGGTCGACACCGCACGACCTCGGCTGGAAGGCCGCAGCGACCAACCTGTCGGATGTCGCGGCGATGGGCGCGACCCCGTCGGCGTTGGTCGTGGCCATCGCCGCACCCCCGCACACTCCGATCAGCGTGATCGAGGGTATCGCCGACGGGCTCAGGGCCTGCTGCGAAGCTCTGTCGCCCGGCTGTGGTGTCGTCGGGGGCGATCTGTCGGCCTCGGATACCCTCACCCTCGCCGTGACGGCATTCGGCGACCTCGGCGGCCGGCCTCCAGTTCTCCGCTCCGGTGCCCGCCCCGGCGACGTGGTGGCGATCGCCGGTCGGCTCGGCGAGGCAGCGGCCGGGCTTGAGCTTCTGTTTCGGCACGGGGTCGATGACGCGGGCAACCCGGATGCCGCACGTGCGGCAGAACTGAAGCTCACGCATCCGCACGCCATCGCGGCTCAGCTTCGCCCCGAACCTCCCGTCGTGCTGGGCCCGGTCGCTGCACTGGGCGGGGCCACGGCGATGCTCGACGTCTCGGACGGGCTCGCGATCGACGCCGGACGGATCGCCCGGGCGAGCGGCGTCGGCATCGACTTTGATTCACGCACGTTGGGGGAGCGGATCGAGGTTTCGCTCGGCGGCGGCGAAGACCACGGCCTTCTCGCGACATTCCCGGTTGATGTGCCGCTGCCCGTCGGGTTTCGGGCGATCGGAGTCGTGACGGCTGAAGTCGGCGCGATTCTCGTCGATGGCGCCCCGCACGATCAGGGCGGCTGGGACCCCTACCGGGGTTGGAACGGCGCGGTCGGCTAGAACAGCCCAGTAACGCGCTCGAGTGTGACTATTTCGTTGGTCGAGGAGCACGCGACGAAGGAGCGCGCATCTCGAGACCCGGCGAGCCGATCTCTTGACTTGGGTTGCGTCTAAACGTCGGCTCACGGGGTCTCGAGACGGCCGCGGGCGGCCTCCTCGACCAACGAGGCGGCTGTGGCGACACGACTGAACCGGAGCGGGTCAGGGGTCAGTCGTCAGCGTCAGCCGGCTCCGCGTACCAGACGATCGTTTCGCCATAGGCCTTGCGCCGCGAGGGAACGAGGCCGGTGCCCCACGCGGGCTCCGGCGAACGCGAACCCCGCTCGAGCACCACGAGGGCATCCTCGGAGAGCAGCGGAGCCAGCGCCGCCAAGTTCTGGGTCAGTTCGCTCTCATCGAGATCGTAAGGCGGGTCAATAAAGACGAGGTCGAACTCGGCGGTCGCCGAGTTGAGAAACGCCTGCACCGACTGGCCCGTGGTCGAGATTTTCGGTGCATCGCGGTTCGGGGCCATTTTCAGAACGGCCTCGGTGTTCTTGCGGCACATGGCCGCGGCAGTCTGGCTCTTCTCGACAAGCACAACCGAGCGCGCGCCGCGGCTGGCGGCTTCCAGGCCGAGACCGCCGGTGCCGGCGTAGAGGTCGAGCACGCGGGCGAAGCGCAGGGCATCCCGGGCTTCGAGCGCCGAAAAGATCGCCTCGCGCACACGGTCGCTGGTCGGTCGGGTGCCGGTCTTCGGAACGGCCAAGGTCAGGGAGCCGGCGAAACCGGCGACAATTCGAGTCATCTCAGTTCGAGCCTATCGGCAGACCGCGCCGGAGAATGAAAAGATAGGGAGGTGACTGACTCCGCTCCGCTTCTTCCGCCGCTGCCTGGCGAGACGTCGATGGATCCTGCAGGGCCGCTCTCGACCACGGCACACCCGCCCATCGGTGTCGCATCCGTCGCCGGACCCGACAAGCCCCTCATCTTCGATGCCACCCTCGACACGAAGATTTCTGCGGTCGTGGGCGGTCGCACCGCCCAGGCGCTGGCCAAAGCCTTCGACATGGAGACCGTCGGCGATCTGCTCAGTCACTACCCGCGTCGGTACGCCCGTCGCGGTGAGCTGACCGCGCTCGACGAACTGCCGCGCGGGGAAAGCGTCACGATCGTCGCCGAGGTACTGTCGGTCAGCGAACGCAGCATGAAGTCCAAGCGCGGCTCCATCGTCGAGGTCAAGATCTCCGATGGAAACGGCATCCTCACCCTCACCTTCTTCAACCAAAAGTGGCGCGCCGAGGCCCTGCGCCGCGGAATGCGCGGCATCTTCGCCGGAAAAGTCACCGACTACCGGGGTGCCCTGCAGCTGGCGCACCCCGACTACGAGCTCTTCGCCGATGACGCCGACGCGCCCCCGCGCGACAGCGATGCACAACGTCGGTGGGTTGAAGCGCCAATTCCGATCTACCCGGCCACCGCAACAATGCCGAGCTGGAAAATTGCGAAGACGGTTGCTCTCGTTCTTGACGGTCTCGGCCCGCTGCCCGACCCGCTGCCCGGTGCCTTGCGCGCTGAGCGCACCCTTCTCACGCAGCGCGATGCCTTCGAGAAGATCCATCGTCCGACGGCGGATGGCGACTGGCGGGCGGCTCGGGACACGCTCAAGTTCACCGAGGCGTTCGTGCTGCAATGCGCTCTGGTGCTGCAGCACAACGCGGCCCGCGCACGAGAAACCCGGCCCCGGGTGCCGACGCGAGGCGGATTTCTCGATCATTTCGACAGCACCCTGCCCTTCGAGCTGACGGGTGACCAGCAGCAGGTGGGCTCCGAGATCGCCAGAGATCTCGCCGAGAGCGGTCCGATGAACCGGCTCGTACAGGGCGAAGTGGGATCGGGAAAGACTGTTGTGGCGTTGCGGGCCATGCTCGCCGTCGCCGACTCGGGCGGGCAATCCGCCTTGCTCGCGCCGACCGAGGTGCTTGCGGCTCAGCACCTCCGGTCGATCGTGCGCATGCTCGGACCCGACCGGGCGGCCGAACTCATGCCGACGCTGCTCACCGGTCAGCTTCCTACGGCCGAACGCAAGAAGGCGTTGCTGCGTACGGTGTCGGGTCAAGCCCTCATCGTGATCGGCACCCACGCCCTGCTCAGTGACACCGTGCACTTCTTCGATCTCGGACTCGTCGTCGTCGACGAACAGCACCGGTTCGGGGTCGAACAGCGCGAAGCCCTGCGTTTGAAGGGCGCTCAGCCCCCGCATGTGCTCGTATTGACGGCCACCCCGA
The DNA here is from genome assembly GCF_039538945.1 of Glaciibacter kafniensis. NCBI lineage: Bacteria > Bacillati > Actinomycetota > Actinomycetes > Micrococcales > Microbacteriaceae > Glaciibacter > Glaciibacter kafniensis. The sequence continues at coordinate 1,108,250 of NZ_BAABCN010000002.1, read as the reverse complement.
TCCCGCGCACCATCGCCATGACCGTGTTCGGCGACCTGGATGTCAGCACGATCGCCGAGCTTCCGGCCGGGCGCCAGGGGATCGAGAGCTTCGTCGTGCCCCTGGCCGAGAAGCCCGCCTGGTCGATGCGCGTCTGGACCCGACTCGCCGAGGAACTCGCGCAGGGCCGACAGGCCTTCGTGGTCTGTTCCGCAATCTCGCCGAAGGTGCGGGAGCCGGGGGAGGAAGCCCCGTCGGCGGAAGGCGACGATGTGAAGACGCCGCCGACCACCGTCGAGGGATTGCTTGCCGAGCTGCGTGTCAAGCCGGAGCTCGCCAGTGCACGCATCGAACCACTGCATGGGCGGATGTCCAGCGACGAGAAGGATGTCACGATGCGCGCGTTCGCGGCGGGTGATATCGACATTCTCGTCGCCACGACGGTGATCGAGGTCGGTGTCGACGTGCCCAATGCATCGGCAATGGTCGTGATGGATGCCGACCGGTTCGGCGTGTCTCAGCTGCACCAACTGCGCGGTCGGGTGGGCCGCGGCGAGATTCCCGGGCTCTGCCTGCTCGTGACGACCGCGTCAGCCGACTCCCTGGCGCGGGAGCGTGTCGATGCCGTCGCATCCACTCTCGACGGCTTTGAACTGGCCCAAGCAGACCTGACTCTGCGACGGGAGGGCGATGTTCTGGGCGGCGAGCAGTCGGGTGCCAAGTCGTCGCTGCGACTGCTCCGCGTCGCCACCGACGGCGAGCTGATTACCCAGGCCCGCGCCCACGCCCAGGAACTCATCGGAGACGATCCCGACCTGTCAAGCATCCCGCCGCTTGCCGCTGCTGTGCGTCGCCGGCTCGATGAGTCTGAGCGTTCCTGGCTCCGTAAGGGCTGAGTCGCGGCCTTGCCGGGCGCCGCGCGCATCAGGCGGGCACGCTTCAGCTGGTACCGCTCGGAGATTTCGATTGTCGGCCGAGGTGACTCTAGCCAGGCGGGCCCCTGGCGGTGCTTGGATAGGCGCATGTCTGTTTATCCTGCGGTTGCTGTCTGCGGCCCCGCTTCGTGGAACCACCTCATCGTGCTTGACCACCTCCCGGAGCCTGTGCCGCACATGCAGTTCGCGCGGCGCTCCTGGCACACAGTCGGGGGCACCTCGGCGGGTAAGGCTCTGCACCTTGCTCATCTCGGCATCGGCGTGAACTTGTGCACGCCTCTGGGGACGGACGACGATGGCGAGCAGATCCGCCGCGCCCTCACCACGGCCGGCGTCACTGTCGAAGCGATCGCCTCTGACCGCACCGAGCGCCACGTCAACCTCATGACCGACGACGGCGGCCGCGTATCACTTTACGTTTCGACCCCTTCCACGCCAGCGGAAGATGAGCTTGACGCTATTGCGATGGTGATAGCCGCAGCGGATCTCACCGTGATCGACCTGAGCGAACTCGGCGTGCTCCTGCTGGAACGCGGAAAACTCGGGCAGTCGCCGCTGTGGGTGGACCTTCACGACTACGACGGATCTTCGGCGTTCCATGAGCCATTTTTGCGTGCGGCAGAGACCGTGTTTATGAATGACGACCGAACGGATGATCCCTGGGAACTCATGCGCTCTTGCCTTGAGCGGGGCCCACGCCTGGCGGTGTGCACGCGCGGGGCGGCAGGCGCGATCGCGCTCGAAGCGGACGGGTCGCGGCATGAGATTGACGCAGTTCCCGCCGACGTGGTGGACACAAATGGTGCCGGCGATGCGTTCATGGCTGGTTTCCTCGCTGCGACCCTGCGTGGTGCGCCGGTTGCTCGTGCCCTCGAGGCCGCTGCGGCGCAAGCCCGCATCGCGATTGAGAGTGAGCATCTGCACCCGGTGCTCGGGCGTTGATTCGGCCTCAGCTGCCGGTGGGAGTGCTGCCCGTGGCTGAGGATTGCATTAGCTGACGAATGCATCGGATGCGGAGCACATGGCTTCTGTCGTAAGGGGGCCGCCGTGCCCCTCTGACTCGATGATGACAAGATCGCTGGCTGGCCATGCTTGATGCAGCAACCAGGGTGTGATTGTCGGCCCGCTCACGTCGCGTCGTCCGTGGATGAGGACTGCGGGGATGCCGGCTAGCTCGTTCACCCTTTCGAGGATTGCAGTGCCGCCGATGGGGAGGAAGCCGTCGTGTGCCCAATAGTGCGTGACGAGGGTCGCGAAGACGAGGCGACGGATCGGGTCTTCATGCAGCGGCCCCGAGCGCCAGTTCGGGTCTAATGAGATGTGGACCGACTCCCAGTCATCCCATTGTTGTGCCGCCCGGTCGCGCTCGTCCTTGTCGCCACGGGCAAGCCGTCGCGCGTACGCCTCGACGACTCGTTCCCCGGGCTGCCGACCGGACTGTTTGTCGAAACGTGCCCACGCCTCCGGGAAGAGCCGTCCGACCGTTTCCGTGATCCAGTCGACCTCCGCCCGGCTGGTGGTTGTCACCGCTGCCAGGACCAGCTCCGTGACCCGGTCGGGATGCGAGAGGGCGTAGGCGAGCGCGAGCGTCGTGCCCCACGAGATCCCCGAAACAAGCCACCGATCTACATTCAGGTGTGTCCGCACGGCTTCGATGTCGGCAATGACTGTCTGGGTGGTGTTCGAGGAAACCTGATCGAGGGAGTCGATGACGAGTGGGAGGCTGCGACCGCATCCGCGCTGGTCAATGCCGACGATCAGGTATCGTTCCGGATCGAACCTGCTTCGGTAACCGCCTGCCCCTAACCCGCTCCCGGGGCCACCGTGTAAGAACAACGCCGGTTTGCCCAGCGGGTTGCCAGAGAGCTCCCAATAGATCTGGTTGCCGTCGGGCATGGTTAACAGCCCGGTTTCGAAGGGGTGGATCTGTGGGTATGGCACGGCAATGAGCCTACGAGAGAACTCTGCACTTAGCCGCTCCGCTTCCAGGCATCTCAATGCAGGCGTCAACGCGATTGGTTTCACGCCATTCCGTGCCAGCTCAACGTCCGGCTTGCGTGCAGTCAGCCTAGGCCGACTCAGATCAAGCCACGAGCAAAATTGGTCGGCCATGGCCTCCTAGCCTTCTGGCTTTCAGCGTCTCCGTCTGCTCCGGCGCTGGTTTCAAGCAAAACCAACCGGTTCACGAGGTCTGGGCGCCTCGCGGCGACGAGCATCGCGGTATGGCCGCTCATCGATTGATCGACCACGTCCACGGGGCCATCGACCACGACTTCGATGAGCCGAATATCGTCTGAAACATACGCCTCGCGGGACAGATCATCAGGCAAGCGAGAGCTTCGGCCGTGACCGGTGTGTGCTCAGGACGCGAGACGGGACCAGTGGATGCGTTTGTAGGTGATTCGTCCGATATCGACGGCCTGAGGATCCACGTTCAACCAGAGAGCGGCTACTGACCGTACCTCCCGAGGTACCTCTTGATGAGTGAGGACTTGGCCGACGGCATTAAGTTGGTGGATGACGAACACCCAGGATTTACCATCGAATGTCGTCGTCGCAGTGAAGTTGCGCATTGGACGCCGTTCCAGGACTCCAGAACAACCCGAAGAGAACGACATTACCCGTGCCCGCTGGCCGTCCGGCAAATGATCTTCATCCGTTTCTATCCCGATGCTCGCCGAGCTCTATCTGGTTCTTAGCCCACCGGCAGCCTAGTATTTTGGATGCTGGCTCTCGGCACGAGGGTGCGCGTGTTGGTGGGGGCAATTGCCAAGACCGCGAGGGCCCCTGAAATAATGCACAGACCCGTCCAGCCCATGACGCTGAGGCGTTCGCCGACGATGGCCACCGCTAGGATCGCGGCGATGGCCGGCTCGCTCAGGGTGATGGTGGTTGCAGTGCTGGCGGGGATGCGAGCAAGACCGTATCCAAAAAGCAGGTAGCCCAGGAACATGGGTACCAGAGCCATGTACGCTGCGACAGTAAATGCCTGACTACTGGCTATCAGGGGTGCGCCGGTCAGGAGCAGGACTGGCATAAGTAGGACGCCCCCAGTCCCGAAAACCGCACCCATCGAAGCAGCGCGGCTAATTCCCTGGCTCATGAGACGCTGCGCGCACCAAGAATAGGTGGCGTATGTGATTCCGGCGAGCAGGCCGAGAGCGATGCCGGCAAGGGTCGCCCCTGCATCGCTTGGGTCGCGGACCATTTTAGAGAGGCAAAGGAGGATGCTCCCGGTGACTCCGAGTCCGGCGGCGAGCAACCACCACCGGCTGAGCGGGGTTCGCTGTACGAACCGTTCCAGCACACCGGAAGCCAGCGGGGCAGACGCCAGGGAAACCACGGATCCCAACGCCACCCCAGCCAGGTGCATTGAGCTGTAGAACGCCAACGGATATATGGCCACCGCAAAGGCACCTAAGGCGACCACAGGCAAGTTGGCACGGAGCTGCCCGCGGCTGCTGAGTAACGAAGGGACAGCAACGAAGGCCTGAAGAATGCCGCCGACCCCCAGCGCAGCAGCTCCAATAGCCAATGGTCCGGCGTCGTGTGCAAATGTTGCGGCGGTGCCCGTGGTGCCCCACAAAATTGAGGTGAAGGTGATCGCGCCAATCGCGAGCAACCGCTGGCGCCTCACATCGCGTCCAGCAGAGAGGCAGCGATCGCTCGGGCGTGGATCAGACGCTCCGCCGAACCCTCCAAACCAGCGCGCGCCACCGCGCCCTCAAGCACAAATGCCAGTTGCTCAGCGAGGCTTGCCGCGTGTCCGGCTTCTATGACTTCGGCCAGCTCGCTGGCCAGAATTGACTCGACCTGTTCCTTGTGCTCGCGTACCGCCATCCGCCCTGGAGTGCCTACAGGTAGCTCGGCGGCCGCGTTGAGCAGCCCGCACCCCCGAAACCCGTGGACGTAGGCAGCATTCGCATGGTCGATATAGGCGTCGAACACGGCCAGTACTCGTTCGCGCGCCGACTGCGCCTCTCGCGCCCGCACCTCAAACAGTTCCAGCCATTCCTGGTGACGGCCCCAAATATAGGCGAGCACCAGCTCATCCTTTGAGGCGAAATTGTTGTAGAGGCTCTTCCGCGCGACGCCTGCCCTCTCGGTGATCGAGTCAATACCGGTGGCAGCCATCCCATCGGCATAGAACAAGTCTGCTGCGGCCCTTAGTAAACGATCACGTGCCGGACGGCCCCGGACCACACCTTCACTCATTGCATTCAACTCTCAGTAGTTAGACCAACCTACCTACTCTATCGGGAGTTCGCTAGATGCCGAAAACAGGCGATTGCGAAACGCCATCGCTCAGTCGCGCCAGGTAGCTTCGTCGTATACAAGAGGCGACGGTCCCGTAAGTCCTTCCGCTTGCGGGCAACTCGCTCGGGGATCAACTCGTGCCAAGTCCGTTTCGAAGCGCCCGCTGGCTGGCCGTGCGGTCTGACGCCCAGCTCGCCCAATTGCCTGCAGATGGGCATGGATGGTGACGTAGCGTACAGGTGGAGGCATGGGAGGGGTGTTCACCCGGCGATCTGCGCTCCACCGACGAGGTCGGTTGAGCGCGAGAGCTCGGACCACTGTTCGATCTCGGCGGTGAACGCTGCGCGTCCTGCGGTAACGAGGCGGAGCGCGTCGGAGCCGAGAAGGAGGTGGGCCGGTGGGTTGTCGCTATCGAGGACAGCGAGAACTGCTTGCGCTGCCTTCGCGGGATCACCTAACTGGTTTCCGTTGGCAGCCTCACGGTTGGCGCGGATCGGGTCCATCAAATCGTCGTAGTCGTCGATGGAGCGGGCGGTGCGCACCATGGATCGCCCGGCCCAATCGGTCCGGAACGAACCGGGAGCGACCGCCGTGACGTGAATGCCGAAAGAGGCAACCTCTCTGCCCAGAGTCTCCAGGATGGCCTCGAGCGCGAACTTACTACCGCAGTAGTAGGCGAGACCGGGCACGGTCATGAGGCCGCCCATCGACGTCACACCCAGGATGTGCCCGGTGCGCCTTTCTCTCATGCCCGGCAGGACAGCCTTGATGATGGAAACCGCTCCGAAAACATTCACATCGAACTGACGGCGCAGTTCCGACATCGGCGATTCCTCCAGGACGCCTTCGTGGCCATATCCAGCATTGGCGATCAGGACGTCGATCGGCCCGACTCGTCTCTCGACATCGTCGACCGCGGCGAGCACCGCATCGTCGTCAGTCACGTCGAGCAGGATCGGCACCGCCCTCGCGTCGTTCGCGAGGGCCTCGAAAGTCTCGGCGTCTTCGGCGCGACGCACCGTGCCGACGACCGTGTGGCCGGCAGCGAGGGCGCCCTCGGCAAAGGCTCGTCCGAATCCGGAGCTGACACCGGTAATCAAAAAGATTTTCGTCATGAACCAATAATCATCGCACCGTCTCTTAAAGTCAACGTTGCGTTGATTTTCCTTGACGCTCTACGCTAGTGAGATGGCTCCCTACGCGTATGACGAGAACGGGCGTCGCGTCATGGCCCCGTCGAAAGGCGAGCTTCGCGAAAAATCGATTCTCGACGAGGCCGAGAAGCAGCTCATCGCGGTCGGCGCTGACGCGATGACGGTCGAGTCGATCGCGACGGCAGCAGGCCTCACCCGCGGGGCACTCTACTTCTACTTCCGCTCGAAGAACGACGTGCTCGCGGCTCTCGTGCAGCGGATCGTCATCGAACTGAGCGGCGCCGTCTCCACCCGGCAAAAAGCGTTGCCGAATTTGCCTCAGGATGCGCTTCTGAGCGCCATCGACCTGACTCGAGACCTCTGGAGCCGTCACGGCGCCGTCATGAGGGCAGCCGTCGAGCTGTCGCCCTCCGTGCCGGTGATCGCCCAGCTGTGGAACGGGGCCCGCGAGGAAATCGTCGAAAGCCTGCAGGCACTCGTTGTCGCCGCTGCCGTCGAGACTCCCGACGGCAGCTCCGACGAGGACGCGCTGGTGAGGGCTCTGGTTGGCATGACGGAGCGGGTCTTTTACGATGCCTCGGTCGCAGGATCCTCCCTCCGCACAGCGTCTGAGACCGTGGCAACGATCTGGACTCGTGTCCTGCCGTTCCCGTGACCACCGGTCAATGCCGCTGGGTGCGGCTTAGGGTCGTTCTATGAACCGAACGGATCGCTTGTACGCACTTGTGGAGGAGTTGCGTGTCGTTGCCCCGCGCCCGCGCAGCGGTCGGTGGTTGGCTGACCGGTTTGAGGTGAGTGTGCGCACCGTCGAGCGAGACGTCAGTGCTCTCCAGCAGGCGGGCACCCCGATCTGGGCGGAGCCCGGCCGCACTGGCGGATACTGCCTTGACCCGCTGAGAACGCTGCCACCGGTCAATTTCACCCCGCCGGAAGCCGTCGCGATGGCCGTCGCGCTGGAAGGCATGGCAGGCACCCCATTCCAGCAGGCAGCGCAGACGGCACTGCGGAAGTTGGTCGCTGCGATGCATGACAGCGATGCCGCGGCCGCGCGACACCTTGCCGCACGGGTGCATCTGCTCGGGTGGGATGCGGCTCTTCCGCCGGTCCCTGCTTTGATTGCGGATGCGCTCTCCGCCGGCCGTGTGCTCCGGATCAGCTACCAAGACCGGGACGGTGCGACAACGTCGCGCGAGGTCGAGCCCCTGGGCTACGTCGGGAAACCGACGAACTGGTATTTGGTCGGGTGGTGCCGTCTTCGCGGCGGTGTCCGGGCGTTTCGGACTGACCGCATCACGTCGAGCGTTGTGACGGCGGAGGTCCCGGCTCCGAGGGCGCTCCGACCGGAGGATCTCGACATTCCGTACGGCGAAGTCCGGCAGCTGACAATGCTGTGAAACTTTTTGCTTCGTCGCCTAAACACCGACAGGGGGTTGTCGCTGCCGTCCTCCACCATGGGAAACGCCGGAATCGTCCCGGCAGAAATGGAACTCCCATGAATCTCGTCTCTATCCGCCTCATCACCGACCACGTCGCGACGTTGGCCAGTTTCTACGAGCGCGTCACCGGCGGCGACGCTGTGCACCTGAATGAGCACTTCGCCGAGGTGCGCACTCCATGCGGAACGCTTGCGATCGGGAGTACTGCCACCGTCGGTCTCTTCGGGCCTGGCTCGGCGCGGCCGGCAGACAACCACACGGCGATCATCGAGTTCCTCGTGGACGATGTCGACCTGGAATACCAGAAACTGCAGGGCTGGATCACCACGTTCGTGAACGAACCAACGACGATGCCCTGGGGTAACCGGTCGCTGCTGTTCCGCGATCCCGATGGCAACCTCGTGAACTTTTTCACACCGGTCACCGCCGCGGCGATCGAGAAGTTTGCGGCCTACGCCCGATGAGAGAGAGCGTGTTCGCTTGCTGTCGTGCAGAAGAGCACGGCTCGCGCGTCGGACCGATCGTGCCATCGAAATAGGTGGCGATAAGCTCGGGCGCATGTTTACCCGTCGATGCCGGCTCATTGTGGGTCTGGCCGTTTCGCTCGGGTTCGTGCTCGGCGCGATGACTTTTAGTCACTCGTCGCCATGGTCGAGAATCGCGCTGCGCGACGGTTGGCCTCGGGGAAGGCGATCAAATATGACGAATCCGCAACTTGATCGCTGGCCGCCGAGCGAACGCAATTTCCGTCGCTCTGACGTGTCGGCGGTCATCGGAAGCGGAGAGGCCATGTGGGAGCGCGTTGCCGAAGACGTGCTCCGCTGGCGGGTAAAGACAGCCAGCGGGTTTGCGGTGGACTCAACCGGTCCAGTGTCGAGCGGTGACCGTGTGGACGTCACGGCACGTCTGTTCGGAATGACCGTCATCGAGCCGGTGGAAGTCGTCGCCGTCGTCGAGGAGCCAGACCGAGTCGGGTTCGCCTACCGTACCCTGCCGGGGCACCCGGTCTGCGGCGAGGAGGCGTTCATCGTCCACCGTCACGGCGAGGAGGTGCGCCTCACCGTTCGCTCGTTGACTCGGGCGGCACCGCAGCAGCCCTGGCGCATTCTTTACCCTCTGCTCCGGATTGCGCAGCGAATCGTGCGGAGGCGCTACCTGCGCGCGCTCAGCTGATTCTGCGAGAAGCGAGTCTGTACGCAATGCCAGAGGGATCCCGCGGCCCTCATCTTCGACTCGTCAATGGAATCTCTCTCAACGGCCCGGCCGCTGGCCGAATCACGCTGGTAGTGCTGAACGCAGCGCTGTCAATTGTCGGGCTCGTCATCGTCGCGATCGCATGGTGCATCGTGATCGCGGCCGCCCGCACTGATGCGTCGTGCGTGACGTCGTGGTCAAGAGGGTGCCGCAAAGCTTGGAGGTTGCCTCCGAGGGAAGCGCGGGATTACCGGTGGCGCTAGTGTGATCCCTATGCACAGGATCGCCGTTGTCCCTGGTTCCTTCGACCCCGTCACGCTCGGGCACCTTGATGTGATTGGGCGGGCGGCCGGCCTGTTCGATGAGCTTCACGTTCTCGTCGTGCACAACCCCGGAAAGTCGGCCCTGTTGCCCATCGCGCAGCGGGTTTCACTGCTTGAACAAGCGATCGCCGAAGCCGAGCTGCCAGGCAACATCGTCGTGGCATCCTGGAGCGTCGGACTGCTCGTCGACTACTGCCAGGATGTCGGTGCCAGCGTTCTCGTCAAAGGCATCCGCTCTCAGATCGATGTGGCCTACGAAACGCCGATGGCCATCGTGAACCGCAACCTGGCCGCGGTCGAGACGGTCTTTCTGCTGCCCGACCCGGCACACGCCCACGTGTCGAGTTCGCTCGTGCGTCAAGTGGCCTCGCTCGGCGGTGACATCGCCCCCTATGTTCCCGCGGCCGTCGCCCGTTATCTGCAACAGGTGCGCGTATGAACCCGGGATCGCTTCCGCTCTCGACCGACCAGGGCGTCGGTCGAGAGAACGTTGATTCTCTCGAGGAGGCGACACCCCGCGGCGCGCACGGTGGCGCGGCAGCCGGCAGCGCACAGGCGGCGACCGCGCAGGGCGTGAACGCCTCACGGGCTGCTGAGCGCACCATCCCCTCGGTCACGGAGATTCAGGCCGCTGCCGCCCGCATCATCAGCAACGTCGAGAAGGTCATCGACGGCAAGTCTTCCGCAGTGCACACGGCGCTGACGGTGCTGTTGGCCGGCGGTCACCTGCTGATCGAAGATGTGCCAGGTGTCGGAAAAACCATGCTTGCGAAGGCCTTGGCTGCCTCCGTCGACTGCAGCGTCAGCCGCATCCAGTTCACCCCCGATCTGCTTCCGTCTGACGTGACAGGGGTGTCGGTGTTCAACCAGGCCGAGCGCCAGTTCGAGTTCAAACGGGGCGCGGTCTTCGCGAACATCGTGATCGGCGACGAGATCAACCGGGCCAGCCCGAAGACCCAGTCGGCCTTGCTCGAATGCATGGAGGAACGCCAGGTCACCGTCGATGGCGTCACCTACCCGCTCGGGAGCCCGTTCACCGTCGTCGCAACCCAGAACCCGATTGAGATGGAAGGCACCTACGCTCTTCCCGAAGCACAGCGTGACCGGTTCATGGCCCGGATCTCGATGGGCTACCCCGACACGTCGTCAGAACTCGCGATGCTCGATTCCCGCGACACGACAAGTCCGCTGTCCGAAATCGGAGCAGTGGTGTCGGTCGACGAACTCAGAGCGATGATGGTCGGGGCACGCAACGTCTTCGCCTCAAGCGCCGTCAAGGAGTACGTGGTCGCCGTGGTGCGAGCCACCCGCGACGATCGCGACCTCCGGCTGGGCGCGAGTCCTCGTGCCACACTCCAGCTGATCAGGGCAGCAAAGGCTCAGGCCGCCCTGCACGGGCGCGACTACGTGCTGCCCGACGACATCGACTCGCTGGCCGTTGCCGTGCTCGGACACCGTCTCATGCCCACCAGCCGGGCGGTTGGCCATCATCGCCAAGACAGCGCGCCGATCATCGAAGAGATCGTGCTGCGTATTCTGGCAGCGACCCCCGTTCCGGTGAGCGTCGCACGCTGACGACGATGTCTCCACGACGGCGACCGGCGGTTCCGGTCTGGTTTCCGCGGCTGACTCTGCGCGGCAGGATCTTTCTCATTGTGGGCGCCGCAGTTCTGGCGGTGGCGATTCTGCTCGCACGAGAAGATCTGCTTTTCATTGGGAGCGCCCTCATCGTCGTTCCTGTCGTTGCGGCCGTCGCGGTCGGCGCGCAGCCGGTTCGGGTGCAGGTTGCTCGTGCCTTTCGCCCGCCGGTCGTCGGTGCGGGTTACCCCGTGACGGTGTCTGTTCGGGTGCAGAATCTCTCGACGGGGCCTCTCAGCGGCATTCACTGGACCGAACTCACCTCTGCGGGGCTGATCGGGCCGGAATCCGCGGTACTTCCCGGGCTCAGGGGTGTGCTGGGTGGCGGGCCGCTCCGGCCACAGGCAGTCACCGTCGACTACACCCTCATCCCCGACGAGCGGGGGGTCTATGACATCGGTCCGCTCGTGCTCACCCGGTTCGACCCGTTCGGGTTGGCCTTCTGCCGCCGAATCAGCGGGTCGGCCCACGACCTCGTGGTGACACCACACGTGAGCTGGCTCCCGGGAACGGGGTTATCGGTTGTCGGCGGCGACGGGGCGAACCACGAACTCCAACGTCACCACAACCCGCACGCCGATGAACTCATTGCGAGGGAGTACCGCCCCGGCGACCCGATGCGGCGCGTGAATTGGCCGGCCACCGCCCGACGCGGCGAAATCATGGTGCGGCAAGAAGAACAGCGCAGCAACCCGTCGGTGCGTCTCGTGCTCGACACGACCGAGTCCTCCGCATCCGCCACCTCGTCCAAGGGCTTCGAACTGATGAACCCTGCCGATGCCGCCTTCGAGCTGGGCATCGAACTCCTCGCCTCGATTGGAGTGCATCTGCTGGAAGCGGGCTATCGCCTCGAGGTCATCGAGCTCGGTCCGAGCCAGTTGACCCCGGACGGCCCCGGCACCGATGCGACTTCGCGCCGCGGCGACGTGCCCGCCACCTACACCGGTCTGCAGGGGGACCGCGGCCTGCTCGAAGGCCTCGCGGGGATTGTTCCGGTCGCCGCATCGGGGCACGATGCTCCCGCGGCAGCCCGGCGCACAGAATCGTCGGCTGACCGTGGAGTCGAGCCGACTTTCGCAATTCTGTCGGCTGTCGACAATCAGGATGTCCACACTCTCGACACACTGAGAGCCCACGCCGACCCCGCCATCGCTTTCGTTCTCGACACCGTGGCCGAGGAGATGGTCGACAGGTTGGCCGATTCCGGCTGGCGCTGCCTGGCCGTGCACAGCGAAGCCGACTTCGCCCGCGCGTGGGAGCAGGCGATGAGCGTGCGCAGGGTGGAGAAATGATGACTGTTGAGTCCCCGCCCGGATCCGTCGCCGACGCCTCTGGAGCGCCGGAGAGCGCCGGGGGAGCCTCGATGCGACTGCCACCGCGCCGCGGGAGGAAGCGGCGGGTACGGGGCGCTGAGTGGCCGCTCGTTGTGGCTCTGCTGGTGCTCTTCGCTGTCAGTTCTTCAGCGCTGGGCGCAATCCTCGACGGCGCGGATTGGTGGCTGCCGATGGTGGCAACTGCCGCGGTCGTTCTGGGTGCCGGCGGCCTTCTCCGTGCGCGGGGGCTGGGGCCTCGCCTGACCGGGCTGGCCGAGGTCGGCGTGTTCCTGATGATGGTGACCCTGTTCTTCGGCCGGGGCAGCGGTCTCCTCTGGCTCATTCCGACCGCGCCCACGTTCGACCGGTTCGATTCGCTGGTCAGAGACGCGATCGAGTCCATCAGTGTGCAGAATGTTCCGGCCACCGTCGACGACGGCATCCTGTTTCTGCTCGTCGTCGGAGCGGGGCTCCTGGCGATTCTGATGGATGTCTTCGCGATCGCGTTTCGCGCTCCCGCGCTGGCCGGGGCGCCGATGCTGATTCCGCTGGCTGTGCCTGGTCTGCTCATCGACGGGGGAGCATCGGTGGTGACGCTGATGCTTGCCGCTGCCGCCTATTTGGCGCTGCTGATGGTCGATCAGCGGGTACGCGGTCAGGTCGACCGCTGGCGTGTCGGCGGTTCGGTGGTCGTCGGCGGGGTTGGCATTGTCGCGGCACTGGTGCTGAGCGTCGTGATGCCCCCGCTCGGAGTCGGCTCGTTGGTGGGCAGCGGTTCCGGCGGCCTGCTGTTTGGATCGGGGATCAGCCCCTTGGTCGACATCGGCAAAGATCTTCGGCGACCCGATCCCACACCCGTGCTCCACTACACGACAACGGCCGAGAGCCTGCCGTATTTCAAACTGCTCACCCTCGACCGTTTCGTCGGCACAACCTGGACGGCGCAGACTCCGCCAGGGCGCACCGAACTTTCACTCGACCAGCTCACCCGCCCGCCAGGGCTCGGTGCGGGTGTCGCGACGGCCGAGTCGAAAACGGACGTCGTGATCGATGGGGTCGCGACGACCTGGCTTCCGGCGCCCTCACCCGCCGTCGCCGTCGACGGATTGAACGGCCGGTGGTTCTGGAACGACACCGCTGAGGTGATCACCAGTTCGAACAGCACCACCAGGGGGCAGCAGTACACGGTCACCGCTTTGCAGCTCAAACCGACGCCGGAGCAGCTTCGCACGGCCGGCACGAGTTATCCAGAGGAGATCCTCGGCTCGCTTGACGTGCCATCGCCGCGGCCGGCCATCATCGATGAGACGGCGCAGAGTGTGACGGCCGACTCGGCCACTAACTACGACGCCGCTGTCGCGCTCCAGGACTACCTGAGGAGCTACCGGTTCAGCTACGACACCAAGGCACCCGTTGTAAATGGTGCAGAGGGAGGGGGCGTGCAAGTCATCGGTGCGTTCCTGGAGTCGAAGACCGGGTACTGCGTGCACTTCGCGTCGGCGATGGCGATCATGGCGCGCACGCTCGGCATTCCGGCCCGGGTCGCGGTTGGCTATCTTCCCGGCACCCGCGACGTCAGTTCTGGGGCGAACACGACCACTTTCACCATCGACTCGCACGACTTGCATGCCTGGCCTGAGTTGTATTTCGTGGGAATTGGCTGGGTTCCGTTTGAGCCGACTCCGAGCCGTGGAACCGTTCCCGCCTACGCCAAGCCCAATCAATCCACTCAGCCCGGAAGTTCACAGAGTCCTGCTGTGCCCACCGCGATTCCGCGCCCGACCGACAACCAGCCGCAGGGGCAGAGCACGGCGACTCCGGCCGAGGCGGCGCAGGCGCAGACCGTCAACGCGGTGGCCCAGGTGGGTGGCGCCGTTCTCGGCTGTCTCATCCTGCTGCTTCTGCCGTTGATGATCCGCCAGGGGCGACGCATCCGTCGACGCGCGCTCATCAGATCAGGCCAGACGGATGCCGGTGTGGCGTGGCTCGAGCTCACCGACACGGCACGGGACCATCGGATCGGTGTCTACGGCACTCAAACGCCGCGCGCTCTCGCGGCACGGCTGGCTGAGCTGCCGGCGATGGGCGGCACAGAGGAGCGGGCTGCTCTGGAGCGGCTGCTGGTTGCCGAGGAGCGCGAACGGTATGACCGCCGACCGGAGCCAGGCGCTCGGGTGGATGGCGTGGAAAGGGAACGCGATCTTCTCGTCGTCGTCGGCGCCGTGCACTCCGGCGCAACACGGTTCACCCGTTTTCTTGCCACAGTGCTGCCGGCTTCGCTTCTTCCGCGCGGCCGGGGCGCTGCGGCGCGCGACACGCGCAAGCTCCCATCTTCACAAGCGTAAACTTGTACCTCGTGACCAAGTTCAAGAAAACGCCATACACGGTTGACGTGCGTGACATCATCAACCGGCCAGGCTCGATGCACGAGCGCCATCTCGATTTAGTCGTTCCAGAAGACCTCGGAGAGGGCCTCGTCGCCGTTAAAGCCGGCTCGATCATGCCCACCGACCTGCGGATGGAAGCGATCCACGAGGGCATTTTGGTGACCGCAGATCTGTCTGCACAGGCATCCGGAATCTGCGGCCGATGCCTCATTGACATCGAGTTCCCGCGCCAAGTTCATTTTCAGGAGCTTTTCGCGTACTCTTTAGACGAAGCTTTTGAGTTTGAAGTTCAAGATGACCACGTGGATCTTGAACCTCTGATCAGGGATGCAGTGGTTTTGTCACTGCCTTTCCAGCCGGTTTGCCGGCGGGACTGCCCAGGTCTCGATATGGAGACCGGGCAGCGGCTTGCCGAATCCCCGGTACTTGAACCGAAAGAAGCGCGCGATCCCCGGTGGTCCGCACTTGCGGGATTCCAAGCATTCGAAGACATCGGCACGGATGAAGACATTCATGCTGAAACAGATAGAGAAGAGAAGTAGTCATGGCAGTTCCGAAGCGGAAGCAGTCACGAAGCAACACCCACGCGCGTCGTTCACAGTGGAAGGCCGAGGCCCCCACGCTGGTCAAGACGCTCGAAAACGGCAAGGTCACCTACAGCCTTCCGCACCGCGCCAAGGTTGTCGAAGACTCCGCGGGCACCCCGCTGTTCATGGAGTACAAGGGCCGCAAGGTCGCCGACGTTTAGTCGATACTTTTCGGTATACCAGTCATGACCGGTATGCAGGCCGAGGGCTCGTCGCTTCAGACGGCCCTCGGTGTGTCGATTAACCCGGAGCTTTTCGAGCTCGCGCTCACACATCGGTCATACGCCTACGAACATGGCGGAATTCCGACGAACGAGCGGCTCGAATTTCTGGGCGATTCAATTCTTGGGCAGGCTGTCACGGTCATGCTCTATCGGGACTACCCTCACCTCGATGAGGGCGATCTCGCTAAGCGCCGGGCAAGTCTGGTCTCGAGTGCTGCGCTGGCCGAGGTCGCGCGGAGTATCGGTCTCGGCCAGTACATCCGTCTGGGCCGCGGTGAGATGCTCACTGGCGGCAACGACAAGGCGTCAATCCTTGCCGATACCGTCGAGGCAATCATCGGTGCCGTCTACTTGGATGCCGGCGTCGATGTCTCGACGGCCTTGGTCATGCGTCTGATCGCGCCCTTGAAAGCCGATCCGACGCGGTTCGGTGCATCGATGGATCCCAAGACGACGTTGCAGGAACTCGCCGCGCATCGCGGTGGGGGCGCTCCCGTCTACATTGTCACCGAAAGCGGCCCTGACCACTCGAAGGTCTTCGTTGCCACGGTCACCGTTGGCTCCCTGGTCAGCGCGACGGGTCAGGGAACCAGCAAGAAGCACGCTGAGATGGCCGCCGCCCTCGAAGCCTGCACGCTTCTCGGCCGCAGCTGAGGCACGCGTGCCCGAGCTGCCTGAAGTCGAGGTTGTGCGCGCCGGAGTCGAACCCGCCGTCACCGGAGCCGTCATTGCCGGCGTCGAAATCTTCGAGCCCCGCTCGCTTCGCCGGCATGCCGGCAGCTCCGAATCCTTCGTCAGCGCTCTCGAAGGTCAGCGTGTGCACGCCGCAGTTCGACGAGGCAAGTTTCTCTGGCTACCCCTTTCGTCGGGCAACGCCCTCGTCATTCACCTGGGCATGAGCGGCCAGGTGCTGCTTCGAAGCCCCGGCGCCGATGCAGACCGGATGCTGCGCATCCGTCTGCACCTCGATCATCCCGACCACGGTGAGCTCTGGCTCAACTTCGTCGACCAGCGCATTTTCGGCAGCATGGCCGTCGACACGATGCAGCCAACGAGTGATGGCTTCGCGGGCGGTTTCAGCGGCGGTATCAGTGGCGGGTTCGGTGGTGCGCTCGGTAGCGGGTTCGGTGGTGCGCTCGGCGGTGCGGATGGTGTCGCGCCGGGGGAGTGGGCGCGGCTGATCCCGTCGCAGGTGGCGCATATCGCACGCGACCCTCTCGATCCGGCCTTCTCGCCTCAAGCCTTCGCCCAGGCGCTCTCGCGCAAGAACTCGGGTATCAAGCGAGCCCTTCTCGATCAGACGTTGATCAGTGGGATCGGAAACATCTATGCCGACGAAGCGCTCTTCGCCGCTCGGCTTCACTATGCGCAGCCGGCGAATTCACTGTCCAGGCCGAAGGTGACCAAGCTGCTCGCCGCGGTGCGGGAGATTCTTGGCAAGGCGCTCGTCGAGGGCGGCACCAGCTTCGACGCCCAATATGTGAACGTGAACGGCGAGTCCGGTTACTTCTCGCACAGCCTCAACGCGTACGGGCAGCAGGGAACGCCGTGTCCGCGCTGCGGCACGATTCTCGTGCGTGAGGCGTTCATGAACCGTGGGTCGCACTTCTGCCCGCGCTGCCAGCGGCTGCGCTGACCTCGCCCGAGCGCGCCTCGGCTCTCGTGATCGCGCTTTCGGTCGCGCGTGCGCTCACATCGTCGCCTCGCCTGTCAGTCCGGCGACGTTTTGGGCGCACGCGCGGACGTCGGAAGGTTGTTTGCTCCCGCTGATGTCTCGGCGGCGTCGTGGTGCGCGGGCGGGTGCGCGGGCGGATGCGCGGGCGGATGCGCGGGTTCGGCGCCGCCGCGCGCGCCGGCGCCCACGCGCGGCTCGGCACCCGACCCGCGCGTCGGCCTTTTCGCGGGAGTCCTCGCCGACCGGTGTCGATCTTTCGTCGACTCTTGACATCCGTTTCCGAAGGTGGTTGGTTAGTTACGCAAGTAACTAACCAATGAACCACCTTCACCTCAGAGAGCGGGCAAGCGTTGATCGAAGAAGGCAAGCCGATCTTCGTTCAGATCGCCGAACAGATCGAGAACGACATCATCGAGGGCGTGATTCTCGAAGAGAGTCAGGTGCCGTCGACCAATGAGTTCGCTGCCTTCTACCGGATCAACCCCGCCACGGCGGGCAAAGGTGTCAACCGCTTGGTCGAAGACGGCATTCTCTACAAGAAGCGAGGCATTGGAATGTTTGTGGCAACCGGGGCGCGGCAACGACTCGTCAACACTCGCACCGAGGAGTTTCGTGACCGCTATCTGCGGCCGTTGCTCGACGAAGCGGCAAAACTCGGCATTGCCCCTGCCCAGGTGGCCGAGATGATCCAGACCAACCAGACCAGCCAGACGCTGTCCCCGAACAGCGCGACACAGAGAGAAGCCCTGTCCTCATGAGCATGACAAACCCTCCCGCCGTGCGCGTCGACGGTCTGACCAAACAGTTCGGCAAGTTCACTGCGATCGACAACGTGAGTTTCGATGTCGAGGCGAACAAGATCTACGGCCTGCTCGGGCGCAACGGCGCCGGCAAGACCACAATCATGCAGATGCTCACCGGGCAACAGTTCGCGAGCACCGGCCGAATCTCGGTGTTCGGAGAGGACCCCGTCGAGAACTCGCGGGTGCTGCAGCAGATCTGTTTCATCAAGGAGAGCCAGAAATACCCGGAACAGTACAAGGTCAAGCATGTGCTGAAGAGTGCTCCGTGGTTCTTCTCGAACTGGGATGCCGATTTTGCGGCCCGGCTCGTCGACGATTTTCGGCTGCCGGTGAACCGCTACGTCAAGAAGCTGTCGCGCGGACAGCTCTCAGCCGTCGGAGTGATCGTCGGACTCGCGTCCCGCGCGCCGCTCACCTTCTTCGACGAGCCCTACCTCGGGCTGGATGCCGTTGCTCGGGAGACCTTCTATGACCGGCTGCTCGATGACTACGCCGAGCATCCGCGTACGGTCATTCTCTCGACGCACTTGATCGACGAGGTGAGCAATCTGCTCGAGCACGTGCTCCTGATCGATGAGGGACGCATCGTGCTCGATCAGGATGCCGAGGAGTTGCGAGGAAGCGCCAGTACCGTCGTCGGTCGGGCCAGCGATGTCGATGCGTTTGTTGCCGGCCGCGAGGTGATGCATCGCGACCGGATCGGCGGGCTTGCCTCTGTGACCGTCGGCGGGCTGACCGACGCCGATCGACGCAGTGCCTCCGCGGCAGGTGTCGAGCTTGGCCCGGTCTCGCTGCAGCAACTGATTGTGCGCAAGACAACCGGGCTGAACGGTCAGAACGACTCAAGCGACCAGACCTCACGCCGTACGCAAGATTGGAGTGCCTCAGTATGACCACCACATCCTCGTCCATTCCGTCGACCCCGAAGGAAGCAACGATGACGGTCGAACACCTCACGACAGGGCCACACCACTCGGTTCTGGCGCGAGCCTGGAGCGTGGTGCAGATGCACCTCGTCGACCGCCGCACCTACCTCGGGATTCCGTGGATGATCGTCGGTTTCGCTTTCGTGATCTCGATCATCATCTCGAACATCATCGGCTTCGCAACCGGTCAGGGCCTCGGCGGTGTCGAAGCGACAGAGAATCAGCGCTACAGCTGGGCCGTTCTCGCGCCGCAGTGGTACCTCATCGTCGTCGCCGTGCAGTCGATCGCATTCGGTTTTCCGTTCGCCCTCGGATTCAGTGTCACCCGCCGTGAGTTCTACCTCGGCACGTCGCTGCTGTTCGTGCTGATCTCAGCGTTCAATTCGGTGGCCTTCACGCTGCTGACGCAGATCGAGCAGCTCACACAGGGCTGGTTCATGGGCACCTACATGTTCAACGCCCTCTGGTTTGGCCTGAGCGGCTGGTATGTCGACCTGCTGGCCTTCTTCGTGATGCAGATGCTCATCTTCTTCGTCGGCGCATCCGTGGCCACCATCTACATGCGGTGGCGGATGCCGGGCATGCTCGTGTTCTGGGTTTCGTTCGCGTTCCTGCTGCTGGGCAGCGTGGCTCTGATCACCTACACCAGCAGCTGGCCGATGGTCGGATCCTGGCTCGTGGCACAGGGCACGGCCGGCATCTTCGCCTGGCTGTTGATTCCGACGGTGCTTGCGGCCCTGGGCGGTTTCCTGGCGCTGCGCCGGGCGACTCCGAAGAACTAGTTGCCCGCGCGTCGAGTTTGACCATTCCGGTCGAGTTTCCCTGGCGGAACAGGGAGTCTCGACCGGAACGGTCAAACTCGGGCGACGCGCTTCCAGGCTCCCTCGTACCCCATCGGCACGAAGCCCAGCTGCTCGTTGACGCGCAGCATGTGGCGGTTCTCCTCGGCGTTGAAGGTTGTCACCGCCGGGTGGCCGGGATGCCGGTCGGCCAGCTGCCGCAGATTGGCCAGCTTCACCAGCATCCCCAGTCCGTGTCCTCGATGCTCACTGAGCACGAGGGTCGACTCCTGACTCACGCTGCGGTGCAGTTCCGGCGGCACCGACAGCTCGGTGAAGCCGACGAGCCGCTCCGAAGACCGGTGTTCGACGGCCGCCGTCAGAAGCGTGCGCGGGCTCGCCTCGTGCTTCTGTTCGTAGCTCACGAGACGGTCGACGCTCCAGACATCTTCCGGTTCGTTCAAACCGGCCGACGGGGCATCGGTGCTCATGCGGGTGTACAGCACAGCGATGTCGGTACGCCACCGCTCGGGGGTTGCGCCTTCCCAGACCTGCACCACGTAGCCGGGCCCCGCGTCGCTCGATACCGTACCGAGTTGCTCGGCAAGCGCAGTGGGATCGAGGGGGAGTGCGAGACGGCTTCCTCGCTCAATCTGTTCCAGGTGATAGCCGCGGCCGAGAAGAAACCTCACCTCGGGGTTCTCGCGGGGCACCGATCCGAAGCCGGTCGGTGCCGCCAGGCGAGGGCCAGGAGCATCGGGCGACACCGTGTAGAGATACTGGGTGCTACGCCCCTCCGCGGCAGCGATGCCCTCCACATGCGCGGCGAGCGCGGTTCCGATTCCCCGGCGCCGCCAATCCCGATGCACCGAAAACGACAACCAGACACAGTCGTCGCCCCCTTCGGCCTGGGCGTCAGTTCGAGCACCGGCTACGATCGCATCGCCGACTCTGGCGACGAAGAGACGACGCGGGTCGTACTGCTGGTGGTGATAGCCGGGAAGAAGCTCTTTCGGGGTGAACGCCAACTCGTCGGTGCCGTACCCCTCGGCTTCCACGGCGTTCTGCAGGTCGAGGGAGGCGGCGAAGTCTGCCCAACCGGATGCCCCGGGTTCCGTTGGTATCGGCAGCTCCTCGATCGTGAACCTGACCATAGCGAGACAGTAGTGCAGACACGGCGTGCCGCGGAACACCACGTCGCCTTCAGGGCTCACCGGCACTCTGTCGGGTACCGTTGATCTGCACCCCACCCGCGTCATCGCAGCAGACGCCTGACAGCGGAGCACAGCCAGCACACCAGAGGAAAGGGCGAGCGCGTTGTACCTGAAGAGTCTTACCCTCAAGGGTTTCAAATCGTTTGCCCACTCGACCACTTTCGCCTTCGAACAAGGGGTGACCTGCGTGGTCGGTCCGAACGGCTCCGGCAAGTCGAACGTCGTCGACGCGCTCGCCTGGGTGATGGGGGAGCAGGGAGTGAAGACGCTCCGTGGCGGAAAGATGGAAGACGTCATCTTCGCCGGCACCTCCACGCGCGGACCGCTCGGACGTGCCGCGGTGACGCTCACCATCGACAACGCCGACGGCGCTCTCCCGATCGACTATTCCGAAGTCACGATCTCCCGCACCCTGTTTCGCAACGGCGGCAGCGAGTATGCGATCAACGGTCAGACCTGTCGTCTGCTCGATGTGCAGGAGCTGCTGAGCGACTCAGGCCTGGGCCGCGAAATGCACGTCATCGTCGGGCAGGGACAACTCGACGCCGTGCTGCATGCGAGCCCAGAAGACCGACGCGGGTTCATCGAAGAGGCCGCAGGAATTCTCAAACACCGCCGCCGCAAAGAGAAGACGCTACGCAAGCTCGACGCCATGCAGACCAACCTCACCCGGTTGAACGATCTGGCCGGCGAACTCCGCCGCCAGCTCAAGCCGCTCGGCGCACAGGCTGAGGTTGCCCGCGAAGCGCAAGGAATTGCCTCGGTCGTTCGTGACGCCCGAGCCCGCCTGCTCGCCGACGAAGTCGTCACGCTGCGCACCGCCCTCGACACCCACGGGCGTACCGAGAGTGAACGGCACTCCGAACGGATTGTGTTGCAGGAGCAGCTTGAGCAGAAGCAGGCGCGCGTGCAACGCCTGGAGCAGGCACAGATCGGTGATGCCGTCGACGACGCGCGTCGCACCAGTTTTGGGTTGGAATCGGTGCAAGAACGTCTGCGTGGCCTCTACACGCTGGCCAACCAGCGCCTGGCTCTGCTGGGCTCTGAAGCGCCTGCACACGACAGGGGCCCCGGCGTCACGGCGGCGATG
Organism: Glaciibacter kafniensis; assembly: GCF_039538945.1. Lineage (NCBI taxonomy): Bacteria > Bacillati > Actinomycetota > Actinomycetes > Micrococcales > Microbacteriaceae > Glaciibacter > Glaciibacter kafniensis. The sequence continues at coordinate 1,086,336 of NZ_BAABCN010000002.1, read as the reverse complement.
CTGCAGGATGCCGCCGACGAGATCGATCGGCTTCGTGTCGGCATCGCGACGGCGGAGGCAGCGTGGATCGACGCCCAGGCCGAGAGCGTGGCGGTGCGCCGGCACCGTGACTCGGTGGATGAGGAGATTGCCGCCCAGGCGTTGCTCGTCTCCTCACACGATCTTGACGTGTCCAAACGAAGCGGGCAGGCCGACTCGGCAGCCTCGCGCCTGGCTGCCGTGCGCGGTGAGGTGCTGCGCCAGCGGAATGCGCTCGATGCGGCGCAGTCCAGGCGCCGAGCCGCCCAGGAACGCATCGTCGAGCTTGAGGCTGAAGCAGGGCAAGCCTCTGCCGACGCCGGCGACGCCGACGTCGCCGAGATTGCCGAGCGTGCCCAAGCCGCGATCGTCACCGTCGAGGCTGAGATCGAACGGCTGCGGGAAACGGTGCACGCCGCGGAGCGTGAGCGGGATGCCTTGGCCGCGCGCCGCAGCGCACTCTCGCTCGCCCTCGACCAGAAAGACGGCTCCTCCGCCCTCGTCGACGCCGGGCTTGACGGCATCCGTGGCCTCGTCGCCGAGCATGTGCACGTGAAGCCGGGCTTCGAGGCGGCCATCGCCGCCGCCCTCGGCACACTGGCGGATGCCGTGCTCGCCGAGACGCGCGCCGCGGCATTCGATGCCGTCGAGCATGCCCGTGATGCTGATCTCGGTCGGGTCGACCTGATCGTTGCCGATGCGATCAGCTCGTCGTCCCGTGCGGTGCCGCTGCCGGATCTGCCGGGCCTCGTCGCGGCGAGTTCGGTTGTTGACGCGCCAGGGGGAGTGCACGGGATTTTGGCCACGACGTTGATCGCCGTCGACCTCGCCGCCGCCCGAACGGTGTACCCCGCCCTGGTGGCAGCCCTGGCCGCCTCCGGCACGACGGCCCCGATCACCCTGATCACTCAGTCGGGTGAGGTACTCACCGACTACGTGCTGCGCGGCGGCTCTGGAGCTACACAAAGCAAACTCGAATTGATCGCCGAGCGCGACACCGCGGCCGACAAGCTCGAGGCCGTGCTGCACGACATCGAACGTGAACGATTCGAGCTGGCCGAACAGCGCACCCTGCTGCAGGCGCACAAGCAGCAAGCCGCTCAGGCGCTGAGCGCGCTCCGCGAAACCGAGGCCCGCCTCTCTGCTCACACCGCAACGCTCAGTCGCGCTGCCACGCAGCTTGAGGCGTCGACCGCCGAGTTGGACCGGCTGTCGGAGAGTCTGGCACTCGCCAGCGACGCCGTCGCCGAGGCCGAGAAGGCCGTCGCGGTGGCGCAGTCTGAGCTTCAGATCGCCCAAGCGCGTCCGCGACCGATTCTCGACGTCAGTTCCCGCGACGCGCTCTCCGCCGCACTCGAGGTAGCACGCGAACGTGAAGTCGAAGCGCGCCTGCAGGTCGAGACATCCCGTGAACGGGTGAGGGCCGCCGAAGTGCACCTCGAGTCGTTGACGAAACAGCGCGAGGCTGAGCGCACCGCCGCCGAGGAGGCAGCCAGGCGTGCGGTCATCCGCCGTCGTCAGCTGGATGCCGCCACCGCTGTCGCCGAGGCGCTGCCGGCCGTTCTCGCATCGGTCGATGCGTCGGTGGCTGAGGCCCGCCTGAGGTTGACAGCGGCTGAGGCTGAACGCAACAGTCAGAACCAGGAGCTCGTCACCCTTCGCCGGGAAGAGTCGGCCCTGCGCGACCGGTTGCAGTCCGTCACCGAGAATGTGCACGGCCTCGAGTTGCAGATCTATGAGAAGAAGCTGCATCTCTCGAGCCTGCTCGAACGTGCCGAGAGTGAATTGGGCCTCGTCGAGGCGGTGCTGGTGGCCGAGTACGGCCCCGAAGAGCTGATACCTGCCGCGGATCCCGCCGACCCCGACGCGGCCCCGACTCGATTCGACCGCGACGAGCAGCTCAAGCGGCTGGCCGAGGCCGAGCGCACATTCGCCCGGCTCGGACGGGTGAACCCGCTGGCCCTCGAAGAGTTTGCGGCGCTCGAACAACGGCACCTCTTCCTGACCGAGCAGCTCGCCGATCTGACGAAGACCCGGGCCGATCTGCTGACCATCATCGACGACATCGACGGCAAAATGGAGGTCATTTTCGCCAGCGCGTTCGAGGACACGAAGGCTGCTTTCGCCGACGTGTTCCCCGTGCTCTTTCCTGGCGGAACCGGCAGCATCTGGCTGACCGACCCCGACAATATGCTGACCACCGGAATCGACGTCTCGGTCAAGCCGGCCGGCAAGAAGATCGAACGGCTCTCCTTGCTGTCGGGCGGCGAGCGCTCGCTCGCGGCGGTCGCGCTGCTGATCGCAATCTTCAAGGCACGGCCCAGTCCGTTCTACATCATGGACGAGGTCGAAGCGGCACTCGACGATGCGAACCTCGGCCGCCTGCTCACGATCTTCGAGGACCTCCGGGAGACGAGCCAGCTGATCGTGATCACCCACCAGAAGCGCACCATGGAGATCGCCGACGCGCTCTACGGGGTGTCGATGCGTCAGGATGGCGTTTCAGCGGTCGTCGGGCAACGGATCGCCCGCGAAGACGAGCAGGCGTCGTAGGCGGCAGCAGAAACCGTTTGCATTGTGCAACTGTCGCTGGACACCGCACGGATCGTGAGGTTTCCACCTTTGCTTGCGGTTTCTGCCGCGCTGCGGCGGCCGGTACGGTCAGGCCGGCAACCCCCGGTTGCTGCGGATGACGTCGTAGGGGTCGACCCGGCGCTTGATCTCGGCGAGACGGGCCAGGTCGGCCTCGCCATAGGCGTCGGCCAGCCCCTGACCATGCACGAGAAAGGTCGGCACGGTCAACTGCACAGTGCGCCCGGCGACGGCGTCTTCGAGCGGCCCGAAGATGTCGTCGAGATCGAGAACGCGGGTTGGATCCATGACGAACGCCGCGGCGAAGATCAGATAGTCGGCGTCGAGGTGGCCGACGACGCCGGTCGTGTCAGAACCGGAACGGGAACCGGTGCTGGCAATAGCGCCGCCCAGCGGGCGAGCGACAACCATTGTCAGCCCGGCAGGACTCGCCGTGCGGAAGCCGGCGATGAGGTCGGCCCAGGCCGATCCTGACATGTCAGTCAGTGTCGCGGACCAATCGAGTGCCGCACTCGGATCCTGCGGTTCATCGGCGACCTCGCCCAGCTGGCTGATGGTGAACGGACGGGTCATATCGGCGAGCGGGGTGACGCCGGCGAGCAGTGGCGCCAGAAGGGCGGAGCCGGCGTCGGCCGGGCCGACGAAGACGACATCCGCGGTGGCGAAGGTCTGCCCGCGCATCGGCTCTGGCACGAAGGGGGCGTCGGGCATGTTGAGCAGTCCGGGGAAGATCGTGAGTTCATCCGGAGCCTCGGCCATGACCGCATCCACCAGTGTGAACACCGCTTCTGCGGCGGCCCCTGGGAACAGGATCTTGCCGCCGAACAGCTCAGGTGCCTCGAACAGATCGATTTCAAGTGCCGTCACGACGCCGAAGAGTCCGCCGCCACCGCGGAGCGCCCAGAGCAGCTCTGGATCGCTCTCGGCCGTCACCCTGCGCAGCTCGCCCGCGGCGTCGACGAGCTCGACGGCACGGATCGAGTGCGCGGCGAGCCCTTTCCACCGGCTGAACCAGGAGTGTCCGCCTGAGAGCATATAGCCGGTCACGTTGACGTCTGGGGTGGTGCCGGCGAGTGCGATCAGTCCGGTTCCCTCGAGCGCGGGAAGCAAGGCCCCAAAGCGAACGCCCGCACCGACGCGTGCGAAACGCTCCTCCACATGCACCGTCACCTCATCGAAGGCACTGGGGCGCAGCAGAATGCATCCGGCAAGATCACCGTTGGCCCCGTGTCCGCCTGGCTGCACCGAGACATCCAGCCCGGTGGCGTGTGCCGCCTTCAGAATGAGACCGATATCTTCAACATGACTCGGCGTCACGACAGCGGCCGGCTGCTGATCGATCGCGAGGTTCCATGCTGCCCGCGCCTCATCCCAGGTTGCGTCGCCCGGACGAATCACCGCCCCGTCGAGGAGTTTGGCGAGCTCTTCGAACGCCGATTCGTGGTGGGAGGTGAACGTCATGACAAAGCCTTTCGCGAGAGATGAGGGTGGGAAAGCCGGCAGGGATTCTGCCTCGGCACCCCCGAGGGTAGCCAGGCTCCCGCTGTGACGCCAGCCCCCGGCCGGGGGAGCCGTAGGCTAGAGCCATGGCAGATCGCACCCCTTGGTCACTTTCCGGCGCCCTGCGCGGCATGTTCGCGAAGAAGACAATCGACGCAGAGACCTGGGACGACCTCGAAGACGCGCTGCTCCGAGCCGACTTCGGCCCCGACGTCACCGACGCCGTCGTGTCTGACCTGCGGGCCAAGGTCGCCAAGTACAACACCACCGATCCGGCTGACCTGCAGCGGATGCTCCGCGAAGGCATCGAAGAACGTCTCGCCCGGTTGAACCCAACGCTCACTCTCAGCGAGCGGCCGGCGGTGGTGCTGGTCGTCGGCGTCAACGGCGTCGGCAAGACCACGACCATCGGCAAGTTCGCAAAGTTTCTGCGCACCCACGGCCGCACGGTGCTGATCGGCGCGGCCGACACGTTCCGAGCTGCGGCCGTCGAGCAGCTGGCCACCTGGGCCGAGCGGGCCGGCGCTGAGATCGTGAAGCCGCAGGCGCAGGGCCAAGACCCCGCATCCGTTGCCTTTCAGACGGTGGAGCGTGCCAAAGCCGAAGGTTTCGAGATCGTCATCATCGACACCGCAGGTCGCTTGCAGACCAAGGGCGGTCTGATGGATGAGCTCACCAAGATTCGGCGGGTGCTCGAGAAGCAGGCGCCGATCGCCGAGGTGCTGCTCGTGCTCGACGCGACCACCGGTCAGAACGGGCTCGCCCAGGCCGAGGCATTCATTGAGCACGCCGGAGTGACCGGCCTCGTTCTGACCAAACTTGACGGCTCGGCCAAGGGCGGCTTCGTGCTGGCCGTGCAAGAGAAGACCGGGATTCCGATCAAGCTTGTCGGCCAAGGCGAGGGAATCAACGACCTCACCGGCTTCACCCCCCACGTATTTGCACAGAAACTCGTCGGATAGGACCCCTCATGACCATCGAACACGACTTCTTCGGTGTACTCGGCAGCGACCGAGTCGGCGACATCCACTGGTCTGAAACCGCCGAACTCGGCGACCAGAACGTCGACATCGACCTCAACGCCCCCGACGAAGAGTCGGTGAAGGTCGAGAACCTCGACATCGCCGCCGCCATGATCAGCTCCCTCGAAGACCTCGACACCCAGGCCCGCGAGTCGCTCGTCGCCGACCTGAGCAAGGATTTGTCGAAGACTGCGCTGTACATCGAGCAGTCGATCGACGAGCTCGGACCCGAAGCGCTCTCCGACGCGCTCATCTGGGATTCCGGCGACCAGCAGATCGACTTCCTGCGTTCCCTGCGTCTGCAGCGGGTTGGGTTTCACCCGCACAACAGCGGCAGTGACGAGCACTTCGCTGTGCTGGACTACTCGATCAGCCCCCACGAGACCGACACCCTGCTCATCGTGGCCCTCGATGTGAACGGTGACACCGTCTCGGTCGAGATCGACGACTAAAGACCAGTTAAACTAAGACCACCATGGCTACTTTCGGAAACCTTTCAGACCGCCTCGCCGAGACCTTCAAGAATCTCCGCACCAAGGGCAAGCTTTCGGCAGCGGATGTCGACGGCACAGTTCGCGAGATTCGTCGCGCTCTTCTCGACGCCGACGTGGCGTTGTCAGTGGTCAAAGATTTCACCGGCAAGGTGCGCGAACGCGCCCTGGGTGACGAGGTCAACAAGGCGCTCAACCCGGCTCAGCAGGTTGTGCAGATCGTCAATGAGGAGCTCATTGCGATTCTCGGCGGTCAGCAGCGCCGTCTGGAGTTCGCGAAGAAGCCGCCGACCATCATCATGCTGGCCGGTCTGCAGGGTGCGGGTAAGACCACCCTCGCCGGCAAGCTCGCGAAGTGGCTGGCCAAAGACGGTCACACTCCGCTTCTCGTCGCAGCTGACTTGCAGCGCCCGAACGCCGTCACCCAGCTTCAGGTCGTCGGCGAGCAGGCCGGCGTGCCGGTCTACGCTCCCGAGCCGGGCAACGGCGTCGGCAACCCGGTCAAGGTCGCCAAAGACGCGATCAAATTCGCCCAGCAGAAGCTCTACGACACGGTGATCGTCGACACCGCCGGTCGCCTGGGTGTTGACGCCGAGCTGATGAAGCAGGCCGCCGACATCCGCAAGGCCATCGATCCAGACGAGGTGCTCTTCGTCATCGATGCCATGATCGGTCAGGATGCCGTCGCCACGGCGAAGGCCTTCCAGGACGGCGTCGACTTCACGGGCGTCGTTCTGACCAAGCTCGACGGCGACGCGCGCGGTGGCGCCGCATTGTCGGTTGCCTCGATCACGGGTCGTCCGATCATGTTCGCGTCAACGGGTGAAACCCTCGACGACTTCGAGCCGTTCCACCCCGACCGCATGGCCAGCCGCATCCTCGACCTCGGTGACATCCTCACCCTGATCGAACAGGCACAGGGCGCATTCGACGAAGACGAAGCACGCAAGGTCGCCGAGAAGTTCGCGACTGACACGTTCACCCTGGACGACTTCCTCGGCCAGATGCAGCAGCTGCGCAACATGGGTTCCATCAAGAAAATGATGGGCATGCTGCCGGGCGCCGGCGCGATGAAGGCTCAGCTCGACAACTTCGACGAGCGCGAGATCGTGCGTACCGAGGCCATCATTCAGTCGATGACCAAGGCCGAGCGAGTCTCCCCGAAACTGCTGAACGGATCGCGCCGCCTGCGGATCGCGCGCGGCTCCGGCAGCAGCGTGACCGAGGTCAACCAGCTGGTGCAGCGGTTCGAGCAGGCCGCCAAGATGATGAAGACGGTCGCCAAGGGCGGCATGCCCAACATTCCAGGGATGGGGCCGATCCCCGGCGCCGGTTTCGGTGGCGGACGCGGCAAGGTGCAGGCGAAGAAGAAGGGCTCGAAGTCGGGCAACCCGGCGAAGCGCGCCGCCGAGAATGCGGCGATTGAGGCAGGCGTGAAGCCGGCCGGCGCCGAGGCTGCCGGCACGGGTTTCGGCCTGGGCGGAGCCAAGAAGGCCAACGGGCCGAGCGAAGACGAAATGGCTGCCCTGCAGAAGATGCTCGGCCGCTAGCACTGGCCCTCGGGGGCGCCGACCAGGTTGGCGCTCCCATAAGCTGTCGCAATGACTTCTTCACAGCGACCGGTACGCCTCGGCGTGCAGTTGGCGCCACAGCATGCCGACTATTCGCGGATCAGAACTGCCGTGGCCGAGGTCGAAGCCTCCGGCGTCGACATCCTCTTCAACTGGGACCACTTCTTTCCATTGTCCGGTGACCCGGACGGGTTGCACTTCGAGTCCTGGTCGTTGCTCTCGGCCTGGGCCGAGCAGACGTCGACGATCGAACTCGGTGCGCTGGTCAACTGCAACAGCTACCGCAACGCCGATCTGCAGGCCGACATGGCACGCACCATCGATCACATCAGTGGCGGCCGGTTCATCTTCGGCACCGGCGCCGGCTGGTTTGAGCGCGACTACGTCGAATACGGCTACGAGTTCGGCACTGCCGGCAGCCGGTTGAACGCCCTGGCCGCCGACCTTCCGCGCATCGAAGCCCGCTGGGCGAAGCTCAACCCGCCGCCCACGCGTGACATCCCGGTGCTGATCGGGGGCGGGGGAGAGAAGAAGACGCTGCGCATCGTCGCCCAGCATGCCGACATCTGGCATTCCTTCTCCGACCCTGCGGTGATGGAGCACAAGCTGGGCGTGCTGGCCGGATGGTGCGACAGCGTCGGTCGTGACTTGGCCGAGATCGAGATTTCCACCGAGGTTCGTCATCGCACCTTCGCTGAGGCCGACGAGCTCTACGACCTGGGTGCCCGCCTGTTCACCCTCGGGGTCTCCGGGCCGCACTACGACCTCAGCGCCGTCTCCGATTGGTTGGCCTGGCGGGACAGCAAGAACGCGTTCTGATTCTGTGGTGAGTTGCCATTGGGCTCGCCGAGTTGCCGATTATCACAAATGCGGTGAAGTCTGACAGAATGGTTAGTCGAGTTCTGTTGTGTCCGACCCTCTAATCAGATGCACTGAACCCCTTTGAGCTTGTGCCGAGTGTGCCCCCACGCTCACGGCCCTCAGTTCGCCAAAATATCAACATCACAGGAGAATTGTGGCTGTCAAAATTCGTTTGAAGCGCATGGGTAAGATCCGTGCACCGTACTACCGCATCGTCGTTGCCGACTCGCGCACCAAGCGCGATGGTCGTGTCATCGAAGAGATCGGCATCTACCACCCCACGCAGGAGCCCTCGGTCATCGAGGTCAAGTCCGACCGTGCACAGTACTGGCTCGGCGTTGGCGCCCAGCCGACTGAGCAGGTTGCCGCTCTGCTGAAGCTCACGGGCGACTGGGGCATCTTCAAGGGTGACAAGGATGCCAAGAACACCGTCAAGATCAAGGAGCCCAAGGTTCCTTTCGTTGCTGACGAGAAGAAGAAGCCGGTTCTGAAGCCCAAGGCTGAGAAGCCGGTTGCCAAGGTCGAGGCTCCGGCCGAGGCTGCAGCTGAAGAAACCACCGAGGACAAGGCGTAATCTTGCTTGCTCCCGCACTTGAGCACCTCGTCAAGGGGATCGTTGATCACCCTGACGATGTGCACGTTGCTGCAAAAAACTCCCCCCGCGGCGATGTTCTCGAGGTTCGTGTGAACCCCGAGGACCTCGGCCGGGTCATCGGTCGCTCAGGTCGCACTGCGAAAGCATTGCGCACCTTGGTGGCCGCTCTGGCCGACGGCAAGCGTGTGCGTGTCGACGTTGTCGACACCGACTTCTAAGCCGTACTCGGTGAATGAGAACACGCCTCCACGCACCCAGCTCCGGGTGGGACGCCTGACGAAGGCCCACGGCCTCAAGGGTGCCATCAAGCTGGAAATGTTCACGGATGACCCGGGACGTCGTTTCGTCCCGGGCTCTGTGTTCACCCTCCAAGTGCCGACCGGGTCACCCTGGCACGGCAAGACTCTGGAACTCGTCGAGTTGCGCTGGTACAACCAGCACCCCGTCGGTTTCTTCAAGGATGTTCTCGACCGCTCTGCGGCCGAGACGCTGGCCAAGGCGATCCTCTGGATCGAGCAGGACCCGGCTGAAGCATCCGATGAGGAAGACGCCTGGTACGACCACCAGCTCGTCGGCCTCGCGGTCATGCGTGACGGTGTGAAGGTTGGCACCATCGCGCGTCTCGACCACATGCCGGCGCAAGACCTGTTGATCGTGAAGACGCCCAACGGCGATGTGATGGTGCCCTTCGTGAAGGCCATCGTTCCCGCTGTTGACATCGCCGCCGGCACCGTCACGGTGACGCCGCCGATCGGTCTGTTCGAGGAACTGCCGGAGGAGGCTGAGGAATCTGCAGAGTCTGCAGAGGCCGAGCCCCCTGTTGCTCCCGAAGCCGAAGCGCCTTCTGGCGCTGACGCCGACGCGGCGCCGGACGTTCCTACCGAGTAGTTTCAGCAGTCAGCTCAACTGTGTGGCCACGTGCATTCCTTCGGGAAGGCACGTGGCCACAGTTGTCTCCGGCCGACAGTCTTATGGAGCTGTGGTTAGGCTCGCCGCCGGTCCTAGGGGGCTGTGGCAAAGCCCGCCGCCCGATGAACCGGCTGCCAGCGATGTTCTTTTCGGCGCACGACCGTGAGGATCGCGCGCTCGATCGCCGGCCAATCCTGCATGACGCTGCGGTACGTCACGCGGATGACGAGATAGCCGCGTTCGATCAGGGCGAGATCGCGAGAGCGGTCGCGCTCGTAAGCCGCGGAATCGGTGTGATGAGCCCGACTATCGAGCTCGAGCACGAGCCGGTCGCCGATCAGGAGGTCGATCCATCCGACGGGAGGGATGTGCACTTGGCTGCGCACTCTGATGTGGCGCCGCCGCAGGTTGAGCCGGGCCAGGGTTTCCAGTCCGGAGCCGCAGCCGGCGTCGACGAGGTTCAACATCCATTCGTGTGAGTCGGGCAGACCGGCAAGTGCCGCGCGCAGTCGTTCCGGCGACAGCAGTTTGCTGTTCAGGAGGGAGTCGAACGCGACGATCGCATGATCCCGCGGAAGGCAGATGGCTAGGCAAGCGGCCGCATCGTCGAACATTTCGGTGGGTTCGAGCGGGTTGAGCAGGCGCGGCTGCCAGTGTGTGACGACGGACGGGCGGTCTGTCGAAGAACCGAGCCCGCTGGCGCGATCGGCGGGGGAACAGAGTCGGCTCCGAGCCACCGAGACGGCGACGTGCAGCCGGGTGTCCGGCATGAGCCAGACCCCGTGCATCCGCAGCAGTGAGACACAGGTCAGACGCCCGCCAACCCTGAGTGCTCTCACCTCATCGCTTGTGTCGCCGGGCAGCCCGTACCAACCCTGTCGGATGCGTTCGACCTCGCCGACGCGGACGGCGCGTCTGAGGTCATTCTCGGAAGTACCTTCTGCGCGCAATGTGCGGATGTGCACTGCAGATCCACGCGCGCGGACCGTGTTGGCGACGAGTGACATGGTGACAACTGTGGCCGCGCGACGATGCGTGCGGGGGAGCGCGCCCGAATCTGTGGAAAACCGGTCCCGATCGCGGCCGCTTCCCGCGGCACTGTCGCGCAAGGCTGTCAGGCACGTACAGCTGTGGGGGTGCGCAGGGCTCCGGGAGCGCTGCGGGAGCCCAGGGCTGAACATCATCGACAGAGAACAGTCGACAGAGCGGGCCGCGGCATCCGTTGTGTCGGGCAGATTCAGCTGTGGGGGTGTGTGGGTCTCTCGGGGCGCTGCAGGTGCCCAGGGCTGAACATTATCGACAGGGCGCAGTCGGCAGACGGATGCGGCGGCGTGGACGGTCGGGGTTCGCGCGCATGTTCGAGGCGCGCGGGCGGCGGCATCCGTCCTCGCTCGCGTACAGCTGTGGGGGTACGCAGGGCTCCCGGAGCGCTGTGGGAGCCCAGGGCTGAACATTATCGACAGGGTGCAGTCGGCAGACGGATGCGGCGGCGTGGACGGTCGGGGTTCGCGCGCATGTTCGAGGATGCGGGTAGCGGCATCCGTTGTCGATTGCGTCCAGCTGTGGGAGTGTGTGGGTCTCTCGGGGCGCTGCAGGTGCCCAGGGCTGAACATTATCGACAGGGTGCAGTCGGCAGGCGGATGCAGCGGCGTCGGGCGGTAGCGCGGGTGGGGTTTGCGAGGCGCGCGGGCGGCGGCATCCGTCCTCGCTCACGTACAGCTGTGGGGGTGCGCAGGGCTCCCGGAGCGCTGTGGGAGCCCAGGGCTGAACATTATCGACAGGCGTGAGGCGGATGCGCAGGGCGAGTGCAACCTCACACTCGGCACCAGCCAGGCTGAGACAAAATTTACGGCGCGGTGACCGGAGCGAAATCGGGGGAGACGGGGGCGCTTCTACTCTCGGATCATCGGTTCGAATTGGGCCGCATCCGTCCGCTGCATCTCACTGGGAGGCCCCACGCCATGTCCTACGTAAAACCCGATCAGCTCATCGACAGCATCGTGCAGGCCGGCGTTGACAAGTCAACGCTCAGTATCGGCCAGCTGCTCGCCAGGGGAACGCTGGCCGGGGCAATCCTGGCCTGCGCAACCACTCTCGCCCTGACCGCGACGGCGCAAACACACCTCGGCATCGTGGGCGCGGTCATTTTCCCCGTCGGCTTCGTGATGATCGTGCTGCTCGGTCTGGAGCTCGTCACCGGGAGTTTCGCGCTGATCCCGTTGGCCGTGCTCGAGGGGAAGACAACTGTGCAGTTGATGCTGCGCAACTTCGTGTTCGTCATCATCGGGCACCTGATCGGATGCGCGCTCTACGCGGGTCTCTATCTCGCGACCGTCACGAGAATGGGAACAGACCAGTCGGATCCGGTGATCGCCATGATCATCAAGATCGCCGAAACCAAGACCATCGGCTATGAGGCATTGGGTGCTTCGGGGCTTGCCCTGGTCTTCATCAAGGCAGTGCTCTGCAACTGGATGGTGACTCTCGGCGCCGTGTTGGCGTTCACCTCGACGACCACCGGTGGAAAGATCCTCGCGATGTGGCTTCCCGTGACCATGTTCTTTGCCCTTGGATTCGAGCACGCCGTCGTGAACATGTTCGTCATCCCGGCCGGCATGCTGCTCGGAGCCCACGTGGGCTTCCTTGACTGGTGGGGATGGAACCAGCTGCCGGTGCTCCTCGGCAACTTCGTCGGCGGGGTCACCTTGACCGCAGCGTTGCTCTACTTCTCGCACCGCACGAAGGTAGCCCGCACGGCTCGGCCGGTGCTCGGCCCGGCGGTCGCGGTGGAAACCTCCGATATTTCCGTTGCCGCGGTCGAGGCTGAGACGTCTCGCGAGACTGTCTCGGCCTGATCTGCACGCCGACATGGCTCGGTCATCGATCCGGTGATCGAGCCTGTCGAGATCACGCGACCGGGTCTCGAGACTGGCGCACCAGGTCTCGACGGGCCCCGACGAACTACTGAGCGTGCCGCCTAAGTCGCGAGGCGGTATCCGCGTTTGACGACGGTCGACACCAAGCCGGGAACGCCGATGATCTGCCGCAGGCGTCCGAGCGACACCTCCATGGCGTGATCGTCCGGCGCCGGTCCGAGTGTCGCGCTACCGAGCGCTGCGACCAGCTCATCCCGGGAAACCACGGATCCCCGTGCCCCCAGCAGTGTGCGGAATATGGCCAAGGCCGACGGCGGCAGGTGGATGCGTCGCGGTGCGGCGCCGATCAGGACGACGTCGAGTCGAGTCCCCCTGAGCACGATCGGTCCCTGTACCGTCTCGAGGTGCACGGCCCCGCGCTCGTCGAGGTGCTCACAGACCAGCCGGATCAGGGCGCCCATCCGAAACCGCGTGGGCTGGAGCGGGGCGATTCCGGCGGCAGTCAGCGGAACCGCGGTGACGGGTCCAACCGCCGCCGTAACCACGGACGTGCTGAGCGCCGAAATGAGTTGTGGGTACACACCCATTCCCTCCGCCGCCGCGAAGAGCGCGTGTACCGACGGGGCACTGGTGAAGGTGACGCAATCGAGTTGCCGCGTGCAGATGGCCTCCACGAGTTTCTGCACCCGTTCGTCCGTGTCGTCGAGGGCGATCCATCGGTAGGGGGCCACGGTGATGACCTCGTGTCCGGCCGCTCTCAGCCGGTCCAATTGCTGCTCATCGGTGAACCCGTGCACCTGGATGGCGATGGTGAGCCCGCGGGGATACTCGGCAAGCACCTTGGAGATCAACGACGCCGTCGTCTCCTCATCGCTCATCCCGCTGTCGTTGAGCCCGGCCGCACGGATGCCGCCCCGTGCCTTCGGGCCGCGCACGAGGACATCCGTTTCGGCCAGTGAGTCGAGCAGATCCTGGCCGAGGCCGGCGGCATCCGCTACCTCAAACCAGCGGCGCACGCCATACCCCGTGGTGGCCAATAGCAGGTCGGGCCGTGCCGCGATCAGCCGTGCGGTGTCGTGCATGAGCGGACCCTCTTGCTGGGAGTTCGCGATGCGCAGTGTGGGCGCATGGGTGACTTTTGCCCCGCGCCGTTCGAAGGCGTCGATCAGATCTCCGGAGCGCCGGTCGCTCGTCACCCCAATGCGGAATCCGTCCAGCTGCTGGGGATCGAAATGGAGTGGCGGCTGCTCACTCAGCTCCACGAACACCAATTCCTGCGGCCGGGACCAGGTCTGTGAGTCGGCTGGCTCGCACCATCAGCTCTTCCGCCGACGCGTCGGCGCTGTAGGCGAGCGTCACGACCTGGCCGATCACGAGAACAGCGGGTGACGAGACCTTGGTGAGTGCCGCCTCCGTGAGCACGGTGGCGAGGGTGGCGATCGTGGTGCGCTGATTCTGGCTGAAGCCGTTCTCAATGATCGCGACCGGCATCGCGGGCGTCATGCCATGCCTGATCAATCCCTGAGTCAGGGTGGGCAGGGTGCCGACGCCCATCAGAACGACAATGGTGCCGCCAAGCAGGCACAGCGCTTGCAACTCGTTCACGGCCAACGGGGCGTGCCCCGAGATCACGGTGAATGAGTGGCTGAGCCCGCGATGGGTCAAGGGGATGCCGGCCGCAGCGGGCACGGCCAGTGCGCTGGTGACCCCGGACAGCACCGACACCGGGATGCCGTTGGCGTGGCAGGCCAGCACCTCTTCGCTGCCGCGACCGAACACATAGGGATCGCCGCCCTTCAAGCGAACGACGTGGGCACCGGCGAGGGCATGTGACACGATCAGGTCCTCAATGCCGGTTTGGCTCACGGGGTGGTTTCCGGGCAGCTTGCCGACGTTGATGAGCGTCGCGGCGGGGGAGAGCTCCCGCAGGTTCGCGTGGGGTGACAGCCGGTCATAGAGCACGACGTGGGCGGTCGCGAGAGCGTCACGCGCGGCGACAGTGAGCAGTCCGACGTCACCGGGGCCCCCGCCGACCAGCGTCACGCGGCCGGCGCCTGCTGTTCTCTCGTCGCTCATCTGTGCACGCATCCTCATTCGCCTCTGATGGGAATACGACTCCCACTCAGAAGAACGGTACTGGTATTTGAGCGTTCCTCCGACGTGGCAGGACGCATTTGATCACGTTCGGCGACCTGCGCGATGCTCGGGTCTGCCCTGCTCGGCGCATTCACGAACGACCGAAAACGGCGCAACCGTTCCGGATCGGCGAGTGTCGCAGCCCACTCGTCCTCGTAGGTGTCGACGTGCTTGTTCATCGCCTGCTCGAGTTCGGCGCCGAGGCCGAGAGAGTCTTCGACGACGACCTCCCGCACATGATCGAGCCCGCCGGGCAGGTCTTCGATCCAGCGGGCGGTGCGCTGCAGCCGGTCGGCGGTTCGGATGTAATACATCATGTAGCGATCGATGTAGCGGATGAGCGTTTGCTCGTCGAGGTCCGCGGCCAACAGTTGGCCATGGGTCGGCTGAAAACCCCCATTGCCGCCGACGTAGAGGTTCCAGCCGGACTCCGACGCGATGATGCCGACATCCTTCCCCCGGGCTTCCGCACATTCTCTGGCGCAGCCGGACACGCCGAACTTGAACTTGTGCGGGGCGCGCAGGCCCCGAAAACGCAACTCGAGACGAATCGCCAGACCGACGGAATCCTGCACACCGAAACGGCACCAGGTGGAGCCGACGCACGATTTCACGTTGCGCAGCGCCTTTCCGTAGGCCTGGCCCGATTCGAAACCCGCGTCGACGAGAACGCGCCAGATGTCGGGAAGTTGCTCGAGTCGAGCACCGAACAGGTCGATGCGCTGGCCTCCGGTGATCTTCGTGTACAGGCCATAATCCGTCGCAACCTGCGCGATGACGGCGAGTTTGGCCGGCGTGATCTCTCCGCCTGGAATGCGGGGTACAACGGAGTACGTGCCGTCTTTCTGCATGTTCGCCATGGCGCGGTCGTTGGTGTCCTGGAGGGTGCCGCGACCGGCATCGAGGATATAGGCACCCTGCTGGCTTGCCAGAATCGACGCCAGGGCCGGCTTGCAGACGTCACAGCCGCGCCCGCTGCCGAACCGGGCGAAGATCTCCTCGAACGAAGCCAGTTCCAGCACCCGAACCGATTCAAACAACTCCTGGCGGCTGAGACTGAAGTGCTCGCAGAGCGCGCGGGACACCGCAACGCCCGACTTCGTGAGCTCACTCTCCAGAATCTTCTTGACCAACGGCACGCACGACCCGCACTGGGTGCCGGCGCGCGTGCACGCCTTGAGCGGGCCGAGCTGGGTGCAGGCTTCGTCGTGGTCGCCGCGAACGGCGGCACGCACATCGCCGACCGACACGTTGCTGCAGGAACAGAGCACCGCGTCGTCGGGGAGCTCGTCACCGCCGGGGGCCCCGGCACCGGCCGCGGAGAGGTAGCTGGCCGGTTCCCCGGCCAGCTCACGCCCGACGAGGGGGCGCAGGGAGGAATAGGGGCTGGCGTCTCCGACGAAGATTCCGCCGAGGAGCGTCTTGGCGTCATCGGTCACCACCAGTTTTTGGTACAGACCCCTGGCCGGGTCAGCGTAAACGATCTCCAGGGCGCCGGGCGTTGTCGCGAGAGCATCGCCGAAACTCGCAACATCCACGCCCGACAGCTTGAGCTTGGTCGCGTCGTCGATGGTGGTGAAGGTCGCGTGCCCGCCGAGGAGCCGGTCGGCGACGACCTCGGCCATGGCGTTGGCCGGAGCGACCAGGCCGACGCACTGGTCCTGGTAGCTGGCGACCTCGCCGATGGCCCAAATCGTGGGATCGCTGCTGCGGCAGTCGTCGCCGATAGCGATGCCCCCGCGCGCACCGAGCGTGAGGCCGGCGGCCGCGGCCAGCTCATCGCGGGGGCGGATGCCGATGGCGAAGACGACGACATCGGCGGGAATTTTCTGGCCGTTGCTCAGCCGCAGGCCGATCACCTGCGTGCCGTCGTCGCTGGTCAGGATGTCGCGCGGCCGGGTTCCCGTGTGCAGGGTGATTCCTTGGGCGGCGATCAACCGGCCGAGCGCCTGGCCGCCGCCCTCATCGAGTTGCGCGCTCATCAACCAGGATCCGGAATGCACGACGGCAGCTTCTGCCCCGAGGGCAACGGCGCCGCCTGCTGCTTCCAGACCGAGCAGGCCGCCGCCGGCCACCACCACGCGGGGCGGCCTCCCGAGTGTGCCGGCCAGGGTGGCGATCTCTGCGGCCAGGTTCTCGACATCGTCGATCGTGCGATACACCCGGGCCAGGCCGGCGCCCGGAATCTCGGGAACGGGGGCGCTCGACCCTGTCGCGAAGACCAACTCGTCGTAATGGATCTCGCTTCCCCCGTCGAGCGTGACGCTCCGGCGTGCAGGATCGACCGCGATCGCCCGTGTGCTCGTGTGCAGGGTGATGTGGTCCTCGTCCCACAGGGAGGTGGGGTGGAGGGTGAGGTCAACGTCGCCGACCAGGCGCTGGCTGAGCGCCACCCGGTCGTACGGCCGATAGCTCTCCTCAGCGATGACGGTGACCGCCACTGTGTTGTCGGAGCGGGAGTTGATCGCATCCGTCAGCCGGTGCGCGGCGGGCCCGCCGCCAATGACGACGACATGCTGTTTCGGTTGTCGGGGGGATTCGCGGGAGGAGGAGAGGGGTGGCATCGACGTGTCCTGTTCGCTCGGCATGCGGTGGTGAGTCTGAGCGTACGAGCGGGCAATTACCCCGGTGTTTCCCCGAGGTATCGCTCAGTTACGAAACACACACAGCCGTGCGCCGCTGCTGTGAGGTTGGTTTCACCCGGGCGAAACATCACGGGCGTCTCGCCGAAATCTGCGACACGTACGGTGGCTAACACCAACGACCACCAGGCAGAGCCACCAGGGAGTGCGACATGACGATGACAGCGAATGCAGTAACGGCCGCTCCGGCGGCGATCGTGTGGGAACGTGCCTGTGCCGTGAGCGACCTGGAGCCGTCGTGGGGTGAAGCCGCGCTGGTGCGCATGAAACAGATCGCCCTGTTTCTCATCTCTCCGCGTGAGATCTACGCCGTCGCACATCGTGATCCGCACACCGATTCGTACGTCATGGCCAGGGGCATCGTCGGCTCTCGGGGTGATCGCCCCACCGTCGCGTCGCCGCTTCACAAACAGGTCTATGACCTGGGAACCGGCGAATGCTTCACCGACCCGTCGCTGTACTTGCGCACCTACAGCACGCGAGTGGTCGGTGGTTTCATCGAAGTGGCGGTCGACGCGTGACCGCGACGCTCACCCACCCGGCGCTCGTCGCCATCTCCCACGGGACCTCCTCTCCTGACGGACAGGCCGCGGTTGCTGCCCTCGTCGACGCAGTGGCCTACCGCCGCCCCGACCTCGACATCTCGGGAGGATTCGTCGATGTGCAGCAGCCGGATGTTGCCGCAACCTTGGGTGCGCTCGACCCCCACATGCCGGCGGTGATCGTTCCGCTGCTGCTGTCAGCCGGCTACCACGTTCACGTCGACCTGGTCGTCGAATCGGCAGAAGCCGACAGAGACAGCGCCATCTCCGCCGCTCTCGGCCCGGACACCCGGTTGATCGACGTGCTCGAGATGCGTCTCCTGCGTGCGGGCTACCGGGAGGGCGACTCGGTTGTGATGGCCGCGGCGGGCTCCAGCGACGCGCGCGCCGTTGATGACTGCGTCGAGGTGGGGCGGATGCTGTCGGCGCGCTTGCTCGCGCCCGTGACGGTGGGATTCATCTCGGCAGCCACCCCGCGCCTGGCCGACGCGGTACAGGCGGTGCGTTCAGCGCGACCGACGCGCCGCGTGATCGTCAGTACCTACCTCCTCGCTCCCGGCTACTTCGCGTCGCTCTGTCAGAACGGGGGAGCAGATGTCGTGACCGACCCGCTCCTTCTGGCGTCCGAGCATCCGCCTGCCTCGCTCGTCGAACTCGTACTCGACCGCTACCGGGCCGTGCACGAGGGGTACCAAGGAACCGACGGGTGCGCGCTCTCGTAGAATTGTCACCATGCGCATCGACATCGTCACGATTTTTCCCGAGTTCTTCGATGTGCTGGACATCTCGCTTCTCGGCAAGGCCCGTCAGAGTGGCCTGATCGACCTTGGCGTGCATAACCTGCGCGACCACACGCATGACCGTCACCGCACCGTCGACGACACCCCGTACGGCGGGGGGGCCGGCATGGTGATGAAGCCGGAGCCGTGGGGCGAGGCGTTCGACGCGATTCTTGACCCGGCCACGGATGACGTAGCCACGGACGACGTAGCCACCGATGACCCAGCCACGGACGACGCAGCGACGGATGACGTAGCCGTCGACCTGCCCGTCGTCATCTTCCCGTCGCCGGCCGGCGAGGTTTTCAACCAGGCCATGGCCAAGGAACTCGCTCTGGAGAAGCACCTCGTCTTCGGCTGCGGTCGCTACGAGGGCATCGACCAGCGCGTCATCGACGACACCGCGACCAAGGCGCGCGTGCGCATGGTCAGCCTCGGCGACTACGTGCTGAACGGCGGCGAGGTCGCCGTGATGGCCATGATCGAGGCCATCGGACGCCTGATTCCCGGTGTGGTCGGCAATCCGGCCAGCCTTGTCGAGGAATCGCACGAGAACGGCCTACTCGAGTACCCCAGCTACACCAAGCCCGCCAGCTGGCGCGGCCGGGAGGTTCCTCCCGTCTTGCTCAGCGGCAACCACGGCGCCATCGCCGCCTGGCGCCACGACCAGCAGGTCGAGCGCACCCGGCGCGTGCGACCTGACCTTCTGCCTGCGGCGAACTCGGAGGAATAGTCAGCCAAGCCTGGCTATTCTGGAGGCGTGATCATCCGTCGCGCGTTCTATTACTGGCAGTTCATCGCTGCCTTCGTTCTTCCGCTCTGGCTCGTGATCGGCTGGCCGATCTTCGGCGCAGGCGGCTGGCAGGTTTTCGGTGTCGCCCTGGGCGCGCTGATCCTGGGCCTCGGCCTTCTCGTCATCGCGCTGCTGTTCTTTGCCCGCAAAGAAGTCAGGGTTGAGCGAGCGGTGTCCTGGGCGGATGTCGGTGTGCTGAGTCTGTGGCACGTGACGATCATCGCCGTCGGTTTCTACGCATCCGCCGCGTCGTGGCTGTCGGTCGCCGTTGTCGTGATTGGAATCTGCGCGTTCTGGTTCGCGCTCTGGGAGCTGTTCACTGCAGCCCGTCGACGGATGCAAGCGATGATGGACCTGCTCGAGCAGACCGCGCAACCGGGCGCTGTGCGCCCACCGGCCGGCTTCGGCGCACCCGGATTCACCGAGCCAGGTGCCGGCCGCACGTCGGACCAGACCTCGGGCCAGACGTCGGGCCACACCTCGGGCCACACGCCGACGCCCGACCCGAATGTGATCATCGTGCGGGAGAAGCCGACGTCGCTCTAGCCGTTCAGAGTGCCGGGGAGGCCGTGATTTTGCGGGCAGTCACAGTTTCGTGGCAGAATAGACGATTGTGCCGCGGCAAGCCTCTGCCACAGGGGAGCTGCACCAGTCGGCACGCACTCACTCATTCAATTTCTCTTACCCTCGCGCGTCTCGCGCGAGAGCAGAGCACAAAGCCGTATTCGACCTGTGGCGGGTGCAGAGAGCGAAAAATTATGCATATTCTCGACCACGTGGATGCCGCATCCCTGAAGTCGGACATCCCCGCCTTCCGTGCCGGCGACACCGTCAAGGTTCACGTCAACATCATTGAAGGCACTCGCTCACGTGTGCAGGTCTTCCAGGGCGTCGTTATCGGCCGCTCGGGCGAAGGCGTTCGCGAAACGTTCTGCGTTCGCAAGGTCAGCTTCCAGGTTGGCGTCGAGCGTACCTTCCCGGTGCACTCCCCGGTCATCGCTGAGATCGAGGTCATCACCCGTGGTGACGTTCGTCGCGCGAAGCTGTACTACCTGCGCAACCTGCGCGGCAAGAAGGCAAAGATCAAGGAAAAGCGCTAGTCAGACTCACCCTCACGGGTTCACCTGCGCGTGACTGAGCTCCTCATCCCATAAACTGGCTGAGGAGCTCAGGCGGTTAAATGACAGACAACAGTGTGCCCACGCGAGCAGATCGCCGGGCCAAAGACGCACGGCGCAAGAAGCGCGGCGTCGCCCTCTTTATTCGTGACCTTTTGGTCATCTTCGTCGTTGCACTTTTGATCTCATTCTTGATCAAGACCTTTCTGATTCGGTCGTTCTACATTCCGTCCGGGTCGATGGAAGAAACGCTGCACGTGAACGACCGCATCCTGGTCAACCAACTCGAGCCGAAATTGATCCCGATCGATCGCGGCGACGTCATCGTCTTCAAGGATCCGGGCGGATGGCTGATGCCACAGGCCGAGACCGACCAGAATCCGTTGGTCGCCAGCATCGACTGGCTGCTCTCCGTCGTCGGTCTCTCTGCCCCAGACAGCAACGATCACCTCATCAAACGGGTCATCGGGTTGCCGGGCGACCATGTCGTCTGCTGCAACGCGCTCGGTCAGATGAGCGTCAACGGCGTGCCCCTCGACGAGCCGTATATCAAGCTTCCGCCGGGGGTGACGAAGGTGTCTGAAGACGACTTCGACACGACAGTTCCGCCGAATTCACTGTGGGTGATGGGGGACAACCGCTACAACTCGCGCGACTCCCGCTACAACGGCGATACCCCAGGCAAGGGGTTCGTGCCGATTGACAACGTCGTCGGGCGCGCACTCGTCATCAGCTGGCCGATCAGCCGTTGGACCTGGCTCGACGACTATCCCGAGGTCTTCCGTGGCGTCGAAGAGGGCCAGCGCTGATGGCCGTCGCCGAACCCACCCTCGAGATTGAGCACGCGCTTCTCTTGGCCGGCGCCCGCACGGTGATCGGATGCGACGAGGTCGGTCGTGGAGCCCTCGCCGGCCCCGTCGCCGTCGGTGTGGCAGTGATCGACGCGGGCATCGCGGCGATTCCGGCTGGCCTTCGTGACTCGAAGCTCCTCAGCGAACCGCGCCGCGAGGCCCTGGAGCCCCTCGCGAAAGCGTGGGTGTTGCACTCGGCCGTCGGACTCGCCTCTGCACGGGAAGTCGACGAGCTCGGCATCATCGCCTGTCTGGGGCTGGCGGGTAAACGCGCGTTGACCGCGCTGCACGAGGCAGGGGTCGACATCACCGGCAGCGTCGTTCTGCTCGACGGCAACGACGACTGGCTGAACAAAGCGCTCTCGACACCGCTGAACGTCGTCACCCGGGTCAAAGCGGACCGCGATTGCGGGTCTGTCGCCGCGGCATCCGTCATTGCCAAGGTGCACCGAGACCGGCTGATGATTGACGCTCACGCCGAGACGCCCGGCTACGGCTGGGCCGGCAATAAGGGCTACGGAAGTGCGGCGCATATGAGTGCCATCGCCGAGCTCGGCGCGCACGACCTGCACCGCAAATCGTGGCTGAAGATCTCAGCGTAGGATTGAAGCACCATGGAAGAAGACGAATTCGAGGACTACGACCGCGAGGTCGAGCTGGCCCTGTACCGCGAGTACCGCGATGTTGTGGGGCAGTTTCAGTACGTTGTCGAGACCGAGAGACGCTTCTATCTCGCCAATGAGGTCGAATTGGTGCGCCGCGACACGGAGCACGACTTCTACTTCGAATTGACGATGAAAGATGTCTGGGTCTGGGACGTGTACCGCTCGGATCGCTTTGTGAAATCGGTGCGTGTGTTGACGTTCAAAGACGTCAACGTCGAAGAACTCGCGTCGAAAGAATTCGAGTTGCCGAAAGAGCTGGCACTCGACGAATAGCCTCAGAAAGGCATGACAGCAGTGAAGCAGGAATTTGATCAGCGTCGACAATCCTGGATCGAACGGGAGGCGCTGGCGGAAGCCATGATTCCTCTGATCGGCGGTCTGTATCGCGACAACAATGTCGTGACCTCAATTCATGGCCGCAGCCTGATCAACCAGTCGGTGATGGGCCTGGTGAAGGCTCACCGATTCGCCCGTCAGCTCGACGATGTCGAACTCGAGCTCGACGAGACACTGCCGATGCTGCGGGCCATGAGCGAAATGAAGCTCGGGGCCGCCTCGGTCGACCTGGCCCGCCTCAGTCTCGGCTACAAGGCCGAGAAGTCGAAGGAGTCGGGGTCGAGCCTGACCATCGACGAGTATGTGAGAGCGCAGCTCGCCGAGATCACCGACGGCTACGGTCGCGACGATCGCAGCAGCACCGACGTTGTGCTCTACGGTTTCGGCCGGATCGGGCGACTCGTCGCGCGCATCCTGATCGAACACGCCGGGGGCGGCCACGGCCTGCGCCTGCGCGCCGTTGTGGTGCGCAAGGGATCCGACAACGACCTGATCAAGCGCGCGAGCCTGTTGCGCCGCGACTCGGTGCACGGCCCGTTCGATGGCACCATCGTCGTCGACGAAGAGGCGAACACGATCCTCGCCAACGGCACCTTGATTCAGGTGATCTATTCGAGCGACCCGGCCAGCATCGACTACACCGCGTACGGCATCACCGACGCGATCGTCGTCGACAACACGGGCCGCTGGCGAGATGCCGACGGCCTCTCGCAGCACCTCGCCTGCCCAGGGGTGTCGCGCGTTCTGCTGACCGCTCCGGGCAAGGGCGACCTCAAGAACATCGTGCACGGCATCAACCACGACTCGATCACCGCTGACGACGCGATTGTCACTGCCGCCTCGTGCACGACGAATGCGATCACGCCGGTGCTCAAGGCGATGAACGACCGCTTCGGCATCATTGACGGCCACGTGGAGACGGTTCACTCCTTCACCAACGACCAGAACCTCATCGACAACTTTCACAAGGGAGATCGCCGGGGCCGCTCTGCCGCACTGAACATGGTGATCACCGAGACCGGCGCCGCGAAGGCTGTCGCGAAAGCGCTCCCCGAGCTGGCCGGCAAGCTCACCGGAAACGCGATCCGCGTTCCGACGCCTGACGTGTCGATGGCGATCTTGCACCTGAGCCTCACGAACGGCACGACCAAAGACGAACTCAACGCCTACCTGCGCGACATGTCTTTGTACTCATCGCTGCACAAACAGATCGATTTCATCGACTCGCCCGAGGTCGTCTCCAGCGACTTCCTCGGCTCACGCCGGGCCGGCATCGTCGACGGGCTGGCAACGATCGCCACGGGCAAGAAGGCCATTCTCTACGTCTGGTACGACAACGAGTTCGGCTACAGCTGCCAGGTCGTGCGTGTGCTGGAGGAGATGGCGGGAGTTCACCCGCGGGCATTCCCTGTCGCCGTACTGTAACTTCGCTGCTCTGTAACTTCACTGCTCTGTAACTTCACTGCTCTATAACTCCGGCACCGTTTGGCTTCATCCCAAAACTCACGGCCCCCAGCTGCTTTTCCACAGCAGCTGGGGGCCGCGAGTTTTCTACCGATCGTCGCTTGGCCGCGGTTCGCGCAGAGTGCGTCGCCCACTCTGATCAGTGGAGGCTCTCATGGCGGCGAAAGACGATTTGGGCAGGCGCGGCGAAAACTATGCGCTGAGCTACCTCTGTGCTGCCGGCTATCAGCTGGTTGAGCGCAACTGGCGGTGTGCGCAGGGTGAGGTTGATTTGATCGTTGAGCGGGGCGGCGAGGTGGTCTTCGTCGAGGTGAAGACACGATCCAGCGTGAGATTCGGTCATCCGTTTGAGGCGATCACCGCGGCCAAGCTCGCGCGGCTGCGTCGACTGGCCTACGCGTGGTGCGCGGAGGCTGACCCGCCGCCGCGGCGCATCCGCATCGATGCGGTGGCGATTGTGGCGGCCGCCGGAGCCGAACCAGTGATCGAGCACCGGCAGGGGCTGTTCTGATGAGTCGCCTCGTGTTCACCGCAGTTCGCCGGGGGATCCGCTGATGGGTCACGCGCGCACGCACGCCGTCGCGCTTCTCGGTCTGACGGGAGCGCTCGTTGAGGTCGAGGCCGACATCTCGGGGCAGCTGCCCGGCATGATTTTGATCGGTCTGCCCGATACCGCGCTGTCTGAGGCCAAGCAACGTGTGCGGGCGGCCGCGAAGAATTCCGGCTGCTCGCTGACTCGCAACCTGCTCACCATCAACCTCTCGCCCGCCGCACTGCCCAAGCATGGCTCCGGGTTTGACTTGGCAATCGCGTTGGCGTGCCTCGCCGCCGACGGCGTGGTCGCACCCGCGTCGGTGAGCTCGGTCGTGCACATCGGCGAGCTCGCTCTGGACGGCCGGTTGCGCCCGACACGCGGAATGCTCCCCGCAGTTCTGGCGGCATCGCGCGCCGGTTACACCACGGTCATGGTGCCAGCTGGCAACGCTGATGAGGCAGCGCTCGTGCCTGGCATGCGGGTGATTGCCGTCACGTCGCTGCGGGATGCCGCCATCTGGCATGGCGCGCAGCTGCAGCCGATCCCGGTCGACGCCATGCTGCTGCCCGTCGAGAGCGTGCCAGACGCCGAGGAGCCCGACCTCGCCGACGTCGTCGGCAATGATGATGCCATTCTTGCGCTGCAGATCGCGGCAGCCGGTGGGCATCACGTGTTCATGATTGGGCCTCCCGGTGCCGGCAAGACCATGCTCGCCGCCCGTTTGCCGGGGCTTCTGCCCGATCTCGACGCGGAGGCATCCTTGGAGGTGAGTTCTCTGCGATCGTTGAACGGGCAGAGAGTCGGGGCATCCCTCATCGTTCGTCCGCCACTCGAATCGCCGCATCACACGGCAACGGCGGCGGCAATGGTGGGCGGTGGGTCAGGGCTGATCCGGCCAGGGGCCGCAGCCCGCGCGTCGCACGGCGTACTTTTTCTAGACGAGGCACCCGAATTTCAATCGGCCGTGCTCGATGCGCTGCGTCAACCATTGGAGTCGGGCGTGATCACGATTCATCGAGCAAACGGCACAGCTCAATTCCCTGCGCGATTCCAGCTCGTGATGGCCGCCAACCCCTGCCCGTGCGGTCAGTTCGGCGCGGCCGACCATGACTGCACCTGTCCACCAAGCGCCCGCCGCCGCTACCTGGCGCGCATCTCAGGGCCCCTCCTCGACCGAATCGACATTCAGCTGACAGTGAGCCGCATCACGGCTGCGCATCTGCGGCTGGCTGAAGCCGAACCGCGGGTGACGAGCGCGATGGTGAGGGCCCGCGTCGTCGACGCACGGGCGACGGCCGCCGAACGACTGACCGGCACGCCATGGTCGCTGAACTCTCACGTTCCCGGTCCCTGGTTGCGTGGCCCGCACGCACGGCTCGGCGGCGCGACGACCGCGCCCATCGACCGTGCGTTGGAACTCGGGGGCATCACGATGCGCGGCTACGATCGCGTTCTGAGATTGGCCTGGACGATCGCCGACCTAGAAGGTGTGAGTCGTCCGGGCGCTGAACAGGTCGGGCAAGCGCTGTACCTACGCAAAGGGAGAACCTCGTGAAACAGTTCGGCATCGATGAATCACAGGTCCGAGATTTGGTCGGCGCGGTCGCCGTCGAGCCGGTGGAGGATGAGGTTGCGATGGCCGATCTCTTCGCCCGCGCGGCCTGGACCTGCATCACGGAACCCGGTGACGGTGTTGCCGGCATGCTCGTCGGTTCGCTCGGGGCATCGACAGCGCTGACGGCGCTTCTGGAGACGTGGACGATTGAGCATCTGATCGGTGCTGTGCAGGATGCGAGCGGTGTGGTGGACGACGATCTGGCTTCACGGCTCGACGACGGGCTGCAGCGCTGGCGGCACCGGTTGTCATCGGCAGAGGTCATCCGGGTTCTGAAACAGAGCGCGCGGGTCAGTGCCGGATTGCTTGTGCCCGGTCATCGGCTGTGGCCACGTGCGCTGAACGATCTCGGTGACCGAACGCCCATTGCGCTCTGGTGGCGCGGAGTGCCCAATGCCCTACTGGCGCTTGAAAACGCGATTTCGCTCGTGGGGGCGCGGGCGGCGACAGGCTATGGCGAGCATGTCGCGATGGAGGCCGCAGCGGGCCTTGTCGACCGTGGCTTCGCCATCGTTTCAGGCGCAGCATACGGAATTGACGGCATGGCACATCGATCAGCGCTGGCCAGCCGGGGGCACACCGTTGCGTTCCTGGCCGGAGGCGTCGATCGCTTCTACCCCAGTGGACACGATGAGTTGCTCTCTCGCATCGTCTCGTCTGGGGCGGTGGTATCTGAGCTGCCGTGCGGGGCCGCCCCGACCAAATGGAGGTTTCTCGCCCGAAACCGACTCATCGCAGCGTCAAGCTCTGCCACCGTCGTGCTCGAGGCGGGCTGGCGGTCGGGCACCATCAACACGGCAGGCCACGCTGCGGAACTCGGACGTCCGCTGGGGGCTGTGCCAGGGCCGGTGACCTCGCCCAACTCCGCCGGATGCCACAAGCTCCTGCGAGAGTATGACGCGGTGTGCGTGACCAATGCCGCTGAAATGGCAGAACTTGCCGGCTCGATGACGCAGATGGCGTTCGATTCTTTTGACGACCCTGAACCTCAGGGAGCAATCGGTTCTGGCCGCACAAGTGAGCAGGTGCGCGTGTTCGATGCGCTGAGTACCCGTGCCCCGCGCCCCATCCCCGATCTCGCTCGACGTGCAGGGCTCTCAACGGGAGCCGTGATCGGAGCGCTCGGCACGCTTGAGATGGAGGGGGCCGTCAGGCTTCGGGAGTCCGGCTGGGTGAGAGCGCGGTAGACGAGGCGCGATGGTGTGGTTCCGCTGTGCTGTCGGCGCTGCCGCCTAGTGTTGTGATGAGCGCGAAAGGACATCATGACAGCCGCAGATCAGATATCAACGACTCCACAGTTCGGCCAGTACCCTCCGGCGACGAGCCTGATCGTTCATCTGAGCGACACCCACTTTCTTGCCGACTCCGCCGCCCTGTACGGCTCTGTCGACACCGACGGATCCGTCACTCAGGCGATGGCACAACTCGAACGATCGGGTTTGCGCCCGGCAGCGATCGTGCTGACGGGCGACATCGCCGATCGAGGCGAGGCCGATGCCTACCAACGAGTGCGGAAGATCGTCGAGACGACGGCCGAGCGGCTCGGTTCCGTCGTCGTCTGGGTGATGGGCAATCACGATGATCGAGCGGCATTTCGCTCGACGCTCCTGCGCGAAGCCGTGCCTATCGAACCCGCGCCTATCGAACACCCAGTGGAATACCATTCCACCGACCAGCCTTCAGCGGAACGGCATTCCATCGAGCTCCCCGTCGACCAGGTGTTCGACATCGACGGCCTGCGCATCATCGCTCTCGATACGACTGTTCCCGGCTATCACCATGGTGACCTCACCGAAGCGCAGCTCGCCTGGCTCGTCGACGTTCTCAGCACACCCGCCGCACGGGGCACGCTGTTGGCGTTGCACCACCCGCCGGTGCCGACCCCGCTACCGCTGATGAGCCTGATTGAGCTGCGCGAACAGACGCGACTCGCCGATGTCATCGAGGGCAGCGACATCCGTGCGATCCTCGGTGGTCATCTCCACTACGCGACGACCGGCATGTTCGCCGGAATCCCGGTGTCGGTGGCGGCGGCCACCTGCTACACGATGGATGTGAGCGCACCGGAACGCGAGCTCAGCGGGGTCGCAGGCGGCACCTCTCTCAACCTGGTGCATGTGTACGACGATCAAATCGTGCATTCCGTGGTTCCGATTGGTGCATTCGACGTTACGACGCACTTTTCGGCGTCGTTCCTCGATCGGATGGAAGCTCTGAGCGCCGACGAACGTCTCGAAGCGTTCTCCCGGCATGCCTGACGAGCCACGCGGTGTGACGATGGATGCCCAGATCGAGCAGTATCTGCTGTTCCTCACGCTTGAGCGCGGGTTCTCTCCACACACCGTGCGGGCGTACCGGACCGACCTCCTGCAGTTGGCGTCGTTCGCGGCCGGGCACGGAGTGGACGCGCCAGACGGGCTCACCCTTGAACTGCTGCGCGACTGGGTGTGGGCAAGCAGCCAAGCGGGGCTGGCCAAGGCCACGCTGTCGCGTCGGGCCGCATCGGTGCGCAGCTTCACCGCGTGGTTGGCGAAGAGCGGCGCGCTGCCGTCTGACCCCGGAGTGCGGTTGAAGTCGCCGAAGCCCAGCCGGCCACTACCCCGGGTGATCAACAGGGTGCAGATGCAGGAACTGCTCGCGTCCCTTGAACTGCGGGCGTCGACGGGGGAGCCGAACGCTCTGCGCGATCTGGCCATCGTTGAGCTGCTCTACGCATCGGCGCTGCGCGTGTCGGAACTGGTCGGACTCGACGTCGCTGACGTCGATCTCGACCGGCTCACTGTGCGCGTGACCGGCAAGGGGTCAAAGGAGCGGGTGGTGCCATTCGGAGTCCCGGCACATTCGGCGATCGTCGACTATCTGCGGCGCGCACGCCCGGCCCTGGCCGGTGCGCCGACTGTGCCGCCCTCGCCTGGCGGTGCGCCGAGCAGCGCGCTGTTTCTCGGCACCGCGCAGAAGCGGCTCGGCGTGCGTGCGGTCTACCGCGTCGTCGCAGCGCTCGTCGCCGACCTGCCCGGCACCGGCCCGGCCGGTCCCCACGCCCTGCGTCACACCGCGGCCACGCATCTGCTCGACGGCGGAGCCGACTTGCGTGCCGTGCAGGAGCTTCTCGGACACGCGAGCCTCGGAACCACCCAGATCTACACGCATGTCTCCACTGAACGCCTGAAACAGACCTATCTCACGGCCCACCCCCGGGCGTGACTCGTGCCGGTATCGGTGCGGGCTACTTCGGAACGCGCGGCAACAACACGGCGCGGGGGACTCCGCCGAGCAGCACGAGCGGTGACAGATACTGACCGTGCAGGCGCACCCCGAAATGAAAGCACCCGGGGGAGCAGTGACCGCCGACGGTGACCGTGCCGATCTGCTGGCCGGTCGACACCCGGTCGCCAACGGCGACGGTGGCCTCAACCGGCTCGAAACTCGAACGTAGATCGCCGGCATGATCGATCGCGATCACAGGTCGATCGACGACGACGCCGGCATAGCTGATGGTGCCGTCGAACGGTGCGAGCACCGCGGTTCCCGGTGCGGCAGCCAAATCGATGCCCCGGTGCCCTGTCGCGTATGGAGTCAGAGGAGCGATGAACGGGCCGCTGACCTCGATGGGAAGGCCGCGCGGCCATTCCCAGTCATCTGTCATGTCAAGACGCACGAAGTGCGGGGAGTAGACGGGCGGGGAATAGACGGGCGGTGCGTAGACGGGCGGTGCGTAGACGGGCGGTGCGCGCAATTCGGTGCCGACCGGTTCGCGTGCCAGTGGTGCTCCGGCGGCGACACCTGCGCCAAGCGGAACCAGGATGACGATGACGGCGAACCGAGTCATGAGATGCATGCCTCAACCGTGCCGAGTACGTGGGCGCGGTGTGAACGCAGGTGAGACATCCGTGGAGAGCGTGAACGTTGTCGTCCTGTGCAGGAGCCAACCCGTTCGGAGACAATCGGGGCTGCGTGGAGGTGATAGAGTTTTCGAAGCATCCCGGTGATTCGGGATGACTACGCGTGCCCACTCGGCTCCAACATCCACTCGGTCCTTTCATCTTTTTGATGTTTGGCGGATGCGTGCCGGGCACCAGGAGTGGTGATCGACCGATCACCGCGCAAACCGATTGGCGCAACGTGCGGCTTTGCCGCGTGCGTCGGATAAGGAGAACGGCTCATGGCCGTCGTAACAATCCGCCAGATGCTCGATAGTGGTGTGCACTTCGGGCACCAGACCCGTCGTTGGAACCCGAAGATGAAGCGCTTCATCTTCACCGAGCGCTCGGGCATCTACATCATTGACCTGCAGCAGTCGCTTGCATTCGTCGACAAGGCCTACGACTTCGTCAAGGAGACGGTTGCCCACGGTGGCACCATCCTCTTCGTCGGCACCAAGAAGCAGGCTCAGGAGTCCATCTCCGAGCAGGCAACGCGCGTCGGCCAGCCCTACGTCAACCAGCGCTGGCTCGGTGGCCTCCTCACCAACTTCCAGACCGTGTCGAAGCGTCTCGCTCGCATGAAGGAACTGGAAGAGCTGGACTTCGAAGACACCGCGAAGAGCGGTTTCACGAAGAAGGAACTGCTCATCAAGAAGCGCGAGCTCGTCAAGCTTCACAAGAGCCTCGGCGGAATCCGCAACCTCACGAAGACGCCGTCGGCGCTGTGGGTTGTCGACACCAACAAGGAGCACCTCGCCATCGACGAAGCCAAGAAGCTTGGCATCCCCGTCATCGCGATCCTCGACACCAACTGCGACCCCGATGACGTTCAGTACCCGATCCCGGGCAACGACGACGCCATCCGTTCCGTTGGCCTGCTGACCCGCATCATCGCGGACGCTGCAGCCGAGGGCCTCATCCAGCGTCACCAGAAGCCCGAAGAAGGTGCAGAGGTTGAGCCGCTGGCCGCTTGGGAAGCCGAGCTTCTCCAGACGTCAGAGATCATCGACGCCGACGCCACTCCGGCACAGTCCTCCGCCGAGACCGCCAAGGTCGCCGACGTTGCAGTTGCCGCCGCCGAAGCCGACTTCGTCGAAGGCGAAGTTGCTGCTGTTGTTGCAGAAGACGCTGCAGTTGTTGCAGCAGACGCTGCCGAAGAGACCAAGTAAGGAACCCCCCACATGGCAAGCATCAGCCTCGCTGACGTCAAGGCCCTGCGCGAGCGTCTCGGCACGGGCATGGTCGACACCAAGAACGCCCTCGTCGAAGCCGACGGCGACATGGAGAAGGCCGTCGAAATCCTGCGTCTCAAGGGTGCAAAGGGCAACGCCAAGCGCGCTGACCGTTCCACCTCTGAGGGCCTCGTGGCCGCCAAGGAAATCGGCAACACCGCAACCCTGATCGAGCTCGCTTGCGAGACCGACTTCGTCGCCAAGGGTGACAAGTTCGTCGCGCTGGCCGAGAAGGTTCTTGACGCGGTTGCCGCTGCAGGCGCCACCTCGGTCGAAGAGGGCCTCGCTGCTCCGGCCGGAAGCGTCGACGTCGCAACGCTCATCAACGACGAGGCCGCAATCCTCGGCGAGAAGATCGAACTGCGTCGCGTCGCATCCGTCACGGGTGAGCACTTCGCGATCTACCTGCACAAGACCAGCAAGGACCTGCCCCCGCAGGTCGGCGTTGTTGTCGGCTACTCCGGTGATGACGCTGAGACGGCGCGCAGCGTTGCTCAGCACATCTCGTTCGCGAACCCCGAGTACCTGACCCGCGAAGACGTTCCCGCCGAAGCCGTTGAGGCCGAGCGCAAGATCGTCACCGAGATCTCGAAGAACGAAGGCAAGCCGGAAGCGGCACTGCCCAAGATCGTTGAGGGTCGCGTTCAGGCGTTCTTCAAGCAGGTTGCGCTGCTCGAACAGGACTACGCCAAGGACAACAAGTTGTCAGTGGCCAAGGTTCTCTCCGATGCGGGAGTAACCGTCTCAGGCTTCGCCCGATTCAAGGTCGGCGCTTAAGTCAGACAATGAGGGAGACCGGATAGCGGAAGCGATCCGGTCTCCCTTTTCTGTGCGCGCAAGCGTCCAGTAGCTTTATCACCAGGACACAACGGAAGGACTCCCACGCATGTCAGAAACAGGCCAGGGCCAGACAAACAAGAAGCGCAGGGTTCTCCTCAAGCTGTCCGGCGAGGCATTCGGTGCCGGCGGCCTCGGTGTCAATCCCGACGTCGTCAGTGCACTCGCCCGCGAAATCGCTGAAGCGGCCAAGCAGGTCGAAATCGCGATTGTCGTCGGTGGAGGCAACTTCTTCCGCGGCGCCGAACTGTCGCAGCGCGGAATGGACCGCGGCCGTGCCGACTACATGGGCATGCTCGGCACCGTGATGAACGCCCTCGCGCTGCAGGACTTCCTCGAGCAGGCCGGCGCTGAGACGCGTGTTCAGTCGGCGATCGCCATGACGCAGGTTGCCGAGCCCTACATTCCTCGTCGCGCTGAGCGCCACCTGGAGAAGGGCCGTGTCGTCATTTTCGGCGCCGGCGCCGGACTCCCGTACTTCTCGACCGACACGGTCGCCGCCCAGCGCGCCCTCGAAATTGCCGCCGACATCGTGTTGGTTGCGAAGAACGGTGTCGACGGTGTGTACTCCGACGACCCGCGCACCAACCCCGACGCACACAAGATCGACAAAATCACCTACCAGGACGCCTTGCAGCGTGGACTCAAGGTCGTCGACTCGACGGCTTTCAGCCTCTGCATGGACAACGGGATGCCGATGCAGGTCTTCGGGATGGCGCCGGACGGCAACGTCACCTCTGCCATCCTCGGCGCCGACCTCGGCACCCTCGTCTCCAACTAAGATTAGTGAAGCCCCCACAGAAGGAGTCACCGTGATCACGGATGTTCTGTCCGACGCCACCGCACGCATGAGCAAGGCCCTCGAAGCCGCAAAAGATGACTTCGGGACCGTGCGCACCGGGCGTGCAAACCCTCAGCTGTTCTCCAAGATTCTGGTGAGCTACTACGGCACGCCGACGCCGCTCAATCAGCTTGCCGCTATGCAGAACCAGGAAGCCCGCACGCTTCTGATCACCCCCTACGACAAGGGAGCCCTGCGCGACATCGAGCAGGCCATCCGCGACACCCCGAACCTTGGAGCCAACGTCGGAAACGACGGCGCCGTGATTCGTGCGTCGCTGCCGGAACTCACCCAGGACCGTCGCAAAGAGTTCGTGAAGATCGTGCGCACCAAGGGTGAAGACGCCAAGGTGTCGGTGCGCAACATCCGTCGTAAGGCGAAAGACGAGCTCGACGCGCTGAAGAGTGAAGTCGGCGACGACGAGGTAGCGCGCGCCGAAAAGGAGCTCGAACAGATCACGAAGACGCACGTCGACGCGATCGACGATGCTCTGAAGCGCAAGGAAACCGAACTCCTCGAGATCTAGGGGGGTCATCGTCATGGTGGAGGATCCTCAGGGGGAACGCCCGCATCGGCGTGGCCACGGCGTGAGCCGGGCCGAGTTGCGCGCACAAGTGCGCGCGGCTCGAGCCGATGTGGAGCGTCAGGTGCAGGCCACCCGGGCGCAGCTCGATGCGACAAATGCACGGATTCAAGCCAAGACCGGGCGCAATCTGATTCTGGCGATCCTGATCGGGCTCGCGCTCGGTTTGGTGCTCGTGGTGAGCCTGATCTTCATCAAAGAACTGTTCATGATCTTCGCGATCGTGATCGTTGGTTTCACCGCGTTCGAATTCGCGCAGGCGCTCAGTCACGCCGGACGCACCCTTCCGCGTATACCCGTTGTTCTCGCCGCCGTGTCGGTGGTTCCTGCCGCGTTCTATTGGGATGCGGCCGGGCAATGGCTTGCGACGCTGGGCGGCATTCTACTGATCGGGCTCTGGCGTGTGATTCAGGGCGCCTGGCCGCGCTATCGCGCCCCCGTCAGCGACGTGTTGAAAGACATCGGCGCGGGCTTCCTCGTGCAGATCTATGTCGTTTTTCTCGCGAGTTTCGCGGTACTTCTGACCACTCAGCCGGGCGGACAATGGTGGACTCTCGCGTTCATCCTGCTCGTCATCTCGGCTGACACCGGCGCGTATGTGAGCGGTCTGAACTTCGGCAAACACAAGATGGCGCCGAAGATCAGCCCCAAAAAGACCTGGGAAGGTTTTCTGGGCGCCGTCGTCACCTGCCTGATTGTCGGCGTACTTCTTGCGCTGTTCATGCTCGGCCAGCCGTGGTGGTTCGGCCTCATCTTCGGTGCGGTGATTGTGCTCAGTGCGACCTTCGGCGATCTGGCTGAATCCCTGATCAAGCGCGATCTCGGCATCAAGGACATGAGTTCGTGGCTACCGGGTCACGGGGGATTCCTCGACCGACTCGATTCGATCTTGCCGTCGGCCGCTGCCGCATACGCGCTGTACCTGATCTTCGCCTAGCCGTGTCTGTTTTCGACAAGTCGATCCGGAGTAGGGGAGAATGAGGCCGTGAGTACTACGTTTCCCCGAACCGGCAAGAAGACCCGTGGCTATTCAGTCAGCGAGGTTGAGAAGTTTCTTGCGACCGCACGTGGCGCCTATGACGAGTCTGACGCGACAGCGGCGCTGACCGCTGAGCAGATCAGGGGCATGGCGTTCTCGATGACCAAGAACGGCTATTCGCCCGAACACGTCGATGCGGCCCTCGAGCGTCTCGAGGACGCGTTCGCCGCTCGTGAACGTGCGCAGGCACTGGCGCAGGCCGGAACCCAGGCGTGGGCAGAGAAGGCCCAGGCCGACTCCGAGGTGATTACCGCCCGGTTGCGTCGTGACGCAGGGCACCGTTTCTCCCGCGTCAGTTTTCTGAGCCTCGGCTACAACCGGGCGGATGTCGACAGGTTCGCCGGTCGCGTCGTGAAGTACTTCGACAACGACTTTCCGCTCACCGTCGACGACGTTCGTGGAGCGGTCTTTCGCCCGCAGCGCGGGGGCTACCGCGAGGTTCAGGTCGACGCTGTGCTCGATGGCGTCGTCGAAGTGATGTTGGCCGTTCGCTGACGCGCGCAGTGAATTCTCGCTCTGACCCTCAAACTGGGCTATGGTCGGTAACCGATGGGTAGTTTCAGGAACGCAATAGAGCCAGTAGCGGTCACCAAACCGGCGAAGGCCGTGATGCACAGACCCTTCTCCCGGAGCCACGCCTCCCTCTTCGTCTTCGCGTTCACCGCGGCATCCGCCTTCGTGCTGGTCAATGTGGTCGACCCGTACTCCGGTGCGACAGCGTCACCGTACTTTCAGGCTGTCGGCGAGCGATTTGGCGGCCAGGACGAGCAGAGCATGTTCGTCGCGAGCGGGTTCACCAACACCATTACCCGCGACACATTCACGTACACCGCCGCTCCGCCGCCGCCGCCCCCGCCTCCTGTCGAGGCGGCCAAGACCTTCAGCGCGCCCACAGCGGCAATTCCCGACCCCGGGTCGGCTCAGGCCTATGCGGCAGGTGCCGTCGCTTCACGCGGCTGGGGTGACGATCAGTTCAACTGCCTGGTGTCTCTCTGGAGTCGCGAGTCAGGATGGCGCGTCAACGCTGCGAATAGCTCAAGCGGTGCGTACGGAATTCCGCAGGCCCTGCCCGGGTCGAAGATGGCCTCGGCCGGATCCGACTGGGAGACGAACGCGGCAACCCAGATCGAATGGGGCCTCGGCTACATCAGCGGGCGTTACGGCAGCCCCTGTGGCGCGTGGGCACACTCTGAGGATGCCGGCTGGTACTAGTCGCACGCCGCGCGCGAGCGGGCGAGCGCTGACGCACCGTTTAGACTGGTGTGATGCCGCGCAGTAACCGACCTCGGGGCCGCAAACCCGGAAGCGGCGACGCGGTCGAACCAGACCTGTCGACTCTGCTGTCCGGATGGCGCCACACCGAATCGAAGCGTGACGGCGAATGGAATGTGCAACCCGTTCCCGCAGCCAAGGCCCTGAAGGTGTACCTCTGCCCGGGCTGCAGCCTGGAGATCGCGACCGGCCGCGAGCACCTCGTCGCCTGGCGCGCCGACGGTGTGACCGGCGATGCAGCCGATCTTGCCGCACGCCGACACTGGCACACACACTGCTGGCGACTCAAGTAGCGCCGCTGACGAGAAGGAGCACAGATGGGTTCCCACCCAGTCGAGATCCGCGGCGGCATGGAGCTTCCTGCTGTCCGTGAGCAGATCGAATTGCACACGAAAGACGGGCTGACCCTCGTCGGCGAACTGGCCACCCCGGTGGATCGTTCCCCGGTCGCCACCCTCGTCACCCTGCATCCGTTGCCCACCCACGGCGGATTCATGGACTCCCACATTCTGCGCAAGGCCGCCGCCCGGCTCCCCGCCCTCGCCGACCTGGCCGTGCTTCGGTTCAACACCCGCGGGACTCAGTCTCCGCGTGGCGTCAGCGACGGTGAGTTTGGCGAGGGAATCACCGAACGCGCCGATGTCGCCGCAGCAATGGCCTTCGTCGCGGAGCGCCAGCTACCAAACCCCTGGCTCGTCGGCTGGTCATTCGGCACGGAGCTCGCAGTCAAATACGGCCTCGAGCACCCCATCGTCGGTGCGATCCTGCTGTCGCCTCCGCTGCACAGAGCCACGGATGCCGACTTGGCCGCCTGGTCGGGCAACTCGCGTCGCTTGATCGCCGTGATCCCTGAACATGACGACTACCTGCGCCCTGACGAAGCGGTCTCGCGTTTCGCCGGGGTGCCGAACGCACAGCTGATTGCCGTTGACGGCGGAAAACATCTCTGGGTGGGGGAGACCCAGTCGCGGCGCATCCTCGATGAGATCGTGGCGCAGGTCAACCCGGCGGCGGCTCCACTCCCCACCGAATGGATCGCCGACTAGAGTCCAGGCGGGCTCAGAGGCGAGCTGTCACTGACCAGGCTGTCACACAGACCAGGTTGTCCAGAACCATCTCGTCTGAGGGTCAGAGCTCGTTCTGGCGAGGGATGACCACCTGCTTGATGATCATCAACACCGAGGCAGCGACCGGGATCGCCACGAGTGCGCCCAGCAGCCCGAGCAGGCTTCCGCCGGCCAGAGCGGCAATCACCACGACCGCGCCGGGAACAGCGACTGCGCGATTCATGATGTTCGGGCTCAAAACGTATGCCTCGACCTGCATGTAGATGAGGTAGTAGATCGCGGCGACAAACGCAGTGAGGGTCGAGCTGCCGATTCCGGGGATCAGGCAGGTCAACACGATGATCACCGACCCGGTGATGGTGCCGACCAGTGGGATCAGCGAGAGCAGGAAGGCGATAGCCGCGAGCAGGGCAGGGAACGGGGCACCGATGATGGAGAGGAAGATGAAGCTCAATACGCCGTTGCAGGCGGCGAGAGCGGCCTGTCCCACCACGTAGCGACCGACCGCCGTGGTGATCTGTTCACTGAGGTCGGCGAAGCGTGCGCGCTTGGACGCCGGCACAAGCTGGTAGCTGGCGCGCTTGATGTTGTGCAGCGATGCCGTGAAGTACAACGTGAGAATCAGAATGATCAGGCCGCCGAAGAGTCCGCTCACCAGGGCAAAACCAGACTGCACGACGGCCGAGGTGATCGTGGTGAGATTTCCACCGAGATAGTCGGTCACCGACGTGATGATCTTGTCGACGTCAAGGCCGGGAAATTGATTCTTCAGATCGTCGATCAACGTGGAGGTATTGATGCCGTCGATGAGCTGAGGGATGATCTTTGCCAGTTTGGAGACCTGGTCGACCACGATCGGCACGATCGCGAGGATGATTCCGGTCAGCACGGCCACGACGCCAAGCAGCACGGTCAGGATTGCCGCCCAGCGGGGGAATTTCTTCTTTTCCAGCCAAGACACCGCGGGATCGAGACCGAGCGACAGAAAAAGTGCCGCACCGATATAGATGATGATTGTCTGCAGTGTGATCACCGAGGAGATGATCAGCAAACCGACTCCCACGCCGAGCGTACCGATCAATCCCAAGCGAAAAGCGTTGTTGATCTTCATCGCCTCAACCCCCTCTGTCGTGGCCATGCCACCTGGTGCCAGTCCTGACTGCCGATGCTACTCGTCGTCGGCGGTGATTCTCTCCGCCTGCGTGAGGACGCCACGGAGGCTCTCGAAGTAACCGGCGACGGCATCCCGCTCGACCCTGATCTGGGCGAGACGGGATTCGGCATCGGATACCAGCCCGCGGGTGCGTTCCTCAGTCTCGCGAATCAGCTCGCGCGCTTTGTCCTCGGCCTCGTGAACAATGCGCTCGGCGTTGTCATCGGCCTGCTTCTTCTGAGCTTTGGCTTCCTCACGGGCAACCGAATCGAGTTGCTCGTTCAGCGCGCGCAGCTCGGTGGTGCGGTTCGTGGTCTCACTCAGCTGGTTCGTCGCGTCGGCCTGGAACTTCTGCGTCTGGGCAACGGCCTCCTGGTGACGGGCCAGGAGTTCCTTCTCAGCCTCATCTCTGCGGGCCTTGAGCTCGACCTCGAGGTCGGCGCGCGTCTGTTCGATCTCACGCTTCTGGCGAGCCGCCTCATGCTCTCCGCGCTTGCGGGCAGCGGTCAGGTGGTTCTCCAGATCAATGCGCGCCTGCTCGCTTTCGGCGTCGAAGTCGGCACGTGCCTGCTCGGTGCTGCGGGCCAGGTCGGCGGCAGACTGCTGAATCTCAGCGGCGAGGTCGGCACGGGCGAGCTCGATCTCATGGGCGACGGCGGCGCGCTTGCGGTCGAGCTCACGGGACAGGTCGGTGTGCGCCTGGTCGCTCTCGACAGCGAGATCAGCCCTGGCCTGCTCGATTTCGCGCGCGAGGTCGGTGCGGGCCTGTTCGATCTCGGCGTCGAGATCGGCGCGTGCCGTCTCGCTCTCCTGAGCGATCAGGAGCCGTGCTGCGGCGGTCTCCTTGGCCAGGTCGACACGCGTCTGTTCGGTTTCGGTGGCCAGGTCGATGCGAGCCTGTTCAGTTTCACGGGCAAGATCGGCACGCTGCTGGTCGAGTTCATGTGCAACTTCGGCGCGTGTCAGTTCGGTTTCGCTGGTCAGGCCGGCTGCGATCTCACGGGCTTCGGTTGCCTCACGCTGGGCGACGACACGCACTTCGGCGGCCTCACGATCAGCTTCGGAGCGGATGGCCGCGACTTCGCGCTTGACGGTCGCGCGCAACTCGGCAACCTCCGTCGCAACGGCGCCACGGGCAAATGCAGCCTCGTGGGCGGCATCCTGAGTGATCAACTCGCGCTCCTCCTCGGCGCGAGCGACGAAGTCGTCTGCCTCGGCACGAGCATCTTCGAGGATGCGCCGGGCCTTCACCGCGGCATCGGACAGCGTGCGCTCGGCGTGCTCAGTCGCATCACGGCGGAGCGTGAAAACTTCGGCATCGACCGCTGCGCGCAGCTTGTCGGCGTCTATGTCGGCTTGCGCGATGACGCGCGTCGACTGCTCTTCGGCCACGCGGAGCGTGTTCTCCAGCTTGGTGCCCAGGCCGGAGAAGGTGGGGCTGCCCACCTCTTCGATCTCCGCGTTGAGCTCCTCGATGCGCTGGGACAGTCGCTTGACCTCTTTGGCTGCCTCGGTACTCTGCGCATTCGACTGAATCAGGTCGCGTCGCAGGCCTTGAATTGCCTTGTCGACTTCGTCCTTGTCATAGCCGCGAAAGGCCTGAGTGAAATCACCCTCGTCGGTCGCCACTGTGTTCTCCTTACATCAAGCCCGATCAACGCGAGCCTTGCAATTTTAGCCTGACGCACAGACTGATTCGTGCGCCTGGCTCAGGCTACTATTAGGCGGCACTCAGGGAGATCCAGTAACGTGATCGGTCTGTGTCTGTTGTCATTCGGGCCCGAACAGGGGAGCGCGTGCAGGTCTCGCGATCTCGAACTGGCAACACAGGAGGGTTTTCGTGCGTTTTGTTTTTGCCATCGTGGCATTTGTTCTCGCAGCAGTGATGATTGTGCTGGGCATCGCCCAGAGGACGGTCTTTCTCGAACCTGCGTTCACCAGTCTCTCCGCAACGGTACCCGACGACGCTCGCTATGTCGTCGTCGATTCCAAGGCGCTCACCGCACACGACGGGTCACAGACGGTGACGGTCAGTGGCTCTGGTCCCATTTTCGTGGCCTATGGCCGCAGCGCGGATGTTCAGGCCTGGGTCGGTGACGCTCGCTTCGCCGCGGTCACACTCAAGAAGGGTGCCGACACGCTCTCGGCACGTGTCGAGAAAGCAGCTGACGCCGGCGCGACAAGCGCACCTGAAGCCACCCCGGCCGTTGGCCTGCCGACGAACCCCGCCGGCTCAGACCTGTGGCTCGAAGAGTTCACGGGCAAAGGGTCGCTCACCACAACGATCAACGTGCCAGAGGACATTTCGATGATCGTCGCTTCGGACGGCACCGCCCCCGCACCGACGAAGATCAGTGTCTCCTGGCCCACCAACAACGCCACACCCTGGGCCGGTCCTCTCATCGTGGGCGGCGCGCTTCTCGCGCTGATCGGATTGGTGCTCTACCTGTGGGCGCTGCTTCACCTGCGCCGCTCCCGCGGACCCCGTCGAAACCTCCCGCGCGGCCCGCGCATGCCGAAGCTGCCGCGTGCCCCGCGCCCGAAGATGATCAAGGCCAGTGAGATCACCGGGCAACGCCGTTCCATCGCGCGCTCCCTGGGCGCCGTCGTTCCGGTCGTGCTCGTGTCTGGCCTCGTGCTCACCGGTTGCTCACCTGACTTCTGGCCGGCCCCTGCTCCGTCGTCGTCGTCGGTGTCCGCAACTCCGACACCTGATGCCACCCTCACCCCAGACGCCGCCGCAGATGTTCCGCCGCCGGCCGTCACTGTGCCTCAGCTTGAACAGATCGTGAGGCACATCTCTCAGGTCGCGACTGAGGCTGATGCCA
This sequence comes from Glaciibacter kafniensis, assembly GCF_039538945.1. Classification (NCBI taxonomy): domain Bacteria; kingdom Bacillati; phylum Actinomycetota; class Actinomycetes; order Micrococcales; family Microbacteriaceae; genus Glaciibacter; species Glaciibacter kafniensis. The sequence continues at coordinate 1,045,650 of NZ_BAABCN010000002.1, read as the reverse complement.
ATCTCGATGTCGACGCGATCGCGACCCGGTTCACCGGTCCTGCACTTGAGCAGCGGCTGGCCAATTATGCGATTCGCGCGAAAATCGCGGATTTTGCGGCGGCCATCTCAATTCCTGACTCCGAGTTCGAGCTCACCCTGCCCCAGCAGTCGGCCGGCTGGCCACGCACGGTGATGACCGTCGTCAAGGTGAAGACCGATCCGAGTGTCGCCCCGACAGCGCTCGTGCTCACCCAAGATTCGGCTCGAGCCAATTACCTCGTCGACTATGCCGTGCAGCTGGAGCCCGGCGCTCCAGTGCCCGAAGTTGCCCCGGCCACGATCGGTGCGCCGATCATCAAGCCCGATATCAAGCTGTTGGTTCTGCCGCCTGACCAGATCGCTGCCGCCTATTCCGACATTCTCTCGAACGGTGAAGCGAGTTCGTTCTACTCTCTGTTCGAGGCGGACGGCGACTCGTTCCGCGCCCAGATCGCACAGGATCAGCAGGCGAAGAAGTCGGGATTGCCGACCACCGCGTCGATCGAATTCGGGGCTGCTCCCGGCCCCGGCCCTGCCATTGCCCTCGGCACCATTGACTCGGGTGGCATTGTCGCGATCAACGTGAACGAGACCGAAACGGTGAAGCCGGTGGATGCCGGCGCCACGGTGAGTCCGTCTGGCGCCAGTGCGGCGCTCTCCGGCGTCACAGCAACGGCCAAGGGAATTCAAAGCACCTACGGCGACCAGCTACTGTTCCACGTTCCCGCCGCCGGCTCGAACGAAAAAATCGTCCTCCTGGGATTCGCCCAGGGTCTGATCTCATCTGCGGAGCTCCCATGACCACCGTTCCCCCTTCTGGAGTAAACCTGCGTGGAGCGGTCGACCTGTCGTCGCTCGTCAACCGGCCGGCCCCTGCGGCGGCCGGTGCGCCCGGTGTCGCTGGTGCGGCCGGAGTGCCGGCCGGCACAGTCATTCCGGTGCCCAGCCTGGTGCTCGAAGGCACCGACGCGAACTTCGGGGAGCTTCTGGAGCTCTCGAAGATCGTGCCGGTCATTGTTGACCTCTGGGCTGAGTGGTGCGAACCCTGCAAGACGCTCACCCCTGTGCTGGAAAAGCTGATCGCCGAGTTCGGCGGACGCCTCGTTTTGGCCACCGTCGACGTCGACTCCAACCCGCAGCTGTCACAGGCTTTTGCGGCTCAGTCGATCCCCACCGTCGCAGCAGTGATCGGTGGTCAGCCGGTGCAGCTCTTCTCCGGCGCCGTGCCAGAGGCACAGGTGCGTGAGGTGTTCGAACGAGTGCTGGAGCTCGCGGCGTCGAACGGGGTCACCGGAAGCGCAGCGGCAGCGGATGCCGATGCGGCCGTCGCTGACGCGACTCCCGTCGAGCCTGTCGAGGTGCCGCTTCCGCCGCACCACCAGGCCGCCTACGACGCGATCGAACGAGGGGACTACCCTGCGGCAATTGCCGAGTACAAGGCGGCTCTGGCCAGCGACCCCCGCGACACCATGGCCGTTGCCGGGCTCGCCCAGGTCAGCCTGCTCGACCGGTTGACGGGCAAAACCATCCAGGCCATCCGCTCGGAGGCGGCCGCTGCACCCGACGATGTCGAGGCTCAGCTGCTCGTCGCCGATCTTGACCTGTCGGGCGGGCACATCGACGATGCGTTCGATCGTCTGCTCACACTCTTTCCGAAGCAAGACGCCGCCGGAAAGAACCTCATTCGTCAGCGCCTGCTCGAGCTGTTCGAGGTCGTCGGACTCGACGACCCCCGGGTGCCTCCGGCGCGCGCGCGTCTCGCGGCGCTGCTCTACTAGTCGCGGCGATCGAGCCTGACGAGCTGCCGCAGAGTCGGTGGTCGAGCTTGTCGAGACCTCCGCCGGCCGACCTGTGGTCGTGCCCCGCGCTCGGGGTGTCTCGCCGAGCTTGACCGTTCCGGTCGAGTTTGCCCGGCGCACCAGGGTATCTCGACCGGAATGGTCAAACTCGGCGGGGTCGGCTCAGCGCACCAGCCGAAGCCAGAGACCGCCGAGCGGCGGCAGGGTGAGGGTCGCGGATGCGGGGCGACCGGCCCAGGATTCGGTCACGGCCTCGACCTGGCCCAGGTTTCCGACCCCTGACCCGCCGTATTCGGCCGCATCGGTGTTGAGAATCTCCGACCACACGCCCGCGAACGGCAAGCCCACCCGATAGTCGGTGTGCGGGGCGCCGGAGAAGTTGAACAGGCAGGCGATCGGGTTGCCCTGATCGTCCCAGCGCAGGAACGACACCACGTTGTCGGCTGCGGCGCCGCCGTCGAGCCATTCAAAACCGGCCGCGTCATTGTCGAGCGCCCAGAGCGCCCGGTTCTCCCGGTAGCTGCGGTTCAACTGGCCGACCAGGGTGAACAGCCCGCGGTGGTCCGGCTGATCGAGCATCCACCAGTCGAGGCCGCGCTGCTCGCTCCACTCGGAGCGCTGCCCGAATTCCTGGCCCATGAAGAGCAGTTGCTTGCCCGGGTGCGCCCACATGAAGGCGAGGTACACGCGCACATTCGCCAGCTGTTGCCAGGAGTCACCCGGCATCTTCGACACGAGTGCGCCTTTGCCGTGCACGACCTCGTCATGGCTGATCGGCAACAGAAAGTTCTCACTGAACGCATACGCGAACGAGAAGGTGATGTCGTTGTGGTGGTACGAGCGGTAGAGCGGATCGACCTGCATGTACTGCAGGGAGTCGTGCATCCAGCCCATATTCCATTTGAGACCGAAGCCGAGCCCGCCGGTCACCGTCGGCGCCGTGACGCCGCCCCAGCTGGTTGACTCCTCGGCAATCAAAACGACGCCGGGGTTACGCTTATAGGCCGTCGCCGTCACCTCTTGGAGCAGGGCGATCGCCTCGAGATTCTCCCGCCCGCCGTACTGGTTCGGTTCCCATTGGCCGTCTTCACGCGAGTAGTCGAGATAGAGCATCGAGGCGACGGCGTCGACCCGCAGCCCATCGATGTGAAACTCCTCGAGCCAGTAGAGGGCGTTGGCGACCAGGAAGTTGCGCACCTGCGGCTGACCGAAATCGAAGACATAGGTGCCCCAGTCCATCTGCTCACCGCGGCGCGGATCGGCATGCTCGTAGAGCGCCTGCCCGTCGAACCTGGCCAGGGCGAATTCGTCTTTCGGAAAGTGACCAGGCACCCAATCCATGATCACGCCGATCCCGGCCTGGTGCAGCCGGTCGATCAGGTAGCGCAGGTCGTCGGGGTGCCCGAATCTGCTCGTCGGCGCGAAGTAGCCGGTGACCTGGTAGCCCCACGACGGGCCATACGGATGCTCGGCGAGGGGCATGAACTCGACGTGTGTGTAGGCGAGTTCATGCAGGTAGCCGATCAGCTCATCCGCGAGATCGCGGTAGCCGAGTCCGGGCCGCCACGAGCCGACGTGCATCTCGTAGACGCTCATTGGCTGGCTGTGCGGATCGGTGCCGCGGCGGGCGGACATCCACTCGTCGTCGGCCCAGCTGTAGCGGCTCTGCCCGATCACCGACGCGGTCTTCGGCGGGACCTCGGTGTAGCGGGCGAGCGGGTCGGCCTTGGTGACCCAGTGGCCGGCCTGGGTGAGCAGCTCGAACTTGTAGGCAGCCCCGGGGACAGCTCCCGGAACGAACAGCTCCCAGACGCCCGTGCTGCCCATATTGCGCATGGCATGACCGACACCGTTCCAGCCGTTGAAATCGCTCACGATGCGCACGGCTTTCGCGTGCGGGGCCCAGACGGCAAACGCGGTGCCGCTCGTCTGGCCGAGCACCCCGGCATGATCTCGGAAGTGGGCGCCGAGTACCTCCCAGAGATGTTCGTGACGGCCCTCACCGATGAGGTGCAGGTCGAGTTCGCCGAGCGTGGGAAGGTAGCGGTACGGGTCGTCGACCCGCCATTCAGACGCATCCGCGTAGTGGGCTTCGATCTCGTAGTCGAGCAGCCCGATCGTTGACACGCCCTGCCAGATGCCGTTGTGCAGGTGCACGAGTTCCACGCGGGCACCGGTCGACAGGATCGCAACGACCTCGGTGGCGAGCGGCCGCAGGGCACGGATGATCGTGAGACGGTCGCTCACGCCTGGCACGCTCACGAGGTGCTGACCGAGCACCGCGTGCGGGTCGTGGTAGCGGCCGGCGGCGACGGCGTTCAGAACTTCTTCGGCGATCTCGGGAAGCTCGAACACCTGGTCGGGAAGACGGCGGCTCATGCGGGAAGCCCCTTTCGCAGCGGGGTGACGTGCAGGATGTGCACGGGTTCGGTGAACGCGTCGAGGCGCACATAGTTGTCGGCCGACCAGGTCCAGACGCTGCCGGTGATCAGGTCGCGCACCTCGAAGGCCTCGCCGACCGGAATGCCGAATCGGGTCACGTCGAGGTGCACGACGCTTTCACGTACCGAGTGCGGGTCGACGTTGGCGACGATGATGAGAGCGTCGTCCTGACCGGTTTCGGTGAACTTTCCGGCCAGGAATTTGCTGAACACGAGAATCGCGCTGTCGTCGCTGTCGTGAATGTGGAGGTTGCGCAGCTGGCGAAGCGCCGGATGTGCGGCACGGATGCGATTGAGCTGGGTCAGAAACGGAGCCAGCGACTTGCCGCGCCGCTCGGCCTGCTCGAAGGCACGGGGCCGGTACTCGTACTTCTCGCTGTCGATGTTCTCTTCGGCGCCGGGCCTGGCCACGCTCTCGAAGAGCTCGAATCCGGCGTACACGCCCCAGGTGGGTGACGCTGTCGCGGCGAGCGCGGCGCGAATGGTGAATGCGGCCGGGCCGCCGAACTGCAGGTACTCGGTGAGGATGTCTGGGGTGTTGACGAACAGATTCGGGCGCAGGTAGTCGGCTGTGTCATGAGCCAACGCATCGAGGAACTCCGCGAGTTCGTCTTTCGTGTTGCGCCAGGTGAAGTAGGTGTACGACTGTGAGAAGCCCACCTTGGCCAGAGCCTGAAGCAGGGCGGGCCGGGTGAACGCCTCGGCCAGAAAGACGACATCCGGGCTCTCGGCGTTCACGGTTGCGATCAGCCACTCCCAGAAATCGAGCGGCTTCGTGTGCGGGTTATCGACCCGGAAGATGGTGACGCCCAGGCTGATCCAGTGGCGCAGGATGCGCAGCGCCTCGTTGCGGATGCCGATGGGGTCGTTGTCGAAGTTGATCGGGTAGATGTCTTGATACTTCTTCGGCGGGTTCTCGGCGTAGGCGATGGTGCCATCGGGCAGGGTCGTGAACCACTCGGGATGGTCGGCCACCCAGGGATGGTCGGGTGAGGCCTGGAGCGCGAAATCGAGGGCGATCTCAATGCCCACCGACCGGGCTTCGGCGAGAAACGCCGCAAAGTCTGCCTCGGTGCCGAGATCGGGGTGGATGGCGTCGTGACCGCCGTCGGCCGAACCGATTGCCCAGGGGGAGCCGGGGTCATGCTCGCCCGCGGTCAGGGTGTTGTTCGGGCCCTTGCGAAACGCGTGTCCGATCGGGTGGATCGGCGGCAGGTAGACCACGTCGAAGCCCATCTCGGCCACCTCGGCGAGCCGCCCGCTCGCTGAGGCAAAGGTGCCGCTCTGCCAGGAACCGTCGGGGCGTCGGACGGCTCCTTCGGAGCGCGGAAAGAACTCGTACCAGGCGCCGACCCCTGCACGGGTGCGTTCGACCCGCACCGTCCGCGTGCCGGAGAGGGTGTCGAGTCGGGTGACCGGCCGCGCATCCAGTGCCGCACGCACCTCCTCGTCATCAAGCACCGCCAGGCGCGTCCCGACGGGCAGGTCTGGGTTGCCGAGCGTCTCGGCGGCTGCGGCGAGCAGGGCGCATTCCACGGGACCGCGTTCGGATTGCCGGGCTGCCTCGATACAGACCTCCGCACCGAGCGTGAACATCAGCTCGACATCGACGCCGGCAGCAATCTTGATGGCCGCATTGTGGGCCCACGTGGCGAACAGGTCGGCGTAACCGTGCACCTGGTACTGCCAGAGGCCTTGCGTGGCAAGCTGCACCTGCGCTTCGTAGCGGTCGGTGCCCTCAGCGACCAGGCGCATCGGATGCCGGGACACGGTGCCGTCTGGCGCGGTGAGGAGCAGAACGACACCGATGGCGTCGTGACCTTCGCGAAACGCGGTGACCTGAAAGGGCACGACCTCCCCGGCGAACGCCTTGGCCGGCCACAGATCGTCGTTCAGCTGCGGTGAGAGATCAAGTAGCGGGATGCGGCCGACGCGTGGCACCACATCCGCACGCTCCGGTGCGTCCTGCTGCGCAATGCGCTCTGTCTTGCTGACGGCTGGTTTCTTCGCTCGCGTGGCCACATCTCGACCGTAGCGCGAAACCGAAGCATTCAACCCACGGGCTGTAACCCGATCGACACCGTACGCATCCGACACGCTACACATTCGACACATTGCGCCCGTAGGGTGGAGCCGTGAAGGCGATCCGCAAGTTTATAGTCCGTGCAGTTCTGCCCCCGGCGCTGGCTGCGCTCGAAGAGTTGGCCGGCAATCTGCGGTGGTCGTGGCATGAACCGACCCGGCAGCTGTTTGAGCACATTTCTCCGGATGTCTGGCGCGAGGTGGGGCATGATCCAACGGCCCTGCTCGGCGGCGTCGATCCGGCCCGCCTTGAAGAGCTCGCCGGTGATGCCGACTATGTGGCCGGCGTGGCTGCGTTGCGGGACGACCTGCGCGCCTACCTGGACAACCCGCGGTGGTACCAGCAGCTGGAGGGGGAGAAGCCGGCGTCGATCGCCTACTTCTCGCCCGAGTTCGGGATCGCCGCCGCGCTTCCGCAATACTCGGGCGGCCTCGGCATTCTGGCCGGTGACCATCTGAAGAGCGCCTCAGACCTCGGGGTGCCGCTGATCGGCGTCGGCCTGTTCTACCGGGCCGGCTACTTCAGTCAAGCGATCTCCGCCGATGGCTGGCAGTTGGAAAGCTACCCGCTGCTCGATCCGGACGGCCTGCCGCTTTCGGTGGCGCGGCGTCCCGACGGCTCAGCCGTGCCTGTAACGCTCGCCCTGCCGGACAACCGCACCCTGCATGCCAGAATCTGGCAGGCGCAGGTGGGGCGCATCACCCTGCTGCTGCTGGACACCGACATCCCCGAAAACGACGACGACCTGCGTCAGGTCACCGATCGGCTCTACGGCGGGAGCGGTGAGCACCGGCTGCTGCAGGAGCTGCTGCTGGGCATCGGCGGGGCACGCGCGGTCAGACGCTGGATTGAGCTGTCGGGGCATCCGGAGCCCGAAGTGTTCCACACCAACGAGGGGCACGCGGGCTTCCTCGGCCTCGAACGCATCTCGAGCCTGGTCGGCGAGGGGCTGAGTTTTCAGGAGGCGCTCCAGGTGGCGCGGGCCGGCACCGTCTTCACCACCCACACCCCGGTCGCCGCGGGGATCGACCGGTTTCCTGTGCCCCTGATCCGCCGGTACTTCGAAACAGATCTGCTGCCCGGAGTGAACGTCGACGATCTGCTCGCCCTCGGCGCTGAGACGGCCGACGGGGCACCAGACGTGTTCAACATGGCGCTGATGGGTTTGCGTCTCGGACAACACGCCAACGGCGTCTCCCGCCTGCACGGCGAGGTGAGCCGGCGCATGTTCAAGGGACTGTGGCCGGGCTTCGACGAGTCTGAGGTGCCGATCGACTCGATCACCAACGGCGTGCACGCGCCCACCTGGACCGACCCGGCGCTTCTCGCGCTGGCTGAGAGCCGGTTGGGAACCAGCAATACGTCGACGGCCGACTGGGCTTCCGCCGCCGTCTCGGATCAGGATCTCTGGACGGTTCGGTCGACCATGCGCCGTGCCTTCGTCGACGATGTGCGGCTGCGACTGGCCGCCGCGTGGCGTGAACAGAATCCCGGCGGCATCGTGCCGACCTGGCTGGGCCAAGTCTTCGACCCTGAGGTGCTGACGATCGGGTTCGCCCGCCGAGTGCCGACCTACAAGCGACTCACCCTGATGTTGCACGACCCCGAACGCTTGCGCGCGTTGCTGACGCACCCGGAGCATCCGATTCAGATCGTGATCGCCGGCAAATCGCATCCGGCCGACGACGAGGGAAAACGGTTGATTCAGCGGATCGTGCAGTTCGCCGCCGACCCGGCGGTGCGCGGACGGATCGCATTTCTTCCCGACTACAACATCGCGATGGCGCAGCTGATGTACCCCGGCACCGACGTCTGGTTGAACAATCCGCTGCGCCCGCTCGAAGCCTGCGGCACGTCGGGCATGAAGGCGGCGCTGAACGGAGCGTTGAACCTGTCGATCCTCGACGGCTGGTGGCCCGAATACTACGACGGCAAGAACGGCTGGGCGATTCCCTCAGCGGATGCCGCCGGCGACTCGGCCGAGCGGGACCGCCTGGAGGCCGAAGCACTCTACGACCTCATCGAGCACCAGGTGGCGCCGCCGTTCTACGACCGCGGTGCCGACGGGGTGCCGACTCGGTGGGTGGCCGCCATCCGTCACACCCTGGACGGTCTGTCGCCGGAGCTCTCCGCAGACCGGATGGTGCGGGAATACGTGGAGAAGCTGTACCGGCCCGCCGCTCGGTCAGAGGCGAGACTGTCGCGTGACGGCTACCGGGCGGCGCGCGAGCTGGCCGCGTGGAAGCAGCGTGTGAGTGCCGCCTGGCCCGGTGTGGTGGTCAGTCATGTGGAATCGGGCGGAGTGGCCGCTGTGCCGCAGGTGGGCGACGAGTTGCACCTGCGCGCCCATGTGCAGCTGAACGGGCTGCAGCCCACGGATGTCACGGTGCAGGTCGTCTATGGCCGGAGCCAACTGGGCGACGAGCTGAGTGACACCCACACGGCCGATTTGACGATGGCGCGCGGCGCCGACCCGGATGCCGCCCCCGATGCGGTGACCGGAAACGGACCGTTCCTGTTCACCGGCACGGTTCTGCTGAACAGTGCAGGGGGCTTCGGCTATACCGTGCGCGTGCTTCCGCGCCACGACCTGCTGGTATCTCCGGCCGAGATGGGCCTGGTGGCCGTCGCGAGCTGACCGGGCGCCCGCGTCTCACTCTCGGGGGAGCACTCACTCTCGGGGGAGTTCCCTCGGCACCGCGATGACGTCGACGAGGGCTCCGTTGCGCCACAGGGTGATCTCGATCGGGCGGTCGATGGCATCTTCGACCATCAGGCGTTGCACCGCGGTGGTTGTGACGATGCGCTGGCGATCGAGTTCGACCACAATGTCACCCGGATGGATGCCGGCAGCCTCGGCCGGGCTGGCCGCCGACACTCCGGCGACCTGAAGTCCGGTCGGTGAGCCGATTCGGGCGGCCAATTCGGGGCTGAGCACGATCTCGGCGCCCGCGATGCCCAGCCAGGCTCGGCGCACGCGGCCGGACGTCATCAGGGTGTCGATGATTCCCTTCGTCGTCGCATTGATGGGGACGGCGAGTCCCAGGCCGATTCCGGCGACCGCGGTGTTGACGCCGATCATGCGTCCCGTGCCATCGGCCAGGACCCCGCCACTGTTGCCGGGATTGAGCGAGGCGTCAGTCTGGATGACCTCGTCGATCACCCGACCGGATGCGGTCGGGAGCGACCGGCCGAGCGCCGACACAATCCCCGCCGTCACACTGCCGGCAAGTCCCAGGGGATTGCCGAGAGCAACAACGAGCTGACCCACCCGGAGGGTAGCGGCGTCGCCCAACTCGACGGGCGGGGGACAGCCACCGCGTGCGAGCAGAACGGCGAGATCCGACAGAGAGTCACGGCCCACCACATCGGCATCGCGCTGGGTGCCGTCGGCAAACGAGACAACTGCCTGCCGTGCTCCGGCGACGACGTGAGCACTGGTGAGCAGAAACCCGTCGTCAGTGATCACACTGGCGCTCCCCGCGCCGATCCCGCGAGCGGTCTGCACAGCGAGGCTCGCGACGCTGGGGAGCAGCAGCTCAGTCACACGCACGACGGTTCGCGAGTAGGCGTCGAGCGCCTCGTCTTCGGCCATGCTCCAATTCTCGTCACGTCTGAGCGAATCGCGCCCCGCGTTCGCCCGCAGCAGAGCCTCGGTTCAGCGTGCGATCGCCGCGAAGGTGCCGTTCGTCGCCCCTGCCAGATCGGCGGGCGTCAGTTCGATGTCGAAGCCGCGTCGCCCGCCCGAGACGAACACCGTCTCCGACAGCTCGGCCGTCTCGTCGATGACCGTGGTGAGCGGGGTCTTCTGGCCGATCGGGCTGATCCCGCCGACGACATAGCCGCTCTTGCGTTCAGCGAGCTTCGGGTCGGCCATCACCGCCTTCTTCGCACCGACGGCGTGCGCCAGGGCTTTGAGGTCGAGTAGGCCCGTCACCGGAACGATGCCGACCACGAGCATCCCATCGGCGTCGGCCAACAGCGTCTTGAACACCCGGTCGGGATCCAGCCCAAGCTTCTCGGCGGCTTCGAGACCGAAGTTCGTCGCCGCCGGATCGTGTTCGTAGAGGTGGGGCACGAAAGCGATGCCTGCCCTCGTCAGCGCGACGGTGGCCGGTGTGCCGGCTCCAACATCCGTTTTCTTAGCCACTGGTCGTCGCGTTCGCTCGGAAGAGTTGCATGGAGGTGCCGGCCACGATCAGCGTGGTACCCGGCGCGAGCACGCCCGGCTTCGGTGAACGCGGCTGGTCGGAGTGCGCGCCGCGGGACTCGGGCTCCACCGTGTCGCGGTTCGAATCCCAGAGCGCGGTGTACGACGCGACGCCCTCATGCGCGGGAAGGGTGACGGTGACGTCTTGTTCGAGGGAATGCACGACGAGCAAAACCCGGTTGAAGGCCTCGTGCTCCGGGGTGCTTGCGACCAGGTATTGCAGGGTGCGCTGGCTGGGCGAGTTCCAGTCGTCTTCAGACATCGACCCACCGTCGGCGTCATACCAGTCCATCTGGCTGGCACTGGGCACACTCTCACCGGGCCGCCCATAGCGGGAGGGCCGCAGGGCCGGGTTCTCGCGGCGCAGTTGCAGCAGGCGCCGGGTGACGCGGTGCAGATCGTGCTGCCAGTCATCCCTGTTCCAGCTGAGCCAGGTGAGCTCGCTGTCATGGCAGTAGGCGTTGTTGTTACCGCGCTGGCTACGCCCGAACTCATCGCCGGCCGTCAGCATCGGCACTCCGGCTGAGAGCAGCAGTGTGCCCAGCAGGTTGCGCATCGCTTTGCGACGGGTGCGCAGGATGCCCACATCCTCGGTCGGGCCCTCGACACCATGGTTGAACGAGTTGTTGCTGTCGGTACCGTCACGGTTCGACTCGCCGTTTCCGACATTGTGCTTGACGTCGTAGCTGGTCAGATCGGCGAGGGTGAAGCCGTCGTGGGCGGTGATGAAGTTGAGGGAGGCCAGGGGGCCGCGATCGATCGAGAACGTGTTCGAGGAGCCGGCGAGCCGGGTGGCGAAGCGCCCGATGCCGCTCCCCGCGGAGCCCGTTGCGCGGGCAGCCGCGATGTCGCGCAACCAGAAGTCACGCATCCGATCACGGTAGCGGTCGTTCCACTCTGTCCAGCCCTGCGGAAAGTTGCCGGTCTGCCAGCCGCCGGGGCCGACATCCCACGGCTCGGCGATCAGTTTCACCCCGGCGAGCGCAGGGTCATCGCGGATCGCGGCGAGGAGGGGATGGTGCGGATCGTAACTGCCGTCACCGTCACCACCGGCGGAGCCACGACCGAGCGTGGTGGCGAGATCGAACCGAAAGCCGTCGATCTGCACCTCGTTGGCCCAATAGCGCAGGGAGTCGAGTACCAACCGTTGCGGGACGTCATGACCGAAGTCGACGGTGTTGCCGCACCCCGTCACATCCTGATAGGCGCCGGTGTCGTCCTGGCGGTAGTACGCCGAGTTGTCGATTCCACGCAGGCTCGACACCGGGCCGCCGAGGCCCTCCTCTGAGGTGTGGTTGTAGACCACGTCGAGGATGACCTCGAGGCCGGCCTCGTGCAGCAGCTTGACCATGCCCTTGAACTCCCGCAGCACGGCCTCCGGCCCCTCGGCCTGCGCCGCCGCAGTGGCGTACGGCGCATGGGGGGTGAAGAAGTTGAAGGTGTTGTAGCCCCAGTAGTTGACGAGACCCTGTTTGGTCAGACGTTGCTCAGGTACAAACGTCTGAATGGGAAGCAACTCGATCGACGTCACGCCGAGATCTTTCAGATACTCGATCGTGGCCGTATGAGCGAGACCGGCATAGGTGCCGCGCAATTCGGCCGGGACTGCGGGATTGAGCTTGCTGATCCCGCGCACATGCGCCTCGTAGACCACGGTGTGGTCGAGGGGGATCGCCGGCTTGACCGCATCCGCCCAATCGAAACCACCGTCAACCACGACAGAGTGCCGCCGACCGGCACTCAGGCGCGACACCCCGCGGGAGTACGGTTCGACCAGCACCAGCTCGGGATGAAAGGCATGCCGGGGTCCGGTCGGCCCCGATACCCGAATGCCGTAGCGCCGGCCGGGGGAGAGCGTGCGTGTCTTCGCCAGCCAAACGTTGTGGGCATCACGCGTCATCGGAACCGTCTTGACGATCCACTGGGGATCGGTGTCGTCGAAGATGCACAGCTCGATCGCGTCGGCGCTCTCGGACCAGACCCGCAGCTCACCACCGGACGGGGTGAGGCGCACTCCGAGGTTACGCAGGGAATCGGCCGCACTCATGCGTTCTAGAGTAATGAGTGTGAGAGGTGTGAAATGACCGTCTATCTAGACCACGCGGCGACGACACCGATGCTCCCCGCGGCGATTGCCGCATACGCGGAGGCGATGACCGTCGTCGGAAACCCGGCATCGATCCATAGCCAAGGGCAAAACGCGAAACGGATGCTCGAAGAAGCACGCGAGCACGTGGCCGCCAGCGTCGGCTGCGACCCCATCGAAGTGGTGTTCACCGCTGGGGGTACCGAAGCCATCAACCTGGGGATCAAGGGGCTCTATTGGGCCCGCGCACCGCGCACCCGCATCCTCGTGCCGGGGGGCGAACACCACGCCACGCTCGACACCGTCGAATGGCTTGCCGCGCAGGAAGGCGCCCACGTCGAATGGATTCCCCTCGACACACTCGGTCGCATCGACCTGACAGCACTCGAGCAGGCGATTGCCAGCAACCCCAGTGATGTCGCACTCGTCACCCTGCTGATGGCCAACAACGAGGTCGGAACCGTGCAGCCGATCGCTGAGGTTGCGGCGCTCGCCGCGGCCCACGGCATCCCGGTGCACGTTGACGCGGTCTCGGCCTACGGACATCTCCCCATCGACTTTGCGGCGCTCGCCGCAGCCGGTGTCTCGGCGCTCAGCATCTCGGCGCACAAGATCGGAGGTCCCGTCGGAATCGGCGCGTTGATTCTGTCGCGTCGGGCCACGGTTGTTCCGCTCATTCACGGTGGCGGCCAGCAGAGGCAGGTGCGGAGCGGCACTCAGGATGTGGCGGCTGCGGTCTCCTTCGCGGTTGCGGCGGTTGCGGCGACGAAGGATCTGCTCGGCGAGCAGCTGCGCCTTGCCGCGTTGCGTGAACGCCTGGTTGCCGGGGTGCTGGCTTCGATTCCCGGAGCGGTCTCGAACGGCGACCCGCAGCCGGCCGGCCGGATCGCCGGCAACGCACACTTCACCTTTGCCGGGTGCGAGGGAGACTCCCTGCTGTTCCTGCTCGACGCGGCCGGAGTGTCGGTGTCGACCGGATCGGCCTGCCAGGCCGGAATTCCCGAGCCGTCGCATGTGCTCCGGGCGATGGGACGCAGCGAGATCGAGGCCAGGGGAGCGCTGCGGATCACCCTCGGCCGCACGTCGACCGACACCGATGTCGACGCGTTCCTGGCCGCGCTTCCCGCCGCCCACGCGCAGGCATCTCGGGCCGGCTTGGCCGACCGCACGCCGACCTTCTGAGCGCCTGCGCGGAGTTTTCTGGCACCGAGTTTGACACTTCCGGTCGACTTTCCCCGGCGCACCGGGGTACCTCGACCGGAATGGTCAAACTCGGCGAGTGGAGTGCGCGCGGAAAGAGCGCGGGAGAACCGTCGGCCGGGCGCGCGTACACTTAACCGGTGAAGGTTTTAGCAGCAATGAGTGGCGGGGTCGACTCCGCCGTCGCCGCAGCCCGCGCCGTTGAGGCGGGGCACGAGGTCGTCGGCGTACATCTGGCCCTCAGCCGCATGCCCGGAACCCTGCGCACCGGCAGCCGCGGCTGCTGCACCATCGAAGACTCGATGGATGCGCAACGGGCCGCGAACATCATCGGCATCCCGTACTACGTCTGGGACTTCTCCGAGCGCTTCAAGCTCGACGTCGTCGATGACTTCATCGCCGAGTACACCGCCGGCCGCACCCCGAACCCGTGCATGCGCTGCAATGAGCGCATCAAGTTCGCTGCGCTGCTCGAGAAGGCGCTCGCCCTCGGTTTCGATGCCGTGGCGACCGGGCACTACGCCACCATCGTGACCGACTCGAACGGCAACAACGAACTCCACCGCGCCGCCGCCTGGGCGAAAGACCAGTCCTACGTGCTGGGTGTGCTCACCGCAGAGCAGCTCGCGCACTCGATGTTCCCGCTCGGCGCGACGCCGTCGAAGGCCGAGGTGCGGGCCGAAGCTGCCGAGCGCGGCTTCTCGGTGGCGAACAAGCCGGACTCCCACGACATTTGCTTCATTCCGGATGGCGACACCCGCGGTTGGCTCGCCGAGCGCGTCGGCGCCGAACAGGGTGCTGTGCTCGACCGCAACGGTGAGGTGATCGGCAAGCACGAGGGTGCTCACGCGTTCACCGTCGGCCAGCGCAAGGGCATCAGCGTCGGCTTCCCGACCAATGATGGCAAGCCGCGCTTCGTGCTCGAGGTGCGCCCGAAGACCAACGAGGTCATTGTCGGACCGCGCGAAGCCCTCGACATCGCCGAGATCGCCGGCACCAAGTTCACCTGGGCCGGACTCGCTCCGGAGAATCCAGAGGTCGCATTCGACTGCGAGGTGCAGATTCGTGCGCACGCCGACCCGGTTCCGGCCGTTGCACAGGTCGTGTCAACGACCGCGACAACCGGTGTCGAGGGAACGCTCGAGCTGAAGATCACGCCGAACAATCCGCTGAACGGTGTCGCACCCGGGCAGACCGCCGTTGTCTACGTCGGAACACGCGTGCTCGGTCAGTGCACGATCGACCGCACGGTGTCGGCGCTGCCGCTCGAACTGCAGCCTGTCGCGGCGCAGTCGGCCTAGCCCGACGCTGTCGTTCGCATGTGAGCTTTCACAGCTCGCAGACGGGTGGATGATGACGGGTTGAGGTCTAACCTGAGGGCATGAAGCTGGCTATCCACTTCCCAAACTTCAGCTATCCAGGGGCACCTGGCTCGTTGTCGAAACTGATCGCGTCGACGGCACGCGCGGCCGATGATGGCGGCTGTACGACGATGACGCTCATGGACCATTGGTTTCAGATGGAGCGGAGGGCCCCGGCGACCGAGCCGATGCTTGAGGGATACACGACGCTCGGGTTTCTCGCCGGGCAGACGACACGTCTGAAACTCGGCCTGCTGGTAACCGGCGTCACCTATCGTCATCCGGGGCTCCTCGCGAAGATCGTCGCAACGCTCGATGTGCTCTCCGAAGGCCGCGCGTTTCTCGGACTCGGGGCCGCTTGGTATGAACGGGAGCATCTCGCGCTCGGGGTTCCGTTTCCGCCGCTGACCGAACGCTTCGGTCGGTTGGAGGAGGCGATTCAGATCTGTGAGCAGATGTGGAGCGACAACGACGGTCCGTACGACGGTCGCTACTACCAGTTGGCCGAGACGATCTGCAGCCCGCGTCCCCTTCAATCGCCCCGGCCGCCGATCATGATCGGCGGTTCGGGCGAGCAGAAGACGCTGCGGCTCGTTGCCCAGTACGCGGATGCCTGCAATCTGTTCGATCTCGGCCTGGATGCCGTCGTGCACAAGCTCGAGGTGATCGATCGGCATTGTGCCGATCTGAACCGTGACCCGGCGGAGATCACGCGCACGATGCTGTCGTTCTTCGATCCGCTCGCCGACGTCGATGGATTCCTCATGTTGATGGAGGCGTATGCCGCGGTGGGAATCGGCCAGGTCTGGTTGTCACCGCGCGGCGACGATCCGGCCGGCTATGTGGCGCGGGTCACCGAGCTGGTTGTGCCGCGCCTGTCAGTGATCTGAGCGCGCCGGTCGCGGTGTGTACTCGCCTCGTCGTGTACTCGCCTCGTCGTGCTACGCCATCGTCTCGTCGCGCACGGTTCCGCTGCGCGCCAGCAAGAACGGGATCAGGCCGTAGACGCCACCCAGGATGGCAAGGAGCGGCCAGCCGCCGATCTCAGGCACCGCATGTTCACCCGCGGCAACGGTCACCCCGACAGTTGCGAGCCAGATGCCGGCCACGATTGCGGCTACGCACCCAGACGCGAGGTAGATCGTCGGGCGGTTGGGGGCCGCACCAGCGGGGAGAGCAAGGGTCGCACCGATCGCCGCGCAGAGAGTCAGCATGAGCGCGACGGTGAGAAACAGCCAGGTCGGCATCGTCGACGCAACGCCATTGGCACCCCACTGGCGGGGAAGATCCTCGGGAAGCTTGTGGCGCCAAGCAAGAAACGTCGTGACCACAACGGTGAGCGGCACCCACACGAGAACCGCACCGATCACATCCCGAAGCCGGGCCCTAATTTGTCAGGCCCCTCGTGCCGCGGCGTCGCTGGGGCGTTTTCCGGTCGGGAGTGATCAACGGTGCATCTGATTCCGAGGTCGGAATGACAACTGGCATCACCACCGATGAGGAGTTACCTCCGCCCGACCCAGATTTCACGACGTCACAGAGGATCAGAGCCGCTGTCAAGACGCCCTGGCCGATGAGCCTCATGACAGTGGGCACTCGTCGGAAGAGCAAGCCGTTCTGACGTTTCACTGAGTTCCTTCATGCGGGCTCCGACGAATCGGCTGCGGGCGCCCGGTCGTCGAGTGAGCCGGCTTCAGCCCGGGGTATCTGCTGGCACGCGGTCGAACCCATTGCGGGGCATCGCAGTTCTGCAGCACGGCCCGATGAGAATCGCTGACGATCAAAACACCCAGCCCGGGAGCCGAAGGGCCTCGCTCAGGGTGTGCGTTGGCTGGTTCAACAGAGACTTCGTCGCTTCACTGCTCATTCTGAGCGTCTGAGGGAACGGGCGCCCGCCCGCGTTGACATACGACTTGAGCGAACCCGATGGGACTGTCGCAGCGTCGAGACCGAGACTCTCGGCCACGCGAGTCGCAACCTGGTGCGGTGAAAGCCATTCGGGTCCGACCGCATGGAACACGCCCTGCGCTCGAGTGCGGGCGATGTGCGCCAGTGTTCCCACCGCGTCGTCGCTGAAGGTTGGAGTGATGATTTGGTCGCTGAACATCGCTGAGATGCTGCCCGTTTTCAGCTGCGCTCCGATGCGGCGAACGATGTCGGTCTTGCGCTGGGAGTGCTGCTGGTAAGGAAACGACAAACGAGCGATTGCCCAGCCTCCGTCTGATTGCTTGATGAGGCCTTCAGCGAGGCTTTTGGTGACTCCGTACCAATCGCTTCGAGCATCACCGTCGTCACTCTCGAGGTAGGGGCCCGCTCGGTCTCCTTCGAACACATAGTCGGTGGACACCTGCACGAAGTGCTTTCCTGACCTCGCGCAGGCAGCGGCGAGGTTGCGGGCGCCATCGACATTAATCCGGAAACAGGGTGCATCGATGTCGTCGTGTTGCTGCCTGGCACCTGAGACGTCGGTATAGGCCGCCAGATTGATGATGACCGAGGCGCGCGTGCTGGCTACGGCGGCATCAACCGCTGACTGGTCGGTGATGTCCACCCCCAAAGAATCCCAGCCCAGCTCAGGGAACAGCTCTTTCGCCCGCCGACCGATCATTCCTGTCATGCCGGTGGCGGCGACAAGTGGCCATTCGAGGGTTGCATCATGCATGCGGTCAGTCTAGGTGTCGCATCGCGGCCCGCCGCGTGAGCGAAAGAGGACCTGCGCAACGGCTGCGGCGCCACCATGAAGGCATCGATGCTGTCCTCCCGTTCGAAAACGAAACCATGTCGCTCGTACAACTGCCGCGCGATCACCTGGACGCCGCCGAAGTCACGTCCGCCGCTTTCGTCGACAATCCTTCGTCTGAGTCAGCGGAGTCGTCGCGCACGCACCACGATGTCCTCGGTGTGGTGCGCTCCGGCACCGGCGGTCAGGTGCCGCGGCCGGGTCTCGTTGACCTCGATTCGCCAGCGGTCATCGAGCAGGGCAGCGACGGTGGCCGGGCTGACGTAGTCGTGAGGATCGAAGCCGTGGGCGCTGGCCTCCTCAGTGCGGGGAACGGGATGATGCACGATGAGGAGTACTCCGCCGGGCGCGACCGCATTCAGCAACGCGAACTCCGCGGCATTGTCATCGGTGCGCAGGAGTGCGGGATACTGCGCGGAGACCAGGTCGAAGCTGGCCGGCGGCAGCGCCGCCTCGATGAGGCCAGAGTGCAGCCAACGCACCCGCGCACCGAGCACTTCGGCCTGAAGGACGGCTCGGTCGAGTGCCACCTGAGAGACGTCCAACGCAGTGACATCCCAGCCGTGTTCTGCCAGCCACAGGGCATCCGCCCCCTCACCGCAGCCGACATCCAGTGCACGCCCTGCACGAAGTCCACGCGCCTCTGTGACCAGCGTCGCGTTGGGCTTCCCGCTCCACAGGTGCTCCCTGTCGGCGTAGCGCTGGTCCCACAGAGATTCGACCGTGCTCTGATCTTGAGGCGCGTGACGAGCGGATGCCGCGGCGGGGTCGGGCGGATCGTGACTGGTGCCAGCGGGGTCGGCGGCGGGGACGTCGTTGCTTCTGTACATCACCCCAGCATGCATCCGCGACGAATCCCTCGCCAAGAAAAGTTGCCGAACCGGCAACGGCCTGCCCGGTTAGATCCTGGTCAACCGCCCGTGGCAGCACTGCACGCCCGTGGGGATTGACTTCGATGACAACCGGTGAAACGGTCGAGGTATTGGGCGGCCAGGGATGCTGCTCGCATGAGTGCGCAGAGGGCGATCGGCTCGTGACTGGCACGGTCGGCTTGTCGCCTAGCGTCCGGAAGCCGCCGAGGGATGGGAGTGTGCGATGTCGACACATTCGAAGGCGTCATCGTCGTCTCGACACCAGGATCGATTGACGCCGAAGCGGCCCGCGTCTGCGCTGGCCGAGCGGTGGACCACAATCGATGGCGTTGACGTGTTCTATCGGGAATCTCCGGTGCCGCCGGATGCGCCGGCGATGATGCACGTGCACGGCTTCGGTCTCTCGGGGCGCTATCTCCTGCCGACGGCAGAATTGCTCGCCGACGAATTCCACACCCTCGTTCCCGACCTCCCCGGTTTTGGGCGGAGTGGTAAACCGACCGAACCCCTCGACATCCCCGGCCTCGCGCACGCCGCTGTCCGATTCCTCGACGACCGCGGAGTGGCCTCAGCCACCCTGGTCGGCAACTCGATGGGATGCCCGGTCATCTGCGAGTTCGCGTACCACCACCCCGATCGCATCGACCGCGCCATTCTCGTGTCACCAGCCGGCGGGCTGCACAACCAGCCGCTACGCCGGGCCGTCGGACAACTCGCCCGCGATGGCGGACGTGAACCCCCGAGCATGATCCGAGTGGCGACCCCCGACTACCTGCGATTCGGTGTTCCGAGCACGGTCAAGATGTTCCGGGCACTTACTCGCTACCCGTCGCTCCAGCGGCTGCTCGCCTTGGAGATCCCGACTCTCGTGGTGATCGGCAGCCGGGATCCGTTGATGCCGAGCCCAACTCGCGTCCGTGAGATTGCCCGCCAGACCGACAACCACGTGCTCGTCGTTCTGATTGAGGGGGCAGCGCACGCGATCAACTTCAGTCATCCGGGCGAACTCGCCCACGTCATCCGCTCATTCATGGCTGACCAGCCGATCGTCGATGACCCGGCCTCTCCAGGAAATTCGCGCACTGTGGAGGTGCACCGGGGCCGATTGCATCCGCCGGCGACGGGCCATGCCGGCGATCTTTGACACGGCGGGGGCTGACACTGCGGGCTGGCACCGCGGGCGGCGGATTGGAAGCGCGGGTTGGCACCGCGATCGATTCGACAGCCCCTGCCGGCACGAGCCCGATTGACGCCAGCGGCAGTGCTGCTCGGCCGAGGCGTGCGATTCAGACGATGGGCACGGCGGTGCCGCTCACGACGATGCCGCCCGCCGCCGGAATATCGACGGTCAGCAGACTCGGCCGACCGACGTGGCGTCCTTGGTGAATCAGCACGCGCGCTGGTGTGGCGAGCAGACCGGTCTCACGCAGGTAGCCGCCGAGCGACGCCGCGGCCGAGCCGGTCGCCGGGTCTTCGGTGATCGTGCCCACCGGAAAGACGTTTCGCGCCTCGAATTCGTGCTGACTGTTGAGGCCAGCATTGAACTCAGCCGGGGCATGCAGCACGCTGATCGTGCCCGCCCAGCCCTCGGCATCCATCATCCGTCGAGCGTCGACCGGATCGAACGTCAGCGCGTCGAAGGTGGCCAGGTCGCGCACGAAGACCAGCGGATGCCAGTTTCCGGCGTAGGCGGCGAGCAGCGGAAAACGTTCGTCGAGATCGGATTCGGCGAGACCAAGCAGCGCTAGCAATGCTGTCCGCACTGCAGGGTCAAGGGCCTTCACCTCCGGAACCACGCTGGTGAACGCTGCGACAATGTGTCCTGCTTCGGTGGACGTCTGAATGACGACAGCTCCGATCGGGGTGTCAAAGGTGAATCGTCCGGTGCCCGTGCGCTCGGCCAGTGCGATCGCCGTTGCGATGGTCGCGTGACCGCAGAACGGTACCTCGGCGCCGGGGGAGAAATAGCGGATGCTGCGGCGCGTCTCAGCTGTTGCGTCGGCCGTCGCCGTCGCCGTCGCCTTCGCCTTCGCCGTCGCCGTCGCCGTCGCCGTCGCCTTCGCCTTCGCCGTCGCCGTCGCCGTCGCCGTCGCCGGCTCATCGGTCGTCGTCGTTGCGATATCGGTCGTCGTTTCGGTCACGAATGCCGTTTCGGAGTACCCGATGTCGGCGGCAATGCGCTGCATTGCCGCATCGCTCAGCCCTGCGGCATCGAGCACGACTCCGGCTGGGTTTCCGCCGACATACCTTGCTTCGTCGGCGGATGCAGCGGGTGCGGGGAACGCGGTGTAGCGGAGAACGAGCGGAACGGCGGTAGAAGTTGAATTCACGCTGTCAACACTGCAGCCGCTCGCTGCACGTGACAAGCGACCAATTCGTGATCGGTGGACCGCGTCCCCGACCAGCCCGGTGGTTGAGCCTTCCGAGACCGGGTCGGTCGTCCTTGAGTCGTCCCACCCGTTGGTCGAGCGTGTCGAGGCCCCGCAAGCTGTTTTCGAGTCCTATCCATCCCGTCCAGCCCGATGGTCGTGCCCGTCGAGACCTCACCAGTCGGCCTCGACACCGGCCCTCACGTGCGTCAGCCGCCACCACTGTCCTCCACAGGCGAGTGGTCGAGAAGTTGCTCACGGATGCGCGCAATCTCGGGTTTGCGTCTTCCCCTTTTTCTAGTCTTGAAGTATGCAGAATCTCACCGATCAGCTCCGGCAGGCCGCCGTCGCGTCCGCGGACATCGGTGACGGTGCGGCCGGCTACGCAGCACTTAACGAGCTGGACTTGCTCGACTCCCAGAAACAAATTGCACGGATCCGTCGGAACTACGACACGCATGCGGCGTGGGTGGCCGGCGAGATCGCCCGGCGCTCCTCCCGCGCACTCGGCTTCTCCGGGCTGGCCCAACGCCACGGCTTCCTCACCCCGGAAGCGTTGATTCAATCGGAGACCGGCGGTACCCGGGCGGAGGCCGCGAAACTCGTCGCGGTCGGCACGCTGATGACCGACACCGAGGCTGCCGAAGAGCTCCAACAGGCCGACCCGGGTTCTCCGTTCGCCACCCTGCCCTGGCTGGCCGTCGTTGCCGGCGCGGTGCGCGCCGGCACCCTCTCGATCGATGCGGCGGAGGCGATCCGCAAGGGCCTGGGCGACATCGACCCGGGCGTGCCCGCCGAGAAGCTCGCCGCCGCCGCGCAGTTCCTGCTCGAAGAGGCCGCGTCCTTGAACGCGGACCAGTTGCTCCGCCGCGCCCGCCGCCTGCGCGACGAGCTCGACGCGGACGGCATCGCCCGGCGGGAGAAGACCCAGCGCGACGCCCGCAGCTTCCGGATCTGGCGTCAGGACGACGGGATGTACCGGGTGTCGGCGTTGCTGCCGCCGGAGGACGGCCGCCTCGTCGAGTTGATCGTCGACGGCGCCACCTCGCCCCGACGCGGCGGCCCCCGGTTCGTGGATGCGGCGACGCAGGCCCGCGCCGACGCCCTCCGCGATGACGAACGCACGACCGAGCAGATCGCCGCCGATGCGATCCTCGCCCTCTTGCAGCTGGGGGCGGAGGCGGACCCGAACACGGTGTTCTTCGGCCGCCGCCCGGCCGTGCGGATCCTCGTCACCGAACACGACCTCGCGCACACCATCCCCGATCCGGCCTTTCAGAACCTGTCCGGTCAGAACCCGGCCGGTCAGGACTTGGCGGGTCAGACACCGGTCGGTCAGGCGCTGACTCGTCCGACAGCGACCGGACCGTCGCCGACCGCAATGTCGCCGACCGGCCCCGATTCGACCGGCCTGGCCCCGCCCGGGCACGGCCAGATCGAGGGACACTCCGACCCGGTCTCGATGGACACCGTGAAACGGCTGCTCTGTTCCGGGTACACCGGCATCGAGTTCGACGACGACGGCCAATGCATCAACGTCGGCCGCGACCAACGCCTCTTCACCCAACGACAACGCACCGGTCTCGCCGCCCGCGACGGCGGCTGCCGCTGGCCCGGCTGCGACCGGCCCGCGTCCTGGTGCGAAGCACACCACATCGAGCATTGGAAAGCCGACCACGGCAAAACCGATATCGCCGACGGCATCCTGCTCTGCAAAGCCCACCACCTGCTACTCCACGACAACCACTGGCACGTGTTCCGCACCGGCGCCGACTACTGGCTCCTCCCACCCGTCACCGTCGATGCCGAGCAGACACCGCTCCCGATGCCGAGCAAGAGTCCGCTGATGCTGGAACGGTTCCCGCCGAAGCACCCGCCGAAGCATCCGTCGGCGCACCCGTCGGAACACCCGACAAGACTGACCGGCTGAACCCCGTTATCGGTTGAGCCTGTCGAGATCTCGCGACCGGGAATCGAGCTTCGGTGCCGCCGCGCGGCATGGTGGTGAACGAGTATCACCATCTCGTTGGTCGAGGAGCGAGCGCCAGCGAGCGTCTATTAGGTATATGGCCTTTTCGTTGATCGAGGAGCGCGCGAGCTTGCGAGCACGCGTCTCGAGATCTCGCGAGCCGATCCTTGAACTCGAGTTGCGTTCAAACATTGGCTCACGGGGTCTCGACCCGATCGCGGGCGGCCTCCTCGACCAACGAAATGGTCACATTCGTCCACCACCATGCCGCACAGCGGCCCCGAAGCTCGAGACCTCGTGAGCGAATGTTCAAACGCAACCCACGTCAAGAGATCGGCCTACCTGGTCCCGACAAGCTCGACCACCGGAATGGAGACCGGCCCACCCGGTCCCGACAGGCTCGACCAGCGGCACAATCACCGACAAGCGCGACCTTCCGGGCAGAACCTTGTTTCACATCACGCTGGCGAAGAATCCACGAGACACACTGTTAGGGCTTGAACCACTCACGCGCCGCAACGGTCAGCGCCGCGATCCCGGTATCGAGGGTCGGACGCATGACGGGAGCAAAATACGGTGAGTGATTCGACGGGATGTCCCGCTCCACAGTGCCCGCAGCAGTCGCGGCAGCAAACTGCTCAGGATCGTGTCCGCCGAGAATCCAATAGACCAGAGGCGCACCGACCGCGGTCGAGAGTTCACCGACATCTTCGCTTCCGGTCACCGCACCCGGGTCAAGCACGCGCTGGTCCCCAAACGCCTCACGGAACGCTCCGACAGTTCGGGCCGTGGCTGCCGGATCGTTGACCAGCACCGGAAATGACTCCTGCGCAATGAACTCGGGTTCGCGCTCGGCCCCGGAGGCCGCGGCCTCTGCCGTGACGATGCGGTGCACAGACGCAATGATCCGATCGCGAACAACGGTCGTCGTCGAACGGATGCTGAGCCCGAGCGTCGCCTCATCGGGGATGATGTTGTTCTTGGTGCCCGAGTGAATCTGCCCCACCGTCACCACCGCGGTGTCGCTGCCGGCAACATCCCGCGAGACGACGGTCTGCAGGCGCATGACCGCTGCTGCAGCCATCACAACCGGGTCGATGGTGGTTTCGGGGCGGGATCCGTGACCACCGCGACCGAAGAGTCGCACGAGCAACGAATCGGCCCCGGCAAAGGCCTCACCGGCATGAACGCCGAGCACGCCGGCCGGAACCGGAGCAACATGCTGGCCGAGCACGACATCCGGCACGGGAATGCGCTCGTACAAGCCGTCATCGACCATCGCCCGCGCACCGCCGCCCTGCTCCTCGGCCGGCTGGAAAAGCACGACCAGGGTACCCGACCAGTCGACGGCCTGGCGGAGAAGAATTTCGGCAGCCCCCAGCAGACACGTGACGTGAACGTCGTGCCCACAGGCGTGCATGACCGGAACGTCGTGGCCATCGAGATCGATTGCGTGTGCGGTGCTCGCATAGCTGAGCCCCGTCGCTTCCCGCACCGGAAGAGCATCCATGTCGGCTCTGAGCAACACGGTGCGGCCGGCACCGTTCTTCAGTACCCCGACAACGCCCGTGCCGCCGATCCCGGTGATGACGTCGTATCCCAAGGCTCTGAGGCGTTCAGCGACGATGCCGGCTGTGCGGTGTTCGGCGAACGACAGCTCCGGATGCGCGTGGAGATCCTGATAGACCGGCTCAAGCGAGGCCGCAACAGCCTCGACATCCGTCAGCAATGTCGTCATGTCACACGCCTTTCGCCCCCCAGAGGCAGTCGTCTTCGTCGTGCAACAGCCTAGGTGGCTGCCCGAAGCAGACGACGTTGCACTCGGTAGGCGTGTCGTGAGTATGTCACGCGACTGACCGGAGCGCGGTGCGTAGAGTGTCACCATGACTCAGCGACGCGCATTATTCGGGTGGAAGGTCACCCGACTTCTCTTTGCCTGTGGTGTGTTCGCGATCATGACCGGAGCGCTTCGGCTCGTGCTTGAGCAGTCGCCGGTCTATTTCTGGCTGATTCTGGCCGGGATCGCCCTGATGGCGCTTGCAACGCGGGGGCAATGGGACAGCCGGGCCAGCGGGCGCAACAGGTCGGTTCTGGGATTCCGTGCACGCCCAGCCGATGCATCGCCGAAAAAGGATTCACGCACATCCCGCTGACGCCGACTCGAAAGATCAGTACTGAGCGTCTGACCTCAGTTCCGTAAACTGATCGGGTGGCAGAGACACCGAAGACCAACGACTTTCACGACGCCGGATCGCTTGACGACGATGTGCACGCCGCCCAAGGCGAAGCGGCCCAGCTGACGACGCGCATTCTCGAGCTGCGCGAGGCGTACTACGAGAAGAGCGCCGCCATCGCCTCCGACGAGGAGTACGACGCGCTGATGCACCGGCTCGAAGAACTCGAGCGGCTCTTCCCTGAGCTGCAGAGCCAGGACAGCCCGACCCAAACTGTGGGCGGTCGCGCCCAGAGTCTATTCGACCCGGTGCAACACACCGAGCGGATGCTCAGCCTCGACAACGTGTTCAGCATCGAAGAGTTCGAGGCCTGGGCAGCCAAAGTCGAACGTGACGCCGGTCGCCCGGTGCACTACCTCTGTGAGCTCAAGATCGACGGTCTGGCGATCAACCTCCGCTACGAGAACGGCGTGCTGGTCACCGCGGCGACCCGTGGTGACGGCGTCGTCGGTGAAGATGTCACCGAGAACATCGCCCTCGTGCCGGGGATTCCGAAGCGGCTGTCCGGCAGCGGGCATCCGCCGCTCGTCGAGGTGCGTGGCGAGGTCTTCTTTCCCGTCGCCTCATTTCGCGAGCTCAACGCCGAGCAGGCCGCGGCCGGCGAACGCGTCTTCGCCAACCCGCGCAACGCCGCCAGCGGGTCGCTGCGCCAGAAGGCCGAGAAGAAGAACGCCGATCAGTTGCGCATCATGCACGCCAGACTCGGCCGACTGCGGATGCTTGTGCACGGTATCGGCGCCTGGGAGCGTCCTCCCGTTGACGCCCAGTCCGAGGTGTACGAGTTGTTGGCCACCTGGGGCCTACCCACCAGCACCCACTATCGCGTCAACTCAGCGGCTGCTGACGCTGCAGAGTTCATCGCCTATTTCGGTGAGCATCGGGGGAGTGTCGAGCATGAGATCGACGGCATTGTCATCAAGATCGACGAGCTCGCCTTACACGCCGAGCTCGGTGCGACCAGCCGCGCGCCGCGCTGGGCCATTGCGTACAAGTACCCACCGGAGCAGGTGAACACCAAACTTCTCGACATCATCGTCGGTGTCGGCCGCACCGGCCGGGCTACACCGTACGCCGTCATGGAGCCCGTGCGTGTCGCGGGCAGTGTCGTGCGTCAGGCCACGCTACACAATCAAGACGTGGTCAAGGCCAAGGGCGTTCTGCTCGGGGACGTCGTTGTTCTGCGCAAGGCGGGCGACGTCATTCCCGAGATTCTCGGTCCGGTGGTTGAGCTACGAGACGGCACTGAGCGCGAGTTCGTGATGCCGGAGTTCTGCCCGGAATGCGGCACACCGCTGCGGGCGATGAAAGAGGGCGACATCGACCTGCGCTGCCCGAACGCGAAGAACTGCCCTGCCCAAGTGCGCGGGCGCGTCGAGCATGCCGGCTCCCGGGGTGCGCTCGACGTTGAGGCGCTGGGCGAGGTGGCCGCAGCCGCGCTGACCCAGCCACTCGAGCCGGCCGAGCCTCCGCTGCACACCGAGGCTGGACTATTCACGCTGCGGGTCGAAGATCTTTTTCCGGTCACCGTGATCGTGAGGGACGCCGAGACGGGTCTGCCCAAGCTTGGCGAGAACGGCGAGCCGAAGACCGATACCCCTTTTCGCCGCAAACGCAAGAAGACCGGGAAGGATGCCGACCCGGCGTTCGATCCTGAGGCCGCCGTGTTCACGGGCGACGAAGACTCGGTGCCGTCGAAGAATGCGCTTGAGCTGCTCGCGAACCTCGAGCTCGCCAAGACCAAGCCGCTCTGGCGCATCATCGTCGCCCTGAGCATCCGCCATGTCGGTCCCGTCGCAGCACGTGCATTGGCCGGCCACTTCGGTTCGCTCGATGCAATACGCGCTGCCTCACGCGAGGAGCTGGCCGAAGTCGACGGGGTCGGCGGGATCATTGCCGATGCGGTGCTCGCGTGGTTCGACATCGACTGGCATCAGGACATCGTGGCCGAATGGGCGCGCGCCGGCGTGCAATTCGCGACCCCCGACCACCCAGGTCCTGGTGCGGCTGCGGCCGCCGGTGGGGTGCTCGCCGGACTCACTGTCGTGGCCACCGGCTCCCTCGAGGGATTCACCCGCGAGGGTGCGCAGGAGGCGATCATCGCGGCGGGCGGCAAATCCGCGTCGAGCGTGTCGAAAAACACCGACTTTGTTGCGGCCGGACCCGGAGCCGGTTCGAAACTGGCCAAGGCCGAGCAGCTCGGTGTTCGGGTGCTGGATGCCGACGGTTTTCGAATTCTGCTTGCTGCCGGTCCAGCTGGGCTGCCCGAGTTCGACTGATTATTCCTGCCCTCATATGCCCCCAGGACGGGGGGCTACAAATGTGGTTTAGGCCGGCCTTCCCTCAGTAGGCTGGGACCACCGGGCGTTCTGCCTGGGGTCGAGCCAATGGCGTGCTCGATGTGTACGAGGGGACGTACTCGAGTTTGCTGGTCAACGTGGCAGCTGTAGTTGCGGTCTCGCTGGCCTTCGGTGGAATGGTTGATGCGGGCTCGGGTTCTCGCATGCTCGAAAGCCCCGCGTCGATGTCCGTCGTGGCTGAGAATGTCGCGATGCAGACGGTCCTGACGGTCCCAACGCGTCAGCTTTCAGGCGATCTGCGTTCGATGGTCCCCACCGCGGCAGACGGCGTGCGTGGCACATCGTCTCGCGGCATGAGTGTCGGCAGCTCACCGGTCCTCCCCATCGTCTCTCCGCTAGTGCCCTCTCGTGCCGATCTCGGTACTGCCGCGCTGGGTACGACGACCGGTGCACGGCTGCTGAGCGAGTTGACACGTCTCGGCATGGCCGGCATCTCAGAGTTTCTGTCCGCCTACCCGTCGAAGATTGACGCGCTCCTCGCCTCTCCACCAGCTGCGGCCACGGTGAGCGGATGGTGGCGTGGCCTCGGCAACAGCGATCAGACGGCCTGGCTCTCCGCCGCACCGCGAGTTGTCGGAAACCTGGAGGGCATCCCGGTGAGCGAACGCAGCGTCGCGAATCTGCGGTACCTCAGCGAGACCGATGCAGACATCCGCCAACGTTTGGCCAGCGGCCACTCGCGAGGCGAGCAGACAGGCCTGACGCAGGAGCTCTCGATTCTTCGCCAGGTCAAGCTGGCTGTCGCAGAGGGGGCAGGGCATGCGGCCCGCTATCTCATGCAGCTCGATCCGGCCGACGGCGGCCGGGCCGTGGTGGTCATCGGCAACCCCGACACCGCAGATTTCGTGACCTACCTGGTTCCCGGCATGAACTACGGCGTGCAGGAGCAGCTCGTCAACTGGTCGGCCACGGCCGAAGCCCTCTATGCCGAGCAGAAACGCGTTCTGCGGGAACGCTCCGACCCGACCTTACCGGCCAAGCAGGTCGCCACAATTGCCTGGATCGGATACGAGACTCCCGACCTCTTCTCGGTCGGCGGGTTGGACCGTGCTGAGAACGGTGCCGATCAGCTGGAGCGTGCAATCAACGGACTCCGTGAGGTGCGTGGAGACGACCAGCCGTTCCTCAGTATCATCGGGCACTCGTATGGTTCGGTGCTGTCTCTCGTGGCATTGGCGCGCGGCACTCTCTCCGTCGACACGTTCACCATGGTGGGCTCGCCCGGCAGCGCCTCGCAATCGGCCTCCGACCTGAATGTCAATGGTGGTGAAGTGTTCGTGGGGGAGGCTGACTGGGATCCGGCGGTGAACAGCGGCTTCTTCGGCAGTGACCCCGGCGCCAGCTCGTACGGTGCACACCGCCTGGGTGTGTCGGGAAACCGCGATGCCCTGAGCGGCAAATGGCTGAAAGCCTCGTTCGGCCACAACGAATACTTCACCCCCGGAAGTGAATCGCTTCACAACATGGCGCTCATCGGAACCGGCTATGCGAAACAGGTCACTGGCCGCTCCGAATAGAATTGACGGATTCACTCGACGAACCCGTACGGAGACACATGTCTGAAATCACGGCCGAGCAGGTGGCCCATCTGGCGCACCTCGCCCGGATCGACCTCAGTCCAGAAGAGATCGCGAATCTCACCGCTGACCTTGGCCAGATTGTCGACTCCGTCGCAAAGGTGACAGCCGTCGCCACGCCCGACGTTCCGGCGACCAGCCACCCGATGCCACTGACCAACGTCTACCGCGAAGACGTCGTCGTTCCGTCGCTGACCGTCGAGCAGGCGCTCTCCGGTGCACCGGCGCGTGACGGCGACAAGTTCCGCGTGCCCGCGATCCTGGATGAGGAGTAACCATGACCGACCTGATCGCCCTCTCCGCAGCAAACCTCAGCACGCTGCTCTCTGACCGCTCGGTCAGCGCCGTCGAGGTCACCCGCGCCCACCTCGACCAGATCGCTGCGGTCGACACCGACCTTCATGCCTTTCTGCACGTTTCAGCGGATGCCGCCCTCGCGACTGCCGCGGACGTCGACGCCCGCCGCGCCGCCGGTGACGCTCTCGGCCCGCTTGCCGGCGTTCCAATCGCCATCAAAGACGTGCTCGCCACTCAGGACATGCCGACGACCTCCGGATCGAAGATTCTCGAAGGCTGGATTCCGCCCTACGACGCGACAGTCGTCGCCCGTCTGCGCAACGCCGACCTGATTCCGCTCGGTAAGACGAACATGGACGAGTTCGCGATGGGCTCGTCGACCGAGCATTCCGCGTACGGTGTGACCCGCAACCCGTGGGACCGTGACCGCATTCCCGGCGGATCCGGTGGTGGCTCAGCTGCCGCCGTCAGTGCCTTCGAAGCACCGCTCGCGCTCGGGAGCGACACCGGCGGATCGATCCGCCAGCCTGCAGCCGTCACCGGTTCCGTCGGCGTCAAGCCGACTTACGGCGGCGTTTCCCGCTACGGCGCGATCGCCCTGGCCTCCTCGCTCGACCAGGTCGGCCCAGTCTCCCGCACCGTGTACGACTCTGCGCTGCTGCACGACGTCATCGGCGGGCACGACCCGCTCGACTCCACCTCGCTCACCGATTCCTGGCCTTCGATGGCCGCTGCCGCTCGCGCAGGCCTGGCAGACGGCGCCCTCAAGGGCGTCAAGGTCGGTGTGGTGAAGGAACTGAATGGCGAAGGCTTCCAGGCCGGAGTCAAGCAGCGCTTCAACGAAACGCTTGCTCTGCTTTCCGCTGCTGGCGCCGAGATCACCGAGGTCAGCGCACCGAACTTCGAGTACGCCGTCGCGGCCTACTACCTGATCCTGCCGGCCGAAGCTTCGAGCAACCTCGCCCGCTTCGACTCCGTGCGTTTCGGCATCCGTGTCGACCCGGCAGACGGGCCGATGACGAGCGAGCGCGTGATGGCGGCCACCCGCGACGTCGGCTTCGGACCAGAGGTCAAACGCCGCATCATCCTCGGCACCTACGCGCTGTCGGCCGGGTACTACGACGCTTACTACGGCAGCGCGCAGAAGGTGCGCACGCTGATCCAGCGTGACTTCGCAGCCGCGTTCAGTCAGGTGGATGTGCTCATCTCCCCGAGCGCCCCGACCACCGCGTTCAAGTTCGGCGAGAAGCGCGAAGACCCGATGGCGATGTACCTCAACGACGTGACCACGATTCCGGCCAACCTGGCCGGCATCCCTGGCATGAGCCTGCCGATCGGGCTCGCCCCCGAAGACGGCTTGCCGGTTGGGCTTCAGATCATGGCTCCGGCCAGAGAAGACGCCCGCCTCTACACCATCGGCGCGGCCATCGAGCGTCTGCAGGAGCAGACCTGGGGTCACACACTGCTCAGCCAGGCGCCCGCGTTGTCCGGCTCCACCCTGTCCCACCCAGCATTCGCAACCGAAGGGGGAGTCCTCTGATGAAGAAGGCTGAACTGATGGACTTCGATAAAGCCCTCGAACTGTACGAGCCGGTGCTCGGCTTCGAGGTGCACGTCGAACTCAACACCAAGACCAAGATGTTCTGCGGCTGCGCCAACGAATTCGGCCAGGGCGCCAACACCAATACCTGCCCGACCTGCCTGGGCCTGCCCGGTGGTTTGCCGCAGGTGAACAAGCAGGCGGTCGAGTCGAGCATCCGTCTGGGCCTCGCCTTGGGCTGCGAGATCGCCGAAAACTCGCGGTTCGCCCGCAAGAACTATTTCTATCCAGACACAGCGAAGAACTTTCAGACCTCGCAGTATGACGATCCGATCGCCTTCGATGGTTCGCTCACGATCGAACTCGAAAGCGGCCGTCTGGTCACCGTCGACATCGAGCGCGCTCACATGGAAGACGACGCCGGAAAGCTCACCCACAAGGGTGGCTCGACCGGACGCATCCAGGGCGCCGACTACTCGCTGGTCGACTACAACCGTGGCGGCGTGCCCCTCGTCGAGATCGTGACCCGCATGATCGAGGGCGGCGAGGCCGACTCGCCCGAGATCGCGAAGACCTATGTCGCCGCCGTGCGGGAGATCGTTAAAGCGCTCGGCGTCTCCAACGCCCGCATGGAAGAGGGAAACGTGCGTTGCGACGCCAACGTCTCCCTGCGCCCGCGTGGCTCCGACGTGCTCGGCACCCGCACCGAGACCAAGAACGTCAACTCGCTGCGCTCGGTCGAGCGCGCGGTGCGCTACGAAATCCAGCGTCAGGCTGCAGTGCTCTCTGCCGGGGGAACCATCACCCAGGAGACCCGGCACTGGCACGAAGACACCGGCGTCACGAGCGCTGGTCGGCCGAAGTCTGATGCCGACGACTACCGCTACTTTCCGGAGCCCGACCTGCTGCCGATGGCGCCGTCGCGCGAATGGGTCGAGGAGCTGCGTGCCACTCTGCCCGAGCCGCCCGCCGCCCGCCGCAAGCGCCTGCAGGCCGACTGGGGCTTCGCGAACCTGGAGTTCCAGGATGTCGTGAACTCCGAGCTGCTCGACGCCGTTGAGGCGACCGTCGCCGCCGGTGCTGGTGCGCAGTCTGCCCGCAAATGGTGGACTGGTGAGATCGCTCGTCTCGCCAACGCCGCTGGTGTCGCCTCCGACACCCTCGTCGACCCCGCGCAGGTCGCTGCCCTGATCGCACTCGTTGATGACGGCACGCTGACCGACCGTCTGGCCCGCCAGGTACTTGAAGGCGTCATCGCCGGTGAGGGCACCCCTGCCGACGTTGTTGCCTCCCGCGGCCTGGCTGTTGTCAGCGACGACGGCCCGCTGATCATTGCCATCGATGAGGCTCTCGCGTCGCAGCCCGACGTGCTGGCGAAGATCCGCGACGGCAAGGTGCAGGCCGCTGGCGCAGTGATCGGCGCCGTGATGAAGGCAATGCGCGGCCAGGCGGATGCCGCCCGGGTGCGCGAGCTGGTTCTCGAACGAGCCGGAAGCGCCGAATAGCTATGTGGAGACGACACGGCTCGACTGACTCGAGCACTTCAACGCCCGCCGGCACCGGATTCGGTGTCGGCGTGCAGGTCGTCGTGCGCCTCGACCGGAGCCGCTTCCCCGACACGGAGATCAGCGACCCCGTCGGCGTGATCGTGGCTCCCGGCGAAATGATGGGCGCCGCGTTCCTTGCGCCGGTAAGCGCTCGAGAACCGATCTGGGAGGTGCAATTCGACGAGCCGTTCTTTGCGCTC
Source organism: Glaciibacter kafniensis (assembly GCF_039538945.1). Taxonomy (NCBI): domain Bacteria; kingdom Bacillati; phylum Actinomycetota; class Actinomycetes; order Micrococcales; family Microbacteriaceae; genus Glaciibacter; species Glaciibacter kafniensis. The sequence goes on along the minus strand of NZ_BAABCN010000002.1, from coordinate 1,012,748 downwards.
GACGGCTCCGGTCCGCACGAATCGGTCAAGGTGCCCGAAAGTCTGTTGTCGATCGCGCCTGAGGCGTGACCGACGTGATGGTTGACCGCATCCCCAGCCAGGCTGAGATTCGCCGGTGGCGTCGCTACCTGGCCGATGAGCAGGCCGAGGCTGCGGTCTACCGCGACCTCGCCGGTCGACGCGCCGGCGAGGAGCGCGACATCCTGTTGGCTCTTGCCGAGGCCGAAGGCCGTCACGAGGAGCATTGGCGCATCCTCCTGGGCGACAACGTCGGCGCGCCGCGCAAGGGGGCATTGCGCACCCGGTTCCTCGCGTTTCTGGCCCGCCGGTTCGGGTCGGTGTTCGTGTTGGCGCTCGCGCAGCGGGCCGAGTCGCGATCACCCTACGAAGCGGATGTCGACGCCACCGACGCGATGGCCGCCGATGAACGCATCCATGAAGAGGTGGTCAGGGGATTGGCCGCCCGTGGCCGCAAGCGCCTCTCCGGAACCTTTCGCGCCGCGGTGTTCGGTGTCAACGACGGACTTGTCAGCAACCTCGCTCTGGTGCTCGGTATCGGAGCGACGGGTGTTCCCGCCTCGACGATCTTGTTCACCGGGGTCGCGGGTCTGCTGGCCGGCGCCCTGTCGATGGGCGCGGGGGAGTACGTCTCCGTGCGCTCCCAGCGCGAGTTGTTGGAGGCATCCTCGCCTAACCCCGAGACGCAGAGCGCGCTTCCGCATCTCGACCTGGCAGCCAACGAGCTGACCTTGGTTTACCGCGCACGCGGCATGGCTCCCGATGAGGCTGCTCGTCATGCCGAAGAGGTGCTGCGGGGCGTTGCCTTGGCGACAGGCTCGATCAGTGTGACCGCCGGCGGCGCCGCGGCAGACGGTGCGCCGACTGCGGCGGATGTCGACGAGCACGAAGCGGTCGGAACCGGCATGAGCGCCGCGATCTCGAGTTTCTGCTTCTTTGCCTCTGGTGCCTTGCTCCCGATTCTCCCGTACCTCTTCGGGATGCAGGGGATCGCTGCCGTCGTTGTTGCCGCGGTTCTCGTCGGAATCGCACTGCTCGGCACCGGTGCGATCGTCGGATTGCTCTCCGGTGCTCCGCCGCTCAAGCGTGCACTTCGGCAGGTGGCGATCGGTCTCGGTGCGGCGGGAGTGACCTACCTGCTCGGTCTGCTGTTCGGCACGTCGGTCGGTTAGCCCGTCGGTCGGCTAGCGACCTCGTCGACCTAGCCGACCATCCGGCGCCTAGCCGACCTGTGCAGATCTGACGCGATCGTCGCGCCCTGTCAACGCCAGCAGGCGTGACTGCAGGGGAGCGTCATCGGCCAGCGGCACGGGTGAGGCAAACAACCCGCTCGCCTGCAGCGTGTCTTTCTGCGGCTCGAACACCGTCCACACCGCAGCGACCAAGGCGTCGTCGAGAGTTTCATCGGCCGCCGTGGCACGGGCGAGGTCCCAGCTGTGGATCGTGACATCCGACACCTGCTCGCGCAGGTAGTCCTCGGCTGTCACCGTGTCATACGAAAGCTGTACAGAGACATGCGGCGGCGTCGAACGCCACGCCTCCGTCGCGAGGGCCGAGTGCTTCTGCCACTCGGCAGCCAGATCTGCTCCGAGCGGAGCGAGCTCCCGTCGGGCATCGCGTAGGCTCAGCCCCCGCAGGAGCGGCGGAATCCACTGCTGTTCCACGATGACGTGCCGCACCAAGTCCCGAACGCTCCACTCGGTGTCGGGAGTGGCCGCGTCCCAATCGGTGATGGCGGCGACTCGGTCAGAGAACTCGCGATGGGCTTGCGTTTGTAGTGTCAACCAGTCACTCGACATGGGCGTTTCCTCCGCGCTTTTCAGTAACTCTCGATCAATCTTGTCTTCTGCAACGGTCGCCACGCCCCAGGCATTCCCTCAGTTCGTGACTCTTCAGCCGACCGGGTTAGGGTCGCAGTATGAGCAAACAGGATGGGCGGGGCAGACAAGTCTCGGCGCACACCGTCGATGATCGCTCAGCCACAATGTTGCACATCGACCTGGATGCCTTCTTTGCGTCTGTCGAACTGCTCGACCACCCCGAATTGGTGAACAAACCGGTTGTCGTCGGGCACCGTTCGGGGCGTTCGGTCGTCACCGCCGCCAACTATGTGGCCCGCCGCTACGGCGTGAACTCGGCCATGCCGATGTCGGTCGCGCTGCGCCGCTGCCCCGACGCCGTCGTACTCGAACCTCACTTCGACCGCTACAAGGCGCTGTCGCACCAGGTGATGCAGATTTTCGGGGACGTGACTCCGCTCGTTGAGGTCCTCGGCATCGACGAGGCGTTTCTCGACGTGGCCGGTGCCCGACGGCTGCACGGCGGCCCGGCTGAGATCGGCGCGCTGATTCGACGCCGGGTGCAGGCCGAAACCGGGCTCACCTGTTCGGTGGGCGCTGCATCCACCAAGTTCATTGCCAAGCTCGCCTCTGGCAGGGCCAAACCTGACGGCCTCCTCGTGATTCCCGCCGAGGATACCCTCGCGTTCTTGCACCCGCTGCCGGTCTCCGCGATGTGGGGTGTCGGCGCCAGCACTGAGGAAAATCTCACCCGGCTCGGATTGCGCACCATCGGCGATATCGCCAACACGCCACTGCCGGTTTTGCAATCGACATTGGGGGTCGCGTCAGGGCAGAAGCTCTTCGAGCTCTCCTGGGGCCGTGACCCGCGCCAAATCTCCCTCGAACGCGAAGAGAAGAGCATCGGGCATGAGGTCACCTTTGAACACGATGTGACGGATGTCGCCCAGTTGCGCAGCGAGATTCTGCGATTGTCCGACGAGGTGGCGGCTCGGCTGCGCCGCTCCGGGTTGGTCGGCCGAACGGTGGTGCTCAAGCTTCGGTACACCGATTTCAGCACGGTGTCGCGCTCGCGCACGCTGGCCGAATCAACGAATGTCGGTCGGCGGATCTACGAGGAAGCGGTCGCGAGTTTCGACACTCTCGCGCGCTCCGGCATCCGCGTGCGCTTGATCGGGGTGCGTATCGAACAGTTGGGCGACCCAGACGGCGTGGGACTCGGTCTCTGGGATCCGGATGAGGGCTGGCGAGAAGCCGAGCTGGCGGTCGATTCTTTGACCGCCCGGTTCGGCCGCGGCACCGTGAGGCCTGCGTCGCAGCTGAAATCTTCGCGCCCACCTGGACCGAGGGAGTAGCCTGAACCGCATGACCAATCTCATTGTGAAGCTCGCAGAGAACATCGGCACGATCGGCGTCAAGGCTGCCTATGGGGAGCCGGTCACCGTTGACGGGGTGACCATTCTTCCGGTCGCTTTTGTGCAATTTGGGTTCGGCGCCGGCACAGACGGCGGTACAGAAGACAACGGCGATGACGCCGACAGCGAGGAGCGCGGCGCGTCATCCAGCGGTGGTGGCGGCGGCGGGCTGTCGATTCCGGTCGGTGCGTACGTCACCGAGAACGGTCGTGCGCGATTCGAGCCGAACCTGATCTCGCTGCTGGCCGTCGGCATCCCGTTCGTCTGGGTGAGCGGCCATGCTCTTGCTCGAGTGATCCGCGCACTCAAGCGCTAGGGCGATTCGCACGCTCTCGCGCTAGCGGCTTTTGCCCGGGCACCGCAGTCGAATCAGCCGGCGGTTCTGCCAGCGCTGACGCACCCACTCGGGGATATGCCAGGGGCCGTGCACCGGGAGACCCAGATGCTGTCGACGCCGGCGGCGAATGAATGACCGGATGAGCACCAGCATCAAGACGGCGAGCACCAGCAGAACGATCATTTTCGACCGCCCTGACGACGTAGAGTGCGGCGTGTGCCCGCGCGCGTGCCGACTGAACCCATCTAAGCGATTCTAGGCGGCGGTATAGTGAGGAGTGAACACGGGAGTCCGGTGAGCCGGGCTGAGAGGAAGCTTCTCAAGCTTCGACCGTCGAACCTGATCTGGATCATGCCAGCGCAGGAAGGCTTCTCAAACCCGTGCCCTGTATTCAACTACGGAAAGGGCACGTACAGTGCACGCATCAACAACTCTTCACACCTCGTCGACTCAACGTAAGCCGCGCTCTTTGCGCTGGCGGGTCGTCGACATCGTCGTCGCCAGCGTCATCGGCGTCGCCAGCGGCCTTATTTTCATTGTCTGGAACCAGGCCTCGAATCCGCTCAGCGCGGTGCTCAGCCCTGTACTGCCTGGCCTGCAGGCGCTGCTCGGCGGCGGCTGGCTCTTCGCCGCAGTGCTCGGTGGTCTCATTATCCGCAAGCCAGGCGCCGCGCTCTTCACCGAACTGGTCGCCGCCGTCGTCTCGACATTGGTCGGCGGAAACGAGTGGGGCCCGCTGACCCTCGTGTCGGGCGCGGTTCAGGGCCTCGGAGCCGAAATTGTCTTCGCGCTCTTCCTCTACGCCAACTACCGCCTCTACGTCGCGATTCTCGCCGGTGCCGGTGCCGGCCTCGCGATGGCTGTCAATGACCTGCTCCTTTGGTACCCGGGGGCAAGCAACGAATTCAGCATCATCTACGTGATCTCTGCTCTGGTCTCTGGCGCGGTCGTGGCCGGTGTGCTTTCGTGGCTGGCCATGCGCGGACTGGCCCGAACCGGGGCGCTCAACCGTTTCGCCGCCGGGCGTCAGATCACACGCGAGGTCTAAGGCTCTGTCAATGGTTGCTCCGTACTCACAGTCGGCGTCGGCCGCGGGCGCGTCAGTCGACGCCCGCGGCTGGGGCTGGCGTCACGCCGGACGACGCGCCTTTGCCGTCTCCGGGCTTGATCTGCGGATTGAGCCGGGCGAACGCATCCTGCTGCTCGGTGCGTCGGGAGCCGGTAAATCAACGCTGCTTCACGCCCTCGCCGGTGTGCTCGGTGGCGACGAAGAAGGGGAGCAGACGGGGGAGCTGCTCATCAGCGGCAGCCAACCCGATGCAGCGCGTGGCCAGGTTGGCCTGGTCTTGCAAGACCCCGACTCACAGGTGATCTTGGCCAGGGTCGGCGACGACGTCGCGTTCGGCTGTGAGAACCTCGGCGTGCCGCGTGACGAGATTTGGCGGCGTGTGGCCGACGCGCTCCAGATGGTGGGCCTGGACCTGCCGTTGAATCACCCGACGTCACGCCTCTCCGGAGGGCAGAAGCAACGGCTGGCCTTGGCCGGGGTGTTGGCCATGCGGCCCAGCCTCATTCTGCTCGACGAGCCGACGGCGAACCTCGACCCTGACGGCGTGCGTGAGGTGCGCGATTCCGTGGCCCGTGTGCTTGAGTCGTCGGAGGCCACCTTCGTCGTGATCGAACACCGGGTTGACGTGTGGCGCCATCTGGTCAACCGTGTTGTCGTGCTGGATGCCGGAGGCGGAGTCGCTGCCGACGGTCACCCCGATGAGGTGCTTGCGTCGCAGGGCGAACGGCTGGCCCAGGCCGGCGTGTGGGTACCCGGAGTCAAGCATGCGCTTCCGGTTCGCCGACGGACGCCCAGCAGCGCGCTCGATCCGTTGCTGACGGCACAGAACCTGGCAGTCTCGCGGGTCAAGGGCGCCGACGTGGCTCGAGCCATCGACCTGCAGGTGCGTCCCGGCGCCGCGCTGGCCCTGACGGGCCCGAACGGCGTCGGCAAGTCGACACTGGCGCTGACCTTGGCTGGGCTGCTGAAGCCGAGCGGCGGACACGTCGTCGCCGGCTCCGATCTCGCCCAGGGGGCATCCGCGTCACCGATCGACTGGAAGTCGTCGCAGCTGCTGACCCGCATCGGCACGGTGTTTCAAGATCCGGAACACCAATTCGTTGCAGGGACGGTGCGTGCCGAACTCGCGGTCGGTCCGAAGGCTCTTGGCCTGGCCGACACCGAGATCGCGACGCGAGTCGACGGACTCCTCGCTCGGCTGAGACTCGATCATCTGGCCGAGGCGAATCCGTTCACGCTGTCCGGAGGCGAGAAACGGCGCCTGTCGGTAGCGACAGTTCTGGCCAGTGCACCCCGCGTGCTGATTCTCGACGAACCGACGTTCGGTCAAGATTTTCGCACCTGGCAGGAGATCATCGTGTTGCTCACCGAGCTGCTGGATGAGGGCACCGCGCTGGTTGCGGTGTCACACGACCCCGAGTTCGTGGCAGCGATCGCCGACGAACACTACCGGCTCGGTGCGGCGAGCCTCGGCGCTGCTCGCACAGGGAAGGTCGACCGATGACCGCCATCGCGTCCACCATCACGACTCCGACGCTTCGGGCAATCGACCGGGTCAATCCGGTGGCCAAGCTGGCCGCCGCGCTCGTACTCGCCGCGGTTCTCGTGTTGACGATCGACTGGGTGTCGGCGGCGGTCGCGCTCGGCTGCGAGCTCGTGCTCTTTCTCTTTGTCGGGCTCTCCCCGCGTATCTTCTTCTCCCGCACCGCACTCGTCTGGATCGCGGCACCCGCCACGGGGTTGACCACCCTGCTCTACGGAAAAGCCGCAGGCGCCGAGTACTGGTCGTTCGGTCTGATTCAAATCACCGACGGCTCTATCGGCCTCGCCATCGCCACGACGTTGCGGGTGCTGGCCATTGGTCTTCCGGCGGTTGTCTTGTTCATCACCGTCGACCCGACAGATCTGGCCGATGGGCTCGCACAGGTCGTCAGACTTCCGGCCCGCTTCGTGCTCGGTGGGCTCGCCGGGTTGCGCCTTGTCGGGTTGTTCATCGAAGACTGGCGCGCTCTGGAACTCGCGCGGCGGGCCAGAGGGATCGCCGACGGGCACGTTCTGCGTCGTCTGGCCGGTCAGGCGTTCGCCTTGCTCGTGCTGTCGATTCGCCGCGGAAGCAAACTTGCAACCGCCATGGAGGCGCGGGGTTTCGGCGCCCCGACACCGCGCACCTGGGCCCGGCCCTCGCCGTTCGGTTTGCGTGAATGGGCCCTGATCGCACTGGGCCTCGGCATCGCCCTGCTGGCCGCAGGAGTGTCGATTGCAACGGGAAGTTGGAACTTTGTCCTCGCCTGATCTGATTTCGCGTCCGCTCACTATCGGCGCCTTCGCGGCGTCGGATGGGGGAGATATCGATGCGGGAGATGTGGATGCGCGAGATAGCGATGCGCGGTTGGCCGAGACCAACTTCGCTGCCGACGTGCTCGCATCCGTGGCGGCTGCCCCGGCCACGGCCGTGGTTCTCATCGACGGACCGAGCGGAGCCGGAAAATCCACGCTCGCGGACCAGGTGCTTGCCGCTTGGCCGGGGAATCGTCGGCCGACGCTGATACGTCTCGACGACATCTATCCCGGTTGGGGAGGGCTCGATGCCGGCATCGTGCATCTAGAAAGGCACGTTCTCGCCCCGCGCCGCGCGGGTCGCCCCGCAGCATGGCAACGATTCGATTGGACCGTCGAAGCACCATTGGAATGGCACAGCGTCGACCCAGGTCTGCCGCTCATCGTGGAAGGGTGCGGAGCGCTGGCCAGGGCTAACACCGCTTTGTCTGACATCAGGGTCTGGCTCGACGCCGAGGATCAGAGTCGCAAGCGCCGCGCCATTGCGCGTGATGGTGACCGTTTTCTTGCGCATTGGGATGAGTGGCAGCAGGAATGGGAGAGCTATCTGCTGCGCGAAAACCCCGCGGAGGAGGCGACTCTGAGGCTTTTCGCTCCGAGCTGAGTCAAGAGAATTGGGCGGGACAGGCCCGCCGAGCCCCGCCGAGGACTAAGTTGGTGCCATGACAGCACCAGATTCAGACAGCGTGGACTACATCGCCGAGTTTCTCGACGGCCCCCTGGAAGGGCAGACCGATACGCGGGTTCTTGTGCGCGGAGCTGCGGAACCGCGCATCAGCATGGTGGCGGCGGTCGACGGCTTGGAGTCGCTCTTCTGGTACGACAAAGCCGAGCAGCGGGATGTGCAGGGTCGGCTGCACGTGCGCTATACCTTCGACAGCGGTGAGAGCGACCCGGTCGAATCGAATCACGAGCAAGACTGAATCGCGAGCAAGGCTGCGTCCCGAGCAAGGCTGCGTCCCGAGCAAGGCTGCGTCCCGAGCAAGGCTGCGTCCCGAGCAAGGCTGCATCTCAAGCAAGACGCGGAGCGGACGGGGCTACGGCGTCGGCTCCGCCGCATCGTCGCCCGTTGTATCGCTCTGTTGTGAGTGAATCAACGCGGAGATCATCGGAATCGGATTGAGCAGGCGCCAGCCGGGACCGGGATCGCTGAGACCGCTGTCGAGCACGAGAGGGGCGGAGATGCCAGTCCCCGCCGGGCCGGCGGCCAACTCTACGGTGCCGACGCGTTGGCCCGTGCGACCCGTCGTCACACTTTCGACCGTCGCCGACGCGGTGTCTGCGGCGCTCGACGGCCAGCCCAGTCGGGTCTTCGTCGCGCGCACGACTCCGTCAGCGGTGTCACCCCACGGTGTTTCAAAACGAGCGTAGGCGTCGCCGGCGCTCAGAACCGGCTGCAGGGCGACTCCCGCCCGCGCACTCGCCATCAGGGCCGTGAGATCGGCAGTGAGCGTGTCGTAGTCTGGCTCGCCGAGGAAGGCTCCTGACATGGTGAATGACGATGCATCGCTGCCCACCGTTGCCGTGAACAGAAAGCAGACGCCCGCGGCATCCGTGTAGCTGCGTGCCAGCGTGCTCACGCCGTCGATCTCAAGGGTCGCTGTGGTGTTGTCGACTCCGCTTCGGTCGGCAAGTTTCGACTCAGGGTTTGTGAGGACCTCGGCGATTGTCGGGTTGCCGGCAGCGAGACCGGCCAGCCGGGCGAGGTCGGCGGCGGTGCCGGCGCTCGCTTCGTCGAGCCCGGTGGCGTCGACGACGGTGGTGTCGTCAAGCCCGTGGGCTGTGAGCCACTCGGAAGCCTCGGCACGATATTTCTCGAGTGAGCCGAAGGCCCAGCGGGCGAGCGTGTCGGCGTGATTGTTGCTGGAGGCGAGGATCACAGCCTGCAGGAGCTCTCGCTCGGTCCAGACCTCCCCGGGGTACAGAGAGACGGTGCGTGCGCCGGCCGCGGCATAGTCGAGATAGCCCTGAAAATCGTCCTGAGTTGCAGCGAATGATTCTCCGGTTTCGCCGGGTGCGAGCGGATGCGCATCGAGCGTGACGAGCGCGGTGATCAGCTTTGCGGCTGAGGCCATGGGGAGAGCCGTCGCCCTGCCGGCGGAGGCAATCGGAACGGGCATTGCCGTATCAGCCGTCGCCGCGGCATCGGTAGCCCCAGCATCCGCCGCTGAATCGGCCAGTGGCAGTGCTGCGATGGCGCTTGCGCCGGCGGCGGGGAGCACCGGGGGAGTGTCGGTGGTGGGAGCGGCATGAGGGGTGAGGAGAGTCACCGACGCCGCGGGGAGCGGACCGAGAAGGGTGGCAGGGCCATAGACTCCTGCGCCCAGGATTACGACGGCTCCGCCCAATACTCCGACGAAACGTCCTACCCGAAATGTGCCCATAACTCAGGCTATCGGAGCCGGGATCACGCCCAGCCGAGGTCGTGCAGCCTGTCGTCGTCGATCCCGTAGAAGTGAGCAATTTCGTGCACGAGGGTGATGTGAATCTGGTCGCGCAGCTCGTCGAACGACTCGCAGATGGCCAGAAGTGGCTCGCGGTAGAGAATGATCCGATCGGGCATCTCGCCGAAGCCGTACTGACCGCGTTCGGTCAGGGCGACGCCATCGTAGAGGCCGAGCACATCGAGCGTTCCGTCTTCCGGACGATCCTCAACCACGAAGATCAGGTTGTCGAGACCGTCAACCATGTCGTCGGGAAGAAGATCGAGTTCATCGATGACGAGACGTTCGAATTCGTCAGAATCGAGCTGCAGCATCCGTTTAGCTTCTCACGACCTGTGTGACTCGCGTGCCAATCAGGACGGCGAACTCGGATGCTGTCGGAGAAAAGCCCGAAGGCTTGAATTTCATTGGGGTGAGTAACGGGGTTTGAACCCGCGACCTGTTGTTGGGTGCTGCACCACAACCAGGCGCTACATGGGGTGAGTAACGGGGTTTGAACCCGCGACCTGTTGTTGGGTGCTGCACCACAACCAGGCGCTACATGGGGTGAGTAACGGGGATTGAACCCGCGACCTGTTGTTGGGTGCTGCACCACAACCAGGCGCTACATGGGGTGAGTAACGGGGATTGAACCCGCGACCTCCTGGACCACAACCAGGCGCTCTGCCAACTGAGCTATACCCACCATGCGTTGTTCTCCACCTCTCGGCGAAGGCAACTCAAGAATACTATTACATCTTTGGAGTGAAGTTGTTCACCACCTCGGTTGCAATGGCCTTCGCCTCGTCAGTTGACGGTCCAGGATCGCCCACGAACAGGGCTTTTCTGTAATATGCCAATTCTCGAATTGATTCAAGAATGTCGGCAAGAGCCCGGTGTCCGCCGTCTTTCGTAGGCGCCTGGAAGTACACGCGCGGGTACCAGCGGCGCGCAAGTTCCTTGATCGACGAGACATCGACGTTGCGATAGTGCAGGTGGTTGTCGAGGCGGGGCATGTAGCGGGTCAGAAACCCCCGGTCTGTACCGATGGAATTGCCGGCCAATGGTGCCTTCTGCTCGGCAGGGATGAACTTGAGGAGGTACTCAATCACCTCGAACTCGGCCTCGGCAGCGGTCACGCCGTTGGGAATTTCTTCGATCAGACCCGAGGTGGTGTGCATGTTGCGCACAAAGTCGCCCATTTGCTCCAACGCCGAAGCGTCAGGCTTGATCACGATGTTGATGCCAGGGTCAACCAGATTGAGGTCGTAGTCGGTGATCACGACGGCGATCTCGACGAGCTCATCTGTTTCAAGATTGAGGCCGGTCATTTCGCAATCGATCCATACCAACCGGTCACTGCTGTTTGTCATGCCCCGAGTCTAACGGGGGGTGCAGACAGCGCCGGCTGACGCGGTGTGCGTGAGCCGGCGCTGTTCGTAGACTTGAGGCAATGCTTACGACACTCGCCATCCTGCTCATCGTCAACGCTGCCTGGAATTTTGTGGTCTGGCCTCAGTTTTACAAGCGGGTCAGCCGTGATTCACGGGCCAGGGATGCCGCGGGCAAGCCGACGAAGTTTCTGATTGTGCATGCGGTGCTGATAGGAATTTCTCTGGTGCTGGCTGTTGTTTCATTGATCGTGGGGGTTGTCGCCCTCATCACCGGCTAAGGAGCTGCGATGGACCTGATTCTCTTCTCGTCGTCATTCTGCGAGCCGTGCGCTCAGACGCGCGCGGTACTCGCCGAGGTCGAACGGATGGTGCCCCAGGCGACGGTTATTGAGTTCGACGTGGCGCGCGACAACGGCGAGGCGGAGGCCAACGGCATCCGTTCAACGCCGACCGTGCTGGTTCGCACAGCCGAAGGTGTTGAAGTCTTCAGGGCTGTCGGCGCCCCGACGCTCGATCAGGTATTGGTGGCGGCGGCCAAGGCGCTGTAACCCGTGGCGCGGCGTGTGGACCAGCGTGTGGCCTCGCTGATGGGCGAGCCGGGCGGCCTGAAGGGTATTGAGCCATGACTCAGCTCTCCGCGATACGTGTCTCTGAGGGGCTCCGAAACTGTGCCGCGATCGCCGGCATGCAGGGCTCCGAATTGTGGCTGGGGCCGCAGCTCGTGGGCGGCCGGAACAATGAGGTCTATGAAGTCTGCGGTAGCGAACAGCAACTCTGCATCAAGTTCTTTCGGGATGACCGCCGAGATGGTTTTCATCGCGAAGTGACACTGTTGCGTGTGCTCGCCGCGACGATGACCTCGAAAGTTCCCGTTGTTCTTGCTGCCGACGAAGACAGCACGAGTGTGCTCATGTCCAAGATTCCAGGAATCCCCGTGACTGACGGCAACATCTCGCGGAAGTTGGCCGTCGGCATTCTCGCGACGCTGACGCAACTTTATGCAGTCGATCCCGGTTCAATGCACCTGCCGGACGTAGCCTGGCCGCCGTTGCGCATGTTGGCGAGAACGAGTTCGATGATCGGCGAAGCCCTGGGGGAGCAAGCGCGAGCCGACTGGGAGTCGAGCTCAGATCGGCTTCGCGTGCCAGCGCTACTGGGCGCCGAGAACCGGCGTTCGTGTGTCGGTCGTGGGGATCCCGCACTCGACAATATTCTCTGGGACCAGGAGGTCGCCCACCTCGTGGATTTCGAGAGTGGCGGTCGGTCGGATGTGGTTCACGAGGTCGCAGAATTTCTCGAGCATCCACAGCACCGGTTGCTGGATAGTCGCTTCAAGTGCGAGCTTGTCGAACGCCTTCTGAGGCCGGAGGACCTCCTCGGTCTGGCTGCTTCGCGATGGCTGTTGCGAAGTTTCTGGAGCGTTCGGACTGTCGGTATTGATCGACAGGCGTCATTGAACGGGCTCATCCGGGTCGAGTCCTTGTCCGAGATCGGCTCGCTGCCCGTCGAACCGCTGATGGAAGGCTCGTCGAGGCGACCATCGTCCTGAAACGCCGTGTGCCTCAAGGAATGGGGACTCGATGGCGAGCCGAACGCCGATCTCGGCGTCGTCGACGAGACATTCGAAGTCGTACTGCAGGGCGGTTTTCGCGCCGTTTGACGATGGTGAATCCCCGGAGAAAGCCGAGCGATATTGGGCCCAGAGTCGGCTCGCCTCTGCCGCTCCGCGGGAGTACCATGACCGCCATGATGAATCGGGCCACTGCTTCGTTTCTGGCCGCTGGAGTTCTCCTGGTGGCAACGATTACCGCGGGATGCAGTACGAACGGACCGCCCGCGGTTTGTTCGGCGGTCGACTCGCTGAGGACGTCGGTCTCGGCCGTGACGCACGTGGATCTTGACCAGGGCGCACTGACGGAGGTGCAAGACGACCTCACCCAGGTGAAGTCCGACTTGGCCACGGTCAAGGAAGATGCCAAGGATGAGTTCGCCCCCGAGATCGATGCCGTCGAGCAGGCTTCTGCCTCGGTCAGTTCCAGCGTCAACGCGGCCATTACCTCGCCTTCGGTGCAAGGGATCACTGACGTCAGTACAGCTGTCAAGACGTTGGGTGCCTCGCTGACGGCGTTGCAGGATGCCGTGAAGAGCACGTGCTGAGCACGTGCTGAGAACGTGCTGAGCACTGCCGTAGCCGCGTTCCGCACAGACTGCTGCCCCTTTCGAAGTGCCTGAGGCGAGATCCAGCGATCTACGAGCTACCTTCACAGCATTGTGGCGCGGGAGCGAATCTGGGAATAGCCTGAGCACAACTGATCACCCGTTGCAGCAGGAGGTTTCACATGACCACATCATCCGGTTCGTCACTCGGCGGATTCTCGCTCGACGCAGCTGAGCTCACGAAGTCCGCTGTCACCAGCATCCGCGTTGCGCTGGGCGTCGGTGGCGCTGTCGCGCTCATCATTGGACTCTTGATCACGTTCCAGCCGCAGGCGGCGGCCGCGACGATCGCCATTTTGTTGGGCGTCTACTTCATCTTCGCGGGGTTGATGTATCTCGGCATCGGCATTTTCTCCCGGGGAATCTCGGGTGGGGCTCGGACGCTCGACATCTTCGTCGGTGTGCTCTTCTTGATTGGCGCCGGCCTGGCGTTCGCTAATCTGTCGGGCACCGTGGCGTTCCTTGCCGTCTTCCTTGGAATCATGATCGGCATCCTCTGGATCGTCGAAGGCGTGGCAACTCTGGCGCAGCTCGGTGACACGCCATCAAAGGGCTGGGCTGTCTTCTTTGCCATCATCAGCATCGTCGCCGGAATCGCACTGCTGTTTGCGCCGGTATGGGGCGCGCAACTGCTGTTTCTTCTGACGGGTATCGCGCTGATCGTCCTGGGTATTGTGCAGATCATCCGCGCGTTCACGTTCGGGCGTGGAATCATCGCAGCGGCCTGAACTTCTTCGCACAACGATCCGAGAACGTTCCTGGCAGGATTCGAACCTGCGACCGTTCGTTGGTTGAGGAGCAGCCGACGAAGGAGGCCGCGTCTCGAAACTTGGCGAGCAGTTCTCTGAAACTGGATCTCGCCTGGGGATCGGCAGGATTCGAACCTGCGACCAAGAGATGAGAAGCACCGCGATGGCTTTGCTTTGTGTGTGCCCCCGGCAGGATTCGAACCTGCGACCAAGAGATGAGAAGCACCGCGAGGGCTGTGCCCTCGTGCGCTGCGATGTTGTGTGTGCCCCCGGCAGGATTCGAACCTGCGACCAAGAGATGAGAAGCACCGCGATGGCTTTGCTTTGTGTGTGCCCCCGGCAGGATTCGAACCTGCGACCAAGAGATGAGAAGCACCGCGATGGCTTTGCTTTGTGTGTGCCCCCGGCAGGATTCGAACCTGCGACCAAGAGATTAGAAGGCTCCTGCTCTATCCCCTGAGCTACGGGGGCGACCAGACGAGACTACTACGCCTCCGGCTGAAGGCGAGAATGCTGCGGCATGTCGATGACGGGGGAGTAGCGCTGCAACGGATGCCGGAGCCGATCGTGACCGGCACACCTCGGGTAGATTATGAGCCATGCGAGATCTTCAGGCGCGAATCATCGCGGAGCTGCACGTATCACCCCAGATCGATCCGGCCGCCGAGGTGCGGCGTCGGGTCAAGTTTTTGAAAGAGTACCTGGTGCGCACCGGCGCGTCAGGGTTTGTGCTCGGAATCAGTGGTGGCCAAGACTCAAGCCTCGCCGGGCGGCTCTGCCAGCTCGCCGTCGAGGAGCTTGACGCTTCAGGTCGGCCGGCCCGGTTCATTGCGATGCGACTTCCCCATGCGGTGCAGCACGACGAAGACGATGCCGCACTCGCGTTGGAGTTCATCAAGCCGCAGTCCTCTGTCAACTTCAACATTCAGCGTGCGGTGGAAGGCTTCGAAGCCGAGTATGCCGAGAGCGTTGCGACGCCGATCACTGACTTCAACAAGGGCAATGTGAAGGCGCGGTCACGCATGATCGCCCAGTATGCCGTGGCCGGCCAGAACGGTCTGCTGGTTGTCGGAACAGATCACGCCGCCGAAGCCGTGACCGGCTTCTTCACCAAGTACGGCGACGGGGGGACTGACCTTCTCCCGCTGTCGGGACTGACCAAGCGTCAGGGGCGTGCTCTGCTCATCGAGCTCGGTGCACCCGAACGGCTCTACCTCAAACTGCCCACTGCCGATTTACTCGACGATAACCCCGGACAAACCGACGAGGCGAACCTCGGGCTTCGCTACGCCGACATCGACGACTACCTGGAAGGTCGAGAGGTCGATCAGTCCGTTGCCGAGGCCGTGGAGGCCCGATACCTCGCCACCGAACACAAACGCCGTGTCCCCGCGTCTCTGTTCGACAGCTGGTGGCGTTAGGAACCAAGCAACCAAGCAACCAAGCAACCAAGCAACCAAGCAACCAAGCAACCAAGCAACCAAGCAACCAAGCAACCAAGCAGCCGAGTGCGCCGGCAGCCGGGCCCCAGAAACAGACTTCAGTTTCTCGCAGTCAAGCTGGTGTGCTGCCGGCAGCCTCACCGGGGCCCGTCCGCGTGCGTGTCAGCTGAAGAAGCTCGGCACCGCGAGCATCGCGATGGCGGAGCCGGCGACACCGCTCACCACGACGGCGCCGATGCCGGCCAGGGGCACCCAGTAGGCCAGCCGACGCTTGACCAGCAGCACGATCGTGGTCACGGTCGCCGCCGTGATGAGCAGCGGAGGCAGCAGCAGTGCCAGCATGAAGCCAACTTGGATCTGGTCGACATTGCAGTCGATGCCGCATCCGTCTGACACCATCGGCAAGAACAGGGCGAAGATCAGGGCGAATGCGGCCACGGCGAACATGGCGAGCATGAGAACAATGGACAACACGATGTCCCAGACGCGGACGGAGCGAGTGTGAGGCATCCCCCTACCGTATCGGCCTTGCTGGGCCGGCCAATGCGGCAGGGCCGAGCTATCGGGCGGTCATGAGCTGACCGCTGGGCGATGAAGCAGACCTACGCCGGATTGGCCGGAAGCGGCTCTGCCGGGGCTGGCCGTACATCGAGCGCCTTGACATCGTCGAGAAGCTGAAGCGCCTCTGTCGACGTCGTTTCCGCGGATGCGCGAGGTCGTGAGGTCGGCGTCGCCTCGGTGGCCGAGAACTGGTTGTGGTGCTGCTTCGCGACCCAGGCGTCTTGCTCGGCGACCAAGGCGCCCTCTGGGGTTGAGGTCTGGGTTCCCCACCGGGCGAGATCGGCGAGAAACACTTTGCGCGCCTTGCCCGGCTTGTTCTGCCACTCGACGAGACGATCACGGAACTCGTGAACCGCTGGTTCAAGCTGGTAGCCGAAGGTGGCGGAGGTGCGCTTGAGCTCAGCGAGCTGGTGCGCTGCCCAATTCGCGGCGACTGCCGCTCCCTTGATGGGCAGGAGCCGCACCTGGATGTCGGCCTGGCCGACGGCTCGATCGGCCAGAACTTGCTCCTGTGGAGTGAGCGAGTTCCATACCGACGCTTCGGTCGCCGCGTCGACGAGAGCGCCGATTGCCGCCGCCTTCTGTTCGCGATCACGCTGGTCGATCAGGCTTTTGAGCGTCGCTCGCGAGATCCAGGCGGAGAGAACTCCGGCGAGAATGATCGCGAGAACGAACAACACTGTGCTGAAGAAAACGGGCTCAGTGCTGACATTGGTCAACCAGGCATAGAAACTATTCCACCAGTACATGTGCCGCACTTTACCGGTCTTCAATCCCATTCGGGGGGAGCGGCGGCGGCGTGCCACATCCGCCCATTTTTCTCAGCAGTGAGTTGCTCTCAGCGAAAACAGTCTGTGGCGTCATCGAGACGCCAGAACGTTCCCACGTCGATCGTGCGGCTTGTCGCGGTGAGCCGGCGAGCAGCGAAGCTGTCGCCTGCCGGGTCGCTGCGGCGTTCGATGTGGCCGAGCACGGATCCGGAGCGATGGGTAACCCGCCAGAGGCCGGTTCGAACGGGAACAAGAGTGATGGTGCTCGTGCGTGCCAGGGTGAGCGATGAAACCATGATTCCTCCGAACGTCAGCGGCCGAGTGTCGTGTGAGTGTCACGCTAGGCGCGGCCACCGACATCCGTGCCGCATCCCGGCCGGCCCGCTCAGCGCAGCTTCGTCACCGTCACATCGCGGCGCGCCAGATCCAGGTCAATCGTCTTGCCAGCGCGGGCAGTTTGGGCCACGACGATGCCGGTGAGCACGAGGAGAACTCCGACGAACTGCACCCCGTCGAGCGTTTCACCGAGCCAGAGAAACGCGAATCCAAAGGCAAAGATCACCTCGGATGCCGAGACGATGCCTGCTGCCGTCGCGCTCAGGCGAGCGAGCGCCAGATAGGACAGTAGATAGGGCAGGAACGAGCCGACGACCCCGTTCCAGATCACAACTCCCCAGAGGGGCACGGTGATCGCGTCGAGATTACCCCCGAGGGTGGTTGGCGCCGTCAAGATTGTCGGTTCGATGAGCCACCATCCGCTGAAGAACAGCCAGAACACGCTGGCGAAGAGCATCGACCAGAAGGAGACGGCCAACGGCGAAGCGGATGCGACCTGGCGCTCGCCCACGATAAAATAGACGGCCAGGCAGAGTGCGGCGAGAAGACCGGCTACAACACCGAGCCCTGAAAGTGGACTTGCCCAAATCTGCGCGACAACGGCCATCCCGACCAGAACCGCTGCGATCGCCACCCAGATGCGGGCCTTGACTCGCTCCCGAAAGATGAAGCGTGCGGCGAGGGCGACAAGGAGCACGCCGGAATACTCGAGCATCAGCGCGATGCCGACCGGCAGGAGGCTGATGGCGACGGCGTAGAACCATTGCACGAGGGCGACACCGGCGACACCGAGGATGACGAGCGACACGAGCTGCCGGCGTTCGATACGAAACGCTGCCCGGTTGGTGAGGAGCAGCGCCGCGCCCGCGAGCGCGGCGATGATCGTGACGCGGGCGAAAGTGAGCTGTGCCGGGGTGAGTCCGGCCTCAACGATGACCTTGGTCGTGCTTCCGTTGAGGCCGAACAGCAGTGAGGCTACGAGCGCATAGACGTAGCCCAACCGTTAGTCCCGCGAGGTGCCGTGCACGGCGTGGGGCTCGATTGCGGCGATCTCATCGGCGGCCAGCGCCGGGGCGTCGAGGGCAGCGATGTTCTGTTCCAGCTGGTGAACGCTCGACGCGCCGATGAGCACGCTTGTCACGGCCGGCTGGCGCAGGATCCAGGTGATCGCAAGTTGCGCGAGCGTCTGGTTGCGTGACGCGGCGATAGCGTTCAGCGCATTCGCCCGCGCCAGATACGTCTCCGACAGCGCCGATTCGGTAAGAAAGTGACTCGTCGCGATGCGAGAGCCGGAGGGCACGGTGCCGTTGAGGTAGCGGTCGGTGAGCAACCCCTGTGCCAAAGGCGAGAAGGCGATGCTGCCCATCCCGAGTTCCTCGATTGTCGAGAACAGCCCGTCTTCACTCTGGCGGTCGAACATCGAGTAGCGCGGCTGATGAATCAGCAGAGGCACCTTGTATTCGGCCAGCGCCGCGTAGGCAGCGCGAGTTTGTGCTGGGGAGTAGTTCGAGATGCCGACGTAGAGCGCCTTGCCCTGCTGAACCGCGGTGGCCAGCGCTCCCATCGTCTCTTCGATCGGCGTGTTCGGGTCGGGGCGGTGGGAGTAGAAGATGTCGACGTAGTCGAGTCCGAGCCGTCCGAGGCTTGCATCGAGTGAGGAGAGCAGGGTCTTGCGGGATCCCCATTCTCCGTACGGCCCCGGCCACATGTCGTAGCCGGCCTTGCTCGAAATGATCATCTCATCTCGGTATGACCTGAAGTCTTCCGCGAAGATCTTGCCGAAGTTCGTCTCAGCGGCTCCGGGAGGGGGCCCGTAGTTGTTGGCGAGGTCGAAGTGGGTCACGCCGAGGTCGAAGGCGCGGCGCAGGATGGCCCGCTGGGTGTCGATTGGGCGTTCGTGCCCGAAGTTGTGCCAGAGTCCAAGCGACAGAGCGGGCAGTTTCAGGCCGCTTCGTCCGGTGCGGCGATAGTTCATTGAGGAATAGCGGTCATCATCGGCGACAAAGGTCATGCGAATACTCTAGGACCGCGCAAACTCTTGGCGATGCAGCTGGCCTCCACACACGGGACGTTGTCGACTTGTGCACCGATCGCCAACCCGCCGGATCTCAACGTTTGCGTCGTCGCACACTCAGAGGTGCGCGACCCGGGTGTGGCAAAACCTGGCACGAGTGGTCACCCTCGGGTCGTGCGTGCCGAGCGATCGCTGGGCACCCACGCATCCGTGCCGGGAGAAAACATGAGCGACATCATCACGTTGACGGGAATCGTGGCAACGACTCCGAACCATCTCGTCACGACCAACGGACTCGCCATCACCTCGTTTCGGCTGGCCTCAGGGCAACGCCGATTCGATCGCGCTCAGAACGCCTGGGTCGACGCAGACACCAATTGGTACAGCGTTTCCACTTTTCGACACCTGGCACATAACGTTCAGAACTCGGTGAACAAAGGTGAGCACGTGATCGTGAGCGGCCGCGTGCGCATTCGGCAGTGGGAGAACGGCGAACGCAAGGGCACGACTGTGGAGATTGAGGCTGAGAGCATCGGTCACGATCTCACCTGGTGCACGACTCGGTTTCTGCGCAGCGCCCCTGGCAAGAGCGCACCGGTGACGCCTCGCGACGCGGAGTCGGCTCCCGACCGAGACGAGTTCCCTCCGAACGACGCCGTTGAATGGCCCACGACTCTGTCTGACGAAGAGGTGCATGACGGCTTGGAAGTTGGGCAGGACGACGAGTCGGGTGACGGTTCGGGCGACGGATTTCTGCCGAATGAACCGTCGAGCCTGATCACTGTCGTCTCGTAGACTCGGAGGGAGTCGACCGCCAGGCGGTCAGGGGAGGACCACGGGTGTCAGAAATCGCGCGCGCGAAACGGCGGAAGTTCGGTGCAGCGGGGGCCGGCGTGCTCGCCGTGTCGCTGGTGATCATCGTGTCTGGCTGCAGCGCACTGTCGACAAAGACGGCACCGACCGCGAGTCATTCGGTGTCGCCGACCCCGACCGCGACTCCCACCGCAGTGCCGACTTTGGATCCCGCCGGGGATGCGAAAGCCAACCTCGCGTTCTTCGACCATGTGTCGATGGGAGTCCTCGCCGCGAACGCGGAAGCCGGTGGAGCTGACTTCATCAATGCCCTCAGCGCCAATGGTTTCGACAAGACGCAGATGCAGGTCACTTTCGATCGCACTGCCGTCGACCTCGCGGCCGACTCGATTCAATTCTCTGTGCGCATCAACGACCAATGCCTGATCGGACAGAATGGTCCGGCCACGCAGGGCTATCACAGCATGGTTGCACCGATTCTCGCCACCGGGATGTGTCTCGTGGGCACCACCCGCCAAATAGACTGGTAGACACTATGGCCGAATTTATTTACTCGATGGTCCGAGCGCGTAAAGCGGTTGGCGACAAGCTCATTCTCGACGACGTCACGATGTCGTTCTTCCCCGGCGCCAAGATCGGCGTGGTCGGGCCGAACGGTGCCGGAAAATCCACCATTCTCAAGATCATGGCCGGGCTCGACACCCCGAGCAACGGTGAAGCCAAGCTGTCACCTGGCTACACCGTCGGCATTCTGATGCAGGAGCCGGAGCTCGACGAGACCAAGACGGTGCTCGAAAACGTGCAAGAAGGCGTTGGCGAGATCAAGGCCAAGGTCGACCGCTTCAACGAGATCTCTCTTGCGATGGCCGAACCTGACGCCGACTTCGACTCGTTGTTGGCCGAAATGGGTGTCTTGCAGGAAGAGATCGATCACGCTGACGCGTGGGACCTCGACTCCCAGCTTGAGCAGGCAATGGACGCCCTGCGCACCCCGCCGGGAGACTCGCCGGTCGCCAATCTGTCCGGTGGTGAGAAGCGCCGCGTGGCGCTGACCAAGCTGCTGCTGCAGAAGCCCGACCTGCTGCTTCTCGACGAGCCCACTAACCACCTCGACGCTGAAAGCGTGCTCTGGCTTGAGCAGCACCTCGCCAAGTACCCGGGCGCCGTGCTCGCCGTCACCCACGACCGGTACTTCCTCGACCACGTCGCCGAGTGGATTGCCGAAGTCGACCGCGGTCACCTCTACCCGTACGAGGGCAACTACTCGACCTACCTCGAGAAGAAGCAGGAACGTCTGCAGGTTCAGGGTAAGAAAGACGCCAAGCTGTCGAAGCGACTGGCCGAAGAACTCGCCTGGGTGCGCTCCAACGCCAAGGGCCGTCAGGCCAAGTCGAAGGCTCGCCTCGCCCGCTACGAAGAGATGGTCACCGAAGCAGAGCGCACCAGAAAGCTCGACTTCGAAGAGATCGTGATTCCGGTCGGACCCCGCCTCGGCGCTCAGGTCATCGACGCGAAGAAGCTGCAGAAGGGTTTCGAGGGGCGCGTGCTCATCGACAACCTCAGCTTCACCCTTCCGCGCAACGGCATCGTCGGCGTCATCGGCCCGAACGGTGTGGGTAAGACCACCCTGTTCAAGACGATCGTCGGCCTCGAGCCGCTCGACGCCGGAGAGCTGAAGATCGGTGAAACGGTTGAGATCTCCTATGTCGACCAGAGCCGTGGCGGCATCGACCCGAACAAGTCGCTGTGGGAGGTCGTCTCCGACGGCCAGGACTACATCCAGGTCGGCAAGACTGAGATCCCATCGCGTGCCTACGTGTCGACCTTCGGGTTCAAGGGTCCTGACCAGCAGAAGAAGGCAGGTGTGCTCTCCGGTGGTGAGCGCAACCGTCTGAACCTGGCCCTGACGCTCAAGCAGGGCGGAAACCTCCTGCTGCTCGACGAACCGACTAACGACCTTGACGTCGAAACCCTCGGTTCTCTCGAGAACGCCCTTCTCGAGTACCCGGGTTGCGCTGTGGTGATCACTCACGACCGGTGGTTCCTCGACCGCATCGCCACCCACATCCTCTCCTATGAGGGAACCGAAGAAGACCCGGCGAACTGGTACTGGTTCGAGGGCAACTTCGAGTCCTACGAGGAGAACAAGATTGAGCGTCTCGGACCGGATGCCGCGAAGCCTCACCGCTCCGCGTACCGCAAGCTGACGCGCGACTAGTCTGCAACTGATGAAACTGCATGTGCCGATCCGGCTGCGTTGGTCTGACCTCGACGCCTACGGCCATGTGAATAACGCTGTGATGTTGCGCCTCCTGGAGGAGGCGCGCATCCAAGCGTTCTGGGCAACCGATGAGCCTGACGGAACCGTCTCCGCGGGCGGCGCGAGCACTGCGGTGCTCGACGGCCGCCCGGGGGCGGCGACGCTCACGCTGATCGCGCGCCAGGAGATCGAGTATCTGGCGCCGGTGCCCTACCTGCGCCAGCCGATCGACATCCAACTCTGGATCGGTAACCTCGGGGGTGCCAGCCTCGAGGTCTGCTACGAGGTCTGGGGTCCGGGCGGCGAGCAGCCGGCCGTGCTGTATGCCCGGGCCAGCACGACAATTGTGTTAGTTGATGCCGAGACCAACCATCCGCGCCGCATCAATGATGTTGAGCGATCTGCGTGGACGCCGTATCTAGACGAGACAGTGGTTTTCGCTCGCCGCCCGTCACGCTCGTCTGACTGACGAGTCGGACTGACGCCTCGGGCTGACGCTTCGTCCAGTCGTCCAGGTCGCTAGCGCAACGGAGTATCGCTAAACGAATTCTCCCAGATCGCTCGGCTCCCTGCCTCGCCAATGAGCACGGTCTGGTACGTGGCGTACCCACCGATGCCGATCGCGAGCACGGCGATCAGAATGGCGATAGCGCGCCGAGTGCCTGCGCGAGGTGCGCGCTGAGTGTCTCTCCGAGACAGAAAGAAGTACCAGAGCCAGGACGCGATTGCGAGAATCCCGAGAGCCAACGTCCACGGCCAGAGGCCGCGGGCGAGATTCGCGTGGGCGTCGATTCGGGGAGTGTCGGCGACCCGGTCTTTCAGCCATTGGCCGGCCTGAGCGGTAACCGGAACCACGGCGATCACGATGGCGCCGAGGATCGCCATGACGATCCCCAACCGGCGACGAGCGGCCGGCCACAGGGCGAAGAGAACCAGGCAGAGCGCGGTGGCGGGCACCAGGATGACCACGACGTGTACGAGCAGAACGTGAAGTGGGAGACCGTTCACCTGATAGATGTCCATGGCGGTCAGCCGGCTCGCACCGAGTCACCGTCGAGTGTCACCGCGATCTCCGGAAGCGGGGACGGCGCCGGACCGTCCAAGACCGCGCCCGTCGCCGCGTCGTACCGGGACCCGTGGCACGGGCAATCGAACTCAGTCTTCGCCGGCAGCACGACACAACCCTGATGGGTGCAGATCGCGCTGAAGGCGACGACGGTGCCGGCGACGGGCTGGGCCAGCAGAATCGGATCTCCGTCGAGGGTCGCAGAAATTGAGCCGCCTACGGGAATGTCCGACAGCAGCGCGACCTCCACCTGATTGCCGCCGGTCGGCCCTGACGTCGCGCCGCCCGCGTCTGGTGCGGAACCTGATGGCGTCGGATTGACCGGGCTGCCGTCAGAGGGCGCGGTGGGCGTTGGCGCGCACGCGGCGAGAAGGAGCGCGGTTCCGACGCCGCTGGCGACGATCGCGGTGCGGCGTGAGACATCCGGAAGGTGAGTCATGGTGCTCCTCATCAAGCTCTGCGAGTAGGTTGGCACTGCTTCTTTATGACAACGGGATGGATCGCTGTTTGGTTCAGTAAGAGTAACTGAACCGATCAGAGCGGCATCCCGTGTTAATTCTCGGAGGTGTGCAATGGTCGACGATCGGATCGAACTGTTGCGTGTGCTCCACGATGAGCACGCACCGGCGCTCTGGCGCTATGTCGTGAGGCTGACCCGGGACACCGCCTTCGCCGATGACGTCGTGCAAGAAACCCTGTTGCGTGCCTGGCGCCGACCGCAGGTGCTCGACCAATCCGAGACTTCGGCCCGCGCCTGGCTCTTCACCGTTGCCCGCAACCTCGTGATCGACGAGTGGCGTTCAGCCCGTGCGCAGCATGAAATACCCACCGATACCCTTCCCGAGCGGGAGAATCCTGACCGAACCGACGCCGTGTTCGACGCCTGGTTGGTGGCGGATGCCCTGGCCGGCTTGTCGGACGACCATCGCGCCGTCGTCATCTCTGCGTACTACCAGGGCCGTTCGGTGGCCGAGACGGCCGAGGCGCTCGACATTCCTTCGGGAACCGTCAAATCGCGCCTGCACTACGCGCTGCGGGCCATGCGCCTGGCGCTGCAAGAGCGGGGGGTGACGGCGCCATGACTCGAGAGTCCGACGAATTCGCGGATTGGGATGCGGCCTACCTGTTGGGCGCACTGGCGCCTGATGAACGCTGGGCCTATGAGCAGCACCTCGCCGACTGTGCGACGTGCGCCCGGTCGTTGGCCGAACTGGCGGGCGTGCCGCCGCTTCTGGCTCTGGTTCCCGCCGATCAGGTGCTGGCGACAGCCGTGTTTCCGACGGATGCGGCGCTGACGGATGCCGCCCCGACCGGCCCTGATCACGTCGCTGCTGACGCGTCGCCGGCGACCCGCGGCTGGCCGCGGCTTCGCGACGCCGCACGCGCGCAGCGCCGGCGCACGCGGCGGTATGTCACCGCAACCGTGCTTCTCGCTGCCGCGGCAGTGGTCGCGGTGGCACTCGTGCTGCCGGGTCTCCTTGCACCTGCCGAACAGTCGGCGCCCAGTGCCGCCCCACCGGTGACCCTGACACAGGTGCAACCGAGCCCGCTGTCTGCCGACGTTCGGCTGGTCTCCGAGCCGTGGGGAACCCGCATCGAATCGACCTGCAGCTACGCGGCCCCTGATCCCACGTCCGCGCCGGGCCGGAACTACGGATCGGGGGTACAGGGCTACGCCATGTACGTGACGGATCGGACTGGAGCGTCGAGCCTGGTGGCGAGTTGGGTAGCCGGTCCGGGGTCGACGGTCGAACCGGTGGGAACGACCCAGGTGGCCTCTGGCGACATCGCGAGTGTGGACATCCGTTCGGTGGCAACCGGTCACGTGCTTCTCTCTTCGCACCTCGGGCCGTGAGTTTCGCGTGAGATCTGGCGAGGGTGTCGATTTCTGTCGAAGCTGTTCGTAGAAAGAGTGAGAGGCCGGAATGGTCCGGCATGCAACCGAAGAAGGAGCAGCTCATGACTCAGTATCTACTCGCGATGTATCAGCCGGATGGCGTCGTTCCGCCCCCGGAGTATCTCGAAACGGTGATGGCACAGCTGGAGGCTCTGAACCAGGAGATCCGTGATGCCGGAGCCTGGGTGTTTACAGGGGGACTGCGCCCCGCCGGCGACGCCGCCGTTCTGCGCATGCAGGACGGGGAAGTCATGACCACCGATGGACCATACATCGAGGGCAAGGAGCACCTCGGCGGGTTCTGGATCGTCGACGTGCCCGATCGTGCCGCGGCCGTCGCCTGGGCCGATCGAGCGACGCGGGTGACAACGCTACCGACGGAGGTGTGGCCGTTCCAGACGATGGAGTGACGTGGGTTCGGGTGAACTCCTCCCGATGGCGCTGAGCCCGTCATTACTCCTGGTTGGTGGGAACCCGGATCATGGCTTCCTGCGCGACGCTGGCCAGAAGCAGGCCGTCGCGGCTGTAAATGCTGCCGGTCGACAGGCCGCGCCCGCCCTGGGCGGACGGGGAGTCCTGCACGAACAGCACCCATTCGTCGGCGCGGCCGAAACGGTGCCACCACATCGCATGGTCGAGGCTCGCCGCCTTGAGCCCGCGCGTGGCCCAGGCCACGCCGTGGCGGCGCAGGATCGGTTCGATGATCGAGTAGTCGCTGGCGTAGGCGAGGGCGGCGCGGTGAATGTTCGGGTCGTCGGGAAGGGCGTCGAAGGTCTTCATCCAGACGGCTTGACGCGCGGTGTGTTCGCCGTCGACCTTGAGATAGATCGGCGACGGCACGTGACGGATGTCGAAGGGGCGTTCGCTCGCCCAGTAGCGGGCGATCGAGTGGTCGACCTGACTCAGCGTTTCCGCTGCGGTCGGCAGCGACTCGGGGTCAGGCAGGTCAGCCGGCATCTCGAGGTGATGTTCGAGGCCTTCGTCGTCATCTTGGAACGAGGCGATCGCCGACAGGATCGGCAGCCCGTTCTGGTACGCCTGGGTGCGGCGGGTCGAGAAGGAGCGGCCGTCGTGAATTCGGTCGACCGAAAAGGTGATCGGGTGGTTGACGTCGCCCGGGCGCAGAAAGTAGCCGTGCATTGAATGCACGCTACGGTCGTCGGCCACCGTGCGCATGGCGGCAATCAGTGACTGGGCGAGAACCTGTCCGCCGAAAACGCGACCGAGCGGCATCCACTGTGAGGGGCCGGTGAAGATGTCTTCGTTGGTACGTGCACCCGTATCGGTCAGATCCAGGGCGGCCAGGAGACCCTCCATCGGCTTGTTCATGCTGCCTCCTCAGGCTCGCGGCGCGATTGCATCGTCAACCGCACGCCACCTTGGTAGTTTAGGAGGAGATGAGCCAATCATTCTCCCTCACAGACTCCCATTCCCTCGGCGACCTTCAGGTCTATCTGGCACGCGCTAGCCGGGTCGAGGACGGTTCGGTGCGCCTGATTTCGGCGGCCGGCGTTCTCGCCGTCTATACCGCGATCCTCTATCCGCGCGGGCTGCTCGACTCGAGCCCCACGGTGCTGGCGCTCCGCACTTTCGCGTTGAGCGAGCCGGTGGAGCTCGACGTCGTCGTGCCGATCCGCTCCCTGCTCGACCGGGTCGCCCGACTTCACACCGCGGCGAAAACCCGCGGCGACGAAGCCGACGCGCCGGTGAAGATCGCGGTACCGCTTCAGGTGAGCACGGTGACCTGGGCGGGAATCTCGCCGCCCAAGGGCGGGTGGCAGGCGCAGGGGCAGACGGATGCCGCGCGTCTGGAGTCCGCGGCCCGCGCCGGCATCGATGAGGTCGCCTCCGTCATCCCGACCGGCACCGGTGAGCAGATCGTGCAGCGCGTGCGCTCCGAGGTGTGGGGTCGACCGATCGACGGACTGGAACATATTCCGGCCGGAGCCGGTTTCGCGGCGTTCAGCCTCGGGTTTCTGGCCGGCGACGAACCGGTTCAGCTCTTTGAAACCGGCCCCTGGACCCGTCTGACGACGAGCCGCGGGCACATTCTCGTGCGTCGCAAGGCCTGGACCCTCAAGGGCTAAGAGCTAACCGGGCACCGATGCCGTCGCCAACAGCGCCGCCCAGACATCCGCTCGCGCGTGGAACGTGCCGAGATCGCGACCGAGGAGCGTCTCGGCGAGCTCGATCCGACTGCGCACGGTATGGCGGTGCACGCCCAGCACCCGGCCGGCGGCATCGAAGGCACCATTGTGTTGCAGCCAGACCTGCACGGTCTTGAGCAATTCTGACCCGTTCAGTTCGTCGTGGTTGATCAGGGGCAGAAGGGTCGCCCGTCCCACTTCGCGTGCATCGGTGCGGGCCAGGAAGGCGAGCACTCCCTGCCTTGAAATGTCGTCGAACTCCACCACGCCCGCCTCGCCCTCCTTCGACCGCTCGCAGGCTTGCTCCGCCTGGGCGAGCGCACGGGGGAGATCGCGGTAGTCGGTCTGATCCGAGAGCCCAGCGTGAAGTCCGAAGGTGCGACAGAGATCCTCGAGCAGAAGGCGCCCGGTGCGGTCGAGGATGAGCACCACGCGGTCGTTCTGGGTGGCGAAGAACAGTCGATCCGGCTGCTCCTCCACCCGCAACTCGAGAAACTCGATGATCGCATCGAGTCGTCCGGCCGGAGCATCGGTCACGACCAGTTGCACGGGAGCGGATGGCAGCGGTCCCCACATCTCGGTCGAGATGGTCTCGGCGAGGTCACGGCTTCCGCCGAGAAGTGCGTGCAGGAGGCCGGCCCGCAGGTGCCCGCGGGCGCCGGCCAGCGCATGGTTCTGTTCGAGGGCGAGGCCGGCGAGTGCGATCACCGAGGTGACGACATCCTGGCTCGCCGCATCAAGCTCACGCACGCCGCCGAGCGCGAGCACGCCACGCAGTTGGTCGCGCCGCCCGAGGGTCTGCAGGGTGAGCGTCTCGCCCCCGGCCAAGACCGTGGCGCTGGCGCGCTGACCGCGCCCGAGCAGCCGGCCGGCTTCGCGCTGCACCGTCTCGAAGGAGGTGCCGGGGAGGCCAGCCCCGGCGAAGGCATCGCGCGGAAAAACACGGTCCAGGGTGCCACTGGCATCGAACAGTGCCACCCAGTGGTGCAGCTGATGGGAGAGCTCGCTCAGCGTCGCACTCAACCCGTCTGGCCGAAGCGCCGCGAGTGAGATGGCCCGCTGAGCGCTGAGCGCCCAGGTGTGCCTGGCGTAGCGTTCCTCGGCAACCATGTCGGCTGCTGAGCGAACCACCGCGATGAACGGGGTGCGGTATGGCACCTCAAACAGGGGAAGGCCGTCGGCAAGGCAGGCATCGACGAGGCCGTCCGGCGTTCCGTCCCGAATGACCTCTGTTCCGAAGCCGAGTGCTGCAATGCCGCGCTGTCGCAGCCGTGCGACGTAGGCGGTGTACAGCTCGTCGCCGTGTGCCTCGGTGTCGAACTGCGTTCCGGTGGTCAGGAGCACCTGGCCGGGGGAGAGAAAGGGAGTGGGGTCACTGAGGTCGGAGCTGTGCACCCATTCGACGCTCTGTTCCAGCGCCCGCTCGGGCAGGGTCGTCGCGGGTGTGAGCAAGCGCAAGTCCAGGTCGGGCTGACTGAGCAGGTGACGAACAGTGGGGAGCACGAGGAATTCCTCCAGAAACGCGGCATTTGTACAGCGTGGCGAACAATGGTAGCCCTACTATACGACGCGGCAGCCGGGTTGAGCGTCGCTGCTCTCTAGCATTGCGGTATCGGCACCGTTGCCTTCCGGGCGACGGTGCACAGTGCTGTGAGAACTGGAGTAGCCATGACCATCGTCGATTCCCCCCGCCTCGATTCGTCCCTCGACATTCCGCTTGGCGGCCCGTCGCTGCCGCAGGAACGACGCTTGGTGACCGCCATTCCCGGCCCGAAGTCAATCGAGCGCATGAAGCGCAAAGCCGCTGCTGTGGCATCCGGTGTCGGAACCACTATCCCCGTCTTCACCGTCGCAGCCGGCGGCGGTGTGCTCGTCGACGTCGACGGCAACTCCCTCATCGACCTGGGTTCCGGCATCGCCGTGACGAGCGTCGGAAACAGCAACGCCCGCGTCGTTGCTGCCGTCACCGCCCAGCTCAACCAGTTCACCCACACCTGTTTCACCGTTGCTCCGTACGACTCCTACGTCGAGGTCGCCGAGGCGCTCAACCGCCTGACGCCGGGCGACCACGACAAGCGCAGCGCCCTGTTCAACTCGGGTGCCGAGGCCGTCGAGAACGCGGTCAAGATCGCGCGTCACTACACCGGTAAGCAGGCCGTCGTCGTGTTCGACCACGCCTACCACGGTCGCACCAACCTCACGATGGCCCTCACAGCCAAGAGCATGCCGTACAAGAGCGGCTTCGGCCCGTTCGCCCCCGAGGTCTACCGCGCCCCGATGTCCTACCCGTTCCACGACGGCCTCGACGGCGTGACCGCCGCCAAGAAGGCCATCTCGATGATCGAGAAGCAGATCGGTGCCGCCAACCTCGCCGCCGTCATGATCGAGCCGATTCAGGGTGAGGGTGGCTTCATCGTTCCCGCCGACGGCTTCCTGCCGACCCTGGTCGCCTGGGCCGCCGCGAACAACGTCGTCTTCATTGCCGACGAGGTGCAGACCGGTTTCGCTCGCACCGGCGACATGTTCGCCAGTGACCACGAGGGCATCGTTCCCGACGTCATCGTCACGGCCAAGGGCATCGCCGGCGGCCTTCCGCTGTCGGCCGTCACCGGCCGCGCCGAGATCATGGACTCCGCCCACGTCGGCGGCCTCGGCGGAACGTACGGCGGAAACCCGCTGGCCTGTGTGGCTGCTCTCGCCACGATCGAAAGCTACGAGCAGGACAACCTGGTGGAGCGCGCCAGGGAGATCGGCGCCATCCTGACCGGTCGTCTCAACGCACTGCGCGTCAACGACCCCCGCATCGGAGATGTGCGTGGGCGCGGCGCCCTGATCGCCATCGAATTGATCGACCCGGTCACCGGTGAGCCCGATGCCGCACTCACCAACCGCATCGCCGCCGAGTCCCACAAGCAGGGCGTCATCGTGCTCACCTGCGGCACCTACGGCAATGTCATCCGCTTCCTCCCGCCGCTGTCGATCACCGACGAGCTGCTCATCGAGGGCATCGGCGTCATTGCCGACGCGCTGGCGTCGGCATGAGCCTGATTCTGGCTGGCCAGGGCATCGCGCCGGCAGCCACCCCCCTCGACGACGCCCGGGTTCAGCTGGCCGAGGCCGTGGCCGTGCTCGGCTACGACGAAGGCATCTACCAGCTGCTCTCCACCCCGCGCCGCGAACTGACGGTGTCGGTGCCGCTGCGCATGGATGACGGCTCGAGCCGCCTCTACATCGGCCACCGGGTGCAGCACAACTTCTCCCGCGGCCCGGCCAAGGGCGGGCTGCGCTACAGCCCGGGCGTGAACCTCGACGAGGTGCGCGCCTTGGCGATGTGGATGACCTGGAAGTGCGCCCTGCTCGACGTGCCATACGGCGGCGCCAAGGGCGGCATCAACATCGACCCACGCCAGCACTCGAAGGCAGAACTCGAGCGGGTGACGCGTCGCTACACCAGCGAGATCCTGCCGATCATCGGCCCGGAGCGCGATATCCCGGCCCCCGACATCGGCACCGACGAGCAGACGATGGCCTGGATCATGGACACCTACTCGGTGAACAAGGGCTACACGGTTCCCGGGATCGTCACCGGAAAGCCGATCAGTCTCGGCGGGTCGCACGGTCGTGCCAGCGCCACCTCGCGCGGCGTCACCCACATCGCTCTGGCCGCTCTCGCCCACCGCGGTATCCGTGTTGACGGTGCGTCAGCGGCGGTGCAGGGCTTCGGCAAGGTCGGTCACGACGCCGCGCTCTTCCTGGCGGAGGCCGGGGTGCGGGTTGTCGGCATCAGCGACCAGTACGGCGCCATCTACAACGAGCGCGGCCTCGACGTGCCGGCGCTCAGCGCGTTCCTGCGCGAAACAGGTTCGGTTGTCGGATTCCCCGGCTCCGAGGTCATCGACGGCACCGCCTTGCTTGAACTGCCCGTCGACCTGCTGGTGCCCGCCGCCGTCGAAGGCGTGCTGCACGAAGGCAACGCCTCCCGAGTGCAGGCGAAGGTCATCGTCGAAGGCGCCAACGGCCCGACCTCCCCGGTCGCCGACCGCATCTTCGAGGCCAACGGTATTCTGGTGGTCCCCGATATTCTCGCCAACGCCGGCGGCGTCATTGTGTCCTACTTCGAGTGGGTGCAGGCCAACCAGGCCTATTGGTGGAACGCCGAAGAAGTCGAAGACAAACTGGCCGAGCGGATGCTCGCAGCCTGGCGTCAGGTCGTCGACTATGCGGCCAAGCGCGAGCTCACGCTGCGCGCCGCCGCCACCATCCTCGCCGTCGAACGCGTCGCCGAGGCCCACCTCATTCGCGGACTCTACCCGTGAGCAAAGGAGCACCACCCGTGTCTGAGAAAGAAACTGCCCTGCTCGCCAAGGTTCCGACTGGTCTATTCATCGGAGGAGAATGGCGTCCGAGCAGCTCAGGTAAGACGTTGACTGTCTCCGACCCGGCAACCGGCCTCGACCTGCTCAGCATCGCCGACGCGACCGTCGAAGACGGTGCAGCGGCGCTCGACGCGGCTGTCGCCGCTCAGGATTCCTGGGCCGCGACGGCCCCCCGCCAGCGTGGCGAACTGCTGCGCCGCGCGTTCGACCTGCTGCAGGAGCGCAAAGAAGAGTTCGCACTGCTGATGACCATCGAAATGGGCAAGCCCTATGCGGAAGCCCTCGGCGAGGTCGGCTACGGCGGAGAGTTCCTGCGCTGGTTCAGCGAAGAAGCGGTGCGCATCAGCGGCCGCTACGGGATGAATCCAGAAGGCACCGGCCACATGATCGTGACGCAGCGCCCGGTTGGTCCGTGCTTCCTGATCACGCCCTGGAACTTTCCGCTTGCCATGGCCACGCGCAAGATCGCGCCGGCGCTGGCCGCCGGGTGCACCGTCGTCGTCAAGCCCGCCGAGCTCACGCCACTCACGACGCTGTACTTCGTCAAACTGCTCGAAGAGGTCGGCCTGCCCGCCGGCGTCGTCAACGTCATCACCACGTCGACGTCGTCAGCGGTTTCGGCACCGATCATCGGAGACCCGCGCCTCCGCAAACTGAGCTTCACCGGCTCCACCCCGGTCGGTCAGCGTCTGCTCGCGCAGGCCGCACAGGGTGTTTTGCGCACGAGCATGGAACTGGGCGGCAACGCCCCGTTCGTCGTGTTCGAAGACGCCGACCTCGACAAGGCGGTACACGGCGCGATGCTGGCGAAGTTCCGCAACGTCGGCCAGGCCTGTACAGCGGCGAACCGCTTCATCGTGCACGAGTCGATTGCCGCCGAGTTCGGTCGTCGCCTCACCGAGCGTGTCGCCGCATTGAAAATCGGGCGTGGCACCGAAGACGGCGTCACGATCGGCCCACTCGTCAACGACGCAGCGGTCGATTCGACAGACGCAATGGTTCAGGACGCCCTCGGCCGCGGAGCCACACTCCTGATCGGTGGCGCTCGTCCCGACGGCCCCGGCTCGTTCTACCCGCCGACGGTGCTCACCGATGTGCCGGCCGACAGCCGACTGTTGAAGGAAGAGATCTTCGGACCCCTCGTCGGCATCACCACCTTCAGCGACGAAGACGAAGCGGTTCGCCTGGCGAACTCCACCGAGTACGGCCTGATCGGCTACGTGTTCACCACCGACCACGCCCGCGGGCAGCGGATGATCGACAAGCTCGACACCGGAATGATGGGCCTGAACACCGGCCTGGTTTCGAACGCGGCGGCACCGTTCGGCGGTGTCAAGCAGTCGGGCCTTGGTCGCGAAGGCGGTCTCGAGGGAATCCACGAGTACCTCTCCACGAAATACACGCTGAGCCCGCTCTCCTAATCACCGCAGTCAGGCTGTCCGGAGATCGGGCAGCCTGGCTGTTTTGCTATCTTTTCTTCTTCACCACCCTCTTAATGCAGCACCACAGGAGTACACCATGACCACGATTGACCGTGACGTCATCATCATCGGCGCCGGGGCATCCGGCCTCACCGCCGCCACCGAGCTGAAGAAGGCCGGCCTCACCGTTGCCGTGCTGGAAGCTCGTGACCGTGTCGGCGGCCGTCTCTGGACCGACGACATCGACGGTGCCATGCTCGAAATCGGTGGCCAGTGGGTCTCGCCAGACCAGGATGCCCTCAAGGAGACCCTGGCCGAACTGGGCCTGAAAACCTACGACCGGTACCGCGAGGGCGAGAACGTCTACATCAACGCAACCGGCGAGCTCAGCCGCTTCGAAGGCGACATCTTCCCGGTTCCGGCGCAGACCGAACACGAGATCGTCTCGCTGATCGAGAAGCTCGACGCGCTCGTCGCCGAGATCGACCCTGACCGCCCGTGGGGACACCCGCGTGCGAAGGAACTCGATGAGATCTCCTTCAGCCGCTGGCTCGAGACCCAGACCGACGACGCCGAAGCCATCGAAAACATCGGCATGTTCATCGCCGGAGCAATGCTCACCAAGCCGGCCCACGCCTTCTCGGCACTGCAGGCTCTGCTGATGGCCGCCAGCGCCGGCAGCTTCAGCAACCTCGTTGACGCCGACTTCATTCTCGACGCGCGCGTTGTCGGTGGCCTGCAGCAGGTGCCGATTCTGCTCGCCGAGCGCCTTGGTGACGACGTGCACCTCGGCCAGCCGGTGCGCACCGTGCGCTGGAGCGACGCCGGTGTCACCGCGGTAACCGACGAACTGACGGTGAACGCGCGCCGCGTGATCATCGCTGTTCCGCCGATTCTGATCAGCCGCATTTCGTTCGAGCCCCCGTTGCCGCGCCGCCAGCAGCAGCTGCACCAGCACCTGTCGATGGGCTTCGTGATCAAGGTTCACGCCGTCTACGAAACGCCGTTCTGGCGCGAAGACGGCCTGTCCGGCACCGCGTTCAGCCCCTACGAGCTCGTGCACGAGGCCTACGACAACACGAACTTCGAAGACCCGCGTGGCACGCTCGTCGGCTTCGTCTCCGATGAGCACGCCGACGGTGTCTTCACCCTGACGGCCGAGGAGCGCAAGACCCGCATCCTCACCTCGCTCTCGCACTACTACGGCGACAAGGCACTCAGCCCGGTCGTCTACTACGAAAGCGACTGGGGCAGCGAAGAATGGACCCGCGGCGCCTACGCGGCCAGCTTCGACATGGGTGGGCTCGCCCGCTACGGCGCTGACCTGCGCACGCCGGTCGGCCCGATCTCCTTCTCCTGCAGCGACATGGCCGGCAAGGGCTACCAGCACGTCGACGGCGCCATCCGCGTCGGACGCGAGACCGCCGCAGCCATCATCACCGACCTGAAGGCATAACTCCGATGCGAATTCTGGTCGGATACACCGCGACCGACGCCGGGGCGGACGCGCTTGCGCTCGGGGTTCGCCTGGCCAGATCTGGCGGCGCCTCGCTCGACGTCGTCATCGTCTTGAACAGTGAGGAACGAGCGACGCTCGTTCCCACCGATCCGGGCTACGAGCACTACCTCTCGAAGACGGCAGCACAGTGGCTGCGCGAGGCTGCGGCATCGGTTCCGGCTGATGTCGCTGCCCAGACGCACATCGTGTACGCCGAGTCATTCGCGCAGGGACTCCTCGACGCTGCGCGTGACGACCAGGCAGACATGATCGTCGTCGGAGCGGCCCGCAATGGGCTTCTCGGTCGTTTCACCGTCGGCAGCGTCGCCAGCGCGCTGCTCCACGCCTCCCACGTGCCGGTCGCGCTGGCGCCAGAGGGCACGCGCGAGCTCGACGTTGACAAGGGCGTGAGCAGGGTGACCTGCGCCGTCGGCACGAAAATCGGCGCAGAGGTGCTGATGAACACGGCAATCGCCGTCGCACGCACCACGGATGCGCCCCTCCGGCTGGTCTCGCTCGTCGCGCTCGATCTGCCCGGCGGCCTCGACGACCCGCTCGTCTCACGGCACAGCGCTCTGCACGCTCGGGAGGTGCTCGACTATGCCAGCGCACACCTGCCCGACGAGGTCGAGGTCAGTGCCGGCGTCGCATCCGGTGACAGTATCGAAGAGGCCGTACGCACCCTGCACTGGGATCCGGCCGAAATTGTGCTCGTCGGTTCGAGCCGTCTGGCCAAACCCAACCATCTTTTCCTCGGTTCCATCGCTGCAAAAATGCTGCGTGAGCTGCCGGTACCCATGATCGTGGTGCCGCGAGATTCCACCGTTACGGTGGGGAAGTAGACACGAAGTGACAGTACAAGACAGCGCCATCGAAGCCGCTGAACCCGCAGCATCCACCGACGACACGAAGACCGGGCTCTCCTCAAAAGGGTTGAGCGCCGGCTCCGTCGGACTCGTCGGTGCCATCGTGATCGGAGTCTCGTGCATCGCCCCGGCGTACACGCTGACCGGAGCGCTCGGTCCGACGGTCGCCGAGGTCGGCGTTCATCTGCCGGCGATCTTCTTGATCGGATTCATCCCGATGCTGCTCGTCGCGTTCGGCTACCGCGAGCTCAACCGGGCAATGCCAGACAGCGGCACCTCGTTCACCTGGGCGAGCCGTGCGTTCGGGCCCTGGATCGGCTGGATGGCCGGTTGGGGGCTCATTGCGGCGACGATTGTGGTGCTGTCGAATCTGGCGGGTATCGCGGTCGATTTCTTCTTCTTGATGCTGTCGCAGATTTTCGGCAACAACCCCGAGATCGCGGCGATGGCCGGCAATCCGCTCATCAACGTCGCCACCTGTTTGGTCTTCATCGGCGCCGCGACCTGGGTCTCCTATCGCGATATGCAGACCACTCAAAAGCTGCAGTACTGGCTCGTCGGATTCCAGATTCTCGTGATGATCGGCTTCGGCATCGCGGCATTCGTGCACGTCGGCAACGGCACCGCCTTCGATGCCACTCCGGTCACGCTGGAGTGGTTCAACCCATTCGCTGTCACCTCGTTCTCCGCCGTCGTCGCCGGGTTGTCGCTCTCGCTCTTCATCTTCTGGGGCTGGGATGTCACGCTCACGATGTCAGAGGAGACCAAGGGTTCGAGCTCAACTCCCGGCAAGGCAGCCACTATCACTGTCACCCTGGTCGTCGCGCTCTACCTCTTCGTGGCGATGGGTTTGATTGCCTTCGCCGGAACGGGCAGCGCAGGCGTCGGACTCGGCAACCCCGACATCCAGAGCAACACCTTCTTCGCCTTGGCCGGTCCGGTGCTCGGACCGCTCGCCATTCTCGTGTCGATCGCGGTGCTCTCCAGTTCCGCTGCGTCACTGCAGTCGACGTTCGTCTCGCCCGCGCGTACCCTGCTCGCCATGGGCCACTATGGCGCCCTGCCGCAGAAGTTCGCGAAGGTCAGCCCACGCTTCTTCACCCCCGGCTACGCCACCATCGTCTCGGCGGTCGTTGCAGCGGTGTTCTACACGGTGATGCGTTTCATCAGCGAAGATGTGCTCTGGGATACGATCACGACGCTCGGCATGATGATCTGCTTCTACTACGGGCTCACGGCGTTCGCCTGCGTCTGGTACTTCCGCAAGCAGTGGTTCGACTCGGTGCGCAACGTCTTCTTCACCTTCC
The DNA here is from genome assembly GCF_039538945.1 of Glaciibacter kafniensis. Lineage (NCBI taxonomy): Bacteria > Bacillati > Actinomycetota > Actinomycetes > Micrococcales > Microbacteriaceae > Glaciibacter > Glaciibacter kafniensis. The sequence continues at coordinate 976,216 of NZ_BAABCN010000002.1, read as the reverse complement.
TGTTTCCGCTGGTCGGTGGCGTGATCCTCGGCATCCTGTTCTTCACCACGTTGATCGACAGCATGGACCCGGGTTACGGCAGCGGGTCGAACGTGTTCGGAATCGGCCTGGTCTTCGTGCTCGGCATGGTCATCCTGGTCGCCGGCGCTGTCATCATGCTGGTGCAGGCCAAGTTGCGCCCGGCATTCTTCCGGGGCGAGACGCTGAGCACGAATGCCCCGGCGAGCATCGGGCGTCGGCGCCGCCGGTAGCAGATTCGGCCGCCGCCCTCGTCTTCGTCGGGCGCGGCGGCGGTCGATGCACGGGGATATGCTGGCGCCAGGTCGGCCACGAGTCGCGCCGACAGAAGCGAGGAACCCATGTTTACCGTGCGAGTTGAGCATGTCGTCGACAGCTACGACGCGTGGAAGAGCATGTTCGACGCCGATCCGCTTGACCGACGAGGGTCTGGCGCGAAGTCCTACCGGGTCATGCGGCCGGTCGATGACAAGGGTGCAGTCATGATCGACCTAGACTTCGACACCCGCGCTCAGGCGGATGCCATGGTGGCGGCATTGCACCGTCTCTGGGAGGGGCCGGCCGCCGAGATGCTGGTTGATCCGAAGGCGCAGGTCGCTGAAATCGTGGAGGCGGCGGTCGTCTGATCTCGTCGATCGAATATCACCATTTCGGTGGTCGAGGAGGCCGCCCGCGGCAGTCTCGAGACCCCGTGAGCCATGTTTGAACTCAACCCGAGTTCAAGGATTGGCTCGCGCGATCTCGAGCTTCCGGGCCTCTGCGCGGCATGGTGGTGGACGAATATCACCATTCCGGTGGTCGAGGAGCGAGCGCCAGCGAGTGTCTCGAGACCTCGCGAGCCGATGTTCGAACTCAACCCGAGTTCAAGGATTGGCTCGCGAGATCTCGAGACGCGTGCTCGCAAGCTCGCGCGCTCCTCGATCAACGGAATGGTCACGCGATCGTGCCGGCCGCTCCATACAGCGCCGCTCCTCAGAGCGCCGCAGCGACCGCCCGCCCAGCCACCCGACCCGAGAAGAGACATCCGCCGAGGAAGGTGCCCTCGAGCGAGCGGTAGCCGTGCACGCCGCCGCCGCCGAACCCGCTTGCCTCGCCAGCCGCATAGAGCCCAGGCACTGGTTGTCCGTCGGATCCCAGCGCGCGCGCTGACAGATCGGTTTCGATGCCGCCCAGGCTCTTGCGCGTGAGAATGTGCAGTTTCACGGCGATCAGCGGTCCGGCCGCCGGGTCGAGCAGCTTGTGAGGACTGGCCACCCGAATCAGCTTGTCGCCGCGGTAGTGGCGAGCCTGCCGGATCGCGTTGATCTGGGCATCCTTCGAAAAGTCGTTGTCGACCTCTCTGTCGCGCGCGGTGATCTCGCGTTCGATCCGCTCGACGTCGAGCGCGACCTCCGGCGAGAGTTCCTGCATTCCGGCCAGCAGTTCTGGCAGCGTGTTCGCGACGACGAAATCGACGCCCTTCTCCTTGAACGCCTCGACCGGGCCGGGCGCCCCTGGGGTGACGCGCTTGGCCAAGAGTTTGAGATCTTTGCCGGTCAGGTCGGGGTTCTGCTCGCTGCCTGAGAGGGCGAACTCTTTCTCAATGATCTTCTGAGTGAGCACGAACCAGCTGTGCTCGTAGCCGGTCTGCAGAATGTGCTCGAGTGTACCGAGCGTGTCAAAGCCCGGAAACAGCGGGCCGGGCAGTCGTTTACCCGTCGCGTCGAGCCACAGCGATGACGGACCAGGAAGAATCCGGATGCCGTGGGCCGCCCAGACCGGATTCCAGTTGGTGATTCCCTCGGTGTAGTGCCACATCCGGTCGCCGTTGATCAGGCGGGCGCCGGCCTTCTCGGCGACGCCGAGCATGAGGCCGTCGACGTGTGCGGGAACGCCGGAGAGCAGGCTGGCCGGGGGAGTGCCCATCCGCTTCGGCCATTGCTCGCGCACCAGGTCGTGGTTGCCGCCGATTCCGCCGCTCGTGACGATCACGGCAGGGGCGCGCAGCTCGAAATCGCCGACCACATCCCGTGAACTGGCCTCGCCGCGGGCGGCGTTCGACTCGGCGAGTCGGCTCCCTCGCACACCGACGACGGCACCACCTCCCGCACTGTCGACAATGAGCTCCTCAACGCGGTGGCGGTGGAGTGCGGTGACCAGGCCGGCCTGCACACCCTCACGCACCCGGTTGATGAACGGTTCGAGCACGCCGGGGCCGGTGCCCCAGGTGATGTGGAATCGGGGCACCGAGTTGCCGTGTTCCAGGGCGGTGTAGCCGCCGCGCTCGGCCCAGCCGACGACGGGAAAGAAGCGCACGCCCTTCTCGTGCAGCCAGGCGCGTTTCTCGCCGGCGGCGAAGTCGAGGTAGGCCTCGGCCCAGCGCTTCGGCCAGGCGTCTTCTTCGCGGTCGAAACCCGCGCTCCCGTGCCAATCCTGGCTGGCGAGCTCGAGCGAGTCCTTGACCCCCATCCGGCGTTGTTCGGGGGAGTCGATCAAGAAGAGTCCACCGAATGACCACCAGGCCTGGCCGCCCAATGAGGCGGCGGGTTCCTGATCGACAAGCAGCACGCGTTTGCCGGCATCCACCAGCTCGGCCGTGGCGACGAGCCCGGCCAGGCCGGCTCCCACAACGATGACATCGGCTTCGGTGGGTGGGTACGACATGCGTGTCTCCTTCGTCACAATGTCTGCCGATTCTAAGGGGAGAGTCTCGCTGCGACGGGGAGAACAGCGCGGGTGTTCGAACCACCCAGAGCGGTCTCGCCCCCACCCATTCGACGGAGAATTTTCCCGTCGCGAGCGTATCCAGCCCAATATGGCCTGTTTGGCGATCAATCTCCGTCGAATGGGTGGGTTTCGATACTCGCTGCGGGACTCCTCCGCGACAGAGTTACGATTCAGAATCGCGCGGTCGAAAAGGTGGACACCGCCCGCTCTTCAGCCCAGACTGACTGAAATGAGCGTCCACATGCGAAACCTGGGTCTTCCCGTTCTCCTGGCTGCGTGCGTGGCAGTTGGTGTCACGGGATGCGCCGGGCCGACCGGTGGCACGCCAGGCCCGATTCTGCCCAGCGCGACCGGCGCTACGGTGATGCCGAGCGCCGGACCGACGGATGCGACGACCTCTCCCTCGACTCCGACTCCGACGTCGACGACTGCAACGGGATGCGCGCCGAACGGTGCGAGCATCCCGGCCGGCGCGGACACCGCGACGATTGAAGACGTCGACGGCGACGGCAAACCAGACGTCGAGTACTACTCGGAGTCGCCGACGTTTGAGTACGGCATCCAGACGGCCTCCGGCGCGACGATCTCGCTGGCCGATGACCTCGCCGGGCCCGGTCGGCACGGCGGCTGGTCGGCACTACTCGAAAACGAGACAGTGATCACCGTGCTGGACGATGGGCGCACCGCCACGCTTCACGCGTTCGTTGACTGCGGTTTCGTCACCACGAAGGGAGTCGACGGCAACCCGTACCGCTTTCTGCTCAACGGATTCGGCGAGACCGGCACTGGCGTGGAATGCAGCGACGGCAACGGCGGGCGCCAGCTGATCGGCGTGCTCGCGGCGCGTGACTCCAGCGGCAACTACGGCATCGTGAACACCGTCGTGACGGTGTCCGGTGACGGACTCCTGGCGACCAACGGCACGTCATCGACAGTGGCAACCGGATTGCCAGAGTCCGATCCCCAGGTTGTGGCGGCGATGGGCTCCAGCTGCGGCGACATCCCCAAAGTTCAGACGAGCGGAATGTAGATCGCGATGCGTCGGGGAGTAATCGCGGCAGGCGCGGTCGTGGTCCTGGCCTGGGCTGGCCTCGGGCTCACAGGCTGCTCGATCTCCCCGAGAAGCTGCATGCCGGCGGAGCTTACGGCGTCTCCCCACGACGTGGAGCGGGGCGGAGTCGTCACACTGTCGAGTCCGAAATCCCGTTGCGATGTGCACTACGAGGTGGGAAAGACCTACTCGGTCAGCATCATGGCGAAGGATGTCCAGTCGCCGGCCGTTGACGTTTCGGTCGCGACCGACGGATCATTCAGTGAACAGATTGCTGTCCCGTCAGATTTTCCGATCGGAACTGCGTACATCATCGTGACCGGAAGCCCGGCCGATCACTGTGATGACGGCGGGGGATCGTGTGCGGGATATGCCGCGGAGGTCACCGTCACTGAGTAGCGGCCTGCGAGATGCGCACAACGTTGCCAGACGGGTCACGGAAAGCACAGTCGCGCGGTCCCCAGGGCTGGTCGATGGGCTCCTGCAGCACTTCGGCGCCCGACGCGCGTACCTTCTCGAAGGTGGCGTCGAGGTCATCGGTGCGAAAGACGAGCATCGGCAGAACGCCCTTGGTCAGCAGTTCCTGCATGGCGTCGCCGTCGGCTTGTGAGCGGCCGGCGTGAGGGTCGGAGATCACGATTTCGACCTCCGGCTGGGCGTCGCTACCGAGCGTCACCCAGCGGTGACCGCCGGATGCGACGTCATTGCGCACCTCAAGTCCGAGCGCGTCGCGATAGAACGGCAGCGCCTCGTCTGGATCGTTGACGGTGATGTTGGTGTAGTGAAGTGAGATTGACATGAAACCCACTCTAGAATCGCCGAAGTCAGACCGCTTCTTGAATCCTGCTCGGTCTGGTTTTCATCGGAACCGGCCGGGTGCGCACCTGCGCGACGCAGGACGGCATCGCCGCGACGGCCTCGTGCTCCCTGGCCCGGTACGCGCTCGGTGACTCGCCGACGAGTTCGCTGAAGCGCGAGCTGAACGAGCCCAACGATGTACAGCCGACAGCCATACAGGCGTCGGTCACGCTGGCTCCCGCGCGCAGCAGTGCCATAGCGCGTTCGATCCGGCGGGTCATCACGTAGGCATACGGCGTCTCGCCATAGGCAGCCCGAAACTGGCGGGAGAAATGTGCGGGAGACATCAGCGCATGAGCGGCGAGTGACGGTACGTCGAGGGGGAGTGCATAGTCCCGGTCGATCAGATCGCGTGCCCGACGCAGATGCGCGAGGTTCTCGAGCTCATACGGTGTCATGCTTTGAGGCTAGCACCGGGCATCCCGAGCTGCGCTGGCGCCTACGCGTCGAACGTGTTGACCATGGCGTGCGCGGCGCGGTCGAGGTAGTCCCAGAGCACTTCGCGGTGCAGCGGGGAGATCTCCATGGTGTCGAGCGCATCGCTCATGTGCCCGAGCCAGCGATCGCGGGCATCCGGGTTCACCTTGAACGGTTGGTGGCGCATCCGCAGACGGGGGTGGCCGCGCTGCTCACTGTAGGTGCCTGGTCCGCCCCAGTACTGCTCGAGGAACATTGTGAATCGCTCAATGGCCCCGGCGAGGTCCTCTTCGGGATACATCGGCTTGAGTACCGGGTCACCGGCGACACCGCGGTAGAACTCGGTGACGAGTGCCGAGAAGAACTCACGGCCGCCGACCTGCTCGTAGAACGACGGCCCGATGGCGGCGCCGTTTTCTCCGTCGCGGAGGTGCACACCGGTGGGGTCAGGCTTCATGAGGATTCTCCGGTGTGGTGTTTTTGGTCGTGGGGCGCACGCGGGGCATGGATGCAGGGTGCGCGGTCGTCGGGGTCGAGTTGGCCGGGGTCGAGTTGGCCGGGGTCGAGCTGTCGGCGCTCGACGTGGCGGTGGCTGCGAGGGCTGCCGACGCGGAGCGCTTCGACTTGCGCAACGGTTTGACGAGCTCGGGAACGATCGGCATCGGTCGGGTGCGCGGCGGGCGTGCACCGGTAATGCTGTCGGCGCCATCGAAACCGGTCAGCACGACGCTGGTGAGCGACGGAAGCTTGACGCCCATGTCGTCGAGAGCCCTCTTCAGCCGCAGACGCAGCTCGCGGGACACGTCATCCTTGGTCGACGTACGCGTCTTCACCACGAGACGGATGACGAGCGCATCGTCAGAGATCGACTCGAGTCCCCAGACCTCGGGCTTTTCAAGAATGCGCGAACGCCACTTTCCGTTCGAGGCCATGTCGGTGGCAACGCGCAGCACTTCGGTCTGCACTGCGTCCACATCCGTATCGTATGGCACGGCGAGATCGATGATCGCGCGGGCCCAGCCCTGTGACATGTTTCCGACGCGCAGAATCTCGCCGTTGCGCACAAACCACAGGATGCCGTTCACGTCACGCACCTGAGTGATGCGGATGCCGACAGCCTCGACCATTCCGGTCGCGGGGCCCACATCGACGACGTCGCCGACTCCGAGCTGGTCTTCCATCACCATGAACAGGCCGTTGAGCGTGTCCTTCACAATGTTCTGGGCGCCGAAACCGAGACCGGCACCGATGGCGGCGGTGAGCAGCGCAAAGGAGCCGAGGATTGTGGAATCGAGCTTGTTCACAACGAGCAGTACCGTCACGACCAGAATGACGACGTTGACGACGTTGGTCAGGACCGAGCCCAGGGTGCGGGTGCGCTGCACCAGCCGCACTGCGGCGACCGGAGAGACGATCAGCGCCTGCGTGTCGACGGCGTTCTGCTTCTTTTTCGCCCCGGTGACGATCTGTTGCACAACGCGATCAATGACGAAGTGCAAAACCCAGCGAATGAGAAAAGCGATGGCAACGATGATGACGATGGCGACAAGATTGCCGAAGAACGGGACCTTGAAGAAGTCGTCGACCGAGGCCCAGAAAGAGTCAAGATTCATATTCGGACCAGTCTACCGAGGGCCACCTCGGCAAACCCTGAGGCTCGCGCCCGCCCCCCGCGGCAGTTAACGACCGACAGGCCCGGCCACCGGAGAACCGGTGATCGAGCCTGTCGACATCGAGCAGTCGAGCGGGCTAGCTACTGCGCGTCACGCGCCTGCGCAGCGAGTGCACGCTCAACACCGGCGACGTTCTCGATCACGAGGCGACGCAGGGCCGGCGGCTCAGCGTTCGCGTTCAGCCACACGTGAGTCGCGTCGACCAGCTCCTGGTTCGCCAGCGGCGACGGGTACAGGCCGATGATCAGCTTTTCGGCGATCGCGTAAGCACGCGATGCCCAGACGGTCTGCAGTGCGTCGAAGTACTTCGCGACGAACGGCTCGAGCAGCGCGGTGTCGTTTGCGCGCAGAAACCCGGCTGCGGTCACCCGAACGATCGTGTTCGGCGCCGTGTCGACGTCGATCAGCGATGCCCATGCGGCGAGCTTGCCTTCTGCGGTCGGAATCGAAGCCCGAGCCTGAGCGGCCGACTGTGCGCCGTTCGCGGTGTTGTCCTTCGCCAACGCCGCATCGATCTCGGCGGTTCCGGCACGTGCACCTGCGACGAGGGCGGTGAGCAGCTCCCAAGCCAGGTCGGTGTCGATCTCCAGCTGGGCCAACGGCGCCGAACCGTCGAGCAGGGCCGCGATGGCGTCAAGCTGCGCGTCGGTCGAGGCAATGGCTGCGAAGAACTTCACGAACTGGAACTGCGCGTCGCTGCCGGCTTCGGCGTTCTGGGCCAGAGCCCAGAGCGCGTCGCCAACCTCGGTCACGGTCTCGGCACGGTGCGCCTCCGACACGTAGTTGGTCGCCGTCAGCACGACCTGGCCGAGCACCGTGCGCAGCGTGGTCGACTCGGTTTCGGTGGCGATGTTGTTCAGTACCAGGCGCACGAAGTCGCGCGGCGACGTCTCGGCGTCGCGGGTCGCATCCCACGCCGAACCCCAGACGAGAGACCGGGCCAGCGGGCTTTCGATCGCGGCCAGGTTCTCGATGGCCACGCTGAGCGATGCAGCGTCGAGCCGGATCTTGGCGTAGGCGAGGTCGTCGTCGTTGAGCAAAACGAGGTCGGGACGTGCCTGACCAACGAGCTCGGGGACATCCGTGCGTACGCCGTCGACGTCGAGTTCGATGCGGTTGGTGCGCACGAGCGCGCCGCCCTGCAGAGAATTCGCGGTGTTGAAGTTATACAGACCGATCGCCAGGCGGTGCGGGCGAATCGTCGGGTAGTCGGCAGCGGCGCTCTGCAGCACGGCGAATCCGGTGATGATTCCGGATGCGTCAACCTCGATCTCGGGACGCAGCGTGTTCACGCCGGCCGTCTCGAGCCACAGCTTCGTCCACTCCGAGAGGTCGCGTCCGCTGGCGGCCTCCAGCTCGACCATCAGGTCGCTGAGCTCGGTGTTGCCCCAGGCGTGCTTCTTGAAGTACGCGGCGACGCCGGTGAAAAACGCGTCGATGCCGACCCAGGCGACGAGCTGCTTGAGCACCGAACCACCCTTGGCGTAGGTGATGCCGTCGAAGTTGACGAGCACGTCTTCGAGGTCGTTGATCGTGGCGACGACGGGGTGCGTCGACGGCAGCTGGTCCTGCTTGTAGGCCCAGCTCTTCTCCATGGCGGCGAAGGTGGTCCAGGCTTCGGTCCACTCGGTGGCCTCGGCGGTGGCGATGGTCGACGCCCACTCGGCGAACGACTCGTTCAGCCAGAGGTCGTTCCACCACTTCATGGTGACCAGGTCACCGAACCACATGTGGGCCAGCTCGTGCAGGATCGTGACGACGCGGCGTTCCTTGATGGCGTCTGTAACCTTCGAGCGAAAGACGTAGCTCTCGGTGAATGTGACAGCGCCGGCGTTCTCCATGGCGCCGGCGTTGAACTCGGGAACGAAGAGCTGGTCGTACTTGTCGAACGGGTAGGCGAAGTCGAACTTCTCCTCGAAGTAGCCGAAGCCCTGGCGGGTCTTCTCGAAGATGTAGTCGGCGTCGAGAAACTCCGACAGGCTCTTGCGGCTGAAGACGCCGAGCGGGATCGTGCGACCGTCGCGTGAGGTGAGCTCGCTGCGCACGACGGCGTAGGGGCCGGCCACCAGCGCGGTGATGTAGCTCGACATGATGTGGGTCGGGGCGAAGGCCCAGGTTTTGGCACCGTTACCGGCATCCGTCGGCTCGGGCGTAGTCGAGTTGGAGACGACCTCCCAGGCGGCCGGCGCGGTCACGGTGAATGCGAAGGATGCCTTGAGGTCTGGCTGCTCGAAGACCGCGAACATGCGGCGGGAGTCTGGAACCTCGAACTGACTGTAGAGGTAGACCTCATTGTCGACGGGGTCGACGAAACGGTGCAGGCCCTCGCCGGTGTTCGTGTACACCGCGTCGGCGACGACGGTCAACTCATTCTCGTCTTCGAGATCATCGAGCTGAATACGGATGCCGTCACTCACGACAGACGGGTCAAGCTCGACTCCGTTGAGGGTGACGGAGTGCACGGTGCGGGTGATCGCGTCGATGAAGGTCGAGGCGCCCGGCGTCGAGGCGAAGGTGACGGTGGTGGTGCTCGCGAAGGTCTCGGGACCGGTGGTCAGGTCCAACGAGACGTCGTAACTGTGAACGGTGACGAGCGCGGCACGCTCCTGGGCTTCGACCCTGGTCAGGTTTTCTCCGGGCAACGATTTCTCCAATTCAGTTCAAGGAATCACTGGCGCTCGTGGCGCCGGTGCACAGAGATCAAGCCTAGCCATGTCTGACCGCCGCCACCCCGTCAGAACGGACGCGCAGGGCGCAATTCAGCGGGCGACGCAGACGTCAAACGCAGACGTCAAACGCAGACGTCAAACGCAGACGTCAAACGCAGACGTCAAACGCAGACGTCAAACGCAGTCGTCAAATGCAGTCGCCGAACGCAGCAACCGAACTCAGTCCACCGACTCCATCTGGGTGGCGATGTAGTTGCGGTCGGCGACGGTGAGCATCGTCTCCTCCGACCCGGAGGCATCGACACCACAGAGCGCGGAGATTTCAGCGAGGATATGCGGCGGCAGCGGCTCCTCCTCGTGGGCAAGAAGCCAGCGCTTGGCCGGGATGTCGAGCCGTGGCCACCACAGTTCGATGGATGGAAGGTGTGTCGTGTTCATGAGGGTCCTCCTTGACGAGGCCATCGATGTCTTCCCTTCACGATACGCGCCTCGGGCGTCGGGAGGCAGGGGCTGTCGCTACACGGTCTGAGTGAGCCGCCGATTCACATCCATTTCTTGAGTGTGAAGGTCACGTACATACGCTCGGTCACTGCGGCGCCTGTCGCTCGCCAAGCCACGCAGCGATGTCACTGCCCGTCGGAGTCGGAAGGAGGCACAAGGTGATGCGGCCGGGCTCCTCATTGGAGGACGTCAGGGCTGCCGCAATGGAGGTGTACCCGGTGCGTTTCGAGGAAAAAGGCGTACCGTGCGCAGTAGCAATTTGCACAGCCAATAGGGCCTCCGGGCCCCCAACGGAGGAGCAGAAAATGCCTGACAAGTCGCCACACCATCACAACGATAAAAAGCACGGCCTGACGATCAAACAGAAACGCGCGAACAAGAGGGAGAAGGCTCATCCCGCCGAGGAGGCCGACCCCGTCGCGCACATCAAGAAGGGCTGACATTCGAGGCGGTGCATGCTGCGCAGGGAGTGCTCGCCGCGCAGCGGGCACCGCATCGCTGTAGTCAAAGCGGCGTCAATCCCGCACCCACAGCCCGACCGACCCAGCGACGGGCCTACCAGGTGCCGGGCTTGTAGTCCTTCATGAAGACTCCGGTGAGGTCCTCGCCGGCCTCACCACGTACGATCGGGTCGTAGACGCGCGCTGCGCCATCCACCAGGTCGAGCGGAGCGTGAAAGCCTTCCTCGGCCAGTCGCACCTTCGTCGGGTGCGGTCGTTCGTCGGTGATCCAGCCGGTGTCGACGCTGGTCATCAGAATGCCGTCGCTGAGCATCTCCTTGGCGCTGGTGCGCGTGAGCATGTTCATCGCGGCCTTGGCCATGTTCGTGTGCGGGTGGCCTGGTCCCTTGTAACCGCGACCGAAGACACCCTCCATCGCCGACACGTTGACGATGTAGGTGCGTCGGGCCGGCGACGAGGCCATGGATGCGCGCAGCCGGCTGACCAGGATGAACGGCGCCGTCGTGTTGCAGAGTTGAACTTCGAGCATCTCCAGCGGGTCGACGTCTTCGACGTTCGCGGTCCAGCTGTTCTCCTTGTGCAGATCGGGAACCAAGCCGCCCGCATCAATCGCCGTGCCGTCGGCGAGACGGGCCAGCGACGATGAGCCGGGAGCCAACGCCAGGTTGGTCAGATCTTCGGCAGTGAGCGGACCCGCACCGGCGAGTGATGCAGCGGCCAAAATGGGGTGGCTGGCGACCGAGGCGGCGAGGGCGAGCGGATGCGCGTCGTTCGTGTGCCCGAAGCTCACGATCTCGGGCATGTCGCCTTCGGGCAACGGCGACGATTCGGCCTCGACCAGCGGCGAGTAGGAGCCGGGGGAGCGGCGCACGGTCTGCGCGGCGTTGTTGATCAGAATGTCGAGTGGTCCCTGCTCGGCCACGGAATCCGCTAAGCCGATCACCTGGGCCGGGTCACGCAGGTCGATGCCGACGATGCGCAGACGGTGCAGCCACTCGCCGGAGTCGGGCATCGCGGCAAAACGGCGCACGGCGTCGCGCGGAAACCGGGTGGTGATGGTGGTGTGGGCGCCGTCGCGCAGCAGACGCAGTGCGATGTACATGCCGATCTTGGCGCGGCCGCCGGTGAGCAGGGCGCGCTTTCCGGTGAGGTCGGTGCGGGCGTCACGTTTGGCGTGGCTCATGGCCGCGCAGCTCGGGCAGAGCTGGTGGTAGAACGCATCGACCAGGGTGTAGCGCTGCTTACAGATGTAGCAGGGGCGTGCGACGAGCAGCTCGCCGGCGGTGGGCGCATCCGTGCCCCGCGTCAGCTGCGCGCCACGTGTCTCGTCGTCGATGCGGGTCGGAGCGCCGGTCGCCGTCGCAGCGATGACGTCACGGTCGGCTTCTGCGATCGCCTGGCGCTTCTCGGCGCGGCGCACGACCTTGACCGATTTGAACATCTTGGCCGTCGCCTGGCGCACGGTCGTGAAGTCGGGGTCGTCTGGATCGACGTCGGCGAGGGAGGCCAGAACCCGGAGGGCGACCTCAAGATCGTGAGGATCGATGTGCGAGGCGGTCGCGGGGGACAGAGGCTCCGAGGTCATCAGATAATTCTACGACGGCCACGCTGGGAGTCGGTGTTGCATGCAGGTGGGCACGCTTAGGGTAGTCGAATGACTGATTCCGTAGAGTTCTGGTTTGACCCGTCGTGCCCCTGGGCCTGGATGACATCCCGCTGGGTGGACGAGGTGGCGAAGCAGCGCGACCTCGACGTCACGTGGAACGTGATGAGCTTGGCCGTGCTGAACGAAGACAAAGACGTCAGCGACGAGTACAAGGCGTTCTTCCCCCGGGCGCTCAAGTACACCCGGCTCGTCGCCGCGGCCAAGGAACTGCACGGTCAGGAGATCGTCAAGCCCCTCTATGACGCGCTCGGCACCCGGATTCACCCGGGCGAGAGCACGGATCCCGCCGAGGTCATTCCCGCCGCCTTGGCTGAGGTCGGCCTGCCGGCCGAGTTCGCCGCGCACGCCGACAGTGATGCGCACGACCCGCAGATGCGGGCGAGCCACTTCGAGGGCATCAACCGGGTCGGCCAGGATGTCGGCACCCCCGTGATCTCGGTCAACGGCGTCGCCTTCTTCGGCCCGGTGATTTCGCCGGCGCCGAAGGGCGAGCAGGCTCTCGCCCTCTGGGACGGCGTCGTCGCGGCGGCGGCGTACGACGGTTTCTTCGAGATCAAGCGCACGCGCACGCGCGGACCGATCTTCGACTAGTCGCCCCGCCCGTTCCGCTGTTTCCGCCGAGCTTGACACTTCCGGTCGAGAACCCCTGTTCTACCAGGGATTCTCGACCGAAACGGTCAAACTCGGCAAGTCTCGTTGGGCGAGGTCTCGTTGGGCGAGGTCGCACTCGTGAGTTCAGGTGCGCCGGGCTACGGCAGCGTCAGAATTTCAGCGCCACGCTCGGTCACCACGAGCGTGTGTTCGAACTGCGCGGTGATGCTCTTGTCTTTCGTCGTGACGGTCCAGTCGTCGGCCCACATGTCCCACTCGTGGGTGCCGAGCGTGAGCATCGGTTCGATGGTGAAGACCATGCCGGGCTCGATCACGGTGTTGTAGGCGGGGGCCGAGTCGTAGTGGGGGATGATCAGGCCGGAGTGGAATGCTTCGCCGACGCCGTGGCCGGTGAAGTCGCGCACGACGCCGTAGCCGAAGCGCTTGGCGTAGGACTCAATGGCGCGGCCGATCACGTTGACTTCGCGGCCGGGAGCGACGGCCTTGATGCCGCGGGCGAGTGACTCACGGGTGCGTTCGACGAGATCGGTCACCGCTGTGCTCGCCTCGCCGACGATGAACGTCACGTTGCTGTCCCCGTGCACGCCGTTCTTGAACGCCGTGATGTCGATGTTGACGATGTCACCGTTCTCGAGAACCGTGTCATCGGGGATGCCATGGCAGATGACCTCGTTCACCGAGCTGCAGAGCGACTTGGGGTAACCGCGGTAACCGAGGGTCGACGGGTAGGCGCCGTGAGAGATCACGAACTCATGCCCAATGGCATCAAGCTCTTCGGTCGTCACACCGGGGCGGATGGCGCGGCCCACTGCCTGGATCGCCTGTGCGGCAATCCGACCAGACTCGCGAATGAGCGCAATCTTTTCCGGCGAGTACCCGTCAGAGCCGGTGAAGGGAGAAGGTCCCTTCTTTCCGACGTATTCCGGACGCGGAATAGAACTGGGTACAGGGCGGGTCGCTGAGACCGTTCCAGGAACGAGGTGACCGGCTGAATCCTTAGGCATAGGATCAAGCTTATGGCCGAAGATACTGAGCACCAGTTTTGGTACAACATGCGCACGGGTGACGTCGAGCAAGGTTTCGTGTCGCCGTCAGCCGACCGCGTCGGTCCCTTCGCGACGCGCGAAGAGGCATCGCACGCACTCGAGAAGCTCCGTGCGAACAGCGCGAAGTGGGCTGAGGAAGACCGGGAAGACGACCGCTAGCGAGAACCGCCGCTACTCGTAGTTGTGTTCCGGTGCCGGGTAGGCACCGGTCGCGACGTCGTCTCTGAAGTGATTCACCGCATCCGTGAGAACACTGTGCAGATTCGCGTACTGCTTGACGAACCGCGGAACCCGGCCTTCGGTCATTCCGGCAAAATCGGACCAGACCATCAACTGTCCGTCGACATCCGGCCCGGCGCCGACGCCGATCGTCGGGATCTCCAGCCGCTTGGTCACCTCGGCGGCGACCGACCCCGGAACCATTTCCAGCACCACCGCGAACGCGCCGGCGTCTTGCACGGCCAAGGCGTCCTCGATCAGCTTCTCGGCGCCGGAAGAACCGCGTCCCTGGATCATGTGGCCGCCCAAGCCGTGCTCGCTCTGCGGCGTGAACCCGATGTGTCCCATCACCGGGATTCCGGCTGAGACGATGCGTTTGATCTGCTTGCGGCTGCGCACCCCGCCCTCGAGCTTGACCGCGTGCGAGTGAGACTCCTTCATAAACCGCACCGCTGTGTGCAGGGCCTCCTCTTTGCCGCCTTCATACGAGCCGAACGGCATATCGGCGACGACCAGCGCACGTTTCGCAGCCATCGCCACCGCACGGGTCAACGGAATGAGCTCATCAACGGTGACCGGCAGGGTGCTCTCGTAGCCGAAGACGTTGTTGCCTGCTGAGTCGCCGACGAGCAGAAAGTCGATGCCAGCCTGATCGAAGATCTGGGCGGTCAGCATGTCGTAGCTGGTCAAACCCGTGATCGGGATGCCTTGCTGCTTCGCCGTCTGAAAGTGCCGAGTGCGCACCCGTTTGGGTCCGGCCGGAGCCGCTCCATACGGATTCTGCTCGGCGGGCGTGCTTGAGGCGTCTGACGTCGTCATCTCTGGCATGAGATCAAGTGTAGTCAGGGGGTGTTTTCGCGTAAGAACAGGGCCGCAGCAAGTAGCCTAGACACGACAAGAAAGGGCGTGGATGGATAAGCAACGCGACTTCGTACTTCGAACTATCGAGGAACGGAGCATCAAGTTCATTCGACTCTGGTTCACGGATGTCGTCGGCACCCTCAAATCGGTTGCCATCGCGCCCGCAGAGGTCGAGGGAGCCTTCATCGAAGGCCTCGGGATCGACGGCTCGGCAATCGAAGGTCTGACCCGCTCGTTCGAGGCCGACGTACTCCTGCATCCGGACCCCACCACGTTCCAGATTTTGCCCTGGCGCGGTGAAGTCGACCCGACCGCCCGCATGTTCTGCGACATCACCACGCCAGACGGTCAGCCGGCTGTCGCCGACCCCCGCAACGTTTTGAAACGCACCCTCGCGAAGGCCGCCGAACGCGGTTTCACGTTCTACACGCATCCTGAGATTGAGTTCTACCTGTTGAAGTCGTCGAAGGTCGGCAAAGACGGGCCGGTTCCCGTCGACTCGGCCGGCTACTTCGACAACGTTCCAGGCGGCACCGCTCACGACTTCCGTCGCCGTTCAGTGCGCATGCTCGAAGACCTCGGCATTTCGGTGGAGTTCAGCCACCACGAGGCCGGCCCCGGCCAGAATGAGATCGACCTCCGCTACGCCGACGCGCTCACCACTGCCGACAACATCATGACCTTCCGTACCGTCATCAAAGAGGTGGCGATCGAGCAGGGTGTCTACGCCACGTTCATGCCGAAACCCATGTCTGATCACCCCGGTTCGGGCATGCACACGCACGTGTCGCTGTTCGAAGGTGACACCAACGCGTTCTATGAGGCCGGCGCGCAGTACCAGCTGTCGAAGACCGGCCGTCAGTTCATTGCCGGGCTGCTGCGTCACGCACCGGAGATCACCGCGGTCACCAACCAGTTCGTGAACTCCTACAAGCGGCTCTGGGGCGGCGACGAGGCCCCGAGCTTCGTCTGCTGGGGGCACAACAACCGCTCAGCGCTCGTGCGCGTGCCGCTCTACAAGCCCAACAAGGGCCAGAGTTCACGCATCGAGTACCGGGCAATGGATTCAGCGGCAAACCCGTACCTCGCCTACTCGCTCATGCTGGCCGCCGGCCTCAAGGGCATCGAAGAGGGTTACGAACTGCCGCCTGAGGCCGAAGACAACGTCTGGAGCCTGAGCGACACCGAGCGTCGTGCGCTGGGCTACCACCCGCTGCCCGCGAGTCTCGACCAGGCCATCGAAGCCATGGAGAACTCCGAGCTCGTTGCCGAGACGCTGGGGGAGCAGGTGTTCAACTACGTGCTGCTCAACAAGCGTCAGGAATGGAAGGACTACCGCGCCCAGGTGACGCCGTTCGAGCTTCGCAAAAACCTCGAAATGCTCTAACCGCCAGGGGTGTAACGCAACACCATGGCACGTGACCAACTGAACCTCACCGCGCTGGCTCGCGTCGGCTTCAACGAGCTCAGCGCCGTGCGCGCTCGACTCGCTGAAGCCGAGGCGCTCGGTGCTCCCGACTCGGCCGAGCTCTTGCCGATGCTGGCCAATGCGGCGAGCCCGGATGCCGCGCTCGGCTCGCTGCTTGACCTGCTCCGTCAGTCGCCAGAGCAGGTGCAGGCGCTCTTAGTCGATCCGCAGGCGGCCCAGCGTCTGCTCGTGGTGCTCGGTGCTTCCAGCGGTGTCGCAGAGTTCTTCTTGCGGCATCCGTCTGAACTCTCGGTGCTCGCCGCCCCGCGTACCGATGTGCCGGATGCCGCAGAGCTCCTGGCCGATCTGCTGGACTCCGTTGGGGCAGTCAACGGCTTCTCGACGATGGTGGAGGAGCCGGCCTGGGTGGCCCTGCGGGTGCGCTATCGGCGCCGACTAGCCGAACTCGCAGCCTTCGACCTGGAACAGGCCGATCCGGTAGCCGGTGTGGACCAGGTCGCCGAAACATTGGCGAACCTGGCAGCCGCAGCACTGGAAGCCTCACTCGCCGTGGCTCGCACCATGTGTTCTGCTGATGTCGCGGCCCCCGGAGTGTTCGCCACAGAGGAGGTCGCCGCCACCCGATTCGCGGTGATCGGAATGGGCAAGGCCGGCGCATCTGAGCTCAACTACGTCAGCGACGTCGATGTGATTTTCGTGGCATCCGGCGACGAGACCGGCGATCTGTCGAACGCACGCGCCGTCGAGATCGCCACCCGTCTCGCCATCCTGATGATGCGCGGCATCAACGAGGCGGCCGTGGAGCCCGAGCTCTGGGAGGTCGATCCGAACCTCCGCCCCGAAGGCAAGGCTGGCGCTCTCGTGCGCTCCTTGGAGTCGCATCTCGCGTACTACGACAGGTGGGCGAAGAGCTGGGAGTTCCAAGCACTGTTGAAGGCGCGCCCCCTCGCCGGCGACCTCGGCCTCGGACACTCCTACGTCGACGCTCTGGCCCCGAAAGTCTGGTCGAGCGCCAGCCGTGAGAACTTTGTCGAGTCGGTGCAGCGGATGCGTGAACGCGTGACGGCCAACATCCCCGACGACGAAGTCGACATCCAGCTCAAACTGGGTCCGGGTGGACTGCGGGACATCGAGTTCACCGTTCAGTTGCTGCAGCTCGTGCACGGGCAGGTCGACCCGGCGGTTCGCCAGCCCGGTACCTTGCCGGCTCTGGCGGCACTGGCTGATGCCGGTTATATCGGTCGTGCTGAGGCGACAGACTTTGCCCACGACTACCGGGTGCTGCGGCTGATGGAGCACCGGCTGCAGCTCGCCCGCCTGCGTCGTACCCATTTGCTGCCGCGTGACGAAGAGCATTTGCGGCTGCTGGCTCGGGCTACCGGCTTGGCGACCAGCGCCGCGGGTCTCCGCACGCTTTGGTCCGAGACTAAACAACGCGTGCGCGGCCTGCACGAGCGCCTCTTCTACCGACCGTTGCTTTCGGCAGTGGCTGCGCTGCCGGCTGAGGGGCTGAATCTCACGAGTGGGCAGGCCGAGGCGCGGCTCGCGGCCATCGGTTTTCGTAACACTGCCGGTGCCTTGGGACACATTGCGGCCCTCACCGGTGGGGTGTCTCGGCGGGCGACGATCCAACGGCATCTGCTACCGGTCATGTTGCAATGGTTCTCCGAGGGCGCCGACCCCGACTACGGGCTCCTCTCCTTCCGTCGACTGAGCGATGATCTCGGCTCGACGTACTGGTTTCTGCGCATGCTGCGTGATTCCTCCGGCGCTGCCGAGCGCCTCACCCGGGTGCTT
The DNA here is from genome assembly GCF_039538945.1 of Glaciibacter kafniensis. Classification (NCBI taxonomy): domain Bacteria; kingdom Bacillati; phylum Actinomycetota; class Actinomycetes; order Micrococcales; family Microbacteriaceae; genus Glaciibacter; species Glaciibacter kafniensis. The sequence continues at coordinate 958,232 of NZ_BAABCN010000002.1, read as the reverse complement.
TCCGGATCACGTTTCATCGGTGAACTGCTCGAAACCATTCCCGAAGCCGTCGCGTGGCTCGAAGACCCCGACGATCTGCGTCCACGCCCGCTCTCCGTTCTGCAAGAAGAAGCTCGGGCGGTGCTGGCCCGTCACACGAGCGCGGATGCCGCCGCCGGCATCCTGCGCACCGCGCGTCGCCGTGAGGTGCTCCGTCTCGCTTTCTCCGCATTCCTCGGCGAGCTGACTCTCGATGAGCTGGCGCGGGGCCTCACGGAGGTGACCGCCACCCACATTCAGGCTGTCACTGCCGCAATTCGCGGGAGTGGCCTGACCGCCGACGAGGGTGAGGGCGACGGCATCGAGTTCGCAGTGATCGCGATGGGGCGTTTCGGAGGGGCAGAACTCGGATTCGGTTCCGACGCTGACGTGATGTACGTCTTTCGGGCGGGCTCCCTCGAGGGCGAGGCTGCCCATGACCGCGCCAAATTCATCGTGCGTGAGCTGAGTCGGCTCACCGAAGACAGTCGACTGCCGCTCGACCTCGACATCGGGCTGCGCCCGGAGGGCAAGAACGGTGTCGTCGTGCGCTCGCTTGACTCGTACGCCGCCTACTACCGACGCTGGTCGCTGACCTGGGAAGCGCAGGCACTCCTCCGCGCGCGAGGCGTGGCTGGCGATGCCGCCCTTCTGCACGACTTTGAAGAGATCGCCGACACCGTGCGTTATCCCACTGCGATCGCCGACAAAGACGTGCGTGAGGTCAAGCGCATCAAGGCCCGGGTTGAAAATGAACGCCTGCCACAGGGTGCCGACCCGATGCGCCATCTCAAGCTCGGCCGCGGCTCGCTCAGCGACGTCGAGTGGTTCGTGCAGTTGCTGCAGTTGCAGCACGCCGCGGCCATCCCGGCACTTCGGTCGACTTCGACACTTCATACCCTGCACGAAGCGAGCCTGGCTGGGCTGGTCACCGAGTCGGATGCAGCGACGCTGCGTGCCGCGTGGGTGTTCGCGTCGCGCGCACGGTCGGCCATCACCCTCTGGACCAACAAAACCTCTGACGTGCTCCCCATTGACCGGGCGCAGCTGGAGGGGATCGCTCGGGTGATGGAGTATCCGCCCGGTTCGGCCAACCAGCTCGACGAGGACTACCTGGCCGTCACCCGTCGCTCGCGTGCGGTCTTCGAACGGGAGTTCTACGGGCCAGCCTAGCCACGCGGCTCTTTGCGCCCGCCGCGAGGCGCCCGCCGCGAGCGTCATTTGGTCCGGTGATGGCCAGCCAACCTGTCTGAGAATCTAAAAGAGGCCGAGATTCCAGAGGCTAGGGCGCGGAGTCGTGTATACGGTAAAGATGGCATCTGTGCCCTCTGGACCAGCCTCGACCACGACGACGTCGTAACCGAATTCTCTGTGAAGTCGGTCTGAGATCGCAGTTGTCAGCCCCCGAACCCCAATGATCTCTGTGGGGCCCGGACCAATGCCGCTCGACCTGATGTCGATCCCCTCCGCAGGCATCGCCCCGAACCTGCTGGCTACACGGTCGTTCAGTTCAGTCAGTGAGGCATAGGTGCGGGTCACCGCCGAGAACGTAACCATCGCAGGGTCGGCTGAGGCAGCCTGCAGGAGCGACGATTCAAGAGCTGGTGAAGAGCCGACGAGATGAACGATCAGTCCGTTGCCTTCCTCGTTGTACTCAACGCCTCCAAAGGAACCCGGAAATTGAGTTGCGCCGACGCGTGCGATTGATTCTGCCGTGTCCGGCAGGTTCATCGCGGTGGCCGAGGGGGTTTGTGAACTCGGCCGTGGACGCGTCGGTTCTGAAGCGGCCGGCGGCAACCCGCTCAGCATGACGGCCCCTGAGATGCCCAACGCCACAATGATTCCAGCCGATTTTTGCACGACGCTCACGACAACCCCTTTGAGAAACGCCACGTCCTGGCTCTCGTTTCAAACGCTGCGTGAAAAAGTTCCTGATGGTGGCTGATTCTCCCAAAGGTAGACCCAAATAGCAATCGAACGGGCACCTGTGGCCGAAAACAGATGAGTCCGCATGGGCTGCCGTCAGTGACGGTTTGCGCAGCTCATGCGGACTCGTAGCGGACTGAAGTACGTTCAGCCCAGTGGATTAGCGAGGAACGGTTTAGACGCCGTAGTACAGTTCGTACTCGAACGGGTGCGGACGCGCGGCGAGCGGCTTGATCTCGTGCTCACGCTTGAACGCGATCCAGGTCTCGATCAGTTCGGGCGTGAAGACGTTGCCGGCGAGCAGGAAGTCGTGGTCGGCTTCCAGCGCGTCGAGCGCGGCGTCGAGCGAGGCCGGCAGCTGCGGGATGTTCTTGGCTTCTTCGGGCGGCAGCTCGTAGAGGTCCTTGTCGACCGGCTCGTGCGGTTCGATGCGGTTCTTGATTCCGTCGAGGCCGGCCATCAGCTGAGCGGCGAAGGCGAGGTACGGGTTGCTGGCGCCGTCTGGCACGCGGAACTCGATGCGCTTGGCCTTGGGGTTGGTGCCGGTGATCGGGATACGGATGCAGGCTGAGCGGTTGCCGGCCGAGTAGACCAGGTTGACCGGAGCCTCGAAGCCGGGAACCAGGCGACGGAACGAGTTGGTGCTCGGGTTGGTGAACGCGAGCACAGCCGGGGCGTGCTTGAGCAGACCACCGATGTACCAACGGGCGAGGTCGGAGAGTCCGCCGTAGCCTGCCTCATCGTAGAAGAGCGGCTTGCCGTCGGACCAGAGCGACTGGTGCGTGTGCATGCCGGAGCCGTTATCGCCGAACAGCGGCTTCGGCATGAACGTGGCGGTCTTGCCCCATTCGTGCGCCGTGTTCTTGACGATGTACTTGAACTTGAGGATGTCGTCGGCCGCGTGCACCATCGTGTCGAAGCGGTAGTTGATCTCGCCCTGTCCGCCGGTGCCCACCTCGTGGTGGCTGCGCTCCAGGATGAGTCCGGCGTCGATCAGCTTGAGGCAGATGTCGTCGCGCAGGTCGGCGTGCTGGTCGACCGGGCTGACCGGAAAGTAGCCGCCCTTGAAGGGAGTCTTGTTGGCGAGGTTGCCGCCCTCTTCGACGCGACCGGAGTTCCAGGCGCCTTCGCTGGAGTCGACCGAGTAGAAGCTCGAGTGCTGGTTCACTTCGTAGCGCACGTCGTCGAAGATGTAGAACTCGGCTTCGGGAGCGAAGAATGCGGTGTCGGCGATGCCGGTGGAGGCGAGGTACTTCTCAGCCTTCTTGGCAACCTGACGCGGGTCTTTCGAGTAGATCTCGCCGTTGCGCGGGTTGTAGATGTCGAAGATCATGATGAGCGTGCGCTCGGCGCGGAATGCGTCGATGTACGCGGTGGTGACATCGGGGATCAGCTGCAGGTCCGACTCGTGGATCGACGCGAAACCGCGGATCGAGGAACCATCGAACAACTGGCCGACGGTGAAGAACTCCTCATCGACTGTCGACGCAGGGATGTTGAAGTGCTGCTGCACACCCGGCATGTCGGTGAAACGGATGTCGAGGAACTTGACATCGGTTTCTTTGATGAATTTGAGCACTTCTGAGGAATCGCGGAACATGCGGTTAACTCCAAACGGCGTGGTTCTCTGGGACAGTCGCGCACTGCGGCCAAGAACGAGCGTAGCTGAGGGTCGTTTCTTGAGAGTGACGCGAATGTTTCGCGCATGTTACGTGGCGGGTGAGTGCGGGTCATCGCGGAGGCGAGCGGATGTCCGCGGCGGCACCGCGCTCAGGTGCGCTCGATAGACTCAAGGTGTGTCTGACTCCTCATCGAAATCCGTCTCTTTTGGGCAGCTGGCCCCGAGTGAATGGCCGGGGGAGCGGCTCGGTCTCCCCGAACGCGGACCCCGCTCCGTGGCGCGGGTCGGTCGTCGCCTGGCCGCTCTGGCCATCGACTGGGCCCTGGCCGTCGCGGCGTCGAGCCTGTTCTTCAACTACAACGGTTTCGCCACGACGCTCATCTTCGTCGGCATGCAGATCGTCTTCATCCCCACGATCGGCGGAAGCATCGGCCACCGACTGCTCGGCCTGCGCGTCGTCGCACTGGCCGGAGGCTGGGTCGGCCTCTGGCGTCCCGTCGTGCGTTCAGTGTTGCTCGGCATTGTCGTTCCGGCACTCGTCTGGGATTCAGACCAGCGTGGTTTTCACGACAAAATCGCCGGCACGGTTCTGATCCGCGCCTAGCGAATCGAGAAACCGTACCGGCGATGACTGAGGCTGGAGGGTAAGGCGGCCTAACGGCCGCGCTGCGGACGAGCCTTGAACGGGTCGACGCCCTTCGGAATCGGCAGTGCATTTCCGAGGGAGCTCAGACGGTTGTTCACGGCTAAGACCTCGGCCTTGGTGAGGGTCGGCTTGATGCGCGTGAGGCGACGCGCGAGCTTGTGCAGCGGCACGGCGTCTTCGTCGGGGCCGACTGAAATCGTGGTGACCGCGACATTGCCGAGAACCTTGGCAACCTTGCGACGCTCGTCGTCGATCATGCGCGCGGTGCGTGAGCGGGGGCCTTCGCTGATCAGCACGACGCCACCACGGCCGACGGCGCGGTAAACGGCATCCTGAGTCTTGCCGTTGACGGCAACCGGCATTTCACTGCCGACCCAGCCGCGCTTGAGAGAGCTGCGCAGCACGGCGCCGACGGCGCCCGGCTGTCCTTCGATCTGGGAGTACGCGGCCTTCTCTGCGCGGCGGCCCAGGATGATGAGCATTGCCAGCACGCCACCGAGCACGCCGGCGACGATCCAGAGCACCAGCGACAGAACGTTGCCGGGCGAGAAGATGAAGGCCAAGGCAAGACCGAGCGCAACCGGAACGAGGAAGGCCAGAATCAAGAAGAGGGTGATCTTCGAGTCGTAGCGTCTCGTCATCTGGAAGACCTGCCACATTTGCTTCAAGCGGCCTGGTTCTTTGGGTTTGCGGGGAGTCTTATCCTTGCTGCGTGCCATGGGTCTAAGACTACCGAGTCCGCCGAATGTCGCGTGACCGATTCCGGCACCCTGGGCAACGCTTGCAGCGGACGGCGGGCGCACCGACGCTCCTTCACCAGGGGAAGGAGGCAGAACTTCTGCACAGATTGTCTGGGCAAGCGGATGGCGCGGTTCGCGTCGGCCAGGCTGGCGGGCGTGAGATCACGCAAACAGAAACTGCCGCCCACTCCTCTTCAGGCCGAGCGGTCGGGCTCGGGGGCCCGGACGGGCGAGGCGCCTCCGGCCGGGCATCCCGCGCTGTTCTCGGAAATTGCAGGCTTTCAGGTCGGACGCAAGCTCGGAGTCGACGCCGACGCCGATCTGTACCTGGGCCGGAGCGCTGACGACAGCACTGACGCCAGCGCTGGCGCAGACCAGCGGCAGAACGTGACACTGAAACTGTTCCGGGCTGATGCCGCCAGCTCCCAGAGTGAACGGGAGCTGGCGGTGCGCACCCAGCTGGCTCCCGGAACCGTCGGAGCGCTTCTCGACGTCGCGACGGTGGCTGATGGTCGGGTTGTGCTGGTGCTTGAGCATCTGGCGGGAGGGTCGCTCCTGCGCTACCTGCGCGATTATTCACCGGTGTCCCCGGGGGAGGCCGTGACGATCCTCGCGCCTCTCGTGCTGTCGCTTACGGCCCTGCACGATGCCGGATTCGCCCTGCCCGATTTGGCTGTGACGTCGATTGCGCTCACCGCGGAGGGACGCCCGGTCATCGATCGGTGGGGAGCCCTTCAATTGCTACCACCATCTGCGACCGACGCTCGTCTGCGTCAGAATCATGTGCGCAACGACTACGGGCGGTTGATCAGGGTGATGCGAGAAGTTTTCGCGGCACTCGAGCCGACCGATCCCATGTCGCGCCACGGGGAGGGAATCGCCGGCTGGGGGGAGGAGGCCGCCGATCATCTCTCCATTCCCGAATGTCTCGCCGGGCTCGAGCATGCGCTGTTCGAATGGGCGCCGGCAGAGCCGCTGCGCATGCGGCGCCCGGTGGGTGCGCGAGACGCCCGTGCCGTCGATGTGCCGCTTCGCCGGGTCGATCCGGTCGCCGCGGAACCTGCCACGGCAGCGGATGGTGCGGCCCGGCCCCAGAAAGTGGGGCCAGGTCGCCTGTGGCACGCTGCGCGTCGCGCGGTGAGCGAGCGGAACCGGCTGCGAAAGCGCCTGACCTCCCGACCGGTGCTCGTCGCGGTTGCCCTGGCGACCGGGCTCATCGCACTCGCGTTGACCGCGCTGTCGACGGCGGATGGTACCGACGACGCGTCGGCCGAGCCCTCCCGTGCGACGAACGCTCAGTCAAGCCTGTCACCGGCCGCGCGTGGCACCGCTGCAGAGCGGGCCGCGATTTCGTCCGACGACCCGGTGGCCGCATCCGTTGCTCTGCTCACGCTGCGCTCGGCTTGCCTGGCGGAGTCATCGGTGCTCTGTCTGGATAACGTCGATCAGGCGGGTTCAGCCGCGATGGCAGCCGATCGATACGCCGTGCGGATGGCGCAGCAGAGTGCCAGCGAACCGCCCGGGCAGCGCTTCGGTACCGACGCGACGCTCGTCGAACGCAACGGCGACTCCGCTCTGATTGAAATCGAGAGGGCGCCGGCCGAGGGCGAGGATCCCGCTGCTGCGCCGGGATACAGCAAACCGGCCTCGCTCCTGGTGATCAGGGGCGAGGCCGGTTGGCGTGTGCGTGAGATTTTCGACTACTGATTGCGCAGTGGGCTCACCATTCGGCAAGCACCGCGCAACCGAATCGGCCTAGAGGCCGAGGTTCGCCTCGAAAGCGCCGGCTTCCAGACGCTTCTTCATGGTGGTGAGGAAGCCTGCAGCGTCGGCACCATCGATGATGCGGTGGTCGTACGACAGCGCCAGGTAGACGGTCGAACGGATGGCGATCGAGTCGAGGCCGTCGTTGGTGACAACGACCGGCTTCTTGTAGACGATTCCGGTGCCGAGGATGGCGCTCTGCGGCAGGAAGACAACGGGGGTGTCGAAGAGGGCGCCACGTGAACCAGTGTTGGTCAGCGTGAACGTTCCACCAGACAGCTCGTCGGGCTTGAGCTTGTTCTCGCGGGTGCGCTCAGCAAGATCGGCGATCTGCGCGGCGAACCCGGCGATGTCGAGGCCGGCAGCATCGCGCACGACGGGCGTGAGCAATCCGCGCTCGGTCTCCACGGCGATGCTGATGTTCTCCTGCGCCGGGTAGACGATGGAGTCACCCTCGATCGTCGCGTTGATGATCGGGTTGGCCTGCAGTGCCTCGGCGGCGGCCAAAGCGAAGAACGGCAGGAACGACAGCTTGTTGCCGGTCTTCGCGAGGAACTCGCCCTTGATCTTGTCGCGAAGAATCGCGACGCGGGTGACATCAACCTCAACGACGGTGGTCAGCTGAGCCGACGTGTTCATCGAGATGACGGCGCGCTCTGCAACAACCTTGCGCAAGCGTGACATCGCGACAGTCGTGCCGCGCAGCGGCGACACGGCGACAACCGGCGCAGCGGCCGGAGCAGATGATACCGAAGCCGAAGCAATGTCCTGCTTGCGGATGCGTCCGCCGACACCGGTTCCGGTGACGGTCGACAGGTCGACGCCGGCCTCGTTGGCGAGCTTGCGCACAATCGGGGTGACGTAGCCGGAAGTACCTGCGTGCGAACCACGTGCGGCCGGAGCTGCGGCGGGCGCCGGAGCGGGTGCAGCAACAGGAGCGGCAACCGGTGCGGGGGCCGCAACAGGAGCAGCAACCGGTGCGGGGGCCGCAACAGGAGCAGCAACCGGTGCGGGTGCGGCAACAGGTGCTGCAACCGGAGCGGGAGCAGCAACGGGTGCCGGAGCCACAACGGGCGCCGCAACCGGTGCCGGTGCCGCGACAGGCTCGGGAGCTGCGACCGGTGCCGGTGCGGCCGGAGCCTCGGCCACGGGGGCCGGTGCTGCGGCAGCCGCTGAACCGTCACCGATGGTGACGAGAATCGTTCCGACCTCGACGGTCTCGTCTTCCTGAACCAGGATTGCCTCGATCACGCCGGCGACAGGAGAAGGGATCTCCGTGTCAACCTTGTCGGTCGATACTTCGAGCAGCGGCTCGTCGACCTCCACGCGGTCGCCTACATTCTTGAGCCAGCGGGTTACCGTGCCCTCTGTGACACTCTCTCCGAGTGCCGGGAGGCTGACGGATTCGCTCATGCGCTTGTCTCCTTTGAAACCATTTGTCTGGGGTTAGCTTAGTGAAAGAGGTGAACCGGAAACCGGTTACATTGCGTGAAGCGGCTTGCCGGCGAGAGCGAGGAACGCTTCGCCGAGTGCTTCGTTCTGGGTCGGGTGGGCGTGAATCAGCGGCGCGATGTCTTCTGGGTATGCTTCCCAGTTCACAGCCAGCTGGGCCTCACCGATCAGTTCGCCGACGCGGGCGCCGATCATGTGCACACCGACGACGGGGCCGTCGTTGACACGAACTACCTTGACCGAACCAGTGGTGCCGATGATGGCACTCTTACCGTTGCCGCCGAGGCTGTACTCATAGCTCGTGACCTGGTCGGCGCCGAATTTCTCAGCAGCCTTCGCCTCGGTGTATCCGACTGACGCCACCTCGGGGTCACAGTAGGTGACCTTCGGGATGTTCACGTCTTCAACGATGATCGGGTTCAGGCCGGCGAGTTCCTCGGCAATGAAGATGCCCTGCTGGAATCCGCGGTGTGCAAGCTGCAGGCCGGGAACGATGTCGCCGACGGCGTAGACGCCGGGGATGTTGGTGGCGAGGCGCTCGTCGGTGATGACGAAGCCGCGATCCATCGTGATGCCAACTTCTTCAAAACCGAGACCGGCGGTCGACGGGCCACGACCGACGGCGACGAGCAGCAGCTCAGCCTCGATCGTCTTGCCGTCTTCGAGAGTCACGACGACACCCGACTCGTTCTGGGTGACGCTGGCAAAGCGCACGCCCAGCGAATACTCGATGCCGCGCTTGCGGAAGGCGCGCTCCAACTGCTTGGAGATTGACTCTTCTTCGTTCGGAACGAGGTGGGGCAGAGCCTCAATGATGGTGACGTCGGCGCCGAAAGACTTCCAGACGCTGGCGAACTCGACGCCGATGACGCCGCCACCGAGCACGGCAACCTTCTTCGGAACGAAGTTCAGCTCGAGGGCCTGCTCACTGGTGATGACGCGTCCACCGAGTTCGAGACCCGGAAGTGAACGGGAGTAGGAACCCGTGGCGAGGATGACGTTCTTGCCGACGATGGTGTCAGCGCCGACCTGCACGGTCGTCGGGGAGATCAGACGACCTTCACCCTCGATGACGGTGATGCCGCGAGCCTTGATCAGACCCTGCAGGCCCTTGAACTTGCTCGCGACGATGCCTTCGCGGTACGCGGTGACGCCTGCGATGTCGATGCCACCGAACGTGGTCGACACACCGTACTTCGACGACTCACGGCTCACATCGGCAACCTCAGCCGAGTGAAGCAGCGCCTTCGTCGGGATACAACCACGGTGCAGGCAGGTGCCGCCGAGTTTGTCTTTCTCAATCAGACCAACGGAGAAACCGAGTTGGACAGCACGCAGCGCTGCTGCATATCCACCGCTTCCTCCACCGAGAACGACAATGTCAAAATTCTGTTCCGACACCCAGCTACTCCCTCGCGCATTACGAATTCAGCCACGACCCCGCCAACGGATTCATGATCTACATGGCAGGCGTTCTGCGGCAAGCTACTCTTGCCTCTACGACTGTACTACGGGCGAGAAAAGTCCTCGGCCAGTCTGATCAGTGCACGCACAGCTACACCCGTCGGTCCCGGCTTCGTGAATCCCCATGCACCGCCCTCGTTCTGCGCACTCCCGGCAATGTCCAGGTGTGCCCACGGGATGGTCGTATCGGTGAACTCACGCAGAAAAACGGCCGCGAGGAGCATACCGGCGGCTTTGTTGCCGATCTTCGCGTTGGCGATGTCCGCGACATCGGAGTTCAACAACGCGCGCAACTCATCGGGCAGCGGCATCGGCCAGGCGAGCTCGCCCGTTGCCGTGCTGGCCGCGAGCACCTGGTCGACCAATGGGGCATCGCCCATCGCCGCGAAGTATCGCGTGCCGAGAGCCACTGTTGCGGCACCGGTCAGCGTCGCGACGTCGACGATGGCGTCAGGCTTCTCCTCGGCAGCGGCAACCAGGCCGTCGGCCAAGACCAGTCGTCCCTCTGCATCGGTGTTCAGTACCTCGACAGTGCGTCCGCCCCGGATGCGCAAAACATCCTCCGGGCGAATTGCGGCGCCAGACGGCATGTTCTCGGCGATGCACAACCAGGCGGTGATGCGCACGGGGAGGGCGAGCTTCGCTGCGGCAGCGGCCACCGCAAGCACTGTCGCTGCCCCGGTCATGTCGTACTTCATGCCGACCATCGACGCCGCCGGTTTGAGCGACAACCCGCCGGTGTCAAATGTGATCCCTTTGCCAACGAGTGCCAGGTGGCGGGAGGCGCCGGCGGGGGAGTAGCTGACCTTGACCAAGCGCGGCGGTCGGGTCGAACCCTGACCAACGCCGAGGATGCCGCCGAACCCGTCGGCGGCCAGCGCCACCTCGTCCCAGATGGTCACGTCGACCGGCAGGTCGCGGACCGCCTGCTCTGAGCGCTCCGCCAGCGTCTGCGGAAAGAGATCGGAGGGCGGAGTGTTCACGAGATCCTTGACCAGCTGCATTGCCGAGGCGATCGCCAGCGCGTGATCGACCGAGTCGGGGCTGCCCAGTGAGGAATGAACGTCGATGCGCGAAGCACTCAGCTTCGTGGCGGCGAGGCTCGTGTTGCGGTAGTCGGTGAAGGAATAGGCGCCAAGCAGCGCACCCTCGAGCAGCGCATCGAGCTGCTGCTCATCGGCCAGGGGGAGCGCGAAGGCGAGGTGAGCGGCACCGGTCAGCTGACGCACGGCCGACCCTGCGGCCAGTCGGAGCGCATCCGGAGTCAGCGCGTTGCCCAGGCCCACAATGGCGATCGCGCCTGCCGTACCGAGCGATGCGGGAAGCCTGACGACCTCGTCGCGCCGGCCGGTGACGCCGAGAGCGACGAAATGCGCGGCGATGTCGTCGAAGGCGGGGTCGGCGATCAGCACTGGCCCATCTGGGGTGCTGAGCGAGGCGAGCACGAGAACATCGGCGGCAGAATCGAGAGCGGGCTGGGTAGACAAGGACAACGTCGGAAGGACCATTCCTCAATGCTAATCACCGCTCGCTCGTGATCATTCACCGCCGGCGGCTCAGCGCCGCGGCCGTCGGCCTCGCGTCGGGCCGGCAGCCAGGCCGGCAGCTGTTCGCTCTCGGCACCAACGCCAAGCCCCCTTTTCAGTTTGCTTCAAGAGCGTGCGGCCTAGAGTTAACGCATGCGTGATCCCGGTGACCTCTACGAACTGACCGATGCTGCTGCCGGCATCCCGGAAGGCTTGCATCTCGTCGCCGGATTGACCGGTTTTGCGGATGCGGGTGGTGCGGTTTCGCAGTTCACCGAGTATCTGCTCGGTGCGCTTCCGCACACCGTGGTCGCCACTTTCGATGCTGACGTTCTTCTCGACTACCGGGCGCGTCGCCCGATCATCTACTTCGATCAAGACCATCTCAGCGACTACCAGCCGCCGACACTGAGCCTTTACCTCGCCAGGGATGAGATCGGGCAGCCGTTCCTGCTGTTGGCCGGGTTCGAACCTGACTTTCGCTGGGAGCAGTTCACCGCGGCGATACTTCAGCTGGTCGAACGCTTCACCATCTCGTCGACCACCTGGGTTCATGCGATTCCGATGCCGGTGCCGCACACGCGTCCGATCGGGGTGACCGTGAGCGGCAGCCGCTCCGACCTGGTCGAGAGCATGTCGGTCTGGCGCCCGCACACCCAGGTGCCCGCGAACGTGCTGCACCTCGTCGAGTACCGCTTGTTGGAGTCGGGCGCTTCAGCGGTCGGCTTCGTGCTGCTGATTCCCCACTACCTGGCCGACACCGAGTTTCCGTTCGCCGCGCTGTCGGCACTGGAAAGCACGAGTGCGGCGACGGGTCTCATCTTTCCGACAGATCACCTGCGCGAGAAGAACCGTGAGTTTATTGAGCGCATCGACGAGCAAGTGGGCGACAACCCCGAGCTTGCGAAACTGGTCGGCACACTCGAACAGCGCTACGACTCGTATATGGAGGGCAGCACATTGCGCTCCCCGCTCACCGACGAAGACGGCGAGCTGCCCACTGCCGATGAAATCGCGGCGGAGCTGGAGAAGTTTCTCGCGATTCGACGCAATAAAGACGACGGCTCACCGCTGTGAATATTAACTGCAAGACTCGGTCCGGCGAGTCTCTGTCTCACGTCCTCTGACGGTATCCAGCGTTCGCAACGTTCGACCATCGAGTGCCGCTGCCAATTCGCGGGCCACGATTGCGGCCGGTAGGTTGGGATAAGTGAACTCTTCTCGATCCTGGCTTGTCTTCTTCCTTGGATCGTTCGCCTACCTTTCTGCTGTTCTGCAACGCACCTCAATGGGCATCGCCGGCGTTGCGGCGTCCGAACGGTTCGGCGGCTCCGCCGCGGTGCTGTCCAGCCTCGCCGTCGTACAGCTGATCGTCTACGCTGCGATGCAGATTCCCGTCGGCGTTCTGATCGACAGGTACGGCCCGCGCGTGCTGATGATCACGGGTACCGCGCTCATGGTGGTCGGACAGATCGCCCTGGCGTTCGCGCCGAGCATCGCCGTCGCGGTGATCGGACGCATCCTGGTCGGAGCGGGCGACGCGATGATGTTCATCTCGGTGATCCGTCTGATCAGCTCCTGGTTCTCGGGACGTATTGTGCCGCAGTTGTCTCAGTGGATGGGAAACATCGGCCAGCTCGGTCAGGTACTCTCGGCAATTCCGCTGGCCTGGGTGCTGTCGCAGTGGGGCTGGACGCCCGCGTTCCTCTCCGCGGCATCCGTCGCCGTTGTCGCCTTGATCGCCGTCATCGTCGCGGTCAGGGACCGGCCCGCCGATTCGCCCGACCATGCTCGGGCCAGCAGCTGGAACGCCGCCATCGCCCAACTGCGCCACAGTTTCAAGCGCCCCGGCACCCAATTGGGTTTCTGGTCGCACTACGTCACCCAGTCTTCTGGCACGGTGTTCAGCCTGCTCTGGGGCTTTCCGTTCATGGTGTTCGGTCTCGGTTACGAGCCACATCTGGCCGCGGCAATGCTCACCATTCTGGTTGGGGCCGGTCTGGTCTTCGGCCCGATCCTCGGGTTGCTGTCCGCGCGTCATCCGCTGCGCCGCAGCAACATCGTGCTCGGCATTGTGACGGCGATCGGCATCGCCTGGGCTGTCGTGCTGCTCTGGCCGGGCACGCCGCCCATCTGGCTCATTGCGCTGCTGCTCGTGGTGCTGGGTGCAGGGGGTCCCGGGTCACTGATCGGTTTCGACTTTGCGCGCACCTTCAACCCGCAGCGCAGCCTGGGCGCCGCAAACGGCGTCGTGAACGTCGGTGGCTTCACCGCCAGTTTTGTGACGATGTATCTCATCGGTCTGCTGCTTGACCTTCTGAACGGATGGCGGGTCGCACACGGCGAGGAGAGCAACCTCTATGCCCTCGATTCTTTTCGCATCGCGTTTGCCGTGCAGTACCTCGTGATCGGGGTCGGAGTCGTGTTCCTGCTGCGGGCACGACGCCGTACGCGCAAGGGCCTGTCCCGTGATGAGGGAATAGAAGTGGCCCCGATCTGGGTTGCACTCTCACGAAGGTGGCGTCGGCGCAAGGCCTGAGGCGAACACAGTGGCTTGTTCCCCCGCTAAACCGTGCAATAATTGAGGACAGGACCCGTTCTGGTTCCGGAGTTTTTGACGCCAGCGTCAAAGCATGCGTTGCTTAGTTGCAGCGCCCCGGACTTGACATGGGTCCTTGTACTGCCCAAATTCAACTGCTTGGTCACAATCCGCCCGATTTCGGAGGTTTGCGAGCAGGCTGAGTGTCTGGCCAGTGCACCAACCCAGCATGAGAGGTGTTCGAATGGCAACCCCCGCAAAGTCAGAAGCGACGGAGTCCACTGAGAGCAAGGAGTCCGCTGTCAAGGCTCCCGCGACCAAAGCCGCGGCTACCAAGGCTCCCGCCAAGGCCGCCGCAACCAAGACTGCCGCAGTGAAGAAGACTGCAGCTGCAGCCCCGCGCAAGCGCGCAACCAAGAAGGCAGACGACGACGAAGTTGTTGAGCCGGTTGCCGCCGACGACGCGTTTGCCGATGACGATGAAGACGGCACCAAGCGTCCGGCATCGACCGAGCCGCTCCCGAGCGGTGCACTCGTGCTGTCCATCGTCGACGACGATGACGATGTTCCGGTCTACTCGAGCGCCATCACCGGTGCGACGGCTGACCCGGTCAAGGATTACCTGAAGCAGATCGGTAAGGTCGCTCTGCTGAACGCGGCCGAAGAGGTCGAGCTCGCCATGCGCATCGAGGCTGGCCTGTTCGCTGAGGACAAGCTGTCGGTCATGACCGATGCGGAGAAGAAGAGCCCCCTCGGACGCGAACTCCAGTGGGTCGCGAAAGACGGCGCCCGCGCCAAGAGCCACCTCCTCGGGGCCAACCTGCGTCTCGTCGTCTCACTGGCCAAGCGCTACACCGGTCGAGGGATGCAGTTCCTCGACCTGATCCAGGAAGGCAACCTGGGTCTCATCCGTGCCGTCGAGAAGTTCGACTACACCAAGGGCTTCAAGTTCTCGACCTACGCCACCTGGTGGATCCGTCAGGCCATCACCCGCGCCATGGCCGACCAGGCCCGCACCATCCGCATTCCGGTGCACATGGTCGAGGTCATCAACAAGCTCGCCCGCGTTCAGCGTCAGATGCTGCAGGACTTGGGTCGCGAACCCACGCCTGAAGAGCTGAGCCGCGAACTCGACATGACGCCCGAGAAGGTCGTCGAGGTGCAGAAGTACGGCCGCGAGCCGATTTCACTTCACACCCCGCTGGGTGAAGACGGGGACAGCGAGTTCGGTGACCTGATCGAAGACACCGAAGCCGTTGTTCCGGCCGACGCGGTCGGGTTCACCATGCTGCAGAAGCAGCTGGAGAGCCTGCTCGACTCGCTGTCCGAGCGTGAAGCCGGAGTGATCCGCATGCGCTTCGGCCTCGGTGACGGCATGCCGAAGACTCTGGACCAGATCGGTGACACCTTTGGCGTGACGCGTGAGCGCATCCGTCAGATCGAGTCGAAGACCATGGCCAAGCTGCGTCACCCGTCGCGTTCGCAGTCACTGCGCGACTACCTCGAGTAGGAGCGACGGGGTGCGATATGCTCCGGCGATCCTCATTGGCAGGATCGTCAGGAAGCTTGCCCGGTGGCGAAAGCCGGGCGGTGGCTCGGCGATTCCGGGTGTTGTCGTGAACGCGATTGCGCCCGGATTCCTCCCGCGCACCCTGAACAGTTTTCCGGGAGGGCTCGTCATCGTGACGGGTTCGAGCGGCAAATCGACGACGACGAAGATGCTCGTCGCGGCTCTGCGTGCTCACGGGGTCAGTGTGTTCACCAACCCCTCGACGGCAAATATCAGCCAGGGACTGAGCTCGGCATTGCTCGAGCAGGTGTCGCTGGGTGGACGCATCGCCGGCGACATCGCAGTGCTTGAGATGGATGAGGGCCACGGCGCTCTGATCTCAGACTCGCTCACTCCGCGGGTCGTCGCTTTGACCAATGTGATGGTCGACCAGATCGATCGTTTTCACGATTCTGAGATGGTCGCGGCCATGCTCGCGAAGATCGCGGCTCGTGCGACCGAGTCGGTTGTGCTGAACAGCGATGACCAGTACCTCGTCGAACTCGGGGAACGTCTCAGCGGCGTCAGGGTCGATCGTTATGGAGTCAGCGCTGAGGTACTGGCCCAGAATCCGCGCGGGCTCGGCTACACCCAGACTGCGCTCGACCGGCTGCCGGCGGGGGAGGGCGTTCTGCTCACCCGGGTGAACGGCCGCGATGCCGAGCTGAACCTCGACGGACGTACGTATGCGTTCACGCTGCCGGCGCGCGGAACACACTATGCGGTCGATGCCGTCACCGCGCTGGCCACCGCCCGCTCGGCCCTCGGAGAACGGTTCAACCCCGTCGTCGCACTGACTGCCATTTCGTCCATCCCTCCGGTTTTCGGACGTGGCGAGATCGTCTCGGTGCGCGGGCGAATGGTCGAGTTCGTGCTGGTTCAGAACCCGGCGAGCTTTCAGCTCAACGTCGACAGCCTGGAACCTGGCACCGAGCAGATTATGATCGCCGTCGGCTCAGACGTGCGGGACCCCTCCTACTTCTGGCCCGTCGACACCTCCGGGCTCGGCCATGTGCTGCTGGCGTCAGGTTCGAAGGCCCACGACATTGCCCTGCAGCTCGCCTACGACGGCGTCACGGTCGATCGAGTGGAACCTGATCTCGGCACGGCTCTCGACGCGTTCCTCGCTCTCGACGACCCGGCTCACGGGCTGAAGACGATTATTTTCTCTGCCGACTCGATGCGCCGCACGCGCGCGCATCTCGGGTTGACCTCCAACGACGAGGAGTCGGCATGACCACGTCGCTGACCATAGTTTCTGTGCTGCCCGAGTTGCTCGGCACGAACGGCGACGCGGCGAACGCCCGCGTGCTCCGTCGCCGGGCCGAGTGGGCGGGTTTCGAGGCGAACGTCGTCGAGGTGCGCTCAGCCGCAGACCTTCCGGCGGTGGTCGATGCCGTTGTTGTCGGATCGGGAACCGACGGTGACCTCGCTACGGCGAGGGACATCCTGGCCACCATGACGACTGAGTTTCGCACCTGGTCGACCGGTGGGGTCCCGATTCTCGCGGTCGGCACGGGGTGGGAACTGCTCAGCTGGGGAATCGAGCAGGCCGACGGCCCCGTCATCGAAGGACTGGGTCTCGTCGCAGGTCGCGCGGTGCCGCGTACAGAGCGGGTGACCGACGATCTCGTGGTGAAGACCAAGTACGGCCGGTTGATCGGCTTTGAGAACCACGCGCGTGACTACGTCGGCGCCGAAGGCTCTCCGCTCGGACGGGTGCTGTCAGGCACCGGAAACGGCGCCGGTTTCGAAGGCCTCGTGATGGGGGAGTTCTTCGGAACCCACCTGCACGGCCCGGTGCTCGCCCGCAACCCGCAGTTTGCCGATCACCTGTTGGAGATCATGGCGGCCCGGCACGGCGCCTCATACCGACGCGGCGAAGACGCAATTTTCGCCGATGAAATGGCGAAAGCCGCACGCAATCAGATTGCAGTGCGGCTTGGCCAAGCTCCGGAATAGAACGCTCCGGAATAGAACGCTCTGCCGAGTCGCTCCGGCGCAGTGCGCGGAGCGACTCGCAAGGCTCTAGGAGCGCTGGTCTTCGAGGAGTCGGCTCGACTCGTCGTGCCAGCTCTCGGCGATTGCCGACAGCTTCTCTTGGTGCTTACGACCGTGGTGTGCGCAGAACAGCAATTCACTGTTGTTTACAACGACCCGAATATAGGCCTGAGCGCCACAAGCGTCGCAGCGGTCGGCTGCGGTGAGCTGGTGGGGGGCGCCCTGCTGGTCGACGGCACCATTATCGGTGGCGATCTGGGACATGTTCTCCTCCTCCAGTTGCGAAGCCTGAAACCCAAGCTTTAAGGCTGATACCCAATCAAAACACGCCTGACGCCTCCCGGCGAGCATTGGAGCTGTTATTTCGCTCACCGCGTAGTAACTGCAAGGAGTGTCACTCGGGCAGGTGCAGGCTTGTTCAGTAGTGTTAACCGTTGTGAGTTCTGACTATTCCGCACGCCACCTTTCGGTCCTCGAGGGTCTCGAAGCTGTTCGCAAGCGCCCTGGCATGTACATCGGGTCCACGGACTCCCGGGGACTGATGCACTGCCTGTGGGAAGTCATCGACAACTCGGTCGACGAGGCGTTGGCCGGCCACGGCGACAGCATTGACATCATCCTTCACCCCGACGAGAGCGTCGAGGTGCGTGACACCGCACGTGGCATCCCGGTCGACATCGAACCCAAGACGGGTCTGACGGGTGTCGAGGTTGTCTTCACCAAGTTGCACGCCGGTGGCAAGTTCGGCAGCGGCTCCTACGCGGCGTCCGGCGGTCTGCACGGCGTCGGCGCCTCCGTGGTCAATGCTCTCTCCGAACGCCTCGACGTCGAGGTCGATCGCGACGGCAAGACCTACGCGATGTCGTTCCACCGCGGTGAGCCCGGAAACTTCGCCGACACGGGCGAGAAGAGTCCAGACGCTCCGTTCACCCCGTTCGAGAAGAAGAGCGAACTGCGCGTCATCGGCAAGGTGAAGAAGGGCGTCACCGGCACACGCATCCGCTACTGGGCAGACCGTCAGATCTTCACCAAGGGTGCGACGTTCCAAAACGACGAGCTTCTCGCTCGCGCCCGCCAGACCGCATTTCTCGTGCCGGGTCTTGCGATCGAGATCGACGACCTCCGCGCAGAGGAACCGATCCATGAGTCGTTCAAGTTCGACGGCGGCATCTCGGAGTTTGTCGATCACCTGGCGACGGATGCCCCGCTCACCGACACCTGGCGACTGACGGGCGACGGACACTTCACCGAGACGGTTCCGGTGCTCACCGACTCGGGCACGATGGTTCCGACCGAGCTGAAGCGCGACTGCCACGTGGACATCGCGCTGCGCTGGGGAACCGGGTACGACACCGTCGTGCGCAGCTTCGTGAACATCATCGCCACACCGAAGGGCGGAACCCACCAGGCCGGATTCGAGGCCGGCCTGCTCAAGTTTCTGCGCGCCGAAGTCGAGAAGAACGCCCGCCGGCTCAAGGTCGGCTCCGACAAGCTCGAGAAAGACGATGTGCTGGCCGGCCTGACCGCCGTGCTCACCGTGCGTCTGCCCGAGCCGCAATTCGAGGGACAGACCAAGGAGGTGCTCGGCACCCCTGCCGTGCGCGCCATCGTCGCCAACGTCATTGCGAAGACGATGAACGAGCGCTTCACGTCAAGCAAACGCGACGACAAGGCGCAGTCGGCTCTCGTGCTCGACAAGATCGTCGCCGAGATGAAGTCCCGCATCTCGGCTCGCGCGCACAAAGAGACGCAGCGTCGCAAGAATGCGCTCGAAAGTTCGTCACTGCCGGCGAAGCTCGTCGATTGCCGCAGCAACGACGTCGCGACCAGCGAGTTGTTCATCGTAGAGGGCGACTCCGCGCTCGGCACGGCAAAACTGGCTCGCGACAGTGAACACCAGGCGCTGCTGCCCATCCGCGGCAAGATTCTGAACGTGCAGAAGGCCTCGGTCTCAGACATGCTCAGCAACGCCGAATGCGCGTCGATCATCCAGGTGATCGGAGCCGGGTCGGGGCGCAGCTTCGATCTCTCAGCCGCCCGCTACGGCCGAATCATCATCATGAGCGACGCCGACGTTGACGGCGCCCACATCCGCACGCTGCTGCTCACGCTCTTCTTCCGCTACATGCGTCCGATGATCGAAGACGGTCGGGTGTTCGCCGCAGTACCGCCGCTTCACCGTGTCGTCGTGATGAACCCGGGCTCGAAGCCGAACGAGACCATCTACACCTACTCCGAGGCCGAACTGCAGGGCGTGCTTGCCGGGCTGAAGCGCAGTGGAAAGCGTTACCAAGACCCGATCCAGCGGTACAAGGGCCTCGGTGAGATGGATGCCGATCAGCTCGCGACCACCACGATGGAGCGTGCGCATCGCACCCTTCGCCGGGTGCGGGTTTCTGACGCGGAGGCTGCAGGCGCCGTGTTCGAGCTGCTGATGGGCAATGACGTCGCACCGCGCAAGGAGTTCATCATCAATAGCTCTGACACGCTCTCGCGGGATCGCATCGACGTCTAGCGCCGGCCCGCAGCACGTGTTGCGGCGGCCGCTCGCATCCGTCACCATGTTGCGCGCTGCGCTGGTCGGGTGCCGCTGCGCCGGTTGGGGCCGACCCGCGCCGCGGCGCCCGACCCGCGCGACGCGGAAAAGAGCCGACCTCAACGAGGCGGACTCTAGCTGAGCGCCGCGCCGATCGCGCCGACAACAGCGTCGAGCATCGTTCCCGAGGCGTCCCGGCGTGCGCCGGACTCCGGAAGCGCACGCGGGGTGCCATAGAGTGAGACAGCGTGTGCCGGCGCCGGACCCACCCAAGCAAGGGCAAGAGTGTCTTCGCCCTTGAGGAAGCGCTGTGAGCGCACGCCGCCTGTGGCGCGACCCTTAGCCGGGTACTCGGTGAACTCCGACACCTTGGCGCTGCCGGGGTCGATGCCGAGCAGCGTCTGGCTGCCGATGGCCACAGTGGCGACGACCGCGGTCTCCGCTTGCTCAGGGCTCAGGCTGGTGAAGAAGACGACCTGGGCATCCGCAGCGAGCTTGATGCCGGCCATTCCGCCGGCGGCCCGACCCTGAGGGCGAACGCCAGACGCGGGAAAGCGCAGCAGCTGTGAATCGGAGGCGATGAAGACGAGCTCGTCATCGTCACCGCCCTGCACCGCCCCGACGACCTCGTCTTTCGGCTTCAGGACGATGATCTCGAAGTCGGGCTTGTTGGCCCAATCTCCGGGAGTGACCCGCTTGACGATGCCCTGCTTGGTGCCCAGTGCGATCGCGCGCGGGGACTCCAGCGAGACCAGCGCCAGAACCTTTTCGCTCCGATTCGGCAATGCCAAGTAGTCGGCAACCTTGACGCCGGCCGCGAGCTGAATCGACGTCGGCGGCATGAGCGGCAGGTCGACCGGGGTGAAACGGATGAGGCGCCCCAGGTTCGTGACCGCACCAATCTCGGCACGGGTGGTGGTGTCGAGCACCGAGAGCACAGCGTCGTGCTTGGTACGACGCTTGGCCGGGCCGACACGGTCGGCCTGGGCGTCGTCGCCCTCCTGCAGCTCGACGCGGGCGATGCGCCCGGTCACACTCAGGTACACCCGGGTCGGGGTGTCCTGGACTTCCAAGATCACGGCGCCCTTCTTGGCTGATGCGCCGGCGATGCTCGGCTTGGCCTCGGTGAGGATGGTACGGCGCGGAGTTCCGAACTTCTCGGCGACGGCGGCAAGCTCATCAGACACCAGGGTGCGGATTGCCTGCTTGCTGCCGAGCAGTTTCTCGAGAGCGGCGATCTCGGCGAGCAGCTGGTCGCGCTCGGTCTCCAGCTCGATGCGGGAGAACCGGGTGAGACGACGCAGGCGCAGCTCGAGAATGTACTCGGCCTGCAGCTGGCTGAGCTCGAACACATCGATCAGGCGGGTGCGAGCCTGTTCGCTGTCATCACTCGTGCGAATGACCTGAATGACCTCGTCGATGTCGACGATGGCGATGAGGAGGCCCTGCACCAGGTGCAGGCGTTCCTTGCGGCGTGCCAGGCGGTAGGCCGACCGGCGGGTGACGACCTCGATGCGGTGGCCGACATACACGACGAGCAGCTCACGCAGCCCCAGCGTCTGAGGACCGCCGTCGACCAGGGCCACGGCGTTGATGTTGAAAGAGTCTTCGAGCGGGGTGATTCGGTAGAGCTGTTCGAGCACCGCCTCCGGGCTGAACCCGGTCTTGATGCCGATGACCAGGCGCAGGCCCTTGGTGCGGTCGGTGAGGTCGGTGACATCGGAGATGCCGCTGAGCTTCTTGTTGTTGACGCCGTCCTTGATCTTCTCGATGACCTTTTCCGGTCCGACCAAGTAGGGCAGCTCAGTAACGACAAGACCGGTCTTGCGTGCGGTGATCGCTTCAACCGTCACCCGGGCGCGAGTCTTGAAGCTCCCGCGGCCGGTGGCGTAGGCATCCTTGATTCCGTCCAGGCCGACGATGGTTCCGCCGGTGGGCAAGTCAGGGCCGGGAACGAACTCCATCAGGTCTTCGAGCGTCGCGTTCGGATGCGCGAGCAGGTGGCGGGCAGCGCCGACCACCTCGATCAGGTTGTGCGGGGCCATGTTCGTGGCCATGCCAACGGCGATACCGCTCGCTCCGTTCACCAAAAGGTTCGGGTAGGCGGCGGGCAGCACGTCGGGCTGGGTCAGCTGGTTGTCGTAGTTGGGCACAAAATTCACGACGTCTTCGTCGAGATTCTCGGTCATTGCCAGCGCAGGGGCAGCGAGGCGCGCCTCGGTGTACCGGGAGGCGGCGGGGCCGTCGTCGAGGGAGCCGAAGTTTCCGTGCCCGTCGATCAGCGGAACGCGCAGGGTGAAGGCCTGAGCCATGCGCACCAGCGTGTCGTAGATGGCCGTGTCACCGTGGGGGTGCAGCTTGCCCATCACCTCGCCGACCACACGAGCCGACTTCACGTGGCCCTTGTCGGGACGCAGACCCATCTCGCTCATCTGATAGAGGATGCGGCGCTGCACGGGCTTCAGGCCGTCACGCGCGTCGGGGAGTGCGCGCGAATAGATCACGGAGTAGGCGTATTCGAGGAACGAGCCTTGCATCTCGACTGAAACGTCGACGTCTTCGATGCGTTCTTTGATCTCGGCGGGGGGAGTGGTGTCTTTGCGGCTCATTCGTGACTTCTGCTTCAGGCGTGCGCTGTGCGTGAGGCAGGCACTGTGCACTTCGGTGAGATGCGGACGTGCGGAACAGCTGTGAAAGACTTGTCCCGATGCCATCAATTCTACCGGCCCGCCCATTCGGAGCCCTGCGCCTTGCCGATGTTCTGACAAGTTCCCTCGCCGCAATCAGCGGTGAACCCAACGTCTTCAACCTCCCTCCCGTCTCGAAGGCCGTCGTGGTGCTCGCCGACGGACTCGGCGTGAGCGCGATCAAGGCTCGTGCAGGGCACGCCCGGTTTCTGGCGTCGAGGCTGACCAAAACGTCGGTGATCGAGGGGGTTTTTCCGGCGACGACGGTGGCCGGCATCGCTGCGCTGACCACAGGCGTGCAACCAGGTATGCATGGCCTGGTCGGCTACCGCGTGCTCGATGGTGCCAACGACCGTGTAGTGAACCAACTGAGTGGCTGGGATGAAGGGATGCAGCCAGACACCTGGCAGCGCGCCCGCACCGTTTTCGAGCAGGCGGCGGATGTCGATGTGCCGTCGTTCGTGATCGGGCCCAAGCGTTATGAAGCATCGGGCCTCACTCAGGCGGTGCTCCGCGGTGCGACCTACGTTTCTGCCGACTCGGTTGCCGACCGGTTCGCCGCGGCCCGGCGTGTACTTGACGAGAACGCGCGGGCGCTCGTCTATCTCTACGTCGCTGAGCTCGACATCGCAGCCCACGCCCATGGCTGGGAGTCAGCGAAGTGGCTGGGCGCCCTCGAAACCCTTGATGGAGAGATCGCCACCTTCGCGGGAGGACTGGGAGCCGACGAAGGTCTGCTGCTCACCGCGGATCACGGAGTCATTGACGTGCCGCACACCAAGCACGTGCTTTTCGACACGGTTCCCGAGCTGGTTGCCGGAGTTCGCCACATCGGGGGAGACCCGCGCTGCCTCTACCTCTACTTGGAGTCACCGACACCCGGCGCGGCCGATGCGCTGGCTGAGGAATGGCGAAGCGTCGAAGGAGACCGTGCCTGGGTGTTCACGCGTGACGAGGCGATCGCATCCGGTCTCTTCGGTGAGGTCGCCGACGAGGTTCGCCCCCGCATCGGCGATGTGATCATCGCCGCACGCAAGCTCGTTGCCTATTACGATTCGCGGGAACCGAATCAGTCGCCGCGACAGATGATCGGTCAGCACGGCTCGATGACCGACGAAGAGGTGCGCATTCCGTTGATTCGTGCGGGTGCCTTCGGTAACTGACTCGACAAATGCAAACTGCCCCGCGCCGACAATGTCGGCGGCGGGGCAGCAATGGTTCAGGCTGTGATCAGCTCGGGTACTGGCCGCGCTTGACCTGCGGCTTCGGCAGACGCATCGGGCGCAGCTGGAGTGCGCGCATGGCGGCGTACCACCGCACCTTCTCCGCCTTGTCGGCGCCGAACTTAGCGGCAACCTTGCGGGTGAGAATGAAGCCCAGGATCACGCAGTCGACCACGGCAACGAGGAAGAACGCCCAGAGAGCGAGGATCCCGTAGGTCTGCACTGCCTGGTCGGGGAAGAACGTGAGCAGGATGACGAGGAACATGACGGGAATCATGAACTCGCCCACGTTGAAACGAGCGTCGACGTAGTCACGCACGAAACGTTTCTGCGGTCCACGCTCGCGAAGGGGCAGGTACTTGTCTTCGCCGTTGGCCATGCCGATACGGGCGCGTCCTCGCGCCTCCATCGACTTCTCACGCGCTTGTTTGGCCGCTACCTTGCGGTCACCGGACACGAGCGGGCGCTGATTTGCAGCTTCTTGCTGCTTGCGCGTCGGCGTCGCCTGGCCTTTTCCGGCGGTGGCCGCAGCGGCGAGACGAGCTGCGGTTTCGTCGGCAGTCTCGATCGACGGCTGGGCGTCGGGGTTTACAGGGTTCTTAGCCACATCAATTCCTTGCGATTGGTTGCTTTAAGATTACCTCCATGACGGATACCCAGAAGCCAGTCTCTGCAGTTGTTCCCGAACTCGATTCCGCCCTGCGCGAAGCGGTCGAACGCGGTCTGCCCACTACCATCGCCGACCTCTGCGCGCTCGTGCGCATCCCGTCGGTCTCGTGGGCGGCGTTCGACCGAAACCATGTTGCCGAAAGCGCCGAAGCGGTGGCCGGCCTGGCCCGTGATCTCGGGGTTTTTGACGTCGTCGAGGTGAAGCAAGCCGGCATTCCCGGTACAGACGAGCTCGGCCAGCCCGCCGTCATTGCGACGCGCGCTGCCC
The DNA here is from genome assembly GCF_039538945.1 of Glaciibacter kafniensis. Lineage (NCBI taxonomy): Bacteria > Bacillati > Actinomycetota > Actinomycetes > Micrococcales > Microbacteriaceae > Glaciibacter > Glaciibacter kafniensis. The sequence goes on along the minus strand of NZ_BAABCN010000002.1, from coordinate 933,603 downwards.
AGAACGGCAAGCCGACGGTGGTTCTCTACGCCCACCACGACGTGCAGCCTCCCGGCAAAGACGAAGAGTGGGAGTCGAACCCGTTCGAACCCACGGTGCGCGGCGACCGGCTCTATGGTCGCGGTGCAGCCGACGACAAGGCCGGGGTGATGGCCCACATCAGTGCCATCCGCGCTCTGGTCGAGGCGGAGGGGCCCGACTTCGATCTCGGCATCACACTGTTCATCGAAGGCGAAGAGGAATTCGGGAGCCGTTCATTCGCCGCCTTCCTCGAGGAGAACCACGCAGCGCTCTCCGGCGATGTGATCGTGGTCGCCGACTCCAACAATTGGGACATCGACACACCGGCACTGACCATCGGGCTGCGCGGCAATGTGACGTTCAGGCTGACGGTGCGTACTTTGGCGCACGCCTCGCACTCCGGAATGTTCGGGGGAGCGGTGCCGGACGCGATGCTGGCCACGATTCGCCTGCTCTCGACGCTTCACGATGCCGAGGGCGGTGTTGCAGTGGCCGGTTTGACCAGTCACGATCAAGAGACTCCGGCCTACTCCGAGGAGCAGCTGCGTCGTGAGACGGGTCTGCTCGACGGCGTCTCACCGATCGGGCACGGCACCATCCTCAGCCGGATCTGGGCGCAGCCGTCGATCACGGTCACCGGAATCGACGCGCCGACCGTCGACAACGCCTCAAACACACTGGCGCCGGCAATCAGCGTGCGCATCAGCGTTCGTGTCGCCCCCGGGCAAGACGCTCAGTCGGCCTACCAGGCGATCGAAACTCATCTCACCGAGAACGCACCGTTCGGCGCGCACCTTGAGATTGACGATCTCGACACGGGGGAGCCGTTCCTCGTCGACACGAGCGGCTGGGCGGTCGCGTCGGTTCGCGAAGCCATGGCAGACGCCTGGGGAGTACCGCCGGTTGATATCGGAGTCGGTGGTTCGATTCCGTTCATCGCCGATCTCGTTCGGGTCTTCCCCGCCGCTCAAATCTTGGTCACCGGGGTCGAAGACCCTGACTCACGGGCCCACAGTCCCAACGAGTCGCTCCATCTCGGGGTGTTCAAGCGTGCACTTCTCACCGAGGCCTATCTCTTGGGGCGGTTGAACCGTCGCGACCCTGCTGCTTAGGCGACACGCCCACGCGGGTCGCCGCCACTGACATCCGTTGCAGGATTTACGGCTTCATTGATGTTCAGGGAATGCTCACGGCGACTTCAACGTTGCCCGAGTTAGAATCTCTTCAGATCCGGCCACACGATGTAGTCCCTGACTGCCCCAGTGCCGAACGACCGAACCGACGCGATCCCTCACCTGATCGAACCGAGGAGCACCATGACTGACACCATCACCACCAGCACTCCGTCACAGACTGCCGACATCGCTGTTCACGCCGTCGGGCTGAGCGATGCCGCTGCCGACAAGGTGCGCAGCCTGCTCTCGCAGGAGGGCCGCGAAGACCTGCGTCTGCGCGTTGCAGTGCAGCCGGGCGGATGCTCAGGGCTGATTTACCAGCTCTACTTCGACGAGCGCACCCTCGAAGGTGACGCTGTGCGTGATTTCGACGGCGTCGAAGTGATCGTCGACAAGATGAGCGTTCCCTACCTGGAGGGCGCAACCATCGACTTCGAAGACACGATCCAGAAGCAGGGATTCACCATCGACAACCCCAACGCGGGTGGAAGCTGCGCCTGTGGAGATTCTTTCCACTAGTTAGCTGATGCACGCCAACCTGGGAGATCATCCGTCTGGATGGTCTCCCATCTGGCTTTTTGGCCGCTTTTCAGACAGAAAATTTGCGGTTGACGACGACTTCTTCACCGACTCGGCCCTCAGAGTGCACATTGGGCGGCATCTGCCGGAGTAGGCTAGAACCGGTCAAAGCACTTCCTGTGAAGTGCCCTCGAGTCTCCCGAAAGGTCACCGGTGCGCACAAATCGCCGTCTCCGATGGGCTGCAATTCCGATCGCAGCGACGTTAACCATTGTTCTTGCCGGGTGCACTACCGCCCAGCTGAATGGTTTTCTCCCCGGCTTTGTTGATGGCGAAACGGCGGTGACAAATCACACCGAGCGCATTTCAGGGCTCTGGACCACCTCGTGGATCGTGCTGCTCATCGTCGGTCTCATCACCTGGGGCCTTACTATCTGGGCGGTTGTTGTCTATCGACGCCGCAAGGGTCAGACCGGTCTTCCGGTCCAGATGCGCTACAACATGCCGATTGAGATCTTCTACACGATCGTGCCGCTGATCCTGGTGCTGGGCTTCTTCGCCTTCACTGCACGCGACCAGGCTGCGATCGAAGCTCGCTTCGATCAGCCGGACGTGCAGATCGAGGTCATGGCCAAGCAATGGGCGTGGGACTTCAACTACGTGAATGAAGACGTCTACTCCGCAGGCATTCAGGCCCAGCCGAAGCCTGACGCTCCGGCCGGCACAATCGAAGAGTCCGAGCTGCCGAAGCTTGTTCTTCCCGTCGGCGCGAAGGTCGAGTTCAAGCTCGAGTCGCGCGACGTCATCCACTCGTTCTGGGTCATCGACTTCTTGTACAAGAAAGACGTGATTCCGGGCAAGACGAACTACATGTCGCTGATCCCCGAGCGCATCGGCACCTACGCCGGAAAGTGTGCAGAGTTGTGTGGCGAGTACCACTCCCTCATGCTCTTCAACGTGGAGGTCGTGTCCCAGGCTGACTACGATGCGTACATCGAGTCGCTGCGCGCAGCCGGCAACACCGGTCAGCTCAGCCAGGAGTACGACCGCAACAGCAATCTTCCGGGCACGGGCGCCCCGACCACCGAGGAGGGCCACTAACCCATGAGCACCACCACAGCACCCGCCCCGGCACCGACGGCACCACTGGGTTCATCCCCGGTGGCGTCGCGTTCGGCCGAACGCAAGGGCAACATCCTGGTCAAGTGGATTACATCCACTGACCACAAGGTCATCGGGTACATGTACCTGATCACCTCGTTCATTTACTTCTGCATCGGCGGCGTGATGGCTTTGGTCATCCGCGCCCAGCTGTTCGCCCCTGGTCTCGAAATCGTTCAGACCAAGGAGCAGTACAACCAGCTGTTCACCATGCACGGCACCATCATGTTGCTCATGTTCGCCACCCCGCTCTTCTTCGGATTTGCGAACGCCCTCATGCCGCTACAGATCGGTGCTCCTGACGTCGCGTTCCCGCGTCTGAACGCTTTCTCCTTCTGGCTCTTCTTCTTCGGTAGCCTCATCGCCGTCGCAGGATTCCTCACCCCGCAGGGCGCCGCATCCTTCGGCTGGTTCGCCTATCAGCCCTTGGCGTCGACGACGTTCTCGCCAGGTGTCGGTGGAAACCTCTGGATGGTTGGCCTGGGCCTCTCGGGCTTCGGCACGATCCTCGGTGGCGTGAACTTCATCACCACGATCATCACGATGCGTGCTCCGGGCATGACCATGTTCCGCATGCCGATCTTCACCTGGAACGCGCTCGTCACGTCGATTCTGATCCTGATGGCGTTCCCGGTTCTTGCTGCCGCCCTGCTGGCTGCAGCGGCCGACCGCATCTTCGACGCTCACATCTACGATCCGGCCAATGGTGGCGCCATCCTCTGGCAACACTTGTTCTGGTTCTTCGGTCACCCCGAGGTCTACATCATCGCGCTGCCGTTCTTCGGTATCGTCTCTGAGGTGTTCCCGGTGTTCAGCCGCAAGCCGATCTTCGGATACAAGACGCTCGTGTACGCGACGATCTCCATCGCTGCGCTCTCGGTCACGGTGTGGGCTCACCACATGTACGTCACCGGTTCAGTGCTACTGCCGTTCTTCTCGCTGATGACGATGCTCATCGCCGTGCCGACCGGTGTGAAGATCTTCAACTGGATCGGCACCATGTGGCGAGGGTCCCTGACCTTCGAAACTCCGATGCTCTGGGCGATCGGCTTTCTGGTCACGTTCACCTTCGGTGGTCTGACCGGTGTCATCCTCGCGTCGCCGCCGCTCGACTTCCACGTGTCTGACACGTACTTCGTCGTCGCTCACTTCCACTACGTCGTGTTCGGTACCGTCGTGTTCGCCATGTTCAGTGGCTTCTACTTCTGGTGGCCGAAGTGGACCGGCAAGATGCTCAATGAGACTCTCGGCAAGTGGCACTTCTGGCTGCTGTTCATCGGCTTCCACACCACCTTCCTGGTGCAGCACTGGTTGGGTGTCGTCGGCATGCCGCGTCGCTACGCCACGTACTCACCTGAAGACGGCTTCACGTGGATGAACCAGCTGTCGACTATTGGCGCCATGATTCTCGCGACCTCGATGATTCCGTTCTTCTTGAACGTGTACATCACGGCGCGTAAGGCGCCGAAGGTCACGGTCAACGACCCGTGGGGCTACGGTTCCTCCCTTGAGTGGGCCACGTCGTGCCCGCCGCCGCGTCACAACTTCACCTCGATTCCCCGGATCCGGTCCGAGCGCCCCGCGTTCGACCTGAACCACCCCGAGGTGGGCATCCCGGTCGGCATTGGCCCGGCCAAGGACGCACCTGACGCTCCCACCTATGACGCAGCCTCGGAAAAGGTCAAGTAAATGAAAGCCAACGTCAACCTCTTCTGGATTCTGACGGTCTTCTTCGCTCTGTCCGCGGTCACCTACGTGGTGTGGAGCCTGCTGGACCCGAGTCACCAGGCCGTCGAATGGGCCGGAACGTTCGCGCTCGCGCTGTCCACGGTGCTGTCTGGCTTCCTGGCCTTCTACCTCGGCCGTGTTCACGCTGCTCAGGGTGGCGAACTGCCCGAGGACCGTCTCGACGCAAACATCGACGATGGCGACCCGGAAATGGGCTTCTTCAGCCCGTGGAGCTGGTGGCCGATCATGCTCGCTGCGAGTGCAGCGCTGCTGTTCCTCGGACTCGGCGTGGGCTTCTGGATCTGCTTCATTGCAGTCGGTGTCGGAGTCATCAGCCTCATCGGCTGGGTCTACGAGTACTACCGCGGACTTTTCGCCCGCTAAGGCTGCACACACAGCGATACACGAAACGCCTTCCTTCGGGAGGGCGTTTTGTGTATCTGAACCCTAGTTCTGATCTCTCAGCTCAGATCCAGGCGCATGAGGATGCGGGGAAACCCGTTCAACACCGAATCGGTGTCGGCGGCCTTCGTGAAGCCGGCCCGTTCGAAGAGAGTGCGCGTACCCACGTAGGCCATCGTGAGGTCGACCGTCTGGCCCGCGTTATCGACCGGGTATCCCTCGACCGCTGGAGCTCCTCGCTTGCGGGCGAACCCGGTATCGGCTCGGGGGTGCACGGCGGCCCAACCCACCACCTCATCGGCCTCGTAGGCGAGCACACCAGGCGGCGGGTCCTGTCGGCACAGGTTCTTCACGATCTCGCCGCGCTCTGGTCCGAGCGCAGCGATGTTTTGCTTTGACGGAATGCGATAGCTCAAGCACCAGCACACATTCGCATCGGCGCGCTTGGGGCCGACCATGGTCTTCACATCGTCGAACTTTGTGGCCGCACGCACCTCGATCGCCATGCATTCACCCTGGCACCTACGGCCGACACTGACAACACCGGTGTTCAGCGGGAGTACGCAGGGGATCGATCGCTCAGCGAGCATACGATCGGCGGGGAGCGAGTGATCAGTGGGAGAGCCGGCGAAAGCCGAACACCTCGAACGCCGTCGTCACGGGGTGTCGCTCTGCCGGGTCGAGCCGACCAGCCGCAGTCGACCGATGATGCGCTGACGGACCCATTCCGACGAGGGCCGCGATCTCGGTCACGGTGAGCCAGACCTCTGTCGAGAGCTGCTGCCGTGAGTGCACGGTGAAGTGTGCGGCAAGGCCGGCAATCAAGACTGCAGCTTTGTCGTCTTGAACGCCGAGGGCGAGACCGGCCTCGCGCAGCTCGCGCAAATGAGACGGCTGCGGAATGACGACCACCAGCAGGCCGCCTGGTCGAAGTACACGCGCGAACTCCGCAGCATTGCGGGGCGCGAAAACATTGAGGATGACGTCAGCCGCGCCATCTCTGATCGGCAGCGGCGACCAGACATTGGCCACAAGCCCGTCGGTATGCTCGAGGGCGCGCACCGTGCGTGCAACCGCCGCGGGGGAGATGTCGACGGCGAGGGCGCGGGCGGATGGCGTCTGGTCGAGTATGCCGGCCAGGTAGTAGCCGGTGCCACAGCCGAAATCGACGACGGTGTGAGGTGTTTCAGCGGACACGACGCGGGTGACCGCATCGCGCAGCGCGGAGTACCATCCCGTTCCCAGAAACGCGTCACGGGAATCAAGCATCTCGGCGCTGTCACCGATCAGTCCCTGTGAGCGCAAGAGGGTAAGGAAGCCCCGCTTGTTCACATCGTAGGAGTGCCCTGCGGCGCAGACAAGCGTGAGTGGTTCGCGCGGCAGGAGCACAGAAAAACAGACCGGGCATCGAAGCCACTCCGACAAAGTCTGGAGTGACATCGATACCCGATCTGTTGTGTTGGTTCCGATCAGCCGTTGTGACTAGTGGTGATCGCCGTGCGACTGTTCGAGTTCCTTCTGGCTGACCGGTGCGATCCGGTCTTCGAAGAACCAACGGGACAGCGCGGCACGCAGGTGCTGGCCGGCCGTGATCTGCCCCTTCGCGTTCGGACGAATCATCAGCGGCTTGTAGTCCGTGTGGCTGATGAGCTTCCAGCGCTCGTACTCATCGACCGGCTGGTGCACCTCGATGTACTCGCCGCCGGGGAGGCGAACGATGCGACCTGACTCGTAGCCGTGAAGCACGATCTCGCGGTCCTTCTTCTGCAGCGCCAAGCAGATGCGCTTGGTGAGGAAGTAGGCGAGAACCGGTCCGAGGATGGTGATGGCCTGGATGCCGTGGATGACGCCTTCCATCGTGAGATGGAAGTGAGTCGCGATGATGTCCGACGACGCGGCGGCCCAGAGGCCGGCGTAGAAGGTCACACCGGCTGCGCCGATCGCGGTGCGGGTCGGAGCGTTGCGCGGGCGGTCGAGGATGTGGTGCTCACGCTTGTCACCGGTGATCCAGGCCTCGATGAACGGGTAGAACATCACGAGCACGATGAAGATGCCGATGACGACCAGCGGGATGATGATGTTCCAGGACCACGTGTGGTTCAGCCACACGGTCTCGAGTCCCGGCGGAATCAGGCGCAGTGCACCGTCGGCGAATCCGATGTACCAGTCAGGCTGGGTGCCGGCGGAGACGGGGGACGGGTCGTACGGTCCATAGTTCCAGATCGGGTTGATCGTGAACAGCGAGGCCATCAGCATCACGACGCCGAAGACGATGAAGAAGAATCCACCGGCCTTCGCAGCGTAGACCGGGAGAACCGGGAATCCGACGACGTTCTGGTTGGTCTTGCCTGCACCGGGGTACTGCGTGTGCTTGTGAACAACCACGAACAGAAGGTGCATTGCGATGAACGCGACGACCAAAGCCGGCAGCAGCAGGATGTGCAACGAGTAGAGGCGTCCGACGATGTCTTCGCCCGGGAACTCACCACCGAACAACAGGAACGAGATCCAGGTTCCGACCAGCGGGATGCCCTTGACGAGACCGTCGATGATGCGCAGACCGTTTCCGGAGAGCAGGTCATCGGGGAGGGAGTAGCCGGTGAATCCTTCAGCCATCGCGAGGATGAACAGCACGAAGCCGATCACCCAGTTGAGCTCACGCGGTTTGCGGAACGCACCGGTGAAGTAGATGCGCAGCATATGCAGGCCGATAGAGGCGACGAAGAGAAGAGCCGCCCAGTGGTGAACCTGGCGCATCAGCAATCCACCGCGAACATCAAAGGAGATGTCGAGGGACGACGCCATGGCGGCAGACATCTCGACGCCCTTCAACGGAACGAAGGAACCGTCGTAGTGCAGCTGCGCCATAGACGCCTGGAAGAAGAAGGTCAGGAAGCTTCCGGAGAGAAGAATAATGACGAAGCTGTACAGCGCCACTTCACCGAGAAGAAAGGACCAGTGATCAGGAAAGATCTTGCGACCCAGTTCCTTGACCGCAGTAGAGATGCTGGTGCGCTCGTCGAGGTAATTCGCCGCGGAGGCGGTGAAGCCACCCGACTTTTTAGCCTCGACGGGTGCGCTCGTGGTGGTTGACGTGCTCAAGAACGCTCCCAGAAGCTCGGTCCGACGGGTTCGGTGAAGTCGCTCTGCGCGATCAGGTAGCCCTCAGAGTCAACGGTGATCGGCAGCTGGGGGAGCGGCCGCTTGGCCGGTCCGAAGATGACCGCACACTCGTTTGAAACATCAAACTGTGACTGGTGGCACGGGCAGAGCAGGTGGTGTGTCTGCTGCTCGTAGAGAGCGACAGGGCAACCGACGTGGGTGCAGATCTTGGAGTACGCGACGATGCCGTCGTACGACCAGTTCTTGCGTGAAGGCTGCTCGTGGAGATCTTCTGGCTTCAAGCGCATCAGCAGAACTGCGGCCTTGGCCTTCTCTTCGAGCTTGCCGTGCTCCAGGTCGACCAGACCTTCGGGGATCACGTGGAACGCCGAGCCGAGTGTGACATCCGATGCCTTGATCGGGGTGCCGCTCGGGTCGATCGTCAGGCGCATGCCCTTTTTCCACATGGTGTGTGAAAGAGCTTCGACCGGGTCGACGTTTTGCGGGCCGAGGCCGCGGAACAGAACCACTGCCGGCAGCGGGAACACGACGAGCGCGCCGATCAGGCTGTTGCGAATGAGGGTACGACGGCCGAAACCTGACTCCTCGTTCGCTTCCTGGAAGATCTCCACGGCGCGAGCACGGGTCTCGTCGCTGCCCTGCACCGGGTGACGCTCGTCGACGCCCTCGTGGTCGGACATGAGCGCCTTGCCCCAGTGGACTGCGCCGATACCGAGTGCCAGAAGCGCGAGGGCCAGACCGAGACCGATGAACAGGTTGTTCAGTCGAACGGATCCGACGTCGTCACCCTCCATCGGAAAGATCATGTACGCGGCAATCGCCCAGATGCTGCCCACGATCGACAGGTAGAAGAGCGTGTAGACGGCACGCTCGGCGTGGCGTTCAGCCTTCGGGTGAAGATCGGTCACACGCTTGCGGTGCGGGGGGAGACCTGGGTTGGCGACGGCATCCCGTGCGACGACGGCGATACCGGAGGATGCCTCCGCGTGTGCGCCGGGCGAGTCGGCGGCGATCAGGTCCTTCCCGCCGTTATCGTCCTTGGCCATTGTTCTCCTTCAGGGGCTTTATACGCTGTGTCATGAACCGGTATCCGGTTAGTTCGACTTCGCCGTGATCCACACGGTCAACGCCACGACTGCACCCAGACCGAAGATCCAGAGGAACAAGCCCTCTGAAACGGGTCCGAGCGAGCCCAGCGCAAAACCGCCCGGCGACGGGTTGTTCTCGAGGTACTTGAGGTAGCTGATGATGTCGCGCTTGCCCTCAGGCGTGATGTTCATGTCATTGAAGACCGGCATGTTCTGCGGACCGGTGACCATGGCCTCGTAGATGTGCGTGGCTGAAACACCCGTCAGAGGGGGAGCGAACTTTCCCTCGGTGAGTGCGCCACCGGCGCCGGCGACGTTGTGGCACATTGCGCAGTTGATGCGGAACAGCTCTCCACCGTTGGACAGGTCGCCATTGCCATCGAGAACTTCGCCCTCTGGAATAGCGGGGCCGGGTGCCAGGGAGGCGACGTATGCGGCAAGAGCCGAAATCTGCTCGTCAGTGAACTGCACGGGCTTCTGCTCTGCCTGCGGACCGTTGACTGCCATCGGCATGCGGCCGGTTCCGACCTGGAAGTCGACAGCGGCAGCGCCGACACCGATCAGGCTGGGGCCGTCACCGGTGCCATCGGCAGCAAGGCCGTGGCAGGTGGCGCAGTTGGCGGCGAAGAGCTTCTTGCCCTCTTCAATGGTCTGCTGGCTTGTTGCATCCGCCTGAGCGGTTGCGCTCGAAGCGCTGAAGGCTGCGTACGCGCCTCCAGTGAAGAGCAGACCGATAGCGATCAGGGCAACGCTGGCCATGGGGTGGCGACGACCGGCTTTGCGACCCTGCCGGGTAGTGGGTTTTCTGTTCTCGGGCATGCTGTGGTTGTCCGCTCCTGATTTCTATTTGAGAACGTAAATGACCAGGAAGAGCCCGATCCAGACGACGTCGACGAAGTGCCAGTAGTAAGAGACCACGATGGCGCTGGTCGCTTCTTTGTGGCCGAAGTGCTTGACCGCGAAAGCGCGACCGATGACCAGGAGGAATGCGATCAAACCACCGGTCACGTGGATTCCGTGGAATCCGGTTGTGATGTAGAAGGCTGAGCCATACGCATTGGAGCTGAGCGAGATGCCTTCAGAGACCAACGTCGCGTACTCAAGCACCTGGCCGGACACAAAGATGGCACCCAGGGCGTAGGTGAGGAAGAACCACTCGACCATGCCCCACTGACTCGGCTTCCAGCCGGTTGCCCGAGCCTGCAGTCGCTCTGCAGCGAACACACCGAACTGGCATGTCACCGAGGAGGACACCAGGATCAGTGTGTTGATCAGCGCGTAGGTGAAGTTGTGCTTGTCGGTCTCGAACTGCCACAGTTCGGGCGAAGTCGACCGAAGGGTGAAGTAGATGGCAAATAGGCCGGCGAAGAACATAACTTCGCTGCCTAGCCAGACAATGGTGCCCACTGCCACGCTGTTGGGCCTGTTCACTACCGGCGCAACAGCCGTATGAGTAATTGAGGTGCTCGTCACCCCTCCATTATGGCCGATATTCGTACAGGTTTTTCTCATTGAGGCGTGCCTGTCGCCCAATGGTTATGGTTAGGTAAGCCTTACCGGGCGTCGATATCCCGCGTGATTTCGGGGGATTAGCCAGATTCCCCTACGATTGTGCGCATGCTGGAATTGCAGTCTTGGCCCAATATCCTGAGCTCCCTTCTCCGTGGAGAGGACTTGAGCGTTGCCGACGCCGCCTGGAGCATGGAACAGATCATGGTCGGCGAGGCCACAGATGCCCAGATGGGCGCGTTTCTTGTGGCACTTCAGGCCAAGGGGGAGACCGTCGATGAGATCGTCGGATTCCGCGATGCCATCCTCGATCACGCCATTCCGCTCCCGGTCAACCCCATGGCTCTGGACATCGTCGGCACCGGTGGTGACAGGTTCGGCACGGTGAACGTGTCGACGATGGCATCGATCGTTTGTGCGGCCGCTGGCGTGCCCGTAATCAAGCACGGCAATCGTGCGGCAAGCTCCGACTCGGGCGCGTCGGATGTGCTCGCGGCGTTGGGCATCGACCTCACGCTGTCTGCCACCACCGTCGCTGAGATTCTGGATGTGACGGGAATCACGTTTGCCTACGCTGCGGCATTCCATCCGGGGTTTCGCCATGCTGCGGCGACTCGCAGCGAGCTGGGCATCCCCACGGTCTTCAACTATCTGGGTCCGCTGTGCAACCCGGCCAGACCCGAAGCCTCGGCCGTCGGTGTCGCCGCACTCTCTCGCGTGCCGCTCTTTGTCGGTGTGTTCCAGACGCGCGGGGCCACCGCCCTCGTCTTCCGCGGCGACGACGGCCTCGACGAAATGACCACCACTGGTCACAGCCACGTCTGGGAGATCTCCCGCGGACTGGTGACTGAGCACGACATCGATCCACGCGACCTCGGAATCAAGCGCTCGAAGATGAGCGACTTGACAGGGGGAGACGCTGCCCACAACGCAGCGGTGGTGCACTCGGTTCTGGCCGGCGATGTGGGACCCGTTCGCGACATCGTGCTGCTCAACGCGGCGGCCGGCCTGGTGTCCTTCGAGTTGGCACAGGATCCCTCACAGAGTCAGATCAGCATCCTCGATCGCTTCCGCACACAGATGCTCGTTGCCGCGGAGGCCATCGATTCAGGTTCCGCCGCGAACAAACTCTCCCAGTGGGTCGCCGCGACTCGAGGCTGAGCCGGTCGCGCGTCACCCGGCGTGGGAACAGAGTTCGACCGACCGGGCCTGAGCGGCCCGGTCGGTCGATTTCTGCTGTTGTTGTCAGCGGGTTCGTCAGTTGACGTCCTCGTCGACCCAGTCAAACGTCTTCGTCACTGCCTTCTTCCAATTGCGCAGCTGGCGTGCCCGTTCGGCTTCATCCATCTTCGGCGTCCACCGGCTGTCTTCCTGCCAGTTGGCGCGCAGATCATCAAGATCGCTCCAGAAACCGACAGCGAGACCCGCCGCGTAGGCAGCACCGAGTGCCGTCGTCTCGGCGACGACGGGACGCACCACCGGTACACCCAGGATGTCGGCTTGGAACTGCATCAGCAGGTTGTTCGCGATCATTCCGCCGTCGACCTTGATCTCGGTCAGCGGTACTCCCGAATCGGCGTTGACCGCGTCGATCACCTCGCGGGTCTGGAACGCTGTCGCCTCCAGAACTGCGCGGGCGATGTGGCCTTTGTTGACGAAGCGGGTCAGACCGACCAGTGCGCCACGGGCATCCGCGCGCCAATACGGAGCGAACAAGCCGGAGAATGCCGGCACGAAGTACGCGCCACCGTTGTCATCGACTGTTTTGGCCAGCGCCTCAATCTCGTCGGCCGACGAGATGATGCCGAGGTTGTCGCGCAACCACTGCACCAGCGCACCGGTCACCGCGATCGATCCTTCCAACGCGTAGTGCGGCGACGCGTCGCCGAGTTTGTAACCCAAGGTGGTGAGCAGGCCGTTCTTCGAATGAACGATCTCCTCCCCGGTGTTGAAGATCAAGAAGTTTCCGGTGCCGTAGGTATTCTTGGCCTCGCCGGTGTCGAAGGCGGCCTGGCCGAAGGTGGCTGCCTGTTGGTCGCCCAGGATGCCGGCGACTGGCACTTCCCGAAGTAGCGAATGCTCCTCGACGGTTCCGTAGACCTCTGACGAGGACTTGATCGTCGGCAGCATCGACTTCGGCACCCCGAATGCGGCGAGGATGGCGTCGTCCCACTGGAGTGTCTCGAGATCCATGAACATCGTGCGTGACGCGTTGGTGACATCCGTGGCGTGAACGCCACCGTTGACGCCGCCGGTGAGGTTCCAGAGCACCCAGGTGTCGGTCGTGCCGAACAGGAGGTCGCCGGCCTCAGCCTTTTCGCGGGCGCCTGGCACGTTCTCGAGAATCCAGACGATCTTCGTGCCAGAGAAGTACGTCGCCAGGGGAAGGCCGACCTGCTGCTTGAACCGCTCGACACCGCCGTCCGCTGCGAGGCGGTCGACGATCGGTTGGGTGCGGGTGTCCTGCCAGACGATGGCGTTGTACACCGGCTCTCCGGTCGTCTTGTCCCAGACGACTGCCGTTTCACGCTGGTTCGTGATGCCGACGGCCTTGATGTTGTGGCGAGTGATGTTGGCCTTTGCCAGGGCTTGACCGATCACCTCGCGCACGTTGTCCCAGATTTGCTTCGGGTCGTGTTCGACCCACCCGGCCTGCGGAAAGATCTGTTCATGTTCCAGCTGCCCGGTCGAGATGACCGAGCCTGCTTTGTCGAAGATGATCGCCCGAGAACTCGTCGTTCCCTGGTCGATCGCGAGAATGTAATCAGTCATTGTGACCTCCGTTGGGCTGACTCAAAACAGTGCGGGCCGGCGCGGGCTGCTGCACCTGTGATGCGGAGATAAGACGAGTAGCTGCAACGAACAGGGCCGGGGTGAGCGTTTGGCTACACCCTAGCCTCGGCGCTCGGCGAGGGGAATGGCCAGAGCTCGCACAGTGTGCCCTTACCGCGCGGGCGAGCATGGCGTAGTTTGAGCGGGAGAACAACGACGATTCGAGCTGGAGCCGAGGTTCGGGTCGTGTCCGATATACCGAGTGGACGGAAGCTCATGAAGAAGCTCATCAATGATCCGAAGAATGTCGTTACCGAAGCGGTTTCTGGTTTCGGTGCAGCCCATGCCGATCTGGTCACGGTCTCTCTTGATCCGATCTTCATCGTGCGTCGCGACGCACCCGTGTCCGGAAAAGTGGGAATTGTGAGCGGCGGCGGCAGCGGTCATGAGCCCATGCACGGCGGCTTCGTCGGGCCAGGGATGTTGGATGCCGCAGTTCCAGGGGCCGTTTTCACGTCTCCGACCCCCGACCCCATCCTCGCCGCGACGAAAGCCGTCGACGGCGGTGCCGGGGTTCTGCACATCGTCAAGAACTACACCGGTGACGTGCTCAATTTCGAGACCGCCGCTGACCTCGCGGCGGCCGAGGACATCGAGGTGCGCGCGGTAATCATCAACGACGATGTGGCAGTCAAAGACTCGCTCTACACGGCAGGTCGCCGCGGCGTCGCCGGCACGGTCCTCGTTGAAAAGATCGCCGGTGCAGCTGCTGAGCGCGGGGACGACCTCGCCGGAGTTGCTGAGATCGCCGAAAGGGTGAACGCACAGGTGCGCACCATGGGTGTTGCCCTGACTCCGTGTGTCGTTCCGCACGCCGGCGAGCCGAGCTTCACGTTGGCCGATGACGAAATTGAAATTGGCATCGGCATCCACGGCGAACCGGGCAGGGAACGCATCAAGCTCGAACCGGCCGATGCGATTGTCGACAGGTTGCTTGGCGCAGTTGTTGAGGATGTGCCATTCGTCTCGGGCGACAAGGTGCTTCTGTTGGTGAACGGAATGGGCGGAACTCCGCAAATCGAGCTCTACATCGTCTACCGTCGTGCGGCCGAGGTGCTCGCCGAAAAGGGAATCGAGGTCACCCGGTCGTTGGTCGGAAACTTCACCACCTCCCTCGAAATGCAGGGTGTGTCGGTTAGCGTGTTGAAATTGGATGACGAGTTGACCGCGCTCTGGGATGCGCCGGTCCACACCGCTGCGCTGCGATGGGGTCGGTAGGGAACGGGGGCTGCAGAGCCCTCTTGCGGTCGAGTTCAGAGCTGGAGAAGGAGACCGAATGAGCGTGGGAGCCGACTGGGCGGAAGCCTGGATCAGACGGAGTGCTGCGGACATCGCGCTGAATCGCGCCGCTCTGAACACGCTTGATCGAGACATCGGTGACGGTGACCATGGCGAGAACATGGATCGCGGGTTTCAAGCGGCCCTTCCGAAGCTCGACGAGCTGTCCGACACAGCGACGCCGGCCGACGTCTTCAAGGTCGTCGCCACAACGCTGATCTCCACGGTCGGCGGAGCTGCTGGACCGCTTTACGGCACCGCTTTTCTCAAAGCTGCACTCTCGGTCGTTGGCCAGGTTGAACTCGACGGCAACGGTCTCGCCACGTTTCTCACCGCTGCCCGTGACGGCATCGTTCTTCGGGGCAAGGCGGAGTCCGGCGACAAGACAATGGTCGACTCCTGGACCCCTGCCGTTGACGCGGCAACTGCGGCGAACGCGGCCGGCGCGAGCACCGCTGAGATCCTCAGGCAGGCCGCTGACGCCGCACTGGCCGGGGCCGTTGCCACCGAGCCGTGGGTCGCTCGCAAGGGGCGGGCAAGCTACCTGGGGGAGCGGGCGATCGGTCATCGTGACCCCGGAGCCGAGTCCACTGCGCTTCTGCTGCGGGCAGCCGCCGAAGCGGCCGGACAGGAGTAGCCGTGGCTGAATCCGAATCGCGCGTCGGAGTCGTCTTCGTCTCGCACAGCGACAAGATCGCCGACGGCCTCGTCGAACTTGCCAGGCAGATGGCGCCGAACGCACGTCTCATCGCCGCGGGGGGCACCGACGAAGGAAGTATCGGCACAAGCTTTGAGAAGGTCAGCGCGGGGATCTCGTCGGCCGACACCGGCGCAGGAGTTGTGGTGCTCTGCGATCTGGGCTCAGCGATACTGACCGCTGAGACGGCGAGAGACTTTCTCGATGAGGCTGACCGCGACCGTGTGGTGATCGTCGATGCGCCCCTCGTTGAGGGCGGAGTTGCCGCAGCGGTTGCCGCCGAGTCAGGGGAGAATCTCGCTGCTGTGATCGCCGCGGCCCAATCGGCGAATTCGGTGCAAGCGGCTCCGGTTCAGCCAGCGTCCGGCCAGACACGTGGCCAGCAGGATGGCGCATCCGCCGGCTACACCCGCACGGTGACGCTGATCAACGCCGATGGTTTGCACGCACGGCCCGCCGCCGATTTCGTCAAACTTGCCACCACCTTTCCGGTGCGGGTAACAGTCAACGGCAAGGATGCGAAGAGCCTGCTCGGCATTATGGCTCTGGGGCTCACTCGAGGCAAAGCGGTCGAGATCAGCACTGTTGACGAAGAAGGAAAGCCGGCCGTGGACGCTTTGGCCGCACTGATCGAATCGGGATTCGGCGAGGCTTGACCACGTCGTCGCCCTGTACTGCTCATCGCCGATAAAGCCGTGCAGATCAGCGCAATCCGGCGTATCGTGTGGGCATGGCTGACGAGAAGAAGTCCAGGGCGAACGGGGCATACGCTCACCTCTTCGAGTGGGTGGAAGACAAGCTTCGACCAGCATTCGAAACTCCGCCACCGCCAGGCCGATACGACGCGGAGACCACTCTCGATCTGGCTGGCTGTCCACTCTGCGGGCGTTCGATGCGTGAGCACGTCATCGACCACTCTGTGCAAAACACTCGACTGATCTGCCCGGTACCGCAGACGAATGCCGGTGACGCTGACGTGTTTGAGCCGGTGAATGAATTCGGCATGGTCATCCACCCGGCACCCGAGGATTCCGCGTCTTAGTTCGCCGTTCGCGTAGAAACCTTCATGATAGCGAATCGTTTCTCTGCGGGCCGCGCTGATGCGATTCGTGAGTCAAACCGGGGCCTTACCTGTGTCACGCCAATCGCTACTCCGAGACCGCAGTGCTCACTACGGACGCGCGGGGATGGCCGCTGCGACGGCGCGTTCGCGGTCGGACCCTGAGCGGTGCGTCAGCAAGTCATCCATCGCGATGCCTAGTGCCGAGCAGATTCGCTGGATCGTGAAGAACTCCGGTGACGGGCTGCGGCCAGTCTCGATCTTGCGGAGTGTTTCAACGGACACCCCCGCACGGGCTGCAGTGGAGACCATCGTCTGTGGGCCACGCGCTGTGCGCAGGGCAGCACCGAGGTCCTTGCCTCGTTTGAGCTCTTCGGGAGAAAGCGGAACACGTACCATGGCACCAATGATAGTACCGGTATGATGATACCGGAGCTGTGGATGGCTCCCCGAAAGGTAGGTGGCGAATGATCGAGCTGCGCACAGCACGCGAGATCGACGAGATGAAGGCAGCGGGGGAGTTCGTCGCCTCGACGCTCGCAGCGCTGAAGGCCCGTGCCGACGTTGGCGTAAACCTCCTGGAGCTTGATGCCTTCGCGCACGAGCTCATCCGTCAACGCGGCGCCGAATCGTGTTACCTGGACTATGCGCCATCCTTCGGATCCGGACCGTTTGGCTATGTGCTGTGCACGTCGGTCAACGATGCGGTTTTGCATGGCAAGCCTCACTCGTATCGCCTTCACGATGGTGACCTTCTGACCCTGGATTTCGCCGCAAACGTGGACGGCTGGGTAGCTGATTCCGCCATCAGCATCGTGGTCGGCACCGCAAGCGAGCAGGACCTCGAGTTGATCAGGCTCACCGAGCGCGCTCTCGACGCGGGAATCGCGGCCGCTGTGATTGGGAACAAGATCGGCGACATTTCGCACGCCATCGGCAGCGTCGCAGCCGAGGCGGGTCTCCGGGTCAATACGGAATTCGGCGGTCACGGAGTCGGACGCACGATGCATGGCGACCCTCCCGTGCCGAACTCCGGCCGGCCTGGCCGCGGGTATCCGCTGAAGGAGGGTCTGGTGATCGCGATCGAGCCCTGGTTCATGCGCGGTACAGACAAGCTCCGGGTTGACCCGGATGGGTGGACTCTGCGCAGCGCAGACGGAAGTCGCACCGCGCACTCGGAGCACACCATCGCAGTCACGGCAGACGGGCCGATCACGCTGACGAGGCGGCTCGGCTGAGTTGTGAAACGCGGGGTAGGTGGGCGCCAGCGAGCATGTCGGTGAGTTTCCCGGGCCGCTCCCGCTCGTTTGGGAGACGCTTCGTGAGCAGATGACGATGTCCGGAGCTGCAGGCTGGAAGGTCTCTGCTCTCCGTGTCGATGTGTCCGGTGCGTGGACCTTCGCCTTCAACTGATCCCGCTACTTTCAATCTACAACTGACAGGGGCACTTGCGGCAAGCCCCAGGTCATGGCGCACACTTGTCGGTCGAGCCCCAATTTGCCGTGGGCCGTGTCATACCGAAAGGTGCTGTCGTGGAGTTGATCACCAGTGCATTTGACCTTGCCGACCGACTCGCAACCAAGGCTGACCCGAAGCTCATCGCCGGTGACGAGCGGCACTTCGCGGCCATTGCGGAGAGCCTCGAGCAGTCGATCACCGAGCTGTCTCACCGCCTCGCTATTGAACGCAGGGCGCACGGCGGAAGCGGCCAGGAAGCGATGGACCGGGATTTGGAGATCCACCGGCTGACTGCTCGCCTGCGCACGCTGGGTCGTTACGGGTTGGACCTCTGCCTCGGGCACATTGTCAGTGCAGAGAGCTCAGCGCCGATCTACATTGGGCGGCTCGGGCTCACGGACCGCGCGGGCAACCGGCTCCTGCTCGACTGGCGTTCTCCAGCGGCCGAACCGTTCTTCGGCGCGACCCACGCCAACCCCATGGGAGTGGTCAGTCGCCGCCGATATCGCTGGAATCACGGGCGGATCAGCGACTACTGGGACGAGGTGTTCGCCTACGCCGGACTCGACGGGCGCGCCGCGCTCGACGACCAGTCCGCCTTCATCGCCAGCCTGGGAAGCAGCAGATCGCCGCAGATGCGCGACGTGCTCGGCACCATCCAAGCCGACCAAGACGCCATCATTCGTGCCGGCTCTCGCGGCACGCTCGTCGTCGACGGCGGTCCCGGCACCGGCAAGACGGTTGTCGCTCTGCACCGTGCGGCGTATCTCCTGTACTCCGACTCACGGATCGCTCGCGGCGGCGGTGGTGTGTTGTTTGTCGGTCCGCACCAGGCGTATTTGGCCTACGTCAACGATGTGTTGCCGAGCCTGGGGGAGGAGAGCGTGCAGATCTGCACGCTGCGCGACTTCATGGCCGAGGGCGCCGCCGCACCGGTGGAGTCCGACTCGGGAGTGGCGGCGGTGAAGGCATCCGGCGACCTCATGGATGCCGTCGAGGCCGCGGTCAGATTCTACGAACAACCCCCGTCACAGGGTCTGACCGTTGAGACTCCCTGGGCGGATGTGTGGCTCAGCACCGCTGAGTGGGCAGAGGCGTTCGACGCGGCGCCTGAAGGTACTCCGCACAACGAGGCCCGCGATCAGGTCTGGGATGCGCTTCTCGACATTGTGACCGACCAGGTCGACGACGAGAGCGTGCCTCCCCACCTGCTGCGCAGATCCTTGGTGCAGAACGACACTCTGACGCGCACCTTCACGCGGGCCTGGCCGCTACTCGACCCGCTCGGCATCGTCGCAGACCTGTGGTCGGTGCCCGCGTACCTGCAGAGGTGTGCCCCCTGGCTCACCTCCGCCGAGATCCAGACGCTCCAGCGCGCGGACTCCCGGGCCTGGACGGTCTCCGACCTGCCCTTCCTGGACGCCGCGCGGCTTCGAGTCGGCGACCCGGAATCAGCCCGACGAAACCGTCAGCGTGAGACCCAGGCTGCATCCGAACGCGAACAGATGACCCGAGTCGTGGACGACCTGATCGCATCCGATGACTCTGAGCTGCTCGTGATGTCGACGCTGCGCGGACAAGACGCCCAGAACAGCCTCGTTGACGAAACCGCGCTGCCAAGCTCCGACCCAGATCTGCTCGCCGGGCCATTTGCCCACATCATCGTCGACGAGGCGCAGGAGTTGACCGACGCAGAGTGGCGGATGCTGCTGATGCGGTGCCCGTCACGGAGCTTCACCATCGTGGGAGACAGAGCCCAGGCGCGGCATGGCTTCAGCGAGTCGTGGCAGGAGCGGCTCGAGCGGGTCGGGTTCAGCCGGATCAGCCAGACCACGTTGAGCATCAACTACCGCACGCCGGAAGAGGTCATGGCCGAAGCCGAGCCGGTCATCCGGGCCGTTCTCCCGAACGTCAACGTGCCGAGGTCGATTCGCAGCAGTGGTGTCCCGGTCGAACACGGGTTGGTGTCGGAGCTGGGGTCGATCCTCGACGCCTGGCTTGACACGCACGCGGAGGGGATCGCCTGCGTTGTCAGGGCCGGGGGCACCGAAGCCGACACGTTCCAGGCGACGTCCCGCATCCGCTCGCTGACCCCGGAGCTGTCGAAAGGCCTCGAGTTCGATCTGGTTGTACTCGTCGACCCCGACTCGTTTGGCACGGGCATCGAAGGCGCGGTTGATCGCTACGTCGCGATGACACGAGCGACCCAACGACTCGTCATTCTTTCAACTCCCGATGTTGTTCAGACGCCGTGACCTCCGTATCGAGTGGGTTCTGGTCAGATCTCGCCGGTAAGCTGGCCGCCAGCCAGCGACTGAAGGCGCTCAGACGGCGCTCGGTTGACGACGCAGGAGTCGCTCGACGAGGTCGCGTGAAGCGAGGAGACAGTTTATGGGAGTGACGGGAATCGGTGGACTCTTCTTTCGCAGCCGCGATCCGGATGCGCGGGCGGCGTGGTATCGCGAGCACCTCGGCATTGACGCCGGTCAGGGCGCCATCTGGACGCAGCAGGCGGGCACGACCGTCTTTGCTCCCTTTGCATCCGACACCGACTATTTTGCAGTGGACCAGTCGTTTATGCTCAACCTTCGCGTCACGGAGCTCGATGCGTTGGCCGCACAGCTGGAGGCGGCGGGCATCCCTGTCGAGCGTCGGCCCGAGTGGGACACCGCCGACTATGGTTGCTTCGCCCGCATCCATGATCCAGAGGGCCTGCCGATCGAGCTGTGGGAGCCGCCGGCGGAATGACCCATTGGCCATGAAGGACACGCTGATATTCCCGATGGAAGACCCATCGGGAACATCAGCGTGGATGGTTCTGGCGTGGCCCTTTCTAGGGTGTGACGTCGACAACGCTGGTGTGCACTGAGGACCAACTGATTGTCGTGCCGGCTGGGATGTCCTCCTGATCCGCGAGGGTGACGGTCCGTTCCCCAATCAAGAGACCTGTGATCGGGTCGATGATGATCTCCTCGCGCGCGATCGACCCTCTGGCCGGTTCGGTGCGCCCCAGAGCGACACCCGCTTGACCATCGAGGGTTACTTCCTCCTCGGTGATGGTGACTCCGGGGATGAGTGCGAGGGTGCGGTAAAGAGCGGCGCGGAGATCCGCCGGCACTTCGCCGGTGCGGAGAAGTCCGGTGATGCGCACCCAGACGTCTTCATCGATTGACGACGATCCGCCACTGTACTCGTCATAGAAGTGATCGCGGAGCGCTGACGGGTCGCGAGGCAACTGATCAAGCACTCGTTCTGACTGCACGGATCCGCCGAAGAAGGCGCCCCCTTCCGCGCGAAGCACTCCATTGCGAAGCGGATCGTTCTGGTTATCGGGATCGAGATCGTAACGCTCTGCCGCCGCTCGCCCCGCCTCGCCGAAGAACACGGTCGCAGGGAGTTCGTGGCGTTCCCAGACCCAGGTGTGGGTGCGATCCGCAGGAATGTAGAGCACGCCGGTGGTCGGTATGAGCCACATTGTCCGGTCGCCGCCGTTCGAAGCGCCGGAAGCGCTGTTGGTTGAGATGCGGAGGTATTGACCGGGTCCGACCACGGGATCGGAGGTCTCGATCGTCGCGTTTGCGGCAGTGGTCAGGAACTCCGCGGCTTGGGCGGTCGCGCCACCGGTGCTGCCGACCGGCATGATCACTCCCATGACGATCAGAGCCGCGGCGATCGCTCCGATCCCGATCGCGACGAGTCCGAATCGGCGTGGTCCTGCGCTCTGAGGTTTCAGCGCCGTGGGGGCAGCTGCATCGTGGGGGGCTACCCGTTCCATCACGGCGGTCCGCATCGACGTGATCTGCTCCGTGGTGGGGCCGAGGTGTGTAGTCATGACAGTCCTTCTTGCTGGGTGGCGAGTTTGAGCCGAAGTGTGCGTCGCAGCGCAGAGAGCCGGTTTCTGACGACACCGTGAGTGACGCCGAGGAGGTCAGCTGACTTCTGATAGCTGAGCCCTTGGGAGATGCACAGGTGGTACAGGGTCTGGTCAGTGTCGGAGAGTTCGTCGATCGCTTCGTTGATGGCGTCTCCAAGAAGCTGCGCGATGGCCACGTCTTCTGCGCCTGGTTGCGGATGAAGCGCGAAAACTTCACCGGAGTCCAGAGAGGTGTGACGCGCGTCCCTGCGGAGCAGCTTGATTTTGTTCAAGCTGAGGTTTCGCGTCGTGACCAACAACCACGGCAGGAGGGATTGGTCGACAACTCGAATCTTCGACCTTTTGACCCACGCGAGTACGAAGACCTCCTGGGCTATGTCCTCGGCATCTGGAATGCTGCCCAGCATCCGAAGCGCATACCGGTACACCGAGGTGATGTGCTTGTCATAGAGGTGCCCGAACGCCTCCGAGCCGCCGGAATCCAGCCACATCCGCTCGCTCATCGGCTCTCCATCAATTGTGTGCTCATAACAAGTAGTGTCTCGACGGTCAGAATCGTCTGATGTTCGCCAAGCCATTCTTGCGTGGCGCTCAGCAGGCGCAGGATGCATCGGTGCTGGCAGAACTCGCCGTTCTCGCGATTGGCCCTGGTCGGGAGCCCTGCCCTGCCTGACGGCGTGGTGATCAACACCTACCGGGGCTCCGGCACCTGAGGCACACTACCGGCAGGAGATGATTCGAGATGCAGTATTTGGTTTCTGTGGTTTTCGATAACCCCGGTCTTGCGACCGCGACGGAGATGGCTGCCATTGACGTCTTCAACGATCGGCTTCACGCGGATGGCCATTGGGTCTTCGCCGGGGGTCTGGCGGCACCCAGCACGGCGACTGTGGTCGATAACAGGGGAGGAGCAGCGATCCTCACCGACAGGCCGCTCCTGGCCCACTGAGTGTGATGGATGCTGGGGAGGCGATCACTCAGGCCCACCGCGAGGAGTGGGCCAGAGTGGTCGCTGCCCTGACCAAGCGTTTCGGTGACCTCGATATTGCCGAGGAGGCCGCGGGGGAGGCGTTCGCGACGGCCGCCGAGAGGTGGCCAGCCGACGGCGTGCCACCGAACCCCGGCGGTTGGCTGACCACCACGGCCTACCGCAAAGCCATTGACCGTATCCGTCGTGAGAACAAGCGTGATGGCAAACACAGGGAGGCGCAGCTGGTGTTCGACGACGACCCGCCGGAGTCGCTGGGCGCCATCGACGACGAGCGACTCCGGCTGATCTTCACCTGCTGCCACCCGGCGCTCGCGATGGAGGCCCGCGTGGCACTGACGCTGCGCATTGTCGGCGGACTGACCGTTACTGAGATTGCACGGGCCTTCCTGGTACAGGAGACAGCCATGGCGCGGCGGATCACCCGCGCAAAGCTGAAGATCAAGGAGGCGCGCATCCCGTTTCAGGTGCCGTCGCTGGAGGATCTCCCTGGACGTGTCTCCGGCGTGCTCGCTGTGCTCTACCTCATCTTCAACGAGGGCTACCTGGCGACCGGCCCCGACACCGACCCGATACGTTCGGACCTCACGGCCGAGGCGATCCGGCTCACCCGCCTGATCCGCACCCTCCTGCCAGAGAACGGCGAGGTGGCCGGGTTGCTGGCGTTGATGCTCCTCACCGAGGCCCGCACCCCCGCACGAATCTCGGCGGTCGGTGAATTGGTGCGTATTGATGAGCAGGACCGGGGGATATGGGACTCGGGGCTGATCGCCGAGGGCCATCGGTTGGTGCGCGAGCGTCTGGCCAGCGGAATAGCCCCTGGTCGCTACCAAATCCTCGCGGCGATCAATGCCGTGCACACCTCCGCGAGTGACATGAGCGATACCGACTGGTCACAGGTCGTCGCCCTCTATGACCAACTGGTCAGCCTCGACCCGTCGCCGGTCGCCGCCCTCAATCGGGCCATCGCGGTCGCCGAGCGTGACGGCCCTGTCGTGGCGTTGGCACTCGTCGATCGGCTGGAGAATAACCTTGTCGGCTATCACGCCTACCATGCCACCCGAGCTGAGCTGCTGCGTCGGCTGGGCCGCGGTGAGGAGGCGCGCGCGGCATACGACACAGCCATCGAGCTGGCGGGCAACGCTGCCGAAACCAGCTACTTGATCCACCGACGCGAGGAGCTGCGCTCAGAGTGACGGCCACTTGATCTGAAGGCGCTCGTCGGTTGTCGCACCGAGCGCGAGCCGGTAGAGTTTTCGGCGAACGTGACACGATTCGAGGAGGTGAGCCCGATGCACACACTGTCCACTCTGGGCGCTCCTGTGAGTTCACGATCGCGCGACTGACGTAGCCGTCGCGGGGAGCGCTACATGCACTCTCAGAAAGCTACGACTATGAATCTTTCACGTCAGTTCAACTCTGCACGTCCGTTCAACTCGGAGACGACCTCGGGCGACGTCTCGGAACACCACTCCCACAGAGCGTTGGTACTCGCCGGTGCCGGAGCGGCCGGCAATGCATGGCAGCTTGGTCTCATCGCCGGTCTGTGCGATGCCGGCGTTGATCTCGCTGAGGCGGAACTCGTCATCGGGACGTCGGCAGGGTCCACAGTGGCTGCCCAGATCACCAGCGGCATCCGACCCCCAGATCTGTATGCCGCCATCCTCGCCGAGGCGCCCGCGCCACAGACCGGCAACGCGGGCGCGGGCAGGGGAGGCGCTCCGCGTCTCTCGGGGCCCGCCTATATGGAGTGGTCGGAAGGAATCATCGCTTCTGCTGAGGATGTGTCAGACATGCGCCGCAGGTTCGGCGCCGCGGCGCTCGAAATGGACACGTCCAACGGGGCTTCCGGGGTACGTTGGCGCGACATCGTCGCGGCTCGGCTACCCAACCACCAGTGGCCGCAACAGCGTGTGCTGATCACGGCGGTCAATGCGCGTACCGGGGAACCGGTGGTGTTCGACCGCGAGAGCGGAATCGACCTGGTTGACGCCGTCGCTGCCAGCACCTCGCCGATGACGCCCTATCCCATCGGCGAGGACGCCTACATCAATGGCGCCTATCGGCGTAGCTCGAACGCGGACCTGGCGGCCGGATATGGGCGGGTGCTGGTGCTGGAACCATTCGGCGGCAGGTCGCGGCAACCGCTGGAGTGGGGCATGGATCTCGCAACCCAGGTCGACGAGCTGCGCGCAGGAGGCAGCAGAGTCGAGACCGTCTTTCCGGATGCCGGTGCGGGCGACGTGTTCAACGCCAACGCTTTGGATCCGTCGACTCGACTGCCGGCTGCGCGGGGAGGGTACGACCAGGGAATGACCCTCGCCGAGCAATTCACCGAATTCTGGCGGTGAAGACGAGGCGACTCCGAGAACGGGTCCTGCGACGGCCTCAGTCGTCTTCCCAGCTCAATATGTCGCCCGGCTGGCATGCGAGGACCCGGCAGATCGCATCGAGTGTGGAGAAGCGGATGGCCCGTGCTCGCCCGTTCTTCAGGACGGCGACGTTGGCCGGAGTGATTCCGATCTCGCCGGCGAACTCACCCACCGACATGCCGCGCTCCACGAGCAACCGGTCGATGAGGATGCGCACCGCCATCAGATCACCTCGTCGAGCTCGACGCGCATGGAGACAGCGCTGCGCAGCAGCGATCGCAGCACCAGAAAGACCAGAACGAAGGTTGCCCCGACAAGCACGCTGGCGAGGAACACCAGCACGAGCAGGGGAGGGCCAGGCAGTGCGGGGATGACCGCAGCCAGGATCACGGTGGCGACGGTGAGAAGACCCGCGAGAACGTCAACGAGCCGGAGGGCTGTAGCGCCGAAGATGCTGTTGTTCCTGATGCAGCCGACGAGCATCGCCGTCGTGCCGAGCATCGCCTCCACACAGGCCACGAATGCGGCTACTGCGACGAGTAGGGGTGTCTGGAGGTGAGCGAACTCCGGGAAGGCACGAGCGGATGACTCCGCGATCGGGATCATCAGGAGGCCACCCGCGAGCACTGTGAAGGCGAGCAACCCGAGTGCGATCCACGCGAGCAGAGTGATCAGGTCGGTGGAGCGTGGGGGACTCATGTATCGATCATCGATAGATCTCCATCGATTGTCAATAGCTTCTGCCAGGGTTCCTGGGGGAGGTGAGTTAGTCCGCGTCGGATTGGAGGGGAGTATCGCCATGGCGGAGCTGCGCCCAGTGACGTAACCGTTCGGTGATGGCTCGCTCGTATCCGCCGGTGGTGGGTTCATAGAAGGTCTGCCGGGGCATGCCGTCGGGGAAGTAGTTCGCGCCAGAGAACCCGGTCTCGGTGTCGGGGTCGTACTGGTAGCCGTCGCCGTAGCCGAGGTCTTTCATGAGGCGGGTCGGGGCGTTGAGGATGTGTGCGGGCGGCATCAGCGATCCGGTGCGTTTGGCGGCGGCGCGCGCCTTGGTGAACCCCCGGTACACGCCGATCGACTTCGGCGCAGTCGCCAGGTAAATGACAGCCTGCGCGATGGCGAGTTCTCCCTCGGGTGAACCGAGGCGATCATAGACATCCCAGGCCGCGAGGGCCTGTTGGACGGCGTTCGGGTCGGCCATACCGATGTCCTCGGTGGCAAATCGGGTGATGCGGCGGGCGATGAACAAGGGGTCTTCACCGCCCTCGAGCATCCGTGCCAACCAGTACAGGGCTGCGTCAGGGTCGGAGCCGCGCATCGACTTGTGGAGCGCGGAGATGAGGTTGTAGTGGCCTTCCTGGGCTTTGTCGTACAGCGGTGCCCGCTTCTGCACGGCGGCGGCGAGGGCGGCAGGGTCGACGGGTGCGGGCAGGGCGTGCACCTGCTCGATCATGTTCAGCAGGTACCGGCCGTCACCGTCCGCCATCGCGATCAGCGCCTGGCGAGCCTCTTCAGTCAGCGGCAGCAGCTCACCGATGAGCGCTTCGGCGCGGGTGATGAGGGTGCGAAGCGCGACGTCGTCGAGGCGCTTCAGAACGAAGACCTGGGTGCGGGAGAGCAGCGCGCCGTTGAGTTCGAAGCTGGGGTTTTCCGTGGTCGCGCCGACGAGGACGACGGTGCCGTCTTCGACGAAGGGCAGAAAGGAGTCTTGCTGGGCGCGGTTGAAGCGGTGGATCTCGTCAACGAACAGCAGCGTGCCCTGACCGAGCTCGCGCCGACGCTGCGCTGCTTGGAACACTCTCCGAAGGTCCGCGACGCCGGCGAAGGTGGCGGAAAGCGGTTCGAACGCAAGGTCGGTCTGCTCGGCGAGAAGCCGCGCGATAGTGGTTTTCCCGGACCCGGGCGGCCCCCACAGCACCATCGATATAAGTCTCTGAGCGTCGACCATGCGCCCGATCGGCGCGTCCGCCGCGAGAACATGGTCCTGCCCGACAACATCGTGCAGGGTGCGCGGTCGGAGCCGATCGGCCAGTGGCCGCGAGGCGTCGTCGACGTCGAAGAGTGACGGTGCCTCGCTCACGACTGCCGCCTCAGCTCGCGGTCGTCTGCGAGGTCGTAGGACGCGTGCACCAAATATTCGATCAGCTGCTTCGTGATCCCGGCGCCGGCCCCGATAGAGATCCAATGCCGCTTGTCAAAATAGCGACCGCTCGTGATCGTGTCGACGTCTCGGCGGAGCGCATCCGCCTGGTGGGGATCAACTTTCACCGTAATGATCTGCAGGTCTGGATCATCATCGGTGACGATGAGGAAAACCTTGTCATGCACCTTCCACACATCGAGGTGCGGCGTGAACGGGCGCCCATTGGTGACGTGCTCAAGCGACGCCGCTATGTCACGGGCGTGCTGCTGCAGCTGCTCGCCCGAAAGTGTCACAGCCCTCTCCGGTCGCCGAACAATTCTGGATCGACCGGGCGTTTTGCGCGAGGCAGTTTCTCGACCACGAGCAGGTAGGACTCGGTGACGAGGTCATCGACGAGAGACTCTTGCAGGTCCCCGCCTGGATTCAAGGTGATCCAGTGCTGCTTGTTCATGTGGTAGCCGGGGGTGATGTCCTTGTACTGCTCGCGGAGTGCTTTGCCGTCTTCCGGGTCCGCCTTGACGATCACGATCGGCTCACCAGTGGTTTCGGTGATCAGCATGAAGACCTTTCCGCGGACTTTGAATACCTCCCAGTCGGGCCCGAAGGGGTGCTCGAGCTCAGCGCCTGGAAGCTCCTCGACGCGGTTTCGGGCGTACTGCTGGAGTGTGTCGCCCTGCATATCGTCCTCCTGGGTCACTGACCGTCTAGGGGCCATTGGGTCTGCGTACAATGGTACATACTTTGTCTGACATCGAGGAGGGCTCGTGAGGAAGGGCAGGCCGAACGACCCGGAGCGCCGAACCCGGATCCTTCGCGCAGCGCTGGAGGTCATCGCGTCGGAAGGCGTGCACGCGGCGTCGTATCGACGCATCGCCGTGCAGGCCGGGGTGCCGCTCGGGTCGACGACGTACTACTTCGCCGACCTGGAGACGTTGATCGTCACCGCGTTCGAGACCTTGCGTGACGGACTCGAACCGCGATACGCGGCCCCGATGCGCGACGCTCGTACCGACTCTGACATCGTTGACGCGCTCGTGGCTGCCACGTGCGGCTCAACAGCTCCAACGCTCGAGGACATCCGCTTGTATGAGGAGATGCACCTGTACGGTGCACGCAGTCCACGGGTCGCTGACCTCCTCCGCGAGTTCCAGCAGGAATCTCTCGTGATTCTTCGTTGCTCCCTGTCGGATGGTGCGGCCCGTGCTGTCGACGCGCTCATGTGGGGGTGGTGGAGCTACCGCGCCCTCAACGATGACGACCCACTCGACACGAGCACGGTGAGAGACGCCTACCGAGCCCTGGTCTCAATGGCCACCACAGCGCGCGATCCGCTGAATGGGCCTCGCCGGGCCTGACACCATGCTCGGACCGTTAGCTTCTTACTCCAGGGCGGGCTCATGCCCTCGGGGCGGCGGGAAGTATCCATGCATGTTCGCTCGCCGTGGGGTGGGCGGGGGCCGGCGAGTTCTTCGATCTGACATAATGTGCATTATCGGACACCTCGCTACCTACCCGGAAAGGGGCAGATTTCCGGGTATTTCAGTTGCCCGGCACCAGGATGGCTTCTGCCGCGTGACGATACGGCTGCAGCGCCAATCCGTGAATCTGTGTTCACGCTCTGCGTTCGAGTTGCCCCGGGGAAATCGGCGCTGACGCGGACGCTGAGTCCGGCGTCACGAGTCATTTGTCTCGCCGAGCTGAGATCGCCTCACAGCGGCACAATCGGCCACGTCCGGAAATCTGTTCCCGATGCCCGAATCTGCATATTATGTCAAGTGATCTCGAGTTCGTCCCTGCGGAGCGCTCACTTGTTACGAATTGCCGGGCGCGCATCACAGTGGCGGCCGCTTGCGCAGTAAATTGAGCCTGAACAGATACCTTCGCTCGGCGCTGCTCCCCACGAAACGCGCCGCAGCGTCAACTGAGGGGAACAGCATGTCACAAGGCGTTACGGTATTCGATCTCACGATTGACCCGACACGGCTGACCAAGTCTGAGGTCACGGGGATCCGTGTCGCCATCGGCATCAGCGGTCTCGTCGCCGTCGTACTGGGCATCATCGTGCTCGTCTGGCCGTCGTCGACCCTGTCAGTGCTCGCCGTTTTGTTCGGTCTCTACTTCTTGATCGCCGGAATCGTGCGCGTCGCTCGCGGCCTCTTCACCACAGGAATGAGCGGCGGACTCAGGATTCTGGCAATCCTGCTCGGCCTGCTTCTCATCATCGCCGGCATCATCACCATCCGTAACCCGCTCGATTCACTCGTCATACTCGGCATGGTCATCGGTATCTCCTGGATCATCGAAGGAGTCGCCGCACTCGTCGAAACTGCGCCTGATTCCAGCAAGTGGTTTGGCACGCTGTTCGGCGCAATCAGCATCATCGCCGGCATCATCGTGCTGCTCACTCCCCTGCAGTCGATCGGCGTTCTCGTGATCATCGGTGGAATCTTCCTCATCGCATCTGGCCTGATCCAGGTCGTTCAGGCCTTCACGTTCGGTCGGGCCTCCAAGCGGATCACCGCAGCGCTGTAGCACTCAGCACCACCGGCACTCAGTACCACCGGAAGGCGGTACGAGCACGAATGGCGTCGCGCTCCCCCGGAGCACGACGCCATTCGTGTTGTGAGGCTGCTTACGCGAAGTCCGAAATGTCGCCGACGTAGCGCGTGTTGTTGGCGGGAACCGGCTCTACCGCAGCCAATGCGATCTCAGCCGCAAACTCGCTCACGTTGTAGAGGCGGCCGGCCGAGTCCTTGCGGGCGCTGATCGCGCCCGGGTTCGCGCGCTCCAACAGCGTCGCGGTGATGGTGCCTTCGATCATGTCGCCGGAGACAACCACGAAGCCGATGCCCTTCTCGTCGAGTTCGGGGATGAGCGCGCGGAGGGCATCCTCCCCCGCACGCTTGCTGCGCGCGACGGGCTCGTACTCCGGCATCGTCTCGGTGTTCTCAATGAAGTGGGCCTGGTGGCTCGTCACGAAAACAATGCGGGCGCCGTCGGCCAGTACGGGCAGCGCCGTCTTCAACAGGTTGACCTGGGCGTCACGATTCAACTGCATGGCGTAGTCGGCGGCCATGCCGCTCTCCATGCCGCCTGAGGCGTTCATGACCAGGATGTCGAGACCGCCGAACTCGGCACGGATAGTTTCGAACATGGCGGCGACCGAGTCGGCATCCGTCAGGTCAGCCCCCACCGTCAGCGCGGTTCCACCGGCCGCGCGAATCGCGTCGGCGAGTTTCGTGGCGCGGGCCTCCTTATTGCGGAAGTTGATGACGACCTTCGCGCCTGCTTCGGCGAAGTAGCCCACGGTGTCAGCACCGATCCCCCGGGATGATCCGGTGACGAGTACACGCTTGCCCTCGAGTGTTCCGGCTGCAAGTGGATTGGTCACATGTACTCCTCAGAAATAGATCAAGTTCAACAGAACGACACTACCAAGTTGACAGTCAGACCCCGTGGTCCACCTGCTAGTTTCGAAGATGTACCCAATAAAGAAGGGGGCTCGCATGGACGTTTTTCTCGCTGACTACGGCTGGATCGTCTGGCTTGTGCTCATTCTCATCTTCGTGACGATCGAAATGGTCACACTCGAACTCACCTTCCTCATGATGGCCCTCGGAGGTCTCGGCGGATTGCTGTCTGGGCTGCTCGGAGCTCCCTGGTGGTTGCAGCTGATCATCGCCGTGGTTCTCTCATTGGTGCTGCTCTTCGGCATCCGGCCCCCTCTGTTGCGGGCGCTCAAGCGTGGCGGCGACCCGAGCAAAACCAATGTCGACGCCCTCCTGGGCCTCGGTGGACGCGTCGTGCGCTCCGTCGGCGCGAACGGTGGCCAAGTTCGTTTAGACAACGGTGAGACCTGGACGGCCAGGCTCTCCCCCGGCGTTGCCCCGCGCGACCTGCAGCCGGGCGAAATTGTGAGCGTCACCGCTATAGACGGCGCCACCGCAGTTGTTGTGCCTTCTGAAGGGAACACGCGATGACCGACACCAACCTCCTTATTCTGCAGATCTTCGTCGTGATCGTAATTGTGGCGCTCGTCGCTTTTCTGATCGTGACGTTGTTCAAGGCGATTCGCATCATCCCGCAGGCCAGCGCCGGAGTTGTCGAGCGGCTCGGCCGATACCACAAGACACTGATGCCTGGCCTGAACCTGCTCATCCCTTTCGTCGACCGGCTGCGCCCCCTGATCGACATGCGCGAGCAGGTCGTCTCGTTTCCGCCGCAGCCGGTGATCACCGAAGACAACCTGGTGGTGTCAATCGACACGGTCGTCTATTTTCAGGTGACGGATGCCCGCGCCGCGACCTATGAAATCGCGAACTACCTGGGTGCTGTCGAGCAACTCACCACAACGACCTTGCGCAACGTCGTCGGCGGGCTGAACCTCGAAGAGGCACTGACCAGCCGGGACAACATCAACGGTCAGCTGCGCATCGTTCTCGACGAGGCAACCGGCAAGTGGGGAATTCGTGTCGGTCGGGTGGAGCTCAAGGCCATCGAACCGCCCCACTCCATCCAGGACTCGATGGAGAAGCAGATGCGCGCCGAGCGTGACCGTCGCGCTCTCATCCTGACCGCCGAGGGCACCAAGCAGTCCGCGATCCTGACTGCAGAAGGCGCTCGGCAGGCGGCGATCCTCTCGGCCGAGGGTGACGCAAAGGCCGCGGTTCTGCGAGCACAGGGTGAGGCGGAGGCCATCACGACGGTGTTCAAGGCAATTCACGACGGTGATCCCGATCCCAAACTGCTTGCCTATCAGTACCTGTTGACCCTCCCGAAGCTCGCCGAAGGCAGCGCCAACAAGCTGTGGATCGTGCCCAGCGAACTCACCGAGGCGATGAAGGGCATCGGCCGGGCATTCGGCCAGCAGGCGCCCGCCGGCGCGGCTGCACCTTCTGCACCTTCTGCACCGAGCACGTCGGCCGCACCGAGCACATCAGCCGCATCAACCGTTCCGCCCGCCGCCACTCCCCCAGCGGCGGAGTAGCAAGAAACAGGTACCTCGCATCACCACGCACTCCTTCTTTGCACCCCCGACACCCCGCATCTTCGCGCACCGCGGGTTGGCGATCAACGCTCCGGAGAACACGCTGCTGGCCTTTCTTCACGCGCTCTCGGCCGGGGTCAGTTACCTTGAGACCGACCTTCAGGTGAGCCAGGATGGTGTCGCGGTCGTCAGCCACGACCCAGACCTACTGCGTCTCACCGGCCGTTCTGTTCGCGTGGATCAGTTGAGCATGGCCGAGTTGCGCCGGATCGACCTCGGCTTCGGGCAGAGTTTTTGCTCATTGGGTGAGGTCCTCGACGCGTTTCCGCACGCGCGATTCAATCTTGACGTCAAATCGCTGGGCGCAGCCGAACCAACCGCGCGCGCAGTACTGAAAGCCAAGGCCACCGATCGGGTACTGATCGGGTCTTTCTCTGAGGAACGACGGATGCGCACTGTCAGCCTCCTTCCCGGCGTTGCGACCTCGGCCTCCTCGGCAATCCTGCGCCGTGTCGTGGCTGCCTCGAATCTTGGCTTGACGGGGCAGGTACGGCGGAGTATGACTGGCATTCACGCTGTTCAGGTTCCGGAGAGCGTCAAGTTTCTGAGAATCGTCACACCTCGTTTCGTACGACTCATGCATGCAGCGGGCATTGAGGTGCACGTCTGGACAATCAACGAAGAAGCAGCAATGAACCGCTTGCTCGACCTGGGTGTCGACGGCATCATGACGGACCGATGCGACAGCGCCCTGGAGGTACTGGCCCGGCGAGTCTGAGAGTTGCCTCCAAGATCGCGGGTCACGGAAAGATAACGCCCAGCTTGATGGTTTAGAACTATGAATGCATCGCGAGAGGAGACCACACGATGGCGGATCGCAGTTTGCGTGGAATGAGATTGGGCGCACAAAGCCTTCAGACCGAAGAGGGAGTCACCTTTTCGCCACGAGTTAGTCACACCTACCTGTGTGCCGCGTGCGGACGCGAAACAGTATTGATATTTTCGGCCGAAGCCGAAGCACCCGATGAGTGGGAGTGCAAGCACTGCTCACAGGTGGCGACACGCCTCGTTGATTCGAAGCCGGTTGTCGTCGACCACTCCGACGAGAAGATCCCACGCACCCCGTGGGACATGCTTCTTGAGCGCCGCACACTACCCGAGCTTGAGGAATTGCTCGAAGAACGCCTGACTTTTCTGCGCGCACGTCGCGGACAGCAGAAGATCGGCGCCTAACCCGGCCGTAGCCAGACCGGCATTGTACGGACCGGAAAAAGCCACGCTTAACCGCGTGGCTTCTTCCGTACCTGGAGACTGACCTGACGCGCACCGAGCAGACAGAACGCGAATCCGGCGAGTCCGAGGCCAGAGACGAGCCACTCGATCCCCCGCCCAGCGGTCATTGCCGGAGTCACCGTGGTGCTGAGTGGAACGGTCTGAACCATCGAACCGGCCACCCAGGTCGGAAGCGAGTCGAGGGTCGACCCGTCTGGCGCGATGATCGCGCTGGTGCCGACGGTTGAAATGTTCACCACGGTGCGCCCGGCCTCAATTGCCCGGATGCGCGCGATCGCGAGCTGCTGCACGCTCTCGTCGGTCTTGCCGAAGTCAGCGTTGTTGGTCTGAGCCAAAATGATCTCTGCCTTGTTCTCGACCATTTCGTGAACGAGTTGATCGTCGGCGATGTCGAAGCAGATTGCGATTCCGGCAAAGATGCCGTTGATGTCGAAGACATTGCTTTGGGTGCCGATCGTGAAGTCCCGCGGCACGAGGTCGATCAGTTCTGGGGCGAAGGGTCGCCAGAAGTCGCGATCCGGCATGTACTCGGCAAAGGGCACCGGGTGCACTTTGTCGTAGATCTGCACGGCTCCCTGCCCCGCCTTCCACAGCAGGGAGGAATTGTAGAAGTTGCCGTCACGTGCGGTGATGGTGCCGGTGACTACCGGGGCATCCATCTCGGTGCTGATGTAATCCATGATGCGCGCGGCATCCGCTGACCGGATCGGGTCAACGTCACTGGCATTCTCAGGCCAGACGACGAAGTCGACCTTCTCGCCGATCAGCGGCAGTGTAGCCGACGCATGATCATTGAGAATCTGGCCAGGCGCATGCTGGGCGAACAAGCCGGCATCGGCCCCACCCTGCACAGCAGCGAGACGGGTCGTTCCCGACTGAAGCGTGGGCCAGGCCGGAAAAACGATGAGCAGGGCGACGGCCGCGACGGCGATTCCCCACCGGGGCGCCACACGCAGATCGGTTTCCCTGATCAGCTGAACGACGAGAGCGCTGAGCCAGACCATGAGAAAGCTGAGCCCCGACATGCCTACCCAGGCGACCAACGAGGCGAACGGACTCTCGGACTGAGAAATCGCCACCCGCCCCCAGGCAAAACCGCCGTATGGCCAGACCGACGTCAGCGCCTCACGCGCGGTCCAGAGGCCCGCAACGACAACGGGGACGATGCCCACCCGGCCGAGCACGGTCTGCCAGACCCGCGGGCCCCAGCGCAAGACGACGGCGATGAGGGCGAGCCCGACACCGAAGAAGAGTGTCTCGAGCACCGCCAGCGCCAACCACGGCACCGGGCCGAGGTAGAGAGTCAGCCAGCTGATGTGGATGCCCCAGAATGACAGCCCCGCCGTCAGCCCGACGAGAAGACCGGTCCACGGTCCGCGCCCG
Organism: Glaciibacter kafniensis; assembly: GCF_039538945.1. Taxonomy (NCBI): domain Bacteria; kingdom Bacillati; phylum Actinomycetota; class Actinomycetes; order Micrococcales; family Microbacteriaceae; genus Glaciibacter; species Glaciibacter kafniensis. The sequence continues at coordinate 898,512 of NZ_BAABCN010000002.1, read as the reverse complement.
ATCAGGGCCACCAGCATGAGGGCGACGCCGACCGGGGCCAGAATCCACCAGTCGCGAGCGGGAAATCCCGCGTCGAGCACGGCGCCGGCGCCGGCAGCGAGGAGCAGAGCTCCCCAGAGCGGCAGCTGAAGTTGTTCCGTGGGCGGCAGCGACGGTCGGACCGTCGCCGTGACGGGCACGCTGGGCCGTTCCGCTATAACCTCTGTCACGACATCAGCCTAATTGACCGAGGAGTACGCAACGATGCCGCGACGGATGGAGTCCATTGCCACCCGCGCGGTGCGACCGACGTGACCGTCTGCGACAACGGACAGCTGGTCGAGCAGATCGATGGTCTGCTTGGTCCAGCGCACGAAGTCACCGGCCGCCATTTCAGCCTCTTCGAGCACATTGCCGAGCGAGTCGCCACGCGCCCACTTCCACATCGCCAGGCTGAGGCCGACGGCCAAGGGATTGCTGCCGGGCAGGTGGTTGTCACGCTCGAGGTCGTCGAGACGACTCCACAGCTCCTGCGTCTCGTCCAAGGCCGGGCGAAAGACGCCCTTCGGCAGATAGCGGGCGTCGATCATTCCCTCGTCGCGGCGCGGTTCAAAGACCAGCGCACAGGCCATCGCGGCGAGGCCGGCGGCGTCGAGCTGGTTCCACAGACCGCGTCGTAGTGACTCGGCGACCAGCAAGTCGCGTTCTGCGTAGATGCGACGCAGAATCAGGCCGCTCTCACTCAAGGTGAGTTGGCCTGAAGCGTCGGCGACGAGATAGTCGAAGCCGAGAAGTACGTCGGTGACCCGGTCGAAAATGCGGGCAATGGCCCCGGTGCGGGATGCGATTTGCTTGCCGAGAGCGTCATTCTGCCGTTTGAGTTTCCAGTAGCGTTCGGCCCACCGCGCGTGCTGTTCCCGCTCGGGGCACTGATGGCAGCCGTGCGCCTTCATCCGCTTGCGCAAGCTCTGCAGTTCACGCTGTCGCAGCTCGCGTTCGCCGCGTTTGGTCTGGTCGCTGCGCTCGTTCTCACGCTCCAGGTCGCTCAGTCGACGGCGGATGCCTGAATACTCGGTGAAATCGCCGAGGTGGCAGGTCATCGCCTCGGCGAAACCGGCCAGCGACTCTTCTTGCTGGCGAACCGTGCGCGCCAGATCGACAACGGCACGGTCGGCTTGGAACTGGGCAAACGACGACTCGAGCACCTGACGGGTGCGCGTGCGTCCGAACTGATTGATCAGGTTCACTGCCATGTTGTAGGTCGGCTTGAAACTTGAATTGAGTGGGTAGGTGCGGCGGGAAGCCAGCGAAGCCACGGCCTGAGGGTCGAGACCCTGCTGCCATTGGATGACCGAGTGGCCGAGAGCGTCGATCCCCCGCCGGCCGGCGCGACCGGTGAGCTGGGTGTACTCCCCCGGCGTGATCGGAACCCGGGCTTCGCCGTTGAACTTCTCAAGTTTGTCGAGCACCACGGTGCGTGCCGGCATGTTGATGCCGAGCGCCAGCGTCTCGGTGGCGAAGACGGCTTTGACGAGCTTCTTCTGAAAGAGTTCTTCGACGACCTCCTTGAATGCGGGAAGCATTCCGGCATGGTGAGCCGCGACACCGCGTTCGAGGCCGTCGAGCCACTCCCAGTAGCCGAGCACGGCGAGATCCTCGTCGAGCAGGGTTCGGCATCGATCATCGACGATCGCGCGAATCTCATCGCGTTCATGCTCATCGGTCAAGCGCACGCCGGCGCGGAGCACCTGGCGAACGGCCTGGTCGCAGCCGACCCGGCTGAAGATGAAGAAGATGGCCGGCAGCAGATGCTTGCCGTCGAGCATCCGCACGATCTCTGAGCGGTCCATGCGGCCGGGTTCTGGCTGCATCCGTTCGTGCGAGCGACCACGATCGTTGCGCCGGCGGGTGTTGTTGAATCGGGAGGATGCCCCGCCTCCGCCACCCTTGGTCATCTGCACGAGTTCGGGGTTCACCCGGTGGGTGGCCGCCTTGCCCGAAGAATCGAACAGGTCGAGCATTTTGCTCTTCACCAGCACATGCTGTTCGAGCGGGACAGGGCGTTCCTCTGACACGATCACGTCGGTCTCGCCGCGCACGGCCTGCAGCCAGTCACCGAACTCCTCGGCGTTGGACACGGTGGCACTCAGGGAGACCATGCGCACCGACTGCGGGAGGTGAATGATCACTTCTTCCCAGACGGCGCCACGAAACCGGTCGGCCAGGTAGTGCACTTCGTCCATGATGACGAAGGCGAGGTTGGTGAGCAGATCGGAGTCGGCATAGAGCATGTTGCGCAGAACTTCGGTCGTCATCACCACGATGCGTGCGTGCGGGTTCACATTGGTGTCGCCGGTCAACAAGCCCACTTCGTCGGCACCATACTGGGCGACGAATTCTTGGAACTTCTGGTTGCTCAGCGCCTTCATCGGCGCGGTGTAGAAGACCTTGGCCGATGGGGTGGCCATGGACAGGAACACCGCGAACTCGGCGACGATCGTCTTTCCGGCACCGGTGGGTGCCGCGACCAGCACACTGTTGCCGTCTTCGATCGACGTGCAGGCCGCGATTTGAAACGGGTCGAGGCCGAAGGTGAGCCCGGCACGAAATGCTTCGACCTGAGGATGTCCGGCACGGGTGCGCGCAGCAGCGAACCGCTCGGCCGGGGAAAGAGTGTCTGTCACGTGCGCGGGCACCAATCTAGGGGGCTCAGAATCTGGAAGGCGGGATTCTGGAGGGCTCACACTGCATACTCTTGCGCGAACGCACTGGCGCGTTTGGCCACCCGGCGGTCGTGAAGCCAGGCGATGCCGTAGGCCAGGAAGTACAGCACGATCATGGGAAGGGCGAGAAGGAACATCGACACGACGTCGGCGGCCGGAGTGGCGATGGCCGTGAAGAGGATGATGACGAGGATGGCGATCCGCCACGATTTGATGATCGACGCCGCGCTGATCACACCCGCGAAGTTCAGCAGCACGATGAAGACCGGAAGCACGAATGCGATCCCGATGGCGACGACGAGTTTCAGCACGAAGTCGAAGTAGGCCTGGGCATTGATGAATGCTGCGTCTTCGGGGGGCGCGAAACTGGTCATCAGTTCGACGACGTGGGGAAGCACATACCAGCCGGCCGCACAGCCGGCGAGAAACAACGGCACCGCGGTGAAGAAGAACCCGAAGGTGTACTGCTTTTCACGACGGGTGAGGCCTGGCACGAGAAAGGCGAAGATTTGGTAGAGCCACATCGGGCTCGAGACAATCAGGCCGACGTAGAGGGAGATCTTAAGTTTCAGATCGAATGCCGACGTGATGTCGGGGTAGTTGATCTGTGCGTTGCGGTGCTGCGCCTCGATGATCGCGTAAATCGGCTCGCGCAGGGCGTCCCAGACGAAGTCTGAGAGAAACCAGCCGGCGATCGCGCCGACGAAAAGACCGGCGGCCGCGAGAAAGAGTCGCTTGCGCAGCTCGAGAAGGTGTTGCCCGAGCGACATCTTGCCGTCGCGGCCCGCACTCTGTGGGGCGCGCCCGCTCACCAGATTACGGCTTAGTGGTGGGATCGGCCGGGCGAGCAGGCTCGGCGTTCGGGTCTTCGTCGACCTTGTCGCTCTTGATCTCGCTCTTAAAGATCTTCATCGACTGTCCGAGGCTCCGGGCAAGTCCGGGGAGTTTCGGTGCGCCGAAGAGAAGCAGTACGACGACGAGGATGATCAGGAAGTGCCATCCGGTCAGGTTCTGAAGCATGAGGCTGTGTCCTCTAAGTTCGTAGGGGTGTGTGTGAGTAGTTTACCGCGGTCGATCCGTGAATCTCGACGCGCCTGACGTCGGCGGCCGTGTTCGGCACGCTCCTGCTGCCGCAGAAACCCGAGCTCGGCGGCATCCTGAAAGATTGCTGGGCTGAACCGGGGTTTTTGCTGCGTCGTCGCGTCGGCGCCGGCGAACGCGTTCTCGAGCACTGCCATCTTGTCGCCGAGCTCAGCGAGGGCGTCTGCGGTCTTCATCGCCTTGCGAAAAAGTCGGATCGCGAACCACGCGAGCATGCCGAGCAGCCCGAGAATCAGCGCGGTCCAGATGAGCGCCCAGCCCCACCATGCCACGGCTATGCCTCTGTCTCGTCGTAGCGAGCCACGCCATCCGCCGCCCAGTCGGCAACGACGCGGCGAGCCGCATCGGGTGACACGACGGTAACGATGCCGGCCAGCCCGGCGACGAGACGTTTGAGACCGTGGTAGTGCGCGACCCGGAGCGTCGTGCGCACGAGGGCGCCGTTGCCACGCGGCTCTGAGCCGACCGGGTGGTAGTCGGCGATGAGCCGTAGAGCGGCGGCCGGCAACTCCACGACGACCGTGAGATCATCGTCGGATCCCTCGAAGAGGCGTTCCGGAACCCGCACGTCGCCGGCATGGGCCTCGGCAGGCTGGTCGGTCGGTTCGACCGAACTCATCCGATCGAGTCGAAAGGTGCGCACGGCCTCGCGCAGGTGGCACCAGCCGCGCAGGTACCAGTCGTTGTCGACCGATTCGACCCGCAGCGGGTCGACAACGCGGTGAACCTGTTCGCCCCGCGCGTTGAGGTAGTCGAATTCGACGGGAAGCCCGTCGCGCACGGCGGCCTGAATGGTTGTGATCGCCTCGCTGGCGACGGCCTCGGAGACCGCGACCTGGCTCGGCGCCGCCGAGGCACCCCGGGTGAGCTTCGCCATCAATGAGGCGATCGCCACCTTGTCGGCGTTCTCCGGGAGAGACGAGAGATATTGAAGACCGGCGATCAGTGCCGAGGCTTCACGCGCGCTGAGTCGGGGGGCATCGTCGATTGCGACGAGATGGGTGAGCACGATGCGGTCGTTCTCTTCAAACTCATCCCAGTGGATGTCGAAGAGGTCACCGTGCTGGTACTGGCGCGACTCTCCCGGCACGCCGGAGAGAGCGATCAGTCGAACTGCATCGCGCACGTGGTCGGGGCTGACCGCGAAATGGGCGGCGACTTCTGAGACCTCGACGTTGGTGTGCTCGGTGAGGTATGGCACGAGCGAGAGCAGAAAAGTGAGTTTGTCTGGCGCGCTGAACTGAGCCGGTCGTTCACTCATGAGTTCACGCTCCCGCGTGTTGTGGTCGGTGCGCTGCCCGGTTCGGTGTTTGGCGGTTCGGTGCCCGTTGACACAGAGTGAGCGTCGCGCACCCCGATCAGGCGGGTACGTACCGCCTGGCGCAGCTCGAGCGGCGTCTGAACCATGACCTCGGGGCCGTAGCCCGCGAGTTCGTCGGCGAGGATATTCAGGTCGGTGAAATGCAAGGTGAGCAGATTCTCGCTTTCGGTTTCTGTGACATCGCGTTTGCCCAACCGAAGGGCGGCGTCGCTGCCGGCACGCACCTCGACGACGGCGGAGTTAGCACCCCAGAGTCGGTCGAGGTCTTCGAGTGCGGCCTGGGCGGCACCAGGCACTCCTGCGGCAGTCGCACCGGGCAGGGTCTTCACCGGGCCCGTGATGCGTGACAGCAGGAAGGTGCGGTTGGCGTCGGCGGCCAGGTCGGTGGCAGACAGGTGCCAGCGCCCCTCGTGCAAGACAATGGCGCGCGGGATGACCTGCCGGCGACGCGGCGACGGTTCACCGGGCTTCAGGTAGAGAAATGCGACACTCTGACCGCGATCGAGGGCCTTGCTCAGCGGTTCGAAAGCAGCATCGCGCGCCCGCAAACTCGGGGCGTAGCCGAGAATCGGGTCATTCGAGTCGACACCCAGTGAATTGAGTTTGGTGAGCGCTCGGCGAGATTCCGCCGAAAGCGAGCCTTCCCGCCAGACGGTGCCGGCGAGTTTGAGGAGCATGAGTTCGTCGGCAGAGAACGAGACATCCGCCGGAAGATCGTAGAGACCCTTGGGGATGCGATAGCGCAGGTGGTGGTTGCTTCCCGGCTCGTCGTCCGAGTCGATGGTCTCCAGCGGGATCCCCAAATCGCGGATGTCGTCTTTGTCGCGTTCGAATTGGCGTTCCAGGCTCGCGTTGTCACCGCCGAGCACGTAGCGCTGGCGGTAGCCCTGCACGGTCGACAGAATGTCTGACTTGGTCAGACCGATTTCTGTCGCAATCAGTGCCAGGACGAGGCTGAACAAACGTTCCTCGATGGCGACGGCGGGGGCTTTGTCTGGGGTGGGCGGCACAGGGGCGATTCTATGGGATTGACGTGCACGGTCGGTGGAGGCCGGCATGACGAACGCCCCGCGTCGGCCAGATGACTGACCTGCGCGGGGCGTTCGAGAAGCCGACTTCGGCATCCGGAGTGTGAACCTAGTTCACACCGAGAATGTCGACGACGAAGACCAGCGTGGAGTTTGCGGGAATCGTTGCCGACTCCTGGTCGCCGTAACCCTGGTCGGGCGGAATGACCGCAATGATCTGAGAACCGACGGTCTGACCGATCAGCGCATCAGCGAAACCGGTGATGACACCGCCCTGCACCTTCGATCCGTCTGCAGCGACGAACTGAGCAGGGGTACCCTTCTCCCAGCTGGAGTCGAAGACCTTTTTGGTGTCCCAGACGACGCCGGTGTACTGGACGGTGACGGTGTCACCCTCCTTGACCTCGGCGCCGTTGCCCTTCTTCAGCACACCGATGGTGAGCTTGGTCGGGGCTGCGCCGGACGGAATCGTGATTCCGGGGGCGCCGTCCTTGTCAAGAACCACCGACGGCAGACCGGATGCGACGGGCTGGTCCTTTCCGTTGGCCCGCGGCAGGTAGGCCTTCACGACATCCATCACGAAGACGAGGGAATCTGTGGCGGCGACGCCGAGCTGCTCCTGGCCGCCCTGGGGTCCGAAGCCGTCGGCCGGCGATACTGCAACAGCGACGCGTTCGCCCACCTGAGTGCAGAGCAGTCCGTCGACGAGGCCCTTCATGGTGCTGTCGTTCAGCACCAGAGTTGCGGCCTTCTCGCCGTCGTAGCCCGTCGCCTCGATCAACTTGCCTGAGGTGCCGTTGTAGACGCTGAAGTCGACAGTGACCATCTGGTTCTTGACCAGCGGATCGCCTGAACCCTCGATGATCTGGGTGCGCTGAGTGGTCTTCGTCTTCAGCGGTGTCGGAAAGTCGACAGTCGGAGCCGTGCCGAAGTCGCCCGTGACGTCGATGAGCTCTGAGGCGGCACCCGACTTCACAGGTGCCTTGCAATCGGCAGCGGCAGTGCCGGGGGCGCTGCATCCCGTCAGTGCTGCAGCCAGAAGCGCAGCGGTGGCGATCAGTGCGGATGCTTTACGCACAAGTCCTCGTTTCAGTACAGGGTTTCCGGTGTCGTTCAATGTGGGTCAATGCAGGGTGTCACTGCGTACTGCGGTGGCGATGAATTCTGTGGCACGGTCGCTGACGTGTGGTCGTGACACGTGGCGGGCCGGAGCCTATCCTAACCGGCGTCGACGCTGTCGCCGGCGCCTTCACCGGCGGTGTCGTCAGCGGTGACGACGTCACCGGTCTCGAGATCGCGACCCTTCGACAAGGCAGCGCTGGTTCCCGCTGCGCGCATCCGCTTGCGCATGCTCTTCGCACTCACGTTGCGTTCTCCGAGGGCGCCGGGGGTCCAGGCTTCGAAATCTTCATCGGCGAAGTCGGTCTTCGACGGGCGGCGCTTCAGCTCGGGCAGGATCGTGTCGGGCGCCAGGCGGCGCGCGGTGATCAAGAACCCGGTGTGGCCGATCATCCGGTGGTCAGGGCGAACCGCGAGGCCCTCGACGTGCCAGCCGCGCACCATCGTCTCGTTGGAATCGGGATTTGTGTAGAGGCCGCTGCCGCGGATCGCCTCGGCGACACGGGAAAGCTGGGTGACCGTCGCGACGTAGCAGAGCAGCACGCCGCCGGGCTTGAGCGCGTCGGAGACGACGCCGAGGCACTCCCAGGGAGCGAGCATGTCGAGCACAACCCGGTCGACGCTCTGCGGTTCCATCGTGTCGGGCAAGGTGTCGGCGAGGTCGCCGAGGGTGATCGTCCAATTCGCCGGGTCATGGCCGAGAAAAGTGGCGATGTTGTCACGGGCGACATCGGCGAACTCTTCACGACGTTCGAACGAGGCGAGACGTCCCGCCGGGCCGATCGCGCGCAGCAGCCAGAGCGACAGCGCACCCGAACCGACGCCGGCCTCGACGACGGTGGCGCCGGGAAAGATGTCGGCCTGAGCGAGGATCTGCGCGGCATCCTTCGGGTAGATGATCGCCGCGCCACGCGGCATCGACATGACGAAGTCGTTGAGGAGCGGACGCAGCGCGAGGTGCTCGACGCCGACGTTGTTCGTGACGACCGAGCCATCGGGCAGACCGATGATGTCATCGTGAGCGAGGATTCCGCGATGGGTGTGAAAGACCTTGCCCGGCTCCAGGGAGATGGTGTTCAGTTTGCCCTTTGGACCGGTGAGTTGAACACGGTCGCCGACCCGAAAATGGCCGCTGTTCTGGTTGACCTGGTTGTCGCTCATGCTGTTGCGTCCTCGTGATTGTGCGCTGTGGCGCGGGAATTGGTGTGTTCAAAGTCAGATGATGAGGGGGCAGCGGCGGAGTTGGCGTCGTCTAACAGGTCGAAGCGGATGCTGCACAGCTCGGAGATGTCGGTGAGGGTGCGCTCGGCAAGGGTGGCCCAGCGGGTGTGCGCGTCGCTCTCGGGAACGTCGACCTCATGCGGCACGTGAATGGCGATGGTGCCGGCGGCAATGGCTGCGCGGAGCCCGGTGGGCGAATCCTCCACTGCGACGCAGCGGGCCGGGTCGACGCCGAGAAGCGTCGCGGCGCGCAGGTAGGCCTCGGGATGCGGCTTGCTCTCGATGACCATGTCGCCGGCGATGATGACGGTGAACGTGTCGGCTCCGATGAGGTCGGCGACCTGACGCGCCATCCGTTCGATGGACATCGTCACCAAGGCCATCGGCACGCCGGCCGCGGCAAACGACGACAGCAGTTCGCGGGCGCCGGGACGCCACGGCAGCCCATGCTCTTCGATCTTTTGCTGAACCCGGTCGGTGAGCCAGGACACGATGTCGTCGATCTCCATCTCGACTCCTCGCGACTGGAGGATCGCCGCCGCGTTCGGCAGGCCGGAGCCGACGAGAAGCATGCAGTCGTCGTGGGTCCAGGTGCCGCCGAAGGAGGTGACGAGATCGGTTTCGGCCTGCATCCAGTACGGTTCCGTGTCGATCAGGGTTCCGTCCATATCCCACAGAACGGCCGCGGGCAGGGGGGAAATAGCTCTGATCTGGTTCACGGGGTTCAAGTCTAGAGGGCACGGCCTATCCTTGACTGTGGGTGCGCCGAACGGGCACGCGGAATGATCGAGGTTTTCAAGCGTGACAAACGGCAATGGGTTTTTGAGCGGGCGCCTTCTTGTGGTGGCGTTCGAGGGCTGGAACGACGCGGGCGAAGCGGCCACCGGCGCGGTGAGCACCCTCAAAGACCTGCTCGGCGTCACTCAGATCGCCGAGGTCGATCCAGAGCTCTATTTCGACTACCAGTTCAATCGCCCCACCATCTCGACGAACGACGAGGGCGGACGGTCGATCGAATGGCCAGACGCAGTCATGTACGGCCCGATTGCGCCGGGCGTAGAACCCGTTCCCCTGGCCGAGGATGCCGAGCTGGCCGTCAGCGGCACCAACGCCGGAAATATTTACCTGCTTCTCGGCACAGAGCCGTCGCGCAGCTGGAAGAGTTTCACCGCCGAGATTCTTGATTCAGCGTTGGCCGCCGACATCAGTGGGGTTGTCTTCTTGGGAGCGATGCTCGCGGATGTCCCCCACACCCGGCCGATTTCGATCTTCGTGTCGAGCGACAACCCAGAGGTGCGCAAAGAACTGCACATCGAGCGCAGCAACTATGAGGGCCCGATCGGGATCTTGAGTGTGCTGGCTGAGGCAGCAGAGAAGGTTGGGATTCCGACCCTGTCGATTTGGGCGTCAGTGCCGCACTATGTGCACAATGCACCGTCTCCCAAAGCAGTTCTGGCGCTGATCGACAAGCTCGAGGAGATCATCGACGTGGTCATCCCCCGCGGCGACCTGGTCTCTGATGCCGCGGAATGGGAGCGTGGTATTGATGCACTTGCCGCCGACGACGACGAGATGGCGGCGTATATCGCCCAGCTGGAGCAGGCGCGCGACACCGTCGACTCCCCCGAGGCCAGCGGCGAGGCAATCGCCCAGGAGTTTGAGCAATATTTGCGCAAGCGTGGCGACGGTAGGGACGGTCGTGACGGCTGGGCCGACGGTCGTCCCGGTCCTGAGGGGCCGCCACGCGCCTAACGGTGCGCCAAGGTCTCTAGAGCCGCACCCCGAGCAGAGCGTCGATCGCCTTCGCGATCAGTGCTGGATGGTCTGACGCTGCCCCAGCGGCCGCATCGATGACCGCGAGGGCGCGCGGCGTATCGAGGTCGGTGTGCAGCGCATCACGCAGCTGCTGCACGACGCTCTCGGCCGAGACGACGGGAGAATCGGCAGAAGCGGCCTCGGCCCCGAACGCCGCTTCCCAGCGCGCCAGACGGGCCACAGCGGCCTCCAGGGTGGAGTTCGTCCACTCCCAGTCCGAGCGATAGTGCTCCGACAGCAGCGCGAGACGGATGGCCCGCGGGTCAACTCCCTCGGCACGCAACCCCGAAACGAGCACCAGGTTGCCGAGCGACTTGCTCATCTTCTCGCCCTGATACGCGACCATTCCGGCGTGGGAATAGACACCGGCGAGCGGATGCCCGGAGAGCGCAGCCGCATGGCCAGCGCTCATGTCGTGGTGCGGGAAGATCAGGTCGCTGCCACCGCCCTGCACGGTGAAGTCCGTGCCGAGCTCCTTGAGTGCGATGACCGAACATTCGATGTGCCAGCCGGGGCGGCCGGCGCCGACGCGGGTCGGCCAGGACGGCTCCCCCTCGCGAGCCGCGCGCCAGAGCAGCGGGTCGAGAGCGTCACGCTTGCCCGCACGATCCGGGTCGCCGCCGCGCGCGGCGAACAGCTCGAGCATCGCGGCGCGGTCGAGGTTGCTCTCGTCGCCCAGGCGCCACGGGGCCACCTTCTCGGCCGCTGCAATATCAAAGTAAAGATCGCTGCCGCGCACCCCGGCGTCGTCGACCAGCGCATCCGGAGCGTCGACCGGGTATGCGAGACCTGAATCGGAGAGCGCACAGACGGCCGCGGCGATCTCATCGATCACATCGGTGACGGCCACGTAGTCGTCGGGCGGCAGGATGCCGAGCGCCGCCATGTCGGTGCGAAAAAGCTCGACCTGCGACTCGGCGAGTTCACGCCAGTCAACGCCGGTTGCCGCGGCCCGCTCCAGGAGCGGGTCGTCGACATCCGTCACGTTCTGGGCATAGTGAACCGTGTAGCCGGCATCGAGCCAGACGCGCTGCAGCGTGTCGAACGCCAGGTAGGTATTGGCGTGCCCGAGGTGGGTGGCGTCGTACGGAGTGATGCCGCAGACGTAGAGCCGGGCGACATCATTCGGCTGGGCACTCACCAGCGCGTCAGTCGCGGTGTCGTGAAGAAGTGGTGCGTCGGAGTGGCCCGGCACAGACGGGACGACGGGATGTTGCCAAGCGCGCATGGGATCCAGCCTAGCTATGCGGCGATGACGTTCGTGCCCAGAAGCACGAACACGACGATGCCGGCCACGATGCGGTAGATCACGAACGGCAAGAAGCTGCGCTTCGAGATGTAGCTCATGAAGAACGCGATCACAACGAGCCCGACGAAGAAGGCGACGACGGTGGCCACCAGGGTCTCGGCGGGGCCAAAGATCTCGGGGGTGCAATTGGTCGCGCCGGCGAGGCACGGGTCGGCGATCGACTTGTACACCTGGTAGAAGCCGCTGCCCAGCACGGCGGGGATCGCCAGCAGAAAGGCGTAGCGGGCCGCAGCCTTACGCTCGTACCCCATGAACAAGCCGGCCGTGATGGTGCCGCCGGAGCGGGACACGCCGGGAATCAAGGCGAGTGCCTGGGCGAACCCGTAGATCGTGCCGTCGCGCACGGTGAGATCTTTCAGGCGACGCTTCTTGGCCCCGACATAGTCGGCGATGCCAAGCAGAATGCCGAACACGATCAGCATCGTCGCGGTGATCCACAGATTGCGCAGCGTGGTCTCAATCGCATCCTGAAAGAGCAGGCCGAGCACGATGATCGGAAGCGAGCCGAGAATGATCAGCCAGCCCATGCGGGCATCGGGATCGTTGCGGGGAACCTTGCCGACCAGCGAGCGACACCACTGGCCGATGATCTTCACGATGTCGCGCCAGAAGTACAGCACCACGGCGACTTCGGTTCCGATCTGCGTGATGGCAGTGAAGCGGGCGCCCGGATCTTCACCGGTGCCCATCAGCTGGCCGACGATGCTCACGTGAGCGCTCGACGAAATCGGCAGGAACTCGGTGAGGCCCTGAACCAATCCGAGAATGATGGCGTTGATGAAATCCACTGTGGTGCTCCGCAGGCTTAGTAGGTCGAGAGCAGGTCGGTCAGGACCCGCCTGCCAAACACTAATGCGTCGAGTGGCACGCGCTCGTCAACGCCATGGAACATGCCGGGGAAATCCAATTCGGCGGGGAGTTTCAGGGGCGCAAAGCCATAACCGGTGATTCCGAGCTTGCTCAGGGCTTTATTGTCGGTGCCGCCCGAGAGGAGGTAGGGCAGTACCGGCGCGCCGGGGTCATGGGTGTGCAGGGTGCTGACAATCGCATCAATGAGCGCGCCGTCGAAGGGGTTCTCGAGCCCGATGTCGCGGTGCAGAACAACGATCTCGATATCGGGTCCGACGAGTGCGGCGATCTCGGCGAGCACGGCGTCCTCCTCGCCGGGCAGGGTGCGCACGTCGATCAGTGCCTCGGCGGTGTCGGGAATCACGTTGTGCTTGTAGCCGGCCTTCAGCACCGTCGGGTTTGAGGTCGTGCGGAGGCTCGCCTGGATGAAGCCGGAGGCCGTGCCGGTGGCGAGAGCCAGCTCGTCTGGCCCGACCCGCTGCGGGTCGACATCCAGGATGCGTGCGACCTCAGTGAGGAGCTGCGTGGTGGTGTCTGTCAACCGGATGGGCCATTCACGCCGACCGACCGCTGCGACGGCCTCAGCCAAACGAGTCACCGCGTTGTCGTGAATGAGACGCGAACCGTGCGCAGCACTGCCCCGCGCGACGAGCTTGATCCAGAGCAGGGCCTTCTCGCCCGTCTGCAGCAGGTAGGAGCGCTGGTCGCCGAAGGTGATGGAATAGCCGCCCACCTCGCTGATTGCCTCAGTGGCGCCCGCAAACAGCTCGGGGCGGGTGTCGACCAGGTAGTGCGAGCCGAGCACTCCCCCGGCCTCCTCGTCGGCGAAGAACGCGATCACCAGGTCGCGGGCCGGCGCCTCACCGGCGCCGAGGATGTCTTTCAGGGAGGCGAGCATCATCGCATCCATGTTCTTCATGTCGACGGCTCCGCGGCCCCAGAGCAGTCCGTCCTTGATCACTCCGCCGAACGGGTCGACTGACCAGTTGGCCGGATCGGCCGGGACCACATCGAGGTGGCCGTGCACGACGAGCGCCCCCCGGCTGCTGTCGCGACCCTTGACCCGGGCGACGACACTCGTGCGACCGGGTTCTGATTCGAAAATTTCTGGCTTCAGACCGAGTGCGCGCAGATTCTCTGCCACGTAGTCGGCGGCATCCGCTTCACCGTTGGAGCGCCCCTCGCCATAGTTGCTGGTGTCGAACCGAATCAGGTCCCGCGCAATTTCAGCGGTGAGGTCGAGTGTTTCGCCGTCGAAGTCTGGGGTGCTGGTGAGTGCCATGCGCCTCACGCTACCTTCCGAGTGCAAACCCATCCAAAATAATTGGTCGGAAATGAACCAAATGAACATCGTGTGGTCAAACGGTCTCAGAAAGCGTGCTAGATTATTACCTCGGCAGCCAAGTTCACTTGGATGCCGATTCACTCGTCCGGGTGGCGGAATTGGTAGACGCGCTAGCTTGAGGTGCTAGTGCCCGTATAGGGCGTAGGGGTTCAAGTCCCCTCTCGGACACAACAGAAATCCCCCGCTGAGCTTCGGCTCAGCGGGGGATTTTTTCGTTAACGCATGAGGGAAGTCTGGAGAGTTTTCTGGGCTGAATCTCTCTGAATTTCCTCTCGCGACGCTTAGATCCGGCGTCGGCGGCCCGGCGTGACCGCGGCGCCGACAACGGCGGCCTTCGCAACCGGGGAACGACCCGGCGTGACTGCTGCCGTGACGACTGCGGCTTTGGCGACAGGTGCGCGAACGACGCCCACCCTTCCCACTCGTGCGGGTCGTAGTGGCATGTCACCCTCCTACTCTCTCGGATGTCTCATCAGCCTCGATTGAGGCGATGATGGCCTGGATGGGGATTCTGCCGTTGGCGATCAGCTGCCCGCCGGCACGGCGCGTCGCTGACGCGAAGGGTGCAGCCCACAGGTTCTCGTAGACCAGGACGCCGGCGATGCTTCCGGGTTCCATCGCGGCGGCGAGGTTCACGACGTCTTCCTCGGCGAGAAGCTCGGCGAGTTCGGCCTCAATCGTGTGCAAGGCACCGAGCTCGGGGATGTCGGAGAGCTCCATCGCCTCAATAACACCCTCGTCATCTTTGGCGAGAATGAGGATGTCAATGACTCGAATCGTGCCCGCATCGACAAGCCTCACCAATTCATCGGCAATCTCTCCTGTGAAGTTCGACTCCCCCTCAGGGAATTCGACGATCAAGAAGTCAACTGGCCCCAACTCGTCGAGTGAAGTTTCAGTCATCACATATCCCTTCGTCTGACTCGATCGCTCGCAGCGGGACCGAGAATGTGGCACATCGTACGCCCCGCTCGGGCGCTTCGACAGTTCTCTCTTCGCCGGATTTATCAGTCTCTAACCGAGGCCACTGTGCCGCCGCTGGCGCGGTATCGTCGTCGGCGCGGCCTCTTCGGCCGACGGATGCTCTTTCGTGTGAGCCGCAGACCAGCGATGGTAGGCGGCGACCAGGGGCACCGAGGTCAGGCCGTGGAGGATGACGCTGAGTGCCACGGTTACGATCACGGTGGTGAGCACAACCTCGCTGTCGGGGATGCCGCGCTCGAGAGCGAGCAGTGCGAAAACCAGCGACGCGAGCCCTCTCGGGCCGAACCATCCGATGAATGCCACGGTCGGGCGCTTCACCCGCTGGCCGGCGAAGGCGATCGCGACGGGGATCATCCGCACCAGCGTCAGGCTGAGCGCGGCGTAGAGGAGAACCTGCCACGTGATGTGTGGGATCGCAAAACTGAGTGCCAAGGCCCCGAATCCGATCCAGGTGACGGCGGCGAGAAAGCCACCCATCTCCTCGGTGAGCAAGGTCACAATCGATCCGCTCGCGCCCGACATGCTGCCGAACGCGAGGCCACCGACGAAGGCCGCTATGAAGCCGCTGCCGCCGAGCAACAGCGCGAGGGTATAGGCCAGAAGCGCCGCCGCCAGTGGCAGAACCTGTCGCCACTCGGAGCCGATCCAGCCGCGGCGATCTGCGAAGCGGAACAGAAGCCCGCCGAGGATGCCCGCACAGAGTCCCGCGATAAGTCCCCCGCCGATCTGGGTGATCATGTTGCTCACTACCGACCAAGTGACGCCGGTGTGGAGGTCGGCGTTGGCCACGTCGAGCGCCACGAGGAAGAACGGGACGGCGAGGCCGTCGTTGAGACCGCTCTCCACATCGAGCGTCTGGCGCACCCTGGCCGGCACGGCCGGGTCGGAGACCACCTTCTGGCCGAGGGCCGCATCAGTCGAGGCGAGCATGGTGGAGAGCAGAACAACGGAGGCAAGCGCCATGCCAGGGAAGACGAGCACGCCCACCCCCACCCCGGCGAGCATCGAGAGCGGCAACCCGATCAGAAGGAGTCGGCTCGGCCAGCGCAGTTCGTGGCGGAGCGAGCGCAGGTCGATGCGGGTCGCGTCGCTGAACAGGAGCAGCACCAGCGTTACCTCCGCCACCCGCTCGGCGACGACCGAGTCGACCGAGATGTCGCGCAGGCCAAGCTCCAGTGCGCCGATCACAAATCCCGCGACCATGAGAAAGAGAGCAGAGGTGACCCCGCGCCGGTCAAGCGGCCGGGAAAACACGCTCCAGACGATGATGAGCGCCAGTATCATCGTCGCCGCGAGCATGCGGTCCTGCTTTCGGTTGCAGATTTTCCGCCTCCCGCGGTCCGTGACGGTCCGGGGAGGCTGAAACGAGCGGCGGTAGCAACGGTGCAGACCAACACTCCTGGTCAGTGTGGCCCGCGACCCGACAGCCGCCAAGGGGCGCCGCATCGCTCGAGCGGCCGGCACACGCACAGAAGTTCTCTAACTCAAGACGCAGTAGGCTTGAGGGAGATTTCCGGTGCGGCGAGAGCCCCGCCGGAGAGTACTGGTTGAGACAGTGCTCACAGCCCCGGTGTTTCGGAACCGGGGCTATTTTCTTGTTCCCTTGTCGTGATCGCTGGTCGGTCCGGCCATCGAACTGTGGCGAATGACCATTTATCAGCGATAAATGTCGTCATTTGACACAGTTCGGCGCACGATTGAGGCGCGTGGGGTTGCTGGCGCTCGACCAACGGTGGGCGCGATCCCGCGAATGGCTTGCCGCCGTCGCGTCATACCGCTTCGAGCGAAAACAGCTGCGCCTGCTCCGGTGCCAACAGGGCACCCGGCAGACCGACTTCTGCAAGCACGACCGCTGAGGGTGACGCTGCCCGCGGCGCGCCAGCCTAGTGCGACATCCGGGTGTTGCCGAGGTCGAGCACCCTCGCCCGGCCATGCCGCATCCGCAACGGCGTTCTCCTGGTCGAGCGAATACGAAAGCGGCTTAACCGCGGCGCGCTTCCGGTCCATTGACAGATCGGCTCACCCGCTCACCGGAGTCGCTGCTTCCGCTCGTCATGGCTGTCTGCGCGCCATGCGATAGATGCAGTACGCCACGATGATTAATCCCAGAACGGCGATAACCCAGGCTTCCGCCCAGCCCATCGCGGGTCCGCTGGAGCAATTACCGGCACCGGGTGCATCGCTTGGTGAATCGGAGCAGAAACCTGACTGCACGCCGAAGGCTCCCAATACACTCACCAGGGATAGCGCAATCAGCAGGACCGACCACCAGCGAGACCGCCTGCGCAGCCCTCCCGATGGCGGGACGGGCAATTGAGGCGACTCAGTGCTCATGCCGCAATGCTAGTTCGTCGACACCGTGCCAGTGCGAGCGATTAACCGAAGTGGCCGATACGCGTAGCGAGGGCGGAGGAAACGCCTGAGTCGCACATAGTCAATTCGTTGTGATATTCCAGTCGCGGGACTATGTTGAGCGCATGGCAGCTGAAATGCGCGAACCAACGTTCTGGGTGCTCACGGTGTTGACGGGAGGTCGACGGCATGGCTACTCGCTGATCGAAGAGGCGCGCGAGCTCTCCGATGGCCGGGTGAACCTCAAGGCCGCCACCCTGTATGCGGCACTCGAACGCCTCGGACAACAGGGCTGGGTGGCACTCGACGGCGACGAGGTGGTCGACGGGCGCTTGCGTCGCTACTTTCGTCTGACCGATGCAGGCGCAGTGCAGCTCGAGGCCGAGGTCGCGAGGCTCGAAGCGAATGCCCGCCAGGCACGGACCCGGTTGCAGGCCCGAAGCTCATCGACTCCGATCGTGGCGTTCTAGCCGTGGGTGCTCGCGGAGAGGGTTCGCCCACCGGGCCTGAAGCAGCCAGAGTGGCGAGGTATCGCAAGCTTGTGCGCTGGTATCCGGCCAACTGGCAGAAGCGCAACGGCGAAGCAATCGTTTCAGTACTCATGGACGAGGATGATGCGCACGGACGCATCGCTCCCACCCTGTCGAGCAGCCTCACCGTTGTCGCGGCCGGCCTGTATGAGCGATTCATCGCTCCCGAGCGCCTCAATCGGTTTGGTCTGGGAACTCAGATCGCCGCGGCCACCTTCTCGGTCTGGTACCTCGCCGTGATTGCATGGGCGCCCGGCATCAGCTACGCGGGTACAGTCGGGCCGTTCTCGAATCCGTCGGCAATCGTCGGCGTGATGCTGGGCATCGGTTTGGTCTGTGCGTTGCTCGGACGCGGAAGAACGGCACGGCTCATCGCCATGCTGAGCGTTCCCGTCACGATTCTGATCGGAATCCTGTCAGCGAGCTATTCTTGGCTCGGTCCGGGCCTTCCTGCCGTCGTGATCTTCGTTGGGCTTGGTATCGCGGCCGGCGTTCCGCTCCGTTCTGCCTCCGATGTCGGGCGAGCGCTCGGCGCTCTCTTTCTCGTCGTGCTGGGGATCCTCCTGTCCCAGATAGTTTTCGCTCGGCTGCCCGTATTGACGTCGAGCCCCGCCGGCCTAGGGACGGCCGCTGGTGCCGTAGCGTCGTTTGCGGGGGCACTCGCGCTCCTCTGGCCGTTGCGTCCACGGCTCCGGCATAAGCATTAGCTTCAGGCTTATATCTTGAAGATATTAGCTGTACGCTAATGCCATGGTGCAGCCAGAAGTCATTGCAGTGATCCTCGATCTCGTCAACTCCCGGCAACTCGCGAACAGGCGCCTGGCTCAGTTTGAGACGGAGCGTTCGATCGAGATCGTGAATAGCCATGTTGCTGCCGTCCAGCCTCTTGCGCCAACGGTGGGGGATGAATTTCAAGGCGTCTACGGCAGCGTGGGTGATGCCTTGCACGCAACCTTGCTGGTGAGGCTCGCAATTCCGGCTGGAATCGACTGCCGCTTCGGACTGGGCGGCGGACCCGTCTGGCCGATCGGTGATGGAGCCGCTGGTGAGATTCAAGACGGACCCGGATGGTGGAGAGCGCGTGAGGCAATCGATCAGGCCCACAAACGCGCCGACGTGCGAACGCCAACCCTGCGCACCTGGTACTTGGCCGACCGCGATCCTGGCCCGGAGCGCCCCGGGCTGGCTGAGCAGTCACTCATCAATTCGTACCTCCTGGCCCGAGACCATCTGATCGGTGGCATGAGCGACCGTGCGCGTCGCATCACGCTCGGCGTGATGTTGGGGCGATCCCAGGCGCAGATCGCCGAGGACGAAGGCATCACCCAGTCGGCAGTCTCACAATCGCTCAAAAAATCGGGCGGGGCCGTTCTCGTTGCTGGGCTCCACGAGCTGACAATCGGGACGGAATGATGCTCGCCGCTTTCTTGCTCTACTTCATCGGATCCGCGGATCTCATTCGTTCACGCTGCAGCGGGTGGATTGCCACTGCCATCATCGCCGTGGGGTGGGCGGTCGGCGCGGTCGTTGCGGTCGGAGGGCTCTCGCTGCCTCTCGTTTGGATCATGGCGATGATCGCCGTCGCCATCGCCTGGTTGGCGACAACGACAGCCACGGAGCGCATTCGCCCGTCGTTCGGTCTCTATCCGGCCTCCGGACTGGCGATCGTCGTCCTGGTAACTCTGGCCTTCGACGGCACGGCTGCCCCCGTATCGGGTTTCCTCGTTGACTGGTATGACTCGACGCCGACGGCGGCAGTGCGGGCTGTTCCACTTGCGGCCCTCGTGCTGGGCGCAGCACTCATTCTGTTTCTCGGTGAGAGCAGCAACATCATCGTCAGAGAGGCGCTCTCACGGCGCACCCGGCAGTCTGCAGTTGCTCCGCAGGCGGTCGCAACCCAATCTGAGTCTTCCAATCGTTGGAAACGGAGAGCCTCACTGCGCACCGCGCGAGGAGTCATGCCTCCCACAGGAAGCGAGGTTCTCGTCGAGGATCTCAAGGGCGGTCGATCAATCGGCGTCATTGAGCGGATCCTCATCGTCGCACTCACGCTGTCAGGCGCCTACGTCATCGCAGGGGCCGTGATTGCTGCGAAGGGAATCGTGCGATTTCCCGAAATTTCGAAGGACGGCTCTTCCGGCTCAAAGGCCGAATACTTCCTCGTCGGCAGCCTGGTCAGCTGGGCATTGGCACTCGGCGCCGTCGGGCTTCTCCTGGTTTCTGCCCAGGTCTAGTTTTCAGGCAAGACACAGTGAGCTCCTCGTAGAGCGACCGCAGTCAGACGAATGACGGATGCTCCGGTGGAAGCGCATGCCGCTGCCCGGCTTCCGCACGCTGCACGTTGCGTGTCTCCCACTCGGCTAGCTCGGTGCGCACCAGTTCGAGCGCCTGCTGGTCCGGGCAGAGCGCGACGCCCATTCCGCAGCCACAGAGGGCGGGATCGCCGGGATTGATTGAATGTCGCTGGGCGAGGCGCCAGAGCACCGCCATCGCCCGGTCGGTGCGCCGTTCAGCGAGTTCGGTCTTGCGCTCAGCGCGCTTGACGAGATCAGTCTCGAGAACCTCACGGATTCCTCCGCGCGGCGTGGAATCGAAGCTTTCGGCCAGGAGGCCCCGCAGCTCGTCGACCTCGGCCACGCGTTCGGCAATGATCTGGTCTTTCAACGCAGATTCCGCTGTCGCGTCGGCTACGGCGGCCGCGTGGACATCCTGAAGCTCGGTGTAGAGCTCAAGCCAGAGGGCGACGTGGTCGGTGTCGCGGCGCTCGGCCCGGTCGGGACCGGTGTGCCTCACGCAGAACGAGCAGACCACCTGGTCGGCTGCCGACGTGAAATGAAATGGCTGCATCGCCCGACAGCACAGGCATTGTGCGTCGACGTCGTTATACAGCTGATAGGCGTGGGCCACCCTAACTCCTTCGTTGGATGAGAGGAACGCACAGACGAGGGCGTTCCGAGCTCGCTTAGGCGCCGCTCGGAGCCTCGTCGACGATGCCGATGAATCGGGTGCCGATACCGTCGACCTCGCGACGGGCCAGCCCCTCCGCCGGCTCCGGCAGCTCATCGAAACCGTGATGATCGCAGCTGAGATAGGTGAACGTCGGCCACCACTTCTTCGGCCGGGCAGCCTCGGTGTACCCGCAAACGTCACAGCGAAGCTCCACCCAGACCGGCTTCTTGCCGGTGCGGTTCGCGCGCGACTGAGCCAGCCAGACCGGTGGGTTCGCGTCGATCTCGGCGAGCTGCGCCTCGGTCAGTCGCGAGGGGATCCCATTGCGCTGAGCCATCTCGAGCGGGATATCAAGGCGGAGTGCTGCTTCTCTTCTGGTAATCATCTCCACCAAGGATAGGCCGTCGGCCGCCGTAACGTCGTGACGCGGCGACGCCGTAGCGACCGCAGGGTCGCGCGAAGTGGAAACGCAAGATGCGAGAATGAGCGGATGCCTGACATCCATTCTCCCCTTGGCCTGCTGCTCGACGTTGACGGCCCCATCGCGAGCCCCGTGACCCGCACCATCGCCACCCCGAGCATCGTCAGTGACCTGATTCTGCTGGCCGGTGCAAACGTTCCGATTGCGTTCATCACCGGACGATCGGCCGACTTCATCCGCGACGAGGTGATCGCTCCTCTGGTTTCTGCCGGACTGCCCGCAGACCTGCGGATGTACGGCGTCTGCGAGAAGGGCGCTGTGTGGTTTCCGATCAGCCCAGCGGGCATGGGCGAGGTCGTCATCGACGACTCGGTGGCGCTCCCCCAGGCCGTCGTCGACGAGGTGCGTCAGCTGGTCGTCGACCGGTTCAGCGACACCATGTTCTTCGACGCCACGAAGCAGGCAATGATCTCGGTCGAACAGCGCACGGATGTCGACCACGCGACCTATGTCGCAGCCCAGCCCGACTTCAACGAGGCGGCATTCGCCATCGTCACTCGCCATGGTCTCGGTGTGCGCTACGGCGATCGTGAGCACCCGGATGCCGACGGTTCGGTGCCGTTCCGTCTTGACCCCACAATCATCTCCACGGACATTGAGTCGGTGACCTTGGACAAAGACCACGGCGCCCGCCGCGCCCTGGAATTCTTCGCTGAATCCGGTTCACTTCCCGAAGTATGGCGCTCGGTCGGCGATTCCCGCAGCGACTACCTCATGGCCGATCACCTGCACGCCGCTGGGTACGACGTCGCGCACGTCGACGTGCGACCCGCCGACGGCATCCTGGACCGCCCCTACCCCGTGATCGTGATGGGTGAACAGATTCACGACGAGGCGGGGGCTGCTTTTCTCGACTACTGGGTGGAGAAGCTGCAGCTGCACTAGCGGACTACCAGGAGGCTGGCCGGATGAGTCGTCAGAACGGCGGCGGTTCTGGCTCGCTCTGCGGTGCAGGGTTCGAACATTCGGGGTTCCACGAAGACGATTTCGAATCGTTGAGGTCGGTGCCGCCGGACGTCGGTTCGGACGGGTCAGGTTCGGACGGGTCAGGTTCGGTCTGACCGGCGTTGGGAAGCCCGGCGTTGGGCAGGCTGGTGCCGGGCAGGTCGAGTGCGGGCCAGGTGGTGTAGACGCGTCCGGTGGGTGAGGTCCAGTCGATGACGCCGTTGCCGCGGCCGATGGGGTTCCAGGTGCTGGCGTGTTTGAGCCGGTGGCAGGCCTTGCAGAGGTGGGCGAGGTTGTTGGCGTCGGTGGGGCCGCCGTGCGCGAAGGCGTGGGTGTGGTCGATCTCGGAGGTGGCCGCGGGTTGCCCGCAGTTCACGCCGCGACAGGTGCCGTCGCGGGTTTGCAACCAGATCCGGAGGTCTTTGGGCACTGTGTAGTGCTCTCGGCCGAGGGAGAGCGGGACTCCGGTCTCCGGATTCACCATCAACCGCAGGAACGACGGCGCCTTCGCGCACAACTCGCGTGCGGTGTCCGGATCGATCGGCCCGTAGCCGTCGAGGGTGGCGGGTTCGTCGCTGAGTCCCATCAGGGTGAACATCGGCACGGTGACGATCACGGTGGGCCGGATGCCGCGGCGTGCCTTCGAGCGGCGCTTGGTCCGCTTCGCACCAGCAGCACCACCACCAGCACCACCAGCAGCGCCGTCAGCGCCACCGGCACCGGCGCTACCGCCGCCACCGGCACTGGCGTCGTCGAGCAGCTGTTGCAGTTCGGCGGTGATCTCGCCCGGCTCGAACAGTTCCCCGTCATGCAGCAGTTCGACGGCGACATCCGCCCGCAACTGGGTGAGGGTGCGCGGTTCGGTCGGGCCCTGCCGGCGGCGGGCGACGGCGTCGACTCGGTTGAATGCGGCGAGCACGTCCGCGGCCGGTCCGAACAGGTTCAACCAGGCCATCCCGTCGGGGGCCGCTTCAAACGCGAGCCGGCGCTCCGCCAGCGCGGCGCGTTTGCGGGCGGTGATGGAGTCCGGGTGCATTCGCTCCCGCAACGCGATGGCCTTCCGCCGCAACTGGGGGGCCGGCAGCCGGAGCGCATCGGGCAGCAGAGCCTGCTCAAACGCGGCCCGTACCTCGGCTGGCAGCGTGCGCGCCTGGTCCATGATCACCTGCGCGTGCCGGTAACTGATCGACCCGTTCTCCAACGCCGCCAGGGTGGCGGGGAGCTCGTGCACGAGGGTCTGGCTTTCGTCGATCAGATGCGACGCGGTCGGAGTGGGCATGTTGAACCGCGCGCTGACCTCCCGGACAAAGATCAGGTGCGCCCATTCCGCCCGCTGCGAGTCGGACTGCGTCGGGTTGTAGAGCACGTACTCGTCGGAGACCCGCGACCACATCCGGGCCGCGTCAATCGCCCGGGCCCAGTGCCCCGCACGCATCGCCGTGAGCTTCTGATCGTCAACGGCCACATCGAGGTACTGGTTGAGCCGGGCCGTGTAGCCCTCCACCAGCCTCGGGCCGTCCTCCGGGTCGTCGGGCAGCGGGCCGTCGACGAACCCGGGAAAGTCGGCCGGGCTCATGCCCAGGCAAAACTCCATCGGGTCGTAGTCGCCGCACACCCCGAAGTCATCCTCGTCGGGCGCTAGCTCCAGGTTCTGCAACAGCTCCAGCTGATCCATATCTTCAGCTAACCGGACACCACCGACACTAACCCCGGATCCGGGATGGGGGTTGACAAACTGGCTGGGACCGGGTGTTTCCCCGGATCGACGGGACCGGGTTCAGGAACGGAGGCCGTGTTGCGGATGCGGTGGCCCGCGATTCCGCGGGCAGGTCGCGGGTGACACACCTCCACTCCTGAACGAGGTACCCGCCGGGGCCGGGGCCGGGACGCGCGGAGCGTGTTCGAGGGTCGGCCGGCAGGGGCCTCGACCTGCGCGACCAACGGGCGGGACGGGACCGGGTTCAGGAACGGAGGCCGTGTCGCGGATGCGGTCGCCCGCGCTTCCGCGGGCAGGCCGCGGCCGACACACCTCCACTCCTGAACTAGGTACCCGCCGGGGCCGGGGCCGGGACGCGCGGAGCGTGTTCGAGGGTCGGCCGGCAGGGGCCTCGACCTGCGCGACCAACGGGCGGGACGGGACCGGGTTCAGAAACGGAGGCCGTGTCGCGGATGCGGTGGCCCGCGATTCCGCGGGCAGGTCGCGGCCGACACACCTCCACTCCTGAACCCGGTACCCCACCGGGGCCGGATGGCGGAACCATCGGATGTGTCGGCCGATAACGACCCAGTCAGCAGATCAGCCAGCCAGTCAGCAAATCAGCCAGCCAGCCCGTCAGAATCAGCCAGTCCGTCGGCCAGCGAGCCAGTCCGTCGGCCAGCGAGCCAGTCCGTCGGCCAGCGAGCCAGTCCGTCGGCCAGCCAGCCAGCCAGCCAGTCAGCCAAGCAGCCAGTCAGTCAAGCAGCCTGATGCCATTCTGCAACGTGCTCCGCAGCTCGAAGACCTTCTCGAAACTCCCCCGGCTCATCCCCAGCATTCCCTCGCGCAGCACACCGACCAGGCGCGACCGCGGAACGACAACGAGAATCGGGCGACGGCCGCGTGCCGGAAGCGTGTAGACATCGTTGAGAGCCGCGTCGGGAAGCACCACGATGAGCGCGGTGAACTTCACCCGCAGCGCACGCGAAAATGCCCGCGCTGAGTCTTCGAGAGCGTCGATCGGCTTGGCACCGGCGAGTGACTCCCCGACGAGCTCTCCGCGCTTCAGTTCGACCGGGCCGCCCCAATCCTCAGACATGATCGCGAAGAGACCGGCCGGACCCAGCACCACGTGGTCGAGCTTGTCGCCCTTGTGGCCCGCTTCGACATCGTGCCACGCGGTATAGCCGATGCCGAGACTCGAGATGAGCTGCGCGGTCGATTCCTCGGCCAGGGCTTTCGCCAACGTGTGCCGAATCTCCCGCGGGGCTGAGCGAATCAATTGCGGCGCGTAGGGATCAGCCAGCGTGGTTCCGCGACCAGACCACTCCTTGATCAGCGTGAGATAGTGCTGCCGGGCAATGCCACCGGGGTGCCCGTGCATGCGCGCCTTCGGCCCTGACGACTGGGTCGCCCGCCCAGAGGCACCGCCGCCGGCGCCGGATCGACCGCCCGCTCCCGCCGTACGGGTCGGATGCGGTTCGGCATCCGCAAAGCGATGGCCGTCGTAGGCGGCCCGGTTCTGCGGAGTGCCGATGCGCTCCCACGCCGTCTGCACGGCCTGAAACTCGACAGCGCTCCCACCCACGTCGGGATGGGTGACGCGCAAGCGTCGGCGATACGCGCGGCGCAACTCTTCGTCACTGACCGTGGCGGCGACGCCCAGCACCTCATAGGGAGTGGATGCGGCGGGGCTCTCAGGCATCCTGGGCGTTCTCTTTCAATGTGCGGTCGGCGGGCAGTGCAACTCAGCGAGCAGTTCAACCCAGCGAGCAGTTCAACCCAGCGAGCAGTTCAACCCGATGGGCAGTACAACAACGTATCGAACAATTCTGGCATGGCGCCGAAGAACACCTGTTCACAGCGGTGTCTGCCGAATTTGTTTGCCCGATCAGCGCAATGGACGCCCGACGCGTGGTGAAACTGGCCAGTCCACGATTCTGTGCGAGCATCGGCCCATGAAACAAACTGAGTCGTGGAAGCGAGTGCACCGGTCAGGCACTCGATTTGCGCTGATGCTGGTGGCTGGTGTGGTCGTCGCAGTCGCCACAGGGTTGCTCGGCCACTGGGAGTATGCGCCGATCGCCGGCTGGGCTGCCGCATCCATCACATACGTCGTCTGGGTCTGGGCGATGATTGGGCGCATGGATGCCGCGACGACAGCCAGCCACGCAACGCGCGAGGATCCGGCGCGGCCGGTGGCCGACCTCCTGATCGTTCTCGCGAGCATCGCAAGCCTTGGCGCCATCGTGCTGCTGCTCATCGGAGCCAACGGCGCCAGCAACAGCGTGCAAGTGATCGTTGCCGTCTTGGCGATCTTCGGAATCGCGCTTTCCTGGTTGCTGGTGCACACGCTGTTCACGCTGCGCTACGCGTCCCTCTACTACCAGGGGGTCGACGGAGGAGTTGATTTCAACCAGAAAGAGCCGCCGAGCTACGGCGACTTCGCCTACTTGGCGTTCACGCTGGGCATGACATTTCAGGTCTCAGACACGAACCTGACAAGTCATGAGGTCAGAATGACCGCGCTCCGACATGGTCTGCTGTCGTACCTCTTCGGCTCGGTCATTCTGGCCAGCCTGATCAACCTGATCGCCGGGCTCTCGAGCAGCCCGTCGTAAGCGAGAACGAGTGCGAGAACGAGTGCGAGAACGAAACCTAGTCGCGCAGTAGGTTCGTCGGAATCGCGACGGCGAGGGCCACACAGAGAATGCCACCGAAGAAGATCGGCAGCATGCCGGCGGTCACAGTGAACGCGAGCCCGAACAGCCACAAGCCCAGCACGAAGATGGCGAGAGAGACGATGAAGATAACGACGTTCATGAGCTGTTCCTTGCGATGGGCTGCCGACGGGCACGGCTGACGCCGCACCATCGAGCGTACCGCTTTGCCGGGCTGCTTCGGCGGCCCTGAAGAAAAGCCTCTCCGATCGAACGCGTCCTGTTAGCCTGAAATGACCAAGACAGGGGTAGCAGGCCCAGCTGATCGGTCGGGTACCACCCCTCTCGCGCGAGGAGGAACGCCGTGCAAGCTTCCGAAACACTCAGCAAGAATCTGCAATCGGTTCTGGTCGATCTGATCGAACTGCATCTTCAAGGCAAACAGGCGCACTGGAACATCGTCGGCACGAACTTTCGTGATCTGCACCTGCAACTCGACGAGATCATCGATGCGGTTCGCGAGTTCTCCGATGTGATCGCCGAACGGATGCGCGCACTCGACTGCGTGCCGGATGGCCGCAGTGAGACCGTCAGTGACACGACCAAACTTCCACCCTTTCCCGATGGCGAAGTGAGCACCACGGATGCCGTCGACCTCGTGACGGAGCGCCTCACCGCAACGGTGGCCACCGTTCGTGCCGTGCACGATGAGGTCGACGATGAGGATCCGTCGACTGCCGATCTGCTGCACGGCATCATCGACACGCTGGAGCAGTACGCCTGGATGGTCAGCGCCGAGAATCGCACTCCGCGCAAGCCTGGCTTCGAGCGTGCGGCACGCGTTCTCTGACTCGCTGCCAGAGCCGACGTTCCGCCAAGAACCCACGTGATGCCATGACCGGGCCCCAGTATCCGGATCTGACCGAGCGCCCGCACTCCCTCCAGGTTGAACGCGCGATGGTGTCGCACCCCTCAGACCTTTATGACGCCTGGACCCAGTGGTTCGAACTCTGGTTCGCAGCACGCGG
The DNA here is from genome assembly GCF_039538945.1 of Glaciibacter kafniensis. NCBI lineage: Bacteria > Bacillati > Actinomycetota > Actinomycetes > Micrococcales > Microbacteriaceae > Glaciibacter > Glaciibacter kafniensis. Next base: position 871,077 of record NZ_BAABCN010000002.1, on the reverse strand, counting down.
TTCCGTGTCGATGATCGCCGAGGTGAATGCGCCGTTCTTCTTTCAGACCGAGTTTGAGGGCAAACGACACCCGCACTACGGACGTTTTCTGCGCCTCGAACACGATCGACTTGTCGAACTCACCTGGGTGACAAGCGGAACGCTGGGAGCAGAGACAATCGTCACTGTTGAGCTGATTCCGGAGCGGATTTCTGGATCGATCCCACAGAGCGAGACGACCTTGCTCCGCCTGACGCATGCCGGATTTCCGACCGCTGAGTTGAAAGACCAGCATGCGCAGGCGTGGCCGGCCATTCTCGATCAGCTCGACACACGGTTGGTCGCGAATAGCGGGGCCTGAGGGCCGACCCACTCTTCCCACGGTGAGGGCCTCCCACAACTCAACTCTTCTCCACAACCCGTTGCGAGTTCGCGCGCGGCCCGCCTGCGTCGCTACCGTGGGACCATGTCAGAAACAGCCCAGGTGAGCATCCGTGTGCACGATGGCATCGGCCATCTCACGCTCAACCGTCCGGAGGCGCTGAACGCCCTCACCCATTCGATGGTGTTGTTGTTGACCGAGGCCCTCACGGCGTGGCGTGACGATCCGGAAGTGTCGCTCGTCGTGCTCGATGGCGCCGGCGACCGTGGTCTCTGTGCCGGCGGCGACGTGCGCGCGCTGTATGACAACGCGGTGTCGGGTGACACCGGCGCATCGCTCGCGTTTCTGGGCGACGAGTACCGGTTGAACGCGATGATCGCCGAGTACCCGAAACCATTTGTCGCGATCATGGATGGCGTCACCATGGGCGGTGGGATCGGCCTAGCCGGCCACGCCGGCATCCGTGTCGTGACCGAACGCTCGAGGCTCGCCATGCCGGAGACCCGCATCGGCTTCTGTCCGGATGTCGGCGGCACCTGGCTGCTCGCCCGCGCCCCTGGCGAACTGGGAACGTACCTGGCGCTGAGCTCGGCGACAATGAATGGCTCCGACGCGCTCGCGCTGGGATTCGCCGACTATTTCGTGCCGTCTGAGCTGCTTCCGCATCTGATTCAAGCATTCGCCGAACGTGCGGACCCCGGATCGCCCAGCGAGATCGTGCTGCTCTTTGACGAGACGCCTGAACTGTCAGCGCTCGCCGCCCGCCGCGGCTGGATCGACGCCTGCTTCTCCGCCGACACGGTTGCGGAGATCATTGCGCGGCTCGACGACTATGCCGCGACCCACGCCTCCGACGAGGTGCGAGCGGCGGCCGATGCGCTGGTTGCGCTCTCCCCCACCGCGGTGACGGTCACGCTTGCCGCGCTCCGCCAGGCGCGGGAGCTGCCCGGTCTGCGCGACGCGCTGCAGCTGGAGTATCGTGCGTGCGGGTGGCTGCTCGACCAGCCTGATCTGCGTGAGGGTATCCGCGCGCAGATCATCGACAAAGATCGCTCGCCCCGCTGGAACCCGGCGCGTCTTGACCTGCTGGCGCCAGACCTTGCCGCCGTCGCCCTGCAGCATCCGGTGGCCGCTCCCCTCTGGTGAGGCGCGCAGTCACGCGGCAGAGGGGGTCGGGCCGGACGCCGGCCGGCAGTCGGACCGCGGCTCCGTCGATGAGTCTTGTCGGCCCCTCAACACGTGGGTAGCTTGGGCCTTAACGCTGCATTCAGAGGTACGTCTTCAGACCCGGTGCAGTTCACAATTGTGCGGAGCCTCTGCATCTGGCCTGCACGAATGGTCCCTGTTGAGGAAGCATCATGTTTCACACAACCCAGAATTCAGGAAGAACACTTCTCCGCGCCATGATCGGGGTACTCGCCCTCACCGCACTCCTCATCCCGGCACAGTCCGCCGCCGCGAACAAGCCAACTGGTCAGTCAGTCATTGAGCTGCCCGGCGCCACATCGGCCGAAGGCATCGCCGCCGGACGGGGGAACACCTTCTTCGCCGGCGATCTGACTCTCGGCGACATCTACCGCGGAGACGTGCGCAGGGGCACCGCCCAACTGTTCATCGACGTTCCAGACGGCCGGGCAGCTGTGGGGATGACGGTGGATGTACGCAACAACCTGCTGTTCGTGGCAGGAGGTGCCACCGGGCAGGCCTACGTCTACGACACGAGCACCGGTGCCACTGTGGCGACATACCAGCTGACCGCGGAGGCATCCTTTATCAACGATGTTGCCCTGACCAGGGAAGGTGCCTGGTTCACCAACTCCGCACGCGGGGAGTTGTATCTTGTTCCGGTCAGCCGTTCGGGTGAACTCGGCAGGGTCGAGACGCTGACCTTGACGGGCCCCGCAGTCGACACCGCTTCCGCATTCAACCTCAACGGCATTGCCGCTTCCGCCAACTGCAAAACCCTGATCGTCGCGCATTCAGGCATCGGCGCCCTCTACACCGTCGATCCGGAGAACGGTTCGAGTGAGGTCATCGCGGGCGTCAACGTGCCCGCCGTCGATGGCATCGTCGTCCAGGGCAACAGACTGTGGGCAGTACAGAACCAACTCAACCAAATCAGTCGAGTCGCCCTGAAGTCGGATCTTTCGTCCGGTGAGGTGCGGGGCGTCATCACAAGCCCAGAATTCGAGACGCCGACGACGGCAGCCCTCTTCGGTGACACCCTCGCCGTGGTCAACGCGAAGTTCTTCACTCCAGGGGCTACAGATTTTGAGGTGGTTCTTGTGCCTGCACGCACCTGAGCGTGGGGTCGCAAGCTCATACAGCCAGTGGAAGAGCGAATGACCTCCTCAACGGACCTTGATCGTGGACGTGTTTCGTATGCGGAACACCACTGGACCGACGCGTTCAATGCGTGGACGGAAGCCAATCAGGAGGGCGGCCTTCCGGCGCATGATCTTGAGCTATTTGGAACGGCGGCGGTGCTGATCGGCAGAAACTCCGATGGGATCGAAACACTGACGAGGGCGCACGAGGAGTTTCTGCGGGGCGGTGATGTCGTCAATGCAGCACGATGTGCGGCCTGGATCGGCCTGCACCTGATGGACCTGCGCGAACCCGCGCAGAGTGCCGGATGGTTCGCTCGAGCTCAACGGCTCGCCGACAAGAGTTCAGACCCCAGCCCTGTTGAAGGATTCATCCTCGTTCCTGAGGCACTCAGCGCGCTGTACTCCGGCGATGGGGCGGCTGCGGCGCAGGCCTTCGACCGGGTGGCTGAGTTCGGGGAGCGTTTCGGAGACCCCGATCTCAGCGCATTGGCTCGGCTGGGGCAAGGACAGTCCCAAATCATGCTCGGGCGGGTGAACGCAGGATTGGCCATGCTCGACGAAGTCATGGTCGCCGTCACGGCCGGGGAGATCTCCCCTATTCCCGCCGGCATCATCTACTGTGCGGTACTTCAAAGCTGCCGCCTCGCATTCGACGTGCGTCGCGCCCAGGAATGGACTGTGGCTCTGGATCGTTGGTGCAACGACCGGCCCGACATGGTGGCATTCAGCGGGCAATGCCAGATGCATCGGGCCGAGCTCTTCTGTCTGCACGGCGCGTGGACTGACGCTCTCGTTGCGGCTCGGGTCGCAGAGGATCGAGCGCAACGGGGCGACCTTGACGCATTCTTCGGTGCCCACTATCAGCAGGGCGAGGTGCAACGTCTGCGCGGGGAGTTCACTGCCGCTCTGCAGTCCTACGCTCTCGCCAATCAGACAGGGTTCGAGCCGCAACCGGGGCTGGCCCTGCTCCGCCTCGCCGAGGGAGAAGTGAAAGCCGCCCAGTCTGTGATCCGTCGAGCCGTCGAAGGTGCCGACCCAGCAACCCGGCGTCGCCTGCTCTCTGCGTTGGTTGAGATTGAATTGGCTGCCGGCGATGTCGTCGCGGCGCGCGCGGCCGCAGACGAACTGACCGCATTCTGCACCACCGTCACGATGCCGATGGTGCACGCCCTCAGCGAGCAGGCCGAGGGTGCGGTGTTGCTCGCCGAGCGAGACGCACGCGGAGCGCTCGGCAAGCTGCATCGAGCACGAGCTCTCTGGCTGGAGCTCGACGCGCCCTACGAAGCGGCCCGCTGCCGGGCGCTCACCGCACGCGCCTGGCGCACACTCGGTGACGAAGAGTCTGCGCTCATGGAGTTCGAGGCCGCACGGACGGTCTTTGTCGATCTCGGTGCGGTGCCGGCGATCGTGGAGCTGGATGCCCTGACGCCGGCGGCACAGACACCGGCCGGTCCGCTGACCGCGCGCGAAATCGAGGTCGTGAGATTGATCGCGGCGGGTCTGACGAATCGGGGCATCGCCGGCGAACTGTTCCTCAGCGAAAAGACGGTCGCCCGGCACATCAGCAATGTGTTCGCGAAGCTCGGACTCTCCTCACGGGCTGCCGCAACGGCGTACGCGTACGAACACGGGCTGGTGTGACGCGGGCGGAGTCTGCATCGGAGTCTGCATCGTTTTACCCACTCCGGCATCCGGCGAATGCGCATTCTGGTCGACGCGCGCGCTCCCCACCACTTCTTAGCGTTGAGGCATGAACCTTCCGCTCCTCGCCGGCGCACTGTCGACCATCCTCTTCGCGCTGAGCTATCTGCCCATGCTGCACAAGGCTGCGCGCACGAAGGACCTGTCGTCGTACAGCTTGAGCAACATCACGATCACCAATGTTGGAAACGTCGTGTACTCGCTGTACGTCTTCAGCTTGCCGCTCGGCCCGATCTGGGTTCTGCACACCTTCTACCTGGAGGCGTCTGCACTCATGCTGGTGTGGTTCCTCCGCTATCGGGCCACGCACTCTCTGTCCCCCACCGGGACACCCTTCGCCGAGCAGGAGGCAAACTCATGAACACCAACACCAACACCAACACCAACACCAAAGTCACCGAGCAGACGGAGGTCGACACCGTTATTGTCGGCGGCGGCCAAGCCGGCCTTGCCCTCGGTTATCACCTGGCTCAGCAGAAGCGCGATTTCGTCATTCTCGATGCGCACGGGCGGGTCGGTGACGCGTGGCGAACCCGCTGGGATTCCCTTCGGCTCTTCACTCCCACCAAGTACGACGGACTCCCTGGCATGCCGTTTCCGGGCGACCGCAACTCCTTTCCGACCAAGGACGACGAAGCCGACTACCTCGAGGACTACGCGGCCCGATTCCGGCTGCCGGTGCATACCGATATGCGGGTGGATCGGCTTTGGCCGGAGAACGATCGCTACGTTGTCACGTCGGGCACTCATCGCTGGGTTGGGCAGAACGTCGTGGTGGCGACCGGCGGATGCCAGAAGCCTCGGCTGCCGGCTTTCGCCGCCGAGCTCGGTTCGGACGTCGTGCAGCTGCATTCGAGCGCCTATCGCAATCCGGGGCAGCTTCAGCCAGGTGCGGTGCTTGTCGTTGGACTGGGCAATTCCGGCGCCGAAATTGCGCGTGAACTCAGCCGCACGCATCCGACCTGGCTCGCCGGCCGGCCGAGCGCAGAACTCCCGATTCGTCATGGCCGGATGGCTGCACGGTTCGCCCTGCCACTGGTGCGATTTCTCGGGATGCATGTGCTCACCCTCGGCACGCCGATCGGGCGAAGGTCGGCGCCGAATTTCACGGCGCACGCCGCACCGCTCATCCGCACCAAACTCAGCGACCTCACGGCCGCCGGTGTGCGGCCAACCTCACGAGTGGCGGGGGTCAGCGACGGCAAGCCGTTGCTCGAGGGAGACCAGGTGCTTGACGTCGCGAACGTGATCTGGTGCACCGGCTACCGCGAGGAGTGGGAGTGGGTGGACGCCCCCGTTTTCGACGCAGCGGGGCGGCCGCAACAGCTCAGAGGGGTCGTCGAATCGGCCCCTGGCCTGTACTTCCTGGGGTTGGAATTCATGTTCGCTGCTGCGTCGGCGACGGTGACCGGTGCGTGCCGCGATGCGAAGTACCTGGCCAAACGCATCAATGTGGCGTCGCCCCGGCCGACCCACTCCGGTGTCAGTCAGATGTCGCCTGGCGATACCCGTCGAGAAGGGCATCGGTGAACGGCACCGGCCGCACCACGCTGACCATATGACTGGCGCCGGGCACAGTGATGAGCCGACCGTTGCGGGTAGCCGCGAGATAACGACCGGCGTGGGCGCGCACGTGGTCGAAGCGCCCGTTGACGAACAACACGGGCGCGTCGATCTCGGCCAGCCGTTCGAGGGGGTGCAGTGTCAGCAGGGAGCGAAGCACATCGTCCATGACCTCGAGGGCGACTCCCCCGGCGATCACATCGGTTGCACCGGGCTGCGGCACGAACAGTCGCACCGTGAAGTCGTTGAGCGCCCGGCCGCGATCGGGGAATGTGTGAATCACCTTCGACGCAGCCCGCCAACCGTGCATGATCACGGGGTGAGGCACCGTGGCGCAGGCGGCCGCGAGCAGGCCGGCGACGCGGCCTGGGTTGCGGGCCACCCACTCGATCGCCAGGTAGCCGCCCAGCGAGAACCCCACCAGGTAGGGCTTGCTGCCGGATGCCTCGGCTGCGGTGACCGCGTCACCGATGCCCTGCAGGGCCCGGTCGAGAGTGAAGCGCTCCTGGAGACGCCGCCCGTGTCCGGGGAGGTCGATCGCGTCGGTGGGGATGCCGAGGCGGCCGAGATGCTCCACCTGCTGACGCCACAGGGTGGCCGACGTGCGTAGGCCGTGTACAAGGATGACGGTGGCGGGCATGCCCTTTATCTTAGGTTTGCCGCCTCCACACGAATTAGACGAGCTGCCCGATCTCGCCGATCGGCTCGAGCAGTTCTGGACCATTGCCGTCGAGCTTGGCAACCGCATAGAACTGCAGACTTGCGGCAAGCGGGCGCGACGCGTCGACAGCCGCATCCGCCAAGCCTTGATCACCCGTCGTGTGCGGGTCGAGCCAGTGGTCCCACCACTCCTCGGGGAGCACGACAGGGATGCGTTCGTGGAGCGCTGCGAGCGGCCCCTGCGCGTCGGTCGTCAAGATCGTCGCGGTCAGCACCCAACGGGCCGGGTCGGTGTCGGGGAGGGCGGGGTTGCGCCACCAGGAATAGAGACCGGCGAAAGCGAGGGGCAACCCGTCGTCGGAATGCACGAAATAGGGAGTCTTCTTCGTGCCGACCGTGTGCCATTCGTAGTATCCGGTGGCCGGGATCAGAGCCCGCTTCGATGCCAGCGAGTTCTTGAACGTCGACTTCTCGCCGACCGACTCTGCGCGGGCGTTGAAGGTGGGGTACGGGGCCGCGAGTTCTTTCGCGAACGAGGGAACCAGCGACCAGCGCGCCGATTCGAGTCGACGCACCGCCGGCTCCTGCTTGGCCGACTCGAGCACGATCGGAATCTGCTCGGTCGGCTTGACGTTCCACGACGGCTCTGGAATGTTCTCGCCCTCATGCTCGACGTCGAACATGGCGACGAGATCGGGCGCCGTATCGGTAATGATGAATCGACCACACATAGGGCTAGGTTACTCCCGGGCGCCGCTGGTGCACGTGGAGGCGAGGCCGGGAAGGCGAGGCCGGCCTCCCTCATTCGGCTCGTCGAACACGGTGCACTCACAGCGAAACAGGATCAGAATTAACGTGAGACGACGAGCAGGAGTTCCGTCGTCGTGGAGATGATTCTCATGATCTGGACAATTGTGATTTCGGTCATCGTCGTCGTTCTGGTGATTATTCTGCTTGCCGCTTCGATCAAGGTGGTCAAGCAATATGAGCAGGGTGTCGTGTTGCGATTCGGTCGCCTGGTCGGAACCCGCATGCCGGGTCTGCGGTTCATCATCCCGATTGTCGATGTGATGCATAAGGTGTCGCTGCGGATCGTGACGATGCCCATCCAGTCGCAGGGCATCATCACCCGCGACAACGTCAGCGTCGGGGTCTCGGCCGTCGCCTACTACCGCGTCGTCGACCCGGTGAAATCGGTGATCGCGATTGAGAATGTCGGAGCCGCGATCGAGCAGATCGCCCAGACGACGCTGCGCAAGGTCGTCGGTCAACACGCACTGGATGAGACGCTCGCCGAGACGGACATCCTGAACGTGAACATTCGCGAGATTCTCGATGTGCAGACCGTTGATTGGGGTGTCGCGGTGACCCTGGTCGAGCTGAAGGACATTCTGCTTCCTGATTCGATGAAGCGCGCCATGGCCAAGCAGGCCGAAGCCGAGCGGGAGAAGCGCGCGAAAATCATCGCCGCAGAGGGCGAGTCCCTGGCCGCCGCTGCACTGGGCGACGCGTCCGACACGATGATGGCGCATCCGCTTGCCCTGCAGCTGCGTAATCTGCAAACCCTGGTCGATATCGGTGTCGACAAGAACACCCTGGTGGTCTTCCCTGCTCCACTGATGAGCACGATCGGTGAGCTGGGCACCTTCTTGGCGCGGGAGACCGCGGCGAGCATCGAGCATGCGGGTGGGGGCACACAGGGCGATGCCGTCGTGTCAACGCATCCGTCGGGCCCGCATACGGTGCCGGAGGCGGTGTGAACGTGGGCGTGAACCAGATGTGAAGCGGATGTCGGTGGTCGCTGTCAGAGTGGTCAGTGCGCGGCACTTGGGTTCTGTGTGACGCGTCTGGCGGTCTGCCTTACGACTCGCCGGGAATGCGTGATCTCGGTTGACTTAATAGAACAAGTGTTCGAACATTGAAGTATGTCCATTCCCGCTGCTTCCCCCTCGTCAGCAGCTCACAGTCGGGTGGTCGCGCTGCAAGAGCGCATCCAAGGAATGCAGGCCACCAAGCTGTCGACGACGGCGCTGCCCACCCTCCCCGCACTGGCCGACATCCTGCCCGGCGGGGCGTTGCGGGAGGGTGCGGCCTATTCGATTGACGGGTCGACCACCCTGGTGATGGCCTTGCTGGCCGGCCCCTCGCAGAGCGGCGCCTGGTGCGGGGTCGTCGGCCTACCGAACTTCGGTGCAGAGGCGGCGACCCGGTTCGGCATCGACCTCGAACGGCTTGTCTTGGTGCCCGCGCCCGGTGAGCAGTGGCTCACCGTGACCGCGGCACTCGTCGATGTGCTCACCGTGGTGGTCACTCGCCCGCCACGCAAGGCCAGCGATGCGGATGTCGCCCGGCTCGGCGCCCGGCTGCGCCAACGAGGCTGCGCGCTGATCGTTGTGGGCGAGTGGCCACAGAGCGAAGCGCAGTTGCGGGTCACCTCCAGCCGGTGGAGCGGAGTGGGTCGCGGGCACGGCTTGTTGACCGGGCGCGAGGTGACGGTCTCCTCCTCCGGGCGCACCGGGTTCGCCCGAGCGAACAGCACCCGGCTGTGGTTGCCCGATGGTGAGCAGCAGTTCCGGTCGGCGAAACCGCAGCTCGGTGCTGTGCCAAGCGGTGCGGTGCCAAGCGGTGCTGAGTCACGCAGCGCAGGGCTCCACGCGGTCGCGGGGTGAGCATGACCACCCGGCTGACCCGCACGATCGTGCTCTGGTGCCCCGACTGGCCGATTGTCGCGGCGACCCAGGCTTTGGAATCCGGCGTGAACGCCGACGAAGCGTTGGCCCTGATCGAGCATGGCCTCGTTTTCGCGTGTTCCCGGGCCGCCCGCGCCGAGGGGGTGCAGCGCGGCTTGACTCTGCGTGAGGCCCAATACCGGTGCACGTCGCTGATCGTTCTTCCCTATGACCCGGTGAATGACGCCCGCGCGTTCGAACCGGTGATCCGTGGCATCGAAGAGATCACGCCGGGGGTGCAGGTGCTGCGCCCCGGAACCAGCGCCATCCGCGCTCGCGGGCCGAGCCGTTATTACGGCGGCGAAGAGGCAGCCGCGCAGGAGCTCATCCGTTGCCTGGCCGAACTCGGTGTTCCCGATGTGCGGGTGGGAATCGCCGACGGGCCCTTTGCCGCCGAGCAGGCGGCGCGTGCCACCCGCGGGCCTGAGAGCCCAGTGCTCATCATCGATCCAGGGGACTCACCCCGGTTTCTCGCTCCGCTGCCGGTGAACCTTCTCGTCGATGCCCGGCTTGCCACCCTGCTGCACCGGCTCGGCGTTCACACCCTCGGCGACTTCGCCGCGCTGCCCGCCCTCGATGTGCGCCGCCGGTTCGGAGCAGAGGGCGCCGCGGCCCATGAGAAGGCGAGCGGACTCGACAGCCGTAGCGTTGTCGCCCGGGTACCGCCGAAGCTGCATGACCTCACCGTCGAGTTCGACCCGGCGCTCGACCGCGTCGACCAGGTGACCTTCGCCATCCGGGCGTCGGCCGAGGGCTTCATCGACGCGCTCACCGAGGCCCGGCTGGTCTGCACCGCGGTCGCGATCGAGGTGCACACCGAATCGGGCGAGATCTCACTGCGCAGCTGGCTGCATCCGCGCTGGTTCACCGCCGCGGATGTCGTCGACCGGGTGCGCTGGCAGCTGCAGGGCGGTGGCAGCATCGATACCGGGCTGCGTTCGGGCATCGCGAAGGTGCAGATCACGCCGGAACGGGTCGACTCGACGGGCCACCACGAACAGGGTCTCTGGGGTTCCGGGCCCGATGAACGCATCCACCACGGACTCACTCGGGTGCAGAGCATGCTCGGGCACGAGGGCGTGCTCACCGCGGTCATCGGCGGCGGGCGGATGCTCGCAGACCGGCAGATCCTGGTGCCCTGGGGCGACGAGGCGCCCGGGTCCGGTGCCGTGCTGCGCGGTGCGCAGGCGCAGCCCTGGCCGGGCAGCCTGCCCGGGCTGGCCCCCTCGACCGTGTTCACGACACGCAAGCCTGTTGCCGTTGTCGCCGCAGGGGGCGAGCCGATCGACGTTGACGAGCGGGGCATCCTCACCGGGGCGCCCGGCTGGTTCTCCCCCACGGCGAAGGCGGCAGACCAGCGCCCGATCGATGCCTGGGCCGGGCCGTGGCCGGTCAGTGAACGCTGGTGGGATGCCGAACGCGGGCGCGGGCTGCACCGCTTTCAGGTGGTCGATGTCGACGGCAACGCCTGGTTGCTCGCGCTCGAAGACCACGTCTGGTGGGCGGAGGCGCGCTATGACTGAGTGGAGGTGTTCCCATGGGCTGGAGTAACCCCCCGATCCCCTGGTCTGAGCTTGAGCGCAAGCTGTCAGACCAACGCCGCCCTGGCGCCACCCCGCCCGCCGCAGACGGTGGCGACAGCCCGGCCTGGTCGAGCAAGCGTCAGCCGTACATTCCGCACGAGCCGCCGCCTGCGCCAACCGGCGAAACGGTGCCATACGCCGAGCTGCACGCGCACTCCAACTTCAGTTTTCTCGACGGAGCCAGCTCGCCAGAGCAGCTGCTTGAGGAGGCCAGCCGGCTCGGCCTGACCGCTCTCGCCCTGACCGACCACGACGGTCTCTACGGTGTCGTGCGCCTGGCCGAAACCGCCGAGAGCTTTCCGAACATTGCCACGGTGTTCGGTGCCGAACTCTCGCTCGGCTTGAGCACGCCCCAGAACGGCACCGCCGACCCGGAAGGAACCCACCTGGTCGTGCTCGCCCGCCAAGAAGAGGGCTACCACCGTCTGGCGTCTGCACTCACCCACGCCCAGTTGGGCGGCCAAGAGAAAGGCCGCCCTGTCTACGACCTCGACACGCTGGCCGAGCAGTCAGCGGGTCACTGGGTGGTGCTGAGCGGATGCCGCAAGGGCGCCGTGCGCCAGGCCCTCGCCACCAGCGGACCGGCTGCGGCCGCCGCAGAGCTGACCCGCCTGGTCGACCTCTTCGGCGCCGGCAACGTCTACGTGGAGCTGTTCGATCACGGACACCCGACCGACAGCAGCACCAACGACGTTCTGGCCCGGCTGGCCTCCGAAGCCGGCCTGCCGATCATCGCGACGAACAGCGTGCACTACGCCACCCCCGCCGAGCACCGGTTGGCCGGCGCGCTGGCCGCCGTGCGTGCCCGGCGCAGTCTCGACGAGATGGACGGCTGGCTGCCGGCATCCGGTGGCGCCCATCTGCGCAGCGGCGCCGAGATGGCCGCACGGTTCGCCAGGTTTCCCGGTGCCGTCGCCAACACGGTGCCGCTCGCCGCCGAACTCGCCTTTCCGCTGCGCCGGGCGCGCCCCCGGTTGCCGAAGCTGAGCGTGCCCGATGGCCACACCCCGATGAGCTGGCTGCGCAAGCTCACCTGGGAGGGAGCGGCCAAGAAATACCCCGGCTACGACGACCCCGGCTCGCACAACAGTGTGGGTGAGCGAATCGAGAAGGAACTCGCCGTGATCGAGGCGAAAGACTTTCCCGGCTACTTTCTGATCGTTCACGACATCGTGCACTTCGCCAAGGGTCGCGGCATCCTCTGCCAGGGCAGGGGCTCTGCGGCCAACTCCGCCGTCTGCTTCGTGCTCGGGATCACCGCCGTCGACTCGATCTACTACCGGTTGCCCTTCGAACGGTTTCTCTCGAGCCTGCGCGACGAAGAACCCGACATCGATGTGGACTTCGACTCCGACCGGCGTGAAGAGGTCATCCAGTACGTCTACGCCACCTATGGGCGACTGAACGCCGCGCAGGTGGCCAATGTGATCACCTACCGGCCCAAGTTCGCCGTGCGCGACATGGCCAAGGCGCTGGGCTACAGCACCGGGCAGCAGGATGCCTGGTCCAAGCAGATTGAACGCTGGGGCGGTCAGGTGGCCAGTGGCGACCATGACATCCCCGCATCCGTCGTCGAGCTCGCCGAACAGGTGCTGACCTTTCCGCGGCACCTCGGCATCCACTCCGGCGGTATGGTGCTCACCGACCGGCCGGTGGGCGAAGTCTGCCCGATCGAACACGCCCGCAAAGAGAACCGCACGGTGTTGCAGTGGGACAAAGACGACTGCGCCTGGATGGGCCTGGTCAAGTTCGACCTGCTCGGGCTCGGCATGCTCGCCGCGCTGCAGTACACCTTCGATCTGACCGCGGAGCACCTCGGTGAGCGGTGGGCGCTCGACACCATCCCGCGCGAGGAGCAGGGCGTCTACGACATGCTCTGCCGGGCCGACTCGATCGGCGTCTTTCAGGTGGAGAGCCGGGCGCAGATGGGCACGCTCCCCCGCCTGCAGCCACGCCGGTTCTACGACCTCGTGGTCGAGATCGCGCTGATTCGTCCCGGCCCGATTCAGGGCGGCGCGGTGCACCCGTACATCAGGCGCAAGCTCGGCACCGAGAAGGTGACCTACCTGCATCCGAAACTCGAACCGGTGCTCGAACGCACCCTCGGGGTGCCGCTCTTTCAGGAACAGCTCATGCAGATGGCCATGGCCGTCGGCGGATGCACCGGTGAAGACGCCGACCTGCTGCGCCGGGCCATGGGGTCCAAACGCGGGATCGAGAAGATCTCCTCGCTGAAAGCCAAGCTCTACGTCGGCATGGCCGAGAACGGCATCACCGGCGAGGTCGCCGACAACATTTACGACAAGATCGAGGCTTTCGCGAACTTCGGTTTCGCCGAGAGCCACTCGATCAGCTTCGCCCTGCTCGTCTACGCCAGCGCCTGGCTCAAGCTGCACTATCCCGGCGCGTTTCTCGCCGCGCTGCTGCGCGCCCAGCCGATGGGGTTCTACTCACCGCAATCGCTGGTGGCGGATGCGAGGCGGCACGGCGTGATCGTGCTGCGCCCCGACATCCTGCGCTCGGGTGCGGACGCCGGCCTCGAAGCGTTGGAAAGCGTGCCAGGAACAGCATCGGCATTCGGCGGACAAGACAGCTGCCTCGTCCACGAGCAACCAGAGGTGCCGCTCTTCGACCGATCGATTGCGCCGGACTGGGCGAAGCACCGCCGCGACGGCGGCTTCGCCGTGCGGCTGGGCCTGGCCGAGGTCAACACCATTGGGCAGAACCTCGCCGAACGCATTGTCGCCGAACGTGTGGCCTACGGTCCCTACCAGTCGATGGCGGATGTCGCCCGTCGCGTCGGCCTGACCACCGAACAGCTCGAGGCGCTCGCCGCGGCCGGCGCGTTCGACACGCTGGGTTTGGAGCGGCGCGAGGCCCTCTGGAACGCCGGGGATGCCAGCCAAGACAAGGCCAGCTACTTGAGCGGTTCGATGGTGAGCGTGCAACCGCCGTTGCTGCCGCTGCTCAGCCCCGCCGAGCAGGTGGTCTACGACCTCTGGGCGACCGGAATCTCGACAGACGACCATCCGATCCGCCACGCCAGACCGAAGCTGACCGCCAGGGGCGCGCTGCGGGTCGACCAGTTGGCCGAGCATGAGTCAGGGCGACGGATCGAGGTGGGCGGAGTGGTCACGCACCGCCAGCGGCCGGCGACCGCCGGAGGGATCACTTTCATCAACCTGGAAGACGAGACCGGCACCCTCAACGTGATCGCCGGGATCGGCGTCTGGAATCGTTACCGGCGTATCGCGCGTGAGTCGCCGGCGCTCGTGGTGCGGGGCATTCTGGAGCGTTCTCCTGAGGGGGTCATCAATCTGATTGCCGACAAGTTCGAGCCGTTGACCGTCGGTGCGCGGATGAGCTCGCGCGACTTCCGCTAATGCGTTCGGCTAACGTAAAACAGTGATTGACGACCGATACGGACAAGACGTGCTCGCCCCCGGATGGCGGGAAGCCGGCAGAACAATAATCAACAAGCAGGAGGCCACCCGCGATCTCGTCGTCGAGGAGGTCGCCACCGGCTTCTGTGGAGCGGTGACGCGCATTGAAAAGGGCATCGTCACCCTCGAAGACCGCCACGGCAAACTGCGCCTGTTTCCGCTCGGCAGCGGATTCCTGGTCGACGGCGTGCCCGTCACACTCATCAACCCGACGATGAAGACCACTCAGCAACGCGCCCGAACCGCATCCGGATCGATGGCCGTCGCCAACGCGCCGGCCCGTGTCGCCCTGCCCAGCCGCATCTTCGTGGAGGGTCGCCACGACGCAGAGCTCGTCGAGAAGGTCTGGGGTGCCGATCTCCGGATCGAAGGCGTCGTCGTCGAATACATCGAAGGCGTCGACAACCTGGCTGAACTCTTGGCCGAGTTCAAACCGAACGCGAAGCGCAAAGTCGGGGTGCTCGTCGACCACCTCGTGCCCGGCTCCAAGGAGAGCCGCATCGCTGAAGCCGTGGCGCGCGGGCCGCACGGGCGTCATGTGCTCGTGGTCGGACATCCGTACGTGGACGTCTGGCAGTCGGTGAAGCCGGCCAGGCTGGGGTTGACCAGCTGGCCACAGATCCCCCGCTCCATCGAATGGAAGCACGGAATCTGCCAGGCCCTCGGCTGGCCACACGCCGAGCAGGCCGACATCGCTCGGGCTTGGCAGCGCATTCTCGGGCAGGTGCGCACCTACGCCGATCTGGAGCCAGAGCTGCTCGGCCGGGTCGAACAACTCATTGACTTTGTGACGGTAGATAACGCTTAATAACGAATGTCTGAAAGGTTCGGGTGAAAACGCAGCTTCATGGTCTAGTGTTTAGAAAGAAGTTGTAGTGCTTGCACGTCTTAAAACGCATTGACCCCGGTCTGTGCGCCACATTCCTTTCGGAAGCGGACGACGAATACCGCGACGAACGGTCCCGACAGTCGGGGCCGGTCTTACACTCCTGGAGGAGTTTCATAATGGCAACAGGTACCGTGAAATGGTTCAACGCTGAAAAGGGCTTCGGCTTTATCGCACCCGACGACGGAAGCGCCGACGTGTTCGCGCACTACTCCGCAATCGCATCGAGCGGCTACAAGTCCCTCGATGAGAACCAGAAGGTTGAGTTCGAGGTGACGCAGGGCCCGAAGGGTCCGCAGGCCGAGAACATCCGCGCCCTCTAAATCACTTTTTAGGGCTGGTTCTTCTGAACTGCGCAGTTCTTTGAACTGCACAACGCTCCCCGCTTCGGCGGGGAGCGTTGTTTCGTTAAGTCGCCTACTTGACCAGGTCTTGCCAGCCATCGCCGTCGACGTACTCGAAGATGAGGTTTGTCTCCGTGTGTGCGACAGCAGGATGCTCGGCCAGATGCTCAAGTACAAAGTCACGTAAGTGAGACGCATCAGCAGCTGCGACGTGCAGCAGGTAGTCGTCGGCGCCGGCTGTGTGAAACAAGCCGATCACGCCGGGCCAGTGCGGGGCGGCATTGCGGAACGCATCGATCTGACCACGTGCGTGCTTCGCCAGCCGCACCGAGATGAGAGCCTGCAACGAGGCGCCGAGGGCAGCGAGGTCGATATTCGCCCGGTAGCCTCGAATGTGGCCGAGTTGCTGCAGGCGCCGCAGACGTAGTGACACGGTTGATTCGGCAACACCGATCTCAGCGGCCAGAGCGGCTCCCGATGCCCGAGCGTTCACCGACAGTGCCCTGAGGAGTGCGCGATCGACTCTGTCGAGTTCGGCCTTCTTCGAATCCATGCGTCCAACTTTCTGTTTCCACAAGTTTATGCGATCTGACTGCGCGCAGTGAAAGAGCCTGCGGGGTCGCTTGCACATCTGCACAGGATCTGTTTTTCTCAGTGCATGACAATGACGCATGAGCACATCGAAACGACGCCTGAGCACATCGAAACCCTGGCGGTCCACGGCGGAATGCGCGGCGTGTCCGCGAGCGGGTCTCATGTTCCGGTGATTGATCTGTCGACGACGAACCCGCTGGCCGGCGTCGAGTCAGGTGGCGATTCCTATGAAAACCTCGCCACCGGCGGCGACCTGGGCGAGGGCGATTCCGCCGTCTATCAGCGCCTCTGGCAGCCCGGCGTTGCCCGCTTCGAGGAGTCGCTCAGCGCACTCGAAGGCACGGAGGGCACTGTCGCGTTCGCGACGGGAATGGCTGCGCTCAGCGCCGTTCTCATTTCCGCGGTCGCGGCGAAGACTCCCCACATCGTTGCCCTGCGCCCCCTGTACGGCGGAACCGACCACGTTCTGGCCACCGGGCTGCTTGGCACCGAGGTCACGTGGACTGACGTGGCCGGCGTCGCTGCAGCGATTCGCCCCGACACCGGGCTCGTCATTCTCGAATCTCCCGCGAACCCGACGCTTGAGCTCACCGACATCCATGCGGTCGCGGATGCGGCGGGCAGCGTGCCTGTTCTCGTCGACAACACCTTCGCCACGCCGGTGCTACAGCGTCCCCTTGAATCGGGAGCGACCCTGGTGCTGCACAGTGCCACCAAATACTTGGGCGGGCACGGCGACGTCATGGGCGGCACGGTGTCAGGACCGACGGACTGGATCGTGCGTCTGCGCCAGGTGCGCGCACTCACCGGCGGCCTGCTCCACCCGTTCGCGGCATACCTGCTGCACCGCGGCCTCCGTACTCTGCCGGTTCGCGTTCGCGCCCAGCAGGAGACTGCCGGCGCGGTTGCCCGCCGCCTGGTCGGCCACCCGGCGCTCACCCGGGTGCTCTACCCCGGCTTGCCAGGGCAAGACCCTGCCGGTCTGATCGGCACTCAGACGTCGGGAGCAGGCTCACTGATCGCTCTCGACCTGGTCGGCGGCTACGACGCCGCCGTGCGATTCACCGAAGCCTGCGAGCTGATCACCCACGCCGTGTCGCTCGGCGGCATCGACTCCCTGGTGCAGCACCCGGCGTCGCTCACCCACCGCCCGGTGGTGGCCAGCGCTCGGCCGTCAGCCGGGGTCGTGCGGATCTCGATCGGCCTGGAGCACGCTGACGACCTCACCGCCGACATCCTGCGGGCGCTCGACGCGGTCTAACTGAATCGTTGGTCAAGCTTGTCGAGACCAGTTCGCTGGTCTCGACAAGCTCAACCAACAGCACGGACCAGTTCAGATCAGCGAAGTGCCGGCGTGATGTTCTGGTTGATGTGAAAGAAGTTGTCGGGGTCGTAGGTCGCCTTGACTTGGGCGAGGCGGGAGTAGTTCGACTGATAGTTGTCGGCGACTCTGATCTGGTCGTCGGCATCCATGAAGTTGATGTAGCCCCCGGCCTCTGAATACTTGTGCAGTGCGGTCCAATACTCCTTGACCCACGCGATATTCGCCGGGTTATCGGCCGGGTC
Organism: Glaciibacter kafniensis; assembly: GCF_039538945.1. Taxonomy (NCBI): domain Bacteria; kingdom Bacillati; phylum Actinomycetota; class Actinomycetes; order Micrococcales; family Microbacteriaceae; genus Glaciibacter; species Glaciibacter kafniensis. The sequence continues at coordinate 853,317 of NZ_BAABCN010000002.1, read as the reverse complement.
GGGCCACATCCCCGCGATGACGGGTGCGAAGCTGACGTTGCGGTAGGCAAACGCCGTTTCGTCGGCACCGACTCGCTGCACGGCGCCGTTGATCGGATAGTAGTGATTCGCCGATTCCAGGCTGGGCACCCGGCTTCCGAAGTCTGCCGCGACGTTCAGTGCGTCGTCAGACAGCTCGGCGAGAAAATCTGCCTTCCAGTACGCCTGCAAGCCCTTGGGCAGCATCGGGTCGAAGAGCGTATTCAACGCAGGGTAGGGAAGGGTTCCGACGAATGAGCCGAGCACGGGTGCGGCGTCGAGGATGGGTTGCCAGCGCGCCGGCCCCTCGGCCGGGTCGCCGGTCCAGGCGCCCACGATGACGCAGACGGGCTTGCCATGCCATTCCTCGGGCAGGAACGGCACAGGGGGCCCCTGATGGAAACCCAGAAAGACGCCGAGCTCTTCGGGCGCGGACGCGATCAGATCGCGATAGAACTCCCCCACCGCTACGGCGTGTTCTGCCGAGAAGATGACCACACCGCCGTAGATCATTTTGACCGGGTGAAGCTGAAACTCCAGGGAAGTGACGACCCCGAAATTGCCGCCACCTCCCCGGAGTGCCCAGAATAGGTCGGCATTCTTCTCTGCATTCGCGATCAGAAACCGACCATCGGCCGTGACGACATCGGCCGAAAGCAGATTGTCGCAGGACAGCCCATACTGGCGAGCCAGGTAGCCGATGCCGCCACCCAGCGTCAGACCGGTCACCCCGGTCGACCCAATGATTCCGCCGGTGGTGGCCAGCCCGAAGGCATGGGTGGCATGGTTGAAGTCAGCCCAGGTCGCACCGGGTTCGCTCCGAGCCGTCTGCGTTTCGGGATCAACACGAACCCCGTTTCGAGCGGCAAAGTCAATCACAATGCCCCCGTCGCAGGTGCCGAACCCCGGCGCGCTGTGCCCGCCACTTCGAATGGCCACATCGAGTCCGGCCTCATGCGCGAAGTTCACCGTGGCCATCACGTCCGCGACCTGACCGACACGCACGATCGCAGCCGGATGCTTGTCAATCGATCCGTTGTAGACAGCCCTCGCCTCCTCATAGTCTGCGTCTTGCGCCACGATCACACGGCCGCGCACGTTCTCGCGAAGGGGGTCGAATTGGTCAGACATGATGGGCTCTCGCTTTCCGAATCAGGCGGGGATCAGATTCCTCTGAGGTGACCCTAAAACCCATCGTCGGCGTACGATATACGTAAATTGCGCATGCTACGGAGTGCGCGTCGGCACCGTGCTCGAGCGAATCGAGGCGACGAAAATCATATTCTCAAGGCGCAAACGTGAACGGGCGATTCGCCTGGTCGATGGGCTGGGCGCCCTTGTCGAGCCCGACGGTTCAGCCGTGAGCAGCGCAACGCTCGTCTCGCTGTCAGACACCGCCATGGGAACGCTGACACCGCGCGAGCTGACCGTACTCACCCTGGTCGCCGCCGGAAGCACCAACGCCGCCATCGCGGGTCATCTATCGTGCAGCCCGCGCACCGTGGCGAAACACCTGGAGCATGTCTACTCGAAGCTCCACGTCTCGAACCGGGCCGCAGCGGCCGCACGCCTGGCGACGGAGTTGGCCGAGAATCGCAGAGCAGCTCGTTAGCTGCGACCGAGGCGCCGACGCAGCAGGTCGATCCGCTTCTGCAATTGGGTGACGCTGGCCTGGGCGACGGCCGGACCCCCGCAGAGTTGACGCAGCTCAGCGTGAACGATGCCGTGCGGTTCTTGCGAGAGCTTCGCCCACATGCCAACCAGGCTGTTCAAGAGCGTGCGCTGCTCTTTGAGCGTGCGAAAAAGCGCCGGCTCCCCCGGCTGTTCTTCGCCGGTCACCGGATCCTTGCGCTTGTCAGAAGACCGCTTGGACTGCCGGGCCTGACGTTGTTGCAAGAGCTCAGAGACCTGTTCCGGTTCAAGCAAACCAGGAATGCCGATGAAGTCGAACTCCTCGTCAGTGCCGGGTTCGGCAAGCTGGCCGAAGTCGTTGCCGTCGAACACGACCCGGTCGAACGTCGCCTGAGAGTCGATCGCCTGCCAGCTGAACTCCTCGCCGAGCTCGTCTGAGCCTTTCTCCTGGCGATTGGCCTCGGCGACCATGGCGTCTTCGGGGTTGTACATCCCGTCGCCTTCGTCGTCGCGATTGCGGCGGTCGAGTGCGTGATCGCGCTCCAATTCCATCGCGCCGGCGAGTCCGGTGAGGGCAGGAACGTCCGGAAGAAAGATCGAAGCCGTTTCACCACGACGACGCGCCCGCACGAAACGACCGATCGCCTGAGCGAAGAAGAGAGGGGTGGACGCGCTCGTCGCATAGACCCCGACCGCCAGTCGCGGAACATCGACACCCTCAGATACCATGCGCACGGCAACCATCCACCGTTTGCTGTTCTGAGAGAACTCCTCGATCCGGTCGCTCGACTCCTTCTCGTCGGAGAGCACAATCGTGACGCTCTCCCCCGAGATCTCCTCGAGCATGGCCGCGTAGGCGCGGGCCGCCGTCTGGTCGGTCGCGATCACCAGGCCACCGGCATCCGGGATGCCGTGACGCACCTCGGTCAGGCGCAGGTCGGCCGCACGCAACACCGCGGGAATCCAGGAGCCGCCTGGATCGAGCGCGGTGCGCCAAGCCTGTGAGGTGATGTCTTTGGTGTTGCCTTCGCCGAGCTTGGCTTCCATCTCTTCGCCGGCCCTGGTGCGCCAGGTCATGTGACCGGCGTAGACCATGAACATGACGGGCCGCACGACGCCGTCTTCGAGGGCGCGGCCGTAGCCGTAGTTGTAGTCGCTCTGCGAGAGACGGATGCCGTGCTTGTCAGGCAGGTAGCTCACGAACGGAATCGGCGAGGTGTCAGATCGGAACGGGGTTCCGGTCAGCGAGAGCCGACGCGTGGCCGGGTCGAATGCTTCACGAATCGCGTCGCCCCAGCTCAGGGCGTCGCCGCCGTGGTGCACCTCGTCGAGAATGACCAGGGTGCGGTTCGCCAGGGTGATGTCGCGGTGCAGTGCAGCCCGGGTCGCCACCTGCGCGTAGGTCACGGCGATGCCGTGATAGTGATTGCCGTAGCGACCATCACTGTTCTTGAACGTCGGGTCGAGACGGATGCCCGCACGCGCCGCCGCATTCGCCCACTGGGTCTTGAGATGCTCGGTGGGCGCGACAACGGTGATCCGGTCGATCACGCGGCGGGAGCGCAGTTCGGCGGCAAGTCGGAGGGCGAAGGTGGTCTTGCCGGCGCCAGGGGTTGCAGCAGCCAGAAAGTCGCGCGGTTCGTTCTGGAAATAGGCTTCGAGGGCCTCGGCCTGCCAGGCCCGCAGCTTGCTCGCGGTGCCCCAGGCGGCGCGTTCCGGAAACGACGGCGAAAGGTGTTCGGCTGCACTCGTGCCCTGGGCGGGGCCGAAAACAGGTGGAGTAGTCACTTCATAAGAATCTATCAAGTTGTGTCGGGCTCTGCTGCACCGGGCACAATGTCAGGATGAGTAAGTCAGAGCATCCGTGGAGCAGATACGTCGCGCTCGGCGACTCATTTACCGAGGGAATCGGCGACCCTGAGCCTGCAAGCCCTGGTGGCAACCGGGGGTGGGCCGATCGCGTCGCCGAACAGCTCAGCATCGGCACCGACGATTTCGCCTACGCAAATCTCGCTGTTCGCGGCAAGCTGATTCGGCAGATCGCCGCGGAACAGGTCGAGCCGGCACTGGCATTGCGTCCCGACCTGATCACGATTTCAGCCGGCGGCAACGACGTCATCCGGCCGGGAACCGATCCCGATGAGATCGCTGCCCAGTTTGACGACATGATCACACGACTCGCACGGGACAACGCGACAATCGTGGTCTTCACCGGCACCGATATGGGCTTCTCGCCCGTGTTTCGCTCGCTGCGCGGCAAGATCGCCATCTACAACGAAAACATCAGGGCCGTCGCGGCCCGGCATGACTGCGTCGTCGCCGACCTCTGGGCGCTCACCGAGATTCAAGACCCGCGCATGTGGTCGCCAGACCGGCTGCACCTGAACCCGCTCGGCCATCACACGGTTGCGCGGATGCTTCTGGACACGCTCAACGTGAAGAATTCTCTCAAGCCGCTTGTTCCGGCGCCCATGCCGGGCACAACGTGGCGTCAGGCGCGCACCGAGGACCTGGCGTGGGCGCGTGAGTACCTGATGCCGTGGGTGCTGCGACGCATCCGTCACCAGTCTTCAGGAGACCTCGTGCAGCCCAAGCGTCCCGATGCCGGTCCCTACGACGCTGAGCACCGGCCGGTTTAGAAGAGTTCGCCCGGATGGGAGAGACGCCACCCCAGGCCGGGGTCGCTGACAGTGCCGTCGAGAATGAGCGGAACGCTGATCGTGCGTGAGCCCACCTGAAAGTCGACGCTACCGATGCTGTCACCTGACCGCGCGGTGCCGACCGGTTTGGCCGTGGCCGTACCGGTGATAGGAGTGTCAGACCAGACGAGTACCGACCTGTCTTCAGCGGCCACGGCATGGCTGGTCTGGCCCCAGGCTGAGGTGTACGAGGCGAACGGTGCGCCAGCTTCGGTCAGTGTCAGCTGCTGAAAACCGGGCTTCACGCTCTGAATGAGAGCCGCAATCGCTTCGTTGAGCTCTGAGTGCGTGTCTCCGCCCAGCATGACGCCGACGAGAGTCACCGTCTCGGTGCCGACCGTGAAATCGGCGGAGAAGAGCAGGCAGGCGCCAGCCTCGTCTGTTGTGCCGGTCTTGATTCCATCGACGCCGAAATCGCCGAGAAGCTTGTTCGTGTTGGTGACAACGCCGATGGTCGGCAGGTCGGCCTTCGTCATGGCCACGATTTCGGCGAGCACGGGGTTGGCCGCCACCATCTTGCCGATCTCGACCAGATCAGCCGGGCTGCTCATGCTGCCCGCCGACAAACCACTCGTATCGACAACCGTCGTGGCAGTGAGCTTGTGCTCGCTGATCCACGCGGAGGCCGCCGCCAGGTAGGCGTCCTCCGAGCCAAACGCCCAGTTCGCCAGCGACACCGCATAGTTGTTCGCGGAAGGAAGCAACATGGCCTCGAGCGCCTCGCGCTCGCTCAGCACCATTCCGGCGACGACCGGAGCAGACGAACCATCCTCGGCGATCGTGTCGTAGTAAATGTCGACATCGGCATCGGTGAAGGTGATGTTCGGACCCTGCTCGCCGACGGTGAGTGGCTTGGCTTCGAGAATGACCAGCGACGTCACCATTTTGGTGATGCTCGCAATCGGAACCGCAGCTTGATCGCCGCTGGAAGCGAGAACACCGTCAAACCCGACTGCGCCGATCGCCGTCTCACCAAAGCCCGGCCACGCAGGCTGGGCAGCGGCAGCAGTCAACGGCTCCGGCTGGCTCAGCGCGGCTGCGGCGGCCGGAAGCGGGGCGGCTCCGGCGCTGACCACGAAGACAAGTCCGGCCAGCACAACGGCCAGCCCTCCGAAAAGTGCGATCCGGCGGCGGCGATAGATCTGGCGTCGCGTCAGCTGTTGTCGGGGCGAAGGCATTCGTCAATCCTAACCAAGCTGCGCTGACTAGACGCGGAGAACGTAGAGGGCCAGGGCGCTAGCGGATGCGACGTTGAGCGAGTCGACGCCGTGCTTCATCGGGATCGTCACAACGGTGTCGGCAGCGGCAAGGGCCTGGCTGCTGAGGCCATCGCCCTCCGTGCCAAGAATGAGCGCGAGTCGCTCGGGGGCATCGGAGGCGAAGTCGTCGAGGGTGACCGCGTCGTCGGAGAGCGCGAGCGCGGCGAGGTGGAATCCAGCGTCGTGCAGCAGCGGGCGGGCCTCTGCCCATTCGGGCAACCGGGTCCACGGCACCTGCAGAACCGTGCCCATGCTCACGCGCACGCTGCGGCGGTAGAGCGGGTCGGCACAGCGGGGCGTGATCAGCACGGCATCGGCGCCGAGTCCGGCCACACTTCTGAAGATGGCTCCGACATTGGTGTGGTCAACGATGTCTTCGAGGATGACGATGCGGCGCGCATCGGCGATGAGGTCGGCGACCGGGGCCAGCGGGGGCCGGTGCATGGCGGCCAGGGCGCCGCGGTGCAGGTTGTAGCCGGTGAGTTTCTCCAGCAGACGAGCCTCGCCGACATAAATCGGAACGTCGGGCCAGTCCGCAAGCAACGGTTCGACGTCGGCCAGCCACTGCTCCTGCAGCAGCACCGACCGCGGGCGGTGCCCGGCGTTCAGCGCCCGGGTGATGACCTTGGCCGACTCGGCGATGTACAGGCCGCCTGCGGGCTCCGAGACCCGTCGGAGGGCGACATCCGTCAGTCGCGAGTAGTCGGAGAGACCGGGAAGGTCGAGGTCTTCGATGTGAACAATCGGCACGGAGTGAGGCCTCTTTCAAGTTATCGGAAGTCCCAGCCTGACAGGTGAGGAAACAAACTGCGAAACCCTGGTGTTTAGACTCAGGAGAACACGAGTGAACGCCGAACGGCCGCCACTCGACAGAAGGGACGACGGATGACCGTGGAGAGTGGCATGAAGGTCAGAACCGACGTTGACGATGCGGTGCGCCAGGTGGTCGAGTTGCTGCGCGGGCGACAGGCGGCCGTGCTGACCGGCGCCGGGCTGAGCACCGATTCGGGCATCCCCGATTACCGTGGCGAGGGATCAGAGCCCCGCACGCCGATGACGTTCCAGATGTTCCTCGGCGACGAACGCGCCCGCAAACGCTATTGGGCAGGCAGTCACCTCGGGTGGAAGCGGTTCAACTCGGTGGTGCCCAATGCGGGTCACCGGGCGTTGGTCGCCCTGGAAGAGACCGGGCATATCAACGGGGTGATCACTCAGAACGTCGACGGCCTGCACACCGAGGCAGGGTCGCGGCGGGTCGTTGAACTGCATGGGGCAATGGACACCGTGATCTGCCTCGCCTGTGGGCAGGCGTTCGGGCGTGAGAGCGTGGCCGAACGACTCGAAGCGGCAAATCCGATCTTGACCACGCCGGAGTCGGTCCGACTCGCACCAGACGGCGATGCGGATGTCGGAGAAATCGACGACTTCGTCATTCCCGATTGCACGGTCTGCGGCGGGATGCTGAAACCCAATGTGGTCTTCTTCGGAGAATTCGTTCCCACCGAAACGTTTGCCGAAGCATCAGCGCTCGTTGGTGCTGCCGACGCCCTTATCGTCGCCGGATCCTCTCTCACGGTGAATTCGGGCATCCGACTGGTTGAACAGGCACGGCGAGCGGGCAAACCGATCGTCGTCATCAACCGCGGCGCCACAAAGGGTGACGGACGGGCGGTTGTTAAGATTGATTCCGGCACCTCCGAAGTGCTCGCCGAGCTGGCTGAGCGACTCGCGGGTCACCTCGATCCCGACCTGGATCGTCGCTCATGACAGCCGCACACGCCGCCTCTGAAAAGACTGACGCAGGGAAGAAGAACTCGATGACACGAATCTCGATAGTGCGCCACGGTCAAACCGATTGGAACCTGCACAAGCGCATTCAGGGCAGCACCGATATTCCGCTCAACCGCACGGGGCGCGCGGAAGCAGCCGAAGCCGGGGTTCGACTGCGCGAGCGCGACTGGGATGCCATCGTTGCCAGCCCACTCGCCAGGGCCGAAGAGACGGCACGCATTATCGCGGGAGAACTCGGACTCTCTGCACCGGTGACGATCCCTGACATTACCGAGCGGCATCACGGTGAAATTGAGGGCCTGACCTTCAACGAGCGTCAGGCCCAATTTCCCGACGGCGTCGCTGTGCCGGGTCTGGAGAGTCGACAAGACGTGCTCGATCGGGTGCTGCCCGCGCTCGGCCGCATCGCCGAGCAGCACCAGGGCAAATCAGTGCTCGTGATCAGCCACGGCGGGGTGATCGGAACGCTCCTGCGACACGCGACCGATGGCGAACGACCGCGCCACGACGAACTGATCGCCAACGGCTCAGTTCATGACTTCGTCTGGCAAGGCGGCGACCTCGTCTTGACCCACTTTGATGCGACGGTGCGTCATGTCGACGACGTGTTCAAACCGATCGCCTGATCAGCACAAACTCTCGACATAGAAGCCGCGCAACTGTATCGTTCGTTTGATACAAGTTGTGCAGGCGGCGTTGCCTGCCCAGCTCGACGGCGGGGGCGGTAACTGTGCTCGGATTCTGGTACAACTACATCGGCTACATCAACTTGGCGACGACCATCCTCGTTCCGCTCGGGGTGCTGCTTCATTACGCTCGAGCCGCTGATCGGCATCCACCCGTCGCACGTGGACTCACGCCGGATGCTGCAGCGTTCTGGCAACGCAGCGCTAGCCGGGTGGTCGGGCGGGGCCGGTGGGCCACCGGATGCGCACTCGCTCTTGCAGTGCCGTTCATCTACATGCAGAACGCGATATACGTGGCCGAATCCAAGTGGGTCACCTACTTGGGGCCGCTCGTCGCCGTAACCGTGCTCATCGTGGTGTTCCTGTGGAGACCGGTGCCTCGCAGGCCGATGGGTACCACGACGGATCAGCACGATCACGGTCAACAAATCGACCTCAATCAGCGCACAGTGTGGACGTTTGGCCGTCGTTGGTGGTTCGTCTGCACGATTTCTGCCCTGACGATCCTGGTACTTAGCGTGATTGCAGCCGGACTTGCGTCAAGCCCCGACGCGAACGGTGACTTTACCCAGCTGACCTTCGCGTTCGGTGCGGGACAAGCATTCACTGATTTTCTGGGGTGGTACTACGGCATTCCAATCATTGCCGCAGCGACCACGCTGGCGCTGGCGACTTTGATCGCGTTATGGCTGATCGCCCGGCCCCCACTCGCAACAACGGCCGGAGAACGAGCGCTCGATGTCTGGCTGCGCAACCGCGGTACGCGCGTCGTGCTGTCTCTGAGCTGCGGTGCGCTGATTCTGACTCTGGCCTATGTCTGTTCCGATATCGGCAATTCGGCCCAACTCGCCATTCAAGACGGACCGACCGGAATCAAAGTCGGCACCTCAATTGCGGCGCTCTCCGTTCCATTGAGTGTCGCCGGCCACCTGTTGAAGGGACTCGCCTACGCACTTATCCTGCTTCCCCTGCTGTCGAAGACCCCGCGCTTGACCTGTGCGGCGCCGGTTGAGACCGTCCCTGCCGGCAATCGCACCCCGAATGCCGCACTCCCCGAGACAGCCGGGCCGACGGCGGACATGGACCTGACCGCGTCTGAGCGCCACTGACCATGCCCGTCATCTCCCTGTCGGGTCACGGCCTGCCCGCCGACCAGATTCATCGCCAGCTCGGGAGCGTGATCGCTGCGGGCCAGCTGGCTGCCGGCGAAAAACTGCCGTCGGTTCGGCAACTTGCGCGCGACTTGAATGTGGCGGCCGGCACCGTCGCCAAGGCGTACAAGCTCCTGGAGCAGGACGGCCTCGTCACGTCGCAGGCAGGCGGCGGCACCCGCGTCAGCGCACGGGTCACCACGACCCCCACTGAGGTCTTGCGTGCGGCCCGGGCGCTTGCTGACGTCGCGCAGCGTTATGGCCTCAGCCACGATGAGGCGGTCGGTGCGCTGCAGGCATCCTGGCCCAGGGACGATCAGGACGCGCCCGCGAGTCCCGGGATCTGACCAGCTACCGGGTCGCCTCGGCCTGCACTGTCGGAGACGTCGAGGCGCCGACCGACGTCAGCAGCTTGAGGAGCCGCTCCGCCGAGGCTTTCCAGGTGAACGAACTCGCCCGCACGATTGAGCGCTGGGAGCGTTCATTCCACTCCCCCGGCTTTTCGAGCATGAGCACGGCAGCGGCCAGAGCCTGCGGGTCTTCGGCGGGGAAAAACAACGCGGCATCGCCGCCGATTTCACGAAAGATCGGGATGTCACTGACGACGACCGGAATTCCGAGGCCCATCGCTTCGACCAGCGGGATGCCGAACCCTTCGTCGAGTGAGGCCGTCACGAGGGCCGTCGCCGAACGCAGCACCTCGACGTACTCCTCATCGGACACCCCATTGTGGAAGACGAGACTCGCCTGCGGCGCGAGCAGCGTGAGTCGCTCGCGCTCGGAGTCGCTCACCCGACTCATCAGGTGCAACTCGTAGCCGGGCAACGCCGCGACGGCGCGCACCAGGGTGTCAACGTTCTTGTACGGCATATAGGAGCCCATGTAGACCAGCCGCGTCGACTCTGGCATTGTCCGCTGCACAGGGCCGGACGCGACGGCATCCGCCGCGTTGTAGATCACGGTGACCGGGCGATCGGTGAGACGGTGCTCGGCAATGAGTTGTTTCGTCGTCTCTGACACGGAAACCACTGCGTCTGACCGATTGAGCAACATCCGCTGCGGCCACCAGGACAGGTGGTACAGCCGCCAGAGCGCCCGGATCGGTGCGGGAAGATCGCGCGGGGGTGTGCGATTGCGGTAGTAGATCAGGTCATGCACGGTGAGAATGAGACGGTATTTACGCCCCCAGGACCCCATGGTCTGCATGGGGCTGTACACAACATCGGGGCGCAGCCGGTTGACGGTCAGGGCGAGAAACGGTTCACGGATGCTGGTGGGCGCGCTCACGATCTGCCACGGCACTGCCGGCAGCAGCGCAAGCTGGCGGTGGTCGCTGATCAACATCGTCACGGCATGCAGCTTCGCCAGCTCAGTGATCAGACCGGCGGTGTAGCGGCTGATGCCGTCGTGTTGATCGAAACGCGTGTACCGGCAGTCGAAAACAATTCTCACGCTGACTTCTCCTCGTCAAGAAAACTCTGCAGATGGGCTGCCGCGGTGGCGGGCATTTCGTAGTGAATGAGGTGCCCGACGTCCGGGATGACCTGCAACTCGGCGTCAGGAAACAGCTTCTGCAGCCGGCGTTGGGCGGCAACTGTGGTGATGTCGTCTTTCTCGGCGGCGATCAGAAGCGTGCGCTCGGGGATTGCCGCCGCGAACTCGCTCACATCATTGCCGACCGAGGCCTGAAATGCCTCCAAGACGACGCGGCGATCAGAGAACGCCGAGAAATAGCGGTCGTGCTGATTGTGAATCCAGCGACGCAGCTCCGGGTCTTTCGTCTTGACCATGGTCAGACTCATCACGCGCACGATCACACGGCTGCGGAGCAACGCGAAGCCAAGTCGTTCGGGAAGCTTCGCCCCTGCCCAGTAATAGAACACGGCGAGCCGGGTCAGGATGCCGCGGGGGCCGGACAAGGCGGGAGCCGCGATCGGGTTCACCAATACGACGTCGTCGGCGCGCAGTCCACCGGCCATGGCGGCCGACACGACAATCGAACCGAACGAGTGACCGAGAATCACGAAACGGCCGGTCGGCGCGATGGCCGTCACGAACTCAGTGAGCCAGCGGCGGTAGCCGCTGATGTCGTGGATGGCACCGATCAGCGATTCCGACTCGCCGAAACCCGGGAGATCGGGAGAGATGATTCGAAAGCCCGACAATTGGGCGACCACGGGCTCCAGACCGTGGTGGTCGCCACGAAAGCCATGCACCGCCACGATGGTCGTCGGGGACTGAGGGTCGCCGTACTCCCAGTAGCGGGTGGCGCTGCCGAGCACCGAAACCGTGTGCTTCTGCACGGGAATGGGAGCGAGCAGGTCGTCGTAAGGCGAGGGAACGATCATCGAACCAAGTTTAGGCCGCAGGAGTCGGTGAATTCGCCCTGATTGTGTGAACAGAAATCACACTCGTGAATCTAGACTGCTGTGACCTGCCCTGCGTGTTCCGGGGCCGAAAGGAGAACGGTGAGCTTCACCGCACCCATCCAGTTGCCCGGCTTGACACTCGACCCGCAGTGGTATCGCCGTTCCGTCTTCTATGAAGTGATGGTGCGGTCTTTCGTCGATAGCAATGCCGACGGCTCGGGCGACCTGGCAGGGCTGGTGTCAAAACTCGACTACTTGCAGTGGCTCGGCGTCGATGCGTTGTGGATTCCGCCGTTCTTCAAATCTCCGTTGCAAGACGGCGGCTACGACGTGGCCGACTACCGGTCGGTTCTGCCCGAGTTCGGCACGCTCGATGAGTTCAAAGATCTGGTGACGAAGGCGCACGAACGCAATATGCGCATCGTGATCGACCTGCCCTTGAACCACACCTCCGATCAGCACGAGTGGTTTCAGCGTTCGCGCGAAGACCCCACCGGGCCCTACGGAGATTTCTACGTCTGGAACGACACCGACGACAAGTATCCGAACATTCGGATCATCTTCACTGATACCGAGGACTCGAACTGGGCGTTCGATCCGGTTCGGCGACAATTCTTCTTTCACCGTTTCTTCTCGCACCAGCCCGACCTGAACTTTGAGAACCCGGCCGTGCACGACGCGATGTTTGAGATCGTGCGATTCTGGCTCGATCTGGGAGTCGACGGGTTTCGTCTCGACGCGATTCCCTACCTCTTCGAATCCGAGGAAGGTAACGGCGAAGGCGAACCGCCGACCCACGAGTTCTTGCGCAGGCTCCGCGCCATGGTCGATAAGGACTACCCGGGTCGTGTCATGATCGCCGAGGCGAACCAGTGGCCGCGCGAGGTTGCGGCGTTCTTCGGAACCGAAGAGGAGCCAGAGTGCCACATGGCGTTCGACTTTCCGGTCATGCCGCGCATCTTCTACTCGCTGCGTTCCCAGCAAGCCGACGAACTCGTGCGGGTGCTCTCCGAGACCACGGACATCCCCGAAGGCGCCGGCTGGGGCGTCTTTCTGCGCAACCATGATGAACTCACCCTTGAGATGGTCAGCGAGGAGTATCGGCAAGCCATGTATGGCTGGTACGCCTATGATCCGCGGATGCGCGCGAACATCGGCATCCGTCGTCGGCTGGCCCCGCTTCTCGATAATTCGCGGGCCGAGTTGGAGTTGGCGCATGCGCTGCTCTTCGCCCTGCCCGGAAGCCCGTTTCTCTACTACGGCGACGAGATCGGCATGGGCGACAACATCTGGTTGCCCGACCGCGACAGTTCACGAACGCCGATGCAGTGGACCCCGGATCGCAACGCGGGATTCTCGAATGCCGACCCGGGCAAGCTGTATCTGCCGGTCGTGCAGTCGCTCGTCTACCACTACACGCAAACCAACGTCGAAGCGCATCTCGCCCAATCGGGATCGCTGCTGCACTGGGTGCGCAATGTCATCCATGTGCGCAAAGCACACCCGGTCTTCGGGCTCGGCACAATTCGGGTGCTCCAGACCAACCACGAGTCGGTGCTGGCCTTCATCCGCGAGTATCCAGGGTCTGGCACGCAGCACGGCGATCAGCCCGAAACGATGCTCTGCGTGTTCAGCTTCGCCCACAACCCTGTGGCCTTTCGAATCGAAGACGCCGAGATGGCCGGCGTGCGCCTGTACGACATCTTTGGCGGTGCCGTCTTTCCACAGTTCGATGAGGAAGGCGCGCTCACCCTCACCCTCGGCGCGCAGAGCTTCTACTGGCTGCACTGCGGTTGAAACAACGGTTGGCTGAACCGACGACTGGCTAGATCGACGACTGATCGATCGACGACTGGCTGGATCGACGACTGATCGATCGACGACGAGCCGCTAATTCACCGAGAGACCACGGGTGAATTGGCGGCGCCGCCCTGTCCTCACCGGTTTCGTCGGTGGTCGCCCGTAGGCTGCTTGCATGAGCAATTGGAGCGATACCCTCGCCGTCTTCGACCTAGAAACCACCGGTATTGACGTGGAGACCAGCCGCATCGTCTCGGCGACCGTCGCCGTCATGGATGCGATGGGTCACGTCACCGAACGCACCGACTGGCTGGTGAACCCGGGCGTCGACATTCCAGAGCAGGCCACAGCCGTGCACAAGATCACCACCCAGCACGCCGTCGACAACGGTCGGAACGCCGCTGAGGCCGTCGCTGAGATCGTTGCCGCGCTCCGGGTGCCGCTGGAGCTGGGCATCCCTCTCGTGGCGTACAACGCCCCCTACGACCTGACGCTGCTCAACCGTGAGGCGCTTCGCTACGGCATCGCACCGCTGGTCTCCCCCACGCCGGTGATTGACCCCCTCGTTATCGACAAGGCGGTCGACCGCTATCGCAAGGGCAAGCGCACCCTCGAAGCCGCCAGCGCGTTCTACAACGTCGTGCTTGACGGGGCCCACGACTCGGGCGCCGATGCGATTGCAGCCGGACATGTGGCTCAGGCGATCGCACGGGTGCACGCTGCAACGCTGCCGCCGACTGCCGCGGAGCTTCACGACCTGCAGGTCACCTGGAGCCAGGAACAGGCGGACAGCTTTCAGTCCTACATGCGCAGGGAGCGTGACCCGCAGTTCGTGGCGAACGGCAGCTGGCCCGAGCGCTAACCTCGCCGGGCCGCGACCAGCTGTTCTGTTTCGACCGGGTGTCCTGTTTCGACCTGTTCTCCTGTCTCGACCGGGAGTGCTGTCTCGACCGGGTGTCCTGTTTCGACCGGGAGTGCTGTCTCGATCGGGTGTCCTGTTTCGACCGGGTGCCCTGTCTCGACCGGCTCGACGGGCTGTCGACACACGAAAACCGGGTGCGGACATCCCGTTCGATGACGCGCTAGTCGGGTGCCGCTGCGCGCGTTGGGGCCGGCTAGCGCCGCGGCACCCGACCAGCGCAGCTCAGAAATAGACGGATTCCTACGTCGCATCGCCGGTCGGATGCCGCTGCGCGGGTTGGATACCGCGACATCGGTCGGATGCCGAGACATCGGTCGGATGCCGCGACATCGGTTGGATGCCGAGACGAGCCTTCGACGCCGAATAGCAGGTGTGCTCGACCGAGCCGCGGACATCCGCTCCGCCCGTGCGCACGCTGATACCAAGTCAACTCGTCTCAACCATTCGACGGAGATTTTCTTGATTTCGGCTCTTCTGCGCCGAAAACCTCACCTACTTGGGCGAATCTCCGTCGAATGAGATGAAAGAGAGTCTCTCGGGCGTTGGGCCACTGCGCGATACGGCGTTGAACGAAGCGATCCCCCGAAAAGCGTGCGGCGCTGGTCGGGCGCCGCTGCGCGCGTTGGGGCCGGCTAGCGTAGCGGCACCCGACCCGCGCCGCTCGGAAATAGACGGATTCCCGCGGCGTCACGCGGATTGGATGCCGTGGCGCGGGTTCGAGTGGGCCATCGGAGGTCTCAGAGACCGCCTCGACAACCGGTCGAGATCAGTGACCTGGTCTCCTCAGGATGTGCAGATCGCCCTTCAGCCGTAAATAGCTCTGATCTGCATATCCGTATTCCACCCGGGCGCGAAGCGCGCCCTACAGCTCGACACGCTCGACCACGAACGAAACAGAAAGGGCGACCGGCAGAAGCCGGTCGCCCTTTCTGGGTGCCACCTGAGGTGGCGAAAACGTCGGTGACTACGCGCCGAAGCCCTTGTAGCGCGTGTTGAACTTCTCAACGCGGCCCGCGGAGTCCATGATGCGCTGCTTGCCGGTGTAGAACGGGTGCGACTCCGAGGAGATTTCAACGTCGATCACCGGGTAGGTGGTGCCGTCTTCCCACTCGATCGTCTTCGAGCTGGAGACCGTCGAACGGGTCAGGAACGTCGCGCCAGACGCCAGGTCGCGGAAAACCACGGGAGCGTACGTGGGGTGAATGTCAGACTTCATGAAGACTTCCTTGTTGCTATTCGATAGGTGGAGCGCGATAAAACGATGCAGTACTGCGCAATGAACGAGTGATGCGAAGCCGAATACGGCATAAAACTGGTTGACCTGAGGGCCAGCTATAAAGTTTAGCAGAAACCAACGCATTCCAGTGCCAAGGCAAACGGGGCAGCGCAGTGAGCTTCGACCAAATCAGTTTTCGTCTAGATCAGACTAGACGGCGCGAGCGGTAAAGCGGCCGTCTGTTTCGGTGAGTTCGATCTGCAGGCCAAAAGTCTCGGTCAACGATTCGGCGGTGAGGGCCTCGGCGAGGGGGCCGGCCTTGACGATCTTGCCGTCGGCCAGCAGCAGAACGTGGGTGAATCCACGGGGAATCTCTTCCACGTGGTGGGTGACCATGATGATTGCCGGAGAGCTGGCCTCGCTCGCGTAGCCACCCAGCAGCTGGAGCAATTCTTCACGGGCCCCGAGGTCGAGGCTGGCGGCCGGCTCGTCGAGAAGCAGGATCTCGGGATCGGTGAAGACTGCCCTTGCAATCTGAACCCGCTTCTGTTCGCCGTCGCTCAGGGTTCCGAACTTGCGGTCGGCCAGGTGCTCGAGACGCCATTCGCTGAGTACGCGCTGGGCGCGACGCTCATCGATCTCTTCGTACTCTTCGTTCCAGCGACCCGTCACCGAGTAAGCGGCGGTCATGACGACGTCGATCACTTTCTCTGCGCCGGGGATCTTGCGAGCCATTGCCGTCGACGCGAAGCCGATGCGCGGGCGCAGCTCGAAGACGTCTGTCGAGCCGAGGGGCTCCTCGAGTACCTCAGCATGGCCCTTCGTCGGGTGGGCGATGGCCGCGGCGATCTGCAGCGTCGTGGTCTTGCCTGCACCGTTTGGCCCCAGGATGACCCAGCGCTGGTCGTCGTCGACACTCCAGTTCACAGAGTCGAGAATGGTGTTGCCACCCCGAACGACGGATACGTCGGTGAATTGAAGAACGTTGACCATGTAGCCATGTTATCTGGCGTGCGGATGCTCGGGGCACGCATCCGTTCGACCACCGACGGCGGCAACCACACAGCGGCGACCACTCACGGGAGCACTCAGAGCAGGGTTGCGTAGATCTCCCGGGTGCGCGCGGCGATGTGATGCCAGCTGAACTCCTGCTCGGCCCGCACGCGGCCGGCCCGCCCCATCTCGGCAGCGCGGGCCGGATCGGCGAGAACTTCAGCCATCACGCGCGCGAGATCCGCCACGAAACGTTGCGGATCGGTGGGGGTGCCCGTTCCGTCGTCCACCTGCTCGATCGGAACGAGGCGTCCGGTCACACCGTCTGCGACGACCTCCGGAATGCCGCCCGTTGCGGTGCCGACCACGGGAAGCCCGCACGCCATCGCCTCGAGGTTGACGATACCGAGGGGTTCATAGATCGACGGGCAGACGAACAAGGTGCCGGCGGTGAGCACGGCCGAGAGCTCGTGTTGCGGCAGAAGTCGGTCGATCCAGATCACGCCATCGCGTTCGCGTTGAAGCGCCTCAACACCCGCCGTGACCTCTGCCATGATGCCGGGGGTGTCGGGAGCGCCGGCGCACAGCACGATCTGAACGTCTTCGGGCAGGAGCGCCACCGCGCGCAGCAAATAGGGCAGGCCCTTCTGCCGGGTGATTCGACCGACGAAGACCACTGACGGGCGGTCTGGGTCGATGCCGAGACGGCGAACCAGCTCGGGGTCGGGATTCGGCTTCCACCGGTCAACATCGATGCCGTTGTAGACCACGTGTACTTTGCTCGAATCGAGCGCCGGGTAGCTGCGCAGGATGTCGCGGCGCATGCCCCCGCTGACGGCGATGACCGCGTCGGCGGCCTCGAAGGCCGTCTTCTCAATCCAGCTCGACACGCGGTAGCCGCCGCCGAGTTGCTCCGCTTTCCATGGTCGGAGGGGCTCCAGGCTGTGCGCGGTGACGACGTGGGGAATCCCGTGCAGGAGCTTGGCGAGATGGCCGGCACCGTTCGCATACCAGGTGTGCGAGTGCACGAGATCGGCGTCGTGTGCGTCGTTGGCCATCTGCAGGTCGACGCCGAGCGTCGCCAGCGAGGCGTTCGCATCCGTCAGCTCGGCGGGCACCGGGTAGGCCACGGTCTGCGTCGCCTCCCGCGTTTCACCGAAACACCGCACCGTGACATCGATGTCGGTGCGCAGAGCCCTAACGAGCTCTGCGACGTGCACTCCGGCGCCGCCGTAGACCTCCGGCGGGTATTCCTTGGTCATCAGATCCACTCGCATGCAGCAAAGCTAGCGCAGCAACGGCGGTAACACGCGCTCACAGTCTGGTTGGCTTACCGGAATGGCCCTACTGTGAAGACATGAAGGCCACGAAGATCTTTGGAATCGTTCTCGCTGGTGGAGAAGGCAAGCGGTTGATGCCTTTGACTGAAGACCGGGCCAAGCCCGCCGTGCCCTTTGGTGGGCACTATCGGCTGATCGACTTTGCTCTGTCGAATCTGATCAATTCAGGTGTCACGCAGGTCGTCGTTCTGACCCAGTACAAATCGCACAGCCTCGACCGCCACGTCTCGCAGACGTGGCATGTCTCCGGAGGTCTTTTCAACTCCTACATCGCGTCGGTGCCGGCCCAGCAGCGTCTGGGCAAGCGCTGGTTCAGCGGTTCTGCCGATGCGATTCTGCAGAGCCTCAACCTGATCCATGACGAGAAGCCAGACGTCGTCGTCGTGGTCGGCGCCGATCACGTGTATCGGATGGACTTCAGTCAGATGATCGACGCTCACCTCGCATCCGGTGCGGAGGCGACAGTTGCCGCGATCCGGCAGCCGATCGGCCTGGCCGACCAGTTCGGAGTGATCGGTGTTTCGGCCGATGCTCCCGACCGGATCACGACGTTCACTGAGAAGCCCAAGGACGCCGTTGGCCTGACTGACGCTCCGCACGAGGTGTTTGCCTCGATGGGAAACTACGTCTTCAACACCGACGCACTCATCGATGCCGTGCTGCGCGACGGCGACCGTCCCGACTCCAGCCACGACATGGGCGGCGACATCATTCCCGATTTCGTCTCTCGGGGAACCGCGGGAGTCTACGACCTCAAAAACAACGACGTTCCCGGGTCGACCGACCGCGATCGCTACTACTGGCGCGACGTCGGAACCATCGAGTCGTTCTTCGAGGCCCACCAGGATTTGATTTCCACTCTGCCGATCTTCAACCTCTACAACCGCGACTGGCCGATCTTCAGCCAACAGCTGAACTCTCCTCCGGCGAAGTTCGTTCGGGATGCCGCGGGGGCGATCGGCACGACTATCGACTCGATCGTCTCGCTGGGCAGCGTCATTTCGGGCGCTCACCTGGAGCGCAGCGTGCTCGGCCCGTGGGCCACCGTCGAGTCCGGAGCCGAGGTCGTCGACTCGATCCTCTTCGAACGGGTGCACGTGCAGCCGGGCGCGGTCGTTCGCCGAGCGATCCTCGACAAGGACGTTGTCGTCGCGGCGGGGGCAAGCGTCGGGGTGAGCCGTGATCGAGACCTCGCTCGAGGATTTAGTGTGACTGATACAGGTATTACCGTCGTTGGCAAGGGAGTGCACGTTCAACCGTGACCGTTTCACATCGTTTTTTGATTGTTCTAGACGCAGATTCCACCTTGATCGAAGACGAGGTTATTGAACTGTTGGCGGATGCCGCAGGGTCGCGGGAGTTGGTTGCTGACGTGACCGAGCGCGCCATGCGCGGCGAGATCGACTTCGCCGACAGCCTCCGCGAGCGGGTGAAGACCTTGGCCGGCCTGCCAACCAGCGTCTTCGCCGAAGTCGGGCGACTCATCAGGCCGACTCCGGGTGTGCACGAGCTGATTGCCGGAATCCACGCGCACGGCAGCAGGGTCGGTGTCGTCTCCGGCGGATTCCATGAGCTGCTCGATCCCCTGGCGGACACGCTCGGACTCGACCACTGGCGCGCCAATCGGCTCGAGGTCGTCGACGGCCGTCTCACCGGTGAGCTCGTCGGTCCGATTATCGACGCTACGGCGAAGGCCGACGCGCTGCGTGAGTGGGCCGAGGCCGACCAGGTCGACATCCGTCAAACCGTCGCCGTCGGCGATGGTGCCAACGACCTGGAGATGATGGCAGTGGCCGGTCTCTCGGTGGCGTTCAACGCCAAGCCGCGTGTGAAGGAAGATGCTGACGTCGTTATCGACGTCTGCGATCTCAGTCAGGTGCTGCCGCTGCTGGGCTTCCGCGGCTGACTCCTTACCGTCGCGCGGGTTGGGCGCCGCTGCGCCAGTTGGCGCCAACGCGCGCGGCGGCGCCCAACCCGCGCATCGGGTTTTCGGAGTGAGACGCTCGGTCTCGACAGACTCGACCACCGAGACGGCGCATACTCGCGAATGGGACGCGAAGTTAGTGCCCCATCCCCAAACCGCCATCGACGGGGATGACCGCACCGGAGATGTAGCCGGCGTCATCGCCAGCGAGCCAGGTGACGACGCGCGCGACCTCAAGGGGGCTCGCGAAGCGTCCGGCCGGGATGTTGCGCTTGTACTCGGCCTGCTGCGCTTCGGGAAGCTCAGCGGTCATATCGGTTTCGATGAATCCGGGGGCGACGACGTTCGCGGTGATTCCACGGGAGCCGAGTTCACGGGTGACGGAGCGGGCGAGCCCGACCAGTCCGCTCTTCGACGCCGAGTAGTTGACCTGCCCGGCCGAGCCGTAGAGACCGACGACGCTTGAGATCAGCACGATGCGACCGAAGCGAGCCTTCAGCATCCCCTTCGACGCACGCTTGACGACCCGGAAAGCTCCACTGAGGTTGGTGTCGATGACCGAGGTGAAGTCATCCTCAGACATGCGCATCAAGAGCATGTCGCGGGTGATTCCCGCGTTGGCGACGACGACCTCGACCGGGCCGTAGGCAGCCTCAATCTCGGTGAATGCGGCATCGATGGATGCGACATCCGTCACGTCGGCACGCACGGTGAGGCTTCCTTCTGGGCCGGCCCCACTGCGCGCGGTCACAGCGACACGGTGGCCCTGCGCCAGAAACTCTTCGGCAATGGCGAATCCGATGCCACGGTTGCCACCGGTAACAAGCACTGTACGAGCCGTCGTCATTCACTGATCCAATCTCTCGCCCGGCAGAGAACAGCCGCGCATACGTGAAATCCAGCTTAGAGCGTCGTTCACGGCGCCCCACGAGACGTAGGCTTGA
Organism: Glaciibacter kafniensis; assembly: GCF_039538945.1. Lineage (NCBI taxonomy): Bacteria > Bacillati > Actinomycetota > Actinomycetes > Micrococcales > Microbacteriaceae > Glaciibacter > Glaciibacter kafniensis. The sequence continues at coordinate 832,573 of NZ_BAABCN010000002.1, read as the reverse complement.
CTCAGTAAGACTCTCACCGGCTCACCGAAGCGACAGCCACCATGAAACAGCAAGCGATCACCTCACTTCCGCTCTCCCCCGAGGCGGAACGACGCAATCGAATGATCAAGTATTCGATCACGATGGGCATCCGTGTGGTCTGCATCATCCTCATGCTGTTCGTGCAGGGTTGGTGGCTCGTGGTCTGCGCGGTCGGCGCCATCGTTTTGCCCTACTTCGCCGTTGTCATTGCGAACGTGCACGCTGACCCCCGCGGCTCTCAGGTGGTTCGTCCCGGCGGTGTTCAGGTGTACCGTCCCGAGCCGTTCTCTTCAGGTGATTTCTCGGGCAGCACTCCGGCGGAGCCGAGCAGCACGTCGAACCCTGACTCCCCCGGAAGCACCTCTGACCCTGACCAGCCCGACGAGCAGAAAGAAGCCCGATGATCGGGCTCAGCACCCCGCTCGCCTCACCGACCTGCTCACGGGCGGGCTGCCGCGAGTCTGCACTCTGGCGGTTGGATTGGCGCAACCCGCGCATCCATGCCGCAGATCGCACCAAGACCTGGCTCGCCTGTGCCGAGCACGTCGACTACCTGCGCGAGTTTCTCGCCACCCGCGACTTTCCCCTCACCGTTTCCCTTCTCGTCGACGAATCGTCGGACGAGTCACACTCCGAGCAGACAGCTGATTCAGTGACCTCTCCCGTTTCTCTTCCTGCGACATACTTCGCTGGTTCGATCATTCCGGCGGCGGATGCCCTCCGACATGACACGGCGGCTGGCTCGTCGGCGGATGCTCCGACGGTCTCCGCGGCGGATGCCCTCCGACATGACACGGCGGCTGGCTCGTCGACGGATGCTCCGACGGTCTCCGCGGCGGATGCCCCCCGACATGACACGGCGGCTGGCTCGTCGACGGATGCTCCGACCACCACAGCGGCGGATGTCCGATGACCGGCTGGAAATTCGCGTTCAGCCGCCGCTGGGCCGGCTACCTCGCCATTGCGATTCTCTTCGCGGCGGCCTGCGCCGGCCTCGGCATGTGGCAAGTTGCCCGACGCGATGAGGCCCTGGCCGAGATCGCGAAGGTCACTGCGAATTGGGACTCTGCGCCCATCCCCGTCACCGAGGCGCTCCCCGCGCTCGACGCGTTCACGGCCTCGCAGAAATGGCTCCCCGTCACCCTCACCGGCACCTATCTGGCCGACGAGCAGATGCTCGCTCGTAACCGGCCGCTGAACGGAATGCCCGGGTTCGAAGTGCTCACTCCCCTGCAGCTCGCCGATGGCACCGTGTTCATCGTGGACCGCGGCTGGGTGTCGCCTGGTTCGAAACAGGATGCCCCCGACTTCGTGCCCGATGCTCCTTCGGGTCAAGTGACCGTCGTCGCCCGCTTGAAAGCGGGCGAGCCCAACTTGGTGGGTCGCTCTGCGAGCGGCAATCAGGTAGCCACCATCAACCTCAACGACATCGCAAAGCGCCTCGGCACCCCCACCTACACCGGAGCGTACGGCCTGATGGCCTCAGAGAACCCTGCTCCGGACACGCGCCCTACTGCGGTGGTTCGGCCGCCGGCCGACGAAGGTCCGCACCTCTCGTATGCCTTTCAGTGGTTCGTCTTCGGGGTGCTTGCCTTTCTCGGGCTCGCCTGGGCGGTGCGCGAGGAGTACCGCAATGTGAATTCCGAAGACCCTGAAGAGCAGAAGCGCGCCGAAGAACGGGAGCGACGCCGCGCCGCGAAACCGCGCAGCGACGCCGAGATCGAAGACGAGCTGCTCAACAGCTCACGCTCCTGAACTGATCCGAGCCCAGAGCGGAGACGAACGAAAGCGGCGGACCTGAAATCTCAGGTCCGCCGCTTTCGTTGATCCGTCGTTCGCGTGGCTAAGCCAGCGTGATCAGGTCCAGGTAGTCCTTGTTCCAGTGGTCCTCGACGCCGTCGGGCAGAATCAGCACCCGCTCGGGGTTCAGAGCCTCAACGGCACCCTCATCGTGGCTGACCAGCACGACGGCACCGGCGTAGTTCGCCAGGGCGTCGAGGATCTCTTCGCGGCTGGCCGGGTCGAGGTTGTTCGTCGGTTCGTCGAGCAGCAGCACGTTGGCGCCGGAAACAACGATCATCGCCAGAGCGAGTCGAGTCTTCTCACCGCCGGAGAGCACGCCGGCCAACTTGGTGGAGTCGTCACCCGTGAACAGGAACGATCCCAGCACGCGTCTGGCTTCCATCTCGGTGATGTTAGGCGAGGAGGACACCATGTTCTCGAGCACCGAACGCTTCACGTCGATGGTCTCGTGCTCCTGGGCGTAGTACCCGATGCGTAGTCCGTGGCCGGGGATGATCTCACCGGTGTCCGACTTATCGACGCCGGCGAGCATCCGCAGCAGTGTCGTCTTTCCGGCACCGTTGAGGCCCAGGATGACGACCTTGGAGCCGCGGTCGATCGCCAGGTCGACGGCGGTGAAGATCTCAAGCGAACCGTAGCTCTTCGACAGGTTGGTTGCCATGATCGGCGTACGGCCGCAGGGTGCGGGTTCGGGGAACCGCAGCTTGGCCACGCGGTCGACAGCGCGCACGTCATCGAGACCGGCCAGCAGCTTCTCGGCGCGGGCGACCATCTGGTGGGCCGCAGCGGCCTTGCTGGCCTTTGCGCCAAACTTGGCGGCCTGCAGCTGAAGCGTGGATGCCTTCTTCTCCGCGTTGGAGCGTTCCTTGCGGCGACGTTCCTCGTCGGAGGCACGCTGGCGCAGGTAGTTCTTCCAATTCATGTTGTAGACGTCGATGATGGTGCGGTTCGCGTCGAGGTAGAACACCCGGTTGACCGACTCGCCGACGAGTTCGATGTCGTGGCTGATGATGATGCATCCGCCGCGGTAGCTCTTGATGTGCTCGCGCAACCAGACGACCGAGTCGGCGTCGAGGTGGTTCGTGGGCTCATCGAGAATCATCGTCTCGGCGGCAGAGAACAAGATGCGCGCGAGCTCGATCCGACGACGCTGACCACCGGAGAGAGTCTTCAGCTGCTGGTCGAGAATGTGGTCGGGAAGGCTCAGGTTGCTGGCGATCGACGCGGCTTCCGCTTCGGCGGCATAGCCACCGAGTGCGTTGAACTGGTCGGTGAGCGTGGAGTACTTGCGCATCGCAGCCGAGCTGATCGCGGCATCCGAATCGCCCATCAGCAGGCTGGAGTCGTGCATGCCCAGAGCGATGGTGCCGAGTCCACGAGCATCGAGGATGCGGGTGCGAGCGAGCATCTCCGGATCACCGGAGCGGGGGTCCTGGGGCAGGTAGCCGATCTCCCCGATGCGTTCGATCGTGCCCTTGGTCGGCAGCGTCTCGCCGGCCAGGGTCTTGGTCAGCGTGGTCTTGCCGGCACCGTTTCGGCCGACGAGGCCGATCTTGTCGCCATTGGAGACGCGGAAGTTCACGCCCTCCATGAGCACGCGTGCCCCCACTCGGATTTCGAGATCTTGCACACTGAGCACAGCAATAGTCCGTTCAAAAAGGAGTGGAGAGAGACGGCCCGACCGGGCCAACTCTCTAGTATATTTGCCCGCGCGCACTCTCGGGTGCGCTTCGAGCCTGACAGGCCTACGACAGAGCTCCGCGTAGCGCCTTTTCGAGCCAGTCGCGGTAGGCCTCGCTCGACCAGCCGAGCTCGCTGACGAGCATTCGATAGACCTGCGGATGCCCGACGGCCCAGATGGCCGCAGCGGCTTCCGGATCGCTCATCCCCCCACGCAGGCCGCGCACAGCGCGCAGTGATGTCGCGACTTCGCCACAGGTGTGCAAACGCGACGCTGTGCTCCGGCGTTCAACGGCGGCCACGTCACCGTCGACGGCGGCAGCCTGGCTGATCATCAGAACAACGTTCACTGTGCGTTCGTTGACAGCGAGAAACCAGTCGGCCACGACCCGCAGAATCTCGACAGCCGAGGATGCCGCCAGTACGCGCTTTCGCAGTGCCGCAGGAACAAGTTCTTGAGTGCCGGGTCCTTCCGCTGCCAACTCGAGCACCGCCGAGAGTAGTTCGGCCTTGCTCCCCACCGAGTTGTAAATCGTCTGCACTGCAACGCCTGCTTCTGTGGCGATGGAGTTGATCGACGTGGCGACATACCCCCGGTGCAGCATCAGGCGACCGGCGGCTCGCACGATATCGCTCCGGGTCTCACCGGCACGCTCGCTTCGCCGCCGTTCCGCAGGAGTCTCTGTTTTCGGCACCCAATTAGAATAGCATTCCAGCCACTAGAACGTAGTTCTATTGCCTTGGGCCAGCCCCCATTCGACGGAGATTTCCCTCGTGTCGGCTGCACATGTCAATGGATGAGTGACGGCCGGTAGTTCCCCGCGAAGAATCTCCGTCGAATGGGAGGGAAACCCCACGTGAGGTTCCGCGACTCCCAGGTGGTTGATCGAAAAACGCCCGGCCCCTCGTCAGAGGGGCCGGGCGTCAGAACTGCAGGACTAGATCGAGAAGCCGAGTGCGCGCATCATGTCGCGACCGTCATCGGTGATCTTGTCGGGACCCCACGGCGGCATCCAGACCCAGTTGATGCGGAACTGGTCGACGACGCCATCCAGCGCCTCCGCAGTCTGCTCTTCCAAGACGTCTGTCAGCGGGCAGCCGGCAGAGGTGAGGGTCATGTGGATGATGAGAGCGTCGTTCTCGTCATCCCAGCCGAGGTCATAGATGAGTCCGAGGTCGACGACATTGATGCCGAGCTCGGGATCCATCACGTCTTTCAGTGCTTCTTCGATCTCATCGAAGCGCGCCGGACTCAGTGTTGAAACCATGGCCCTAGCCTACGTTCGGCAGTGCCAGAAAGCGATCGTAACCTTCGTCTTCGAGGCGGTCGGCCAGTTCGGGCCCACCCTGCTCTGCAATGCGTCCGTTGACGAACACGTGCACGAAGTCGGGCTCGATGTAGCGCAGAATGCGCGTGTAGTGCGTGATCAACAGCAGTCCGAGGCCAGTGTTGGCCTTGGCGCGGTTGACGCCCTCAGAGACGATCTTCAGCGCGTCGACGTCGAGACCGGAGTCGGTCTCGTCGAGCACGGCGAACTTCGGCTTGAGCAGCTCGAGCTGCAGAATCTCGTTGCGCTTCTTCTCGCCACCGGAGAAGCCCTCGTTGACGTTGCGCTCAGCGAAGCTCTTGTCCATGCGCAGGTTCGCCATGGACTCGCGCACTTCCTTGATCCAGCCACGGATGGGCGGGGCTTCGCCCTCGATCGCGGTCTTCGCGGTGCGCAGGAAGTTCGTGACCGAGACGCCGGGAATCTCAACGGGGTACTGCATGGCGAGGAACAGACCGGCGCGGGCGCGCTCGTCGACGCTCATGGTGAGCACCTCGGCACCGTCGAGCAGAATGGAGCCGCTCTCGACGTGGTACTTCGGGTGTCCGGCGATCGTGTAGGCCAGCGTTGACTTGCCCGAACCGTTCGGACCCATGACGGCGTGAATCTCGCCTTCCTGGATGCTCAGGTCGACACCGCGCAGGATCTGCTTGGTGCCCTGGTCGGTCTCGACGCTGACGTGCAGGTCTTTGATCTCAAGAACAGACATGAATTTCGTTATCTCTTTCGTAAATTTTCGCAGCGCCGGGCGTCGGTCACGCAGGTGGGCCCGGTGTCGGCCAGTGTCGGTCGGTCAGACAGCCAAGACGACGGCGGTGTCGATGTACACGTCGCCGTCGATCAGCTCGACCTTGTAAGCGGGCACCGGCTCGTAGGCCGGGAGGGTGAGAGGCTTGCCGGTGCGCAGCGAGAACTTCGAGCCGTGAGCCCAGCATTCGAGCGTGTCGTCTTCAACGAAGCCTTCAGACAGCGAGATGTCGCCGTGCGTGCAGGTGTCGCCGATGGCGAAAACTTCGCCGGCCGAGTCACGCACGACGGCGATCGGAACGCCGTCGATGTCGACCTTGATGGCCTGGTTGGCTTCGAGCTCGTCGAAACCACAGATCTTGACTGACGCCATGGTTACTCGCCTTCCGTTGCGGTGAGCTCTGCCTCGATGGTGATCTGCAGGCGTTCTTCTAGCTGCGGAGAGCCGATCTGCTGCACGATCTCGGTCAGGAAGCCGCGCACGACCAGGCGACGCGCCTCGTCTTCACTGATTCCACGTGACTGCAGGTAGAACAGCTGCTCGTCGTCGAAACGACCGGTGGCACTGGCGTGACCGGCACCCAGGATGTCTCCGGTCTCGATCTCGAGGTTCGGCACCGAGTCGGCGCGCGTGCCCTCGGTCAGCACCAGGTTGCGGTTCTGCTCGTAGCTGTCGGTACCGGTTGCCTTGTTGCCGATCAGCACATCGCCGATCCAAACTGTGCGCGCGCCCTGGCCCTGCAGCGCACCCTTGTAGGTGACACGGCTGCGGCTGTGCGGTGCGTCGTGGTTGACGTAGACCTGCTGCTCGAGGTGCTGGCCGGCATCCGCGAAGTAGAGGCCGAGCGCTTCGATGTCCGAGCCGGAACCGACCAGGTGCACCGACGGGTTGACCCGCACGATACTTCCACCGAGCGAGACGACGACGTGCTTGAGGCGCGCGTCACGGCCGACCGAGGCGAAGTGGTTGGACAGGTGCACGGCACCGTCGTTCCACTCCTGCAGCGTGACAACCGTGAGGTTGGCCGATTCGCCGAGGATGATCTCGACGTTCTCACTCAGGCGGGCGTCTCCGTTGTTCTGCAAGATGACGACGGCGCGGCTGAACGGCTTGGCCTCGATGATGGTGTGGGCGGCACGCGGAGCCGAACCGAGGGTGGCACGGGTGACCGTGATCTCCTTGGCGTCTTCACCGCTGACCGTGATGGCCAGAGCCTGCTCGAACGAGGTCCACGCGTTGGCGGAGGCGCGTTCTTCCGGCAGTCCGGCAACGCCGATGCGGGCATCGTCGCGGCCGACCCAGCCGACAGTGATGTCAGATGAATCGACGTCAGCGGTGTCGGTCGAGCTGATCTCGGCCGTGCTGATTTCATATGGCGAACCGTCGAGTTCACCGGCGGTGAGGTCGGTGAACTTGGCGACCGGCGAAAGCTTCCAGACGGCTTCGCGTCCGGTGACGGCGTCGAAGTCGGAGACATCGGCGCTCTTGAACCGGGCAGAGCGGGTCTGAACCGGAACAAAACCGAAGCGACCGTCTGAGTGCTCTTTGATTCCGTGCTGTTCGGCTGTGGGCATTGCTTCTGAAGCAGTGTTCGTAGATGCAGAGGCGACGGACATTTAACCGACGGATCCTTCCATGCCCATTTCGATGAGCTTGTTGAGTTCGAGGGCGTACTCCATGGGGAGCTCCCGTGCGATGGGTTCGATGAAGCCGCGCACGATCATGGCCATGGCTTCGTCTTCCGGCATGCCGCGGCTCATCAGGTAGAAGAGCTGCTCTTCGCTCACGCGCGACACTGTCGCTTCGTGGCCAAGCTGCACATCGTCGACACGGATGTCGATGGCCGGGTAAGTATCGGAGCGAGACTTCGTGTCGACCAGCAGCGCGTCACAACGCACGGTGTTGGCCGAGTGGTGGGCCGCGGCATCCATGCGCACCTCGCCGCGGTAGCCGGCACGACCGCCGCCACGGGCGATCGACTTCGACACGATCGAGGACTGCGTGTATGGAGCCATGTGGATCATCTTGGCGCCGGCGTCCTGGTGCTGGCCGGGGCCGGCGAACGCGACGGACAGGGTCTCACCCTTGGCGTGCTCACCCATCAGGTAGATCGACGGGTACTTCATGGTCACCTTGGAACCGATGTTGCCGTCGATCCACTCCATGGTGGCGCCTTCGGCAGCCGTCGCACGCTTGGTGACCAGGTTGTAGACGTTGTTCGACCAGTTCTGGATCGTCGTGTAGCGAACGCGGGCGTTCTTCTTCACGATGATCTCGACCACGGCGGAGTGCAGAGAGTCAGACTTGTAGATCGGAGCGGTACAGCCCTCGATGTAGTGAACGTAGCTTCCCTCATCGGCGATGATCAGGGTGCGCTCGAACTGACCCATGTTCTCGGTGTTGATGCGGAAGTAGGCCTGCAGCGGAATCTCGACGTGCACGCCGGGCGGCACGTAGACGAACGATCCACCCGACCAGACGGCAGTGTTGAGCGCAGCGAACTTGTTGTCGCCCGAGGGGATGACGGTGCCGAAGTACTCGGTGAAGAACTCCGGGTGCTCCTTGAGCGCGGTGTCGGTGTCCATGAAGATGACGCCCTGGGCCGCGAGGTCTTCGTTGATCTGGTGGTAGACGACTTCTGACTCGTACTGGGCAGCGACACCCGAGACGAGGCGCGAACGCTCAGCTTCGGGGATGCCGAGCTTCTCGTAGGTGTTCTTGATGTCGTCCGGCAGGTCTTCCCAGGTCTGAGCCTGGCGTTCGGTCGACCGAACGAAGTACTTGATGTTGTCGAAGTCGATCTCCGACAGGTCAGCTCCCCAGGTGGGCATCGGCTTGCGCTCGAACAGTTCGAGAGCCTTCAGGCGACGCTTGAGCATCCACTCTGGTTCGCTCTTCAGATTCGAGATGTCGGTGACGACCTCGGGTGAGATGCCTCTGCGAGCGGATGCTCCGGCGGCGTCGGAGTCGGACCAGCCGAACTCGTACACCCCCAGGCTCTCGAGCTCGGGGCGGTCAAGCAGAACGTCCGACATACTTACCTCTTCTCCTATCCAACACAACCCGGATATCAGTCCGGTCATTCCCAGACACGCCTCTTTGACGGAGACCCTGCCAGAGAACGGGTTGCGTGGACGGCTACGTTGCGTACCTACGATTGTTCAGGATCACTCGTTGCTGCGTACCATTGGATGTGGCCAGCGCGCGAAGAATCCACGAAACACCTAATTCTACAGGTTGATCCACGGATATGTAGCGCCAGACTGCCCATTTGCTGACAGTTCCATGTGCAGAAGGAAGTTCCAGAACGTGACCGATCGAACCCCCGTATCCCAGCCATTCGTGAACCGGGTTGGGGCTTCGCTGGTGCGTGCAACGCGCGCTGTATTTGAGTTCTTCCTCCCCGATCACCTCTCGCGCAGAACCCGGGTGATCGCCTGGGTGTACCTGGCCGCGCAGATCCTCCTCGTCGGAACCGGCGGTCTCGTTCGGTTGACCAGCTCGGGGCTCGGCTGCCCGACCTGGCCGAGTTGCACGGCCGACTCACTGGTGAACACGCCGGAGATGGGCATTCACGGCGTCATTGAGTTCGGCAACCGACTCTTGGGTGTCGCGTTGGGGCTTCTCGCCATCGTCGCCTTCCTGGCCGTGGTGCGCGTGCGCACGGCGCGCCCCGACCTGTTCAAGCTCACTCTGCTGGCCGGCCTGGGCATTCCGGCTCAGGCCGTCATCGGTGGCATCAGCGTGCTCACCCAGCTGAACCCGTATGTCGTCGGATTCCACTTCATCGTCTCTGTGGTGCTTGTCGCGCTCTGCACCACGTTTGTGTACCGGCTGTACACCCCGGTCGGCCCGCGCGTGGCAGTGGCTCCACAGTGGTTTGCGACCCTCAGCCACCTCACCAGCGCTGTCGTCGCCATCACGATTCTGGTCGGCATCCTGACCACCGGTTCCGGCCCACACGCCGGCGACGCGGATGCCCCGCGCAACAACCTCAACTCTGAATTCCTGCAGCACGTGCACAGCTGGCCGGCCTATCTGACGCTGGCGTTGACGCTGGTGCTCGTGATCGCCGCGATCACGCTGCGCTTGGGATCGCTCCGCACCTGGACGGTCGCACTTCTGGCCGTCGAGCTGATTCAGGTGGGTGTCGGCCTCTGGCAGGCGCGTACCGGGTTGCCACCGTTCCTGGTCGGAATTCACATGGTGCTGGCCTGCTGCCTCGCTGCGGCGATGGTCGCGGTCATTCTGAACCTCAAGGCGCCGGCGACGGTTTCTACCGAAGCCGCCGACGCTCCGGCCAAAGCCGGCGTCAACGCTTAGTCAGTCTCAACTGGCTGCGAGGATTCCCGCCGAAACCGCGGTCAACGCCTAGCCCGTCCTCGCAGAGTCCCCCGCACCAACGCGTCAGACGGATGATCGCAGTAGTCTGCGGGCATGTGGCAGCGCGACGACGCCCCAAACCAGGATGCACCACCGCAGGATGAAGCGCGCTTGGCGGAGTTCGGGCCGCCCGTTTTCGGATTCGTGCCACAACCTCGCCTGCGTGAACGCGGCTGGAGTTGGTTCGCCCGCGACGGGGTGATCTGCGAAGCGCAGGCGCACTATTGGCTCGCCGATCCGAGCGGTGACTTTGCGTTCCGCGAGTCGCCGGGAGGCCTGCTGGGCACGGAGCTCCGCGGCTACGTCTTCACAGATGCCATCGGCTCCACCGGTCGCCCGGATGAGCCGGTGCACGCCGCGCTGGTTCAACATCTCGACTACGTGGTCGGTAACCATCAGAAGTCCCGTTACCAGCCCGGCACACCCCAATGGGTCGATCACGGCAGGTCGCGACGCACCGCAATCGAAACGGCCCCGGTTGAGCCCGCAACACTCACGCTCCTGCACGTGGCTCTGCCGTCAGTCGATCCTGCCGAACAGAACCTGGCCGTCGCGGGGGTCTCGGTGAGCACCGAGACCTTCGTTGCGATGGCCGCACGCATCGACGATCGAATCGTAACGATGGTCATCCATCACGCCGACCGAGACGCGATCGACATCCGTCTGACCCGTCGAGTTTGACACTTGCGGTCGAACTCCCCTGTTGTGCCGGGGCTTCTCGACCGGAAGTGTCAAACTCGACGCAGGGAGACGTTAGAAGGGCAACAGGGGGTCCACGCCGACCGCGACAAAGACCAGCGTGAGGTACGCGATCGAGCCGTGGAAGACCCGCATCGGCGAGACATGCTCGTGGCGAATCGCGAAGTTGTAGAGACGGTGGGTCTCGTAGATAAACCAGCCACCCGCGACCAGAGCCGTGAACGTGTAGAGCAGGCCCATGTCGGCGATCGGGATGAGCAGCAGCGAGCAGGCGACAGTGGCCCAGGCGTAGAGGATGACCTGCAGTCCGACCTGGGTGCGACCGCGCACCACGGCGAGCATCGGCACACCGGCGGCCTGGTAGTCGTCGCGGTACTTCATCGACAGCGGCCAGTAGTGCGGCGGTGTCCAGAGGAAGATGATCGCGAACAGGATGAAGGGCGGCCACGACAGGTCGCCGGTGACGGCAGCCCAACCGATCAGCACGGGCATGCAGCCCGCAACACCGCCCCAGACAATGTTCTGGGCGGTGCGGCGCTTCAGAATGAGAGTGTAGAAAACGACGTAGAGCAAGATGGCGCCGAGTGAGAGTACGGCGGCGAGCCAGTTGGTGAAAATTGCGAGCCAGGCGATCGACGCAGCGCCGAGCACCCAAGCGAACACGAGGGCCTGACGGTCGGTGAGTTCACCGGTGACCAGGGGGCGCCCCTTGGTGCGCTTCATCACCCGGTCCATGTCGCGGTCGATGTAGCAGTTGAAAGCCCCGGCGGAACCGGCACTCAAAGCACCACCGATCAGCGTGGCCAGCACGAGCCACAGATTCGGGATGCCCCGCTCGGCCAGGATCATCGTGGGAGCGGTCACCACGAGAAGCAGTTCAATCACCCGCGGCTTGGTCAGGGCGATGTACGCCTGCAGGGTGCGGCGGAAGCTACGCTGTCCACTCTCAGTGCGAGTCTTTACGGCGACGTCCATTGCTCCTCTAACGCTCTGCGATCCGTCCAATTCTAGGCCATTGGCATTTGAGTCGGACTGCCAGAGAGGATGCAGCGTGCTCACTGCACGGTTGCCGCCTGCCTCTCTATACTGAGAGAGTTCCCCCAACTCACAGTGAACACGCGACTGGAAGCCGCCCCGGCCTCCCTGTTGCCTCACCGCGACGCCAATGACGGCAACGGGCGCGCACACCTCTATTCAGGGAGCGGGTTGACGTCAACCTGCCCTCATTGCATTCAGAAGGGTCAGATCAAGTGGCAGCATTCCAGTGGGACTCCATTGACGACAAGGCAGTAGACACGGCGCGAATTCTCGCAGCGGATGCCGTTGAGAAGGTTGGAAATGGGCATCCTGGCACCGCCATGAGCCTCGCCCCCGCCGCCTATCTTCTGTTCCAGAAGGTCATGCGCCGCGACCCGTCCGACATGGACTGGCTCGGCCGCGACCGCTTCATCCTCTCGGTCGGCCACAGCTCACTCACGCAGTACGTGCAGTTGTACTTCGGCGGCTACGGCCTCGAGCTCGACGACATCAAGGCTCTGCGCACCTGGGGCTCTTTGACTCCCGGCCACCCCGAGTTCGGCCACACCAAGGGTGTTGAAATCACCACTGGACCGCTCGGCCAGGGCCTCGCCTCCGCCGTGGGCTTTGCATACGCCTCCCGCTTCGAGCGTGGACTGTTCGACCCTGAGGCCGAAACCGGCACCAGCCCGTTCGACCACTTTGTGTACGTCATCGCCGGCGATGGCGACCTGCAGGAGGGCATCACCGCCGAGGCATCCTCGCTCGCCGGTCACCAGCAGCTCGGCAACCTGATCGCGATCTACGACAGCAACCAGATCTCCATCGAAGACGACACCAATATCGCTTTCACCGAAGACGTGCACGCCCGATACGAGGCGTACAACTGGCACGTGCAGGTTGTCGACTGGAAGAAGACCGGCGAGTACATCGAAGATGTCGCCGAGCTCAACGACGCCATCGAAGCGGCCAAGGCCGTGACCGACAAGCCGTCGCTCATCATCCTGAAGACCATCATCGGATGGCCGAGCCCGAAGAAGCAGAACACCGGCAAGATCCACGGTTCGGCGCTCGGTGCAGATGAACTCGCCGCGGTCAAGGAAGTTCTCGGCTTCGACCCTGAGAAGAACTTCGAGGTGGCCGACGAGGTGCTCGCGCACACCCGTCTCGCGCTCGAGCGCGGCGCCGCAGAGCACGCCGAGTGGAATGTGGCGTTTGACGCGTGGGCCACGGCGAACCCCGACCGCAAGGTTCTGCTCGACCGCGTTCTCTCTGGCGAACTGCCCGATGGTGTCGATGAGGCCCTGCCGGTCTTCGCCGGCGGTACTGAGGTGTCCACCCGTGCTGCGTCCGGCAAGGTGCTCAACGCACTCGGACCGGTCATCCCCGAGCTGTGGGGCGGCTCAGCCGACCTCGCCGAGTCGAACAACACCACGATCGCCGGTGGCGCGTCGTTCATTCCGAGCGAGCACTCCACTCACGAGTGGACCGGCAACCCTTACGGCCGCGTGCTCCACTTCGGCATCCGCGAACACGCGATGGGCGCCATCCTGAACGGAATTGCCCTGCACGGCAACACGCGTGCCTTCGGCGGAACCTTCCTGATCTTCAGCGACTACATGCGCCCGGCAGTGCGTCTCGCCGCGTTGATGAAGGTGCCGTCGATCTTCGTCTGGACCCACGACTCCGTCGCCCTCGGTGAAGACGGACCGACCCACCAGCCGATCGAACAGCTTGCGACGCTCCGCGCCATCCCCGGACTCGACGTGGTGCGCCCCGGCGACGCCAACGAGACCGCCTGGGCCTGGAAGACGATCCTCGAGCGACGCAATGGCCCGGCCGGCATCGCTCTGACGCGTCAGAACATTCCGGTGTTCGAGCGTGGAGAGGGCGACGCCGTCGGCGACGTCTTCGCCTCCGCCCAGAACACCTCGAAGGGCGCCTACGTGCTCGCCGAGGCCGCAAACGGTACTCCAGACGTCATCCTCATCGCGACGGGCTCCGAGGTTCAGCTCGCCGTCGACGCCCGTGAGGCGTTGAAGGCCGACGGCATCAACGCCCGCGTCGTCTCTGCCCCGAGCCTCGAGTGGTTCGAAGAGCAGTCGGACGAGTACCGCGAGTCGGTTCTGCCGGCAGCGATCACCGCTCGGGTATCGGTTGAGGCCGGAATTGCGTTGACATGGAATAGCTACGTCGGTGACAAGGGTCGCAGCGTTTCGATCGAACACTTCGGTGCGTCGGCCGACTACAAGACCCTGTTCCGCGAATTCGGAATCACGACTGAGGCCGTTGTTGCCGCAGCCAAGGACTCACTCGCCGCCCACTGAGCGCAGCTCACCGTTCGCGCTCGAACACGGCGCAGCAATTGAAGGAGAAACACATCATGACTGAAACCACTCCCCTCGCCCAGCTCTCGGCTGCCGGCGTCAGCATCTGGCTCGACGACCTCTCGCGTGACCGCATCGTTTCGGGCGGCCTGCAGAAGCTGATCGAAGAGAAGAACGTCGTCGGTGTCACCACCAACCCGACGATCTTCGCCAACGCCCTCGCCAACGGCACCTCGTACAGCGAGCAGGTCGCCGAACTCGCCGCCAGCGGCACCAGCGTTCACGACGCAGTCTTCGAGATCACCACCGACGATGTGGCAGCCGCCTGCGACATCTTCCGCCCGGTCTACGATCGCTCCAACGGCGTTGACGGCCGTGTCTCGATCGAGGTCGAGCCCGGTCTTGCCAACGACGCAGCCGGCACCATCGCGCAGGCGCAGCAGCTCTGGGCCAAGGTCGACAAGGTGAACGCCATGATCAAGATTCCGGCGACCATCGCCGGCCTCGAGGCGATCACCGAGACCATCGCGCTCGGCATCAGCGTCAACGTCACGTTGATCTTCAGCCTGGAGCGTCACCGTCAGGTCATCAACGCCTACCTGTCCGGTCTCGAGAAGGCCAAGGCAGCAGGCATCGACCTGTCGACCATCCACTCGGTTGCCTCGTTCTTCGTGTCGCGTGTCGACACCGAGATCAACAACCGCCTCGAGGTCATCGGCACGGATGCCGCACTCGCGTTGAAGAGCAAGGCCGGCGTTGCCAACGCCCAGCTGGCCTACCAGGTCTACGAGCAGGCTTTCGCCAGCGAGCGGGCCACCGGCCTTCTCGCCGCCGGAGCCAACAAGCAGCGTCCGCTGTGGGCGTCGACCGGTGTCAAGGACCTGTCGCTGCCCGACACCCTCTACGTGACGAACCTCGTCGCTCCCGAGGTAGTCAACACCATGCCGGAGAAGACCATGGAGGCGACGTTTGACCACGGCGTCATCCCGGCCGACTCGGTGACCGGTTCCTACGAGGCAGCGAATGCCGTCCTCGACGAGCTGGCAGCCCTCGGCGTCTCCTACGACGACGTCACCCGCGTTCTTGAAGAAGAAGGCGTCTCCAAGTTCATCGTTTCGTGGGATGAACTGCTGGTGACCGTGACCAACGCTCTCGCAGCCGCCAAGGTCTCGGCGTAGCGTTGAGTTTTCGCATCTCGGTAAGCGGTGCGGCAGCTGACGCTGTCCGCACCGCAGTGCCCGTGCTGGTCGACGATCTCGTCGCCTCCAGCATCACCGCGCTCGACCCCGCTCTCTGGGGTGCAGCGGCGGAAGACGAAGCGAGCAAGCGACTCGGCTGGACCGAGTCTGTGGCAATCTCACGCCCCCTCGTACCCGAGATTCTCGCACTGCGTGAGAGCCTCCTCGAGAAGGGCGTGACGCACATCGCCCTCGCGGGCATGGGTGGGTCTTCACTCGCTCCTGAGGTCATCACGCGCACCGCAGGCGTCGAATTGACGGTTCTGGATTCGACCGACCCCGGCCAGGTTCTGGCCGCGCTGAGCGACCGACTTGAGTCGACGGCTCTCGTGGTCTCGTCGAAGTCGGGCTCAACTGTCGAAACCGACAGCCAGCGTCGCGTGTTCGAGCGTGCCTTCGTCGCGGCAGGAATCGATCCGGCTGAACGGATCATCGTCGTGACCGATCCGGGTTCGCCGCTCGAGGCATCCGCCACCGAAGCCGGCTACCGCGTCTTCAACGCCGACCCGACGGTCGGCGGACGCTACTCGGCATTGACCGCTTTCGGTCTCGTGCCGTCCGGTCTGGCCGGCGTCGACATCGCTGAGCTTCTTGACGAGGCGGAGTCGATCTCCCTGGCGTTGGCCATCGATTCGGCCGAGAACCCCGGCCTCGTGCTCGGTGCGGCAATCGCTGCCACCTCGCCCCGCCGGGACAAGTTGGCAATCGTCGCAGACGGCACCCACATCGTGGGGTTCGCTGACTGGGTCGAGCAGCTCATTGCCGAATCGACAGGCAAGCTGGGCACCGGAATTCTCCCCGTCGTTCTCGACACCGATGCACCCGAACTCGCCGAGAACTTGGCCGATGTTCAGGTCGTGCGTGTTGTCGACGACGCCGGGCTCGAGATCTTCCCCGCACACGACAGCTCGGGTGAGATTCGCGTCAGCGGAACTCTCGGAGCCCAGTTCCTGGTCTGGGAGTACGCGACCGTCGTCGCGGGTCGTCTGCTTCAGATCAACCCGTTCGACCAGCCAGACGTCGAGTCGGCGAAGATCGCGACACGCGGTCTTCTCGATTCCCGCCCGGAACCCGAACCCGCCGCCTTCATCTCTGACGGCATCGAGGTGCGGGGCACCCCGCACGTCATCGGCGCGGCAAGCGACCTGGCTTCAGCGGTCGACGCTCTGCTCGAAGAGCTCGGGCCAGACGGCTACGTTGCGGTACAGGCGTACGTCGACCGACTCGCACTGCCTGAATTGGTGCAGGTGCGGGATCTGTTGGCTTCGCTCTCCCACCGCCCGGTCACCTTCGGCTGGGGACCGCGATTCCTGCACTCCACCGGACAGTTCCACAAGGGTGGGCCCGCCACCGGTGTGTTCCTGCAGATCTTGGCAACTCCGGCCGAAGATCTCGACATTCCCGGCCGCCCGTTCACCTTCGGTGAACTCATCCAGGCCCAGGCCAGTGGTGACGCGAGCGTGCTCGCCGAGCATGGTCGTCCGGTATTGACCCTCACGCTGACCCAGCCGGCGTCGAACCTCACCACACTGTTCGACGCGCTGCGCTAGCTGCACAACACGTCTCTTCAAAGCTTTTCAAAGGAGCTGCATGTCCCCGGTGGAAATCACCCCGGAGTTCAACCCGCTGCGTTCGCCGTCTGACTATCGCCTTAATCGGATAGCCGGACCGTCGAGTCTCGTCATCTTTGGCGTGACCGGTGACCTCTCGCGTAAGAAACTCATGCCCGCCGTCTACGACCTCGCAAATCGTGGCCTGTTGCCTCCCGGCTTCGCGCTTGTCGGGTTTGCCCGGCGCGACTGGGATGACCAGGACTTCATGAAGGTTGTCTACGACGCCGTCAAGGAGCACGCGCGCACCGATTTCCACGAGGATGTCTGGGCGCAGCTGGCCGAGGGCATCAGATTCGTGTCGGGAACATTCGACGACGATGCAGCCTTTGAACGGCTCAAAGAGACGATTGACGAGCTGGATCGAGAGCGTGGAACCATGGGCAACCATGCGTTCTACCTCTCGATCCCGCCGAAGGCGTTCCCACAGGTGACGGAACAGCTCCGTCGATCGGGGCTCGCCGACCAGAAGGAAGGCCAGTGGCGCCGCGTCGTCATTGAGAAGCCGTTCGGCAGCGACCTGAAAACGGCTCGCGAGCTGAACGCGGTTGTCGAATCGGTCTTCCCGCCCGACTCCGTCTTTCGCATCGACCACTATCTCGGCAAAGAGACGGTGCAGAACATCTTGGCGTTGCGCTTTGCCAACCAGATGTTTGAACCGCTGTGGAACGCCAACCATGTCGACCACGTGCAGATCACGATGGCCGAAGACATCGGAGTGGGCGGCCGTGCCGGCTACTACGACGGAATCGGCGCCGCACGCGACGTCATCCAAAACCACCTGCTGCAGCTCTTGGCGCTCACCGCCATGGAGGAGCCGATCTCCTTTGACGCCGCAGATCTCCGCACCGAGAAAGAAAAGATCCTCGCCTCGGTGCGTCTCCCCGACGATCTGGGCACCGGAACCGCGCGCGGCCAGTATGGCGGCGGTTGGCAGGGTGGCAAAAAAGTGCTCGGTTTCCTCGAGGAAGACGGCATGAACCCGGAGTCTCTCACCGAGACCTACGCAGCACTCCGCCTCGAGATCGATACTCGTCGCTGGTCGGGTGTGCCGTTCTACCTGCGTGCCGGCAAGCGCCTGGGGCGCCGCGTCACCGAAATCGCCGTCGTGTTCAAGCGTGCACCGCAGTACCTTTTCGCCGCGAGCCAGACCGCCGAACTCGGTCAGAACGCCCTCGTCATCCGCGTGCAGCCCGACGAGGGAGTCACCATCAGGTTCGGCTCGAAGGTTCCGGGCGTCGGCATGCAGGTGCGCGATGTGACGATGGACTTCGGCTACGGCCACGCATTCACCGAGGCCAGCCCCGAAGCCTACGAGCGACTCATCCTCGACGTGCTCCTCGGCGACCCGCCGCTGTTCCCCCGCCACGAAGAAGTCGAACTTTCGTGGAAGATCCTCGACCCGATCGAGGAGTACTGGGCGAACCAAGGCCAGCCGGAGCAGTACCGCCCCGGCACCTGGGGCCCCGATTCCGCTGATGAACTGATGGCCCGCGACGGCCGCACCTGGAGGCGTCCATGATCGTCGATCTGCCTGACACCACGACCTCGAAGATCTCGAAGGCCCTGGTCCGTATTCGTGAAGAGGGTGGCGCTGTCGCCCTCGGGCGCGTGTTGACCCTGATCATCGCATCGACGCACGGACACGAAGAAGTCGCGATTGAAGCGGCGAACGACGCATCCCGTGAGCATCCGATGCGGGTCATCGTTGTTTCGACTGCTGCAGTCGATCGTCCGGACCCGGATGCCGAAGCACGGGTCGACGCTGAGATTCGCGTCGGCGGCGACGCCGGCGCCAGTGAGGTCATCGTGCTGCGCGTCTATGGCGAAGCAGGAGCCGACCCGGAGAGCCTGGTGACCGGGCTGCTGCTCCCCGACGCTCCCGTTGTCACCTGGTGGCCGGGCGACGCACCCATCATTCCGGCGGAGTCACCGCTCGGCCGTATTGCCTACCGCCGCATCACTGATGCGTCGGCGCAGTCCGACCCTCAGGCGGCGCTTCACCGCCTCTGCACTACCTACCGCCCGGGCGACACCGACTTCGCCTGGACCCGGTTGACGCTGTGGCGCGCCCAGCTGGCCGCGGTGCTCGACCAGCCGCCCTACGAATCAATCACCGCCGTCGAGGTGACCGGGGCGGCCGACTCCCCCTCGACCGCGCTGCTCGCCGCCTGGCTGCAGATGCAGTTGAAGGTTCCGGTCGACTACGAGCTGACCACCGGCCCCCTGGCGAACGGCATCCACGGGGTGCACTTCACCCGCGCATCGGGAGTCATTTCTCTGCAGCGCGAGGTTCCGGATGTGGCCACTCTCGCTCAGCCAGGTCAGCCGACTCAGGATCTGACGCTCAAACGTCGGAGCCTTCGCGACTGTCTCTCCGACGAACTCCGCCGGCTCGACCCCGATGAACTGTATGGTGAAGTCATCACGCACGGTTTGCCGCACCTCGCCGACGCCGTCGCACAACAGGCCGGAGTATGACTGTGACAAACGAACGACGTGTATTGGTGCACTCGGACAAGCTGGCGCTTGCCGGCTCTGTCGCCGCACGGTTCATCACGAAGACCGTTGACATCCTCGATGACCTCGGCGAGGCACACGTTGTCTTGACCGGCGGTTCGGTCGGCATCGCCGTGCTCGAGGCCATCAATGCCTCCTCGGCGCGCGACAGCGTCGACTGGTCAAAGGTGAGCTTCTGGTGGGGCGACGAGCGCTGGCTTCCTCGCAACGATTCCGAACGGAATGAGTTGCAGGCACGCGCCGCGTTGCTCGACCACATCGCCGTTCCCGCTGAGAACGTACATCCCTTCGCCGCATCAGACGACGGGATCACGTTGGAGGATGCCGCACTCGCCTACGCCGCTGAGTTGGTCGAGGCAGCACCGTCTGGTGCTGCGTTCCCGCGTTTCGACATCACATTTCTCGGCGTCGGTGCTGACGGACACATCGCCTCGCTGTTCCCGCACCTCAGCGGCATCCGTGAGACCGAACTGTCAGTGGTCGCGGTCACGAACTCCCCCAAGCCTCCGCCGGAGCGCCTCAGCCTGACCCGTCCGGCGCTGAACTCGTCGGATCGCGTCTGGCTGGTGTTGGCGGGCGCTGACAAGGCGTCAGCCCTCGGGCTGGCCTTGGCCGGTGCGAGCCGCGACGAGGTTCCGGTGGCCGGAATCAAGGGCCGCCGACGCACGGTGTTCTTTGTCGATGGAGCCGCGGCGGCAGAGGTTCCGTCGAACCTGATCGCACCCAGCTACTAGTCAAAACGGCACGGTTAACAAAACTGTGGCCCAGCTGATGAAAATCAGCTGGGCCACAGTTTTTTACTTTGAGTTCTTCAACTCTAGTTCGTTGCCGTGAGCTTTCCGCGACGGATGCGCAGCTGCACGAGCGCCTCTTCGAGAAGCGACTCGGCTTCTTCTTCAGTGCGGCGCTCCTTCACGTAGGCGAGGTGCGTCTTGTAAGGCTCAAGCTTGGCGACCGACGGAGGGTTCTCCTTGTCGCGACCAGCCGGCAAGCCGGAGGTCGGGCAGTCGATCGTCTCGGGGATCTCTTCATCGGGCAGGTTCGCCGCGAAGTAGCGGACCGTCTCGTTGCCGAGGGCGTCCCAGTAGGAGACCTTGATGCGGTCCGCGTGGAAGCCACGGTCCTGCTCGCCCATGGGGCCAGCTCCAACACGGGAGCCGCGAATTGCGCTACCACCAGATGCCATTGTGTTCCTCTGCTAGAAATCTAAGTGTGTGTTGGGCGTCAGGCGCCGGTGTCGAACTTGGTGATCAGACCAAGCACGACGATCGTCGAGATCCAGAGCAGACCCAACACAACGGTGAAACGGTTGAGGTTGCGCTCGGCAACTCCCGATGAACCGAGGCCTGATGTCACGCCGCCTCCGAACATGTCTGACAGGCCGCCACCGCGGCCCTTGTGCAACAAAATAAGCATGGTGAGCAGGAGGCTCGTAATACCGAGCAGAACCTGCAACACAACCTGGAGAATCTCCACGCGAAACCTTTCACAAAGCGGTGGGCATGGGGGCACCACCAGGGCCACTGGCAATTATAGCCTGACGGTCGTCCCCGACCGGGAACGACCCGCACGGACTCGTCGAACAAAGCGTTGGTCGGCGGGCACCGAAAGGCCCGTGCGGGCCGGCAATCGCCGGCCGACACGGGCCTTTTTACTACAAACCGACGTGCTTCTGGTAACGCACGATGCTCGAGAACTCGGGGATGTCGAGGCTGGCGCCACCGATGAGTGCTCCATCAACGTTCGGCTCACGCATGAAACCGGCAATGTTTGCCGCCTTCACTGAACCGCCGTAGAGGATGCGGGTCTTGCCGGCAACGTCGTCGCCGAGCAGTTCCTGAATCAGAGCGCGCAGTGCCGCAGCGACCTGCTCTGCCTGTTCCGGGGTGGCAGCCTGTCCGGAGCCGATGGCCCAGACCGGCTCGTAGGCGACAACGAAATCTGCCGCGTTGGACACACCGGCTAGAGCCGCGCGCAACTGGGCCACCGGCACAGCGCTCGGGCCGTGCTCGGCGAGGTCTTCGGCGGTTTCGCCGACGCAGATGACCGGAACCAGGTTGTGGCCGAGGGCCGCAGTCACCTTGGCGGAGACAACATCATCAGTCTCGTTGTGCAGGGTGCGACGTTCTGAGTGGCCGATCAGCACGTACTGGCATTCGAGCTGGGCCAGGAACGCGGCTGAAACCTCACCGGTGTAGGCGCCTGACTCATGCATCGAGACATCCTGTGCACCGAAGGTCAACGGAAGCTTGTCAGCTGAAATCAGTGTCTGCACCGAACGCAGGTCGGTGAACGGCGGAAAAACCGCAACCTCGACGGTCGCGAAATCGTGGTTCGCGTCTTTCAGGCTCCAGGCCAGTTTCTGCACGAAAGCGATCGCCTGAAGATGGTCAAGGTTCATCTTCCAGTTGCCCGCCATCAGCGGGGTGCGACGTGGGTTGATGGTTACGCCCATCCGAGGACCTCCAGTCCTGGCAGTCGCTTACCCTCGAGGAACTCGAGACTGGCGCCACCGCCTGTTGAAATGTGACCGAATTGGTCGTCGTTGAAACCGAGAATACGCACGGCTGCGGCTGAATCGCCACCGCCGACAACGCTGAGGCCGTCGACCTCGGTGAGAGCCGCGGCGACGGCACGTGTGCCCTCTGCAAACGGAGCCAGCTCGAACACGCCCATCGGGCCGTTCCAGAACACCGTCTTCGACTCACGAATGATTGCGGCGAACGCCTGCGCAGTGTCTGGCCCGATGTCGAGGCCGAGTCCTGACACGCCGAACGGGGTCTCTTCGATGGAGTCGGCGGCAGTGACGGCGATCTCGGCGTCAGCACCGAACTTCGATGCCACGACGACATCCGTCGGCAGCACGATCTTCACACCGAGACGTTCTGCCTCAGCCAGGTAGCCGCGCACGGTGTCGAGCTGGTCGGCTTCGAGCAGGCTGGAACCGACCTTGTGGCCCTGTGCAGCGAGAAAGGTGAACAGCATTCCGCCGCCGATGAGCAGGGAATTCACCCGCGGGAGCAGGTGGCCGATCACGCCGAGCTTGTCGGAGACTTTGGAGCCGCCCAAGACAACGGTGTACGGCGCCTCCGGGTTCGCGGTGAGGCGATCGAGCACATCGAGCTCTGCAGCGATCAGAAGACCGGCAGCGCTCGGAAGAATCTGGGCGAGGTCGTAGACGCTCGCCTGTTTGCGGTGAACGACGCCGAAGCCGTCGGAGACGAGTGCGTCGCCCAACTCGGCCAGCTGCGCGGCGAACGCGCCACGCTCGCTGTCGACCTTGCTGGTCTCCCCCGCGTTGAAACGCAGGTTCTCGAGAACGACGATTTCTCCGTCGGCCAACGCTGCGACGGCATCCGTGGCGGATGCGCCGACCGTGTCAGTCGCGAAGGCAACCGGGCGCCCGATGAGCTCGCCGAGGCGTGCTGCAACCGGGGCCAGGCTGTACTTCGGGTTCGGCTCCCCGTCGGGGCGCCCGAGGTGGGAAACAACCACCACACGGGCGCCCTCGGCGAGAAGCGCGCTGAGAGTGGGCAGTGACGCCCGCACACGACCGTCGTCGGTAATCCGCCCATCGTCCAACGGTACATTCAGGTCACAGCGGACGATGACACGCTTGCCGCGAAGCGACCCGAGCGATTCAATGGTGCGAAGCGTCACTGCTCTTCCCCTACAGGCTCTCTGCGACGAACTCGGTCAGGTCGACGAGACGGTTGGAGTAGCCCCACTCGTTGTCGTACCACGAAGCAACCTTGACCTGGTCGCCGATCACCTTGGTGAGGCCGGCGTCGAAGATCGAGGAGTGCGGGTCGCCGACGATATCGCTCGACACGATCGGGTCTTCGGTGTACTTGAGGATGCCCTTGAGGGGGCCCTCAGCTGCAGCCTTGTAAGCCGCGTTGACCTCTTCGACGGTGACCGGGCGCGAGGCCGTGACGGTCAGGTCGGTGATCGAGCCGGTCGGAACCGGAACGCGCAGGGCGTAGCCGTCAAGCTTGCCGATGAGCGCGGGGATGACCAGGCCGAGGGCCTTGGCTGCACCGGTCGAGGTGGGGATGATGTTCGCGGCGGCAGCGCGGGCACGGCGCAGGTCGCTGTGCGGGCCGTCCTGCAGGTTCTGGTCTGCGGTGTAGGCGTGAACCGTGGTCATCAGGCCACGCTCGATGCCGAAGTTGTCCATGAAGACCTTGGCCAGAGGGGCCAGGCAGTTCGTGGTGCAGGAAGCGTTGGAGATGACGTCGTGGATCGCTGCATCGTAGACATCCTCGTTAACACCGAGGACGATGGTTGCAACGTTGTCGCCGGTGGCGGGAGCCGAGACGAGAACCTTCTTGGCGCCGGCAGCGATGTGCTTGCGGGCCAGTTCTGCCTTGGTGAAGAAGCCAGTCGACTCGATGACGATGTCAACGCCCAGCTCACCCCAGGGGAGGTTGGCGGGGTCGCGGTCGGCGAGCACCTTGATGCGGTGGCCGTTGACGACGATGGTGTCACCGTCGAGCTCAACCGTTGCGTCGAGACGACCGGTGATCGTGTCGTACTTCAGGAGGTGAGCAAGCGTCTTCGGGTCGGTGAGGTCATTGACCGCGACGATTTCGAGCTCGCTGCCCTTGGCAAGCGCTGCTCGGAAGAAATTACGACCGATGCGGCCGAATCCATTGATACCGATCTTTACAGACACAGATAACTCCTGTTACTGAGGGCGCCTGAGGCGCGTTGGGTGGTGAACAAGAACGGACGCCGGTGTCCCGTGGATGGGTCCACGGGACACCATCACGCTATGACAGTAGCAGCAGGCCGTTGGTCTTCTCGCGCGCGGTTTCGAAGCGCTGCTGCACGTTTGACCAGTCGACGATGTTCCAGAACGCCTTGACGTAGTCGGCACGCACGTTGCGGTAGTCGAGGTAGTAGGCGTGCTCCCAGACGTCGAGCATGAGCACGGGAACAGTGCCGGCAGCGAAGTTGGCCTGCTGGTCGAAGAACTGCTGAACGATCAGCTGCTGCCCGATGGAGTCCCAGGCGAGAACTGCCCAGCCGGATCCCTGAACGCCCAGCGCGGTGGCCGCGAAGTGAGCCTGGAACTTGTCGAATGACCCGAAAAAGTCGTCAATTGCCGAGGCGAGTTCACCGGTGGGCTTGTCGCCACCGTTCGGGGACATGTTGGTCCAGAAGATTGAGTGATTGACATGGCCGCCGAGGTTGAATGCCAGGTCTTTCTGCAGCTTGTTGACGTTGGCGAGATTGCCGGAATCGCGGGCTTCGGCCAGCTGTGCCAGGGCGGTGTTCGCACCCGTCACATACGCCTGGTGGTGCTTGCTGTGGTGCAGCTCCATGATGGCCCCGCTGATGCTCGGTTCCAGCGCCGAGTAGTCATAGGGCAGGGCGGGCAGAGTGTATTCGGGCATTCTTTTCTCCTCTGTGAGTTGCCGGTCGGCAGGCTCGGTCATCGAGCGCGCTCACCAGCGTTGTGAACGACATTTTCAGTCTAGTCAGATCGAAAAGTGTCACTCGGGTCAACCGGGGACACACTCAATCGATTCCTCGATTGACGATTTAGACGTCGTCGAGGTCGGCAGGAAGGTTGGCGTCGGTGCCCGGGATGTTCAAGTCGACCGCCTTTTTGTCAGCCATCGCAAGCAGACGACGGATGCGTCCGGCGACGGCATCCTTGGTCATCGGTGGCTCAGCGTGGTGGCCGAGCTCGTCGAGGCTCGAGTCGCGGAACTTGAGACGCAGTTCACCGGCATACCTGAGGTGCTTCGGGATGTCGTCGCCGAGGATCTCCATGGCGCGATCAACGCGGGCACAGGCAGCGACAGCGGCCTGAGCCGAACGGCGCAGGTTGGCGTCGTCGAAGTTGACCAAACGGTTGGCCGTGGCGCGCACTTCGCGGCGCTGGCGCAGTTCTTCCCAGTTGAGCACGGTGTTTGCCGCGCCCATCTGGATCAGCATGGCGCCGATCGCATCGCCGTCGCGGATGACGACGCGGTGGATGCCGCGCACCTCACGGGCCTTGGCGGCCACACCGAGGCGTCCTGCCGCACCGACGAGGGCCATGGCCGCTTCGTTGCCAGGGCAGGTGATCTCGAGGGCTGCCGAACGACCGGGGTCGGTCAGGGTGCCCTGAGCCAGGAACGCGCCGCGCCAGATGGCCGCGACTTCTTCTTTGGATCCGGTGGTCAGGCGGTTCGGCAGACCACGAATCGGCCGACGACGGGCGTCGAGCAGGCCGGTCTGGCGGGCGAGAGTTTCGCCGCCTTCGAGCACACGCACGAGGTAGTGGTTGGTACGACGCAGTCCGGACGCGGGGATCACGGTGGCCGTGCTGCGCACGCCGTAGAGTTCGGCCAGGTCTTTGCGCACCCGACGGGCAAGCAGCGGGGTGTCAAGTTCGGACTCAATTGCAATGCGACCCGAGATCAGGTGCAGCCCGCCGGCGAAACGAAGAATCGTCGCCAGCTCTGCGGCCCGCACGGAGGTCTTCGAAACCTCGACGCGGGTGAGTTCGTCTTTAACGTCGGCGGTGAGTGCCAATCGTATTTCCATTCTGTTGTTCTGGCCGACTTCTGTGGTGTACAGCGGCCGTAGTTATTCGCGCCCCAGGTCGCGGTGCTTGATGCTGACCGCAACGCCGGGAAACTGAGAAATCAAGGATGCGATTTCAATGGCAATCGCGACCGAGCGGTGTTTTCCGCCCGTGCACCCGATCGAGATGGTTGCATGTCGCTTGTTTTCGCGCTGATAGCCGGCCAAGACCGGCTCCAGTGCTGCCGCATAGAGGTCGATGAATTCGCGTGCACCGGTTTGAGCCAGTACGAATTCACGCACCTGCGCATCCAGTCCATTGTGTGAACGGAGCTCTGGTACCCAAAACGGGTTCGGAAGGAAGCGGGCATCGGCGACAAGGTCAACATCCGTTGGCAACCCGTACTTGAAACCGAAGCTCATAATTGTAACCTGCACACCGGCGGTGTTTTCATCAGCGAAGCGCTCGGTGATGGTCGTGGCCAGCTGGTGGATGTTCAGATCCGACGTGTCGATGACACTGTCACTCGACTCGCGCACCGCCTTCAGGCGTGCGCGTTCCGCGGCGATCCCGTCGAGCAGCGTGCCCTCGCCCTGCAACGGGTGGGGGCGCCTGACCGATTCGAACCGGCGAACCAGAATGTCGTCGCGCGCTTCGAGAAAAATCACCCTGACTTGGCTGCTGTTGCGCAGCGACTGCACAATCTCCTGAAAATCGCTGAAAAAATCACGGCCACGGATGTCGACGACGGCTGCGATCTTCGGCAGATTCGTGCCGGCCCGAGACACCAGCTCGACCAGCGGTCGCAGCATCTGCGGGGGCAGATTGTCGACGACGTACCAGCCAAGATCTTCGAGCGCGTTGGCGACGGTCGAACGACCTGCGCCGGACATTCCAGTGACGATCAGCATCTCCTGCTGTTCGTTCTCCGTTGTCATCGTGGATTACGCCTTCGTTCGAGGGGAAGTCTGTCCCCTCAGCCTACCGACCGCCTGCCTGATCAGGCGCGTAAATGCTGGTGAATCGTCGCGGCCAGGGCCGGCCCGATCCCGTGCACGTCGGAAATCTCCTCGACCGAAGCTTCTTTCAGTCTGGCAACCGACCCGAAGTGCCGAAGCAACACCTTGACTCTGGCCGGCCCCAGACCCGGAACCTCGCCGAGCACGGAGCCAATGTCGCGCTTGCGTCTGGCGCGTTGATGGGTGATGGCGAAACGGTGGGCCTCGTCTCTGATGCGTTGGATCAGGAACAGGGCGTCGCTGTTGCGCGGCAGAATCACCGGATAGTCCGAGTCGGGAAGCCAGATTTCTTCGAGCCGTTTCGCGATGCCGCACAGTTGTATGCCGGTGACGCCCGATTCCTCGAGCGCGCGGGCGGCGGCAGCGACCTGGGGCTGCCCGCCGTCGACGATGAGCAGATTGGGGCGGTAGCGAAACTTCTTGCGCTTCGTCGCGGCAGACTCCTCCCCAGGCGTCCCTTCCGCCTCGGCTGCTGCTGCATCCGCTGCCGGCGAGAGATACGCCAGCCGGCGCGTCAGGGTGCGGTAGAGCGAGTCGGTGTCGTCGGTCGACTCCGGAATGGTGAACCGCCGGTACTCGTCTTTGCGCGGAAGACCATCTTCGAAGACGACCATCGACGCGACGATATTCGTGCCGCCGAGGTGGGAGACGTCGTAGCATTCCATTCGCAGCGGGGCATCGGTCATGCCCAGCGCCTCCTGGATATCCTCGAGGGCCTTCGACCTGGCCACGAAGTCTGAGCTGCGACGCGACTTGTACAGGATCAGCGATTGCTTGGCGTTCTGCGTTGCCGTCGCCAGCAAGGCGGCCTTCTCACCGCGCTGGGCCGCGACGAGCTTCACCTTGCGATTCGAGATCTGGGCGAGCCATTCGTCGAGCGCCTCGGCGTCGTCGGGCAGCTCAGGAACGACGATCTCGCGCGGAGGTGGATTGTCAGCGTTGTACACGGTCTGCATGATCGAGTCAATGAGTTCGCCGGTCGAGACATCGAGTTCTTTGTCGACCATCCAGCCACGCACACCGCGGATGCGCCCGCCACGCACGATGAACTGCTGAACCGCCGCCGCGAGCTCGTCCTGCTCGATACCGAACAGGTCGATGTCGACGCTGTCCCGCAGCACCACGGCGCTCTTCTCCAGTACCGCCTCAAGGGCGAGAGCCTGGTCACGGCGCTTCGCGGCGAGTTCATAGTTCTGCTCGGCTGCCGCCTGCTTCATCTCAGCGGTCAACGAATTGATCAGTTTGCGGTCTTGACTGGTCATGAAGCTGACGAAGTCGTTGACGACGGCGCGATGCTCCTCAGAGGTGACCTTCTGCGAGCAGGGGCCGAAACAGCGGCCGATCTGGCTGGCGAAACACGGCTTGCCGCTCTGCATCGCGCGTTTGTAATTGGCGGCGTTGCAGGTGCGGATCGGAAACGCCTTGAGCATCAGGTCGATGGTTTCGTGCACCGCCCAGACCTTCGGGTACGGCCCGAAATAGCGGGCTCCCTTGATGCCGGTGGTGCGGGTGACGAGTGCCCGTGGTGCCTCATCGGCGAGCGTCACCGCCAGGTAGGGGTAGCTCTTGTCGTCTTTGAATTGCACGTTGAACGGCGGATCGAACTCGTTGATCCAGAACCATTCGAGCTGCAGCGCCTCTGTCTCGGTGCCGACGACGGTCCACTCGACGCTGCTCGCCGTCGTCACCATCCGCCGGGTGCGCTCATGCAGGCTCGTGAGCGGAGCAAAATAGTTGCTGAGCCGGGCGCGCAGGTTCTTCGCTTTACCGACGTACAGCACGCGACCGGTTTCGTCGCGAAACCGATAAACACCCGGGGTAGTGGGAATCTCGCCGGTCTTCGGCCGGTAGCTCAGAGCATCTGACATCGTTCGCTCGCTCGCTTAGTTCGCGGCGAGAACCTCCTTGAGGAAGGTGCCGGTGTGGCTTTTCTTGACAGTGGCGATGTGTTCTGGCGTGCCGGTGGCGAGCACACGCCCTCCCCCGGAGCCGCCCTCCGGACCCAGGTCGATCACCCAGTCGGCCGACTTGATCACGTCGAGGTTGTGCTCGATCACGATCACGGTGTTTCCCTTGTCGACCAGGCTGTTCAAAACCAGCAGGAGCTTGCGCACATCCTCGAAGTGAAGACCGGTCGTCGGCTCGTCGAGCACGTAGACGCTGCGCCCGTTCGAGCGTCGCTGCAGTTCGGTCGCCAGCTTCACCCGCTGTGCCTCGCCGCCCGACAGCGTCGTGGCGCTCTGCCCCAGACGCACATAGCCGAGGCCGACCTCGACGAGCGTCTTGAGGTATCGGTGGATGGCTGAGATCGGTTCGAAGAACTCGGCTGCCTCGCTGATCGGCATGTCGAGTACTTCGGCGATGTTCTTGCCCTTGTAGTGGATGGTCAGCGTCTCACGGTTGTACCGCGCACCCTGGCACACCTCGCAGGCGACGTAGACGTCGGGAAGGAAGTTCATCTCGATCTTGATGGTGCCGTCGCCAGAGCAGGCCTCACAGCGCCCGCCCTTGACGTTGAAACTGAACCGGCCGGGCAGGTAGCCGCGGGCCTTCGCCTCCATCGTCTCGGAGAATAGGTTGCGGATGCGGTCGAAGACACCGGTATAAGTGGCCGGGTTCGAGCGCGGCGTGCGCCCGATCGGGGCCTGGTCGACGTGAATAACCTTGTCGAGGTGGTCGAGCCCCGTCACCCGGCTGTGCTTGCCCGGCAGCTTGCGGGCGCCGTTCAGCTGGTTGGCCAGCACCCGATAGAGGATGTCGTTGACCAGCGATGATTTGCCGGAACCACTGACTCCGGTGACGGCGGTGAATGTGCCGAGGGGGAAGGTGACCGACACCTTCTGCAGGTTGTTCGCCGCAGCCCCTGTCACTTTGATCTCGCGTTCGGGATCGAGCGGGCGACGTGTCTTCGGGGTCTCAATCGACTTGCGCCCCGACAGATAGTCGGAGGTGAGCGACTTCGTGTTTCCGAGCAGGTCATCGTAGGAGCCGGAGTGCACCACGTGACCGCCGTTGACGCCGGCGCCCGGCCCGATGTCGACAATCCAGTCCGCCGTGCGAATCGTGTCTTCGTCGTGCTCGACGACGATCAGGGTGTTGCCCAGGTCGCGCAGCGCGACGAGGGTCTCAATCAGGCGGCGGTTGTCGCGCTGATGCAGGCCGATGCTCGGCTCGTCGAGAACGTAAAGCACTCCGGTCAAACCGGATCCGATCTGGGTGGCCAACCGGATGCGCTGCGCCTCGCCGCCCGACAGCGTGGCTGCTGCCCGAGCGAGGTTGAGGTAGTTCAGGCCGACCCTGATCAAGAAGTCGAGGCGCGCCTTGATCTCGCGCAGCACCTGCGCGGCGATGGCCGCCTCGCGATCGGTGAGCGTGAGCGTGTCCATGAACTCACGGGCGTCGCTCAGGCTGAGCGCGCAGACATCCGCGATGCTCGCGTCGTAGACGGTGACGGCCAGCACTTCTGGCTTCAGCCGCGTGCCGTCACAGACGGGGCAGTTGACCTCGCGGAGGTATTCGGCCCAGCGCTGCCGCTGAGTGTCGGTCTCGGCCTGGAGGTACTGGCGTTCGATGTAGGGAACAACGCCTTCGAAGCCGGAGGTGTAGCTCATCTCGCGGCCGTAGCGGTTTTTCCACTTCACCTTGACTTCGAAGTTGTCGCCGCGCATCACAGCGTTCTGCACCTCGGGGCTGAGTTTTTTCCACGGCGTGTTCAACGAGAAGTCCAGGTCGCGGGCGAGACCGTCGAGAAGTTTTTCGTAGTACTGGAAGAGCCCCTTGCCCTGCGTCGTCCAGGGCAGCACAACGCCTTCGGCGATGCTGAGGTCCGGATCGCCGAGCAGCAGGTCCTGGTCGACGGACATGCGGGTGCCGAGCCCCGAGCACTCGGGGCAGGCGCCGAACGGCGCGTTGAACGAGAAGGTGCGCGGTTCGATCTCGGTCAGCTGCACCGGGTGGTTGTTCGGGCAGGAGAGCTTCTCGGAGAAGCTCTGCCAGGCCTCATCACCTTCGCGGTCGATGAAGTTGATCTGCACCAGGCCATCGGTGAGTTTGAGGGCGGTCTCGAGGGAGTCGGTCAGACGCCCGAGCAACTCGGGGCCGGCGACGAGGCGGTCGACGGTGACCGAGATATCGTGCTTTTGCTGCTTCTTCAGCGTCGGCGGCTCGCTCAATTGAATCTGGGTGCCGTCGACGACCGCACGGGAGTATCCACTGGCGGCCAGCTCGCTGAAGAGGTCGACGAACTCGCCCTTCTTCTGCGAGACGACGGGGCTGAGGATTTGGTAACGGGTGCCGGTCTCGAGTTCCATCAGCTGATCGGCGATCTGCTGCACAGTCTGCGACTGAATCGTCTCGCCGCAGATGGCACAGTGAGGCACGCCGATGCGCGCCCAGAGCAGACGCATGTAGTCGTAGATCTCGGTGATCGTGCCGACAGTGGAGCGCGGGTTGCGGTTGGTCGACTTCTGGTCGATCGACACCGCGGGGCTGAGGCCCTCGATGAAGTCGACGTCTGGCCGGTCGACCTGGCCGAGAAACTGCCGGGCGTAGGCGCTCAGCGACTCAACATAGCGACGCTGACCTTCGGCGAAGATGGTGTCGAAGGCGAGCGACGACTTGCCAGAACCCGAGAGCCCGGTGAAGACGACGAGAGAGTCACGAGGAATCTCCAGGTCGACGTTATGGAGATTATGCACACGTGCGCCGCGCACGCTGAGCTTGGACCCGTTTACCTTCGAAATTGACACTCGTCGAGTCTATGCAGTGCTGCCTCCGAAATGCCTGGTCCGACACGCGCTCTGAGCGAACATATGTTCGATCTTTCCGGACGGTGATCGAGCCGCACCCTGTGGTGGAGCCGCATCCGGTGATCGAGCCTGTTCGGTGATCGAGCCTGTCGAGATCCGGCGAGCCGGTCTCGAGGTCGGCCCACCAGGTCTCGACAGGCTCGACCGACGGGCTGGCTCGCGGCACATGTATGGGAAGCGGGCACACGTTGAGACACGTGCCGGCTTCGCAAACACATGCCGCGAACTGCGCGCGCCGTTTTCATAGCCCTGAACCATCCCGGCGAGGTTTATCCCCGCTGGCGCGCGCTCCATCCCGCGCCCACCGGGATACACCTCGCCCAGGCTGCGCACCGGCCGTCCTCGCGTCGCCCTCGCGTCGAGATCGGTACCGACTTTCCCTTCACGGCACGTGTTTACGAAGCGGGCACTCGGTAGACAACGTGCCAGCTTCACGGACGCGTGCCGCGAGCTGTTGTCGTGTCAGCTGAACTGCGCCAACGCCGGTCTCACTCCACGCTGAGGCAGCGAGCTGAAGCCGGTTAGTTCAGGTGCCCGGCCTTCTCCATTTGACGCAGCTCCCGCTTGAGTTCAGAGACCTCATCGCGCAACCGTGCGGCGAGCTCGAACTTCAGCTCCCCCGCGGCCTCGAGCATCTGCGTGTTGAGGTCGAAGATGATCGATTCGAGATCGTTGGCGCCGTTTGCGGCCAGCCCCTGCCGGCGCAGGTTCGGCGTCGGGCTCTTCTTGCGCTTGTCACGCCCGGCCAGAAGCTCGGCCGTGTCGGCTTCTTCGCGCGCGAGGATGTCGGTGATGTCGGCGATCTTCTTGCGCAGCGGCGTCGGGTCGATGCCGTGAAGCGTGTTGTAGGCGACCTGCTTCTCGCGCCGCCTGTTCGTTTCTTCGATGGCATGCGCCATCGACGGGGTGATGCGGTCGGCGTACATGTGCACCTCGCCCGACACGTTTCGAGCCGCACGACCGATGGTCTGGATGAGCGAGGTCGACGATCGCAGAAAGCCTTCTTTGTCGGCGTCGAGGATGGCGACCAGGGAGACCTCCGGCAAGTCGAGGCCCTCTCTGAGCAGGTTGATTCCGACGAGCACGTCGTAGATGCCGGCTCGCAACTCCGACAGAAGCTCGACGCGGCGCAGCGTGTCGACATCCGAGTGCAGATAGCGCACTCGCACCCCGGCCTCCGTGAAGAAGTCGGTGAGTTCTTCAGCCATCTTCTTCGTCAGAGTTGTCACGAGCACGCGTTCGTTGCGGTCGGTGCGGAGGCGGATCTCCTCGAGCAGGTCGTCGATTTGCCCGGCGCTGGGCTTGATCACAACTTCGGGGTCGATCAGCCCGGTTGGGCGAATGATCTGCTCGACGATGCCATCGGCGATGCCCATCTCGTATTTGCCGGGCGTTGCCGAGAGGTAGACGGTTTGGCCGACGCGATTCTTGAACTCGCCAAACTTGAGCGGGCGGTTGTCGAGCGCGCTCGGCAGCCGGAAGCCGTGGTCGACGAGGGTGCGTTTGCGCGAGGAGTCGCCCTCGTACATCGCGCCGATTTGCGGCACTGTGACGTGAGACTCATCGATGACGACGAGAAAGTCGTCGGGAAAATAGTCGAGCAGGCAATGCGGGGCCTCCCCCGGGTTGCGAGCGTCGATGTGCCGCGAGTAGTTTTCGATGCCAGAGCAGAAGCCGATCTGCTCCATCATTTCGAGGTCAAACGTGGTGCGCATGCGGAGTCTCTGCGCTTCGAGCAACTTGCCTTCGCGTTCGAGTTGCTCGAGTCGTTCTTCGAGCTCTTCTTTGATGGTGACGATCGCGCGTTGCATCACGTCGTTATTGGCGACGTAGTGCGAACCGGGAAAAACCGAGACGGCGTCGAGTTTCTTCACAATGTCACCGGTGAGCGGATGCAGGCTGTAGAGCGCTTCAATCTCGTCGCCGAACATCTCGATGCGGATGGCGAGCTCTTCGTACATCGGGATGATCTCGATGGTGTCGCCGCGCACCCGAAAGTTGCCGCGGGAGAAGTCGACGTCGTTGCGCTGGTACTGCATGGAGACGAACTTGCGAATCAGCCAGTCGCGGTCGATGCGCTGGCCGACCTGCAGGGCGATCATCGCCTCGAGGTAGCCTTCCGGCGTGCCGAGGCCGTAGATGCACGACACCGTCGACACGACGATGACGTCGCGGCGGCTGAGCAGCGAGTTGGTGGTGGAGTGTCGCAGGCGCTCCACTTCGGCGTTGACCGAGGAGTCTTTTTCAATGAAGGTGTCGGTCTGCGGAACGTACGCCTCAGGCTGGTAGTAGTCGTAGTACGAGACGAAGTACTCGACGGCATTGTTCGGCATCAGTTCACGAAACTCGGTGGCCAACTGCGCCGCCAGAGTCTTGTTGTGGGCCAGCACCAGCGTGGGGCGTTGCACCTGCTCGATCAGCCAGGCGGTCGTCGCCGACTTGCCGGTACCTGTCGCGCCGAGCAGCACGACATCGGTTTCGCCGGCGTTGATTCGGGCGGCAAGGTCGGCGATTGCGCCGGGCTGGTCACCACTTGGGGTGTACTCGCTGATGACCTCGAACGGATGAACGGAGCGCGTTGGTTCCATTGCCCCAGTCTACAAACCGCCGCCGACAGTCAGCTGTGGTCGCCATCGCGGATGCCGCGGCGCTCAGCCGCTTTCTGCGCCGTTCTTGTCGACGTTTTGAGCGTTGGCCAGCTGGTCGTTGGTTGCCGCCCAGATGCTGAGTAGCTTGAGTGCGTCATGCGACGGCGAACCGGGTTCGGCGGTGTACGCGACGAGCAGAAGCCCCCGGTCTGAGGTGAGATCCATCGCCTCGAAGCTGAGATCGAGGTCACCGACGACCGGGTGGGTGATGGCTTTGACTCCGGTCCGATGTTCGCGGACGTCGTGGGATGCCCAGAGCGCGCGGAACTGCTCGCTGCGGGTGGAGAGCTCACCGACGAGGTCGCTGAGAGTGCGGTCGTGCGGTGTGCGGCCCGTTTCAGTCCGAAGCAGAGCGACAGTCTGATAAGCGGCGTCATCCCACTCGCGGTAGAACTCCTCGGAGCGGGGGTCGAGGAACAGGAATCGGCCAAAGTTCACCGGTCTGTGCGGCTGAACGTACATTTCGGAGAAGACGGCGTGCCCGAGCCGGTTGGTGGCGATGACGTCGAGCCGTCCGTTCTGCACGAATGCAGGCACATTGTCCATGGCATCGAGCAGCTGCTGGACTCCGGGGGCAACCTGTTGCGCCTTGGTGCGATCTCGACCGCGTTGCGGGTGGACGTCCTGATTGGCGGCGCGCACCAGATCGTCAAGGTGTGAGCGCTCAGCGTCGCTGAGTTGGAGGGCCCTGCTGATGCCTCCGAGCACGGCCTCGGAGACGCCGGCGAAGGTGCCGCGCTCCAAGCGCACGTAGTATTCGACGCTGATCCCCGCGATCAGGGCGACTTCTTCGCGGCGAAGCCCGGGAACACGTCGTCGGCCGCCGAAGTCGGGCAGACCTACTTGGTCGGGGGTGAGTCTGGCCCGACGTGAGGTCAGGAACTCACGGAGTTCATTCCGGATATCCATGACCCCAACCTATGTCACGCGGTCAGATCCAAGGAGGCACTGGCATTAACCCCACAAGAAGGGACTCCCTCGCATTCATGAAGACCCGTTGACTGGATCTCATACGACGATTCGATCAAGCACAGGATCGGATCCCGCCGAGAAGAGGAACCATTTTAATGAAGAACGCACATCTCGGAGACCTCACGGTCTCCCGCATCGGCCTCGGCACAATGACCATGGCCGGCACGTACACCACTGAGGGCGCTTTGGATAACGCGGAGTCGATCCGCACGATCCACCGGGCGCTCGAACTCGGGGTCACCCACATCGACACCGCGGAGATCTACGGCCCGTTCCTGAGCGAACAAATCGTCGGCCAGGCGGTCAAGGGCCGCCGGGACGACGTCGTGATCGCGACCAAGTTCGGCCTGGTCTCGCATTCCGGAGGCGGTCCCGGCGTGACCGACAGCAGCGCGGCGAACGTGAGGGCCGCCGTCGAAGGATCCCTCACACGCCTCGGCACCGACCGTATCGACCTGTACTACCAGCACCGGCTCGACCGAACCACTCCGATCGAGGAGACCGCCGGCGCCGTCGCTGACCTGATCACCGAGGGCAAGGTTCTGCATTTCGGTTTGTCAGAGGCTTCTCCGGAGACCATCCGTCGGGCACATGCGGTGCAGCCGGTTTCCGCGCTGCAGACGGAGTACTCGCTGTGGACTCGCGACGTGGAGGAGCACATCCTGCCGCTGCTGCGTGAGCTCGGCATCGGCTTCGTGCCCTACTCGCCGCTCGGCCACGGACTCCTCACCGGGCAAATCCACACCGTCGACGATTTCGCTGACACCGACTGGCGCAAGACAAATCCGCGATTCATCGGCGAAAATTTTCGCCGCAACCTCGCAATCGTCGACGAGGTGAAGTCCATCGGTGCCGAGATCGGCGCGACCCCGGCACAGACCGCGCTCGCGTGGTTGCTGAGCCGCGGCGATGACATCGCCCCGATCCCCGGAACCCGCCGGGTCTCCCGAGTCGAGGAGAACACTGCCAGCGAGGGCATTGAGCTCACCGCGCACCAGCTGAAGCGGCTGGACTCGCTCCGTCCCGCCTCAGGAGAACGCCACGACGAGGCCAGCATGGCCTCGATCGACCGCTGATTCCCGGGCGAACTCAACACACCATCGCCGCCGACAGTCGGCTGTGGTGACCGACGATTACCCTGCCCGAAGAGGGACGTCGACGTCGGCGCCGCCCTCTCTGGTGAGGCGATTCCCCATCGCGACCAGGGTGGGGGTCGGCACGAACCCGCCGGCAAACAGCCCCTCTCCTTGCTGAAAGCGTGGCGACCTGGCCAACATGGCGGCGGGTACGAAACCGAAGATCGTGGCGAGTTCGTCGAGGTCGACGGGCGAGCTCATCCGCATCACGACGAGGTTGTCGCATTGCGAGATGATGCTCGGATGCACACGGGACGGTCGCTGCGTCGACAGCAGAAGCCAGAGCCCAAACTTTCTGCCCTCGGCCGCAATCTGAATGATCCGGTCACGTACCGCGTTGTGCAACGGACTGTCTTGCTCAGGCGAACAGAGGTTGTGTGCCTCGTCGATGACGATCAGCACCGGACGCCGTTGTTCGCGTTTCGCCCAGAGGTCGTCGAGCACCGCCATCGCCACCACGAGCGGTTCGTCCGGATAGCTGAAACCGCCCAGGTCAAGCACCGTCGCGTCGGGACGCGAGTCGATGACGTCGGTCACCGCTTCAAATCCTCCCGCCCAGACGCCCCAATCGGTGATGCTCAAATTCTCGATCCGGTCGGCCAACGCATGGGCAGCCGTCGTGCCCTGTGCTCGGAGGGTTGGCACGATCTTGTCGGGGCCAAGCGTGCCGACGGTTTCTTCCAGGCGGGCCAGCTCGTTGAACTCTGCCCGGTCGTCCAACGGATCCAGGCGAAGAACCGCTCCCCTGCCCCGGAGTGGCAGGTCGGTGAACCGCACCCGCAGTGAGTCGGGGTCGGCCGAGGAAGGCCGCAGCACCCGGATGTCGCGAGCGGCCAGCGCCGCGCGCCCGGTCGACCTGGCGTCGGCATCCGTTCGCTCGGCGTCAATTCGCATGGCATCAGTTGACGCCGGTACCGCACGGTCACTCAGCTCATGCAACCGAACGAAGTCGGCATTCGGGTCGAAAATGACCATCGGCAGCCGAGTGTGAATGAGGAGCTGTTCGAGCACAACGCCGAGCGCGTAGGTCTTGCCTGATCCGCTCTGCCCGCACCAAAAGGTGTGCCGGTTGAACCGACGCGCGAACAGCCGGGCGGAGACGTCGCCGGTCGTCAGCACCGTGCCGATCCCCACGGTCGGGGCCGAGTCAGGATAGAGGAGGTCGATGGTGCCCGGATCGGCCCGCCGCAGCTCGGCCGAGAAGAAACCATGGGTGCTGCGCGTGTCGAGTCGACCTTCGGCGTTCACTTCGCCGATCACCCGGCCGGAGCCTCTCGGGGCCGAGCCCATGGTCAACGTCACGTCTTCGATCTGTCCGACCCGGATCGGAGTGCCGGCAGAGTGAACCGTGACGAAGTCGCCGGGGTTCGCTGATTCGTCGTCCACGCCGACGAACTGAAAGTGCCGTCCGTCGAGCGAGGCGGCTGTCGCGAGCAGGGTCGGTTCCGACGCATTCATGGGGCTGCCGGTTATTGCAGGGCCGAGGTGAGTCGGGCAACGCCGTCGAGAAATGTGGCCTTCGCCGGCTCCCTGTCCCATTCCTCGAGGGTCAACACGCGACCGGCGTCGCGATAGCCCTGCTCCACGGCCCGCATCTGCGCCACGAATGAGGCTCCACGCACGAGGAGGGTCACCTCCGAGTTGAGGGCGAACGAACGGATGTCCATGTTGCTCGACCCGATCACCGCCACATCGTCGTCGATCGAGAGATGCTTCGAGTGCAGAATGAACGGGGCCGGGTAGAGCCAGATCGTCACTCCCGCACGCAGCAGCGGCCGATAGTAGGAGCGCTGGGCATGCCAGACCGACCCCTGATCGCCGATCTCCGACACGAACAACTGCACATCCAGGCCACGCTGACACGCTGAGGTGATCGCGTACATCATTGCCTCATCCGGCACGAAGTAGGGGCTCGTGATGATGACCTTGCGCTGTGCCGAGGTGACCAGCGTGAGAAACTGGCGCAGATTGTTCTCTTCGTCGTAGCCAGGTCCACTCGGCACGACCTGGCAGACCAGGGCATCCGCCGAAGGGTCCGCCGGCACATCGACTGCCCGCAGATTCGCCTCCTCGCCGAGGAGCTCGTCGGACTCCAGATACCAATCCGACAGAAATACAGCATTCGTCGCCGTCACGATCGGGCCGGTGACACGTGCCACGAGTTCCTGCCATTTGAGCCCGCGCTCGATATTCTTCGGCGAGTTGTAGCTGCGGTCGATGAGGTTCTGCGATCCCACAAATGCGACAAGCCCGTCGACGATGACGAGCTTGCGGTGATTGCGCAGGTCGGGGCGCGAGTACTCCCCCTTCAACGGGCGCACCGGCAGCATGTAGCTCCACTTCGCCCCGATTCGGTCGAGTTCGGCGAAGGTCTCATCGTGACCGGCCACCCGCCGGGAAGCCACGTAGTCGGCGAGGAGGCGCACCGTCACACCACGCTGTACCGCGCGCTCCAGCGCGGCGAAGAACCCCCGCGTCGTCGCATCGAACGACACGATGTAAAACTCCACGTTCACGAAACGAGTCGCCTGATCGATCTCCAGGGCCATCGCGTCGATCGAGCCCTGGTAGTCGCCAAACAGCTGGGCGGTGTTGCCCCCCGCTGCCGGCAGAGCTCCCACCGCTTCGTTCTGACGCACCAACGACGCAAACCAGTCGGGCCAAGTGGAGCGGTCTGGTGCCAGATCGAGTCCATCGGCCCGCTGGGCGATCAGTCGGTTGAGCTCCGCCTGCTTCTCACGACGCTTCTTCGGAAGCGCGACGTTGCCGATCAGGAGAAACAGGATGATGCCGATGAACGGAATGAGAAAGATGGCGAGGAGCCAGGCCATTGCGGCCGTGGGCTTACGGTCGCGCGGCACGATGATGAGCGCTGTAATGCGGATGGCCAGGTCCAGGAGCACGAGGATACCGCCGACGATCGCGGTCGGGTCACTGATCACGGGTATCCCCTCTGCACGGCCCACGTGTGGCTTGAGCGCCGCGCGCAGGATTGTCAGGAGTATGCCAGTAGTTGGGCCCGCGCGGAACTTAAAACTTTTCGGGGAGCCGAATCTCTCGGTCTAGCCGGCGCTGACGACCGCTGCGCGAACCCGAGTCCAGAGCGCGTCCACCTGGGCCAGCGTGTCATCGAGCGAGCCGTCGGTGTCGATGACGACGTCGGCGACGGCCAGCCGCTCAGCATCGGTGGCCTGTGAATTAATGCGATTCGCGGCATCCGTCTCGCTCATTCCCCGCAGCTCAACCATGCGACGCAACCGAGTCTCTTCGCTGGCGTGCACGACGACGACGAGGTCGAAGGGATGCGCATGTGGCTGGGCCGTGCTCGCCTCAACGAGCAGTGGAACGTCATAGACGACGACGACGTCCTGGTCGGCCGCTGCGTCTCGGATGAGGGAGTCGGAGAGCGCGCGCACCGCCGGATGCACGATGCCGTTCAGCTTGTCCAGCTCGGCGGGGTTGCTGAAGACCTGAGCGCCCAGCGCCGCGCGGTCAAGGCTGCCGTCGGCCCTGATCACGCCGTCACCAAAAGTCTCGCGGACGGCGGCCAGCCCGGGAGTGCCCGGTTCGACCACTGCCCGTGCGAGTTTGTCGGCGTCGATGTGCACGGCACCGTGCTCGACGAGCCGCGTGGCGACGGTACTTTTGCCTGCTGCGATCCCGCCGGTGAGTCCAATCAGATACACGCCTGCAATGCTAGCTGTCGGCTCTGCTCGTCGGCGCCGCGATCCAGATTTCGGTGAGATACGGCAAATGAACCGGGTCTTCCCGCGTTTCGGGGTGGGCGTCGAGCACCGCGTCGACGCGTCGGCGCAGCGTCTCCTTCTCCGCAACGCTGGCCACGAGGTAGTAGCTGCGCGTCGTCACCAGGCTCCGGATGCCATCACGCGTCGTCTCCTGCACCCACCGGTCCACGCGCTGGTCGAGCACCGCCAACCCAGCACCTACTATCGGTTTGAAAGCACCGGCGGCGTGTTGTCCCGAGTTCATGGCGCGGGAGAGATCGCGCACCCAGGGCACCGATTCGTCCCTGCTGTTCCAGATCAGGGCCAGTCGGCCGCCCGGACGGAGCACACGCAGCACCTCGGCGCTTGCTGCGTCGATATCGACCCAGTGCCAGGCCTGTGCGAAAGTCACCAGGTCGACCGATGAGTCGGGAAGAGGGATGCGCTCCCCCGACCCTTCGACCGCGCGCACTGCCGGAAAATGCTGATGCAGCACCCGCAGCATGTCCGCTGACGGATCCACCGCCACGACGTGTGCGCCGAGTTCGAGGAGGAGTCCGGTGAGCTTGCCTGTGCCCGCACCGATGTCTGCAACGTCAATGTTCTGAGCAACGCCGACGTGACCCACCAGCCAGGCGACCGCCTCACGCGGATACGACGGTCGGTGGGCGTCGTATCCGTCGGCACCGGCCTTGAACGAATCGGCGTGAGCGTGGAGGCGTCCTTCTTGCATGCCTCGAGCCTACGAGTTGTGTGCGCCTGCGCGCCTCCAGATCGTCACCGCTACCACCAGCGTGCAAACGACGGCGATCACTGCAACGACGCCGGCGACCCCGATCAGGTGCACGCTCAGTGGCAATGCCAGGACCGCCCCCGCCGCGGGCAGAATCACTGACGGACGAACGACGGGGTGCGCAACGATCGGCCGATGGACCGCCCAGAACAACAGCAGGAAGAGGCCGGCCGGAATCGCGACGCCGAACGCTGCAGCCAGTGCCGGGACGTCGAGATGGTGGCCGGTCTGTTCAACCGCGACTTCGAGTCCCGCGCCGAGTGCGGCCAGCGACGCGAAAACGGCGTAGTGCGAGTATCCCCAGAAGTACGATTTCTCCCGGTTCGTCGACAGCCCCTCCCCGGTGGGTTCCAGAAAGTAGATCCACCAGAGTGCAAAAAGTATCACCAGCCCGGCCACCGAGATGGTGATCAGAGCTCCGCTGAGTCCCCCGGAATCCAACGACGCCGCCACGCCCGTCGAGGCTGCCAAAACGCTCTCACCGAGCAGAATGATCACAAAGAGGCCGTAGCGCTCTGCGATGTGATGCGGGTGCCAGTTCGTGTGGCCGTGACGTTCGGCCCAGATCGGAACGAGAAGTTCCAGAATGGCGAGGGCGACGAACGCGGCCAGTTGGAACTGCGCGGGCAGCAGACCTGACTCCTGCAACAGCAGTCGCAGAATCCATCCGAGCTGCACGACAGCGATCCCGATCGCGTAGCGCGACGCGGTTCGACGGCTGCTCGGGTCTTCCACGGCCGCACGCACCCACTGGGCGATCAGGCCGATCCTCATGACGAGATAACCCAGTGTCACGACCAGAAAGTCGCCGTCATTGAATGCAGCGGGCACGCCGGCTGCCAGAAGGAGCACACCACCCATTTGCAGCATTGTGAGCAGGCGATACGGCACGTCGTCGGTGTCGAATGACGAGGCGAACCAGGTGAAGTTCATCCATGCCCACCAGATGGCGAAGAACACCTGCAAGAACGGCACGATCGTCTGCACGCCGTGTCCGATGGCGATTCCGTGCGCCAGTTGGGCGGTGATGCTCGCGACAGCGACAACAAACGTCAGGTCGAAGAGAAGCTCAAGCTGGCTCGATGCGCGGTTCGGCTCATCCGTCGCACGAGCTCTCATTCGCACGCGCAACCGACGATGGGGCCGGTCAGCTTCAGACATCATCCACACAGCATACGGAGCAGTTGAACGTCTCACTGGCCAGGTTGTGCGTTCCGCCACTCACGGGGAGAGAGCCCG
This sequence comes from Glaciibacter kafniensis, assembly GCF_039538945.1. Classification (NCBI taxonomy): domain Bacteria; kingdom Bacillati; phylum Actinomycetota; class Actinomycetes; order Micrococcales; family Microbacteriaceae; genus Glaciibacter; species Glaciibacter kafniensis. The sequence continues at coordinate 790,336 of NZ_BAABCN010000002.1, read as the reverse complement.
AAGCGGGCACTGAAGGACCGGCTGAAGGCCGAGGCAGACGAGAATCCAGCTCGGACTCCAATGTCGCTCACGGGAAGCGCACGCATGAGGTCACGCTCCATGAGAGTTCTGGCGCGCGTCAGCCTGCTCTCGAGAATCGAGCGGGTCAGGGTGTGCTCCTCGGCTTCGAAGGCCTTCTGGAGTGTTCTGGCCGACACTTGCAGTGCATCCGCGACGGATGCCGCGGTCAGCGAGGGGCTTCTGGAGTAGAGGTCGACGTGGTGTCGCGCTTCAGTCACCAGGTTGCGGCGGATGGTCTCTGGCGCGGAGTGTCGGCCGAGAAAATCGTCGACGAACGCGGTCGTGAGCTCGAGGATCGAATGAGCCAGTGCGGCTCCGGAGGCGGGACCGAGTTCGGTGTTCATCTTCATGGCTTGTGACGCGATCGACCCGATCATCAGGGGCAGTCCCTCAGTGAGCGGAAAGACCGTGCGAGCGATTGCGTCGATGTCTTCGGAACTGAGCCCGATCGCTTGGCGATCCATCCGGATCGATAGCGCACGAAAATCTGGCGTCATCTGAAATCCGCTGAGCCGCGGCATATGGTTCATGTTCATGTTGCCGGCATGGTTCTCGAGATCGTTGTACGCACGTTTGCACACGATCGCGCCATCCGTGATGAAAGCCCACACCAGAGCATCGCCCGGATCCGTGTACCCGGCAAATGGGTCGCTGCCGGGAGTGGGCGCCTTGGTGTGCACCAGGTGCACTGGCCCGAGCGCTTTGCTTTTCACGACCGTTGCGACGGCCGACGAGAAACCGGTCTGTTCGCGTGTTGCCTGCGGGAGATACATCTCTAACCACCTTTGCCTGGTCTGTAGTTGACCACAGGCGAACCGTTTCTTCGCAATTTCCGAATCCCGAGCCCTGCAGCGAAGCCGAACGGAATTATTGACACCACCGACCGTAGCGCGCAATTTGAGAAGAGATCATCATGACCGACACCACCGTCGTCCTCGTCCACGGCGCATTCGCCGAATCGTCAAGCTGGACCGGCGTCATCGCCGCGCTGGAATCCCAGGGCGTCGCCGCCATTGCGACCCCCAACCCGTTGCGCAGTGTCACCACGGATGCCGAAAACGTGCGGCGTGCTGTCGAATCAATCGGCGGTCGGGTGCTCCTGGTCGGCCACTCCTACGGCGGTGCCGTCATCACAGAGGCAGCCGTCGGCAGTGAAGTCGTCACTGGCCTGGTCTATGTCGCCGCATTCGCGCCGGAACACGGTGAGACCTCGCTCGGCCTCACCGGCCAGTTCCCAGGCAGCACACTCGGCGACACTGTTCGCCCCTACCCGCTTGGCGACGGCACCCACGACCTCATCGTCGACCGGGCGCTCTTCCCGAACCAGTTCGCCGGCGACGTGCCGGTCACAGAGGCAAAGATCGCTGCGGCCACACAGCGCCCCATCCGTGACTTCGCCCTCGGCGAGCCTCAGCCTGCCGAGATCTCCGCCTGGAAGACGCTGCCGTCCTGGTTCGTATTCGGTACCGGCGACAAGAACATCCCCGTCGAGGGCCTGCGGTTCATGGCCGAGCGGGCCGGCTCGCTGAAAACCGTCGAAATCGACGGTGCCTCACACTCCGTGATGGTGTCGAACCCTCAAGCCGTTGCCGACGTGATCGTCGAAGCCCTCGCTCACCTGTCCTAACCCACACCATCCGCTCCATTCACTCTCAAGGAGAAACCATGCCGTACTTCACCACTTCGGACGGAACCGAGCTTTACTACACCGATCAGGGCGCGGGTCAGCCCGTCGTTCTCAGCCACGGCTGGCCACTGTCGTCGGATGCCTGGCAGGTGGAGGTGAAACTCCTCGCCGATCACGGCTACCGCGCCATCGCTCACGACCGCCGCGGCCACGGCCGTTCGTCGAAGACGTACAACGGCAACGACATGGACACCTACGCCCGTGACCTCGCCGAGTTGGTGGAGCACCTCGACCTCACCAACCTCGTCGTCATCGGTCACTCCACCGGTGGCGGGGAGGTCGTGCGTTACGCCGCTCAGCACGGCGTCGGCCGCGTCGCCAAAGTGATCACCGCCGGCGCGGTTCCGCCCCTGATGGTGAAAACTGAGAGCAATCCAGACGGCCTCCCGATCGAGGTGTTCGACGGCATCCGTGCCGGGGTGCTTGCAGACGCGTCGCAGTTCTACATCGATCTGACCGAGGCGTTCTTCGGCGCAAACCGTGATGGCAGCACCGTCTCCGAGGGTGCGAAACGCGAATTCTGGCGCCAGGGCATGCTCGTCAATCTCGCGGCCGCCTACGACTGCATCGAGGCCTTCTCTGAGACCGACTTCACCGCGGACCTCGCCGCCCTCGACGTGCCGATTTTCATCGCTCACGGCGATGACGACCAGATCGTTCCTGTGGGCGACGCCGCGCTGAAGTCAATTGAACTCGTCACAGACGGCACGCTCAAGGTGTACCCGGGCGCCCCGCACGGCATCTACGGTGCGTACCAGGCGGAGCTCGGACAGGACATCCTCGCGTTCATCGCGAAGTAGCACGGTTCGAAACCGGGGCCGATCGGCACCGAAGCGTTCCGCCCGCGCGGTCATTGACCATGACCGCGCGGGCGGAGTAGTACTGTCGCCTCCTTCACTCGAGGGAAGCATCCTCCATTCCGCCGACGGGGCGACCGCCCCAGTGCGAAGGCGCCTCTAGATCAGACGGCAGCCGTGTGTGCTGATCGCCTCGCGCCGCATTCATCTGCGGCTGAGTCAGGTACAGCGCTTTCGAGAGATCGGCTCCGGCGAGCCGCGCATCCCGCAGGTCTGCGCCGAGAAGGTCCGCACCCAACGCAGTTGCCGCGCGGCAGCGAACGCGGAAAACATTTCGTCTTTGCTGTCCGGATTGTCGAGCCAACTCGTGCCGGCGAACAGTATCTGCGACACCTGCTGTCCCGCCCCAAAGCAGTCAAAGACCGTGCAGCCGCGGAATCCCCGCGGTCGCAAGCTGTCGTGGATCGTGCAGGAGAAGTCAGAGGCGAGGCTCGAGCAGGGTGAGCCTGCTGGCTTGTCGACGGGAAAGTCTGCAGAACGCGAGAATCCGAAGGCTGTGCAGCACAGGGCGAAGCAGTTGCCGCAGTCAGGACGAAGCAAGAGTCGGCCAGTGGGAGACGGGCCGGCGGCAAAAGATATGGACTCGGACGGGTTCGACGATGTCATGTGAATGTGCGCTTTCAGTAGTGAGTTCAGGAGATGGCTGGTGCGTCGGGGAACTCACGATGGAGTTCCCTGCACAGGCGCACTGAATCACCGCTCCGGTGCGAGTCGCACTGATTCGGAGCGAACTGAAACTACGGGAAGGACTCTGGGTCACAGAGAAATATGAATTGGCACTGGTGTCAGACTAGCCGACCGCCATTCTGCGTTGCACACGGTTGCTCGCTCAATACGCTCGTTAGACGCAGATTGGCCGGACCCCGAAGGGCCCGGCCAATCTGTTCAGTGACGCTGTAGTTCGAAGAACGCTACTCCGTGGAGCAGGCGTTCAACTGACTCATTGCCGTGGTGCTAGTTGCCGTGGTGTTAGTTGCCACCGGAGAGCTTCTCGCGCAGTGCGGCGAGAGCCTCGTCGTCGGCAAGCGTGCCGGCGCCGGCGGTCTCGCTCGAGAAGGTGGAGCCAGCAGCAGACGCGACGTCGCCGACAGCGATGACCTCGTCGTTTGCCGAAGCAACCTGCTTCTTGTGAGCTTCCCAGCGAGCCTGGGCTGCAGCGTAGTCCTGCTCCCACTTCTCGCGCTGGGTCTCGAAGCCCTCACGCCATTCGTTGGTCTCCGGGTCGAAGCCTTCAGGGTACTTGTAGTTGCCCTGGTCGTCGTACTCGGTGAGCATGCCGTAGAGCGCCGGGTCGAACTCGGTGCCTTCGGGGTCGACACCCTCGTTGGCCTGCTTGAGGCTCAGCGAGATGCGGCGACGCTCGAGGTCGATGTCGATGACCTTGACGAACACCTCGTCGCCGACGGAGACAACCTGCTCGGCCAGCTCAACGTGCTTGCCGGAGAGCTCGGAGATGTGAACCAGGCCTTCGATTCCCTCGGCAACGCGAACGAACGCGCCGAACGGAACGAGCTTGGTGACCTTACCCGGTGCAACCTGGCCGATGGCGTGGGTGCGGGCAAATACCTGCCACGGGTCTTCCTGCGTTGCCTTGAGCGACAGGGAGACGCGCTCGCGCTCCAGGTCGACCTCGAGGATCTCGACGGTGACTTCCTGGCCAACCTCGACGACCTCGCTGGCGTGCTCAATGTGCTTCCAGCTGAGTTCTGAAACGTGAACCAGACCGTCAACGCCACCCAGGTCGACGAACGCACCGAAGTTGACGATCGACGAGACGATGCCCTTGCGGACCTGTCCCTTCTGGAGGTTGTTGAGGAACGTGGTGCGGCTCTCAGACTGGGTCTGCTCGAGCAGCGCACGACGCGACAGAACGACGTTGTTGCGGTTCTTGTCGAGCTCGAGGATCTTCGCTTCGATTTCCTGGCCCAGGTACGGGGTCAGGTCGCGAACGCGACGCAGCTCGATGAGCGAGGCGGGAAGGAAGCCACGGAGACCGATGTCAACGATGAGGCCACCCTTGACAACCTCGATGACGGAACCGGTGACAACACCGTCTTCATCCTTGATCTTCTCAACGTCGCCCCATGCACGCTCGTACTGAGCACGCTTCTTCGACAGGATGAGGCGGCCTTCTTTGTCTTCCTTCTGGAGAACAAGAGCCTCGACCAAGTCGCCGACCTTGACAACCTCGGAAGGGTCAACGTCGTGCTTGATGGAAAGTTCGCGGGAGGGAATGACGCCCTCGGTCTTGTATCCCACGTCGAGGAGAACCTCGTCGCGGTCGATCTTCACGACGGTACCCTCGATGAGGTCTCCATCGTTGAAGAATTTCAGCGTCTTTTCGACCGCGGCAAGAAAGTCTTCAGCAGATCCGATGTCATTGATGGCGACCTGCTTGGGTGCCCTGTCGGTCGTTGCGATTGTCATGTAGTAGTTGCTCCAGTATGGACAGATATCGGGCCAGCACAGACAGAACCGTCGAATTCAACGGCCTGGTTTGCTCCGCACTAGCAGCGGATAGTTCGTCACGAACGTGACGTTCAAGCTTAGCTGTTTGGCCGCGCCTTCGGCAAGCCGCGATTGTGCACGATCTGGGTGAGCGCCGGCTCCAAATTCGGGTACGAGAATTCATAGCCGCTGCTCACGATTCGCTCCGGAATCACCCAGCGACTTTTCAACACCAACTCAGTTTCGGTGCGAATCATCGCGGCCCCGGTTTCCAGCATCCAACGCGGTGTCGGAATGCCGAGCGGTGCGCCGACAGCGCGGCGAACGGCCGCCATCATCCGCTTATTGTCTTCAGGTTCTGGAGCTGCGGCGTTGATGACGCCGTCGATGTCGTCGTGATCGACGAGGTGACGGATGATGCCCAGCACGTCGTCGATATGGATCCAGCTGAATCGTTGGCTTCCGCCCAGTGCGCGTCGCTCATGGAAGGTGCCGGCCGCCCGTCGTGCCTGCGTTGATGGCCAGTGCCCGTCGAGCTGCGAGCCACCGAGGCCGACCTGAGCCAGGCGGATCAGTGGAATCAGCGCGCTGCCATCGCCGAGCACGATCGCCATGCGGAGTGCGACCCGGCGGGTGCCGGGGAGCTCACCGGCAAAGAGTTCCTGCTCCCACGCCGTGGCGATGCCCACCGAGAAACCGGTGCCGATCTCGCCCGCCTGCTCGGTCATCGGACGATCTTCGGCGTGCCGGTAAATGGTGGCCGTCGACGAGTTGACCCAGAGGGGCGGCGGGCTCGCGCAGGCCCGGATGGCGGCGGCCAGTTCGCGCGTTGTTTCGATGCGGGACCGCATGATCTCGGCGCGGTTCTTCGGGGTGTACCGGCAGTTCACGCTCTTGCCGGCCAGGTTGACCAGCAGATCTGCACCGTCGAGCAGTCGAGTGATCGTGGCGGTGTCGCCCCAGCGGGCGTCGGGTCCCGAACGGCCGATCATCGTGACCTCCGCGCCGTCGGCGCGAAACGCCTCGGCCAGGTACTGCCCGATGAAGCCTGAACCGCCCGCGATCACGACACGCTGAGTCCCGATACGGTGAGTCATTCTGAGCCATCCCCCTCGCGGATCTCATAGCTGAAAGCCCCCGCATACTCGTACACCGTACCGATCAGTGGAGCGGTGAGGGTGAGCGGCACGCGTTGCACTGCTTCGGCATCATCGAAGCGTTCGATCAGGGCGACGCGCGGTGACAATCGATGCGGCAGCGTCAGCCAACGCCGGCCGATCCGCAGGGCAACGGCGGTTGAATCGAGGTGCATCGCGCCATCGACAACTCTCGCGCGAAGCGTTGCGCGCAGCCGGCGACGCGCGCCGAGGTAGTCGACAAGTCCGATCGGAGCCGGCTCTGCGGTGATCGCGTCGATCATAGTGCGGTCACCGGTTGTGAACTGAAAGGTGCGGGATGCCGCGACGGCGGGAGCCCCACGCGGAGAGCGCGTCGGCCGGTTGATCACCGTGAACGGGACACCCTGATACCAGCCGGGGAACAGCACATCCGGCCGGCCGAACAGCCACAGAAGGGGCCAGAGCCATCGGCGCGGGGTGCCCACGCGATCGAAACTGCCGTGCCCGGAGCCGTGATGCCCGGGCGGGATGACCCCGCAATAGTCCCGCAGGCGCGGGTGCAGGGTGTCGGGGAGTCCGCGCCAGATCGTCTCATATGGCGACTGACGTTCGGTCGGCACCGGATGCTGCGGGCCCGGATGCTGCGGATGTGGCTGTTGCGGACCTGGCTGTTGCGGATCCCCCGACACGGCAGCCGCCGCTACTTCAACAGAGTGGACCGCAAGGTGTCGAGCCCGACACCGCCCAGGTCAAGAGCGCGTTTGTGGAAGTCCTTGATCGAGAAGGATGCGCCCTCCTTCTCCTGGCAGGCGTCACGCAGCTGCTCCCAGATGCGCTGGCCGACCTTGTACGAGGGTGCCTGGCCCGGCCAGCCGAGGTAACGGTTCACCTCGAACTTCACGAAGCCGTCGTTCATGTTCACGTTCTGCCCGAGAAAGTCGAACGCGTACTCGCTGGTCCAGGGTCCTGAGCCGTCTGGCAGCTGCTTCTCGAGGTGCACACCGATATCAAGCACGACGCGGGCGGCGCGCATCCGCTGCCCGTCGAGCATGCCCAGGCGGTCAGCCGGGTCGTCGAGGTAGCCGAGCTGTTCCATCAGGCGCTCGGCGTAGAGGGCCCAGCCTTCGGCGTGACCTGAGGTGCCCGCGAGCTGGCGGCGCCAGGTGTTGAGCGTGGCGCGGTTGTACACGGCCTGGCCGATCTGCAGATGGTGGCCGGGAACTCCCTCGTGGTAGACCGTGGTGAGCTCGCGCCAGGTGTCGAACTCGGTGACGCCGACGGGCACCGACCACCACATGCGTCCGGCTCGCGAGAAGTCATCGGTGGGTCCGGTGTAGTAGATGCCACCCTCCTGAGTGGGGGCAATCATGCATTCCAGACGGCGGATCTCTTCGGGAATGTCGAACTGGGTGGCCGAGAGCTCAGCGACAGCCTTGTCGCTGGTCTCCTGCATCCACTTCTGCAGTGCGTCGGTGCCGTACAGCTTGCGCGCGGGGTCGGCGTCGAGCACTGCGATGGCCTCGAGCACGCTGGCGCCCGGCTTGATCTGGTCGGCGATGCTCTCCTGCTCCTCGACCATGCGGGCCAGCTCTTCGATCCCCCACTCGTAGGTCTCGTCAAGGTCGATCTTTGCGCCGAGGAAGCTTCGGGAGGCAAGCTCGTAGATCTCGCGGCCGACGGCATCCTTCTCGGTGGCGGCGGGCTCGAGCTCGTCGTTGAGGAACGCAGCGAGGGTGTCATAGGCCTCGGCCGACACGCGCGCACCGGCTTCGAGGTCGGCGGCCAACGACGCCGGAATGTCTCCCGACTCGAGACGGGCTGTCGCGGCGTAGGTTCCGAAGAATCCGTCGGCGGCGGCGGTGCGCCTGGCCTGCTCGATGACCTCGCGCACCTGGCGCTTGGCCGGGGTGACACCGCGTTCGATGCCGAGCCGCAACGTCTCGATGTAGCCGTCCACTGCGGCGGGCAGTGCGGCGAGGCGCTGGGAGATCGTCTCCCAGTCACTCTCCGTGTCGGTGGGCATCAGATCGAACGCATCGCGGATGCCCTGGGCCGGCGACGCGATCACGTTGAGATCACGCAGCTGCAGCTGGGCTTCTGCACTCTCGAGTTCGAGGGCGAGGCTGCTGCGCAGGTCGGTCTTGGTGACGACGTCAACGTCGTCGACGGCGGATGCGGCATCAAGTTTCGCGATCACTCGGCTGATCTCTTCAACCGTGCGTGCGTGACCGGCCGGCGAGTAATCGCCGAAACGGTTATTGACCTCGGTGCGCCCGATGTAGGTGCCGATGGTGGGGTCGAGTTCGACGAGGGTGTCGACCCAGTCTTCGGCGATCTGGTCGATCGCGGTGGGAGTGCGCTGAATGTCGTTGCTCATGGGTTCAGCCTAGGACAGCCGTCACACCCGGTGCGGGACGTGGCCTCCTGCGCAACGGCAGCGATGGTCGACGACGGCTTGTTTGACCGGTTTCCCCGGCCTGATGTGGTGCCGCACTTCTCACCGTGCCATCGACAACGAACTTCTAGTGCGCGGCGTCGTCCCAGTTCTTGCCGCGCCCGACCTGCACATCGAGCGGCACGAGCAAATCGGCCGCGGTCTGCATGCGGTGCGTGACGACGTCTTTCAGCGCGTCCCACTCCCCTGGTGCGACGTCGAAGATCAATTCGTCATGAACCTGCAGCAGCATTCGCGACTCGAGGTTCTTCTCACGCAGGTCGACCGCGATGCGGTTCATCGCGATCTTCATGATGTCGGCCGCCGAACCCTGAATCGGCGCGTTCAGCGCGGCACGCTCGGCATTGTCGCGCAGCACCCGGTTCGGGCTGTGCAGCTCGGGGAAGGGGCGGCGACGGCCGAAGATGGTCTCGGTGTAGCCGTCGACCTTCGCCTGCTCGACGACGTGACGCAGGTAGTCGCGCACCGCACCGAAACGTTCGAAGTAGTCGGTCATCAACTTCTTCGCTTCTTTGGTCTCAATGCGGAGCTGCTTCGACAGCCCGAATGCGCTGAGACCGTATGCCAGCCCGTAGGACATCGCCTTCACCTTGGAGCGCATCTCATTCGAGACGTCTTCAGGTGCCACGCCGAAGATGCGTGAGCCGACGAAGCGGTGGAGGTCTTCTCCTTCGTTGAACGCCTCGATCAGTCCTGCGTCTTCGGAGAGGTGCGCCATGATGCGCATCTCAATCTGCGAGTAGTCGGCGGTCAGCAGCGACTCGGCCTGCTCGCCGGCATGGAAGGCAGCACGGATGCGACGGCCTTCCTCTGTGCGCACCGGGATGTTCTGCAGGTTGGGATCGTTCGACGAAATGCGCCCGGTCGCCGTGCCGATCTGCACGTAGTTGGTGTGGATACGCCCGGTCTCATCGATCGCCTTGTCGAGGGTTTCGACGATCTGGCGCAGTTTCGTCGCGTCACGGTGCTGCAACAGCAGACCCAGGAACGGATGCGGGTTGCTGGCCTGCAGGTCGGCGAGGGCGCCGGCATCCGTGGTGAACCCGGTCTTGTTGGCACGGGTTTTGGGCATCGCCAGCTGGTCGAAGAGCACCTCTTGGAGTTGCTTCGGCGAGCCCAGGTTGACCTCACGGCCGATCTCCGCGAAAGCGGATGCGGCCAGGTTGGCGACGCTCTCACCCAACTGAGTCGACAGCTCGGCGAGCTCGTCGTGGGAGACGGCGACGCCGGCGAGCTCCATGTCGACGAGGGCAAGCAGGGTGGGAATCTCGATGTCGGTGAGCACCGTGCGTGAGCCGGCGTCGAGCGCATCGAGGATGGCCGGAGCGACCCGCAGCGTGTACCAGGCCTGGGTCGGAACGCCGGCAGAGTCGTCGGGAACGAGCTGATTGGGATCGTGAATGGGCAGTGTCTCGTCGAGATACCGCGTGACGAGGTCTGACAGGGTCTTGTCCGGCCCGCCCGGGCGCAGGAGCCACCCGGCGACCAAGGTGTCGGTGGCGAGTCCGTCGAACGCGAGTTCACTGCGCTTGAGCGCCTTCAGCTGCGGCTTGGCGTCGTGCATGACCTTCGGCGCGGGGCCGGCGAGCCAGGCCTCGAGGGGGGCGTAGTCGGTGCGACCTGCCTGCCAGGGCAGGTTGAGGCTCTCGGTCGCGCTGGAAAGGCCGAAGCCGATCACCTGTCCGTCGAGCATCTCGACGGTCAGCCCGAGACCTGTCGGGGCCGCCGCCGCGTTGCGGGACAGCCAGAGCTCGAGTTCCTCATCGAGGAGGTCTTGTGCCTTCGGGGCGGTGGGAATCTCCGGCGCGGCAGGCTCGGCCTCCGCACCGGCAGCCGTGAATGCAACTGCGCCGTTCTCGCCGCCCTCGAGCTTGAGCACCCGGTCGAGCAGGCTCTTGAACTCGAGACGTTCGAAGATGTTTCGCACGGCTTGCTCGTCGATCGAGGTGCGCTCAAGTTCTGGCACCTCGACGGGCAGCTCGAGGTCGGTCAACAGACGGTTGAGACGGCGATTGCGGATCGCGTTCTCTTTCTGCTCACGCAGATTGTTGCCGACGACGCCCTTGATCTCATCAGCGTGCTCGAGGATTCCGTCGAGGCTGCCGTAGAGGCCCAGCCACTTGACGGCGGTCTTCTCCCCCACCTTGGAGATGCCGATCAGGTTGTCGCTGGTCTCGCCGACGAGCGCCGCGACATCCGGATACTGGTGCGGCTCAATGCCGTATTTTTCGCGCACGGCGGCCGGGTCGTAGCGCTTCAGCGCCGATACGCCCTGGCTCGCCGGGTAGAGCAGGGTGACGTTCTCGTTCACCAGCTGGATCGTGTCGCGGTCGCCAGAGACGACGAGCACGTCGTAGCCGGCCTCTGTTCCGCGCACCGAGAGGGTGGCCAGGATGTCGTCGGCCTCGTAGTCCTCTTTGGTGAGGGTGCGGATGTTCATCGCCGCGAGGGCATCCTGCAGCAGCGGAATTTGACCCTTGAACTCCGACGGCGTCTCCCCACGGGTTCCCTTGTAGTCGGGGTACTCCCGAGTGCGGAACGAGAAACGAGAAATGTCGAACGCCACGGCGAGGTGCGTGGGTTTCTCGTTGCGAAGCAGGCTGAGCAGCATCGACAGAAAGCCGTGGATGGCGTTCGTGTGTTGCCCGTCGCGGGTTTGGAAGCTGTCGACTGGCAGGGCGTAGAAGGCCCGAAATGCCAGAGAATGGCCGTCGATGATCATCAGGGTAGGCTTTTTTGAGTCCGACACAGACCCAGCCTACAAGCGTCGCCTTGAGCGAGCGGGCAGACCCAGCAAAGGTGACCATGATCAATCAGACTGAGACTTCCCTTGCCTGGCTGCAGCAGCGAGGAATTGGCGCTCTGGCCGAGAAAATGGGCATCGAGTTTCTTGAGTTCTCGGTTGACCGCTCGGTGGCGCGGATGCCCGTGGATGGCAACACGCAGCCGGCGATGCTGCTGCACGGCGGCGCGTTTGTCGTGCTCGGCGAGTCGCTCGGTTCGATGGCCGCAAACCTCTATGCCGGGGAGGGAAAACTCGCCGTCGGAATCGAGATCAATGCGACGCATACCCGTTCGGCGACATCCGGTCATGTCACGGGCGTCTGCACTCCGATCCACCTCGGGCGCACGCTGACCACGCACGAAATTGCAATCTCCGACGAATTGGGCCGACGCTGCTCGACCATTCGCATCACCAACCTGATCAAGGACATGCCGGGCGCGGCGTCCTGAATTTCTGTCTCTGAGAATCAGAAAAGCCCGGCCGAATTCGGCCGGGCTTTTTCAGTCTGTGTGTAGAAATCTACTTCTTGGCTCGCGCTACTTCTTAGCGGAGAGTTGCTCGATGATCGCCTGGGAGACATCGTGCATGGTCAGGCGGCGGTCCATCGATGCCTTCTGAATCCAGCGGAAGGCTTCGGGCTCTGACAGGCCCATCTTCTCGTTGAGCAGGCCCTTGGCCCGGTCGACGAGCTTGCGGGTCTCGAAACGCTCGACGAGGTCAGCGACCTCCGCTTCGAGCGTGATGATCTGGCTGTAGCGCGAGAGGGCGATCTCGATGGCCGGAAGCAGGTCGTTCGGGGTGAACGGCTTCACCACATAGGCGAGGGCGCCGGCTTCGCTGGCGCGCTCGACGAGCTCCTTCTGGCTGAAGGCCGTGAGCAGCACCACGGGAGCGATGTGCTCCTTGGAGAGGCGCTCTGCGGCGCTGATGCCATCAAGCTGTGGCATCTTGACGTCCATGATGACGAGGTCGGGGCGAAGTTCGCGCGCCAGGGCAACAGCGGTTTCGCCGTCGCCAGCTTCGCCGACCACTTCGAAGCCGTTGTCACGGAGAATCTCGACGATATCGAGGCGAATAAGGGACTCATCCTCCGCGACGACAACGCGGCGGGGAGGAGCGGGGGTAGTGTCTTGGTCGGTCACACCTAAAACCTTACGGTATTCTGATCGAGGTGTTGTGAGCCGGTGTGGCGGAATGGCAGACGCGGAGCACTCAAAATGCTTTGTTCGAAAGGACGTGTGGGTTCAAGTCCCACCACCGGCACCATCACGAAGACCCCCGTACTTCCCTGTGAATCAGGCAAGGACGGGGGTCTTCTTTTCGTTGGGCAGAGTGGCAGGCCGGGAGCCGGGTGAAGGTATCCCCCGGCTCCCTGCCAATTCACTCGACACTCATTTCACGCGCTGCTCATTCACGCGCTGCTCATTTACGCGTTGCTCATCTACGCGTTGCTCTTTTACTACGTGCGGTCGAGAGCGCTCCGAAGCTCACTTCGCCATTCGACGGGAGCCTCGGCCGCCGGTGCGGCGGGCAGGATTCCCTTGCCGTCAGGCTCCGGAATCGCCGAGAGCAGAGCTTGGGTGTACGGATGCACCGGGTCATTCCAGATGCGCTCCGACACGCCCGACTCGACGATTTTTCCGCGATACATCACGACGGTGCGGTCGGCGATCAGACGCACGATGGCCAAGTCGTGGGAGATGAAGAGCAGCCCGGCTCCGGCGTCGAGCGCGAGCCGTCTCATCATGTCCGCGACCGACGCCTGGCTCGACGCGTCGAGCGCCGAAATGGGTTCGTCGGCCACAAGCAGGTCCGGGCGCGCCGCGAGGGCGCGTGCGATGGCGACGCGCTGGCGTTGCCCACCGGAGAGCTCATACGGGTATCGCCCGACCATCGTGGTGGACAGGCCCACTCGCTCCAGCCATTCCTCTGGCACCGAGCCGGCCTCGCCCCGCGCCAGAGCGGTGGTGATGCCCTCGCTGATCTGCTGCCCGACGCGCACGCGCGGGTTCAAGGAGGAGTTCGGGTCTTGAAACACCATCTGGATCGAGGTGAACTGCTTGTCGCGGCGACGCACACCGAGCAAGGGAACCGTGGCTCCCCGGTACGTCACGCTGCCGGAGCGCGGCTTTTCCATGCCGACGACCGCGCGGGCCAGACTCGACTTGCCACAGCCGCTCTCCCCAACCAGGGCGAGAACTTCGCCGGGTTCAATCGAGAGTGACACTTCGTCGACGGCCCGCACGACCTGTGTGCCGTGATATTCGATCACCAGATCAGAGACGTTCAGCAGTGCGCTCATCGGGCATCATCTTCCAGTGCGGCCACGGCGAGGCCGTGGGCTGATGGGGCGTTCTGTGCCCCGGGCAGGGAGTCCAGGAGTTCGCGCGTGTAAGCGTGTTGCGGGGCTCCGAAGATCTGTTCCCGCAGACCCGCCTCGACGATTGCGCCGTGACGCATGACGGCGACGTCATCGGCGATTGCGCTCATCACGCCCAGGTCGTGAGTGACGAGCAGCACCGCCAGATTGCGTTCGATGGCCAGATCTTTGAGCAGGTGAAGAATGCCGGCTTGCACCGTCACGTCGAGGGCGGTGGTCGGCTCGTCGGCCAGCAGCACAACCGGGTCGCAGGCCAGCGCGATCGCAATCGCAATGCGCTGCCGTTGCCCGCCCGAGAACTGGTGCGGGTAGCGCCGCAGTGCCTCCTCAGGATTCGGCACCCGCACGCGCGTCAGCAACTCGACTGCCCGCGCCTTGGCATCCGTCGCATTCAACCCGAGGTGCCTGCGCACATGGTCGGTGAGCTGAGACCCGACCATGATCTGCGGGTGCAGACTCGACGACGGGTCCTGAAAGATCATCGCGATGCGGCGGCCGCGGATGTCGTTCAACGCCCGGCGGCCCATCCCGATGATTTGGGTGCCATCGAGTTCAATCGATCCACCCACTGAGGCGTTCGCCGGCAACAGGCCGAGAATCGCCAGGGAGGACACGGTCTTTCCGGAGCCGGATTCACCGGCCAGGCCCTGGATGCGTCCGGGAATCAGATCGAAGCTGATTCCGGTGACGATCTTCTTCGGGTTCTTCTTCGCCCCGATCGCGATGGTGAGGTCGCGAACCCGCAGAACGGGTACCGGCGCTGTGTTCTCAGCTGTCAGTGTTGCGGTCATGATCAGGCTCCTGTCCGGCTGAGCTGCGACGTCGGGTCGAAGATGTCACGCAGGGAGTCGCCGATGAAGTTGAACGCCATCACGACGGTGAGGATGGCCAGGCCGGGGAACACGCCGATCCACCAGCTGTCGAAGTTCGCCATCGCCGCTGAGATCATCGATCCCCACTCCGGCGTCGGCGGCTGTGCACCGAGGCCGAGGAAGGACAACCCGGAGAGCAGCAAGATCGCCGTTCCGATGTCGAGGCTCGCGAGCACGAGGATCGGACCGACGACGTTCGGGGCGATGTCGACCCTGAGCGTTTTGCCGGGCGAGAAACCGAGCAGGCGCCCGGCCATCACGTAGTTCTGGCCGCGGAGGCCGAGCACGATGCTGCGTGTCATGCGGGCGTATTGCGGCCAGGAGACGACAAATGCGGCAATCACGGCATTGAACAATGACGGGCCGAGGGCGGCCGCAACGACCATGGCGAGGATGACGGTGGGGAATGCCATCACCAGGTCGGTGATGCGCATGAGCACCTCGTCGATCCACCCCCCGAAATAGCCGGCGATCGCCCCGACCAGCGTGCCGACGACCATCGAGAGCACGACGAGCAGCAGGGCGAGCGGGATCGTGACGCTTGCTCCCGTCATCAGACGGGAGAAGATGTCGCGACCGAGGGCATCCGTGCCCATGAGCGTGTCGATGCCCGGCGCCTGCAGGCGTGGGAGCTTCTGCGCGAGTGGGTCAAACGGAACCCAGAGTGGAGCCGTGAAAGCGACGACCACCCAGAACAGTCCGACGACCAGTCCGATGACGCCGAGCGGCGTCACCCAGTTCTTGGGAACGCGGTACCAACGGCGCCTCATGCGAGTCTCACTCTCGGGTCGAGCACGCCGTAGAGCAGGTCGACGGCGAAGTTGATGGCCAGGTAGATGAAGCCGACGACGAGTCCGACGCCCATGACACCGGGCAGGTCGAGGCTGGTTGCCGAGTTGAAGGCGTAGGTTCCGAGGCCCGGCCAGGCGAACACTGCCTCGACCAGAACGGTGCCGGAGAGCAGTGAGCCGAATGCCAGCCCGACGATCGTCAGGATCGGCAGCGAGGCGCCGCGCAGCACGTAGCCGAAGAGCATCCGTGGTCCGCTCAGTCCCTTGGCGCGACCGGCCCTGATGTAGTCGGCGTCGAGCACCTCGAGCACCGAGGTGCGCACGAACCGGGTCAGCAGCCCGATGGTGAACAGCGAGAGCACGAAGACCGGGAGCATGAGGTGAGCCAGGGCGTCCATGAAGGTCGTCCACTGGCCGGCCAGGAGCGCATCGACGGTGTAGAGCCCTGTCACCGTCGGCGGCGGGCTGAGGATCGGCGACAGTCGGCCGGAGCCGGGCGCGATGCGGAGTTGGAGAAAGAAGAAATTGAAGCTGACCAGCGCCATCCAGAACGTGGGGATGCTCAGACCGATCAGGGAGAGCACACGCACGAGCTGGTCGCTGATCTTGCCTCTGCGGTAAGCGGCGATCGAGCCGAGCGTCACGCCGAGGGCGAGGCTGACGATGATCGCACCGATTGCCACCTCGAATGTCGCGGGCATTGCCTTCTGCAGGTCGGTGGCGACCGGCTGTCCGGTGCGGAGCGAGACGCCCATATTGCCCTGGAACAGGTTGGCGAGGTACGTGAAGTACTGCACAGGCAGTGGCTGGTCGAGGCCGTGCTTGGCGATATACGCGGCGACGGTGGCGGGATTGCTCGCGGCACCCTCACCGAGGGCAGCGACGACCGGGTTGCCCGGAACGAGGTTCGCGAGGCTGAACGTCACGAGCGTGACGCCGAACAACAGCAGTACAGACATTCCGAGGCGACGAAGCACGTACCCGGCCAGGGCGGACCTGGCCGGGGACGTGCGGGTCGCGCGGGTGGTTTTTCCCACGCTGATGGTTCCTTCTACTTAGCGCGCAGCTCGGCGATGTCCATCGTCCACGTCGAGTTGTACGAGACACCCGAGATGAAGTCAGCCGTCGCGATGTTCGAGCCGGGGACGATGAGCGGGACGAACGGGCCCTGCTCCTGCAGAGCCGTCGCGAAGGCGCTGAATGCTCCGGCGCGCTCGTCCATGCTCGTCGCGTTCTCGGCTGCAGCGGCAAGCTCGACGACCGACGGGTTCTGCTCCGCGGTCCAGCCGGCACGCAGGCCGACCTTTGCACCAGCGGCGAACGGCAGGAAGTTGGCCGAGTCGGCGTAGTCGGGGCCCCAGAACCAGATGCTGAAGCCTTCGCGTCCGTTGACGTATTCGTCGATCTGGGTGGTGAACGGTGCGGGGGCGAGCTCGATGGTGATGCCCGCTTCGGCAAGCTGCGACTGAACACGCTCGGCGAGCGGGGTGAAGCTCACGCCGCCGACCGGGTAGTCGTTCGGGTACTCCAGCGTGACGGTCTCGCCGGCGTAACCAGACGCAGCAAGTGCCTTCTTGGAGGCGGCGAGGTCCTGCTTCACGCCGTCGGTCAGCGCACCGAGGAACGACGGCGGGATGACGCCGGTCGCCTGCTCTGAGCCGGCTCCGGCGAGTTCGAGGAGCGCGTCGTAGTCAAGCGCGTAGCGCACAGCGGAGACGAACTCCGGGTTGGACGTGACCGGGCTGACTGCCGGGTTCTGGTTCAGCAGCAGGAAGATCGTCTGAGCAGACGGGGTCGACGTGACGGTGACGCCCTTGCCGAGGCCGGCAACCTGGTCGCCGCTCAGGTCGATCGCGACCTGAGAGTCGCCACCTTCGAGGTTCATCTTCTGAGTTGCGCTCTCAGAGACGCTGCGGATGACGACCCGCGAGAAGTCGGGGTGCTCTTCGCCGTTGTACTTCTCGTTTTCGGTGAGCACGACCTGCGACTCGAAGTCGATGGAGTCGATGATGTACGGGCCGGACCCGGCCGAGGCGCCGTTGAGGAATTTCTCGGCGGCATCCGTATTGTCGGTGGTTCCGCCGTTTTCGATGACGACCTTGGAGTTCACGATCGCGAGCGACGGGTTCGTCATCAGGGCCGGCAGCTTCAGCGACGGCGTGGCAGTGGTCAGGGTGACGGTGTGATCGTCGACCTTGGCCAGCTCGATGCCCTCCATCAGGAAGTTGGCCTTGCTCTCGGTCATGCCCTTCACCCGGTTGAGGGAGAAGACGACGTCGTCAGCCGTGATCGGGGTGCCGTCGGAGAACACGCGATCGGCGTCGAGCACGAAGGTGAACTCGGTGGCGTCGTCGTTCGCTGTGTAGGTGGCCAGGCCGGGGATCGGCGTGCTCTCGTCGGAGCCCTTGAAGTCGAGGAGGGTTTCGTAGACCGCCTTGGAGACCATGTAGCCGGTCGGAACGTAGTTGCGACCCGGGTCGCCCGTTTCGAGGGTGAAGGCGGTGTCGATGACGACGCTGCTCGGTGCCGCTGCGTCGCCGCTCGGCGCGCCTGCGGCACAGCCGGTCAGGGCCAACGCCACGGTCAGACCGAGGGCCGTTGTGACATATCGGGTGTTCTTGCGCAAGGGGGAACTCCTTCTGTGAACTCAGGGGTTGTGCATCGAGCATCGTTGCCGCGAAAAGCCAGGCTGAAGGATGCTCCACGCTGCCGTCCGATGAATATGCCTCTGGACGGCTTGGGTCGAGATTTGCACAGTTACCGCTAGTCTGTCCAATCAAAGCCCTGTTCGACAGAAGTAGTGTCTTGTCCAAAGGAGAAACTCGCCATTATGTCTAGCAAAGCAAGCGGAGGTTCTCCGGTGTCTGGACAATCGCCGCATCCGCTCGACGAGATCAATCTGAAAATACTTGCTGAACTGCGAGAAAACGGTCGAATCTCAATGGCCGCGCTGGCGGAACGGGTCAACGTCTCGCGTGCGAACGTCTACACCCGGGTCGAGCAGCTGATTGACGACGGCGTCATCACCGGCTTCACCGCACAGGTCAATCCGGCCAAGGCCGGACTCGGGATCTGCGCGCTCGTATTTCTCTCCGTGCATCCGCAGATGTGGGGATCGTTCCGCAGCCGCATCGAGCAGATGACGGCCGTCGAATCCTGCCGGATCACGACGGGCGAGCATGACGTCATGCTTCTGGTGCGCGCCAATGAGGTCGGGGCAGTGCACGACTTCGTGATCGGCGTGCTGGCGGCGCTGCCGGAGGTCAAATCCGTCGAGACAGTTCTCGTGCTCGATGAGATCTTCGATCGGCCGTTTCTTCTGCCGAGCGACCTTCCGCCGCGCGAACCCGCCACGACACAGATGGGGCTGACCCGATTCACCAGAGTCGATCCGAGCCGACAGGGTCTCGGGCGCTAGTCGGAGCGCACAGCCGGAGCGCTCAGGACGCCTGCACGCAGACGCTGTAGCCCACGACGCCGTCGAGCACGAAGTCCTCGACCAGTTCGAGGCGACCGTCCGTTCGCGTCTGCACACGCGTGCTGCTGTCGCCCAGCAAAGTGGCATCGCTGGCCACGACGTGGTGCACGAAAAACTCATCCAGCACGCCATCGCGGTAGCGACCGACACAGTGACCGGTGGTGACCGTGTCACCGCTGTAGGTGCCCCAGGCGATGCCGCCTGCCTCACGAAACTCGAAGCGGGTCGGATTCTCACCCACCACACTTGCCGTGGTCGTCTCGAGCACGAAAGCAGCGCCATCGATCGCCGGAATGCCTTCGCTTGCGATGTCGAGGAGGTTCCAGTCGGTGCTGGCCGGAACTTGGATGCACACGCTCGTCTGGGTCGCTCCATTCTTCTCGAAGGTCTCGAAGAGGCGGAGCGTGCCGTCCTCCGCCCGCTGCAGCTCGCTCGAGGCGGTGCCGAGCACGATTTCGCTGCCGTCCAGGGGACGGTGGGCGAAGCAGATCGTGACCGTGTCTCCGTCGCGACGCCCGACGAATCGACCGACGCTCACGGTGTCGCCGATGTAGACGCCCCAGATCATCTGCCCGTCTTGCTGATAGCGAAAGCGAGTGGGCGCCTCGGTGTCGACGGCGCTGGCGGTCGAGGAGATCATGACGAATTCGAGTCCGTCGATGGAGGCCGGGAGTGCGGTGGAAGTCAGTTCAGCAGTCACGCTGTCGAGTATGACCCAGAGCACGTTCTGTACAGAAACTCGGCGAAATCAGTCCAGTTGATCCTGTAAAACGAAGAGAATCTACGACTTTTGCCCACTGGCTATCCGCTGTGCACGCAAAACGTCTCCGAGGCCGTTACAACCCGGCCTCGAGTTTTGACCGCAACGCCGGTCGCGAACGCCGGTAATGTTGCCGACACGACACCCCCAGAAAGGCCCCGCTCATCACCCGCCCACATCTCGCCCCCCTGACCGCCGCAGCGCTCGTGCTCGGCGGCTCACTGAGCATCCAGCTGTCGGCCGCCCTCGCTGCCGGGTTGTTCGCCACGGTGGGGACGCTGGGCGTCAGCGGGCTGCGGATGGCGATCGCCGCGGCTGTGCTCCTCGCCATCTTCCGGCCGCGTCTGCGTGGTCGGAGCACGACGGCGTGGATCGGCATCGTGCTCTACGGCGTCACGATGGCCGCGATGAACGTGTTGTTCTACAACGCACTGGCCCATCTGCCCCTGGGCATCGCCGTCACTCTTGAGTTTCTCGGCCCGCTGGCCGTCGCCGTGTTTGCCACCCGGCTCCGGTGGGAAGCACTGTTGCCCGTCGTGACGCTGATCGGGGTGGCGCTTGTCAGCAATCCGACCGGTGGCATGACCTGGATCGGTCTCGCTTTCGGTCTGGGTGCTGCTGTCGCTTTCGGCGGCTACACGGTTCTCGCCGGCCGCGTCGGTGAAAGCTCTGCCGGCCTCGATGGGCTCACCCTCTCCGTCGCCGTCGGGGCCGTCGTCTTGGCTCCGTTCTCGGTTGAGGCTCTCCCCCGTGCCGACGGTCACGCCTGGCTGATTCTCGCCGCGTCGGGCCTGATCGGTGTGGCGTTGGCCTTCAGCCTCGATTTCATCGCTGTGCGGCTCACCTCGCCGCGCCTGGTCGGTACCCTGTTCTCGATCGACCCGGTGATGGGCGCGGTGATCGGTGCCGTGGTGCTCGGTCAGGTGCTCACCGCATCGGTGATCGTCGGCATCCTGCTCGTGGTGGTCTCCGGCGGCGTTGTCATCTGGCTTGCCGGCATGGCGCCGCCGCGGCCGCTCCAGGCGCGGTCTATCCCCGCCGGCGCGCGTTCTACCCCGCGCCCACCGGGATAGACCGCGCCGGAACGGGGCTTTGCTGCCCGCTCACTGCGCGAGGGGCACGAGAGCGCTCCGACGATGCCACTCCGCCTGCAGCACCATCACGCCGATCACGATGAGCGCTCCCGCCACCAGCCCTGCGGCCGTCACGAACGGCGCAAACAGCAGCAACGCCAGCGGCAGCATCACGCCGACAACGGCCCAGCGCAACACCGCACGCAGCCGTTCGCGGTAGCGCAGGAGGATCAGCGCATTCGTGCCGTAGAAGACGGCAATACCGCCGGCAACGGCGACGGATGCCCCCGGCGACAACGGTTCTGTCGGGTCGGCGACGGCCGTGCCGAGGCCCGCAGCCAACAACACGATCGAGCTGACCAAAAAGAACGGCAGATACATCACAGTGTCGCGGAGGGCACCGAGGTTTCCGGAGGCGTGCAGGCGTCGCCAGCCGCGCTCGGCGATATCGGTGCTGTAGGTGAAAAATGACCACGCCAGCAAGGCGATGGCGGCAAACGCGAGAATCGCGGTGAGCCCGGAGGCGATGCTCCAACTGGCACTCCACTCGGCGAAGACCGCGAGCACCGATTCTCCGAAGACGATCACGACGAAGAGTCCCACCCGCTCGGTGACGTGCTCGATGTTCAACGCCTGGCGCAACCACGACGACTCCCTGCCGAGAAACGCGAGCAGCAGCACCTCGATGCCAATGGCGACCGCCCAGAGCACGTAGCGCCCCGGCGGCGGCACGAATGCCGACACCGTCCACAACACGGCCGTCACCCCGCAGTAGAGCACCGGGCGATACCACGGGACGCCGTTTCGACGCCCCTGTGACCACCAGGCGATGAAGAGCACCAGCCGGAGGATCGCGTTTCCGAGGGCATACGCCCACGCACGCTCGCCGAGCCCATCGATGCTTGCCGCCGCCATCATGCCCACCGCGAACATGGCAACGCTGACCATCAGCCAAATTCTGCCGGTCACCCGCTCGCCGAACAGATTGAGCGTGAGCATCACGTTGACCCACGCCCACCAGGCCGGAAAGAACAACACGGCAAAGGTCAGAAACTGGGCAGGATGGGGATCGCCGTGCACCCCGAGGGCAAGCTGGCCGACAAAGGCCACCATCACCAGATCGAAGAACAGTTCAAGCCAATTCGCCCGGCGAGGCGTGTTCGCTCGCGTGCCGGGTTCCGGACCACCGGCATCCGAGTGTGTCGAGTGTGCGTTGGGCTCCTCTGCTGTGGCCACGGCGCCAGCGTAGCCCGTGCTCTCCCGTCGCGCTGCATGCCGCGCTGACGGCATCGAACCGTCGTTCCGCGCCGAGTTTGACCGTTCCGGTCGAGATTCCCCGGCGCACCAGGGTGTCTCGACCGCAAGTGTCAAGCTCGGCGGGTCGGCCCCACGAGAAAAGCCCCGCCTGCGCGTCTGTGACGACGCGCGGCGGGGCTTCGAACGTGCTCTGCCTACTTCTTGTAGGCGGGTGCGACCTCGTTGTGAGCGTCGCCGACCCGGTAGACCCGGATGTCGTTGGTCGAGCCGACGATTCCGGGAGGGGATCCGGAGATCACCACAACCTTGTCGCCGACCTCGGCCAGTCCTTCGCCGAGCAGCACAGAGTCAACCTGCGCGAACATCGCGTCGGTGTGCGTGACGCGGTCGACCAGGTACGTCTGCACGCCCCAGGTCAGCGCCAGGCGACGGCGGATGCCGGGTTCCGGCGTGAAGGCGATCATCGGGATCTGCGAGCGGATGCGCGCCATCCGACGAGCGGAGTCGCCAGACTCGGTGAAGATACAGACGTACTTCGCGTCGACGAAGTGAGCCACGTCGCTCGCGGCGAGAGTGATCGCGCCACCCTGCGTGCGCGGCTTGACGGTCAGCGGCAGGATGCGCTCCAGGCCGTGGATCTCAGTCGAGTCCACAATGCGCGCCATGGTCTGCACGGTGACGACCGGGTACTCGCCCACGCTCGTCTCACCGCTCAGCATGACGGCGTCGGCACCATCGAGCACGGCGTTCGCCACGTCGGAGGTCTCGGCGCGCGTCGGCACCGGGCTGTGAATCATTGATTCGAGCATCTGCGTGGCCACGATGACCGGCTTCGCCATGCGGCGAGCGATCTCGACGGCACGCTTCTGAACGATCGGCACTGCTTCGAGCGGAAGCTCGACACCCAGGTCGCCACGGGCGACCATGATGGCGTCGAAAGCGTCGATGATCTCTTCGAGGTTGTCGACGGCCTGCGGCTTCTCGATCTTGGCGATGACCGGCACACGACGGCCTTCTTCGTCCATGATCTCGTGAACACGCTTGATGTCAGCGGCATCACGCACGAACGACAGTGCGATCAGGTCGGCGCCGAGGCGCATGCCCCAACGCAGGTCGTCTTCGTCCTTCTCAGACAAAGCGGGAACGTTGACGGCAACGCCGGGCAGATTGATGCCCTTGTTGTTCGAGACCGGGCCGGCGACGATCACCTTGGTGGTGACGACGACGCCATCCGTTTCAACGACCTGAACCTTGACCTTGCCGTCATCGATCAGCAGGAAGTCACCGGGGTTCACGTCCTGGGGCAGGCCCTTGAACGTGGTGCCGCAGATCTGCTGGTTGCCCAGGATGTCTTCGGTGGTGATCTTGAAGATGTCGTCGACGGCGAGGTCGTAAGGTCCGCCTTCGAACTTGCCCAGGCGAATCTTCGGACCCTGCAGGTCGACCATCACGGCGATGGCGCGACCGGAGTCGTTTGCTGCCTTGCGCACGTTGGCATAGACACCCTCGTGCACGGCATAGGTGCCGTGGCTGAGGTTCATGCGGCATACGTCGACGCCGGCATCAATGATCGCCCGAATCTGCTCGTAGCTCGATGCTGCCGGCCCGAGGGTGGCAACGATTTTCGCGCGTCTCATTCTGGTAAATCTCCGGTTTCCGCGCCCTATCGGCGCATTTTTTGCGGGTAGTGAAAGTGTGTTAGACCGAAATCGGTCGGTCGGTCGGCTTGACCGGGGACGGAAGTCGAGTGCTGCCGACGAGGTACTCGTCGACGGCTGCCGCTGCGGCGCGGCCTTCAGCAATGGCCCAGACGATCAGTGACTGGCCACGTCCGGCATCGCCGGCCACGAAAACGCCTTCGCGGCTGGTTTGATAATCACCGGCACGTTCGACATTACCCCGCTGGTCGAACGGAATCTGCAGCTGAGCGCTCAGCTCATCGGATTCTGGCCCGGTGAAGCCGAGTGCGAGAAGCACCAGATCCGCGGGAATCTCACGTTCTGTGCCCGCCTTCGGCACGCGACGGCCATCGAGGTATTCAGTTTCTGCGACACGGATCGCGCGCACTTCTCCGACCTCATTGGCCAAGAACTCCACGGTCGATGCGAGGAACTGACGAGTTCCGCCCTCCTCATGCGCGCTCTGCACCTCGAACAGGGTGGGCGCCATCGGCCACGGCTGGTGGCTGGGACGCTCGTGGCCCGGCTGGGTTCCGATCGCGAGGTTGGTGACGGATGCGGCGAGCTGACGGTGCGCAGTTCCGATGCAGTCGGCTCCGGTGTCGCCACCGCCGAGAACCACGACGTGCTTGCCTTCAGCGGTGATCTGCGCGTTGACGGTGTCGCCGGCGCCGACCTTGTTCTGCTGAACGAGGTACTCCATCGCGAAGTGCACACCGGCCAGGTCACGGCCGGGAATCGGCAGGTCGCGCGGAACCAGTGCGCCGGTGGCGACGACCACTGCGTCATAGCGGGCCCGCAGGTCGTCCCAGGTGATGTCGACGCCGATGTTCACTCCGGCACGGAACCGGGTTCCTTCGGCGGACATCTGGGCGAGACGCGACTCGAGGTGCTTCTTCTCCATCTTGAAATCGGGGATGCCGTAGCGCAGCAGTCCGCCGATCCGGTCGTCGCGTTCGAACACGGCGACCGTGTGACCGGCCCGCGTCAGCTGCTGGGCCGCCGCGAGACCGGCCGGGCCGGAACCGACGACGGCGACCGTCTTGCCGCTCAGACGTCCGGGCGGCTGGGGGGTGACCCATCCGTTGGCGAACGCCTGATCGATGATCGACACCTCGACCTGCTTGATCGTGACGGCCGGCTGGTTGATGCCGAGCACGCACGACGACTCACACGGAGCCGGGCAGAGCCGCCCGGTGAACTCAGGAAAGTTGTTCGTGGCGTGCAGACGCTCAATCGCCTGGGCTCCCTCATCACGCCAAGTGAGGTCGTTCCACTCGGGAATCAGGTTGCCGAGCGGGCAGCCCTGGTGGCAGAACGGAACGCCGCAGTCCATGCACCGGCCGGCTTGACGCTTCAGAACAGCGGCGTCGCCCTGCTCGTAGACCTCTTTCCAGTCCATCAAGCGCACGGACACGGGGCGACGGGCGGGAAGCTCACGCTCCGTCGTCTTCAGGAATCCCTTCGGATCAGCCATTGGTTACCTCCAAGATGCGGTTCCAGACGATGTCGCCATCGGGGTCGAGGCCTTCGTCGAGCGCCTGCTGGCGCGTCGACAGCACGGCGGCGTAGTCACGCGGCAGCACCTTGACGAAGGTCGACATGGTTGTGTCGAGGTCGGCCAGCAGGCGCGCGGCAAGCGCGGATTCTGTCTGGTCGCGGTGTCGTTCGAGCAGGTCGCGCACGATCTCACGATCAGCGCTACCGAGTTCCTGCAATTCGAGCTCACCGGAGTCGAGCGACTGACGGTTGACGTTCTCGGCCCGCAGCCCGTAGACATACGCGGTGCCACCTGACATGCCGGCGCCGAGGTTGCGGCCGGTTCCGCCGAGGATCAGGGCGAGACCACCGGTCATGTACTCAAGCGCGTGATCTCCGACGCCTTCGACGACGGCCGTCGCCCCGGAGTTGCGCACCAGAAAGCGTTCACCGACGATGCCGCGGATGAACATGCTGCCCTGCGTGGCGCCGTAGCCGATGACGTTTCCGGCGATGACGTTGCGTTCGGCCGGGAAGACACTGTTGCGGTCGGGGCGCACGGTGATCGAGCCACCGGAAAGCCCCTTGCCGACGTAGTCGTTCGAGTCACCCTCGAGGTGCAGCGTGATGCCGCTCGGCAGGAACGCACCGAACGACTGGCCGGCGCTGCCGGTCAGGGTGACGCTGATCGAGTCGGCCGGGAGACCGTTCTCGCCGTGACGGAGGGTGACCTCGTGGCCGAGCATGGTGCCCACTGCGCGCTCCGTGTTGCGGATCGGCAGCGCAATGTTGATCTGGCCGCCGTGTTCGAGCACGCTGGCGCTCTGGCGGATCAGCTCATTGTCGAAGTGAGCCTCGAGCTCGTGGTCCTGCGGACGCGAGAACTGACGCGGCTCAGAGTCTGAAAAGTCTGGACCGATCAGGATGGGCGACAGGTCAAGACCCGACGCCTTCCAGTGGTCGATCGCGCCGTTCATATTCAGCATCTCGCGGTGACCGATGGCCTGTTCCAGGCTCGTGAACCCGAGTTCGGCGAGGTACTCGCGCACCTCCTGGGCGATGAACTCGAAGAAGTTCACCACGTGATCGGCCTGACCGGAGAAGCGCTTGCGCAACTCGGGGTTCTGGGTGGCGACGCCGACCGGGCAGGTGTCGAGGTGACAGACCCGCATCATGATGCAGCCTTCGACGATCAGCGGCGCCGTGGCGAAACCGAACTCTTCGGCGCCGAGCAGGGCGCCGATGATGACGTCGCGACCGGTCTTCAGCTGGCCATCGACCTGCACGACAACGCGGTCACGCATGCCGTTCAGCATCAGGGTCTGCTGCGTCTCGGCCAGGCCGAGCTCCCACGGAGTACCGGCGTGCTTGAGCGAGTTGACCGGGCTGGCCCCGGTTCCACCGTCGTGTCCCGACACCAGGATCACGTCGGAGAGCGCCTTGGCGACACCCGCCGCGACAGCGCCGATCCCCGACTGGCTGACCAGCTTGGTGTGGATGCGCGCCTTGGGGTTGGCGCGCTTGAGGTCGAAGATGAGCTGCTTGAGGTCTTCGATCGAGTAGATGTCATGGTGTGGGGGCGGCGAAATCAGGCCGACACCGGCCGTCGCGTGCCGGGTGCGAGCCACCCAGGGGTACACCTTGGTCGGCGGCAGCTGACCGCCCTCGCCGGGCTTGGCACCCTGGGCGAGTTTGATCTGGATGTCGTCGGCGTGGGTCAGGTACATGCTTGTGACGCCAAATCGACCTGAGGCGACCTGCTTGACCGCACTGCGGCGCTCCGGGTCGAGCAGACGCTCAAGGTCTTCGCCACCCTCACCGGTGTTCGACTTGCCGCCGAGACGGTTCATCGCGATGGCGAGCGTCTCGTGAGCCTCCTGCGAGATGGAGCCGTAGCTCATCGCGCCGGTCGAGAATCGCTTGACAATCGAAGCGACGGACTCGACATCGTCGAGCGGAACCGGCTTGCGGGCGCCGGGGTTCAGCCCGAACAGTCCGCGCAGCGTCATCAGTTCGGCCGCCTGGTCGTCAACGAGCTTCGTGTACTCGCGGAAGATATCGTAGCGGCGCGTGCGCGTCGAGTGCTGCAGCCGGAAGATGGTGTCCGGGTTGAACAGGTGGGGCGGTCCCCCGCGACGCCACTGGTACTCGCCGCCGGTGTTCAGCCGTTCGTGGGCGAGCACCGCGTTGTCCTCCGGGTAGGCGGACGTGTGGCGGTCGAGGTTCTCGGCCGCGATCACATCGATGCCGACACCGCCGAGCTTGCTGGTGGTACCGGTGAAGTAGCGGGCCACGAACTCCTGGTCGAGGCCGATGGCCTCAAATGCCTGCGCGCCGGCGTACGACGACACCGTGGAGATGCCCATCTTCGACATGATCTTGAGAACACCCTTGCCGAGCGCCTTGATGACGTTCGCGACGGCTTTCTCCGGCGTCACGGTCGTGATAGCGCCGCTCCGCACGAGGTTCTCGCAGGTTTCCATCGCGAGATACGGGTTGACCGCTGAGGCGCCGTAGCCGATCAGCAGCGCAACATGGTGCACTTCGCGCACATCGCCGGCTTCGACGACAATTCCGACCTTCATGCGGTTCTCGGTGCGAATCAGGTGGTGGTGCACTGCAGAAATGAGCAGCAGTGACGGAACAGGAGCGAGGTCCTTGTTGGAGTCACGGTCGGAGAGAACGAGAAAGTGCGCTCCGGCGTCGATGGCCTCATCGACCTCGGCACAGATCGCGGTGATGCGGTTCTCCAGCGCGTCTGCACCCTCATCGAAACGGTAGAGACCGCGGATGGTGGAGGTCAGGCGGCTGCCAGGGCGCGGGTCGATGTGCTGGATCTTCGCAAGCTCATCGTTGTCGATCACCGGGAAGTCAAGCACCACCTGACGGGCGTGCTCTGCACCGGCGGAGAGCAGGTTGCGCTCCGGGCCGAGCGCGAGCTTGAGCGAGGTGACGACCTCTTCACGGATTGAGTCGAGCGGCGGGTTCGTGACCTGCGCGAACTGCTGGGTGAAGTAGTCGAACAGCAGACGGGGGCGCTCGGCGAGCACGGCGATCGGCGTGTCGGTGCCCATGGCGCCGAGAGGCTCTGCACCCGTGCGGGCCATCGGGGCAAGCAGCCGGTGCACCTCTTCTTCGGTGTAACCGAAGGTGCGCTGACGTCGAACGACGGATGCCGGCGGGTGCACGATGTGCTCGCGTTCCGGCAGGTCCTTCAGGTTGATGCGGCCGGCATCCAACCATTCGCCCCACGGCTCGCTGGCCGAGAGCTCGGCCTTGATCTCTTCGTCTTCGATCAGACGACCGGCAACAGTGTCGACGAGGAACATCTTGCCCGGACGCAGGCGTCCCTTGCGCACGACACGGCTCGGGTCGATGTCGAGAACGCCGATTTCGCTGGCAAGCACGACGAGGCCGTCATCGGTGATCAGGTAGCGCCCTGGACGCAGGCCGTTGCGGTCGAGGGTCGCACCGACCAGCGATCCGTCGGTGAAGACGATGGCAGCGGGGCCGTCCCACGGCTCCATCAGCATCGAGTGGTACTCGTAGAACGCGCGACGCTCGGCCTCAAGGTCTGGCTGGTTCTCCCAGGCCTCCGGCACCATCATCATCACCGCGTGCGGCAGCGAGCGACCGGAGAGGCTGAGCAGTTCGACGACCTCATCGAAGGAGGCCGAGTCGCTGGCGCCAGGGGTGACGATGGGCAGCAGCGGGGCGAGATCGCCGAGCAGC
The DNA here is from genome assembly GCF_039538945.1 of Glaciibacter kafniensis. Lineage (NCBI taxonomy): Bacteria > Bacillati > Actinomycetota > Actinomycetes > Micrococcales > Microbacteriaceae > Glaciibacter > Glaciibacter kafniensis. The sequence goes on along the minus strand of NZ_BAABCN010000002.1, from coordinate 761,425 downwards.
TCGGATTCGAGCTGCGACTGGCGGGCACGCATCCAGTTGCGGTTGCCCTGCACCGTGTTGATCTCACCGTTGTGGGCGATCATCCGAAATGGCTGGGCGAGCGGCCACGACGGGAAGGTGTTGGTGGAGTAGCGCGAGTGCACGAGCGCCAGCTTCGACGCAAACCGCTCGTCGGAGAGGTCAGGGTAGAACGGCTCAAGCTGCAGTGTCGTGACCATGCCCTTGTAGACCATGGTGCGACACGACAGCGAGGCGAAGTAGACCTCGAGTTCACGTTCGGCGCGCTTGCGCAGGCGCAACGCCTGTCGGTCGAGCGCAATCCCGCCGACGAGCGAGCCGTCTTCGGTGAGCAGTGCGCTCTGCACGTACAGCTGCTGGATGGCCGGCATCGCGGCCCGCGCCAGGTTTCCGACCTCGTTCGGACGAACCGGAACCTCACGCCAGCCGAGAACCGTCAGGTTCTCGTCGCCGGCGATCGTGGCGATCGACCGTTTGATGGCGCTGCGCGCCGTCGGGTCGGTCGGCAAGAAGACGTTGCCGACGGCGTAGCGTCCCGGTGCGGGAAGCGTGAACTCGACAACCTCGCGAAGAAACGCGTCGGGAATCTGGGTGACGATACCTGCGCCGTCGCCGGTGCCCGCATCCGAACCGACCGCACCGCGGTGCTCCAGGTTGCGCAAGGCATCGAGAGCCAGCGTGATGATGTCGTGCCCGGCGGTGCCACGCAACGTGGCGACCATCGCGAGCCCGCAGGCATCCCGCTCTTCAGCTGGATCGTAGAGTCCCTGCGGTTCAGGCGTGAGGCTGAACCGCGAGAAGGGAGGCTTGACTGCCATGAAACCGTCCTCACATGCAAAGTGATAGCGAGGGACGACGCTGGCCCGCTAGGGGGAAGAGAGATGACCTCCAGAACGGCCGGGTAACGGGCCGTGGTCAGGGTGTGGAGGTATTGAGAGCTCTCAGTTCGAGACGCTGGTGCTTGTGGCTGCGTTCTCCGCCGACCCGGTGGAACCGGAGGCGTCATTGCCTCCGCCATCTACTTCGGACTCGGTGTCGTCAGATTCTACATCAGCATCAGGGGCGCTCCATTCACGACCCGGCACGTAGGGGCTGATTTCGACCCCGGTGTGTTCGCGCTGCTGAATGATGATGATGAGCAAGCCGATGAGAATCGCCAGCAGCGCAGCCCACACGTTGGTGCGGATTCCGAAGAAAATCTCGCTCGGGTCGAGGCGAATCGACTCAAAATAGGTGCGACCCAGTCCATACCAGATGAGGTAGACGCCGAACGCCTTGCCCCAACGCAGGGTGAACTTGCGCTCCAGATAGAGAATCACTGCCACGCCGAGAAGATTCCAGATAATTTCGTAAAGGAAGGTGGGCGTGAACAGTGTGCCGGCCGGAAGGCCGATGGGGAACGCGGGGTTCGTCGACTCGATCTCCAGGCCCCAGGGCAGGGTGGTCGGCTGGCCGAAGAGCTCGTGGTTGAACCAGTTGCCGAGGCGACCCATCGCCTGGGCGACGAGCATGCCGGGCGCGAGAGCGTCGGCGAACGACCAGAACCTCACACCGGTCAGCCTGCAGCCGATGAAGGCGCCGACGGCGCCACCGATCAGGGCTCCGAAGATGGCGTTGCCACCCTCCCAGATGAACAGAACGCGCCAGAGATCGGCGCCGGCGTAGAAGTAATCACCGGGGTGGGTGAAGACGTGGTAGAAACGGGCGCCCACAATTCCGAGCGGCACAGCCCAGAGAATGATGTCGAGCACAATGCCCGGCTCGGCGCCGCGTTTGGTCAGGCGACGTGAGGTCATCACCGTGGCGACGATGATGCCGGCGAGAATGCACAACGCGTAGGCGTGAATCCTGAACGGTCCGAGGTCGAAATAGCTCCAGTCGGGGCTGGGGATGCTCAGGGGAAAAGACACCTCGGTACTACCTTTCACATCGTGACGCGAGTCACTGCCGGCACTCAGTCGAGCGCCTCGGTCAACTTATCTTAATTTTTCGGTTCTAGTGGCCGTGACGGCGTGCGCGCAGGGTCAGTGCGCTGGGTCAGAGCGCGCGGGTACCGGCGGAGAGCTGGGCCGCGAGGGTGCCGAGCGCGTCGATTCCCCCATCGGTGAGTGCCTTCACCAGGGCTGAGCCGACGATGGCGCCGTCGGCGTAGCCCAAGATCTCGCGCACCTGGTCGGGAGTCGACACTCCAATACCGACGCAGGCGCTCGTGGAGCCGGCCAGACGCAGCCGATCGACGAGGATGCGTGCAGCGGCGTCAACGTCGGCGCGTGCACCGGTGATGCCCATTGTCGATACCGCGTAGACAAAACCACGGCTCGCCTCAACGGCCTGCTTGAGGCGGGCATCGGATGACGAGGGTGCGGCCAGGAAGACGCGGTCAAGACCGGTGCGCTCACTGGCAGCGATCCAGGCAGCCGCTTCGTCGGGAATCAAGTCGGGCGTGATCAGCCCGGCTCCCCCTGCAGCGGCCAGGTCGTCGGCGAACCGGTCGACGCCGTACTGCAGAACGGGGTTCCAGTAGGTCATCAAGAGAATCGGTGCTGACACCTGCGCGGTGATCGCCGACACCGCTTCGAACGCGTGGTGCAGGCGGAAGCCGTCGGCCAGCGCACGCTGGGTGGCGACCTGGATGACCGGGCCGTCCATGACGGGGTCAGAGTATGGCACGCCGAGTTCGATGACGTCGACGCCGTTCTCGACGAGGGCGACGGCAGCGTCGATGCTCTCCCCGAGGCTCGGGAAGCCAACGGGCAGGTAACCGATCAGCGCGCCGGAGCCCGCCTCACGCCGCGCTGCGATGGCTCGCTCGACGGTGCTGGTGACCCCGGTGCTGGTGACCCCGGTGCTGGTCGAACCGGCGCTCTGCTTGTTCTCGGTCACGACTGTTCCGCACCTTCGTCGAGCAGATCGAAGTATCGACCCGCGGTCTCCATGTCTTTGTCGCCACGCCCGCTCAAGTTCACCAGGATGGTGGCATCCGCACCGAGGCGCTTGCCGAGGTCAAGCGTGCCGGCGAGGGCATGCGCTGATTCGATGGCGGGAATAATGCCCTCTGTACGACTCAGCAGGCGCAGCGCGCTCATCGCCTCATCGTCGGTGACCGGAAGGTACGTGGCCCGGCCGATGCTGGCCAACCAGGCGTGCTCAGGGCCAACGCCCGGGTAGTCGAGACCGGCGGAGATCGAATGCGATTCGAGCGTCTGACCGTCGGCGTCTTGCAGCATCAGGCTGCGCGCGCCGTGAAGCACACCGGGGCTTCCCTTGGTGATGGTTGCCGCGTGACGCGGCGTCTCCGCGCCTTCGCCGGCTGCCTCGAACCCGTAGAGGGCGACCTCTGAATCGTCGAGGAAGGCGTGAAAGATGCCCATGGCGTTCGAGCCGCCGCCGACACAGGCGGTGACGGCGTCGGGAAGGCGGCCGGTCAGGTCGAGCACCTGTTGGCGCGCCTCTTCACCGATGATCTTCTGAAAGTCACGCACCATCGCGGGAAAGGGGTGCGGGCCGGCGACGGTGCCGAAGATGTAGTTGGTGGTCTCCACGTTGGTGACCCAGTCGCGCATCGCTTCGTTGATCGCATCTTTGAGGGTGCGGGAGCCTGCCGTGACGGGGATCACTTCGGCGCCGAGCAGACGCATCCGTGCCACGTTGAGGGCCTGACGCTCGGTGTCGACCTCGCCCATGTAGACGACGCAGTCGAGTCCGAACAGTGCAGCGGCCGTCGCGGTGGCGACTCCGTGCTGTCCGGCCCCGGTCTCGGCGATGACCCGGGTCTTGCCGATGCGCTTGGTGAGCAGGGCTTGACCGAGCACGTTGTTGATTTTGTGCGAACCGGTGTGGTTGAGGTCTTCGCGCTTGAGGATGATGCGTGCCCCACCGGCGTGTGCGGCGAACCGCGGCACCTCCGTGATGATCGACGGGCGACCGGTGTAGGTCTTGTGCAGTTCCATCAGCTCGGCGGCGAAGGCGGGGTCTTGCTTGGCCAGCTCGTATTCGGCGGTGAGCTCGTCGAGCGCGGCGACGAGGGATTCCGGCACCCACTGCCCGCCGAACTCCCCGAAGTACGGGCCGGATTCAGTACGTAGGGACATGTTAAACCGCCAAAAACTCGGAGAGGGTACGGAGGGGATCGCTGGTCACCAGTGCTTCGCCGACCAGCACGACGTCGGCCCCGGCCGCCCGATAGTGGGCGACATCCGCTGCAGTCTTGACTGCAGATTCAGCGACCCGCACCACCCCGGAAGGGATGGACCCGGAGAGACGACCGAAGAGTTCCGTGTCGAGCTCGAAGGTCGCGAGGTCGCGGGCATTGATGCCGACGAGCCGAGCATCGATGTCCAGCGCGCGACTGACCTCGTCGGCGCTGTGAGCCTCAACGAGCGCGGTCATCCCGAGCTCGTTGATGAGACCGTGCAGTGACAGAAGCGTGCTCTGATCGAGCGCCGCAACGATCAACAAGACGAGGTCGGCGCCGGCGGCGCGTGCCTCGAAGACCTGATAGGCGTTGCCGATGAAGTCCTTGCGCAGCACGGGGATGCGCACTGCTGCCTTCACCTGTTCAAGGTCGTCGAGCGAACCCTTGAACTTGCGTGCTTCTGTGAGCACACTGATCGCGCTGGCTCCGCCCGTCTGATAGCTCAGGGCGAGGGCGGCGGGATCGACGATGGCGGCCAGGGCGCCGCGCGACGGGCTTGCCCGCTTCACTTCGGCAATGATCTTCACCCGCTCGGCCGGAGCGAGAGCAGCCAACGCGTCGAGCGCGGGAACACGGGCCAAAGCGGCCCGCTCGACGACAGCAAGCGAACTCACCGCCTCACGTGCTTCGGCGTCGGCGAGTGAGCCGGCCAGAAGGTCGGTCAGCAGGTCGGTCGCCACGAGACTAGTGGTTCGCCGGGGCAGAGTCTGCGACGCCGTAGCCGACCTTGGACATGACGTAGCCGACGATCAAGCCGACGACGAGGAGACCAGCCGACGCCCACACAAGCCACGCAGCCTCAAAGAAGAACGCGACGGTTCCAATGGTGAAGGCCACGAGCATGATGATGACGGCGGTCCATGCTGCCGGCGAATGGCCGTGACCGGGGTCGATGGACTCGATGCTCATACTGCTCCTTGAAGTGTTGGTGTTCTTGCCAAGTCTAGCGGGTTGGGTCTTCGCCACGACTCAGGTCATCCCAGTCGCCGACCGAGTCGCCGGAGCTGGTGCTCGGATCGATTTTCGTGTCGGGGCGGGCGCCGGAGGCTGACCCTGGGGTGCTCTCGGCACCCGCGGTGCTGCCTGCGGCGTCACCGGTCGTCGCTTCGTCAGCGCGTGCGTCGCCCATGCCGTCGGAGCCGGCGACCGGCTCCAAACGAGCCGTCTGGAAGCGACTTGTCGGTCCAGGCCAGCGCGACGAGGTGACCAGCACTGCGATGCCGGCAGCGACCATGATGACCGCAGCGACCAGGGCGAGGTAGGGCCAGATCGTCAGGCTGGTGGACACGACGCCATCGCCCGCGTTCTTTCCGGCCACTCCGGTGGCCGCCGTCACTGCCGCAGAGCTCGCGGTCGTCGGATCGCTCACCGCCCCATACGCAGCAATGCCCACCGACACTCCGAGGAGCACCTCGAGCGCGCCCAGAATGTGGCGAATGATCGGACCGGCGATGGTGAGTGCTCCGCCGAGGGCGAGTCCGGCCAGGGCCAAGGCGGTCAGCGCCGGCGCGGCTGTTGCACCGTCGATCTCCAGCTGCTGGGCACCGCCGGAATGACTGAAAATGGTGGTGGAGATCCAGGTCTGGGTCCACGCCAGAAGAGCGAGACCGCTGCCGAGCAGAACTGCGACAACGACCAGGAGTTTGATGCGTCCGGCGGATGCCCGTGTGCCCGCCATTAGAAGACCCGCGCCATCTGGTTCGCCACGGCGACCGCTCGAAGGGGTGCGGCCGCTTTGTTCTGTGATTCCTGATACTCGGAGGCCGGGTCGGAGTCGGCGACCAGCCCACCCCCGGCCTGCACGCGTGCGACGCCGTTCATGATCGTGGCGGTGCGGATCGCGATGGCCAGGTCGGCGTCGCCGGCGAAGCCGAAGTATCCGACGACTCCCCCATAGACGCCACGTTGGGCCGGCTCGAGGGCGTCGATGATCTCCAGGGCCCGAGGCTTCGGCGCCCCGGAGAGTGTGCCGGCCGGGAACGTCGCCCGAAAGACGTCGATGGCGCTCTTGTCGGGGAGCAGGTTGCCCTCCACCGACGACACCAGATGCATGATGTGGCTGAAGCGTTCGACGCGCATGAACTCGGTGACCTCGACCGACCCCGCCGCGCAGACCTTGAGCAGGTCGTTGCGGGCCAGGTCGACGAGCATCAGGTGTTCGGCCTTTTCCTTGGCGTCGCCCGTCAGCTCGACTTCGAAATCGGCATCGGCTTCTGGAGTCGTGCCGCGCGGCTTGGAACCGGCGATGGGGTGAGTGAACACCCGGTTGTTCTGCACCTTGACGAGCGCCTCCGGCGAGGAACCGACGATCCAGTACGGTTCACCGGCGGGTGATTCCAGGCTGAGAAGGTACATGTACGGGCTCGGATTGAGGCTGCGCAGCACCCGGTAGACATCGATCGGATGCGCGGTGCACTCCTGGTCGAAGCGCTGCGAAATCACGACCTGAAAAATGTCGCCGTCGACGATGTGCTGTTTCGCCGTGTCAACCGAGGCGAGAAAATCAGCACGTTCAGTGCGGTTGGTCGGTTGGGGCAGGGTCGACAGGTCGATCGTTGACACCCAGGCCTCAGACGGAGCGGCCAAACGCGACTGCAAGCTGTCGAGACGTGCCTGCGCGTCGCCCCAGAGCACATCCGCCGCGTCAACGCCGTCGTTCAGAACGTTGGCGATCAGCTGCACTGTGCCGAATTTGTGGTCGAGCACAACGAGGTCTGCCACGAAACTGAATGCCTGCCCTGGCACGTCGTAATCGGCCGGTGGCTGGTCGGGCAGGTGTTCAATCTGACGGATGGCTTCCCAGCCGATGAATCCGACGAGACCACCGGTGAGCGGCGGATGTTCGGGCAGCCGCGGCGTCTGCCATGCCTCATAGAGGCGGGCCAGTGCCGCCAGCGGTCCGAGCTCAATCGCGTCACCGAGTGCACGTTCGGCGGGGATCCCGTAGTCGAGCCATTCGGAGGTGTCGCCGTTCTGCGTGAGCACGCCGAATGAGGAAACCCCGACGAACGAGAAGCGCGACCAGATGCCGCCCTGCTCCGCCGATTCAAGCAAGAAGCTGCCGGGGGCACCGGCGGCGAGCTTGCGGTAGATCCCGACCGGGGTCTCTCCGTCGGCGAAGAGCTCGCGGATCACCGGGATCACCCGGTGCTCGGCGACCAGCTCGGTGAACTGCTCGTGACTCGTGGTTCCGGCTGTCGCGGCGATCATGCGGAGAGATCCTTTACTCGTGCGAGGTCAGTGGGGCGGCGTCGGGTCGGCGGCCGGTGGTCACGTCGAGGTCGCGATCGGTGAAGCAGGTGCGCGTGCCGGTGTGGCAGGCCACACCGACCTGGTCGACCTGCACCAGAAGGGTGTCATTGTCACAGTCCAACGCGGCGGAGTGCACATACTGCGCGTGGCCTGAGGTGTCCCCCTTGCGCCAATACTCCTGGCGGCTACGCGACCAAAAGGTGACGCGGCCTTCCGTGAGGGTGCGGCGCATCGCCTCGCGGTCCATCCAACCGAGCATGAGCACCTCCTGGGTGTCGTGCTGCTGGATGACGGCAGGAAGCAGCCCGTCGGAGTTGAACACCGCTGCGTTCAGCGCAGCGTCCAGGCCACGTGGTCTGCCGGCCGTGTTGTCGGCCGTGTTGAAAGTGTCGGTCGTCATCAGCGCACCAGCATTCCCGCGCCGGCCAGCTCGCGTTTGACGTCGCCGATGGTGAGTTCACCGCTGTGAAAGACCGAGGCGGCGAGTACCGCATCGGCACCGGCACGAATGGCCGGCGGAAAGTCGGACACCCTTCCGGCGCCGCCGGAGGCGATCACCGGAACCGTGCTGAGTGCGTGCATCAGAGCGATCAGCTCGGTGTCGAACCCGGCCTTGGTGCCGTCGGCGTCGATCGAGTTGACCAGCAACTCCCCCGCACCGAGTTCGATCGCGGTCGTCGCCCAGGCGAGGGCGTCGAGGTCGGTCTCCGTGCGGCCACCGTGGGTGGTCACGACGAAGCCAGATTCGGTGCGATTGCTGCGCTTGACGTCGAGCGAGAGCACGAGCACCTGCGAACCGTAGCGGTCGGCAATCTCACCGATCAGGGCAGGGCGCGCAATTGCCGCGCTGTTCAGACCGATCTTGTCTGCGCCATTGCCCTGAAGCTTGGCCACGTCTTCGACGCTGCGGATGCCGCCACCGACGGTCAACGGGATGAACACCTGTTCTGCGGTCGCGCGCACCACGTCATACGTCGTCGCCCGGTTGTCGACGGTGGCGGTGACGTCGAGAAACGTCAACTCGTCTGCACCCTGCTCGTAGTAGCGTCTGGCCAGTTCGACCGGATCGCCCGCGTCGCGCAGGTTCTCAAAATTGACACCCTTGACGACACGACCGTTCGCGACGTCGAGGCAGGGAATCACGCGCACCGCAAGAGTCATGACCGGTACTCCTTTGCCGTAGTGCAGCGCATCAGATCACTCATGTTCAGAGCCGTCATCATCACAAGTTTAGAGACGCGCGTTGTGAATTGTCGTGACGAGGATGGCGCGGGCACCGAGCTCGTAGAGGTCGTCCATCACCGAGTTCATCTCCTTGCGCGGAATCATCACCCGCACGGCGACCCACTCGGGATCGTGCAGCGACGAGACGGTGGGCGATTCGATGCCGGGAGCCAATTGGCAGGCGGCGTCCAGCTGCGCGACGGGGATGTCGTAGTCCATCAGCACGTACTGGCGTGCGACGAGAACACCCTGCAGGCGGCGGAGCAGCGTGGCAATGCCCGGCTTCTCGTTGCCGGAATCGATCAGAACGGCTGTCGATTCGAGAATGACCGGGCCGAAGATTTCAAGGCCGGCCTTGCGCAGTGTCGACCCGGTCGACACGACGTCGGCGACGGCATCCGCGACACCGAGCTGAACGGCCGATTCGACGGCGCCGTCGAGCGTGACGAGCTGCACCTTCACGTCGTGGGTGGCAAGAAAGCGTTCAACGAGTCCCGGGTAGCTGGTGGCGACACGGAGACCGGCCAGATCGGCGAGGGTCTCAAATCGACCGGCCGGGCCGGCGAATCTGAAGGTCGAGTCGCCGAAGTTGAGGTTCGCGATTTCTTTCGCGGGCGAGTGGGAGTCCAGCAGCAGGTCGCGACCGGTGATTCCCACGTCGAGGGCGCCGCTTCCGACATAGGTGGCGATGTCGCGCGGGCGGAGGTAGAAGAACTCGACGTCGTTGGCCGGGTCGGCGACGACCAGGTCGCGCGGGTCGCGGCGACCGGTGTAGCCGGCCTCGAACAGCATCTGGGCGGCGGTTTCTGACAGGGAACCCTTATTGGGAACGGCAATTCTCAGCATGATTGACTCTCGTGTGGATCAGGGATTGACGGATGTTCGACAGCGCGTTGCGCTGCCGGTCGACACAGCTCGCAGGTGGCAGAGGCCACGCTGATCACAGATGTCGGTAGATGTCCGTCGGGGTCAATCCCTTGGCGAGCATGAGAACCTGCAGGTGGTAGAGCAGCTGCGAGATCTCCTCGGCCGTCTCGGTGTCGCTCTGGTACTCGGCGGCCATCCAGACTTCGGCGGCTTCCTCGACGATCTTCTTGCCAATCGCGTGTACGCCGGCGTCGAGCTCACGGACTGTTCCAGAGCCTTCCGGCCTGGTCAGTGCTTTTTCGCTCAGCTCGGCGAAAAGTGCGTCAAAATTCTTCACGTCTACAGGTTACTAGTGCGCGTGGCGGTGTTCGTTCGCCGCGGCACGGAGCAGGGCGATCTGCTCGGCCGGCTCACCCCGAAAAACGCTGGAGCCGGCGACGAAGGTGTCGGCGCCCGCTGCTGCTGCGATCTGGATCGTCTCTGCGGTGATTCCGCCGTCGACCTGCAGCCAGATGTCGAGACCCGACTTCTTCACCGCTTCAGAGAGCAGCTGCAGTTTCGGCATCGTCGACTGGTCGAAGCTCTGCCCGCCGAAGCCGGGTTCGACGGTCATCACGAGAATCTGGTCGAACTCGGCGAGGATCGGAAGGTAGTCGGCGACGTCGGTGCCTGGCTTCACTGCGAGGCCGGCGCGGGCGCCGATCGAGCGCAGGGTGCGAGCCAGCGCAACGGGGTCAGCCGCCGCTTCGGCGTGGAAAGTCACCGAGAATGCGCCGGTCTCCGCGTAGCCGGGTGCCCAGCGGTCAGGATCGTCGATCATCAGGTGAACGTCGAGGGGAATGGGCGACACCTGCTGCAGCCGTTCGACCATGGGCAGGCCGAAGGTGAGGTTGGGAACGAAATGGTTGTCCATCACGTCGACGTGCGCCAGGTCTGCGGTGCTGATGCGCCCGAGCTCCCGTTCGAAGTTCGCGAAGTCGGCGGCCAGGATGCTGGGGTTGATTCGTGTCGACATTCTGCGAGCCTACTTCGTACGTTCGATCAGGGTGATGAACATGGCGTCGGTGCCGTGGCGGTGCGGCCAGAGCTGCACCACCGTCGGGTCACCGGCGAGGTCCAGCTCGGTCTCAGACAACGACTGCACGACGGAGGCGGTGTCGAGCTGCTTCACGGAGTCGCCCCATTTCTTGAGCGCTGTGGTCACGATTCCGCGGGTCTCCGCAATGTGCGGCGAGCAGGTGACGTAGGCCAGGATGCCGCCGGGAGCGAGGGCAGACAGGGCCGCGTCGATGAGGTTCGATTGCAGACCCGACAGCTCGGCGACATCCTTGGGCTGCTTGCGCCAGCGTGCCTCCGGCCGGCGACGCAGGGCGCCGAGGCCGGTGCACGGGGCGTCGAGCAGGATGCGGTCGAAGGTGTCGGCGTGTCGTTCGGCGATGGTCGTGCCGTCGGTCTCCCACACCGGCACATCAAGAGGAACCGGGGCGAGGGCGTTGCGCACCAACGCGGCGCGGGCCGGAACCACCTCATTGGCGACGAGGAAGGCGCCGCCGGCCAGCGCTTCGGCGGCGAGCAAGGCCGCCTTTCCGCCGGGGCCGGCGCAGAGGTCAAGCCAGCGCTCGTCTTTCTTCACCGGACGCGCGCGGGTCAGGGTGAGCGCGGCAAGCTGCGAGCCTTCATCTTGCACCCGAATGGTGCCGTCGTGCTCCTTCATCAGGTGGAACGGGTCTCCCCCGCCGAGCACGAAACCGGTCGGCGAGAACGCGTCGAGCTCGCCGAGCGAAGCGCGCAGGCCCGGCTCGGTGAGACCGGGAAGGGCGACCATGTTGACCTTGGCCGCTTCGTTGTCTGCGGCGAGGAGCTCTTCGAGCTCGTCCTGACGACCTTCGGCCAGCAGCGACTGACGGAAGGCACGCACGACCCACACCGGGTGCGAGTAGAGCGCGGCCAGCTTGTCATCGGGACTCGTCGCCTCGGCAACGACCTGCTCGCGCCACTCGTCGGCGCTGACCCGAGAGATGGCGCGCATGACGCCATTGGTGAAGCCCGTTGCCGAGCGGGAGCCGACCTGCTTGGCCAGCGACACCGATTCGTTGACCGCTGCGTGGGTGGCGATGCGGGTGGCCAGCAGTTGGTGGGCGCCGAGGCGCAGCACGTCGAGAATGGCCGGGTCGATGGCCGTGACCGCACGATTGGCTGCGATCGCAATCACTCGGTCGTAGTAGCCCTGCATGCGCAGGGTGCCGTAGGTGAGTTCGGTCGCAAGGGCGGCATCCGCGGTGTTCAGCGCTGCGCGCTGGATCTTCGTGGGCAGCAGCAGGTTCGCGTAGGCGTCGTCGGCGCGCACGGCGGCAATGACCTCGTAGGCCACCCGACGGGCGGGCTGCACGTAGTCGACGTCTGACTGATTCGAGCGCGGCGGGCGCGGGTTGCGCTCCGCGCGAGTGGGACGCGAGGGGCGCTGGCCGCGGTCGCTGCGGTCGCTGCGTTCGCCGCGTTCGCCGCTCATGAGGCGACCACCTCTGTCGTTGCTACGCCACGCCACCAGTCGATTGCATTCATGGGGTTCTTTCCAGCCGGTTGAACGCGCAGGAGCTCGAGCGGCTCCGTCGCGGTGCCAATCAGCACTTTCTTGTCGTGTGCGCGGATAGTGCCCGCGGGAAGGTTCGGGAGCTCGAGGGTCAGCTGTTCGTCGACGGGTGAGACTTCGAGAAGTTTAAAGCGCGCGTCGCCGATGACGGTGAACGCTCCGGGTTCCGGAGTGACTCCGCGGAGGCGGTTGTAGACCTCGGTGGCGCCGGCGTTCCAGTCGATGCGGGCGTCGTCGATGACGAGCTTCGGCGCGAGGGTGACGTCGCCGCTCTGTTCGATGGACGTGGCCGTGCCCGCCGCGAGTTCATCGACCACGCGCAGCAGCAGTTCTGCTCCGCTGTGGCTGAGGGCGTCGAGCAGGCTGCCGCTCGTCGCATCCGGGGGAATCGGCGTGCTGAAGCTGCCGAACACGGCGCCGGCGTCGAGCTCGGCGACCAGCTGAAAGACGGCCGCACCGGTGTCGGCGTCGCCGGCGATCACGGCGCGTTGCACGGGTGAGGCGCCGCGCCAACGCGGGAGCAGCGAGAAGTGCAGGTTGATCCAGCCGAGCCGGGGCGTGGAGAGCAGGGGCTCCCTCACCAGTCCCCCGTACGCGACGATGACGCCGAGGTCGGGCTGCAGAGCGGCGATCTCGGCGGTCGCCGTCTCGTCGAGACGGTTGGCTTTGATGACGGGGATGCCGCGCGCGGCAGCGGCCTCGGCGACCGGTGAGGGGGTGAGCACGCGTTTGCGGCCGAGCGGGGCATCCGCTCGCGTGATGACGGCCGCGATCTCATGCCCGGAGTCTGCGAGTGCGTCGAGGCTGGGGATCGCGACGGCGGGGGTTCCGGCGAAGACGAGTCTCATCGAATCAGCTCCGGAACGTCGATGGCCTTCGTGATCTTGCGGAATGTCATCACTACGTCACAGTCCTGACTGTTCTTTGGCCTGAGTGCTGCGGGCCAGAATGTTCTTGGGCGACGCATCGCGCGCCATTTTGCTCTCTGCGCCACTCGTCGAAGCGGCGCATCTTTCTATTCTCCGGCACCCGGCAGGATGCCGCGAAATTGACGGTGGAGCGCCGAGCAAAGCCCGTCGCGAAACTGCCGCAGTGCGATCCGTTCTCGAGCGCGGTCAAAAGCGGCGGTTGTCTCTCCCATTCGACGGAGATTTTGAACCAAACGACCTCTTTCAGCCCAATTTGGGCTGATTTCGGAACAATCTCCGTCGAATGGGGGCGCGACAGGCGGCAGGCGGCAGGCGTCGGACCGGAACGGTGTGGGTCACCGGTCGAGGCGCGGTGGTGCGGCGCGCTAGATCAGTTCCGGATCGTCGAACCGAACCTTCAGGGTCGGGGCCGGACGAAACGACCCGCCCTTCGGAGCACGACGCTTCGTGGCGTTCTGCACGATGTGCGCCTTCAGCACCCGCGCCACCTCGTCGCCGCCCGCGTAGGCGAAGCGCACAATGGCGCGCACCAGCGGCGCCTCGGTGGTGACCGGTCCGAGCACGTCGACACCGGCCACCGACTCCACCTCGACGAGCGCGCGGTTGACGTCGTCGGTGGTGCCGGTGACCGAGGCCACCCGCACGGCCGGCGGAAAGCGCAGCAGGCGACGGTCGTCGAGTTCTGATTGGGCGAAGGCGTCGGCACGCCAGATGTTGAGCGCGCGGGCGATTTCTCCCCCGACACCGACCAGTACGACTGACGCACCGGGAGCAGCGAGGGCAGCGGTGTTCGACCAGGACCGCAGCAGATCTTCACCGACGCGCAGCGACTCGCGGGCCAGCATCCGTTCGCCGTCGAGCAGCAGGATGGCGTGATAGCCGCCACTCGGCAGGGGTTCGGCGCCGCGCGTCGCGATGACGAGGGCTGGCTCAGCGCCGAGGTGCTGCACCAGATGTTCGCCGTCGGCCAGAATGACGCGCGACCCGGGGAACGCGCGCCCGAGCTCCTCGGCGGTGCGGCCGGAGCCGACCGACATGACGCGCAGGGTGTGGCCTTCGCAGTGCACACAACGCCACTCGGCGGCCAATGCTCCGCACCAGCGGCACGCCGGCGTGGCCTGAGCCGACGCCAAGGCGAGCGGCCCCTGACAGTGGGTGCAGCGTGCCGCCTTCTTGCAGCTCTGGCAGGCCAGCATCGGCGCGTATCCCGGTGTCGACACCTGCACGAGCACCGGCCCCGTCGCGATTGCCGCTTTCGCCGCCTGCCAGGCAGCGGTCGGGATGCGGGCCGCCCGCGCTTGCGGGTCGGGTTCGCCCTGGTAGTCGGTCGGGATCACGCGCGGGTGAATGTTCTTGGTGGGGTGCACTTCGCCGAGCCAACCGAGGCCGACGAGCCGCTGCACCTCGACGCTGCGGGCGTGGCTGAGAAAGACGAGGGCGGAGCCGGACTGCTCCTGACGCACCAATGCCGCATCGCGGGCATGCACATAGGGACTGAGGGGCTCGCCGTGCAGCGGGTCGCCGTCGTCCCAGAGCGCGATGAGTCCGAGATCGTCGGCCGGGGCATACACCGCAGACCGGTTGCCCAGGATGATGCGTGGCGCGTCGCCGAGGCAGGCCAAGAAGGCGCGATAGCGGTCGGGATTGCTCTGCCGGGCGTCGACGCGGCTGACCGATCCCGACGGCGCCAGCTGGTCGAGGGCGGCCTGCACCTGATCCTGGTCGCGAAAGTCAGGCACCACGAGGATCGCGGTGCGACCGAGCGCGTGGGTGTGCACAGCCAGTTCGGCGAGGGTGAGCGCCCAGTGTCCGACGGTGCGACCGTCAGCCAGGCGCACGAGGCGCGGCACCGCCGAGACGGCGCGGCGGCCTCGTTCGGCCAGGGCGGTGTCGAGTGAACCTGCCGGATAGTCGACGAAGCGCCAGTGTGCGGGCAGCTCAGTTGTTGGGACATCGTCGATAGGGTCGCCGGCAGAGACAGCGCCACCAGCAGCGACAGCCGCACCAGCAGAGACAGCCGCACCAACGGAGACGGCCGCTGTGGAGGCCGGCACTCGCGCAGCATCGGTCGCCGACTCTGCCGTTGCACCTTCCGCCTGCACGCGCGCCGCCACCCAGGCCTTCTCAACGCGCACCTGCCGCCCGGGAACGGCGAGACGGATGATGTCGTTGGCGTTTCCGGCCGCACGGTCGGCCAAACGGCGCGCCAAGCGGTAGATCGGGGGTGTCAGCACCGAAACCGTCGAGACGACCGACTCAATCGGGCTCAGAGTTCCGTGGAACTCCTCGTTCCCGTCAGTCGCCGCGGTCGGGTCGAACACCTCGATCAGATAGCCGTCGATCGTGCGGCCGGCCGAACGCCACGGCACCGTGACCCGCACCCCTGGGATCGCCTGATCGGCGAGCTCCTCTGGAATGCGATAGTCAAAGAGATGGTCGAGCTGCGGGAGCGGCGAATCGACGAGCACCCGCGCAACGAGGCCGGACCCGGTCATGACTACAGGCCCGTCATGGCTAGAGGCCGGCTGCGCTCTGCAGATCGTCGACGCGGTCGAGGCGCTCCCACGTGAAATCGGGTAGCTCCCGGCCGAAGTGGCCATAGGCCGCCGTCTGCGCGTAGATCGGGCGCAGCAGGTCGAGATCGTGGATGATCGCCGCCGGACGCAGATCGAACACCTCCTGCAGGGCGCGCGTGATCTCTGTGTCGCTCATCACACCGGTACCGAAGGTCTCGACATAGAAACCGACGGGCGCGGCCTTGCCGATCGCGTAGGCGATCTGAACCTCGAGGCGGTCGGCCAAGCCGGCAGCCACGGCGTTCTTCGCCACCCAGCGCATCGCGTAGGCGGCAGAGCGGTCTACCTTCGACGGGTCCTTGCCGCTGAACGCACCGCCGCCGTGCCGGCTCGCGCCGCCGTAGGTGTCGATGATGATCTTGCGGCCGGTCAGACCGGCATCCCCCTGTGGGCCGCCGATTTCGAATCGGCCCGTCGGGTTGATCAGGGTGGTGAGCCCGGAGGCGTCGAGGTCGATCCGTTCGAGAACCGGGCGGATCACGAGCTCGTTGACCTCGGCGCGCAGCTGCTCGTTCGACACTGACGGCGCGTGCTGTGTCGACACGACAACGGTCTCGACGGTGCGCGGAATGATTCCGTCGTAACCGATCGTGACCTGCGTCTTGCCGTCCGGGCGCAGATAGTCGAGCTGGCCGGTCTTGCGCACGGCCGCGAGACGCTCGGCGAGACGGTGGGCGATCCAGATCGGGATCGGCATCAGCTCGGGGGTCTCGCGGGTCGCGTAACCGAACATGATGCCCTGATCGCCGGCACCCTGCTTGTCGAAGTCATCGGTGCTCGACTCGACGCGTGACTCGAATGCGTTGTCGACGCCCTGGGCGATGTCGGGAGACTGGCCGCCGATCGAAATCGAGACGCCGCAGGAACGGCCGTCGAACCAGACATCGCTGGAGTTGTAGCCGATGTCGGTGATGCATTTGCGCACGATCGACGGAATCTCGACATACGCTTCTGTGGTCACTTCGCCGGCGACATGCACGAGCCCGGTGGTGACGAGGGTCTCGACAGCGACCCGGCTCTGCGGGTCTTCGGTCAGGAGTGCGTCGAGGATGCTGTCGGAGATCTGGTCACAGATCTTGTCGGGGTGTCCTTCGGTGACTGATTCTGAGGTGAAGAGGCGAAGATCGCTCATCTGGTCCGTCTCGGTAGAAGCCAATGGTGCAGCTCACGGTGAAGCTGAAAGTGAAAATAGAGAGTCGCAGCCGCCGTCAGGCCGGGCCGTGCCTACAGTGAACTGCTGCTAGACGGGGCTGTGGGCGATGACGTCGAGGATGCGATTGGCCACCGAAATCTTGCTTCCGGAAGCCTCATTCACTATAGCTCCGGTCGCATCGAGCACGATCACGACGTTGTCATCTGACGCAAAGCCTTCGGTCCAACCGACCCTGTTCACAACCAGGTAATCGCAACCCTTGCGGGCGATCTTCGCGCGACCGAGCGCCACGAGGGCATCGGTGTCCGGCTCGGTCTCGGCGGCGAATCCGATCACGATCTGGCCGGGGGCCTTCGCGGCAGAGAGCGCTGCGAGAATGTCGGGGTTCTTGACGAGGTCGAGGGTGAGCGTGTCCCCGGCAACCTCCTTCTTGATCTTTCCCGGTGCCACCGTCACCGGGCGGTAATCGGCCACGGCGGCGGCCATGATCACGACATCGGCGGTCGGGGCTTGCTCGCGCATCGCTGCATCAAGGTCGAGGGCGCTCGACACCCGCACGACATCGATGTTGGCTGGCGCGTCGACTTCTAGGTGCGCGGCGATCAAGGTCACCTGTGCGCCGCGGGAAGCGGCAGCCTGCGCCAACGCGACTCCCTGTTTGCCGCTCGAGCGGTTGCCGAGGTAGCGCACCGGGTCAAGCGGCTCGCGGGTTCCGCCGGCGCTGATCACGATACGGGTGCCCACCAGATCAGCGGATGCCGACAGCTCAGCGAGAAATCGGTGTCCGGAGGCGTGCGCGAGGGTGGCCAGCGCCACCTCGACGATCGTCTCTGGCTCTTCCATCCGGCCGGGGCCGACATCCGTGCCGGTCAGCGCACCGACGCCCGGGCCGATGATGGTCACGCCACGGGAGCGCAGCGTCGCCACATTCGCGACGGTGGCGGCGTTGTTCCACATCTCGGTGTGCATGGCCGGCGCGATCACGAGCGGGGCGGTGCTGGCAAGAATCGTGTTGCCGAGCAGGTCGTCGGCGAGGCCGGCGGCGAGCTTGGCGATGGAGTTGGCGGTGGCGGGTGCGATCACGATCAAGTCAGCCGACTGGCCGATTGCCACGTGGCGCACCTCTGACACGCCGTCGTACAGCCCGGTGTAGACCGGGTTACGCGAAATCGCCTCGAGGGTCGGCGTGCCGACGAAGCGGAGTGCCGCCTCGGTGGCGACGACGTGCACGTCGAATCCGCGCAGCACAAAGGCGCGCACAACGTTGACAGCCTTATACGCAGCGATGCCGCCGGTGATACCGACGACAATCCTGGGAGCTGACGACATTATGCGCGCCTCGGTGGTGAAACTAGCAGTCGAAAGCGACTACTCGACGATCGGCTTCGAGGTGAGCTTGTCCTCGTTGATCTCGCGCAGTGCGACAGACAACGGCTTGTCGTCGACCGTCGAGTCGACGAGCGGGCCGACGTTGTCGAACAGGCTGCCTTCGTGAAGGTCTGCGTAGTAGTCGTTGATCTGACGAGCACGCTTCGAGGCGAAGATCACCAGGGCGTACTTCGAGTCAACCTTGGAGAGCAGGTCGTCGATGGGCGGGTCAATGATGCCAGCGGGCTTGGTGGCCATTGGTGTCTCACTCCTTCAGAGCAGGTCGCGCAGATGCGCAATTTCAGGTGGATCAGGCGTCGAGTGCGACGCGGATACAAACGCCGACGCGCTTAAGGGCGCGCGGAATCCGTAGGAATCTGCATCAAGTCTACGACCTCGCGAGCTGCGTCGGCCACGGTGTGGTTCACGACACGGTAATCGAACTCGTTCTGAGCAGCCAATTCACGCCGCGCAGTGTCGAGTCGACGGGTCTGTTCCGCGGAATCCTCGGTGCCGCGACCGATCAGTCGACGCACAAGTTCTTCCCAGCTGGGAGGAAGCAGAAAGACGAGTTTCGCCTCCGGCATTGCCGATCGAACCGACCGAGCGCCCTGCAAATCAATCTCCAGGAGCACACTGTTGCCGGCGGCGATGGCCTCTTCGACGGGTTTGCGCGGGGTGCCATAGCGGAAGGCGTTGTGAACCGTCGCCCACTCCAGCAACTCGCCCGCTTCGACCATCCGGTCGAACTCGGCGTCGTCGACGAAGAAGTAGCTCACTCCTTCGACCTCGCCGGGGCGAGGGGTGCGCGTGGTCGCGGAGACCGACAAGAGCACATCGGGATAGTTCTCGCGGATGTACCCGGCCACCGTTCCCTTACCGACCGCGGTCGGGCCGGCCAGAACGATCAAGCCCGATTCGGCGGCAGCCTCCTTCGCATCCGTTGCCGAAGCCGACTTCGACGCGGAGCGCTGCGCCGTTGTCGAACGGCGCGATGACTCGAGACCGGCGAGAAAGTCGTGCAGCCTGACACGCTGGTGCGAGCCCAGGCCGCCGAGTCGCTTCGACGGCGAGATGCCCTGCTGTTGCATGATCCGCTGCATCTTGGTGACACCGATGGCGGGGATGCTGGTGAGCAGCTCAGTCACGCGCAGGCGCCCTTCGACGCCGTTCGGTTCGGCGGTGGCCGCAGCCAACACCTCGAGTGGGGTGCGTTCGCGTGCGGCGACCGCAGCTTTCACTGCGGCCCGAGCGCGGCGTGCCGCCACAGCGGCGCGTGACGCGGCGACCCGGTCGACGTCGGGTGGGGTGGAGTGCTTGTCAGCCACGGGCAGAACCTGCTTCTTCTACTTTGTGCTGGATCGCCTTCGTGATCCGGTCGGGTCCGGCGGAGAGGATGCTGCGCGATTCACTCAGGATAACGCCTGGCGCATACCCGCCGAAAATCGTGTTCACCGCGGCGAGTTGTGCGCCCTGATGTCCGAACCCCGGTGCGAGCACGGGGGTGAGCGCGCTGGTGGGTGCAGCGTGAACGTCGATGCCGAATCCGGCGAGGTCGACGGTGGCGCCGAGCACAACGCCCAGCGAGCCGAGCGCACCGGAGTCGCTCTGCGCATTGCGTTCGGCGATGTCATCGAGAATGGCACGGGCGACGGTGGCGCCGGCGTACGCGCCCTCCCCCACGGTTGCACGCTGAAGCGCGGCACCCTCTGGATTGGAGGTGGCGCCGAGCAGAAACAGTCCCTTGCCGGCACGCCGGGCAATGGCGATCGCTGAATCGAGCGAGCCAACGCCCATGTACCCGCTGACGGTGAGCGCATCGACCTCAAGCGGTGACCCGGGAGTCAGCCAGGCCTCGGCGTAGGCCTCGACACTGGTGCCGAGGTCGCCGCGTTTGGCGTCGCCGATCACGAGAAGTCCGGCTGCCCTGGCATCGGCCAGCACGCGTTCGAGGGCGATGAAACCCGCCGAACCGAAGCGTTCGTAGAACGCGACCTGTGGCTTGACGATGCCGGCCTGTCCGGCCGCAGCGGCAACAACCGTGCGCCCGAACGATTCGGCACCATCAGCGGTGTCCGGCAGGTTCCAGTCCGCCAGCAACCAGGAATGCGGGTCGATGCCGACACAGAGCTGACCGAAGCGCGCGAACGTCTGCGACAGACGGTCGCCGAACGAGGTCACTTCGTTCATCACCGGGACACTCGATACGGCGTCGGTCACAGGGCGGCCTCGCGGGTGATCGCGTACTCCTGCAGCGACGTGACCTCGAAGCCCTCACGGATGGCGTCGATCGAGGCCACGGCGGCGGCGAGTTCGGCGATCGTCGTGAACAGCGGAAGGTCACCGGCGACAGCGGCGGCGCGGATCTCGTAGCCGTCGGCCCGAGCGGTGCGACCACCGGGCGTGTTGATGACGACGTCGACTTCTTCGCGACGGATGAGGTCGACGATCGACAATTCGCCGTCGACCTGCTTCTCGCTGAACTTGCGCACCACCTGCGCGTCGATGCCGTTGCGCTTCAAGACGAGAGCGGTGCCCTCCGTCGCCATGATCTCGTAGCCGAGCTGCTTCAAACGCAGCACCGGCAGGATGATGGCGCGCTTGTCGCGGTCGGACACCGAGACGAACACGGTGCCCTCCAGCGGCATTCCGCCGTAGGCCGCCATCTGGCTCTTCGCGAACGCACGCGGGAAGTCGCGGTCGATGCCCATGACCTCACCGGTGGAACGCATCTCCGGGCCGAGCACGGAGTCGACGACGTCGCCGGCCGGGGTGCGGAACCGCTTGAACGGCAGCACGGCCTCCTTGACGGCGACGGGGGCGTCGAGCGGCACGCGGGAGCCGTCGATGAGGGGCAGCTTGCCCTCGGCCTTGAGCTCGGCGATGGTGCGGCCGACCATGATGAGCGAGGCGGCCTTCGCCAGCGTGATACCGAGCGCCTTGGCGACGAACGGCACGGTACGCGAGGCACGCGGGTTGGCTTCGAGCACGTAGAGCACGCCGGCGCCGATGGCGAACTGCACGTTGAGCAGACCGCGCACACCGATGCCCTGGGCGATGGCGAGAGTGGCGTCGCGCACGCGGTCGATCTCGGCGCGGCCGAGGGTGACCGGGGGAAGGGTGCAGCTGGAGTCACCTGAGTGAATGCCGGCTTCTTCGATGTGCTCCATCACGCCGCCGATGTACAGCTCGTGACCGTCGTAGATGGCGTCGACATCGATTTCGATGGCGTCGTCGAGAAAGCGGTCGACCAGCAGCGGGTGCGACGGACCGATGATGCCCTGACCGGCCATGCGGGTGAAGTAGTCAGCCAGCGAGGGGCTGTCGTAGATGATCTCCATCCCGCGTCCGCCGAGCACGTAGCTGGGGCGCACGAGTACGGGGTAACCGATCTCCTCTGCCACGACGACGGCACCGGTGTAGTCGGTGGCCGTGCCGTTGCGCGGGGCCAGCAGGCCGGCCTCGTCGAGGATACGCGAGAACTCTCCGCGCTCTTCGGCCAGGTCGATTGCTTCGGGCGTGGTGCCGAGAATCGGGATGCCGGCGGCCTTGAGACCCTTGGCCAGGCCGAGTGCGGTCTGGCCGCCGAGCTGCACAACGACGCCGACGAGCTCGCCGCTCTGGCTTTCGGCGTGGATGATCTCCAGCACGTCTTCGAGCGTGAGCGGCTCGAAGTAGAGACGGTCGCTCGTGTCGTAGTCGGTGGAGACGGTCTCCGGGTTGCAGTTGATCATGATCGTCTCGTAGCCGGCATCGGAGAGGGCGAACGAGGCGTGCACGCAGGAGTAGTCGAACTCGACGCCCTGACCGATGCGGTTCGGACCGGAACCAAGGATGACGACCTTCTTGCGATCGCTCGGGGTGACCTCGGTCTCCTGGTCGTAGCTCGAGTAGTGGTACGGCGTCTCGGCGGGGAACTCGCCGGCACAGGTGTCGACGGTCTTGAAGACCGGGCGCACGCCGAGGATGTGACGCACCTTGCGCACATCCGCTTCGCCGAAGCCGCGGAGTTCGCCGATCTGAGCGTCGGAGAAACCGTGGTCCTTGGCCAGGCGCAGGATGTCGGTGTCGAGCGTCGCCGAGGCGGCGACGGCGTCGGCGACCTCGTTGATCAGCACGATCTGGTCGAGGAACCACGGGTCGATCTTGGTGGCTTCGAAAAGCTGCTCGATGGTGGCGCCCTTGCGGAACGCCTGCTGCACCGTGACGATGCGGCCGTCGGTGGGGATTTCGGCGGCGATCAGCAGCTCGTCGAGCGTGCGGTCTTCGGTTCCCCAGTGGAACGAGGAGCCGCGCTTCTCGAGTGAACGCAGTGCCTTCTGCAGGGCGGAGGCGTAGTTGCGGCCGATGGCCATGGCCTCACCGACCGACTTCATGGTGGTGGTCAGGCGGGCGTCGGCGGCCGGGAACTTCTCGAACGCGAAGCGCGGAACCTTGACGACCACGTAGTCGAGCGTGGGCTCGAAGCTGGCCGGCGTGACCTTGGTGATGTCGTTGGGGATCTCGTCGAGACGGTAGCCGAGGGCGAGCTTCGCAGCGATCTTGGCGATCGGAAAGCCGGTTGCCTTGCTGGCCAGTGCCGAGGAACGCGAGACGCGCGGGTTCATTTCGATGACGATGATGCGACCGTTCGACGGGTCGATCGCGAACTGGATGTTGCAGCCACCGGTGTCGACGCCCACCGCACGGATGATGTCGATCGAGATGTCGCGCAGCTTCTGGTACTCACGGTCGGTCAGAGTCAACGCGGGGGCCACGGTGATCGAGTCGCCCGTGTGCACGCCGACCGGGTCGACGTTTTCGATCGAGCAGACGACAACGGTGTTATCCGCTGTGTCGCGCATCATTTCGAGTTCGTACTCTTTCCAACCGAGGATCGACTCTTCGAGCAGCACCTCGGTGGTCGGGCTCTGGTGCAGGCCGTCGCCGACGATGCGACGCAGTTCTGCTTCGTTGTAGGCGAAGCCGGACCCGAGACCGCCCATGGTGAACGACGGGCGCACGACGAGCGGGTAACCGAGGTCGTCGGCGAAACCGACCGCTTCTTCGACGGTGTGCGCGATGTGCGAGCGGGCCACATCGGCGCCGGCCGCGAGCACGAGCTCCTTGAAGATCTGACGGTCTTCGCCCTTTTGAATGGCCTCGAACTTGGCGCCGATGAGCTCGACGTTGTACTTCTCGAGAATTCCGAGCGAGTGCAGTTCCATGGCGGCGTTCAGCGCCGTCTGGCCGCCGAGGGTCGGCAGGATTGCGTCTGGACGCTCCTTGGCGATGATCGTCTCGAGGATCTCCGCGGTGATCGGCTCAATGTAGGTGGCGTCGGCGAAGTCGGGGTCGGTCATGATCGTGGCCGGGTTGGAGTTGACGAGGATGACGCGCACCCCCTCTTCGCGCAGCACACGGCACGCCTGGGTGCCTGAGTAGTCGAACTCACAGGCCTGACCGATGACGATCGGGCCGGAGCCGATGACAAGGACGCTGTTGATATCGTCGCGCTTGGGCATTACTTGGCGTCTCCTGCTCCGGTGGTTGCCGTCTGGGCAAGCACCATCTCCCTGAATCGATCAAAAAGGTAGTTGGCGTCGTGCGGGCCGGCCGCAGACTCGGGGTGGTACTGCACGCTGAACGCGGGGATGTCGAGGCAGCGGATGCCTTCGACCACGTTGTCGTTGAGGCTGTAGTGGCTCACTTCGACATTGCCGAAGCCCGTGCGCGACTCGTGCACGCCCTCGATGGGCATGTCAACGGCGAAGCCGTGGTTCTGCGAGGTGATCTCGACGCGGCCGGTCGACTTGTCGAGCACCGGCTGGTTGATGCCGCGGTGCCCGAACGGCAGCTTGTAGGTGCGGAAACCGAGGGCCCGGCCGAGCAGCTGGTTGCCGAAGCAGATGCCGAAGTAGGGCAGGCCGGCGCGGAGGCATTCCTGCAGCAGTGCGACGTGGGCGTCGGAGGCGGCGGGGTCGCCTGGACCGTTCGAGAAGAACAGCGCGTCGGGCTTGAGCGACAGGACGTGCTCAGCGGTGACGGTCTGCGGAAGCACGAGCACTTCGAAGCCGCGCTCGGCGAGAAAATTGAGCGTCGAGGTTTTCACACCGAGGTCGAGCACGGCGACGGTACCGATGCGCTCGCCCTGGGCGGGCAGCGAGAACGGGTCGACGGTCGACACCTCGTCGGAGAGGTTGCGGCCGGCCATGTTCGCCGCGTTGCGCACGAGTTCAAGCTGCTCGCCTTCGGAAAGGTCGAAGTCGGCACCCGAGAAAATGCCGGAGCGCATCGAACCTGCCGAGCGAATGTGACGCGTGATCGCGCGGGTGTCGATGCCGCTGATGCCGACGACTCCCCCGGTCTCGAGGTCGGAGTCCAGGCTGCGCTGGGACCGGAAGTTCGAGACGACGCGGGCGGGCTCACGCACAACGAAACCGGAGACCCAGATGCGGCGCGATTCCATGTCTTCGTCGTTGGCGCCCGTGTTGCCGATGTGCGGCGCCGTCATCAAGACGATCTGGCCGGCGTATGACGGGTCGGTCAGCGTCTCCTGGTAGCCGGTCATGCCGGTGGCGAAGACGAGCTCGCCGAGGGTCTGGCCGAGTGCGCCGTACGCCTTTCCGACGAATCGCTTGCCGTCTTCCAGCACGAGCACGGCCGGAGCCGCGCGGTCAGTAATGGTTCGGTTGCTGGCTGAGTAGCTCACGCTACGCCTCACTTTCGGTGGAGAGATCCGGGCCGGTGGCCTCGGGAGCGATGGAACGAAGGGCGGCAACAATCCGAACCCGGTCTGCCGGGTCGGTGATGCGGAAGTAGCTGTCGACGCTGGTGGTCGCGGAAGCGGATGTCGCGGCGGGTGCAAATGAAGCGGATGCCGCTGCAGCAGATGTGGATGCAGCAGATGTGGATGCAGCGGGCGCCGTGTTCAACATCCAGCCGATCAGCAGGAGCCCGCCGGTTTCGACGGCGCGGTCGATAGCCCAGGTGGCTTCGGTCACACGCTCGATCGCTGAAACCGGGATGAACACCGAGTTTTCGCCGTTCGGAGCGACGATCGCACCGGCATCCGTCACCGTCAGTGTCGCGCGAGCACGGAAAGCGAGGCCGGGAATGGCCAGGCGTTCGAGTGGTGCGTCACGCGGGGTCGTGGCGACATAAAGAACCCCGGCCGACTCGAGCGGCGCACTCTCGGCGGGTGCCGGGTATCCGGCGGCGAGGCCGGCGTCACGGCGGGTTCGTCGTCGCCAGCTTCGCAGCATGAGCAGCAGTACTCCGAGGAGCACAATGACGACGATGACGGTGGGGAGAACCCTATCCACGGCTGAACTCCATTCCTCCGGCGAGGGCCGAGATCTCTGCGGCCTCGCGCAGCGCGCCATCCAGCACCGTGGCACAGCCGCGGTGGAACGTCGCGCGCACCTGCCCAGGCAGGGTCATCTGCAGGTAGGGCGAGTTGACGCCCTTGCCGGCGAGGTCTGAGGTGCCGAAGACGCGGCTGGCAGCGGGGTCGTAGAGCGTCAGCTCGGCAGGGGCACCGACTTCGAGCGCCTGCCCCTGACTGGAGAGGCCACCGATACGGGCTGGCGTGGCCGAGAGTACTCGGGCCACGTCAGCCCAGCCGAGCAGCCCGTTGGCCACCACAGAGGCGTGCACCACTGACAGCGCCGACTCGAGGCCGACCATGCCGTTGGCCGCGGCATCCCATTCGCAGTCCTTCGACTCGACCGGGTGCGGGGCGTGATCGGTGGCCACGATGTCGATGGTGCCGTCGGCCAGGGCCGCTCGCAATGCTTCGGTGTCTTCCCTGCGACGCAGCGGCGGGTTGACCTTGTAGCGGGCGTCGTAGCCGGTGATCAGTTCTTCGGTCAGCAGCAGGTGGTGCGGGGTGACCTCGGCGGTGACCTGGATGCCGCGGGCCTTGGCCCAGCGGATCACGTCGACGGAACCGGCGGTCGAGACGTGGCAGACGTGCAGACGCGAGCCGACGTGCTCGGCGAGCAAGACATCCCTGGCGATGATCGACTCTTCGGCGACGGCCGGCCAGCCGGTCAGGCCGAGTTCGGCCGAGACGACGCCCTCGTTCATCTGGGCGCCCTCGGTGAGGCGGGGTTCCTGGGCATGCTGGGCGATGACACCGCCGAATGCCTTGACGTATTCGAGCGCGCGGCGCATGAGCAGCGGGTCTGAGACGCAGAAGCCGTCATCGGAGAAGACCCGCACCTGGGCGCGGCTGGCGGCCATGGCACCGATCTCGGCGAGGTTCTTGCCGGCGAGTCCCACGGTGACGGCGCCGATGGGTTGCACGGTGACGTAGCCGGCCCGCTCGCCGAGGGCGAGAACCTGCTCGACCACCCCAGCGGTGTCTTGCACCGGGGAGGTGTTGGCCATGGCGAAGACGCTCGTGAAGCCGCCAACCGCTGCAGCCTGGCTGCCGGTGAGCACGGTTTCGCTCTGCTCGTAGCCGGGTTCGCGCAGGTGCGTGTGCAGGTCGACGAGGCCGGGCAGTGCCACGAGACCGTCGGCATCGATGACTGTGGCGCCGGCAGCGGAGAGGGCGGTGCCCATCTCGAGGATGCGCGTGTCGCCGAGCACCAGGTCAGACCTGGTGCCGTCGGGCAGGCGCGCCCCACGAATCAGGTAGCGTTCGCTTTGCTCAGTCGACATCTATGAATCCTCCCGATCGCCGGAAAGCAGCAAGTACAGTGCCGCCATCCGAACCGACACACCATTGGTTACCTGCTCAAGCACACTCGACTGGGCGGAATCCGCCGCTTTCGACGAGATTTCCAAGCCGCGATTCATTGGACCGGGGTGCATGACAATGCTATCCGCACGCAGCCGCGAGAAACGCGCGTCGTCCAGACCCCAGCTGCGGGAATACTCCCGGCTGTTCGGGAAAAACGCGGCGTTCATCCGTTCAGCTTGAAT
Organism: Glaciibacter kafniensis; assembly: GCF_039538945.1. Lineage (NCBI taxonomy): Bacteria > Bacillati > Actinomycetota > Actinomycetes > Micrococcales > Microbacteriaceae > Glaciibacter > Glaciibacter kafniensis. The sequence goes on along the minus strand of NZ_BAABCN010000002.1, from coordinate 734,340 downwards.
GCGCAACATCATGATCACGTCTGGTCCGGCGTCGACGGCGGCGTCGAGGTCGAAACCGACGGTGGCCGGCCAAGACGAGTGATCGGCCGGCACGAGCGTGGGCGGCGCGACGAAGGTGACCTCGGCGCCGAGGGTCGTGAGCAGCCAGAGATTCGAGCGGGCGACCCGGGAGTGCAAGATGTCACCGACGATGGTGACGCTCACGCCGTCGAGGTCTTTGCCGCGGGATGCCGCTCCGTGCAGGCGGCGACGGATGGTGAATGCGTCGAGAAATGCCTGGGTCGGGTGTTCGTGGGTGCCGTCGCCGGCATTGATGATTCCCGCGTCGATCCAGCCGCTCTCTGCCAGCACCTGGGGTGCGCCGGAGGCCTGGTGACGGATGACGACGCCGTCTGCACCCATCGCGGCGAGAGTCTGCGCCGTGTCCTTGAGGCTTTCACCTTTGGAGACGCTCGAACCCTTGGCGCTGAAGTTGATCACGTCGGCCGAGAGTCGTTTGGCTGCTGCCTCGAATGAGATGCGGGTGCGCGTCGAGTCTTCGAAGAAGAGGTTGACGACGGTCTTGCCGCGCAGGGTCGGGAGCTTCTTGACTTCGCGGTTGGCGACATCCGCCATGTCTTCTGCGATGTCGAGCAGGCCGATCGCTTCGGCACGGTCGATGCCCTTGGTGGAGAGCAGGTGCCTCATGCGTCGTCACGCCCCTTCGTGGTGGCCGAGGCGGACTCGGCGGTGTGTGATTCGACGGTGTGTGATTTTACGGTGGGTGATTCGCCGCGCGTGGATTCGATGCTCACGAACTCGTCGCCGTCGACCTCCGCCAGGTGCACGTTAATGCGCTCGTCGGTGGAACTCGGCAGGTTCTTGCCGACGAAGTCTGCGCGGATCGGGAGTTCACGGTGACCGCGGTCGACGAGCACGGCGAGGCGCACGGCGCGCGGGCGACCGTGATCGCCCAGGGCGTCGAGGGCGGCCCGGATGGTGCGGCCGGAGAAGAGCACGTCGTCGACCAGCACGACGGTCTTGCCGTCGATGCTGCCGGGAACCGAGGTGGGCGCCGGGGTGCGGGTCAGCGAGTGCGCGAGGTCGTCACGGTACATCGTGACGTCGAGCGAGCCGACTTGCACGTCGGTGGCGCTCGGTTCGATCCGGGCGATGGTTTCGGCGATCCGCTGAGCGAGAAGAACGCCGCGGGTCGGGATGCCGAGAATCACGAGATTGTCTGGGCCACGATTGGACTCCAGGATCTCATGGGAGATCCGAGTCAACGCTCGGGCAATATCAGCCTGCTGCAGCACGGTACGCGCCATCAACCGACTCCCTTCCCCGTCTCACAGGACGGCTCTTAAAGGTTGTCAACCTGTTCAGCATATCAGGGCGAAGCCGGTGGTCGTTGCGGTGGCCGGAGCACAGCCGAGCCGTGTCGGCCTAGGCTATCGCCATGAGCGAGCACTCCCCGAAGCGACTGATCATCATGCGGCACGCGAAGTCCGACTGGCCGGCCGGCGTTGCCGATTTCGACCGCCCCCTTCTCCCCCGCGGGCACGGCGAAGCAGCCCTGGCCGGCACCTGGCTTCGCAAACATGACCTCGTGCCCGACGTCATCCTCTGCTCCTCGGCGACACGCACTCAGCAGACCTGTGCAGGGGTGCTCTCCGAGTTGGGCGACGATGCGCCAGAGGCCGAGTTGCACGACGCGCTCTATGCGGCGTCCCCGCTCCGCATGCTTGCCGTGATCAACCATGCGCCAGATTCCGCGGGCTGCGTGCTGGTCATCGCCCACATGCCCGGCGTTCAGGAACTCGTCGACCATCTCGCCTCCGCAGACTCCGATGACGACGCACTCGACGAAGCCACCTCGCGCTATCCGACGAGTGCATTCACGGTGCTCGAACCACTGAAGCCGTGGGCAGAGCTAGACGGCCAGGATGCCCGCGTCATGCAGTTCGTCGTGCCGCGCGCTCGCTGAGCACAGCCGAACCGTCCTGAACCAACGTAGACCGGCAGGATCCTGCCGATTCGTGCCGATGTGAGGCTGACGCCCCACTCAACGGAACCGATTTCCCCATTTCCGGAAATATATTGCCGAAACTGCCTCACGGCCCGTTGCCGTTTGTCCCCGCCCGCCAGCCCGTCCCTCAGGTTCAGCCCTGGGCATCCGCATCGCTCCGGGAGACCTGCGCACCCCCACAGCTGTACGTAAGCGACACAACGGATGCCCGCGGGCCGCTTCGACCGCTGCGCCTCTCGTGCGCCCGACCGCGCGGCGCGGCCCCGTTGCCCACTACCCGCCGCCGTTCGCCCCCGCCAGCCCGTCCCTCAGGTTCAGCCCTGGGCATCCGCATCGCTCCAGGAGACCTGCGCACCCCCACAGCTGAACGTAAGCGACACAACGGATGCTCGCGGGACCGTCGCGTGCGGCGCGTGCTCGGCTGCCTGATTGCCGGAAGCGGAAGAGGGATTTGATTGATCCCGGCTGCGGTTGAGGACTTGAAACCCTGGCCAGGCTCAACCTGCGGCAGCGCCACATCCGAGTACGCGGCCGACGGCCGATCCCTCTCGTTGGATGGGTCGACCTACTGACCGGCGATCGGCTCGTGCTCGTGCTCGTGCTCGTGCTCGACAGCCGGGCCCGTCACACCGATTCGACCGCGTAAGAGCGCGACCGAGCTCCCAATCTCGCACCGATCGAATCCGGCCATCTCGTCGTGGCGTCACGTACCGCCCCTGACTACGGCGTTCCACCCGTGTCGATGTTTTCGGGTGCCTTCGCGTCCAACTCAACGGGCAGTTCGAGCGGGCGGCGCCTGAAGTAGGCGGCTCCCTTACGCCAGTAGATGATCATGGGCACGATCCCGAGGGCGAGGGCGCCCAGGCCGATGACAATCACGATGGTGTCGAGTGACGGGATCGAGACGAAGAAGATCCACACCATGAACAGGGCACCGAGCGCCGGCCAGAGTCCGATGAAAATGAAGTTCTTCACCGAGGTGAAGATCACCCTGCGGTAGGCGACGACCACCGCGATGCCGGCCAGAGCGTAGTAGAACGCGATTTGCAGGCCAATCGAGCTGATGGCGTTGCCGAGAATCTCGCCGACGCTGCCCAAGAAGTTCGAACCGATGAACAGCACGACTGAAACACCGGTGACCACCAGAGTCGCGAAGGCCGGAGTGCGCCACTTGGGGTGCGCGTGACCGAACGCGGCCGGAATGGTGTTGTCTCGGCCCATTGCGAACAGCGTGCGGGTGACCTGGATCAACGTCGTCTCCAACGTGGCGATCGTTGAAAGCATGACGGCGACGATCAGAATCTTGCCACCGATACCCGGCCAAATCGCTTCGCCGAGCACACCAAGCACGTTTCCACTGTTGTCCTCGATCGTCGCTGCCGGCAAAATCACCAGCGTCGCGACCGTGAAGATCTCGAACAGGAGAAAGACGATTATCACGCCGACGAGGCCGCCGATGCCCGACGCCTTCTTGCCGTTCTTCGTCTCCTCGTTGAGATTCGCCGCAACATCCCATCCCCAGTAGTAGAACGCCGCTACCAGCGCTGCCGCGACGAACGTTCCGACACCGCTGAAATGCCCGAAACCGAACCAATCCCACGAGAAGGCCGGGCCCGCTGTTGCCCCTGACATGGCGTGCACAATGGCGACAATCGCGAAGACCACCAGGATGGTGACCTCGATCGACGTCATGACCCACTGCGCGCGCGCCGTGATGCGCACACCGACAAGAACACAGGTCGCCATGACCAAGAACCAGACCGCACCGATCGCGGTCACCAGCGGCACGTTGTTCGTGTTCTCTGGACTGAACAGCGCGACGGTCATCACCCCCGCCGGCAGTGCACCGGCAACCATGAAGATCGTCGCCGAGACCACGAGGGCCCAGCCCGAGAGAAATCCGAGAATCGGATGCAGCGCACGGCCGACCCAGGAATACGCCGCGCCGGCGTTGACATCGGCACGACCGAGATAGGCGAATGCCCAGGCGATCCCGAGCATCGGCAGCGCGCACCACAGCAATGCGGCCGGGCTGGCGAGTCCGGCCACCGCCACCAAGGTGGCCGTCGTCGCTGCAATTGAATATGCCGGTGCGCTGCCCGCAACCGCCATCACGATCGATCCGGCGGCCGTCACCCCATCAGCCTGAAGTTGGTGCTCGGGTTCCGGCCGTGAATTGTTCGGCTTGGTGACATCGGTGTCGGCCATGATCGCCTCCTAGGGACGGGCCAGTGCGCGTTCACCGCGAACGCTAGCACCGGCGCAATCGCGCGACAACGGGCCGCGTTCGGCACCGATTGAGAATTTCAACAGAATCGCAAGCGACCGCACTTTTCGCCGGCGCGGTGGATGTCAAGTTCGGTGACGTGATGAGCCCGCGCCGTGATGAGCCCGCGCCGTGATGAGGCGCTGTTGAAGCATGCGAGACGGTCACGGCCTTTTGCTCGTAGACGGCGGCACTCGGCGCCTCGATCGTGACCGTTTGGCGCGAGACGAATCTTGATTCATGAATGATGACCGGTGTCCGTCATCGTCACCCGGAGGGCTGCCCTCTACTTGTTCTTGCCGTTGCCGTTGCCGTTGTTGCTTTTGCCGTTCCCGTTGTTCCCTTTGCCGTTCCCGTTGTTGCCGTTGTCTCCGGTGTCTTGGGGAGTCTCGGGGACGGTTGAATCGACGGTGCTCTCGGGGGCTTCGGGTTCCGGTTCCGGGGCAATCGTCTCGGGCACGGTGGTCTCGCGCAGGTCGGAGCGCACCTGGTCGATCGTCTGCTGGATGGCGGCGGCTCGTTCGGTGGAGATGTCGCCCGTGGTGGTGGCTTGATCCAGTTGACTCTGCAGGGAGTCGAGGGTGGCGAGTGCTCCGGTGGCATCGCCGACTGCGGCCTGGTTCGCTGCGGCAGCGACGGTGGACTGCATGAGATCGCTGGTGCCGGCGGTGATCCCTGGCGGGCTACCTGCGCATCCTCCGAGGCCGAGGGCGAGCGCAAGGGCTGTGGCCGTTGCGGCGAATCGTAGGCGCGTCATGGGGTGACTGCTTCCATCAGTTCCTGCATGTGCGTGTTGAGGGGGCTTTCCAGCGTTGGCAAGGTGGGAACGCCAGCGGGTGCTGATGCTCCGAGCGACCAGATCAGCAGACCGACGATGACGGCGACCACGACGAGAGTGACGACCACGACGGTCAACTGCCCCCGGCGCACCCTCGAGCGCGGACTGGAGCCGTCAGGAGCGACGGAGGGAGAGTCGGTGGCTGGTTGCTCGAGCCGCACCGTCGCCTGGGTCAGGTCACCCTCGAGAATCGTCACGGTCTGGCTGGTTGCCGCCTCAGCTGAAATGGGAATAGTGGTGCCCGCGGTGGCGAGCGGCGACCCGATCAGCTCGGTGGCGTCATCAACCGCCGGGTCGTTCAGATGCGTGGCCGCGACGACGACCTCGAGGGCGGTGGGCCGTTGTGCGGGGTCCCTGGTGGTCATCGCGGTCAACAATGACATCCACGCATCCCCGTGGGTGCCGGGGATGTCAGGGTCGCGGGTCAGCCGGGCGAGAGCCGCCTCGTGGATGCCCGTCTGCGGAAACGCGCGCGTCCCGGTGAGCGCTTCGACCAGAACCAGCCCGAGAGCATAGATATCTGAGGCGGGGGCCGGCTCCGCTCCCCGGACTTGCTCCGGGCTCAGATACGCCGCGGTTCCGATAAGGGTTCCCGGGGTTGTCAGGCGGGTGGAGTCGATCAGGTAGGCGATCCCGAAGTCAGCGAGTTTCGCCCGGTATTCCTGACCGGGAACGGGTGAGCGGCGAAGCAGCACGTTCGAGGGTTTGATGTCGCGGTGCACGACGCCGGCATCGTGCACGACGTGCAGCGCTTCCGCGAGGTCTCGTGCCATCGCCGCGACCTCCTCGGATGCCAGCGGCCCGTCTGAAATTCGCTCGCGGAGCGTGGGACCTTCGACATACTCCATCACGAGATAGTTCGGTTGGCCCTCCCCCGTCTGCGCTTCGAACAGGGTCACCAACGATGAATGGTTCAGCGCCGCAAGCAGTCGGGTCTCTGACGCGGTCCGTGCGGCGTCCGTGGCGGACTCGCGGAAGATCTTCACCGCGACCGTGCGGCCGAGGGACTCGTCGCGGGCACGGTAGACGACCCCCATCCCCCCTTCTCCGATGCGGGAGCCGAGGAGGTAGCGGCCATCGAGGAGTTCGCCGGTCGCCGGCGACCTCTCTGGCAACACTCCAGGGATAGTCAAGGCATTCAGACCAGCGGGTCGTTCGTGTCGCGCGTGCTGCGGGTGACCTGCTCGCCACTGGCCGGGTCAACCGCCGTGCGAGTCGTCGCCGTCGACTGGCGGCGACGCAGCACGAACATCAGGCTGATGAAGAACACGACGACTCCGGCGCCCATCAGGATGTAACCGATGAGAGCGAGGTTCACGACGCCGCCGAGATCAAGATTCACCGCGAAGGCGAGGATCGCTCCGACCACAAAGAGCGCGATGCCTGTTCCGATTCCCATGATTTCCTCTCCGGGGCGAGCAACTCACCTCCGTCGGCACGGGCGGGGCCGAAAATCGGCTGATGATCAGTACCAGGACGTGCCGTCCGCGAACATGTCTACCATAATTGAGTCAATAACGATTGAGTCAACATCGATGGGTGGCCGCCATGACCGACCTGAAGCGCCGGGTGGCGATCTTCGCCGCCCTCGCCGATCCGACCCGCCTCCAGATCATCGATCTGCTCACCCTGGGCGACCTCGCCCCCTCCGAGATCGAAATGCTGCTGAAGCTCAGATCAAACCTCGTCTCGCATCACCTGCGGGTGCTGGAGAATGCACAGATCGTGTCACGCACCCGATCCGAGTTCGACAAACGACGCACCTACATCGGCCTCCATGCCGAGATCTTTGCCTCACTCACCCCGGGAGACGTGGCCGTCCCGCACCGGGTCGTGTTCGTGTGTACCGCCAACTCTGCTCGATCCCAGCTGGCTGAGGCCATCTGGCGCGAATCGAGCACAATTCCCGTCGCCTCCGCCGGGATGCGCCCTGACGCGGCCGTGAACCCTGGAGCGATCGACGCAGCATCCCGACACGGGCTGACGATCAACCGCGAGAGTGGCCCGCAATCCGTCGGCGTTGTACTGACGGAACAGGACCTCGTCATCACTGTGTGTGATGGCGCCCATGAGCAGATGGACGGTCGGGACGACCTGCACTGGTCGATCCCAGACCCAGCCCCGATCGGGACACCCGAGGCATTCGAACGCACCATCTCAGCCATCACGCACCGCGTCCACGCCCTCACCATGCGTCTGAGACCCGTGCAGGCCGGATCATGAGCGACACCGAGACCGCTCACGTGGAGGAGAACGTCTCCTTCGTCAAGGTCTCGTGAGATCCCCAGCACGCTACCGCGCTGGGCGCCACATCGTGGTGACGACAGCACCGGTTTCGGCAACGAACTCGCCGCTCCGCTCAAATCCGACACTCGCATAGCGCGCGTCGTTCGCTGGATTCGATGATTCGAGATGAGCGGCCGCTCCGAGAGCATCGATGCGGGACAGATTCTCCCTGAGTAGATTCATGCCGAGTCCGCGCCCCCGATGGGCGTCATGGGTGGCAAGCAGGCTCAGATAGTAGTGGGGCTCCTCAGGCCGAACCGCGTCGAACTGCTCGGTGAGCCGCACAATTGCTGCGGCACCGGCCTCACCGACGAGGTCCATCAGAAACTCCTCGAAGCCAGCCGACTCCTCATCGGTGAGCTCGGTACTCCCCGGCGGCAGCCAGACGGCGGCCGACTCGACCTGATCGGTCACCACGGTCCATGGATAGCGCAGCGCCGACCCGGCCAGGAGCCTCCAGAGCGCCGTCATCTGTGCGGCGCGGCGTTCGGCTTCCGGAAACATCGGCGCCCACAGCGGATCCGTCAGGAACGCCGACGACACCGTCGACACGATTGCCTCGAGATCGCGCGGTGTGGCGACCCGCACTGGAGTGAATCCGTCGGACTTCTGCATCGCATCAGACTACGGCTCAGAGCTCCCGTTCGGCACGAACGAGGCCGACGAATCCGCGTCAGTCGACGCATCCGCGCTCACACGGATGCTCGCCACCAGACGACGAAAGCCGGGCGCTGAAACAGCACCCGGCTTTCGCTGATAATCGTCAGTGACGACCTCAGGTCACAGAACCTAGTTCTTGGTGACGAACTCTTCGAATGCCGCGGCATCGTTCACTGTTCCGGGGAAGACCGCACCGTTGACGAGCACCGTCGGGGTTCCTTCGATCGCCTTCAGATCAGAACCAGGAATCGGGCCGGCCAGAGCAGCATCGTTCACGCTCTGAATCCATGAGGTGTAGTCGCCGTTCGCCACGCAATCCGCGACGCTCATCGCACCGACGCTGACAGCGATCTCGTTGAGCTGATCGTTGGTCAGCCCCTCGGTGTTCTCCTTCGGCTGCTCGGCGAAGAGTGCGGTGAAGTAGGCCAGCGTCCTGGACTCGTCCTGGGCCGCGACACAGGTCAGGGCAGAGCCTGCTCGCGACGAGTAGTCGGTTCCCTGCGAAAGTCGGTTCAGAAAGTTCATCGGGTGCAGACGCAACGTGATGGCGCCGTCGTCGACCTGACCGGTCAGGAACTCGCCGTTCGTCTCATCGAACACACCGCAGATCGGGCACATCGGGTCGAAATACATGTCCACGATCTTCTCGCCGTTGCCGACCGTGAGGTATCCCTCGTCGAAGAATGCAGCGCCGAGGGCTCCGGTAGGGATCGGCGGCGGTGTCGCGGTCGATGCGCCGCTGCCGCCCGCGCCCGGCTCTGGTGCGCATCCGGCCACCCCCACGGTGACGAACGCGGTGATCGCCATCGCGGTCACCAGGGTGCTGAAGCGGCGGGTTGACTGTGTGCTGCGAACCATCAGGATGCTTTCGTCTGGAGTGAACCGGCCGCGTCGACCGCGTGAGTCGACGGCGCCGGGCCGAACCGGTTAGGCGGAGGGAGCCGTCTGAGCGATGCGCCCGAGTAGACCGTTGACAAAGCCGGCCGAGTCGTTGGTCGACAGGATCTTGGCGGCCTCGACGGCCTCATCGATCGCCACGGCGTGCGGGACAGCGTCGTTGAAGAGAATCTCCCAGATGCCGATGCGCAAGATCGCCCGGTCGATCATGGGCATGCGCGACAGCGTCCAACCCTGCGAGTAGGTCTCGATGAGTTCATCGATCTCTTCGCGGTGATCGACAACGCCATCGACGATCTCGCGGGCGTACAGCCACGATGCCTGACGATCCGGCTCGCTCGACGCACGCACTGCCTCAGCGGCGAGGGCATCCTCAATCGTGGTCTGACGAACGTCAGCAGAGTAGAGGATGTCGATGGCGCGCTTGCGCGCCTTCGTACGGGCGCTCACTAGTTGACGCGGCTCAGGTAGTCACCCGTGCGGGTGTCCACCTTGACCTTGGTACCGATGTCGAGGAACAGCGGAACCTGAATCTGGTAGCCGGTCTCAACGGTGGCAGGCTTGGTGCCACCGGTGGAACGGTCGCCCTGCAGGCCGGGCTCGGTGTAGGTGATCTCGAGAACGACGGATGCCGGCAACTCGACGTAGAGCGGGTTTCCGTCGTGCAGGGCGATGGTGACGGCCTGGTTCTCGAGCATGAAGTTCGCTGAGTCGCCGACGACGACGGCGGGAACGTGAAGCTGGTCGTAGTCAGAGACATCCATGAACACGTACGAGTCGCCATCGGCGTAGAGGTACTGGAAGTCGCGACGGTCGACGTTCTCGGTCTCGATCTTCGCACCGGCGTTGTAGGTACGGTCGACGGTCTTGCCGCTGACGACGTTCTTCAGCTTGGTGCGCACGAAAGCGCCACCCTTGCCCGGCTTGACGTGCTGGAATTCGATGACGGTCCAGAGCTGGCCGTCGATCTTCAGTACAACGCCATTTTTGATATCGGCGGTAGATGCCATGGAGGGATGATCCTTCGATTGGAAAGTGGTGGCCGGAGAGGGCCTCAAACGAGTGTAGTTGCCGCAGCCGCCTGAGCCAAAGAGAGCAGTTAGGGCTGGTGGGTCAAGAAGTTGAGCGCGAGACGGTAGGAATCGAAGCCGAATCCGGCGATCACACCCGTCGCGACGGCACTGACAACACTCGTGTGACGAAAGGTCTCGCGAGCGTGGGGGTTCGAAATGTGAACCTCCACCAGCGGCACGCCGGCCTTCGTGACCAGTGAAGCCGCATCCCGCAGTGCATAGCTGTAGTGCGTGAACGCAGCAGGGTTCAGGATGACGGGGCTCTGGGTGTCGACAGCCTCATACAGCCAGTGGATGAGCTCGGCTTCGTCGTCGCTCTGACGCAGGTCGATCGTGACATCGTCGCCCGCCTCGGCGGCCAGCATGACACGCAGGTCATCGAGGTTGGCTGAGCCATAGACATCCGGTTCACGGCTGCCGAGCCGGCCGAGGTTCGGGCCGTTCAGAACGAGAATTGTGCGCATCTTCCCAGCCTAGAGCAGAGCGGATGCCGGCTCACGGGGTTCACGGCACGCCCAGAACACGCTCCTCACGCACCAACCGAGGTATCAGCCGGCTGACGAGCTCTGAGCCGCCCAGTGCTACTCCTTCAGATCCAGCATCGGTATCGCGCGCCGGAATCCCCTGGTCAGCCAGGCGAGATAGATGATCCCCACACTCAGCCAGATCAGGCCCACCAGCAGGGTTCGGGGTGAGAGGCTTGTCCAGAGCCAGAGCGTCAACACCATGCCGATCGCCGGAACGACCAGATAGTTGAGCAGATCCGAACCCGCGCGTCGCTTCTCGCCGATGAAGTAGTGCTTGATCACCGACTGGTTCACCGCCGAGAACGCGATCAGCGCCCCGAAGCTGATCATCTCGGCCAGCAGACCGAGATCGATCACCAGAGCGAGCAACGACACGACCGACACCGCGAGGATCGACAGCACGGGCGTTCCGAATCGTTTATTGATGCGCCCGAAGAACCGCGTCGGGAGCACTCCGTCGCGCCCCATTGCGAAGAGGATGCGCGAGACAGAGGCCTGGGACGCGAGAGCGGAACCCGTTGCGCCGGCCACGTAGGCCGCAGTGAAGAACACGGTGAGAAACTGGCCACCGGCGAGTGCCATCACGTCGAGCGGCGCGGAGTCGACATCCGTGAAGATCTGACTCGGCAGCACCAGATAGCCGATGTAGGAGAGGCCGACAAAGATCACGCCGGCCAGCAGCGTGATGATCATGATCGCCTTCGGCAGGTTCTTTCGCGGCTCCCGCGTCTCTTCGGCCAGCGTTGAGACCGAGTCGAAGCCGAGGAACGAGAGGCAGAGCACTGCGGCACCGGCGAAGAGTGTCGTGATGCCGCCGTTCTCCCCCGTTCCGGTGAACGGCGCGGTCAGGTCGACGCTGGCGCCCTGACCGATCACGCCGATCGCCATCGCCACGAACACGACAATGAAGATCGCCTGCACGGCGATGATCAGCACGTTGGCACGGGCGACCGAGACGATGCCGATCACGTTCAGCACCGTCACCAGGGCGATCGCCGCGAGCACGAAGGTCCACGACGGCATCGCCGGGAACGCCGCGTTCAGGTAGATCCCGATCACGAGGTAGTTGATCATCGGGAGGAAGAGATAGTCGAGCATCAATGCCCAGCCGGCGAGAAAGCCGATGCCGGGGCCGAAGCTGCGCTGCGTATAGGTGTAGGCGGAGCCGGCGAACGGAAAGGCCTTCGACATCAAGCCGTAGGAGCGCGCAGTGAACACCATCGCGATCAACGTCACGATGTAGGCCAGCGGCAGCCGCCCGCCGGTGAGCTGGGTGACGATGCCGTAGGTGGTGAACACCGTCAGCGGCACCATGTAAACGAGGCCGAAGAGCACGAGCGACGGCACGCCGAGCACGCGGCGCAGCTGTCCCTCCCCTGCAGCGGTGCCCGGCGGAGTGACAGTCAGTGATTCAGGAGTGACAGACATTGTGGATCCTTTCTCAAGGCGCGCGGTACGTCGGTGTACCGGCGAGATAGGTGGCACGGATGCCGATGGCCGGCACGGATGCCGCGGCAACGGTTCGGGGGTCGTTCTCCAGCCAGACGAGATCGGCGCTGGCGCCGACTTCGATCTGCCCCCAGGCGGTATCGTTTCGACCGGCGAACGCCTGCGTCGCGACGCCGCTCGAATACGCCGCAAGCGCGGTCTCGATGCTCAGCGTCTCACTCGGAATCCAGCCGCCGGCCGGCTCCCCCTCCCCTGTCGTGCGGGAGACGGCGACGGCGATCCCCTCAAGCGGAGCAGCCGACGACACCGGCCAGTCGGACCCGAAGGCGAGGGGAGCTCCGAGCCCCTCGAGCGTGCGCATCGCATACTGCCGCGCAGACCGTTCCTGCCCCAGGCGGGGCAGCGTGAGCTTGGTCATCAGGTCGTCGAGCTGCGCCCAGAGCGGCTGCATGGTGGCAATCACGCCGAGCCGGGCGAAGCGTTCCAGATCGTCGCCGGTGGCGAGCTGCACGTGCGCGATCACCGCGCGGCGATCGGCCGGGCCATTCACGCGGTCGGCGTGTTCGATGGCGTCGAGAGCGCAGCGCACCGCCGCATCACCGATCGCGTGAATGTGGGCCTGGAAGCCTGCGGCATCCACCGCGGTGACCGCCTCGGCGAGCTTCTCGGGTGTCCACACGAGCATCCCGTGATCGTGCAGCCCGGTGCAGTACGGCTCGAGGAGCGCACCGGTCTCGTTCTCGACCACACCGTCGGCGAAGAATTTCACGCTGTGGGCGGTGAGGAGCGGGTGCCCGAGTTCTTCGACCCGCCGCCGTGCCTCAAGCATGCCAGGCAAGGAATCCGGAAAATGCCGGGGGTCAGCGAGGAGCGCCAGGTTGATTCGAGTCGACAGCTCGCCGCGGGCCGCGGCTTCCAGGTAGGTGTCGACGTCGGCCGGCTCGACCCAGGCATCCTGAACCCAGGTCACGCCGAGGCGCGCGTAATGCGCTGTCGCCCGGCCCAGCGCGTCGACACGGTCGTCGAGGCTGTATGCAGGGCACACCGCAGTGACCAGGTCGATGGCACCCCATTCACGCAGGGTGCCGAGCGGGCTACCGTCGGCCCGCCGGGGAATCTCCCCGAGAACCGGCTCGGGCGTCGCCGCCTCGATTCCCGCGAGTTCCAACGCCTTTGAGTTGACCCAGACGGTGTGATAGTCCCACGCCCGCAGCATCACCGGGCGGTCGGGCACTGCCTCGTCGAGCCAGCGCGCGTCGAAGAGGCCGTTCGGAGCGAGGCTGCCGTCGTACGACGCCCCGACAATCCACTCTGCCTCGGGGTGGGCAGCTGCGTAGCGGCGCACCTCGGCGACGATCTCGTCGATACTGCGGCAGGCGCGCACGGCCGGACCGCAGTCTTCGAGTCCGCCGAGAAGCGGATGCGCATGGCCGTCTCCGAACGACGGCATCAGAAAACCGCCGTCGAGGTCGACGATCTCCACCGACCCTGCGGTAGCCGCTGCCTCACTCAGCTCGAGCGCCTCGGTGCCGACCGCGGCGATTTGGCCGTCCACCACCAGCAGCGACGCTTCATCGGAGTGCTCGGAACCCAGCCAGACGGTTCCATTGACAAAGAGTTGCTGTCGGCCGGTTTCGCTCACGCGGGTGCCCTCCATTGGGTGCTGTGGACCTGGGTATGTGTGGTGCGGTGCAATGCGCCGGTGGTGGGGCACCGTCTTGGACGCCTCGCGGCATCCCTCGCGTTTACGAACGAACGTCGTTCGTATGAGTAGAGTACGGTGCACAACGCCATCTGAACAGAGGCAAATTGAAAGGTGCATCGTGAACCTCACCAGCAGACAAATTGCACTTGCCGCTCTCGATCTCGCCGAGAAGCACGGCAGTGATGCACTCACGATGAAGCGCCTCGCGACAAAGCTTGGTCGCCAACCGTCGTCGCTCTACAACCACATCGATGGGCGTGAAGACCTGATCGAGCGGATGCGCGCTCTCATCGTCGAGGACATCGACACATCGAGTTTTGCGCAGCTGCCCTGGCACGAGGCGCTCATCGTGTGGGCGCGGTCGTATCTGGCCGCGTTCGCGGCGCGACCCAACTGCATCCGCCTGCTGGCGACGACGCCGATCACCGATCCCTCGACCCTACGCATGTACGACACGGTCGTGACCGCCCTCATCGACGCCGGCTGGGCCGACGGCGACGCCGTCGCCGTGATGCGCACGGTTGAGGCGCACGTGCTGGGCTCGGCGCTCGATGCGGTCGCTCCGAGCACGCTTCTCGCTGCCGACACCGTGCCGGCCGAACTCGAGACACTGCGCCGGGCGCTCGCACCCGAGTACGCGTCAACGTCGAGCGCGGCGGCAGCCTTCACGCTCGGCATCGCCGCACTGATCGCCGGGTTGCAAACGGTGCGCTCGGCCGAGGCAACTCCTCCCCAGTGAGGCTGCGCTCAGGGGGCGGCCTACGCTTTGCGCCGCCCGCGCTCCTTCACCCTCGTGGTCGCACCGGGCGCGCCATCCGCTGCCCCATCGGTGACTGGCGTGACCTCACCGAGCGCCGGACGTCGGCCTCGCAAAAGCCACACCCCGACCAACACCCACCAGACCGCAAAAATCACCCAGGCAGCCCCCGCGATGAAGATGCCGGCCCCGAGCACGAGCAACTGGACGATATGGAGGGGCGGCAGCATGAATCCCAGCACACCGAGGGGCAGCCCGATCACCAGGCAGACGCCGATCAGCCAACCGATCGTGCTCACCGAGGCTGGAAAGAGGTTTTGGAGCCGCATCCGGCGATTGAGCCAGATCATCCAGACGCCTTCCAGAAACAGCACGGCGATCGTGACGGCGGTGGACACGGCGTAGCCGACCACGTGCGTCACCAACAGAATCGCGGAGCCCGCCCCGACCACCAGGAGCACGGCAAGCACGGGCGCGAAGACCCGCGCACCTCGCGACGGTCCGGCGAGGTGGCTCAGATACAGCACCAGCGCCGCCGTCAGCGCGTTGGCGACAGCCGTGAGCGTCTCATAGGCGGCACCGTAGCGGTAGGGCCCGTTGTACGGCACCTCCGTGGCGAACATGAGCAGGAGCATGACGCTCGCAACGATTCCCAGAACGGCGACAGCGAATGCCACCCACGCCATCTGCGCATCTCGCATCACGTTTGGCATTGTCGCTCCTGGTGTGACCCCCGCTGTAGCGGCGACGGCCTGTCGCCTGAAACTGAACTGTGATCGCACTCAATCCCCGTGCGTTCCCTCTCGACGATACGCCAATCGGATCCACAGACGGCTCGACGCCCCCCTCGCGAAGGGTCGCAGATCGCCCCATGAACCGCCCTGAAGGGGCGATCTGCGACCTCTCGCGGCGGCAATCAGGGGCGAAGGTGCACGCGACATGTCAATCCGCCGGGAGTAGTGTGTCGCGCTGGAGCGGTTAGGAGCCGATTGCCTGGTAGGCGGCGAACAGCAGCGAGGTGTCAGGACCTTCGAGAACGGTCGGCTTGCCGACGTCGTCGAGCACGATGAAGCGCAACATTCCACTGCGGGTCTTCTTGTCGCGCTGCATCGTGGCGAGCAAAGTCTTCCAGCGGCCCACCGGGTAGGTCGTCGGCAACGTCAACGACTCAAGGATGCGTCGGTGCCGGTCGACAACCTCGACGGGGAGGCGCCCGCTAAGGCTGGCCAGCTCTGCCGCGAACATCATTCCCACCGCGACAGCGGCGCCGTGACGCCAGCCGTATCGCTCAGCGTGCTCGACGGCGTGCCCCAGGGTGTGGCCGTAGTTCAAGATTTCGCGCAGGCCGGCCTCCTTGAAGTCCTCCCCCACGACGCGCGCCTTCATGGCGATCGAGAGTTCGAGAACCCGGCGGAATTCAGGAGTCGTCGGATCCGTGGCGACGGCGACATCCGCTTCGATGATGTCGAGAATCTCGGGAACTTGAATGAATCCGGCCTTTACGATCTCGGCGAAGCCGGCGAGGATCTCGTTGCGGGGCAGGTCGTCCAGCGTGTCGAGGTCGCAGATGACCGCGGTCGGTGCGTAGAAGGTGCCGACGAGGTTCTTTCCCTCGGCGGTGTTGATGCCGTTCTTGCCGCCGACGGCCGCGTCGACCATGCCAAGCACGCTCGTCGGTACCTGAACGACCGTGACGCCGCGCAGCCAGGTGGCTGCGACGAAGCCGGCGAGGTCGGTGACGGCGCCGCCGCCGAAGCCGATGACCGCATCGGTGCGACTGAAGTCAGACTGACCCATCACACCCCAGCAGAACGCGGCAACCTCGACGCGTTTGGCCGCTTCGCCGTCTGGCACTTCAGCGATCAGCACCTCGTAGTTCTCGAGCAGGCTCTCGCGCAGTGCGACGGCGCGGGCACCGACCGTCGAGGTGTGAACGATGAGCACCTTGCGCACCGCAGAGCCGAGGTGGGCGGCAATCTGGTCGCCCAGGCCGCGTCCGACGATGACGGGATAGCTGTCGATACCGCTGACAGTGATCGTTGTCACGTCGGTCGGCTCTGGGGCGGATGCAGCGTGGTTCAATTCAGTCGATTCAGTCATGATCTCTCTTTTGCCCAGGTCACAATCTCGGCGGCAATCTGCTCGATCGGCCGATTCGAGGTGTCGATGTGGATGCTTGCCAATGCCTCATAGGTGGGGCGCCGCTCATCGAAAATGCGTTGCCAGTCGGCGACGCCGTTCTGCAGCAGCGGACGCTTCGAGCCGGTGATGCGGCTGGCCACTGCCTCAGAGGTCGCGCTCAAGAACACGACAGTGCAGGCGAGGAGATCGGCCTGGGTGGCCGGGTCGAGCACGGCCCCACCGCCAAGCGACACCACTCCCGCAGTTTCGAGCGCGTCGACAACGGCGGCACGCTCCAACTCACGAAAGCGTTGCTCGCCGTCAACGGCAAAAATGTCTTTGATCGGTCCGTGCACGGCAACGACCCGCTTGTCGGTGTCGACGAACGGCACACCGAGAGCCGCAGCGACACGTTTGCCGATGCGGGTCTTGCCTGCGGCCATCGGCCCGATGAACACCATCGGGAACGGCGTGCGGTCAGACGTGCTCATTAGAGCGAGGCGTCACTCGACGCGCCCGTCTGCACGTTCGCGGGAATGTTGGCCAGGTACGCCTCGAGATTGCGGCGGGTTTCAGCAACCGAATCGCCCCCGAACTTCTCGAGCACCGAGTTGGCGAGCACCAGGGCAACCATCGCCTCGGCAACAACGCCGGCGGCCGGGACAGCGCACACATCAGAACGCTGGTGGTGAGCGGATGCCGCCTCCCCCGTCGCGATGTCAACGGTGCGCAGCGCGTGAGGGATCGTCGCGATCGGCTTCATTCCAGCGCGCACGCGCAACACTGTGCCGGTGCTCATTCCGCCCTCAGTGCCACCCGCACGATCGCCGGCCCGCTGAATCGCGCCATCGGCGTGAACCAACTCATCGTGGGCAACCGAGCCGCGACGCGTCGTCGTCAAGAAGCCGTCGCCGACCTCGACACCCTTGATCGCCTGGATGCCCATGAGGGCAGCCGCCAGCTGGGAGTCGAGTCGACGGTCCCAGTGCACGAAGGAGCCGAGTCCGGGTGGAAGGTTGTAGGCGAGCACCTCGACGACGCCACCGAGGGTGTCCCCGTCTTTGTGAGCGGCGTCGACCTCGGCGACCATCAGAGCCGAGGTGGCCGGGTCGAAGCAGCGCAGCGGATCGGCGTCGAGTGTGTCGACATCCGACGAAACCGGCAGCGGTGCGTCTTCTGGCACCCGAACCGGACCGATTGAGAGCGTGTGGCTGACGAGCGTGATGCCGAGCTCGTCGAGGAAGCCGCGAGCCACTGCACCGAGGGCGACGCGAGCCGCGGTCTCACGGGCGCTCGCGCGCTCGAGCACCGGGCGGGCATCCTGAAAACCGTACTTCTGCATGCCGACGAGATCGGCGTGGCCGGGCCGCGGCCGGGTGAGTGCTGCGCCGCGTCCGCGGGCGAGTTTCGCCGGGTCGACGGGCTCTGCACTCATCACCTCAACCCATTTGGGCCATTCGCTGTTGCCGATGCGCAGGGCGACGGGGCCGCCGAGAGTGAGGCCGTGGCGAACGCCACCGGAGATGTCGAGCACATCCTCCTCAAACTTCATGCGGGCACCCCGGCCGTAGCCGAGTTTGCGGCGCGCAAGATCGAGACGGATGGATTCCAAAGTGACCGGGACTCCGGCGGGCAAACCCTCGACAATAGCGATGAGTTCGGGACCGTGGGATTCTCCGGCAGTGAGCCAACGAAGCATGGCTCCTATCTTTCCACAGCCGGAGTGATCGGATTCACCGCTAGACCGTCAGCGCGCCCCGCATCGCCGCCAGCACCTCGTGCTCACGCTCCACCGGTTCGAACGGATCGCCGTTGACGAAGATACGCACCTGAATGAGCGCCTGGTGCAGAAGCATCGACAGCCCGTTGAGCACGGTGCCGTCCGCCCGCTGCCAAGCCAGCGCCAGGGCGCTCGGCCACGGTGAGTAGCTCACATCGAAGAGAACGGTGTCGCGCCGAAAATCGGCAGAGAACACGTCGCCGAGCAGGGATCCGCCGGGCAGAGTGCTGATCATGAGGCTTGCCGGGCTGTCCAGCGCGGGAATGGTCGTGATCGGACGGCCCGGTGTGGAGTCGTTCCCCGCTTCCGCGTTCGGCAGCTGGGACACCGTCACCACGAGTCCGCGCGAACGTCCTAGTTCGACCAGAGGGGCGGCCTTGCGGGGGGAACGCACCAGGATGTCCACCGATTCTGCTCCGATTTCAGCGGCGGAGATCAGTGCGGAGGATGCCGTGGCGCCCGCGCCAAGAAGCACCACACGACGTGCCTCGCGGACTCCCCCTTCGGCCAGTGCGCGAACCAAGCCAGGCACATCCGTGTTGAAACCGGACAGCGTGCGGCCGGTTGCACCGTTGCGCAGGAGCACGGTGTTGACCGCACCGGTGTGCTGGGCCAATGAATCGAGATCTGAGATCAGGGCGGCGGCCTCGGTCTTGAGCGGCATCGTCAACGACAGCCCGCGCCACTCGGTGCCGAGACCGTCGATGAAGCCGGTCAGAGAGCCTTCGGACACCTCGATGGCGTCATAGGACCAGTCAAGACCGAGCACACCGTACGCGGCACGATGCAGGGCGGGCGACTGGGAATGCGAGATCGGTGATCCGAGCACGGCGAGGCGCGCCGCCGTTGGTGCAGTCGGCGCCGCTGCCGCTCTCTGCGGGCTAGCCATACTCGGGGTGCTCATCCATCCACGCTAGCCACTTCTCGACTGCAGCATCGTGTTCTTCGATGGTGGTTGAGAAAATTGTCTCTCCGGTGTCCAGATTCCAGGTCACGAAGTAGAGCCAGGTGCCGTCGGCCGGGTGCAGTGCTGCATCGATCGCCAGATCGCCGGGGTTGGAGATCGGTCCGACCGGCAGTCCAGGGTGCAGATAGGTGTTGTACGGGTTGCTTGCGTCTTCGCGCTCGGCGTCGGTCGTGCTCACCCGGTGGGTGTTGCCGGTTCCGTAAGCCACTGTCGCGTCGGACTGCAGCAGACCGCTCGGCCACTGGTCACGATCGAGACGGTTCAGAAAGACGCGCGACACCTTGAAATAGTCGTCTTTCAGACCGGCTTCGCGCTGGATCAGCGATGCCAGAACGATCGTCTTCCATCGGTCGGCGGGAGCGACGCCCGCTGAGTCCAATGCCTCGAACTGCCGATCGACGAGGGTCTTGATGGCGTCATGCGCGCTGATGCCGGGATTGAAGGTGTACGTCGCAGGAAAGAGGAAGCCCTCGAGCTTCGTCGCTTCGGCGGGCAGACCGAACGAGGAGACGTCGCCGGCGGCAGCCTGCAGGTCGGAAAGCGGAATACTCGTGCCCTCTGCGACGAGCTGGAGCACGTCGACCTCAGCGGTTCCCTCAGGGATGATCACGGTCCGGTCGAGTTTGTTCGCCGGGTCCATCAGCGCACTCAACGCCGATTTCGCGCTCATCTTCTGCGCGAGCTTGTAGACGCCGGGTTGAAAAATCGGTGAAGGGGATTGCTTGAGAAGCAGCGAATAGAAGGCATCGAAACTCGCGACGACCTTCTGTGTCGCCAGCGTGTTTGCGATGTCTTCGCCCGTCTCGCCCTCGTGAACCATCACGTTGACGGTTCCCGTTCCGGCACCCTCGAAGTCAGCGGGGCCCTGCGTCTTGGAGATCAACGCGTTGATCGGCCCCTGAAGCGCGAAGGCTCCCCCGGCCATCAGGGCGAAAATCACGACGAAAACGATCAGGCAGCCCCATGCGCCCTTGCGACTCTTCTTCTCTTTCGGCAGCTGCGCCGTGAGCTGCGCTCGGCGCTGGGCCCTGTCATCGGTGCGCGGAGGCTGACCGCCTCCCTCAGGCGCGGCAAGCCCCTGCGCCTGGTCGGCGCCGAGCGCCTTCCCCAACTCGTGCGACTGACCGGCTCCATGCTCCTGGCCCAGCACCATCGGCTGAGCCGACTCCCGCGATGCAGCCGCGCGGGCTTGTTCCGACTCGCGGGCTGCCCGTCGCGACCGGGGCGCCGCCTCGTGCACACCGTGCGCTGCCTCATGGTGATGTGAGGCAGCCGCGGCAGCGCTCTCAGCCGGCGGATGCAGCGTGCCAGGTGATTCGTCACCGCTGGCGGCAGTCCCCGCAAGAAACTCATCCCAGCTCTGCTCACGGCGAGCTGCATCGTCGACACCCGAAGCAGGGCCGGCGGCTGCGGCAGACGCATCGCGTTCTGCCGGCACGGCACCCTCAGCAGGCTTGTCAGCTGCCTCGCCTGCGGGCTTTTCGGGGAAGGAATCCGACACTGTCACGGCCTTTCGCTCGGGGCAACGGGTGAGCCAGCCGGTTGTCCGGAGGAGCGCTCGGTGTCAAGAGCGTGTTGCAAAATTATAGTTGCGGCGACCTGATCGATGACTGGACGCTGCGTCTTCGCCTTGCGGCCGGAGGCCCGCAGCGCCGACTGTGCCGACACGGTCGACAGCCGCTCATCGACCATTCGCACCGGCAACTCGAGCGCCGTCGCCAGCGCACCGGCAAAGTCGCGGGCGTCTTCTGTCGACGCCGTCGACCCGCCCGACATCGAGAGAGGCAGGCCGACAATGATCTCAACGGCGTCCAGCTCGGCGACGATCACGCGGATTCGGTCGAGGTCGGCGTGACCGCCCTGATCTCGACTGACCGTTTCGACCGGGGTGGCCAGCATGCCGTGGGCATCACTCCGCGCCACCCCGATCCGTGCTTTTCCGACGTCAACACCCACCCGAACGCCGTGACGCATGCCCTAGCGGCCCACGGTGTCGCGTACGGCGTCAAGAGCCGCAGGAACTGCCGACAGATTCGGGCCGCCGCCCTGCGCCATGTCGTCCTTGCCGCCTCCGCCGCCGCCGAGGATTCCCGCAACCGCCTTGGCCAGCGCACCAGCCTTGTGGCCGGCATCGCGTGCCGCCTGGTTCGTGGCAACAATGACGACTGCCTTCTCACCGACGGATGCCGCGAGTGCGACGACGGCAGGCTCGCTGCCGAGCCGTTCGCGGGTCGTGGTGACCAGCATCCGCACGTCGTCGGCCGAGTTCAGCGTGCCGAGGTCTTCGGCGACGAGCAGCACCTCTCCGACACGCGCTGCCTTCTCGAGCAGGGCAGGAACCCGGTCGGAGAGCGTGCGTGCTTCGAATGCGGCGATCTTCTTCTCGGCAGCCTTGAGGCTCTGCACCAGGTCGTTGATGCGTTCGGGGAGCTGTTCGCGCGGGGTCTTCAAGTTCTGGGTGAGCGTGGAGACGATTGCTCGCTCGGCAGCCAGATCGCGGAAGGCGTCGAGGCCGACGAGCGATTCGACGCGGCGGTTGGTCGAACCGACCGAGACCTCGCTGACGAGGTTGATCATGCCGATCTCCGCACTCGTCGACACGTGGGTGCCGGCGCAGAGTTCACGCGACCACGGGCCGCCGATGTCGACGACGCGCACGGTCTCGCCATACTTCTCACCGAAGAGGGCCATCGCGCCGAGCGCCTTGGCTTCGGCCAATGGCAGTTCACGAGTGACGACCTCGAGGTTGTCACGGATCGCGTTGTTCGAGATCTCTTCGATCTCGCTGCGGGTCGCCGGCGACAGAGCCTGGTTCCACGAGAAGTCGAGACGAAAGAATCCGGCCTTGTTGTACGACCCGGACTGGTGGGCGTTCGGGCCGAGCACCTGGCGCAGTGCCGCGTGCAGCACGTGAGTGCCCGAGTGCGCCTGACGCGCACCACGGCGCCAATCGGCGTCGACGATGGTCGTCGCGTGCTCACCGACGCCGACTTCGCCCGTCTTCACCTTCACGGTGTGGCTGATCAGGCCCTTGACGGGCTTCTGAACGTCGAGTACCTCGAGCTCGAAGCCGGCGCCGACGATGAGGCCGGCGTCGGCCGCCTGTCCACCCGATTCGGCGTAGAGCGCGGTCTCCTGCAAGATCACCTCGGCCGTCTGACCCGCGACTGCGCTCGTCACCGAGACGCCGTCGACGATGAGGCCCAGCACCGACGACTCGGTCTGGAGGTTGTTGTAGCCGGTGAAGATCGTCTCGCCGAGCGCACGGAAGGTGCTGTACACCGACAGGTCGGCTAGGTGAGTCTTCTTTGCTTTGGCATCGGCCTTCGCCATCGCGCGCTGCTTCGACATCAGGGTGTCGAAAGCTTCGCGGTTGACGGAGAGCCCGGCTTCTTCGGCCATTTCGAGGGTGATCTCGATGGGGAACCCATAGGTGTCGTGAAGCAGGAACGCAGTGTCGCCGGCGAGCTCGGTCTTGCTCTGGCTCTTCGTCTTCGCGACGGCCAGGTCGAGAACGCTGCTGCCACTCGCGAGAGTGCGCAGGAATGTCTCTTCTTCGGCATAGGCAGCCTGGCTGATACGACTGTAGTCGGCCTTGACCTCCGGGTACGACGAGCTCATCGCGTCGCGCGAGGCGGGGAAGAGCTCGGGGAAGGTGGCTTCCTCGACACCGAGCAGACGCATCGCGCGCACGCTCCGACGCATCAGGCGGCGCAGGATGTAGCCGCGGCCCTCATTGGACGGCATCACGCCGTCGCTCATCAGCATCAAGGAGGAGCGCACGTGGTCGGCGACGATGCGCATCCGCACGTCGTCGCCGTGGTCGGCACCATAGCGACGGCCCGACAGGGCGGCGGCGCGGTCGAGAACCGGGCGCACCTGGTCGATCTCGTACATGTTCTCGACGCCCTGCTTGAGAAAGGCGACCCGCTCAAGGCCCATGCCGGTGTCGATGTTCTTCTTGGGCAGTTCGCCGAGAATCTCGAAGTCGTTCTTGCTGGTGCCCTCGCCACGCAGGTACTGCATGAAGACGAGGTTCCAGATTTCGACGTATCGGTCGTCGTCGGTCGCCGGGCCGCCGTCGGCGCCGTAGGCGGGGCCGCGGTCGAAGAAGATCTCAGAGCAGGGGCCGGCCGGGCCGGGCTGACCGGTTGACCAGTAGTTGGTGTCCATGCCGAGGCGCTGGATGCGCTCTTCAGGCAGGCCGAGGGCGCGCCAGTACCGAATCGCCTCGTCGTCATCCTTGTAGACGGTGACCCAGAGGTCTTTCTCCAAGAAACCGTACCCGCCGGCGTTCTCTGGCGAGGTGAGCAGCTCCCAGGCGTAGTTGATCGCCTGTTCCTTGAAGTAGTCGCCGAACGAGAAGTTGCCGTTCATCTGAAAGAACGTGCCGTGGCGCGGGGTCTTACCGACCTCTTCGATGTCGTTGGTGCGAATGCACTTCTGCACACTCGTGGCGCGCGGGAACGGCGCGGGAACGAGACCGGTCAGGTAGGGCACGAACGGCACCATGCCTGCCACGGTGAAGAGCAGCGTCGGGTCGTCGCTCACCAGGGAGGCCGAGGGTACGACCGTGTGGCCACGATCAGCGAAAAAGTCGAGCCAGCGCCCGCGAATGTCTGCAGTCTGCATGTGTTCCGTAGTTCAGAGGAGTCGAATGGGGGTAAAAACTGAAAGTGAGAGTGCCGCGCTACTTGGCGTCGGCGGCGGCGTCGCCGGTCGAGCCGTCAGCAGAGGCGGCGGCTGAGTCGGCAGCTGAGTCGGCGGCGGCCGCGTCGAATGCGGCATCCTCAGCCTCAATGTCGACGGCTGAGTCAGCGTTCGTTGTTGCTTTCGCAAAGGAGGACGGCCCGGAGAACGGTACAGACGACGAAGCGGTCGGCGCATCTCCGTCGCCGAGAGCGGCACGCAATTCGGCCTCACGCTGACGGTAGCCATCCGACATTGCCTCGCCGAATTCACGGGCCTTGGCATCGAGATCACTGAAGAACTGTTTGCCCTGCTGGGTCTTGTTGACCTCGTGCGCGACGACGAAACCAGCAGCGACTCCGACAACCAACCAGATGAAGTTCTTCATGACAATGCTCCCTGATATCTATCGATCGGCACACTGCGGCGCAGCCGATCATCGTTCAAGAGTAGTGGCTCAGCCTCTGCGGCGACTGGAGCCTGACCGACGGCCTGTTGCAAACGCCGCGCGCACCCCGGCTGAGAAGCCGGCGATTTTGATCAATGGGCCGCCGACGGTGGCGGCGAAGAGCGCGACGAGCGCTGAGACGTTGCCGGTGACGTCTGCGACGTTCGAGGTGATGGTGTCGACCCTGGCCAACTGCTTGTTGGTCTCTTTGATCGTCTCCGCGCTCTCTTGGAGCAACGGCGTGACGTTGTCACTCACCTCACGGATGGCGTGGGTCGTCTCATCGAAGACCCGTCCGAGTTTAATGAGTGGAATGGCGATGAATCCCACCAGCACAGCAAAAACCAGTGCGGCGATCAATCCGACGATGTCTCCACCGGTCATGTGTGAACACCTTTCATTCCAGAAATGGCATACATCTGCGCGAGACGAGCGCAGATACGCAAAGGGCGGACCATCCAATGGATGATCCGCCCTCCAGCGTAGTTCAGTTGCGAAGCAGTGTGCTGCTTAGCGTGCTGCGTAGTACTCGACGACGAGCTGAACTTCACAGGTCACGGGGACCTCTGCACGCTTCGGGCGACGCACGAGGCGTGCCTGCAGCTTGTCGAGTTCAACCTCGAGGTAGACCGGAAGCTTCGGCAGAACATCGACGTGTCCGCCGGCTGCGGCGACCTGGAAGATGTCCATGCCTTCGCTCTTCGGCTTGACGTGGATGAGCTGACCCGGCTTCACGCGGAACGACGGGCGGTCAACGAGCTGGCCGTCAACGAGGATGTGACGGTGCACAACCATCTGACGAGCCTGCGCGGTGGTGCGAGCGATAGCTGCACGCACGAGCAAAGCGTCGAGACGGGTCTCGAGGATCTCGACCAGGTTTTCACCGGTCAGGCCCTGGGTGCGACGTGCTTCCTGGAAAGCAATCTTCAGCTGGGCTTCGCGGATGCCGTACTGGGCACGCAGGCGCTGCTTCTCGCGCAGGCGAACTGCGTAGTCGGAGTCAGCCTTGCGCTTGGTGCGGCCGTGCTCGCCCGGAGCGTAGGGACGCTTCTCGAGGTACTTGGCTGCCTTCGGCGTCAGGGCGATGCCCAGCGCGCGAGACAAGCGGGTCTTGCTACGGGTACGTGACTTGGTAGACACGGTGTCCTTTCAATAAATCTCAAACAGGGAATCCCGGGCCCAGGCACGGTCACGATGAGATCGACGGCGCCGGATACCCGGGGAAAGTCAGAGGGGTGTTGCCGCGGGCCGCTCGGCTACAGAGCGAATCCCAACTATCTGGTGCCGGACGCAGCCGCACGCCAAAACCAGTAGTAGGCAGCGATAAGACTAACACAGCCGCCGTCTCGAAATGAGCTATTCGCCACGCACAATCCGGCGAATCTTGATCAGCCGCGCCGAGACCTCGCGCTCATTGCCGTGCTCGGTCGGTTCGTAGTACCGAACCCGCTTCAATTCGTCAGGCGGATATTGCTGGGTGAGCACCCCCAAAGCGTCGTCATGGGGGTATTTGTATCCCTTGCCATGGCCGAGTCGTTTGGCACCGGCATAGTGCGCATCCCGCAAATGCTTGGGCACGCGGCCGGTCTTTCCGGCCCGCACATCGCTGATCGCGGCGTCGAGCGCCATGTAGGCCGCGTTCGACTTCGGCGCGGTCGCCAGGTGCACGACCGCCTGGGCCAGCGGGATTCGCCCCTCCGGCATGCCGATCAGCTGCACGGCGTCGGCGGCCGCCACTGCGATCACGAGCGCTTGGGGGTCGGCCATACCGATGTCTTCTGAGGCGAGCACGATGATGCGGCGCGCGATGAACCGGGCATCTTCACCGGCTTCGATCATGCGGGCGAGGTAGTGGAGCGAGGCGTCGACATCCGACCCGCGCACCGATTTAATGAAGGCACTGATGACGTCGTAGTGCTCATCGCCGTTGCGGTCGTAGCGCAGCAGCGCGCGGTCAACGGCCAGCGCGACGATCTCGGTCGTGATGACGGGTTTCTGAACACCCGCAGGTGCCGCACGCTTCTTGGCTGCGGTGGACGGCGCGACGAGAGCCGAGGAGGCCGCAGAGACCGACGCCGCCTCCAACGCGGTGAGCGCCCGGCGCGCATCGCCGGAGGCCAGACGGATGATGGCCGCTCGCGCGTCGGTTTCGAGCACGAAGCCGTCGGCGAGACCACGGTCGTCGACCAGCGCGCGATCGACGACAATGCCCAGATCGTCGTCGCTGAGCACCTCGAGAGTGAGAAGAAGCGAGCGAGACAGCAGCGGTGAAATAACCGAGAACGAGGGGTTCTCCGTCGTTGCGGCGACAAGGATGATGACGCCGTTCTCAACGCCCGGCAGCAAAGCGTCTTGCTGTGCCTTGCTGAACCGGTGGATCTCGTCGAGAAAGAGCACCGTCGAGAGGCCATAGAGGTCGCGGCTCGTGCGCGCCTCTTCCATCACCTGGCGCACATCGCGTACTCCGGCGGTCACCGCCGACAGTTCGACGAAACGGCGCCCTGAACTGTGCGCAATCGCCTGAGCCAGTGTTGTCTTGCCGGTGCCGGGAGGCCCCCAGAGAATGACGGACACTGAGCCCTGCTGCCCCGTCTTGTCACTGGCCAGGCTCACCAGGGGTGAACCGGGGGTCAGCAGATGGCGTTGGCCTGCAACCTCGTCAAGACTCTTCGGGCGCATGCGAACGGCCAGAGGCGTTGCGCCTCGCTGCAGTCCCGGCTGCAGTCCCGGTTGAGCATCAGACATCCCTCCAGCGTAGTTTGTGCGACTGACACGCGGTTCCGCTGCCGCCGGGTGCAACATCCGCTGCCCGTCATTTGTTCAGTGTCGCCAGGTTGCGTAGAGTTCAACGAGGTCCGGGGCCGACACGCCCCGGCCTTCTACTGTCTGGCGACCCGATTGGGCGCCACCAGCACCGCCGGCCCCCCGGCCAATCAGGAGGACTCGAGTGGCACAGAACCCCAAGCAGGACCGCGAGGCTCGCGCACGAGTGCGCAGCTACCAGGCGCGCCGCACGGTGAACCAGAACCAGCAGAAGCGTCGCAAGCGGGACAACATCATCGCCGGCAGCGCCCTCGTCGTTGTGCTCGTGCTCGCTGTCGGCGCCCAGCTGCTCTTCTTCAACGGCGGTCCGGGAACTCCCGCAGCGACCCCCAAACCGTCCGCGACGCCCACCACGGTGCCCACGGCAACCCCGACTGCTGCCGCCGGGGCGAACTCCGGCGATGTTCCGCCGAGCACGCTGGCCGAAGGTCGCACCTGGACGGGAACGCTGACCCTCAACGATGTTCCGCTCGGCTTCGAGCTCGACGGTGCCACCGCACCGCAGGGCGTGTCGTCGACGATCAGCTTGATTCAGAAGGGTTTCTACAGCGGGGTTTCCTGCCACCGTCTCACCACCGGCGGATTCTTTGTTTTGCAGTGTGGTGACCCGACCGGCGATGGCACTGGCGGCCCTGGCTACAGCTATGGCCCGATCGAGAATGCTCCGGCAGACGACGTCTACCCGGCCGGCACGCTGGCCATGGCTCGCGCCGGCGGCAACGCGTCAAGCATGGGCAGCCAGTTCTTCATCGTCTACGACGACACCACGATTCCGGCGGATGCCGCCGGTGGCTACACCGTGCTCGGAAAGATCACGAGCGGACTCGATGAGCTCAAGGCGAAAATCACCGATGCCGGTGTCGTCGACGGCGCAACCGACGGCGCTCCCGTCGTCCCGACGACTATCACGTCGGTAACAGTTCAGTAGTAACTTCCGGCACTCGGTCGGCTTGCAATAGGCTTGTGCCCGTATTGGCCCGTTGTATCGGCCCATTGGCGGGCAGACAATTAATTTAAGGTGAGGCTCTTGACTACGACAGATCAGCAACCATGGGGTCGCGTAGACGAAACCGGCACGGTTTACGTGCGCGAGGCGTCAGGCGAACGTGCCGTTGGGCAGTACCCCGACGCCACTCCGGCGGAGGCGCTCGCGTACTTCGAGCGTAAATACGTCGAACTGAACGGCCAGGTGACGCTTCTCGAACAGCGCGCCAAGGGTGGCGCGCCCGCTGCGGACATCGCGAAGGCCGTCGCCAACCTGCAGGCTGCACTGGTGAACGCCAATGCGGTCGGCAACCTCGCCGCGCTCACCGAGCGTCTCGGAGCCCTCGGCGGCACCGTCAGCGAGTTGACCGAGCAGCAGGGCGCAGAGGCCAAGGCACAGTCAGCCGCCGCTCTGGCCGAGCGCGCTGCCATCGTCGAAGAGGCTGAGCGGCTCGCCGCAGAGGACCCGGCGAAGACGCAGTGGAAGCAGACCAGCGCTGCCCTCGACGCTCTCTTCGTGAAGTGGCAGGCGCACCAGCACGACGCGCCGCGCATTCCGAAGGGTGAGGCCAATGAGCTGTGGAAGCGATTCCGTGCTGCGCGCACCACGATCGAGCAGAACCGCAAGGCTTTCTTCGCTGAGCTCGACAGCGCACACAAAGACGTTCGTAACCGCAAGCAGCAGCTGATTGCCCAGGCTGAGGCCCTCGCGCCGCAGGGCGCCGATGGAATCAACAGCTACCGCACGCTGCTCGACGAGTGGAAGCTCGCCGGGCGCAGCGGCAAGAAGCAGGACGACGCCATGTGGGCGAAGTTCAAGGCTGCCGGCGATGTGCTCTACAGCGCGAAGTCTGAGGTTGACGCTGCCGAGAACGAAGAGTTCTCTGGTAACCTCGAGCAGAAGCTTGAGCTTCTGACCGAGGCAGAGGCGCTGCTCACCGAGACCGACCGCACGAAGGCGCGCACCGCCCTCTCCGGCATCCAGCGCCGCTGGGATGAAATCGGCAAGGTTCCGCGCGACCAGGTCAAGGTCGTCGAGGATCGTATGCGCAAGGTCGAAGCCGCAGTGCGCAAGCTGGACGACGATTTCTGGAAGCGCAACAACCCCGAGACTGAGGCCCGCACCGCCGGGCTCGCGGGTCAGCTGCACGATGCGATCACCAAGCTGGAGGCCGAACTGGCCGAGGCTGAGGCGAGCAAGGATGCCGCGGCTATTGCCGAAGCGACCGAGGCTCTGGCTGCACGCAAGGCGTGGCTGAACGCGATCGAGAAGTAACGCTCCACAAGCGTCACAAGGCCAGGATCTGTCCACAGATCCTGGCCTTTCGCTGTCGGTGCGGATGCCGCGAACGAGTCTGGTCTGATGCACTCACGACTCAGCTCCGTTCTCACCACCGCCGATCTTCCGATCGCCGAGCTGTCGAGTGCTCGCCTCGACGGAGAGCTTTTCGGTCTGGGCGAGTTCTGGTGTCCGATCGATGTGCACGATGAGCCGGCCACTCGCGCCCTGAGCGTGGCACGTCTGCTCCCCCGCCGCGCGATCGCCGAGCTTCAGAGCGCGGCCTGGATCTACGGCGTCGCTCCGGAGCCTGCGCAGCACCGCGTTTGCGTCGACACGCGTGCACGCGCCGTCATCGCCTCATCACCCCGACTCCAGGTGCGCGAGCTACGCCGAGTGGGCGACGACAGCCAGCTGATCGGCGGGCTGGGCGTCACCACACCGCTGCGAACGGCAATCGACCTTGCGAGATGGGAACAACCGACGACATTGGCCGTGCCGGAGGTGCTGGCCGGCCTTCTTCGCTATGCCGGGTTCGCCAGTGTCGGCCCCGTGCTCGAGGGTTTTGTCGCGCACTCCAGGGCCGAGGCGCGGCGCGCACTCGATCGGCTGGCCCAGACCCAGCTTCTTCTTAACGATCGGCCTCACGGGCCTGACTCTTCACCTCGTTGGTTGAGCTTGGCGAAACCCCCTGAGCCGACCCTCTAACCGGAGTTGCGTCTGCCGGCAAACCACCGGAGTCCCTGCATGTGTCGGAGGTCTCAGTATTCGGTCCACAAGCGCGACGCACGGAACGTCGTTGCGCGGGTCGGATGCCGCTGCGCTGGTGGGCGCCAACGCGCGTGACGGCATCCGACCCGCGCAGCGTCAACCTGCGCGACTCTCTCCAGCGCTCCGACCCGCGGCGCGGCGCTGAACCCGCTCAGCTCCGGCGCAAGGAGCGAAGGCGCGAGCCCCCCCTCTCGACGTGTTCCGTCCCATTCGACGGAGATTCGACCCAGAAACACGACTTTCAGCGCGAAAACAGCCAAAATCACGAAAATCTCCGTCGAATGGGGAACGCGGGTGGGGCCGGATGGGGTTGGGTTCGCTGGAAGCCGGGGCGGATGTTGCGGCGTCAGCCGCGGCGTCAGCCGCGGCGTCAGCCGCGGCGTCGCGCGGCGTCGCGCGGCGTCGCGCGGCGTCGCGCGGGCCTCGAGCTCAACCGGCCGCTGTCACTCGGTCGACATCGCGGCGGATGCAACATGGCCGCGGGCCGAGCGACGGGAGCGGGTCTAGCCGTCGCTGACCCGGTACACGTCGTAGACAGCGTCGATGCGCCGCACAGCGTTGAGTACACGGTCCAGGTGGGTGGTGTCGCCCATCTCGAAAACGAAGCGACTGAGCGCCAACCGAGCGCTCGACGTGTTCACTGTCGCCGACAGAATGTTGACATGATGCTCAGACAGCACCCGAGTGACGTCAGAGAGCAGTCCGGAGCGATCAAGGGCTTCGATCTGAATCTGCACCATGAAGAGACTCTTGGAGGTGGGTGCCCACTCGACGTCGATCATCCGCTCGGGTTCCTTGAGCAGCGACTGCACGTTGTGGCACGACTTCTGGTGCACCGAGACACCGGAGCCCCGGGTGATGAAACCGACGATCTCGTCGCCCGGAACCGGGGTACAACAGCGGGCCAGCTTCACCAGGATGTCGGGGGCCCCGCGCACAAGAATGCCCGAGTCGCTGCTGCGCAGAGTGTGAGTGCGGCCCCGCGGTGCCACCGGAAGATCGGTGCTGTAGATCTCTTCGACGGTTTGCAGCGACGAGACGACTTTCTCGAGCACCGACTGAGTCGAGACATGACCCTCCCCGACAGCGGCATACAGCGCCGAGACGTCTTCGTACTTCAGCTGAGCCGCGACCTCCGCAAAGGAGTCCTGGTTCATCAGTTTCTGCAGCGGTAGGTTCTGTTTGCGCATCGCGCGAGCGATGGCATCGCGGCCCTGCTCGATCGCTTCGTCGCGCCGTTCTTTCGTGAACCACTGGCGAATCTTGTTGCGGGCCCTGGGGCTCTTGACGAAGTTCAGCCAGTCCTGGCTGGGACCTGAGTCGGGGTTCTTGGAGGTGAAGACCTCGACGACGTCGCCTGTGTTCAGCGTGCTTTCCAGCGGAACGAGGCGCCCGTTGACCTTGGAGCCCATGGTGCGGTGGCCGACTTCGGTGTGCACCGCATAGGCGAAGTCAACCGGCGTCGCGCCGGCGGGCAATCCGATGACGCGGCCCTTCGGCGTGAAGACGTAGACCTCTTTGGCACCGATCTCGTAGCGCAGCGAGTCGAGGAACTCGCCGGGATCGGCGGTCTCGGCCTGCCAGTCCGAGATGTGCGCGAGCCAGGCCATGTCGGTGTCGTTGTGCAGCCCTGGACCGCTCGACTTGCCGTTGACCTGCTCTTTGTACTTCCAGTGAGCCGCCACACCGAACTCGGCACGCTGGTGCATTTCTTGGGTGCGAATCTGAATCTCGACCGGGCGACCGCTCGGGCCGAGCACCGTCGTGTGCAGCGACTGGTAGAGGTTGAACTTCGGGGTGGCGATGTAGTCCTTGAACCGGCCGGGCAACGGAGTCCAGCGGGCATGGATCGCACCGAGCACCGCGTAACAGTCACGCACCGAGTTCACGAGAACCCGGATGCCGACGAGGTCGTAGATCTCGTCGAACTCGCGCCCGCGCACGACCATCTTCTGATAGATCGAGTAGTACTGCTTGGGGCGCCCGGCAACCTTGCCCCTGATGCGCGCCGCTTTCAGATCCTCGTTGATGTTGTCGATGACCTGCTGCACGAACTCTTCGCGCTGCGGCGTGCGCTGCTTGACCAGGCTCTCGATCTCGGCATAGAGCTTGGGGTACAACACGGCGAACGAGAGGTCTTCCAGCTCCCACTTGATCGCCTGAATACCCAGGCGATGCGCGAGCGGGGCGTAGATTTCCAGCGTCTCGGTCGCCTTGCGGGCCGCCGACTCCGCTGGCACGAAACCCCAGGTGCGCGCATTGTGCAGCCGGTCGGCCAGCTTGATGATGAGCACGCGGATGTCTTTGGACATCGCGACGATCATCTTGCGCACCGTCTCGGCCTGGGTGCTGTCGCCGTACTTGACCTTGTCGAGCTTGGTGACGCCATCCACGAGCATCGTGATCTCGTCGCCGAAGTCAGCACGCAGCTGGTCGAGCGTGTACTCGGTGTCCTCGACGGTGTCGTGAAGAAGCGCCGCAGCGACAGTCTTCGGACCGATACCGAGGTCGGCGAGAATCTGCGCGACCGCGACCGGGTGCGTGATGTACGGCTCGCCACTGCGACGTTTCTGCCCGGAATGGGCCCGCTCTGCAGCGGTGTACGCACGCTCGATGATCGACAGATCGGCCTTCGGATGATGCATCCGAACCGTCTTGATCAGGGTGTCAACGGCGCCAGCCGGTTGAGCACGGGAGAAGATGCGAGGAACCAAGCGGCGCAGTGACGCGGCCGACGGAGTCGTTGTGTCGCTCATCACGTGACCTCACCTCTTCGAGCCACCGGGTGCTCACTTCACAATTATCGCTGCATCGGCGGCGGGCGCGTTACCACGCCGCCTGCAAAAAAACTCCCGGTGACCACGAAACGAGTTCGTGGTCACCGGGAGTCAGGATCAAGCGGTTACTTCGGCACCGGCCTGCTGGTCGGCCTTGGCGCGGAGCGCAAGAGCCTTCTTGTCTGCCTTGCGAATCGCCGGCTCGTTCTCACGCAAGTGAGCATAGAGCGGCGCGGCGATGAAGATCGTCGAGTACGTACCGACGAGCATACCGATCAGCAGGGCGAGCGAGATGTCGCGCAACGTTCCGGCACCGAGCAAGAACGCTCCGATGAACAGAATCGACGCGACGGGCAGCAACGCCACAACCGAAGTGTTGATCGAGCGAACCAGGGTCTGGTTCACTGCAAGGTTCACCGAGCCCGCGAAAGTACGGTTCGATTCTTCGAACGTGTTCTCTCGCACCTTGTCAAAGACCACGACGGTGTCATAGAGCGAGTAACCCAGAATCGTGAGGAATCCGATGACCGCAGCCGGGGTGATTTCAAACCCGGTGAGGCCGTAGACACCGGCGGTGATGATCAAGTCGTGAACCAGTCCGACCATCGCAGCGAGCGACATCTTCCAGGTGCGGAAGTACAACGCCATCACAACCGCGGCCAGCACCAAGAAGATGGCCAAACCGCGCAGAGCTTGTCCGGTGATATCCGCACCCCACGACGGGCCGATGAACGAGGATGTCACCTGGGTGGCCGGCACATCGTAGGCCGTGGCCAATTCGTTGCTCAGCTCACGGCTTTCATCGCTGGTCAGCTGGTCGGTCTGCACCCGGATTGAGTTGTTACCGACGGTTGTCACCTTCGGAACAGCGTCGGGCACGACAGTAGCGACAGCGTCGATGGCCGGTTGTTGGCTCTGCGTGGCAACATCCGACACGATGAATTCAGATCCACCGGTGAATTCGATTCCGAAGACGAATCCACCGCGCAGGAACGGGCCCACAATGGCGATCAGCATCATCACTGCTGCGATCGAGTACCAGAGCTTCCGGCGACCGATGATGTTGTAGGAACGCTTGCCGGTGTGCAGGTCGTTTCCGAACTGGGCGAAACTAGCCATTAGGAGTTCTTCCCCTCGGTCGACTGAGAGGAATCTGCGCTAGCCAGTTCGGCTGCCTTCCGCTCGGCGATGGTCTGACGTTTGGCCGCCTCTTTACTGGAGGACGCGACCTTGGTGGTTGCGATGGCTGCTGACGGCCGGAACTGGGCGCGCCCTCGATAGGCAGCGCCCAAGGCCCGCGGATCAAGTCCGCTGAGCTTGTGGCCCTCGCCAAAGAACTTGGTCTGAGCCAGCAGCTGAAGAATCGGGTGGGTGAACAGCATGACGACGACGACGTCGACGATCGTCGTGATCCCGAGCGTGAGCGCGAAGCCCTTGACGTTGCCGACGGCCACGATGAACAGCACAGCGGCGGCGAGGAAGTTCACGGCGTCAGAGGCAAGAATCGTGCGGATCGCACGCTTCCAGCCGGCTTCGACCGACGACTCGAGGCCGCGGCCGTCGCGGAGTTCGTCACGCACCCGCTCGAAATAGACGATGAACGAGTCGGCGGTGATACCGATGGCCACGATCAGACCTGCCACGCCGGCCAACGAGAGTCGATAGCCTTCTCGCCACGACAGGATCGTGATGATCAGATAGGTGATCGTATAGGCCACGGCCAGCGACGCGACGGTAAGGAATCCCAGCGAACGGTATTGGATCAGCGAGTAGATCACCACGAGGATCAAACCGATCAGGCCGGCGATCAGGCCGCTGATGAGCTGGGTAGAGCCGAGCGTCGCGGAGATCGTCTCGTTGCTCTGCACGGTGAAGCTGATCGGCAGCGCGCCGAACTTCAGCTGATCGGCGAGAGCCTTCGCAGATTCCTGGGTGAAGTTGCCGCTGATCTCCGCCTTGCCGTTGGTGATCACGGCATTCGAGCTCGGAGCAGAAATCACCGAACCATCGAGCACGATGGCGAACTGGTTCTGCACGCCGGTGAGGCCGCCCAAGCGGGTCGTGACCTCAGCAAACTGCTTGGTGCCCGTGGAGTCGAAGACCATGTTCACGACCCAGAGGCCGGTGGTCGTGCCATTTTGGTTGGTCTGCTGACCACTCGACGCATCCGAGACGTGCTCGCCGCTGATCTCGACCGGGCCGAGGATGTACTTGACCGAACCGTCGGCCTCGCAGGTGATCAACGGCTCATCGGCCGGGGCCACGTTCGTCGTGTTGATGCTGGAGCAGTCAAAGTTGTCGAACTCGGCCTGCAACGCGGGGGTGACCTGGCTGAGGTCGCTCGGGCTGGTCGGCTTCGCTGTCGGCGTGGTCGACAGGTTGGGATCGATGCTGGGCGTCGGAACCGGCGTGGCAGTGGTTCCGTCGGGATTCATGCTCTGAGCAGACGGCTGGCCGGCGACGAGAACAGGTCGGAACTCAAGCTTCGCCGATGACTCGATGCGGTTGATCGTCTCCGCGTCGGGAGTTCCCGGGAGCGAGACGACGACGTTCTGGCCGCTCGTGTTGATCTCCGCTTCGGAGACTCCAGAGGAGTCGATGCGCTGGCGGATGATCGATACAGCTTGGTTCAGCTGTTCCTGCGAAACAGTCTCACCCGAAGCAACCTTCGGAGCGAGGATGATCTGAGTTCCGCCCTCGAGGTCAAGAGCGAGCTTGGGTGTCCACGACCCTCCCCCAGTGAAGACGCCAATGGCGTTGATCGCGAAGAGGCCGACGATAATAACGCCTAGCCAGGAAAGGGAACGCCAGGCCTTCTTAGCCGGGGACGACTTTGCCACCTATGAACTCAGCTTTCTATGCTCGTGCCCGCGCCGGAAGGCACGGGCACGGGAGAGGGATTGTTACGCGTCGCCCTTTTTGGGCTCGGTGTCGCCATCGTTGTCGACGCGCTGACCGAATTCTGGCTCACCGAGGAGAGTGGCGTGGTCCTGGTTGAGCTCTACTCCGTCGACCTCATCGGCGACGAGGGCCTCGGTGGGCTCGACGACGCGTGCGATGGTCTGACGGTGGATGTTGACGATCGTTCCGGGAGCGATCTCGAGTGCGACCTTGTTCTCTTCTTCGTCAATCGACACAATGGTGCCGTAGAGACCGAAGTTGGTCATCACGTCGGCGCCCGAGACCATCGTGGACTGCAGTTTCTCCTGGTCCGCCTTGCGCTTGCGTCCATTGCGGAACATGAAGAAAACCAGCACAGCCAGTACGGCGAGCATGACAAGTGTCATTAGATCCATGAAACTCAGAAAACCTTTCGATTGCGGCTAGTCAACCGCGGCAGTAGAAGTACTGAGCGGGAATGCGAACCAACCTGAATTATAGATCATCAAGTGTGAGTCCAGCCTGAGGATGACTCAATCCAAAATGACTCCATGCCGAGGGAGTTGCCACACGACCTCGCGGTGTGCGTGTGAGGAAGCCTATCCGCACTAAGAAGGGCTCAACTACCGCTTCGACAGTTTCGGCCTCTTCTCCGACCGAAACTGCAAGAGTATTCAGGCCAACCGGCCCACCCCCAAAACGGGTCAATATGATCTTCATGACCTCGCGGTCGAGCCGATCGAGCCCAATCGGGTCGACATCGTAGAGTTCGAGTGCCGCGTGAACTGCCTCGAGATTCGCCTCGCCACCGTGCACGAGGGCGTAATCGCGCACCCGGCGAAGCAGCCGGTTTGCGATGCGTGGCGTGCCGCGCGAGCGGCCGGCGATCTCGGCCAGGGCGCGTTTCTCGATCGACAAGCCCAGAAGCGGAGCGGCGCGCGTGAGAACCTGTTCGAGTTCGTGTTCGGCGTAGAACTCCAGGTGGGCGGTGAAGCCGAACCTGTCGCGCAGAGGGTTCGGAAGCAAGCCAGCTCGGGTTGTCGCTCCCACGAGCGTGAACGGGGCCAGCTCGAGCGGGACAGAGGTGGCCCCTGCCCCCTTGCCGACCATGATGTCGATCCGAAAGTCTTCCATCGCCAGGTAGAGCATTTCTTCGGCTGACCTGGCCATCCGGTGGATCTCATCGATGAAGAGAACCTCCCCCGGCATGAGCGACGACAGCACTGCCGCAAGATCGCCGGCGTGTTGGATGGCCGGCCCGCTCGACATCCGCAGTGGCCGGCTGCCCTCATACGCCACGATCATGGCCAGGGTGGTCTTGCCGAGGCCGGGTGGGCCGGCCAGAAGAATGTGGTCGGGGGTGCGCTGCTGCATCGTGGCGGCGGTGAGCAGCAACTGCAGCTGGCCGCGCACCTTTTCTTGGCCGACGAACTCGGCCAGGCTCTGCGGACGCAACGCCCCCTCGTAGGCCAGCTCCGCGTCGCCCAGGATGATCGGGTTGGTCAGATCTTCAGCGGATTGTTCGCTGTCGTTCAACTCACTGCCGTTCAACTCACTGCCGTTCAAATCACTGCCGTTCAAATCACCGTCGCCAGATGTTCGCCCGAAAACCGCTTCGGGGCTCATGAGCGTCGCCCAACAGAATGCTGGGCCGGGCCGAGTCGAGCCAAGGACAAGCGAAGAATTGTGGCGACAACGGCCTGGTCGGCGGGAGGCGCAGCGCGCAGTGTCTCTTCAACAGCCTCAGCGGCGACACGCTCTGACCAGCCGAGACCGATCAAAGCGGCCTGAACTGTAACGGACACCGTGGCCGACGATGACGAGGCGTGTGCGGCGCCGCCACCAGCTCCCTGCCCGACACCGGCAGCGGTCAGGTGCACCTTGCCGGCCAACGACACCACGATCAATTTCGCCGTCTTCGGGCCGATCCCACTGACCTTGCGGAAAGCTGCGTCGTTTTCGGTCGTCACCGCCTGCGCAATCTGATTCGGGGTCAACGCCGCGAGCACGCCCAGCGCTGATTTCGGGCCCACTCCCGTCACTCCGACGAGCAGCTCAAAGACGGCGAGTTCCTCTGCACTGGTGAACCCGTAGAGAGTGAGCGAATCTTCGCGCACGATCAGCGTTGTCACGAGCCGTGCTTCGTCACCGATCCGCACCGAGAGCGCAGTGCCGGGCGTCACTTGAAGTGCGAGACCAATGCCTCCGACCTCGATGACGACGATGCTGCCGAGGGCAGAGAGAACAGGGCCACGTACTGAGGAGATCACCGCTTTAGACTACGCGGCGCCGCCGACACTGATGCGCTGCGCTCCGCGGCGCGCCATGCCTGCTGCGCCGGAGTGAGGGCTCCACCCCCTGCACCTGCACCGGCTGCGATGGAACCGGCCGTCGGCAGAGTTCCGCCGGCGGCACCGGTGCGCCACGCGTGGCAAATCGCCAAAGCCAAGGCGTCGGCGGCATCCGCCGGCTTCGGAGCCTCGGCGAGGCCGAGAATGCGGGCGACCATTGTGCCGACCTGCTTCTTCTCTGCTCCGCCGTAGCCAGTGATCGCGGCCTTCACCTCGCTCGGTGTGTGCAAAGTCACGGGGAGGCCCCGCTCCGCAGCGAGCACCAGCGCGACACCGCTGATCTGCGCCACGCCCATCACCGTGCTGACGTTCTGCTGGGCAAACACCCGTTCAATCGCCACGAACTGCGGCTGGTGCCGGTCGAGCAATTCAGCGATGCCGCGACTGATCAGCAGCAAACGTTGTTCCAACGGCATGCTCGGCGTGCTGCGCAACACGGTGACATCGACGAGCGATGCCGTGCGGTTGCCGGCGACGTCGACGACCCCGACCCCGCACCGGGTGAGGCCCGGGTCGATTCCGAGAACCCGAACCGGCACCGGACTACTCTGACTCGGCGTGAAGCTCCGCCTGAACCTCGGGCGTGAGGTCGTAGTTGCTGTAGATGTTCTGCACGTCGTCGAGGTCTTCGAGGGCGTCGATCAGGCGGAACACCTTGCGGGCCGTCTCGGCGTCGACCTCGACCTTGAGCGACGGCACGAAGGCGGCATCCGCCGAGTCGTAGTCGATTCCGGCGTCTTGCAGCGCGGTGCGGGTGGCGACGAGATCGCTGGCTTCGGAGAAGACCTCGAAGGTCTCGCCTTCATCGACGACTTCTTCGGCACCGGCGTCGAGCACGGCCATCAGCACGTCGTCTTCGGTGAGACCGGCGACCTTCGGAACAACAACGATGCCCTTGCGGTGAAAGTTGTAGGCGACGCTGCCCGGGTCGGCCATGGTGCCGCCGTGGCTCTTCATTGCGGTGCGAACCTCGGCTGCGGCGCGGTTCTTGTTGTCGGTCAGACACTCGATCATGATGGCGACACCGTGGGCGGCATAGCCTTCGTACATGATCGTCGTGTAGTCGACCGACTCTCCGCTGAGTCCGGCGCCACGCTTGACGGCGCGGTCGATGTTGTCGTTGGGAACAGAAGTCTTCTTGGCCTTCTGAATGGCGTCGACGAGG
The DNA here is from genome assembly GCF_039538945.1 of Glaciibacter kafniensis. Lineage (NCBI taxonomy): Bacteria > Bacillati > Actinomycetota > Actinomycetes > Micrococcales > Microbacteriaceae > Glaciibacter > Glaciibacter kafniensis. Next base: position 694,839 of record NZ_BAABCN010000002.1, on the reverse strand, counting down.
GTCGGGTTGCCCGAGAGGTCGGCCCCGCCCATCTTGGCGGCCACTTCAATGTTCTTGATCAGCTTCGCGAACGCCTTCGCCCGACGCGAGTCGGTGATGGCCTTCTTGTGCTTAGTAGTGGCCCATTTGGAATGCCCGGACATGAATCTCCCGTTGTGTCGCTTGCTCGATGCATGAGTCGCACGTGCAAATTCTTTGCACCCGCCTGGTGCCTCACCATTGTAGAACAGCAAGGCCTCCGCACGGAGAGACCGCGCGGAGGCCTTGAATTCTCGAAGATTCAGGCGGCGAATGCCGCGGTCTGAACCTTCCGAAGGAAATACTCGTGAAAGCGGTGCTCCCCCGTGATCTCAGGGTGGAACGAGGTGCCGAGCAGGTTTCCCTGTTCGACCGCGACACAGCGGCCATCCGCCAGAGTGGCCAGGGCCGTAGCCCGCGGGCCGACGGTCTCGACGATCGGCGCCCGAATGAAGGCCGCGTGAACGGGAGCTCCGCCGAGCACCGGCACGTCGAGGTCAGTTTCGAACGAGGCGGTCTGCGAGCCGAAGGCGTTGCGCCGCACGGCGATGTCGAGCCCGCCGATGCCTTCCTGGCCGGCAATGCCGTCGAGGATGGTGTCGGCCAACATGATCAGACCCGCGCAGGTGCCGTAGACGGGCAGCCCGGAGCGCACTGCGGCGCGCAGGGGTTCGGCGAGTCCGAACGTGCGGGACAGCTTGTCCATCACGCTGGATTCGCCGCCCGGAATCACGAGTCCGCTGATGCGGGCCAGTTCTTCCGGGCGACGAACCAGTTCAACGTCGGCGCCGAGCGCTGACAGCACAGAAGCGTGCTCACGAAAATCGCCCTGCAGGGCGAGAACACCAACGCTCATGAAGCCGTGATTACCAGCCGCGCTCGGCGAGACGGTGCGGTGCCGCGAGGTCGGTCACGTTGATGCCGACCATTGCCTCACCGAGACCACGGGACACCTCGGCGATGACCTTGGCGTCGTCGTAGAACGTGACGGCCTTGACGATCGCGTTGGCGCGCTGCTGCGGGTTGCCAGACTTGAAGATTCCCGAGCCGACGAATACGCCGTCCGCACCGAGCTGCATCATCATCGCGGCGTCGGCCGGGGTGGCCACGCCACCGGCGGTGAACAGCACGACGGGGAGCTTGCCGGTTTCAGCGATCTCGGCAACGAGTGCGTACGGAGCCTGCAGTTCCTTGGCGGCAACGTAGAGCTCGTCCTTGCTCAGGGCGGCGAGGGCTGCGATCTCGCCCTTGATCTTGCGGATGTGCTTGGTCGCCTCTGAGACGTCGCCGGTTCCGGCTTCGCCCTTCGAGCGGATCATCGCGGCGCCCTCGTTGATGCGGCGCAGCGCCTCGCCGAGGTTCGTTGCACCACAGACGAAGGGAACGGTGAAGTTCCACTTGTCGATGTGGTTGACGTAGTCGGCCGGGCTCAAAACCTCTGACTCGTCGATGTAGTCAACGTTCAGCGCTTCGAGAACCTGAGCCTCGACGAAGTGGCCGATGCGTGCCTTTGCCATCACCGGGATCGACACCTCGGCACGGATGCCGTCAATGAGGTCGGGATCGCTCATGCGTGCGACGCCACCCTGTGAACGGATGTCGGCGGGAACGCGCTCGAGAGCCATGACGGCGACAGCGCCGGCATCCTCTGCGATGCGGGCCTGCTCAGCGTTGACGACGTCCATGATGACGCCGCCCTTCAGCATTTCGGCAAGCCCACGCTTGACGCGGCTGGAACCAAACTGCGAGTCGGGGGTGGTGTTAGTCATTATTCGATTCTATTCCTTGCGTAGAGGGGTGAATGGCGCAGCCCGGGGCTGCAGAAGGGAGGTGAAACTAGTGTTCGCTCGTCGGCCAGGCGTCGGCGATCTCGCGCCGGACATCCCCCAGCAACCGCGGCAAGGCCTTGGTTCCGCCGATGATCGGAAAGAAATTCGAGTCGTGTGCCCAGCGCGGAACCAGGTGCTGGTGCAGGTGGTCGGCGATGCCGGCTCCCGCGATGCGACCCTGGTTCATGCCGATGTTGAACCCGTCGCAGCGCGAGGTCGCGGCGAGCACCCGCATCGCCGTCTGGGTCAGGCTCGCGATCTCAGCCACCTCATCTGGCGTGGCCTGGTCGTAGCTCGCCACGTGACGGTACGGGCAGACGAGGAGGTGACCGCTGTTGTACGGAAACAAGTTGAGCAGCACAAAAGCATGTGTGCCACGGGCAACGATCAAGGCCTTCTCGTCATCCATCGCCGGAGCAAGGCAGAACGGGCAGTCGTCGGAATGCGGCTGCTGACCGTCTTGGATGTAGACCATGCGATGCGGCGTCCAGAGACGCTGGAACGCATCGGGCACGGCGGCGAAATCTGACGAGTTCTCGACCTCTACTCCCCCCACGCCACCGCCATCCCCTGCCATCACGCTAGATCTGCCCCTGCGTCGTCACCTGGGCACGGGTCTCAATCGAGGCCACAATGCGGCGGATCGCGTCGGCGACGGGCACACCGTTCTCCTGGGTGCCATCGCGAAAACGGAAGCTGACCGCGCCGTTGGCCTGGTCTTCTTCGCCGACGATGAGCTGGAACGGAACCTTGGCCTTCGTGTGGTTGCGGATCTTCTTCTGCATCCGGTCGTCAGAGTTATCGACCTCAGCACGCACGCCCACAGCCTTGAGCTGGGCGATCACGTCGTCGAGGAACGGCGCGTACTGCTCAGAGATCGGGATGCCGACGACCTGCACGGGTGAGAGCCAGACCGGGAACGCACCGGCGTAGTGCTCGGTCAGTACGGCGAAGAACCGCTCGATCGAGCCGAACAGCGCACGGTGGATCATCACCGGGCGCTGCTTGGTGCCGTCCGGAGCCGTGTATTCGAGGTTGAAGCGCTCCGGCAGGTTGAAGTCGAGCTGAATCGTCGACATCTGCCACGTGCGGCCGAGCGCGTCGCGGGCCTGCACCGAGATCTTCGGTCCGTAGAACGCTGCTCCACCCGGGTCGGAGACGAGAGTGAGCCCGGAAGCCTCAGCCACCTCGGCGAGGGTCTGCGTCGCTTCGTCCCAGTCTTCGTCGGTTCCGACGAACTTCTTCGGGTCCTTGGTCGACAGCTCGAGGTAGTAGTCGTTCAAGCCGTAGTCGGCGAGTAGCTCCAGCACGAAGTTGAGCGTGCGGGTGAGCTCCTCTTTCATCCGGTCGCGCGTGGTGTAAATGTGCGCGTCATCCTGAGTCATGCCACGCACACGGGTCAGGCCGTGAACGACGCCCGACTTCTCGTAGCGGTAGACGGAGCCGAACTCGAACATGCGCATCGGCAGGTCGCGGTAGCTGCGGCCGCTGGAGCGGAAGATCAGGTTGTGGAACGGGCAGTTCATCGGCTTGAGGTAGTAGTCGACGCCCTGACGGGTCACGTGACCGGTTTCGTCGCGCTCCTCATCGAGGTGCATCGGCGGGAACATGCCGTCGGCGTACCAGTCCAGGTGGCCAGACACCTCGAACAGGTTCGACTTGGTGATGTGCGGCGAGTAGACGAAGTCGTAGCCTGCCTCGGTGTGGCGCTTGCGCGAGTAGTTTTCCATCTCCTGACGGATGATTCCGCCCTTGGGGTGGAAGACCGGCAGACCGGAGCCGATTTCTTCGGGGAAGCTGAACAGGTCAAGCTCGGCGCCGAGCTTGCGGTGATCGCGCTTGGCGGCCTCTTCGAGGCGGGCCTGGTAGGCGCGCAGCTCGTCTTTGGTCGGCCAGGCGGTGCCGTAGACGCGCTGCAGCTGCGGGTTCTTCTCCGAACCGCGCCAGTAGGCAGCGGCCAGGCGGGTCAGCGAGTAGCCGTTGCCGATCATGCGGGTGTTCGGCAGGTGCGGGCCGCGGCAGAGGTCTTTCCAGACCGTCTCGCCCGTCTTCGGGTCAACGTTGTCGTAGATGGTGAGTTCGGCGCCGCCGACCTCAACCGACTCGTTGTCGTCGCCGAGTTCTTCGCCGAGCTCGACGGCGGCCGGGTTGGCCACCCCGCCCTTGATGCCGATCAGCTCAAGCTTGAACGGCTCGTTGGCGAGTTCGGCGCGAGCCTCGTCATCCGTCACGACCCGGCGCACGAAACGCTGGCCAGAGCGGATGATGCGATCCATCGCCTTCTCGATCGCCTTCAGGTCTTCAGGGGTGAAGGGGTTCTCCACGTCGAAGTCGTAGTAGAAGCCATCGGTGACGGGCGGCCCGATGCCGAGCTTCGCCTCAGGATTGATGGTCTGCACGGCCTGGGCGAGCACGTGGGCTGCCGAGTGACGCAGAATATTGAGGCCGTCAGGCGAGTCGATGGTGACCGGCTCGACAACATCCGTCGTCTCGAGCTGGGCCGCGAGGTCTTTCAGCTCACCGTTGACGCGCATTGCGACAACAGACCGGTCGGTGAAAAGCGCGAAGCCATCAGCCACGTTAAAACTCCCTGTTTCGGTGTACCCCTCAACTTTAGCGGGAGCCGGAGACCGCGGTGACGGCAGCCGTATTGCGTACAAAGATGACGAGCCAGCGGTGGCGACGGTGTTGTGAATAATGAGGGCCGCATTGCTCGATGGCGAGCTGATCACCGTTCACCGACTTCGAAGCGTTCGTTGGCTCCTACACGACTGGATGCGTTTTCCCCCGCCGTGGGAGGTCGCCAAAGCCGTGTGCAGCGTTCTCGACGAAATTGGGCGGATGCCATGGCACTGCCGCATTTCATCGACAGCGGCCTGAACGGCATCCTGGTGCCGCCGCGCGCTAACCGGCTTATCATCGAGGCATAAACGCGCCACCCAGACTCCGAGGAGGTCACGTGGACGGCTCTGGTGACACCGAAGTGCACAAGCGCCACAAGCGCCCCAAGGGCAGCCCGATGCTGATGGTGCTGATGATCATCGTGGTCATCCCCTCCGTGCTGCTCGCTGATGCCTGGGGGGCCGGCGCGGCGGGGATCATCGGCGGACTGACAGGCATGTTCTCGCTGGTGGCATTCATGGGCGGCCCACTCAGGGCCGACCTCCGCATCACTGCGGTGATGGGACCGCTGCTGGTCTTCGCAGCAGCCGTCCCGCGCCTGGTGGCCGAGGCCTCGCGCCCCGCGGCGATCGCGCTCGTGGTGCTGCTCACCTTCGTGGCCGCACTGCTTCCGCTGCTCGGCTCACGCTTCGGCAACGCCGGAATGGGGCTGGGGATGACCACGATGTTCGGCTACGGCTACGCACCCGTGGGCGGTGCCGACCACCAGCAGGTGTTCGCAGCTGCCGTCGCGGGCGTCGCCGTGGCGCTCCTGCTGCGCATCCTGATGGGAATCTCCGACCCTTCCAAGCCGACCAGGGAGCAGATAGCCGAGATACTCGTCGCCGACGATCCAAGCGCCGCCACCGCCACCGCGTTCGGCACCTGGCTCAGCGACGGCCGGCAACGCTGGCTCGCGGACGCGCTCGAGGGGGCATCCCGCTTTCGTCTGGCCCTGCACACCGCAGTGCTGGCGAAAGCGGGCGGTCCCGACGACGCCACCCAACTCCGAGGGCGGGCCCACGCGCTGGCCGAGGAGCTGAAAGCCAAGCCCAGACGGGACAAGCCCGTCAGTGCCTCGTTGAACACGCCGGCCGCCGCCGAGACCGCCGAGACACCGTTCACCGACGCAATACGCGCCCTGGACGCCGTCGAGCGGGCAATTCTGGAGCACGACACCACCCCAGTCCAGCTCGATCGCCGCCGGCGCCACCGACTCCAGGACGCGGTGCTCCACCCGTCTGCCAGGCTGCAGTCCATCCAGGTCAGGCACGCGCTCCGCACGGCACTCGCTGTGCTGCTGATGCTGCTGATCACCTCCGGTCTGGAGCGGGGCGATCCGCTGGTCTCTACCGCGCTGCTGACTACCTTCAGCATCCTCCAGACCAGCTTGAGCGACACCGCGATCAAGTCGAGAAACAAGATCATCGGTCTGGTTTCAGGCTCACTCGCTGTCGCGGTGATCCTGCTGGTAGTCCCGTCCAGCTACCTCACTGCCATCGCAGTCGGCGCCCTGTGCCTGGGTTTGTGGTACATCGTCACCCGCCCGGCGCTGGGCGGCGCATTCATGGTCATTGTCAGCGTCGGCTTCAACTCCGTGACCCGCGATCTGAACGCGGTCAGCCTCCTGGCGCAGTACGTGGGGCTCACCGTGAGCGCGGTGTTGGTGGGAGTTGCCCTGGGTTTCACCGTGATCCCCGGCTTCCGACCCCCGCCGCTGCGGCGACGTATCGAGAAGGCGACAGAGGCCACAGCAGCCGCGCTCCGTGCCTCTCCGAACGGCGCGGGTCAACTGCAGCCCGAGGAAATCGCCCTGTTCAGGGACGCCACGCGAATGCAGGACGAGCTGGTACCCGACCGCGATCGGCTCGACGACAGGCAGCTCGACGAGCTCGATAAGCTGCGCACCGGGTTGCGCGACCTGACAGCCCTGGCGGACGCCACTGAGCTGACCCGCGGCGATCTGGACCAGGTTCTCCAGGCGCTGAGCCCTGACAACCCGAAGCATCGTAACGAGCAGGACAGCACCGCGCCAGAGACCTCCGGCGCGGCGTCCTCGACGCTATGGGACCTGGCCAGGCAGGCCGGCTCGGCCGAGCGGTACCTGCTGCGGACGCTCCCAGCCGTGTGAGCCCCCACGATCGGAGATCATGTCGTGAACGCCCCTGGCCGGACGAATTAAACGAAGAAGCCCGCCAGATCTCCCTGGCGGGCTTCTTCGTGAAACTGAATCTTGAATCTGAGCGGATGACGAGATTCGAACTCGCGACCCTAACCTTGGCAAGGTTATGCGCTACCACTGCGCCACATCCGCATGTGTCCCGCCGACTACACACATAGTGCATAGCCGGCGGAACGAAGAAAACCCCCGTTTTACCGGGGGTTTTTCTCTGTGGGCGATACTGGGATCGAACCAGTGACCTCTTCCGTGTCAGGGAAGCGCGCTACCGCTGCGCCAATCGCCCATATCTTGCGAACTAGTCTCAAGAATGGAGGTGGATACGGGATTCGAACCCGTGTATACGGCTTTGCAGGCCGCTGCCTCGCCTCTCGGCCAATCCACCGTGTTGGGTTCACCACCAAATGAAGAGAACCGCCCCTTGCAGGGCGATTCCATTCCATTCGAGCGGATGACGAGATTCGAACTCGCGACCCTCACCTTGGCAAGGTGATGCGCTACCACTGCGCCACATCCGCAACTCGCTCGCATTTCTGCGTGCGTTGAAGACTCTAACCGATTCCGGCCGCAACATTCAAACTGAGCACACCCTGGCGTGTCGCGCAGGGCCCCTCCCCACGTCTGACCCGCCTCTCGCCCAGTGATTCACTGCTTCCGGAGCCCACACAGCGAGTTCGGCTCGCCAGAGCGCGCGCCGTAACAATGCGGGCAAGACTCGTGAACGCTGAGAAATGAGATGTGGCGATGCGTGCCCGCCGCCGACCACCACGCCGCCTTCTGCGTCGATGTGCATTGACCGACCCGTGTGGGCTAGTATCGTGAATCGCGGTTGAAGAAGCTTTCACCGCATGAGGGCGATTGGCGCAGTTGGTAGCGCGCTTCGTTCACACCGAAGAGGTCATCGGTTCGAGTCCGGTATCGCCCACAACAAAACCCCCGGTTTTCCGGGGGTTTTTTGTTTCCCACCTGCTGCGCACAGTTCAGGCTGGCGCTGGCGTTGTGCGGGCGTGACGCTCCCGGCCTAGGTGCATCTGTGCCGACCGAGTAACATCGCTCTCGATTCGCATCGGCACCAGACAACGTGGGGTAAGTGCATATGGCTGTTCAACGAATGGATAACGTCGCCGTCGTCGTCGACGACCTGGACGCCGCCATCGCATTCTTCACTGACCTCGGCCTGGCGTTGGGCGGCAGGAGTTCGATCGAAGGCCCCTGGGCCGATGACACCGTCGGACTCCACGGTCTCCGAAGTGAGATCGCGATGATGCGCACACCGGACGGTCATAGCCAGGTGGAGTTGACCAAGTACCACGCCCCTGCCGCGCTCAGCGGCGAACCGGAGAACCCGCCGCCCAATACGCTGGGCCTTCATCGCATCATGTTCACCGTGGACGACATTGACGACACCATCGCCCGACTACGCGTCCACGGCGCCGAACTCCTTGGCACAGTCGCACAATACGAGACTTTCTACCGTCTGTGCTATCTCCGCGGCCCTGCTGGCATCATCGTCGCCCTGGCCGAACAGATCGGCTGATGCAGGCGTACCTGCGTGCCCATTCGGACACGCGACTCACGTCGCTGCGGGACACCTGACAGACACGCGCAGATTACACGGAACGCCGCCCCGAACAGTGTTCGATGGCGGCGCTCCGCGCTACGTACCGTGACGCGTTCTACTCCTGCTGAAGCGCTGGGCGACGTGTACGACGAATCGCAACCAGCCCCAGACCAAGAGCAAGCACCGCGAGTCCCCCGGCTGCCACACCGGTTCCGATCGGATCAACCCCTGTTGACGCCAGCGGTCCGCTCGGGGTCGGGGTCGGGGTCGCCGTCGGTTTCGGGATCGGGGTCGGAGTCGGGGTCGGAGTCGGAGTCGGAGTCGGCGGTGTCACCACCGAGGCTTCTGCAACCGTGACGGAGAACGATGCCGTCCGGCCTGACGTCGCACCAACCGCGATGATCGTGTGCGTGCCCGGCTCGACTACGGGCGTCGTGAATGTGAATGATCCGCTTCCCGTCGCGTTCATCGTCGCGGAGCCGAGACGAATCGGGTCTGAATGCAGTGTCAGGTCGACCGTTTCTTTCGGAGCGAAACCGTTCAGCTGCAGAGTGACGGCGTCGCCCACCACTAATTCTGGATCGTCCAGAACGAGGTCGGGAGTGCGCGCTGCGACCGTGAGCGCCACACCCGCAGATGTGGACGCCAGATATGAGCCGTCACCGCCATACGTCGCCGTGAGCTGCACTGTGCCAGTCGGGAGGTCAGAGAGCACTACCTGAGCGCTTCCGGAGGCCAGCACTGCACTCCCCCGAATCGCTCCTGTGCCATCGCGAAGCGTGACAACGTCCGTGGGCGCTGTGCCACTGGCGCCATTGGCACCCTGCACTGAGATGGTTGCTGCGACATCCGCACCCTCCACCACGCTGGCAGAGTCAAGTGCAACAGTCGTCGTGGTTGCCGCCTTGCTCGTCGTCGCGCTGCCACTCACGGCCAGCGAAACCGTTGCCGGTGTGACGACAGAGGCAGTGAATTGCAGGTCACCGACGGCTCGGACACCGAGGTCGAGTGCAGCAAGGCCATCAGCATCAACGGCGGCTGAGCCAAGGGCGGCACCACCGGCATCCGTGAATGCAACGGATGCCGTGATCGGCTGGCCGTCTGAGCGGCTCAGTGTCGCGCTCAGCGACGTCGCAGCCCCATACGACACTGCGGTCGGAACCGACGCGAGGGTCACGTCGGAGACGATGGAGACCGTGCCGGCTCCGGCGTTCGGTACATAGAGTGTGCCACCGGCGCGGGGGTCTTCGATTCCCCAGAACGCTGTGTCGCCGACCGGGACAACGCGCACCGGATGCTGCGCGTCGACGACGGCGGGAATCACGGATACGAACGAGGCCGACGTGCCATTTACCTGCGAAACGACCAGGGCGCTCCCGTCGGCGCGAATGCTGGCCGACAGGGGCAGAACGAAAGCGCCGGAGTCACCTGAGGCATCAGTGCCGAGTGTCACCGTGCGGTTCGGGGTAGCGAGCGTCCCGTCGGCCGTCGGTGTGTACCAGGAGACCGAATTCGAATCCGGCGTGACGATCACCACGTCGCCCGATGACGCGTCCACCGAGATTCCGGTCGGCGCGTCGGCGACGGAAAACGTGCCGATCACGGTGGCTGGGCTCGCCGACACATTGATGGACGTGATGGTGCTGGTTCTTTCGCTTGCGATGTACAGCACCCCGCGTGGCGCATCCATCGCCGTTGTCGCTTCCGCCGTCGCGAGTCCGGTCAGGGTCTGCACGCTTTCCAGTTTCGTCGGCCCTCCCACCGGCCTCAGCACCGATACAGTTCCGTCGCCGAGGTTCGTGACGTATGCACGACCATCGGGGCCAGTGTCGATCTTCTGGGCATTGAGACCAACCGACACCGTCGGAGGAGTCGATGCGGAGTAATCGGCGTCTGGGTCGACGACAGAGACCACCGACGCGACAGTTGAGGGGGCAACCTGCACGACGTAGACGGAGCCGTCGAGAGGTGAGACTGCCGCGTCGATCGCGGTGGTGTCAGCTGGGCCGCCGAGAACAACGCTGCGCGCTGAATTCGTGTCCAGCTCGACAATCGCCAGGCTCGGCTGACCGTCTGCAGTTGACTCCGCCAGATACAGGCGGTTGGCCGACTGATCCACGGCGCCACCCTGCAACCAGTAACCATTGCCGGTTTGTGCATGCACGGCGACCCGCCCGACAACGGCAGTGGTCGTCGCAGAGGAAGGAAGGCCGGCCGGAGCTGCCAGCGCGGTCGTTGCGGGAAGGACAACGGCAACCAGGGGCAGGGCCAGGAGCGCAACTACCCCAGCGCCACCGAATGCGGCACGGGAGCTAACGCGGGAATGCGGAAGGGAGCGGAGTTGAGGTGTCGCGCGACGGCGCATCCAGAAACCTTTTCAGTTATGACGATCTGTAGCGAACTGCTACAAATTCAGACCATACCAGCGGCATTCGGGCAATTCTGCGCCACATCAACCAACCGCCACCCCCACTTTGGGGAATGGAATTCTTGCGCACACCGAGGCCGGAGCCTGGTCGAAAACACTCACCGTTCCGCTCTTCGCGTGGCTTGGGCTGATCGTCGTGGCAATGGAACCAGCACGGCAGCCATGCCTACTCAATCCACCAGCGGAATAACTTCGACACGTCCCCCTGGGCCTGTGAGCACGAGCACACGCTCACCCACCACACCGTCGAGAGCGTGGGCGAGATCAACATCGCCCGGCCTGACGACAGCTCCGGCGGCGTCCGTGTCAGAATCTGCGCGCCGCCACACCGTGACGGAGGCTCCGGTGGCATCCTCGATCGCGCGCTTCTGAGGTTCAGGGTCGGCAGCCGTGACCAGAAAAACGCGGTCGATCGATCGGGCACGGGCCGGACTCTCCGCGGGGAGGGCCGCTCGGTCGTGCCGCCACACACTGAAGTGATAGCCGGCGACCAGTCCGGTCGCCACAAGCCAGCCCAACGGGGCACGCACGCGTTCAATCAGGCCGCCCGCCACCGCCGGGTCGAGCACGAACTCGAAGACGCGATATCCGACTGTCAAGAGCGCAATCAGTGCCACCACGGCACTCAGTCCGAACACCGCGACCAAATAGACGCGGCGTCCGGCGTATCCGATCTCATCCACGCTCACTAGGGCTGTCGGCTTCCACATGCGCCACCAGACTGGCCCGCCCACCACGAGAGCGCTGATTCCACCGAACAGGAGCGACCGAGTGTCAGAACCGGCGAGAGTGGTTGCCGTCGTGGCCAGCACCGCGTTGAGGATGACCCCGATCCCTGAGGCTGCCGCCACCATGCCGACACCAGCGGTGACGAGAGCGCCGGCCCGTCGGGTGCCATCGGAGCGGAGCCGCGCAACACCCCAGTGATAGAACCAGACGAGCGCCCCGACGGCCGCTGCGGCAACCGCCTGACCGAGGGGGTCCAGAAGGGTCTGGACAGGCTCGCTACGATCGAACGCCAGCCGGAGAAGCACGAACAGGGCAGTGGCGATCCCGGTCAGCGTGAGCATGCTTCCGCCCAACACCCCGATGACGATCAGGGCGACATTGGCAAACCCCGTCTTCAACAGCCTGGCGTCATCGTGCGTCCAGTGCCACCACCAGATCGCTCCCCCGGCGATGGTCCAGAGGAGGGCATGAAGCGGTGACTGCCACCAGGGGTCTCCCGCCAGTGTCGCGGCAGCGGATCCCCGGATTGCTGCATCGAAGAGTGAGCCGAGTGTGTTGACGGCGCCGCCGACCCCGATCGACAGGCCGTACACCGAACCAAGAACGATCGGCACAGTGCGGAGCCGAACCGGGCGCTTGACGGGATGCGTCAGCATCCAGCGGTGCCAGCCCCAGATCCCGAGCCAGACCACGCCGGTGGCGAAGTCGCGGGGTTGCCAGTCGCCGTCGATGAGAGCGGATGCCGTCGCCAGCAACGCGACGGAAAACGTGATGAGCGAGACCAGATACATGCCGGCCAGGTAGAGACCCCACGCCAGCGACATCTGCTCCGGTTCGTCGCGGAGCCGTCGCCAGACCGACCACCAGAGGAGGGCGGCTAGAGGCCCGCCAATCAAGGTGAAGGCAAGGGACATTGCAAGACCGGTGGTGCCGCCATCCGTCAGCTCTGTGCCTGTCGCCAGCACGCGAGCGAGCAAGCCGCTGAGTCCGATGGCGCCGATTGTCACGAGCACGAACAGCAGAATGTAGACGATCACGCGGCGCACGGTCTGTTGGGCCGAGCCAACGGTCGTCGCCGGAGCGGTGCGAATGTCGCTCATCATGAGCCTGCCGCGTTTGAACAGATCGTGAGCTGCCACGGAGTGGTGTCGATCAACCATGCGCCGTCGATCTTGGCCAGGCTGAACTTCTCGGCGGTCTCATACTCTGAGGGGCCGAACAGACCGCCCTCAGAGGAGGTGATGAGGGAGACTTTCACGTCGGCTGAATCGGCACGCTCCGTCGTGCTCACCAAGGCGACCCTGAGGTTGTCGGTGTAGACACTGTCGAGCCTGTCGCACTGCTCGCGCACCGCCGGCGTGAGGTATTGCTGCGCGGCGGTCTCATCTCCGTCGATCAGCGCGGCGGAATAGCGCTGAACGACGCCCGGCGGAGTGGCGGCGTCGAGGAGCTTCGGCTCGCCGCGGGAGAGCACGACCGCCACAGCGACGATCACGAGGCCGGCAATCACGGCGAGGATCACCCCCAGCGTGCGGTCGTGTGTGGTCTTCGAGGTGGTCATGCTGCTCATCATGTCGGATTGAGCGGAAAAAATGTTCTACTTCCAGCCATATCGACGTGCAAGTGCTGCCTGTACCCGCTGAAAGCGCGCGGCGTCGAGTGCTGCCGCCTCACGACGCACGCCGTGTGGCCAGACCCGAAAGACCCGGTCGATGTTCGCCCAGCTGGGACGTCCCTCTCGATCCCAGGGGCCCGTACCCAATTCGACGAAATCGCCTTCACCGCTGTGGTTCTTGCTGGTCAGCTGAACGGCCAAAAATGCGCCGCCCGTCTCCCCCGCGACGATGATCACTGGGCGGTCTTTTCCACGCCCGTCGTTCTCTTCGTAGGGAACCCAGGTCCAGACGATTTCACCCGGGTCGGGATCGCCGTCGTGCGTGGGCGAATAAGACATGTGCACGGGGCCGACACGGCTCGGGTCAACTTCGATCGTCACTCCCGCACCGTGTTGGCCGGCCGGAGGGGCCGGCGAAACTGGGGAGGCCTGCCCCGTCGGCCTCGTCGTGTACGTCGCGTTCGGCCGCGCTTCGCCCGGCTTCGGTGCGCTGTGCGACGAGCGCGAAGGCCGAAACAACGAGAGAAGGGAGGTGAGGAAGCGTTGGGTGCTTGACACACCCGAACACTACCTCACCTCCCGTGAGCCTCACTCGGCGGTGCCCAGCTTGCGCCGGCGCATCCGCTCTGCAGTCGCTCGTGCAACGAGTTCTCGCAGTCAGACTCGCTCGAGTGCGTAGCCTTCCTCGCCGTGCACGAAGGTGTCGATGCCGGCAATTTCGTCTTCGTTCTTGACCCGGAAGCCAATGGTCTTCTCGATGGCGAAGCCGAGCAGCAGCGCGACGACGAAGGAGTAGATCAGTACGGCGAAGGCAGCGATGGCCTGCACGGCCAGCTGGCCGAGGCCGCCACCGGTGAACAGGCCGGTGTCGATGGCGAAGAAGCCGAGGTACAGGGTTCCGATGACACCACCGACGAGGTGGATGCCGACCACGTCGAGAGAGTCGTCAAAGCCGAGCTTGAACTTGAGTTCGACGGCCATGGCGCAGACGGCACCGGCAACGACACCGAGCACGAGTGCCCAGCCGGGTTCGAGGTTGGCGCACGCCGGGGTGATGGCGACGAGACCGGCGACAGCACCGGATGCGGCGCCGACCGAGGTCGCCTTGCCGTCTTTGAGCTTCTCGACGATCAGCCAGCCGAGAATTGCCGCAGCGGTGGCACCCAGCGTGTTGACGACGATGAGGCCGACGTTGGCGAGACCGTTCAGCCATTCAGCGCCGGCGTTGAAGCCGAACCAGCCGAACCAGAGCAGTGCTGCGCCCATCAAGACGAGGGGCACGTTGTGCGGCTTGGTGATTCCCTTCTGGAATCCGACCCGCTTGCCGAGAACAAGGGCGAGTGCGAGCGCTGCGGCACCGGCGTTGATGTGCACCGCGGTTCCACCGGCGTAGTCGATGACGTTGGGAAGACCCAGGGTCTCGCCGAGGCTCATGATCCAGCCGCCGCCCCAGACCCAGGCCGCAACCGGGAAGTAGACGAGAGTGGCCCAGACGCCGGCGAAGATCATCCACGAACCGAACTTGGCCCGGTCGGCGATCGCGCCGGAGATCAGTGCGACGGTGATGATCGCGAAGGTGGCACCGAATGTGGCGCCGAGCAAATCAGTGTTTGCATTCTCTCCGGTGGCCAACGCGCCGAGGCCGAAGTCAGCGAACGGGTTTCCGGCGAACTGCCAGGGGCTCGACACCGCGCTCATGCTGAATCCGTAGAGAATCCAGAGCACGCTGATCAAGCCAAGCGCTCCGAAACTCATCATCATCATGCTTACGACGCTCTTGGCCTTGACCAGTCCGCCGTAGAAGAACGCGACGCCCGGGGTCATCAACAGCACCAATGCGGTGGCTGTGATCGCCCATGCAATGCTTCCCGTGTCCATAGCTTGTCCTCACACTCTCGATTTGCTTAGGTGCACCGCGAGGACCGATTCCTGGAAATCTGCCGGGGCGGACTCGGGTACGGCATCAGTTTCTGACGTCGAGATTTCGCGCACCGACGCGATGTGTTTCCGCCAGGTTACGAGCGGCCCGCTCAGGTTAAGAGAATGTTTCGGGGAGTGCGCTGGCTGCGCGCTCCCCCAGACCAGTCGGGCTAGCCGGCGTGAGGCGGGAGCTCGCCCGTGGTCAGAGCGACCATGCGCGAGAGGGAGCGCAGGTACTTCTTGCGGTAACCGCCGCCGAGCATCTCGGTATCGAACACGTCATGCAACAGCAGACCGCTGGCGACGATGGGAATTTCAGCGTCGTAGACCCGGTCGATGAACGCGACGAGGCGCAACGCATCCGTCTGGTCGGTGAGCAAGAACACGTTCTCGAGCACGATCACGTCGATGCCGGCGATCATCTTGATGTACTTCGACGGATGCACGGTGCTGAGATGACGGATGAGGGCGCCGAAATCGTCTTCGCTCACCTTCGAGCCACGCGAGAGCAATGCGCCGACCAGGTGCTCGACCTGCTCGGGCGCCGTCGCAACCGCCTGGCCAGAGGTGTCGCGGCGCCGATAGTCGAGGCCGTCGATGCGCAACGTCTCGAAGTTCGCCGACATCGCCTGAATTTCGCGCAGAAAGTCGACGGCGGCAAAGCGTCCCTCACCGAGAGAGTTCGGCGGGGTGTTGGAGGTCGCTGCAACCCGGGTGCCGGTGGCGACGAGTTCGCCGAGCATCCGGGTCATCATCATGGTGTCCCCCGGGTCGTCGAGTTCAAACTCGTCGATGCAGATCAGCTTGGCGCCGCTGAGCTGCTTGACCGTGTCTGCGTAGCCGAGTGCGCCGACGAGGGCCGTGTACTCAATGAAGGTGCCGAAGTATTTGGGGCCGGGCGCCGCGTGCCAGAGCGAGGCGAGCAGGTGGGTCTTGCCGACACCGAAGCCGCCGTCGAGGTAGATGCCGGGAAGCTCGGTCTTCGGCTTGCGATTGCGCGAGAAGAATCCACCCGGCCGCTGCTGTGCGCGCCAGACCCCGGCGAACTCACGGAGCCGCTCGACCGCACCCGCCTGAGACGGGTAGTTCGCATCGGGCCGATACGAGTCAAACGACGCGTTCTCGAACTGAGGCGGCGGCACCAGCTCGGCGACGATTTCGGCACCCGAGATATCGGGCGAACGATCGATCAGTCGAATCGGCTGGCGAAGAGCGTGCTGTTGCGCGTCTGCGGTCATGTGTCGCACCTGTGTTTCTCTGGTCAAGAATGTGTGTCGAAGCATGACGCTCTGATGCAGCCGGCTTCCGTACCGCGTAGATTCGATCTGTCGGCAGGCTTCAAGCCTAATCCGCACCCACACCAAACTTTGCGCCGTGACGGCGCGCTTCTGGAGGTTCGTCATGTCTGTAGAACTCGATCCGGCTTCGAAATTCGCCGCATACGCTCACCCGGAGCGGCTTGTTTCCACCGACTGGCTGCAGGCGAATCTCGGCTCACCCGGTCTGGTCGTCGTCGAATCCGACGAAGACGTGCTGCTCTACGAGGTGGGTCACATTCCGGGTGCGGTGAAGATTGACTGGCACACCGACTTGAACGACCCTGTCGAACGCGACTTCATCGGCGGCGAGGCGTTTGCTGCGATGCTCGGCTCCAAGGGAATTTCCCGCGACTCCACTGTCGTCATCTACGGCGATAAGAGCAACTGGTGGGCCGCCTATGCCCTCTGGGTGTTCACCCTGTTCGGCCACGAGGACGTGCGTCTGCTTGACGGCGGACGCGACAAGTGGATTGCCGAAGGCCGTGAGCTGACGACTGAAGCAACCGTCGTCACCCCGGTCGATTACCCGGTGGTCGAACGCAACGACGCTCCCATCCGTGCATATAGGGATGACGTGCTCGCACACTTCGGCAAACCTCTGATCGATGTGCGCTCGCCCGAAGAGTACTCAGGGCTTCGCACCACGATGCCCGCCTACCCCGAAGAGGGCGCCCTGCGCGGCGGACATATTCCATCGGCGGCATCCGTTCCGTGGGCTCGTGCGGCCGATGCCGATTCCACCTTCAAGTCCCGCAGCGACCTCGATGCCATCTACCGCGACGAGGCCGGCCTGTCCGACGGTGACGCCGTCATCGCCTACTGCCGGATCGGGGAACGCTCGAGCCACACCTGGTTCGTGCTCACCCACCTTCTCGGCTTCGAGAACGTGCGCAACTATGACGGCTCCTGGACCGAATGGGGCAGCGCAGTGCGCGTGCCGATCGTCACCGGCACCGAGCCCGGCGCCGCGCCGGCTCCGCGCTGACCCGCCCACCCGTGAGGTGCCAACTTTCGCTAGTGCACGACGCCCACGACTAGCAAAAGTTGGCACCTCACGGCCAGGAGTGGCGGCGTGAAAGAATGGTGACGTGACTGAAATCGCGCTTCCCTCCTCGCTCGCCGAGATTCGAGACGACTTTCTCGAACTTGAGCAACAAGACCGTTTGCTGTTGCTGCTCGAGTTCTCGAATGGGCTTCCGGCGCTGCCGCAACGCTACGAGGATCACCCCGACCTCTTCGAACGCGTCGTCGAGTGCCAGTCCCCCGTCTTCATCTTTGTCGAGGTTGACGAAGAGGGCGCCGTGCACCTCTACGCCACTGCTCCACGCGAATCGCCGACGACCCGTGGCTTCGCGTCGATCCTGGCGCAGGGACTCGACGGGTTGAGCGTTGACGAGGTGCTCAGTGTTCCGGATGACTACCCGCTTACGATCGGTCTGACCCAGGCGGTCTCTCCGCTTCGCATCCGCGGCATGACCGCTCTTCTCGCTCGCACCAAGCGACAGCTGCGGGAGCGCGTCGCAGCGCTCTAGTTACCGGGAACGGCTGACGAGGTTTCGAGGCGTTGGCTGGCATCCGTTGCCGTCAACGATTCGAGGCGCGCGAGCCACGACGTGATCGCGGCATTCCAGGGCTTCGGGTCGTGATTCCACAGTTTGGTGTGGCGCGCCTCTGTAAACGGCACGAACGTGACGATGTCGGGCCGCGCCGCCGCCAGCGCCCGGGAACCCGTCGCCGGCACGTAGCCATCGTCGTCGCTGTGCATGAGCAGGATCGGCACGTCAAGGTCGGCGGCCTGCGCGACGATATTGAGGCGCGCGAACGAGATGGGCGCTGCCTGCCCGGTGACGGCGCGCCCCCATCGATGCCCCATCACCGTCATGGCACCCTGCGCGATGACAGACGGCAGCCGGACCAGTCTTCCTTGGTACGCGACGACATCGGCCCAGTCGACGGCCGGTGAGTCGAGAACGATCCCGGCGATCAACTCCCGGTGACGCGCGCGCGTGAGCGTTTGCAGAACGATGGCACCACCCATCGACCACCCCATCAGCACCACGCGCCGGGCACCGCGATCCCTGGCGAACTCCAGTGCAGCCTCAACGTCTTGCCATTCGGTGTCGCCGAGACCATATTTGCCGTCGGCGCTGGCCGGTGCGTCACCGTCGTTGCGATACGACACGAGAAGCGAGGCGAAGCCGGCCTCCCGAAAAGCCGTGACCGCTCGCAGGGTCTCCTGCCGACGCACTCCCCGACCGTGCACCTGAATCACCCAGTTCTCGCCGGCCGACCCGCCTTCTGCCGGGATCAACCAGGCCGGAGCAGGACCTCCGGGGCTGGGAATCAGCACATTCTCGTAGGGGACGCCGAGGGCCCACGGCCCGAGATAGACCCACCCGCTCCACCGCCCGGCAGCGGCACGCGAGAGGTCTCCAAAATCAACTGTTTCGACGACGCGCGTGACCGTGTCGCCCTCGTGCGACAGAATCCGGCCCAGCCGGGCATGACCAGAGTCCCCGGAGAACCAGAACCCATACGTTCCCGTCAAGAGAGAATCGGGCGTGGCCTGCAACGTGACGATCCCGGCATCCGGGTCGTAGGCGAGCACGCGGATGTCGTCATCCTGACGTTTCGGAGGCGTCACGACAGCCCGCGCCATCACGGCAGTCAGCACTCCGCCCCCGACGACCAGGGTCGCCGACAGGGCCGAAACAGCAAGAGTGGTCAGGCCGAGGAGTCGTAGCGCACCCGGTCGCTTCCGCTTCGCGAACATTCGCACCTCCACCTGGTCGGCGTGCCTCGGGGACAGCGCACGGAAAAAACTCTAGTCTGCTCTCGTGCCCCAATCAGAGGACAAGTCAACAGTTCCGCCAGAGTTTGCTCGAGCGGTGGATGCGATTCACCGCGCGCAGAGCCGGCCAGAGCTCGTCATGACTGAAATTTCAGCGCCAGGCAATCTGGCCACGTATGCCATCGCCCTCGCCGCCGACGTCACTCCCGCGCGTCACGGGAGCGATTCAGATCTCGGTACCGGTCGCTTCATCTTGTTGTATGACCCCGAGGAGCCCGAGGAGTGGGGCGGACCGTTCCGCGTCGTCTGCTTCGCTCAGGCTCCCCTCGAGACCGACATCGGACTCGACCCTTTTCTCGCTGATGTCGCCTGGGCGTGGCTTGTCGACGCGCTCGAGGCGCGCGGTGCCCAGTACACGGCAGCGTCTGGCACGGCCACCAAGATCATCTCGTCAGGCTTCGGCGAACTCGCCCAGCAGGGCGACGGCGCCCAAATCGAGTTGCGCGCCTCGTGGAGTCCGCTCGGCTCAGATCTCGCGGCACATGTCGCCGGTTGGGGCGACCTGCTGTGCATGCTCGCCGGGCTTCCGCCGGCCGGCGATGCCATCAGCATCCATTCTGTTCGTCGAGCTTCCCGAGGCTGAAACCATGACCGAAAACCCCACAGAACACCATGTCATCAGCACACGCGATGAGTATCTCGACGCGGTGGCAGCGCTGGAAGGCGGCGTCGGCCCGATCGGGATCGACGCGGAACGAGCATCCGGATTCACCTACTCCCAACGCGCCTATCTGATTCAGATCTACCGACGCGACGCGGGAACCTTTCTCTTCGACCCGCCGGCGATCGGTGACTTCAGCGAGCTCAATGCCGCGCTGGCCGACGCCGTCTGGATTCTGCACGCGGCGAGCCAGGACCTCGCCTGCCTGCGCGAGGTGGGCCTCGACCCTGTTCGCATCTTCGACACCGAGCTCGCCGCGCGCCTGCTCGGAATGCCGCGAGTCGGTCTCGGTACGGTAGTCGAAGAGCTGCTCGGCATTCACCTCGCCAAGGAGCATTCGGCGGCAAATTGGTCGACCCGCCCCCTGCCGGAAGCCTGGCTGGTTTACGCAGCGCTCGATGTCGAGCTGCTTCCTGACCTCTTCGACAAAATGGTGCCGATGCTGGCTGAATCCCAGAAGACTGAGCTTGCGGAGCAGGAGTTTCAGGCAGTTCTGGCGAAGGAAGCAAAGCCGCCGCGCACCGATCCGTGGCGCAAACTCTCCGGTTTACACTCGCTGCGTGGCCAGCGCAACCTCGCCGTCGCACGGGAACTGTGGCTGGCGAGAGACGCGCTCGCCCAGCAACTCGATGTGGCCCCTGGCCGTCTTGTTCCCGACGCCTCACTTGTCGCTGCGGCACGGGTCGGCCCGTCGAACAAACAGGCACTGGCCAACCTTCGTGAGTTCAGCGGGCGTGCGACCCGCACTGAGATCGACCGCTGGTGGAACGCGATTTCGACGGGCTTGACGACCTCCAATCTGCCCGACGCCCGGGTCAACGGTGACACGCTTCCGCCGCCGCGTGCCTGGGCCGAACGCAATCCCGACGCCGATCTGCGCTACAAGGCGGCGCGTACCGCCATCGCCACGCTCTCTGAGGCTCTCGCGATCCCGACCGAGAACATCCTGACCCCCGATTTTCTGCGCCGCGTGTGCTGGGCTCCGCCTGCGGGTGAGGATGCCGAATCGATCGCCGCTACGCTCTCTGAGCTCGGAGCCCGCCCCTGGCAAATTGAAGCAACTGCACAGCTGATTGCCGATGCCTTTGTCGATGCGCGCCAAACGACCCCGGATGAGGTCGACCCCGCTTCGTAGAAAGAAGCAAAGGATTCCCGTTGGGTTCAGGGCCATCCCTAGGATCAAACGTGGTTTGACTGATTAGTGGAGGCATTGTGGCCGAAAGAGCAGAAGTCGTCTTTGTGGATGGGGTCCGTACCCCGTTCGGGCGCGCCGGTGAAAAAGGAATGTACTGGGGCACTCGTGCCGATGACCTGGTGGTGAAGGCGATAATCGGCCTGCTGGAACGGAACCCACGGGTTCCCGGCGACCGCATCGACGAGGTCGCCATCGCCGCCACCACGCAGACCGGCGATCAGGGACTCACCCTCGGCCGCACTGCGGCGTTGCTCGCCGGATTGCCGAAGTCGGTTCCCGGGTTTGCCATCGACCGCATGTGTGCCGGCGCGATGACGGCCGTCACGACGATGGGCTCCGGCATCGGCTTCGGCGCCTACGACCTCGCAATCGCGGGCGGCGTCGAACACATGGGCCGACACCCCATGGGATCGGGAGTCGACCCGAACCCGCGTTTCCTTTCCGAACGTCTGGTCGGCGAGGACGCACTCATGATGGGTGCAACGGCCGAGCGCATTCACGACCGTTTTCCGTCGTACACGAAAGAGCGTTCCGACCGATACGCCCTGCGCAGTCAGCAGAAGGTCGCCGCCGCCTACGCAGCAGGCAAGATCCAGCCGGACCTCGTGCCCATCGCCATCCGCAGCGAATCAGGCTGGGGCTTGGCCACGCGTGATGAAGCACCTCGCCCTGAAACGACCCTTGACGGTCTCGCCACGTTGAAGACGCCGTTCCGTCCGCACGGTCGGATCACCGCCGGCAATGCCTCAGGGCTGAACGACGGCGCGACCGCGTGTCTGCTCGCCAGCGCCGTGACGGCGAAAGAGCTTGGCCTCAGCGTCAAGATGACCATGGTCAGCTTCGCCTTCGCCGGAGTCGAGCCGGAGGTCATGGGCCTCGGTCCCGTTCCGTCGACCGAGAAGGCGCTTCGGAAGGCCGGCTTGTCGATCACCGACATCGGCCTTTTCGAGCTCAACGAGGCATTTGCCGTTCAGGTCATCTCCTTTCTCGACCACTTTGGAATCGACGACGATGACCCGCGCGTCAACGAGTACGGCGGCGCGATCGCGATCGGTCACCCGCTGGCCTCCTCAGGGGTGCGCCTGATGAACCAGCTCGCCGCGCAGTTCGCCGAGCACCCCGAGGTGCGCTACGGGCTCACCGCCATGTGCGTCGGCCTCGGCCAGGGTGGCACTGTGATTTGGGAAAACCCGCACTTCAACCGGAAGGCACGTTGAGCATGACCGACTACTCCACCATCGATTTCACTCCCCTGGTCGAGCTGTCAGCCGATGAGGTCGTCACTCACTCATTCGTGCAGGACATCCCGCTGTCCGGCGGTCGAACACTGGCTCTCGTCACACTCGACAACGGACGCGACCACACCCGCCCGAACACCCTCGGCCCGGTGACTTTGCTTGAGTTCGCGACGACCATGGACGAGCTGAAGGCTCGTGCCGCCCGCGGTGAGATCCACGGCGTGGCCGTGACCGGCAAGCCGTTCATTCTGGCCGCCGGTGCCGACCTGAGTAACGTCAGCGAGATCCCGAGCTTCGAAGTTGCCCGACAGCTGGGTCAGCTCGGCCACTTCGCGCTGGGCAAGCAGGCCGAGCTTAATGTGCCGTCATTCGTGTTCATCAACGGTCTCGCACTCGGTGGCGGCCTCGAAATCGGTTTGAACGCCGACTACCGCACTGTCGACGAGAATGTTGCAGCGATCGCGTTGCCCGAAGTCTTCCTCGGGCTGATCCCCGGCTGGGGAGGCGCCTACCTGCTGCCGAACCTCATCGGCATCGAAAACGCGCTCAAGGTGATCGTCGAGAACCCGCTGAAGAACAACCGCACCCTCAAGGTCAAGGATGCCTTGGCGCTCGGAATCGCGGATGTCATGTTCCCGTCTGCGACCTTCCTCGAGAAATCGATCGCCTGGGCCGATGGCGTCATCGCCGGAACCACCAAGGTCTCCAGGCCCAACCTGCCTGGCAAGGTCGAACGCCTGGTCAAGTGGGACGTCGCCATCGGCATCGCCCGCAAGATGCTCGAGAGTCGCATCGGGTCGGTCGCGAAGTCCCCCTACGCGGCGCTCGACTTGCTCAAGGCGGCCAAGAACGGCACGAAGGCCGAAGGGTTCGCGCGCGAAGATGAGGCACTCGCCACGCTCATCAGCGGCGACCAGCTGCAGGCCAGCATCTACGCGTTCAACCTCGTGCAGAAACGCGCCAAGCGCCCGGCCGGCGCGCCCGACAAGGCGCTGGCGAAGAAGATCACGAAGGTCGGAGTGATCGGCGCCGGTCTGATGGCCAGCCAGTTCGCGCTGCTCTTCGTGCGTCGCCTGCAGGTTCCCGTCGTCATCACCGACCTGGATCAGGCCCGCGTCGACAAGGGTGTCGCCTACATTCACGACGAGATTGCCGCGCTTGAAGGCAAGGGTCGCATCACGCAGGATGAGGCGAACCGCCTGCAGGCGCTGGTGACCGGCACCACCGACAAGTCGGACTTCGCCGACTGCGACTGGGTCATCGAAGCCGTCTTCGAGGAGCTGGGTGTGAAGCAGGATGTCTTCGTCGAGATCGAGAAGCACATCGCGCCCGACGCGATCCTCGCGACCAACACCTCGTCGCTCTCGGTCGAGAAGATCGGCGCCAAGCTCGCGCACCCGGAACGCCTCGTCGGATTCCACTTCTTCAACCCAGTGGCGGTCATGCCCTTGATCGAGGTCGTGAACGCCCCACAGACCAACGAGGTGACACTCTCCACGGCCATGGTCGTGGCGGCCAAACTGCGCAAGAACGCCGTCATCACGAGTGACTCCCCCGGCTTCGTCGTCAACCGCGTGCTGGCCAAGCTGCTGGGCGAGGCAATGCACGCCGTCGACACGGGCACCCCGTTCGAGGTCGTCGACCACGCCCTCGACTCCTTCGGGCTGCCGATGACGCCGTTCGAACTGCTGGAGCTCGTCGGGCTCAAGGTCGGCGCTCATGTGCTCGACACCCACCACGCGGCGTTCCCCGACCGATTCTTCGAGAGTGAGAACCTGCACAAGCTCGCCGAGTACGGAAAGATTCTGGAACGCGACGTGAAGGGCAAGATCAAGGGCTTCGACAAGGGAGCCGTCAAGATCGTGGCCGGCGGAACGACGCCGATGACCGCCGACGAGATTCTGCGTCGGGTCGAAGACGGACTCGCCGATGAGATCAAGCGGATGCTCGACGACAACGTCGTGCACGCCGCCGAAGACATCGACCTGTGCATGATTCTCGGTGCAGGATGGCCTTTCCAGATGGGCGGTGCGACGCCGTACCTCGACCGGGTCGGTGCCAGCGAACGCGTGTTCGGTGCCACGTTCCACAACCCGCCGGTGCGGGGCGTGGGCGCCTAGCCGATCCCTCGTTGGTCGAGGAGCGAGCGTGCTCCTCGACCAACGGCCTAGCGATTCAACGGCGTCATATCGGCGTAGCGATCGCCTGCTGGCGCATCGATAGCGCCGAGCGTGGCGAGCTGGTCTGCGGTCAACTCGAGCGCATCCGCCCCCACGTTCTCTTCCAGACGTGAAACTCGCTTGGTGCCGGGGATGGGCGCGATCTCGTCGCCCTGGGCGAGCAGCCAAGCTAACGCGACCTGCGCCGGTGTAGCGTCAAGCTCGCGAGCCACGGCTTCAACATGCTCGACAATGCGGATGTTCGCGGCAAGGTTTTCACCCTCGAAACGAGGGTTCGACCGACGGAAATCATTCTCATCGAGCTGATCAACCGAGCGGATGGCTCCGGTCAAGAAGCCGCGACCCAACGGCGAATACGGAACCAGCCCGATGCCGAGCTCGCGCAGCACAGGAAGTACCGCTGCCTCTGGGTCGCGCGTCCAGAGCGAGTATTCCGTCTGTACCGCGGTCACCGGGTGAACGGCATGAGCACGCCTGATCGTCTCAGGCGCTGCCTCGGAAAGACCGTAGTGACCGATCTTTCCCTCGGCAATGAGTTCGCCGAGCGCTCCCACCGTCTCTTCAACCGGCACGTCGGGATCCATTCGGTGCTGATAGTAGAGGTCGATGTGATCGGTGCCGAGCCGCGCGAGCGAACCCTCGACCGAGGCACGTACGTTCGCGGGAGTGCCGTCAAAGCCGCGGCTTCCGTCGACCTTTCTCACGATGCCGAACTTCGTGGCGATCACCACCCTGTCGCGGTGACCCGCCAGGGCGCGCCCGAGCAGTTCTTCGTTGACGTAGGGACCGTACATCTCCGCGGTGTCGAACAGGGTGACGCCGAGATCGATCGCGCGGTGGATGGTGCGCACCGATTCTGCGTCATCGGTACCGGCACCGGAGTAGAACGCTGACATGCCCATGCAGCCGAGGCCGAGGCGTGAAACCTCGAGGCCAGTACTTCCGAGATTGATGATCTTCATGCGGATGCAACCTTTTCTGAGTAGAGAGAAATCTTATGGTCGATGGCAGCAAGGCTGTGTTGCAGCTCGGCGAGTTGTGCGAAAACCGAGATGCGGTGCCGGAGCAGCAGCTCAAGCCGGTCGGGACTGGTGATGTCACCCTCGCGAGCAAGCTCGACATATTGCTTGACCTGCGCAATCGGCATTGACGTCGACCGCAATCGGGTCAGAAAGACCACCCAGGACACGTCGCGTTCGGAGTAGCGTCGATGCGTCGATGACGCGCGTTCGATCTCGTGCAGCATGAGACCAGAGGTCTCGTAATAGCGCAGGGTGTGTGTGGTCAGTCCGGTGCGTTCAGCGACCTCGGCAATGGAGAATCGCTTCGAAAGAGTGGGCATACCGCAACACTAAAACTTCGAGTGCGCTTCAAGTCAAGCTCGGGATCAATTCACACCGAGAAAACTCGACCGGAGAGGTCATAGTCGGCGGGAGAGGCTCGCTACGCCTGCGGGTGGAAGATCACCGGGATCGCTCCGGTGTTCGTGCCGTCGGGCGCCAGTGCGCGGGCCCGGGGAAGCTTGCTGCCCTGCACCATCCCGATGACATCGTTCGAGATCTTCTCAGCGGTCAGACCGACCCTCTCGAGAATCTCGGCACGCGTGCCGTGGTCGAGGAACTCATCGGGCAGACCCAATTCGGTCACCGCCGTGTCAACGCCGGCTTCGCGCAGGTCTTGACGGATGCGTGTTCCCACTCCCCCGACCCGGATGCCGTCTTCGATGCTCACGACGAGGCGGTACTCGGCAGAGAGCGAGACGATACTGGTCGGCACGGGCACCACCCAGCGCGGGTCGACAACCGTCGCACCGATGCCGGCGGCGGCCAGACGCTCGGCGATCTCCAGCCCCATGCCGGCCATCGGACCGACCGTGACGATGAGCACGTCTTTCTGGGCAGACTCGCGCAGAATATCGGCGCCGTCATCCAGACGACGAACCGTGGGGTACTCGGTGCCGGTGCTGCCCTTCGGGAAACGCAGCACCGTCGGTGCGTCTTCAACCGCGACGGCCTCTCCGAGCTCCTCGCGCAGGCGTGCTTCGTCGCGCGGGGCGGCCAGACGGATGCCCGGCACGACCTGAAGAATGGCCAGATCCCACATTCCGTGGTGGCTCGGCCCGTCGGGGCCGGTGACGCCGGCCCGGTCGAGAACGAAGGTCACTCCTGCTTTGTGCAGCGCGACATCCATCAGCACCTGGTCGAATGCACGGTTCATGAAGGTGGCGTACAGGGCGACGACGGGGTGCAGACCGCCGAAGGCGAGGCCGGCCGCACTGGTCACCGCGTGCTGCTCTGCAATACCGACGTCGTGAACGCGGTCGGGAAAACGCTCGGCCATGCGGTGCAGCCCGGTCGGGCGCAGCATCGCCGCGGTGATTCCCACGAGCCGGTCGTTCTCGGTGGCGAGACGTAGCAGCTCATCGGCGAACACTGACGTCCAGCTCGGGGCGCCGGCGGTCTCGACCGATTCTCCGGTCTCCGGGTCGATCTGGCCGACCGCGTGGAACTGGTCTGCGGTGTCTTGGATGGCCGGCTCGTAGCCTTTACCCTTCTGGGTGATCGTGTGCACAATCACCGGGGCGCCGTAGCCCTTCGCCTGAGTCAACGCCTCTTGCATCGCCTCGAGGTCGTGGCCGTCGACCGGACCGATGTACTTGATGTCGAGGTTCGAGTAGAGCGCCTCATTGTTGGAGAAGCGGGCCAGGAAGCCGTGCAGGCCACCGCGCACCCCGCGGTACACCGCACGGCCGGGCGAGCCCAGCTTGTCGAACGCGTCGCGGCTCGAAATGTAGAGGTTGCGGTAGCTTCGGCGCGTGCGCACTGTGTTCAGAAAGCGGGCCATGCCGCCGATGGTCGGCGCATACGAGCGACCGTTGTCGTTGACCACGATGATCAGGCGCCGGGTGTTGTCGTCGCTGATGTTGTTCAGCGCTTCCCAGGTCATGCCACCGGTGAGGGCGCCGTCGCCGACGACGGCGATCACGTGGCGGTCGGTCTGGCCGGTCATCGAGAAGGCACGGGAGATTCCGTCTGCCCACGAGAGCGAGCTCGACGCGTGCGAACTCTCCACGATGTCGTGCACCGACTCTGAGCGCTGCGGGTAGCCGGCCAGGCCACCGGTCTGGCGCAGGCGGGCAAAGTCTTGGCGACCGGTGAGCAGCTTGTGCACATAGGACTGGTGCCCGGTGTCGAAGATGATCGCGTCTTTGGGCGAGTCGAACACACGGTGGATGGCGATGGTTGTCTCAACGACGCCGAGATTGGGGCCGAGGTGACCGCCGGTCTTGGCAATCTCGTGAACCAGAAAATCGCGAATCTCAGCGGAAAGCTGAAGCAGCTGTTCCTTCGAGAGGGCGTCGAGGTCGCGCGGACCTGTGATCGACTCAAGAAGGGTCATGCACTGCCTTTCGTGAACCGGCACGCCGGTCGAACTGTTCTCACCAATTCTACGGTGTGCGGCTGACCGAACTCCGAGCGTAGCGCTTGGAGTGCTGTCTGCGCCCGATATCCGGCATGATTGAACGCAGTCGAACGTTCGAGGGAGCGCAATGATCCAGCCGGAGACCATCGGTGCGGATGCCGCGCCCGCAGTTGAGATTACGAGCGGCCGAATTCGCGGCGTGCGACGGGGAAGGATCGACCGCTACCTGGGCGTGCCCTATGCGGCGGCTCCCATCGGCGAAAACCGGTTCGGCGCGCCACAGCCCGTTGCGGCGCACGATACCGAACGCGACTGCCGACAGATGGGCGCCACGGCTCCCCAGCTCCCCTATGCCGGCGGAATGGAGAACTATCTCTCCACCGTGACGGTGCCGGGCGATGAGATCTTGAACCTCAACATCTGGGCTCCGGCGGCGACGCCCACCGACGTGGTCGGCGCGCACGTGGCGGCGCATCCGGTGATCGTCTGGATTCACGGCGGTTCGCTCAGCCGCGGATCGAACGCGATCACCGCCTCTGACGGGAGCGCCTTCGCCCGCGACGGCGTGGTCTTCATCGGCGTCAACTATCGGCTCGGCGCCGAAGGCTTCTCGGTGCTCGATGACGCCGACACCAATCTCGGTCTCGCAGACCAGGCGGCTGCGCTGCGCTGGGTCAGACAGAATGCCGGGGCGTTCGGTGGTGACGCTGCAAATGTCACTGTGATGGGCGAGTCCGCGGGGGCAATCTGTATCGCGGCGCTGCTCGCGCATCCCGACGCTGCCCAGCTGTTCGACCGGGCCATCATGCAGAGCGGCCCGCCGGATTCCCGCCCCCGCAGAAAGAGTCGGCTCATCACCGATCTGATGGCGAAAGAAATCGGCATCACCCCGACACGCGCCACGTTCGCCGCCACGAGCGCCCCGCGCCTCCTGGAGGCGCAGAAGAAGGTGACCGCCGGCACGACGCCGATCACCGGCGGCCCCGCCTTCACCCTCACACTCGACTCCACCCTGGTGCCCAGAGATCCTGCCACCGCTCTCGTGGCCGGCCGGGGCAGCAGCATCCCCCTGCTGATCGGCGCCAACACCGAGGAATATCGGCTGTGGTTCATTCCCACCGGGCTGATGAAGAAGATCGGATGGCTGCACATCGCGGCGGCGATGCTGAAGTTTCGCATCTCGCCCGGTACCGTGAGCCGCTACCGGCGCAACCGCCCTGGCTGCAGTGTCGGCGAGCTCTTCGGCGCCCTCGCCACCGATCTGCTGCTGCGCATCCCGGTGAATCGAGTGGCCGACGCACGCCTGGCCCAACCGAGGGGTGCCACGACTCATGTCTACGAGTTCGCCTGGCGCTCCCCCGTTGCCGACCTGGGCGCGTGCCACGCGCTCGAACTCGGGTTCGTTTTCGACACCCTCGACAGCGCGGACGCCCACGCTATGGGCGGGCCCGATGCACCCCAGCAGCTGGCCACCGAGATGCACGAGGCCTGGGTGCGTTTCGCGAAGACGGGTGACCCCGGTTGGCCGACCTGGAACGCGTACCGCCCGGTGCGAGTCTGGGATGGAGCCGGCAACCCGCTCGTTCATTCTCCGCGAGAAGACGAGCGGGCCAGCTGGCGCTAGCTAGCATGCACCCCACAGGCCAACGCCCGATGACCGGGCTGAGATTTCCGCCGTGCGAAAAAGGTCAGCGTAGGCGTCGTTCGGCGCGTAGGTGACTTCTTCGGCGGCGCCGGCGGCGACCAGCTCGTAGTTGACGAAGCGGCCGTCCTCGGTCCAGAGATAGAACAGGCTGCGGCCGTATTGATCGAGCATCTCGATGTCGGCCGCGACACCGACCTGAGTTCCCTCGGGCAGAAGCGCTTGCAGCTGCTCAGTCGCCTCATCGCCGTAGCATTCGGCCTGGTCGCCGATCTCCGGAGTGTCGAGCCCGATGAGCCGAACCTTGACCGTGCCGGAGTCCGATGTGGGGGCATCGGTGGGCAGCAGAAAGAGTGTGTCGCCGTCGTGCACGTAGTCAACGGTCATCACGGTGGCATCGGCGGGTCTGGCCGGGACGCCGGAACTGTCCGCACCAGCGGCATCTTCCGGCACGATATCCCCGGCTTCTGCCCCACTGCCATCGCTCGATGGGAGCATTTCGGAGCTGCCGCCATCCGCTGCCGAAGCCAATATGTCGCGGAAATCGGTCGGCGCTGACGCCAACATGGGACCGATTATCGGCGACAACGCGAAGAGCGCCGCCAGGATCACTGCACCCACAGCGAACTTCGTCAGCCGTCTCACTCTTCGATTCCCCATCGTTCGAGACTAGGACACGCATTGAGACTGAAAGATACACAGAGGGCCGGAATCCATTCGGATTCCGGCCCTCTTCGGTGCGACGGGGTGTGACTACGCGACGAGCGAGCGCAGCACGTACTGCAGAATGCCACCGTTGCGGTAGTAGTCGGCCTCACCAGGAGTGTCGATGCGCACGACGGCGTCGAACTCGACGACGGCCTTGCCGGCCGGCGAGTTCTCGGTCGGAGTGGCCACAACGCGAACCGTCTTCGGCGTGGTGCCGTTGTTCAGTTCGTCGATGCCCGTGATCGTGACGGACTCAGTGCCGTCGAGGCCGAGCGACGCCCAGCTTTCGCCGGCCGGGAACTGCAGCGGCACAACGCCCATCCCGATGAGGTTCGAGCGGTGAATGCGCTCGAAGCTCTCGGTGATGACGGCCTTGACGCCCAGCAAGCTGGTGCCCTTGGCTGCCCAGTCACGCGACGAACCGGAGCCGTACTCCTTGCCACCGAAGATGACCAGCGGGGTGCCGGCAGCCTGGTAGTTCTGCGACGCGTCGTAGATGAACGACTGCGGGCCGTCGACCTGCGTGAAGTCGCGGGTGTAGCCGCCTTCGACACCGTCGAGCAGCAGGTTGCGCAGACGGATGTTGGCGAAGGTGCCACGAATCATGATCTCGTGGTTTCCGCGACGCGAGCCGTAGGAGTTGTAGTCGATGCGAGCGACACCGTGCTCGTCGAGGTAGCGACCAGCGGGGCTGTCGGCCTTGATCGAACCGGCCGGGCTGATGTGGTCGGTGGTGACCGAGTCGCCGAGCTTCGCGAGAACGCGCGCGCCTTCGATGTTGGTGACCGGGGTGGTCTCCATGGTCATGCCCTCGAAGTACGGGGGGCGACGCACGTAGGTCGACTCGGGGTTCCACTCGAAGGTCGCTCCGGTCGGGGTCTCAAGTGAACGCCAGCGCTCGTCACCTTCGAAGACACCGGCGTACTGCGTCTCGAACATGCCGGAGTCGATCGACGAGTCGATGGTGCGCTGCACCTCGGCAGCGTCGGGCCAGATGTCCTTGAGGAACACGTCGTTACCGTCGTGGTCCTTGCCGAGCGAGTCGGTGTCGAAGTCGAAGTTCATCGATCCGGCCAAGGCGTAGGCGATGACCAGCGGCGGGCTCGCCAGGTAGTTCATCTTCACGTCGGGGTTGATGCGACCCTCGAAGTTGCGGTTACCGGAAAGAACTGCGGTGACGGCCAGGTCGTTCTCGTTGATCGCTGCGGAGATTTCATCTTCGAGCGGGCCGGAGTTGCCGATGCAGGTGGTGCAGCCGTAGCCGACCAGGTAGAAACCGAGGTCTTCGAGGTAGCCGTTGAGGCCCGCCTTCGCGTAGTAGTCGGTGACAACCTTCGAGCCAGGTGCGAGCGTGGTCTTGACCCACGGCTTCGACTTCAAGCCCTTGAGCGACGCGTTGCGGGCCAGCAGGCCGGCCGCGAGCATCACTGAGGGGTTCGAGGTGTTGGTGCACGAGGTGATCGCGGCAATGGCGACGGCACCGTTGTCGATCGTGAACTCGCGGCCGTCGGCCAGCGCGACCTGCGTCGGCTGCGTGTGCGACACCGGGGCGTGGCTGGCGTGGTGCGAGTCGCCGGACTGGTGCGAGATGCGGTGAGCAGACTCTTCGTCTTCCGGGGTCAGGCCGATCGGGTCTGACGCCGGGAAGGTGCCCTCTATTGCCGCGTCGACGCCGGAGATCGGGGTCGCGTAGTTGTCGAGGTCGATCTCGAACTGGCTCTTCGCCTTCGACAGCTCAATGCGGTCCTGCGGACGCTTCGGGCCGGCGATCGACGGAACGACAGTGCCGAGGTCGAGTTCGAGGTACTCGCTGAACACGGGCTCAGCGGATGCGTCGTGCCAGAGGCCCTGCAACTTGGCGTAGGCCTCGACGAGTGCGACCTGCTCTGCACTGCGGCCGGTGAGACGCAGGTAGTCGAGGGTGACGTCATCGATCGGGAACATGGCAGCGGTGGAGCCGAACTCGGGGCTCATGTTTCCGATGGTGGCGCGGTTCGCCAGCGGAACGGCGGCAACGCCGGCTCCGTAGAACTCGACGAACTTGCCGACTACGCCGTGACGACGCAGAATCTGGGTGATCGTGAGCACGACATCCGTTGCGGTGACGCCGGTCGGGATGGTGCCGTTCAGCTTGAAGCCGACGACCTTCGGGATAAGCATGGAGACGGGCTGGCCGAGCATCGCTGCTTCAGCTTCGATTCCGCCGACGCCCCAACCGAGCACGCCGAGGCCGTTGACCATGGTCGTGTGCGAGTCGGTGCCGACGCAGGTGTCAGGGTAGGCCTGGAGCACGCCATTGACCGTGCGGGTCATGGTGACGCGGGCCAGGTGCTCGATGTTGACCTGGTGCACGATGCCGGTTCCGGGCGGAACGACCTTGAAGTCGTCGAACGCGGTCTGGCCCCAACGGAGGAACTGGTAACGCTCGCCGTTGCGCTCGTATTCGATCTCAACGTTGCGCTCAAACGCGTTCTCAGTACCGAAGAGGTCGGCGATGACGGAGTGGTCGATGACCATCTCGGCCGGAGCAAGGGGGTTGATCTTCTTGGGGTCGCCACCGAGGGCTTCGACAGCCTCACGCATGGTGGCCAGGTCGACGATGCAGGGAACGCCGGTGAAGTCCTGCATGATCACGCGGGCGGGCGTGAACTGGATTTCGGTGTCGGGTTCTGCGGTGGGAACCCACTCGCCCAGGGCACGGATGTGTGCGTCGGTGATGTTGGCGCCATCTTCGGTGCGGAGAAGGTTCTCCAGCAGCACCTTCAGGCTGAACGGAAGCTTCTCGTAGCCCGCGACCGCGTCAAGACGAAAGACTTCATAGTCTGTCTCGCCGACGCGGAGGGTGTCCTTTGCCCCAAAGCTGTTGACCGCTGTTTTTCCAAGCTCCGACACGGTGCCCTCTCCTTCGTGGAGAACCGGCGGAAAGCCACCAGTTCGATCCAATCTTTGCTGCCGAACCCCCACTGTTGCCAGCAAGGTTAGCCTAAGTGCGAGCCTGCAGGCCCGGCTTGTTGCGATACCTCAAAGTATCTCGATGTCGAGATAACTCTAGCAGCAGCACTGACCGGTGCGGAGCGGTGGTGTCGGCGTGTTCCCGACCGATCAGGTGGGCGTATCCGTGCCAGCGGGGGCGGCCGGAGAATCACGGCGGTAGACCGCCCGCACGACAAGCCAGGACAGCAAAAGCAGCGGCGCGTAGAGCGGAATGCCCATGATCAGTTTCGCCACGGCCAGCCCGGCGACGTTGTCGGCCAGGTAGAGCGGCAACTGCACGACCAAGCGGGCGACGAACATGCCCAACCAGGCGAGAGTGAGCAGCTGCATGGCGCGATACTTGCCCTTGTTCACCCGCCAGGCGACGCCGTCGCCCATCAGATAGCCGACGGCCAGGCCGATCAGTGGCCAGCCCACGAGGATCGAGACGAGCAGAGCTGCGGCATAGCCGGCATTTGTCCACAGGCCGAGAACGAAGTTGTCGCTGCCCTTCCCACTGATCAACGCGAGGGCGGCGGATGCGGCAACACCGATCAACCCGGCGGCCGCCTGGGTGACCGGGGTGCGGCCAATGATGCGAAGCACCGTGAAGATGACGGCGACGCCCACCGACGCGCCGAGGGCGAGCGGCAGATTGAACGTGAACGAGTAGAGCACGAGAAAGACGAGGCCAGGCAAAATGGTTTCGGCCATTCCACGGATGCCGCCCATCGCTTTCAGCAGGGCGGCGCCGGTCGGCGCCTGCCCCTCGGCCACACCGCCGAGTCCGCTGCGCTTGGCCGCGGCAGCAAGCCCCTGGCCGAGCGTGCTGGAGAATGACTCGGGCGACTCGGGCGACTGTGACGTGCGATCTGGCTCAGCTGCTGACCGCCCGGAGTCGGAATCCTCCGGGTCGCTTTCTGGCAACTGTCCGTGGGCATCCGTCATCGACACGTACTCGGTTCCCGACTAAATTTCGGTGGGCTCTGACGGACCAGCCGGCGTTGCCGGCATGCGCAGCGGAATCAAGTCACGCGGCGGCATCGGGGTGGACCCGCGCACGACGACGATGCTGCGGAACAGGTCTTCGATCTGCACAGCGGCTTCTTCGTTGATGGCGCCTTCGCCGGCGATGACGCCACGGAGAAACCAGCGCGGGCCGTCAACGCCGATGAAGCGGGCGAGACGGGTCGATTCGGTGGTGTCCTGGCCGGCGGCGACGGGGATCTCGGCGACGAGCTCCGGGCCGAATGGGCCTTCGCGCAGCGTGGTGGTTCCACCCTGCTTGCCGATCTGGTCGGCGATCTGGTCGCGGATCTCGTGCCAGAGGCCGCTTGAGCGCGGTGCAGCGAACGGCTGCACCTGCAGGGTCGAACCGGCGTAGTCGAGACCGATGGCGACGACACGCTTGCTGCCCTCTTCGATCTCGAGACGCAGGTGCAGGCCTTCACGGGGAAGAATCTTCACCCCGCCGAGGTCGACGTAGGGGCGAACCGGGTTGGCTTCCGACTCGTCGAGGGGGCCTTCGGTCTCGCGGTCTTCCGGCGCGGACTTCGGCATGATCTCCGGTGTTTCGTCGGGGTTCACAATGTCACTCACAGGGCTTCTCCTGACAGGGGTGTGGTCGTTGAGGCGGAAACGCCCGTCGAGCCGAAGCCGCCGTGTCCGCGCTGACTGCCGGGGAGGCGTTCGACGGGAACAAAGGTGGCGCGGGTGACGGGCATGATGATGATCTGGGCGATCCGGTCGCCGACGTCAATCGAGAACGGCGCGGTGGGATCGGTGTTGAGCAAGGCAACCTTGATCTCGCCGCGATAGCCGGCATCAACGGTGCCCGGCGAGTTCACGATCGTGATTCCGTGCTTGGCCGCGAGACCGCTGCGGGGAACGATGAACGCGGCGTAGCCGTCGGGGAGCGCAATCGACACACCAGTTCCGACCAATGCACGCTCACCGGGTGCAAGTTGGATGGACTCATTGGAATGAAGATCGGCCCCGGCATCGCCCGGATGCGCGTAGCTCGGAACAACGGAGGCGGTAATCAGTACTTCGACGCTTTCTGTCACGTGTCGAGGGTAGTGCAGAAGTCTGATCGAATAGAGCCATGCCCGTATATCGCGAAAAACTCTGGCCCTCCCCCTGGGTCTTCCTTGCCACCGCCCTCGTCATCCCGGCGAGCATCCTGGTTCTCATGCCGATTTCACCGTTGGCCGGAATCATCACCGCCATTGTTTTCTACGGCGGAATCGTGCTTGCTTTGACACTGACCTCGCCGCGCATCGAGGTGGCTGACGGCATTCTGACGGCCGGTCACGCGCGCATCTCGGTCGATCAGCTCGGCGACGTTGACTGTTTCGACGGCGCCGAAGCGACAGCTGAGCGGGGCCCGCGAATGGATATGCGTGCCTGGCTACTGCTGCGCGGCTGGATCTCGTCGATTGTGCGCATTCAGATCGCCGACCCGGGCGACCCGGCTCCGTATTGGATCGTGTCGACTCGCAACCCACAAAAATTGGCCGCCGCGATCGAAGGATCGCGACGGCCGGGCTCTGACGGCTAGCGTCAGATCAGTGTGTGTGACTAAGCGTCGCACTCCTTGCACACAGGGCCGAGCTTTGATTCACGAGCCATCTGTGAGCGGTGCTTCACCAGGAAGCACTCAACACAGGTGAACTCGTCGGCCTGCGGAGGCAGTACAACAACGTCGAGGTCGAGGTCGGACAGATCTGCGCCGGGCAGATCAAAACCTCCGGGGTTGTCGGCATCGTCGACATCCACGACTCCGGACATCTTGTCAGGGACACGCTCCTTGAGGGCCTCAATCGACTCAGAGTCGTCTTCGGTCTTCCGCGGTGCGTCGTAATCGGTTGCCATGCCCATCCATTTCAGTAACGCCGATAAACGAAATCGGCGGCCATAGTTTGCAACAATCCCAGCTGAATAGCAAACCCTATTTTCTGCTCATGTGCCTAACACAGGGGTCAACTTACGGCACGCCCGGTGTATTCCCAGTTAAAACCGTGAATCCGTGACATTCTGAGGCTCAACAGTGATCGCGAGAGGGCTTTCGCCATGCAGGAATTGAAAGTTATCGGTGTCGAGAACGGCGCGCTGCTTGCAGCGAGCGAAGAAGGTGATCGTTTTCGAATTGCCATCGACGAAGTTCTCCAATCGAGGCTTCGCCAAACCCAATCGGAACCGTCGAATGGGGCGAAGTTATCACCCCGAGAAATTCAGTCGCACATCCGTTCTGGGATGTCGGCTGAAGACGTCGCCGATGTGACGGGTGCGTCGCTCGACTATGTGCGTCGATTCGAGGGGCCGGTGCTCGCCGAACGCGAGTACATCGTCTCGTCTGCGCTCAGCGTGCCAGTGCACACCGCGATCGACCCGGATCCCACCGCCGAAGAGGCGAACTTCGGCAACGTCATTCGTGAGCGGCTTGCCTCGCTCGGCGCCACCAACGAACGGTGGGCGAGCTGGAAGGAACCGGCCGGCGGCTGGATCATCAAGCTCTCCTTCACCGCCGACGACATCGATCACGATGCACGCTGGGGCTTCGAGCCCAAGAAGAACTCGCTGACCCCCATCGGCAGTGAAGCCATCGCGCTCTCGCAGCAGGGCGAACTCAAGGGTGCGCTCATCCCCCGCCTGCGCGCGGTCGGCTCTGAAACGAGTCCAGCCGACGTGTCGCGTTTCGACAGCGGTGCGTTCACGTTCAAAGAACTGCAGAACGACGAAGTCATCAACGACACCGCCCCGATCCTCGACCCGGTGCCATACGCCCGACCCGGCAACACCACCGATGCTGTCGCGAACGCGGCAATCAAGCGGGCTGTCGAGCCGGCGGCAACGTTGTCGGAGACCGCTGACCTGCTCGAAGCCTTGCGTCGCCGCCGCGGTGAGCGTGAGGCTGCGGCAGCCCCGCCGTACAACGAGACGATGGAGCTGCCGACTCTGCCACCGAGCTTTGCGACTGCGCCGACTCCCCTCGCCGTACCGCCGACCGCGGTGCCCTCGATCGCTCCGGCCGCGATCGCGCCTGCCGCGTCGTCAGAGGTCGACACGGCGGCGGATGCTGAGGGTTCTGCCCCGGTGTCGGCGCCCGCCATGCGACTTGTCGGCGAGGAACCCGCACCCGCGGAGCCGACGGAACCCGCGTCGACAGACTCTTCGTCAGACACCGATTCGGCCGGCGACCGCACGGCGACGCCCACGTTGTCTGAGCCGCCGACTCCGGTCGCGGCTGCCCCCAACATCTGGGCTACTCAGGCAGCGAAAGCGCAGGCTCGCAACACCGGCAACCTCGGCAAACGCGGGCGCGCTTCGATGCCCAGCTGGGATGAAATTGTTTTCGGCGCCCGCAGCGACGACGACCTGGCCTAACGGCCGACTCCTCCCGCTGCGGCGGCCGCTGATTCGTCAGCGGCCGCCGCTCGGTGTCGAATTGCTCGGTGCAGGAACGCTCGGTGCAGGAACGCTCGGTGTAAATTCGTGAGTGCTGCGGCAGTGGTTGTGACGGCGTCGCCACGCGACATTGCCCGCATCCGTGTGACCCGCCAAGGCCTCGGTTCGGCATCGCCAGACGTGCTGGGCAGTGACCGCCCATTGAGCACTGCGGCCGACGTCGTGGAGCGGATGCTCGCAATACAGGCACAGGACCTGCCGGCCGCCGCGTGGGCGCTGGGAGTGCGCGCTCCTGGCCTCACCCAGGCCGACGTCGACCAGGCCATCAATGAGGGCAGCATTCTGCGTTCCTGGCCGATGCGCGGAACCCTGCATTTCGTTCCGCCGGCCGACCTCAATTGGATGCTTGAACTCACGACGCCGCGCCTGATGACCGGAACGAAGACCCGGCGCACGCAACTCGATCTTG
The DNA here is from genome assembly GCF_039538945.1 of Glaciibacter kafniensis. Lineage (NCBI taxonomy): Bacteria > Bacillati > Actinomycetota > Actinomycetes > Micrococcales > Microbacteriaceae > Glaciibacter > Glaciibacter kafniensis. Next base: position 656,833 of record NZ_BAABCN010000002.1, on the reverse strand, counting down.
ATATGGCTGTGATTGAGCAGGCACGGGAAATCGCTCAGGAAGCGCTGGTCGGCGGGCGTGCACTTACCCGGGCCGCGTTTCTTGAGCTGCTTGAGGCGCACGGCATCGCCACGGCGAACCAACGCGGCTATCACCTGATCTGGCATCTCGCGCAGAGCGGCACGCTCTGCTGGGGTCCCCGTGTCGCCAACGTGCAGGCTCTGGTGCTGCTCGACGAGTGGGTGCCGAACCCGCGCCGGCTTGTGCGCGACGAGGCACTCGGCGAGTTCGTGCTGCGCTACTTCGCCGGGCATGGCCCTGCGACGCTGAAGGACTTCGCCTGGTGGGCGAAACTGACCGTCGCCGATGCGACTCTCGGCTTGGCCGTGGTGCGCGACAGGCTGATTGAGATTCGAGTCGGTGAGACCAGCCATTTTCTGCCCGCGGATGCGGACACCGGCTCGTGGGGGTCGATTGCCCGGCAACGCTCCCCCGTGCTTGCGCTTGCCGGGTTCGACGAGATGCTGCTCGGCTACACCGATCGCAGTTTCGCGGTCAGCGTTGAGAACTTTGAGCGTGTTGTTCCGGGCAAGAACGGCATGTTTCTGCCGATGATGCTGGAGCACGGTCGGGTGCTCGGCACCTGGCGCAGGGAGAAGACCTCCCGCGGCATCACCGCCGAACCGCGACCATTCGACGGGCTGACCGCACGTCAGCGTGCGAGCTTTGAGCGCAGCATCCGTGAGTACTCGACGTTTCTCGGGGTGCCCGTTGGGGTGATACCGAGCTCGTAGTCGGTTGCTGTTTGCTAGTTGCTGGTTGCTGATCGAGCGCCGTCGCGCCGCAGAAACAGTTCAGATTGTCGCAACGCCACAGCCGGCCGCTCCGATCGTGCGGTTTCTGCCGTGGCGTGCGGTTTCTGCCGACACGGTCGACCCGGCGGTTCTCGACCGACTCGCCCGAGGAGACCGACAGGCAGCACTAGCCTGGAAGAGTGCGATTGACTGCCAGGTTTCAGAGCAACAACCGAGTGCCGCTGCTTCAGGCAGTGAAGACTTCCGTGGCGACGGTTCTAGCTTGGTTTCTCGCCCAACTACTGCTCCCGGGCGCAGGTCTCCCGATCTTCGCCGCGATCGCCGCCCTGCTCGTCGTGCAGCCCAGCATCAACCAGTCACTCGGCAAGGCCATCGAGCGCACCCTCGGTGTCGTCGGCGGAGTGCTCGTCGCGTACGGCATCGGATTGCTCTTCGGCACCTCGAGCTGGATCGTGCTCCTGGCCGTCGTAGTGTGCATCTTTCTCGCCTGGGCATTTCGCCTCAATCCCGGGTCGTCGAACCAGGTTCCGATCAGCGCGATGCTCGTGCTTTCGATCGGCGCGACAACTCCCGCCTACGCGCTCGACCGCATCATCGAGACCTGCATCGGCGCCGGCATCGCCCTCGTCGTCAACATTCTGATCGTTCCTCCGGTGTTGCTGACCCCCGCCCATGACTCCCTCACGCTGTTGGCGCGAGAGGTGGCGCACACCCTCGACCGGGTTGCCATCGCGCTGCGCTCACCCCAGACCAATGCCGCACTCGCCGAGATGATGATCGAAGCGCGCCTGTTGCGCCCGATGCTGGTGTCGGCAGAGAAGGCGATCGTGCAAGCAGAGGAAAGCCTCACCCTCAACCCTCGACAGGCCTCCTACCGCACGGCTCTCGACGCGGAGATCGTGAGGTACGAGCGATTGCGGGCCTTGGTGACGCGGTCGATCGGCATGGTCAGGGCGCTCCACGATCACTACGATCACACGCTGCACCGCGAGCCGACGGTGCAGGCGCTCTCGCTCGAGCTCGAACGGGCCGCGCACGATCTGCGCCTGCTCGCACGTCAGGATGAACGACCGGATGAGCGTGTTTCAGTCGAGGAAGACTGGGAACTCGCCGACGACCCGGCCCTGACCGCCCCTCTCGTGATCGCAGCGCCACCACCCCAACACTGGATTCTGATCGGTTCGCTGATGGAAGATCTACGGCGCGTGCGTGAGGAGATCACCGGCGAGTAGGCTGCCGCCATGCCGAGAGATCGGAATGGGGATCACGACGACGCCGCGGGCGACGCCTCCACCAGTGACGCCTCCACCGGTGACGCATCCACGGGAAGTGCCGCCCCGCGTGACAACACACCCGACGTCGACCGGCAACGGTTGTCCACTCGCCGTCTCGAAGCATTCACCGATGGCGTCTTCGCGATCGCGGCCACCCTTCTCGTGCTCGACATCACCATCGATGCGCAGGCCAAAATCACGTCGGACTCCGAACTCTGGCAGGCGTTGGGAGCACTCAGCCACAACATCCTGAATTTCGCGATCAGTTTTGTGCTGCTCGGGCTGCTCTGGATCGTGCATGTGCGTCAGTTTGAATACGTCATCGCCACCGATGACACGGTGCTCTGGCTGAACATCCTGAGACTTCTCGGCGTTGCTCTCGTTCCATTTGCGACGAGCCTGAACAATGACTACGGCGACTTTCTGGCCGGACGGATCGCACTGCCGCTCTGTTTTCTGGCGGTGATTCTGCTCGGAACCGTGCAGTGGTACTACGCGAGCGCTCCGGGACGCGGGCTCGTGGCGGGGCTCTCCCCCGCAGGGATTGCCAGTGCCCGCCAGCATGGCCTCATCGCATCGGTGCTGGCGTTGGGGGTCGTACTGCTTTCGATCGTCGCAGGCTCCTTCGCGTTCTTGCTCTTTGCGCTCGACCCGCTGATCGACCTCACGCGTCGGCGGCGTCTCACGCCAGCAGCCGCGCCCTCCCCGGGTGACCGCTCGTCGTAGGCATCGCAAAAAGGGGCCCCGCCGAAGCGGGACCCCTTTCTTCACGTCAGACGATTAGGCCTGGTTCAGAACAGCCTGCAGTTCAAGCGTGATGGTGACCTTGTCACCGAGCAGCACGCCACCGGTCTCAAGTGCGGCGTTGTAGGTGAGGCCGAAGTCCTCACGGTTCACTACGGCCTTGGCGGTTGCGCCAGCCTTGTAGTTGCCGTACGGGTCGCTGCCGAAGCCGCCGAACTCGAAGTCGAACGTGACTGGCTTCGTCACGCCCTTGATCGTCAGGTCGCCATCGACGAGAAAGTCGCCCTTGACCTCGCGCACACCGGTCGACACGAAGTCGATGGTCGGGTACGTCTCTGCGTCGAAGAAGTCGCCAGTGCGGAGGTGACCGTCGCGGTTTGCCTCGTTCGTGTTGATCGAAGCGACAACGGCGGATGCGGTGACGGTGGAGTCGAGCGGGTTCTCGCCCGTGACGAACGTGGCGTTGAAGCTGTCGAAGGTGCCCTTGACCTTGCTGATCATGATGTGGCGGATGCTGAAGCCAACCTCACTGTGTGTGGGGTCGATGGTCCAGGTGCCAGCCTTGTAGCCCGGGATGGTGGTGGTGATCGTGTCAGTCATGCGTGCTCCTTGTGTGACAGGTGGAAAGTCGATGGGGAAGCTTTCGCTGCCCACAGATGTATGCAAGCGCATGGAGTCTCGAGTTATTCCAAACGCCACAAATTTCTTTGAAACTTTTTTCGAGCATCCGTTTGAGCCCCGGTGAGTGGGTCTTCCGCTCCCAGGTCCCGCCGTTAAACTCTGGCCAAGGGAGGCCGGCGTGTTCACGAATGACAAAGCAGCGGAAGCGATCTTAATCGCCGGGGGCGGGCGTGCCATTTTGCTGCAGCTGGCGAATCCGGCAATCGGTCACGGGGTCGCGCATCACAGCGACTTCACCAACCGACCGCTCGATCGCCTCCACGCCACGTTGACCTACGTCTACGCCGTGTCGTGCGGCACTCCAGAAGAACTTCGCGCCGTGCGACGCCGCGTCAACCGGGCGCACGCGCCCGTGCGAAGTGCCCCCACCGACGCCGATTCCGAGGCATCCGCTGAGCATCCGGCCTACAACGCGTTCACTCCTGAACTTCAGCTGTGGGTTGCGGCCACGCTGTACGACTCGGCCGTGACAGTGCACAATCGCGTGTTCGGCCCGCTCAGCGACGACGAGGCCGACGGAATGTACCGCGACTACGCGGCGCTCGGGTCCGAGCTTCAAGTACCGCAGTCGCTGTGGCCGGCCGATCGTGCGGCGTTCGCTGACTATTGGACCGATCAGCTCAGCCGGCTCCGCACCGACGCCACGACACGCAATGTCGCCACGCAGCTGCTGCATCCGCGCACCGGACCGTTCTGGCTGCGCGCCGCCATGCCGGTGGGGCGTCTGCTCACCGCCGGTTTTCTGCCGCCGGAGCTGCGCGAGGCCTTCGAGTTGCGGTGGACACGACGCGATCAGAAACGGTTCGACCGGCTGATGCGGGTCTCCTCCGTTGTCTATCCCGTTCTCCCCCGAGCGATCCGGCACTGGCCGAAGAATCACTACTTGCGAGCACTTAGGGCATCGATGGCGTGACCTGAGCCGCGATTCGAATCGGGCTGACGTGAGGCTGCGGATCCGCGGCCGCGTCAGTGCCCGCTACCGCAGCGGGCGAAGAAATTCTCTCAGGTCGATGGCGAGCAAGTTTGGCTCTTCGTGCGGCGCGAAGTGACCGCCACTGGGCATTGTCGTGTATCTATCCACGTTGTACGTTCTCTCGGCCCAGCTGCGAGGTGGCTGCGTGAGATCGTGTGGGAAGACGGCAACCGCAGTCGGCACGTCGACCCTCCGAATACGGGTCGTCAAACCGGCCGCGAACTCCCAGTAGGGCCGGAACGATGTCGAAATCGAATTCGTGAACCAGTACAGCGAGACTTGGGTGAGCAGGAAGTCGTCGCTGAATCGCGCCGACAGTTCTCCGTCGCAGTCGCTCCAGGCTCGGTACTTCTCAATGATCCATGCGAGGAGGCCAACCGGAGAGTCAGAAAGTGCCGGTGCGAGACTGAGCGGACGAGTCTGCTGTTCGTGCTGGTACCCACCTTCTGCGCTCACCCAGGATTGCACCGCACCCCGGTACGCTTGCTCTTCGCTCGTGAGCGACGCTGTGTCAAGGTGAACAGGAGCGGCAACTGCGAGAAGGTGAATTCCGACCACCGACTCCGGGTGGGCCTCCGCAAGGCGCGACGTTATGCCGGCGCCCAAGTCACCCCCGTGGGCGGCGTAGCGTTCGAAGCCGAGTTTTTCGAACATCAACAGATGCCAGATCTCGTGCGTCTGCTCGGCATGGGTTGGGCGCTGCGGCGAGAACGGAAACCCGGGCAGTGCCGGCACGATGACAGTGAAGGAGTCCGCCGCGTCTCCGCCATACGCGGACGGGGTGGCAAGACGTCGGGCAAGTTCGACAAGTTCGAGAGATGTGCTCGGCCATCCGTTCGTCAATACGATCGGAAGCGCCCCGGGAGTCTCAGCCTCGAATTTGAGATAGCTCACGGCAGTGCCCGAGATCGTCGCGCTGTGCCAGGGCAGTTCATTGATCCGGCGCTGCTGAGCGTGCCAATCGAAACCGTCTGCCCAATACGAGACCAAGCGACGCAGCTCGGCCTGGTCAGAACCTGCAGTCCAGCCCTTCAGCGGCCACTCGGGCGCCCATCGAGTTCGCCGGAGCCGGTCGCGTAGTTCAACGACGTCGTATCGAGCTACATCGAGCAAGGGTGAGTTCATCGTCTCATTCTCGTCGCTGAGACAGGTGGTGAGGCACGGAACTGGAGCCGGACGGAATTCCTGACTCGAAACAGCACCACTCGAAGCGACCCGCCGCGACCCATTCGCCTAGGCTCAGAATGCGGGCGAAAGGACTCCGATGACCGAGCAACGACGCAGTTCAGACTGGCGACACACCACCCTGACCGAGCTGCTGGGGTTGCGGCTCCCGATTGTGCTCGGGCCGTTCGGCGGACTCTCATCTGTCGCGCTCGCTGCCGCCGTCAGCAACGCGGGTGGCCTCGGCTCGTTCGGCCTCTACGGGTACGATGCCGAACGCATCCGGCTCGCGGCCCGTCAGATTCGCGAGCTCACGACCCGCCCGTTCAACCTCAACCTCTGGCTCGACCACGACAACGCCGCAGCGCTGGCCCCGACCGAGGCCGAGTTCACCTCCTGGCTGGAGCCGCTGCTGCCGTACTTTCACGAACTCGACGTCGCTCCGCCCACCCGCCCCGCGCAGTTTCTGCCCACCGTCGCCGAGCAGTTCGACGCGGTGGTCGAGGCGCGACCGTCTGTCGTCAGCTTCGTCTTCGGTGTGCCATCGGCCGGCATGCTCGACCGCTGCCGCTCGGCGGGAATCCGAGCGATCGGCACGGCGACGACGGTGGCGGAGTCGATTGCCCTGGATGCTGCGGGCGTCGACGCCATTGTGGCCAGCGGTTTCGAGGCGGGTGGGCACCGCGTCTCGTTTCTCAATACCGCCGAAGATTCACTGATGGGATTGTTCGCTCTGCTTCCGCAGGTCGTGGATGCTGTCTCGGTTCCGGTTATTGCCGCGGGAGGCATTGCCGACGGCCGGGGCATCGCCGCCGCGCTCACCCTCGGAGCCGACGCCGCCGTGCTCGGCACGGCCTTTCTCACCACCGACGAATCGGCGATCTCGCCCGCCCATCGGGAACGCATTCTGAGCCCTGAAGCGACTCGTACCGTGTTGACCCGGGTCTACAGCGGCCGTCTGGCTCGCGGCATCCCCAATCGGATGTATTCGGAACTGACCAAGAAGGCCGCCGACCATAGCGCCGGCAATGCGACCACAGGGGCGACCGCGTTGGCGCCATTCCCCGCCCAGAATTGGCTGACCGGACGGTTCAAACCCGCGGCGATCGAGCGCCGGAACGCCGAGCTCATGTCGCTCTGGGCCGGACAGGCGGGGCCGCTGGCCCGCGCCGGGTCGGCGACCGAGCTCATGTCACGCCTCGAAGCCGAGACGTCCGCGCTGCTCGGTTAGGGACTCGCAGCCCCGTCGGGGTCGCCACTCGGGAACACGCGTTTGTACTTGCGTCCATCAGCCAATTCGACTGTGCGGCTGGCCAGCGTTCCGCGGCTGACCTTGAGGTAGATCGCTTGGGCGGTGACGCCGAGCTGCGCGGCGGCTTCGGCCACCGACAATCCGGGGAGATCGGTCGGCACGCTGCTCGGGCGGGCGGCTCGTTTGCGTCCGGCATCGTGGCGGGAGGCGATCTCATCGTCGGTCCCTTGCCAGCGCCACTTGGCCGCGGCCGGACCGAGCCCTGCCGCCTCGGCGATGTCTGACCATCCCGCCCCGGCGGTTTCGGCGGCCCGTGCACTCGCCAGAGCCGCCGGATCGGCGTCCAACGCGGCTTGCAGACGTCGGAGCGCACGCAGCCGGACGAGCGGTGCCGACCCGACATCGGCATCCACCGCAGCAAGCTCGGTCAGCGCCTCAGCGGTCGCCGGCGATAGAAAATGTCCCATAGTGCTTTCACGCTACAGGCCGGCCCGACGTCGCGCCTACCTCACACCCTTGATGCGATACACGAGAATGCCGCCGAGGATCGCCGACGCCCCTGGCAGCGTCATCGGTGACTCTGGATGACGTCGCGGTACCACCAATACGACTGCTTGGGAATGCGTTCCTGCGTTTCGTAGTCGGTGTAGATCAGGCCGAAGCGCTGCGAGAAGCCGACCGCCCATTCGAAGTTGTCGAGCAGCGACCAGTGGAAGTAGCCGCGCACGTCGACCCCGGCATCGACGGCGTCGGCAATGGCCGCCAAGTGTGAGGCGGTGTAGTCGATGCGGCGCTGATCGGCCACGACGCCGTCGGCGTTGGGGCCATCGTTGATGGCGCATCCGTTCTCGGTGATGTATATCGGCGGCAGCGCGGAGCCGTAGCGGGTCTGGAACGAGGTGAGCAGCTCGGTGAACGCCTCGGGGACCACCGGCCAGTCAAAGTCGGTGGTCGGGTAGCCCTCGATGTCCTGCAGGGCGAATGGCAGGTCGATGTCGAGCTCCTGCCCGTCGATGAGTCCGGTCGACTCCCCCGGCGCACTCACCTTCGTCGGGTTGTAGTAGTTGATGCCGTACCAGTCGATCGGCACGCTGATTGCCGGCAGGTCGTCCTGTGCCCCGACGGGCAAGAACGGCTCAAGCTCTGCGGGGTAGCGGCCGAGAAGAATAGGGTCGGCGAACACCCAGTTCGCGATGGCGTCGTAGAGGCCGGCCGCCTGCTGGTCTTCCTCCTTCTCGCTGGCCGCCCAGGTGGGTGCGTGGTTGTTCGCAATTCCGATGTTGTCGGCGCCGGCCGCGCGCAACGCGGTGACGGCGCGGCCGTGGGCGAGAAGTTGATGGTGGGCGGCCGGAAGCGCGCCGAAGCCGAGCTGTTGCCCGGGGGCCTGGATGCCGGCGCCGTAGCCGAGCATGGTCAGGACGACCGGCTCGTTGATGGTGATCCACTGTGGGATGCGGTCGGCGAAATGCGTGCCCATGATGTGGGCGTAGTCGGCGAACCGATCCGTGATGTCGCGATTCAGCCATCCGCCCTTCTCTTCGAGCGCGAGCGGGGTGTCCCAGTGGAACAGGGTGGGCGTCGGGGCGATCCCGGCTTCGAGCAGGCCGTCAACCAGTCGGTCGTAGAAGGCGAGCCCGTCAGCGTTGACCGCACCGCTGCCGGTGGGTTGGATGCGCGACCAGGCGAACGAGAACCGGTAGGCGTCGATTCCGAGCTGCTTCATCAAAGCGATGTCTTCTGGATAACGGTGGTAGTGGTCGCAGGCGATCTCGCCGGTGTGGCCGTCGAAGACGCGGCCCGGTGTGGCGCAGAAGGCGTCCCAGCTGGTCGCACCCCGGCCACCTTCGGTGACGGCCCCTTCGATCTGATAGGCCGCCGTCGACACCCCCCAGACGAACGAGGCCGGAAGCGAGGGAAAAGCGGAGTTCGACATCGAGATACCTTTCACGCGACACTGCGTTTATTCGACGCCCACAGCGCCGGAACCCTCTCATACTCGGGGAGAAACACGAGTGAGTCAAGCGACTGGGTCAGTTGTCCCACTTTTCTCGGGAAGCCTGACATCATTGCAGCAGAACCAGCAGAACCAGCAGAGGTGAGCCGTGGAGTGGGCGGCCGAGTACGGCCACCTCTGGCGCACGACGTCCGACATCCGTCCGACGTGGCGCTCGGTGATGCGCCTGACCGACAGCAAGCATGGCCTCGCCGGTTTCGCCGGCCCGGGCGGCTGGAATGACCCCGACATGCTTGAGGTGGGCAATCCAGTCATTCTCGCTCACAGCAACGGCCAGATCGTCGACGAGTCGGGTCAGCCGCTGGCTCCGACGGGCGCCCGCCCCGTCACTGTCTGGAGCGGGCGCCCGGTCGGAGTGAATGAGCAACTGTTGGAGCTGGGACCGCACGAGATGGTGCTCGTGCGGTCGGCGGGCAATGCCGGCTAGTTGTTCTCGCCGAGCATCTCGCGCACGAGCGGCGCGACCTGGGTGCCGTACAGCTCGATGGCCGTCATCAGCTTCTCGTGCGGCATGGTTCCGTTGCTGTACTTCATGTCGAACCGGCTGAGGCCGAGGCCCTGCACCACGGTGACGATCTTCTTCGCGACCGTCTCTGGCGATCCGACCATGAGCGCTCCCTGCGGCCCGGCCTCTTCTTCGTAGCGTTCGCGAGTCATCGGACCCCAGCCGCGTTCACGCCCGATGCGCGCCTGCATCACCGAATAGTGCGGCCACAGTTCGTCGCGAGCCTCGGCATCCGTCGCTGCAACATAGCCGGGCGAGTGCGCGCCGATCGGCTGGGTCGGCTTGCCGAACTGCTCGAGTGCGCGGTGGTAGAGGTCGGTGAACTGGGCGAAGGCGAGCGGGTTGCCGCCGATGATGGCGAGCATCATGGGCAGGCCGTAGTGGGCGGCGCGCACCACAGACTGTGGGCTTCCGCCCACGCCGACCCAGGTGCGAAGCGAGCCGGATGCCGTCGGCGGGAACACAGACTGGTTCTCCAGCGCGCCCCGCGTACTGCCCGACCAGGTGACGGGCTGCTCTTTGAGGATCTCGGTGAACAGTTCGGTCTTCTCTTCGAAGAGTCGCTCGTAATCGCTGAGGTCGAGACCGAAGAGCGGGAAGGACTCGGTGAATGAGCCCCGGCCGAGAATGACCTCGGCGCGCCCGTTGGACACCGCATCCAGGGTGGAGAACCGCTGGAACACCCGCACCGGGTCGTCGGAGCTCAGCACGGTGACAGCGGAGCCGAGGTGGATCTGGCTGGTCTGGCCGGCGATTGCCGCCAGCAGCACCTCGGGTGCGGAGATTGCAAAGTCTTCGCGGTGGTGCTCGCCGACGCCGAAGAAGTCGAGTCCGACCTGGTCGGCCAGCACGGCCTCTGCGACGACATTGCGCAGCACCTCAGGCTGCGACAGCAACCGTCCGTCGGCGTCGTAGGTCACGTCGCCAAAAGTGTCTAGACCAAGTTCAAGTGTGTGCGCCACGCAGTGATCGCCTCTCGCGTCAGTTTTACCCAATGATACGTCTATGCAAATGCATGTAAAAGGGTGAACCGAAGGGCGGACTCGGATATTCCTCAGACCCAAACACCGCGACGTGTTGCTCCGCGACCTGCGACTGGGTGACCTGACCGGCTCAGTCCGTGCCGATCGTCGTGCGCTCTTCCGTCCAGGGATCCTCCGCACTGCGCACCACTGGCAGCCCGAGCACCTGCAGTCGCTCAAGCAATTGCGCGACCTCCCGCACTCCGTCGTGCCGGGCCAACTGCTCGGCGACCCGTGCCGCGTTCACCCCGAACAGACGATCGTCACGAATCGCGTTGACGGCACGGGCAATCGCCGCCGGGTGCGGGCGACCGGTGCGCAGGTCGATCCCGGCCCCGCTTGCCGCGACGCGCGCCGCAATCTCGGGCTTGTCGATGTCGCCACCGGCCACAATGAGCGGCACGCCGCTGGCCAGCCCGGCCAGCACTCCGCCCCACCCGCCGTTGGTGATCATCATCGAGAGGCGCGGAAGCAGCTCGGAGTAGGGCAGCATGTCGGCCACGCGTGCGTTGTGCGGAATCGAGAACGGCAGGACGCTCTCTCCCCGCTTGCCAGTGCTGGCCACCACGAGAACGTCTTCATCGGCCAGGGCTACCAGTGCCGGCTCGAGCAGCTCGGTCGGGTCGGTGTTCAGCGTGCCCTGGGTCACATACACAACCGGGCGCTCATCGCTGAGGACATCACCCCACCACGGCGGATGCTGAGCGCGCACCACCCCCGAAGGGCGCCGGAGTGCCCCGACGAAATGCACCTGCGGCGGAAGGTCGCTGCGTGGGTATTCCAGGGCGGGAACCCCGACCGCGCAGATCAGATACGGCGACCACCACGCACGCTCCAGTGGCTGGGCGGCGGCCGGCAGTCCGACCGCGTTCCTGGTCTGTTCGTAGGCCTTCTGCACATGCTGTGTCAGCAGAGTGAAAGCCGAACGCAGCATCCGGTCACGCAACCGGCCGGCGATCGTCTGGCCCGGCTGGAGCGCCAAGCCCGCTGGCGGCAAGTCGCGGCTGGGCAGCGACAGCGGAACGAGGGAGATCGACGCCCACGGGCATCCGAGTTTTTCGCCGGCCAGGGCGATACCGAGGCAGAGCTGGTCACCCGCCATCACGTCCCAGGGTTCGGCCGCGTAGGCCTCACGGAGATCGGCGACCTGACCAACGGCCGATCTGACGAAAATGTGCTCGAGATTGCCGAGCAACGCCCGGCGACCGGTGCGCACGGGCAGCGCGGGAAAGGCAGCATGCAGATCGTGCTCGTCGAAGTCGGGGGCGTTGCGCCAGGCCACTCCCCGCGCGCCGACCGCCTCGAACTGGTCGAGATAGCGAGATCCGGTGTACACGCGCACATGGTGCCCGCGCGCGACAAGCTGCTCGACGACGGCGAGGATCGGTGCGACGTGCCCGGCAAACGGCATGACACTGACCAGAATGCGCGCCATCACAGTCTCCACTCTCGGGTGAGCGTCACGCGATGTCGCTAGGGACGACGTTCAGCGTGCTGTGCGGAAGCGTACCGTGGCGCGGCTTCGCACACCACAGACGTGCGTCGAACTCCTTCCGAGCGGGCTGCTACTCGTCGACGGCGTCCAGATAGACCCAGCGGCCATCTACGCGCACGAATCGGCTCGTCTCGTGCTGCTGCAGCCGTTCACCGTTCTCGCGCCCGTAGGCGGTGAATTCAACGACGCCGTCGGTGTCGAACATTCCGCCACTCTCGGTGCGCTCGATGTCGAGTCGGGACCAGCGCAACGCCTCGTCGAGCTCGAGTGCGGCAGGGCGGGTGCGCGGATGCCAGGTGCGCAGCAGGTAGCCGGCGTCGCCGACCGCAAAGGCCGAGTAGCGAGAGCGCATCAGCAGTTCAGCCGTCGGCGGGGTGGTGCCGTCGCGGTGGTAGCGACCACAGCAGTTCAGGTAGGTCTCGCCACTCAGGCAGGGGCAGCGTTCGGGTGCGGCGGAATCGACGGAAGTCACAATTCATTATCGGCCAGCCTGGCCCCGCCTGCGTCGCGCTGGTCGAGCGCCGCAACGCTGGTTGGCTCCAACCCGCGCCGCGGCGCTCGACCCGCGCAGCTGAGAATCAAAGGCCGAGGCGGGCTGCGAACGAGCGTCGAGTTAACCAAGAAAAGCCCGGCACATTGTGCCGAGCTCTTCTACTGAGTGGATCCAAGGGGACCCCACCGTTCGGGCTCCGCCCTCGCGGCTCCTCGAATCACTGCATCGTGTTAAAGAGATATAGCCCCACACTTCGTGCGGGGCTATATCTCTTGAGTGGATCCAAGGGGATTCGAACCCCTGACCCCCTGCATGCCATGCAGGTGCGCTACCGGGCTGCGCCATGGACCCTCGTTTTGCTCCGGACTTCTCCGGAACAACTCGTTTAGATTACTACATTCCGCAACGAGTACGAAAACCGGCGCGTTACTCGCGCGTGTCGCGAACCGGAAGCTCGATCGGGACGACAGGGCAGTCCTTCCACAGACGCTCAAGACCGTAGTAAACACGCTCTTCCTCGTGGAAAACGTGAACGACGAGATCTCCGAAGTCGACGAGGATCCAGCGACCCTCTGCACGGCCCTCACGACGCAGCGGCTTGTGGCCGGCCTCGATCAGCTTGTCTTCGATCTCACCGGCGATGGCAACAACGTTGCGCTCTGAGCGGCCGGTGACGATGAGGAAGATGTCGGCAAGCGGCAGCGGCTCGGACACGTCGATGGCAACGAGATCCTCCCCGGCCTTCGAGTCGGCGGCGGCGGCGGCCACCTGGAGGAGCTCGAGAGCGTGGGCAGAAGCGGTCATCGAATAAATCCCTGAGTTTGTGGTGCTGATATGGATGGCATTAGAAAATGTTGAACACGAAGGCACCGACGAACAGGGCGATAACGCCCAGCGCGAGTGCGGCTGCGGTGATGGCGAGCACCGTCGGCAACCAGACGATCTCCTTCTTCGGTGCGGTCATCACGCCGCGTGTTGAGGAGTGGCTGCTCACGGCGCGACTGGCGCTGACCGGAGCGACGTCTGAGCCTGCTCCGTTCTCATCGATCTGGTCGAGCATGTGGTCGACGTCCGACGAGTCGAAACGGTCGGGATGCGCCCCGGTCGAACCGAGACTGCGCGGCAGGTCGATAGAGCCGGTGATCAGGATCTCGCCCGTGCTGGTGAGGGGTCCTGCCGTGCGGTCCTGGTGGGCCATGTCGGGCAGGATGAGCGCGTTCGTGGTGGTGGGCACTCCCCCGGCACCGATGCCGCGGGCGATGATCTGGTCAAAGGCCTGAGCCTGATCGAGAGTGTGAATGTGCTCGTTGACGGCGTCAGCGTCGTCATCGGGGTCAATCGACCAGTGCCCAATCGGAGGGTGCAGCTCACGGGGAGCGTCATCGTCATCAACGGCCGGTGAAATGAATGCCGGGATGACGGAGATGGCGGCGATCGGCACCATCAGAGTCGGCGCAGACGAGTCGATATCGGCATCGACGTCGATGTCGGCATCAACAAGAGCGTCTGCCGCGTCATCGTCGGAGAAGTCAGCAATCGACTCCGCCTGAGCAGCCTGCAGAGCACGCAGCTCCCGACGAGTCAGAGTTCGGTCGAGTGAATCGAAGTAGTCGTTCTCCGGCGCCTCAGAAAGGCTGGAGACTCGGCGTTCCCCTGATCGCGGAATAGCGGCAGCTTTCGCCGCCGCTTCTGCCTTCTGAATCAACTCGGTAAACGAGGATTCGGTGGAGGCGTCACGGGACTGCGTCGATGTCGGTGACGGCTCGTCTGCTGAGCTGGAGGCATCCTGCTCGGTGGCCAACTCGCGAAGTTGGCGGCGCGTCAGTGGCTGCGGGCTATTACCCAACGTCATGCCACACTCCGATACAGGTGATGCTTTGAGATGTACTGGACGACCCCGTCGGGAACCAGATACCAAACCGGAAATCCCCGATTGACTCGAGCCCGGCAGTCTGTTGACGAGATCGCCAAAGCCGGAACTTCCAGCAAGCTTACGTCCTGATCGGGCAATCCCGAAACGCTGAGCTCATGTCCCGGTCGACTCACAGCGACAAAGTGTGCGAGGTCCCACAGCTCTTGAACGTCTTTCCAGCTCAGAATCTGTGAGATTGCGTCTGCCCCCGTAATGAAGAACAGCTCGGCGTCTGGACGCTGCGCGTGCAGGTCACGGAGGGTGTCGATGGTGAACGTCGGCCCGGTGCGGTCGATATCGACCCGACTCACGGTGAAGCGTGGGTTCGACGCCGTCGCGATCACTGTCATCAGGTAGCGATGCTCAGCGAGCGTCACATCCTCTTTCTGCCACGGGTGTCCGGTCGGCACAAAGACGACCTCGTCGAGGTCGAAGCTCTGCGCGACTTCACTCGCGGCAACCAGGTGGCCGTGATGAATCGGATCGAAAGTTCCACCCATCACGCCAATACGCGGCCGACGCTCAGTCACGAAACGAGCGACGCTTTAGTGGCCGCCGTGGCCGTGCGCGCCGCCGTGAGCTGCCGCGTAAGCGTCTGCCTTGGCCTGGTGGCGGTTGGCCACGTCACGGTAGGTCCAGAGCACAGCACCGAGGGCGATGAAAATCACCAGGGCGATCAGACCGTAGGCCCAAGTCGGCATAGGCAGCTCAACGTGCCCGGCTTCGGCCAAAACAGTGGTCACCAAGGACATGAAATTCTCCATTCACAAACGGCGATAAGACGGTGTCGCCGCAACTATCCTAGCGGGGCTAGGCACGCACCTGGCCGCTGCCACGCACAATCCACTTGGTGCTGGTGAGCTCTGACAGACCCATCGGACCGCGCGCGTGAAGCTTCTGGGTCGAGATACCCACCTCGGCACCGAATCCGAACTCTCCGCCGTCGGTGAACCGCGTCGAGGCGTTGACCATGACCGCAGCCGAGTCGACCTCGTTCAAGAACCGCTCGGCATTGGCGAGGTCGTTGGTGATGATCGACTCGGTGTGCCCGGTCGAATAGCGACGGATGTGGCCGATCGCGTCATCGAGGGAGTCGACGACGGCAACGGCCAGGTCGAGACTCATGTATTCGGTCGCCCAGTCTTCCTCGGTGGCGACGAGGGCGTCTGGGAAGAATCCCCGTGCGCGCTCATCGGCGTGGATGGTCACGCCGCTGGCAGCGAGTCGATTCAGCACGGCCGGCAGCAGGCGGGCCGCAGCGTTCTCGTGCACGAGGAGGGTTTCGACGGCGTTACACACGCTCGGGCGCTGCACCTTGGAGTTGTGAACGATTTCGACCGCCCATTCCTGGGTGGCGCTGTCGTCCAAAAAGATGTGCACGACGCCGGCGCCGGTCTCGATGACGGGCACCGTCGACTCGCTGACGACCGTGTTGATCAGGTTCGCACTCCCCCGCGGGATCAGCACATCGATGCCGCCACGCGCGCGCATCAGCAAGGTTGCGCCCTCGCGCCCGAACTGGTCGATGGTCTGCACCGATTCGGCGGGGAGGCCGACGCTCGCCAGCGCATCCTGAATCAAACCAACGAGCACACGGTTCGAGTTCTCGGCGGCCGAACCACCGCGCAGCACCGCCGCGTTGCCGCTCTTCAAAGCCAGCGCGGCGATATCGACTGTCACATTGGGGCGCGCCTCGTAGATGACTCCGACGACACCGAACGGAACCCGCACCTGACTGATCTTGATGCCGTTCGGCAGGCTGCTGCCGCGCACGATCTGACCGACCGGGTCGGTGAGCAGAGCCACCTCGAGCACGGCAACAGCCAGGGCTTCGACGCGTGCCTGGTCAAGGCGCAGCCGGTCGAGAAGACCGGTGCTGAGCCCGTTGGTCGCGCCGGCCGCCAGATCGAGACCGTTCGCGTCGACGATCGCCGCCACGTTGGCACGCAGCGCCGTCGCGATGGCGACCAACGCTTTGTTCTTGACCTCGGTCGGTGCGGCGGCAAGAGCGAGTGACGCGCTCCGAGCGGCCGACAGGGTCGGGGTGAGTACGGTGACGGGGTGTGACGACGGCGACATGCCGCCAGTTTACGGGAGCGGGTGCCCGCTGGGAACGACCGCAGGGTCGAACCAGGTACCGACGTGTTCGCCACGCAACGCCTCTGCCACCAACGTCGTGGCAGTGACCAGAACCGCGGTTCCGGCATCGGCGGCAATCCGCGCGGCCGACACCTTGGTGCTCGCCCCACCCGTGCCGACGCCAGAAGCGCCGGTCGACCCGAACTCCACTCCGGGCAGCGGGTCGCCGGCGGCGATCCGCTCAATGCGTTCGGCGCCGGGCAGGTGCGGCGGCTTGGTGTAGAGCGCGTCCACGTCGCTGAGCAACACGAGCACGTCGGCTTTGATCAGTGTGGCCACCAACGAGGCCAGCCTGTCGTTGTCGCCGAACCGGATCTCGTGGGTGGCAACGGTGTCGTTCTCGTTGACGATCGGCAGAATGCGCAACTCGAGCAACCGCTCCATCGCCCGCTGCGCATTGCCGCGGTGCGACGGATTCTCGAGGTCCCCCGCCGTCAAGAGCACCTGACCGGCCACGATGTCGTAGCGGTCGAGACTGTCTTGATAGCGAAAGATCAGCAAGTTCTGACCAACGGATGCCGCAGCCTGCTGCGTCGCCAGATCGGTCGGACGCTCGTCGAGATTGAGGTACGGCATCCCGGTGGCGATGGCCCCCGATGAGACGAGAACAACCTCAGAACCGCGGCCGTGAGCCTCGGCCAGGGCGTCGACGAGCGACGCGATGGCTCCGGCATTCTCGCCGCTGATCGACGAGGAGCCGACCTTCACGACGATCCGGGCCGCGGTTCGAATCTGTTCCCGCTCAGTCACGCTCACTCCGTGTCGCCCTCCTGGCTGCCGGCGGAGACCGGAGCTGACCCATCAGACGTATCTGAAGCATCGGACGCATCGGACGATGACTTTCCGGAGAACTCTTCGCCGTCGCTCGGCCAGAGACCTGCCTCGCGCTCACGGATGAGCTCGGCGCGTGCCGCAGCCTTGGCATCCATGCGGCCGAAGTACTCCTCGCGGCGCTGGTTGCTCGTGCGTCGGGTGCTCTCATCGAGGCGCGTGTCAGTACCACGCGGGGCGGTGATGAGCTCGGCCGTCGAGGTGAGAGTGGGCTCCCAGTCGAAGACGACGCCGCTGTTGCCCGGCCCGATGATCACTGTTGATCCGGCGACGGCACCGACTCGGAACAGTTCGTTCTCGACGCCCAGTTTGGCCAGACGGTCGGCAAGGAAGCCGACAGCCTCGTCGTTGGTGAAGTTGGTCTGCTGCACCCAGCGCTCTGGCTTGGTACCGAGAATGCGGTACGTGTTGCCGAAGGTGCCACCCTCGACCTTGATCTCGAATCCACCGTCATCGACGGCCACAGGACGCAGCACGATGCGCGGCTTACGCGCTTCAGCGGCGGCAATCTCAGCACGACCGGCCTCGACCGTTTCGGAGAGGGCGTAGTTGAGCTGCTTGAGGCCTTCGTGGGTGACCGTGGAGATCTCGAAGACGCGGTAGCCGCGGGCTTCGAGGTCCGGACGCAGGAACTCGGCGAGTTCACGGGCTTCCGGCACATCGATCTTGTTGAGGGCAATGAGCTGGGGGCGCTCGAGCAACGGCTTCTGGCCTTCGGGAACCGGGTAGGCGGCAAGTTCACCGAGAATGATGTCGAGGTCGCTGATCGGGTCGCGACCCGGGTCGAGCGTTGCGCAGTCGAGAACGTGCAGCAGCGCAGTGCACCGTTCGACGTGGCGGAGGAACTCGAGGCCGAGGCCCCTGCCCTCGCTGGCGCCTTCGATAAGGCCGGGCACATCGGCCATCGTGTAGCGGGATTCCCCAGCCTGAACGACACCGAGGTTCGGCTGCAAGGTGGTGAATGGGTAGTCGGCGATCTTGGGCCGGGCTGCCGACATTGCGGCAATCAGGCTGGACTTGCCGGCCGACGGGTAGCCGACGAGTGCGACATCCGCGACGGTCTTCAGCTCAAGGTAGACGTCGCCTTCCCAGCCGTGCGTGCCGAGCAGAGCGAAGCCGGGGGCCTTGCGCTTGAGGGAGGCGAGCGCGGCGTTGCCGAGCCCACCCTGGCCACCGGGCGCGACGATGAGGCGCAAGCCGGGCTCGTTCATGTCCATCAGCTCGTTGCCGTCGACATCCTTGACTACCGTGCCGAGCGGAACCATGAGTTCGCGCATCTCGCCATTGTGGCCGTTGCGGTGATCGCCCATGCCGGGACCGCCGTTGTCGGAGGTGCGGTGTGGGGAGCGGTGGTATCCGAGGAGCGTGGTGGTCTGCGGGTCTGCGACAAGTACGAGGTCGCCGCCGCTGCCGCCGTTGCCGCCGTCTGGGCCGGCTAGTGGCTTGAACTTCTCGCGTTTGACAGAGACACAGCCGTCTCCTCCGTTACCCGCTCGCAGATGCAGCGTGACGTGGTCAACGAATGTGGCCATGGGGTGCCCCTTTCAGGTGGCGTAAAAATACGTAAGGGCGAGCCGAAGCCCGCCCTCACGTTCACAACTTGTGGGTGCCTATTCGGCAGCCACCACAATGTTGACGACCTTGCGGCCGCCCTTTGCGCCGAACTGTACCGAGCCCGCTTCGAGAGCGAACAGGGTGTCGTCGCCGCCACGTCCGACGTTCACGCCGGGGTGGAAGTGGGTGCCACGCTGACGAACGATGATCTCGCCCGCGCTGACAACCTGACCGCCGAAGCGCTTCACGCCGAGGCGCTGTGCGTTGGAGTCACGACCGTTGCGAGTGGAACTCGCGCCTTTTTTGTGTGCCATCTGTACTTCTCCTCAGGCCTAGGCGATGCCGGTGATCTGAACGCGTGTGAGCTCCTGACGGTGCCCCTGACGCTTCTTGTAACCGGTCTTGTTCTTGAACTTCTGGATAACGATCTTCGGGCCGCGGAGGTCGTTGAGAACCTCGGCGGTGACCTTGACGTCGGCCAGTGACTTGGAGTCAGTGGTGATCTTGTCGCCGTCGACGAGAAGCACAGCGGCCAGCTCGACGATGCCGTCCTTGTCAGCCTTGATTCGGTCCATCGTAACGATGGTTCCGACCTCTACCTTCTCCTGCCGGCCACCGGCGCGCACAACTGCGTAAACCACTTTAACGTACCTATCTCTGGGGAGCCGGGGGGTCCCGATTCCTATTGTGGAAAGTCACTGGGATGAACGAGCCAGACTGACTCATTGCTTTTCAGAAAACCTTGGCGAAAGCGCGGACCTAAACGTCCAACACACGCCAAGGGTCAACTTTAGCGGTACAAATGCCCCTCGGTCAAACCGACGCACATCCGTAGAATTCGATGATGACCGTGTTGATCGACAAACCACTGTGGCCCGCGCACAACACGCTCTGGTCTCATCTTGTCAGTGATTCCTCAATCGAGGAACTTCACGCCTTCGCGGCGCAGAACGGCATCCCACAGCGCGCGTTCGATCTCGACCATTACGACGTGCCCGAAGCCCGCTACGAGGCGCTGGTGGCCGCTGGGGCGCTTCCCGTGGGCATCCGTGAGCTGGTGACCCGACTCGCAGCGAGCGGTCTGCGCGTCTCGGGCAAACAGAGATCGGGCAAACACAAAAAGGCGGGCCCGTGAAAATCACGGACCCGCCTCTGTTCGTTTCGACGAATTAGGAGTTCTTCGCCTCAGTCGACGGGGCAACGACCGGCTGCGCCGTCTGAGTCGAGCCACCGGCAGTGCTGACACGACGGCTGCGTGAACGGCCCTGTCCCGGCTGCTTGGGCTCAGGAAGAGCGTCGAGCACCGAGTCGAGCAGCTGGTCGGTGACCTGCTTGCTCACCGTGCGCTTGCCACGCTGCGACTTGCGCACCGGGATGTCGAGAATCTCCACCGACCCGGTTTCGACGGCGACGTCGGCCGGAGCGGCAGCAGCAGCAGCTTCCGTCGAAGCAGATGTCGGAGCGGATGCCGGAGCGTCGGGCGTGGTGGCAGCCGCGGTCGGCGCCACGGTGGCGGCCGGCGCTGCACTGACAACCGGCGCCGCGCTGACAACCGGCACCGAGCCCGTGTGGGTGTGCGGAATGGTGCTGGCCGCGATCAGGGCGAGAGCGTGCTTGGCATCCTCGGTGATTCCGTGGGTGCCGTTGCCCGCCTTGGCCGCGTCGGCGTGCGGGGCCGACGAACCGTTGCCGCCGTTGCCGTTGCCACCGTTGCCGGACCCAGAGTTGCCGTTTCCGTTGCCGGAGTTGCCGTTGCCACCATTGCGGTTGTTGTTGCCGCCGTCATTGCCGCCGTTGCCGTTGCCCGACTTGGAGCGCGGGCGACGTTCGAGGCTCGGCTGCGCGGTCTGGCGGTGCTTGATCACGGGGTCGTGGTGAACGATGATTCCGCGGCCGGCGCAGACTTCACAGTTTTCGCTGAACGACTCGAGCAGGCCGAGACCCAGCTTCTTGCGCGTCATCTGCACGAGTCCGAGCGAGGTGACCTCGGCGACCTGGTGCTTGGTGCGGTCACGGCTCAGGCACTCGATCAGGCGACGCAACACGAGGTCGCGGTTCGTCTCGAGCACCATGTCGATGAAGTCGACGACGATGATGCCGCCGATGTCGCGCAGGCGCAGCTGGCGAACGATTTCTTCGGCGGCTTCGAGGTTGTTCTTGGTGACGGTCTCTTCGAGGTTTCCGCCCGAACCGACGAATTTGCCGGTGTTGACGTCGACGACGGTCATGGCCTCTGTGCGGTCGATGACGAGCGAGCCACCAGACGGCAGCCAGACCTTGCGGTCGAGCGCCTTCTCGATCTGCTCCGAAATGCGGAACTCGTCGAAGGCATCCTGCGTCGGGTTGTCGTACTTCTCGACGCGCTCCAGCAGGTCGGGGGCGACCTGACGCAGGTAGCTCTCGATGACCTCACGGGAGTCTTCGCCCGAGATGACCATCTTCTGGAAGTCCTCGTTGAAGACGTCGCGCACGATCTTGATCAGCAGGTCGGGTTCGCTGTGCAGCAGCGCGGGGGCCTGCACCGTGTCGACCATCTTGCTGATGACGGCCCACTGCGCGGTCAGACGGTTCACGTCGAGCGTCAGCTGCTCGTCGGTCGCGCCTTCGGCAGCGGTGCGCACGATAACGCCCACGTTGTCGGGGAGTACCTCTTTGAGGATCTTCTTCAGGCGTGCGCGCTCGGTGTCTGGCAGCTTGCGGCTGATCCCGTTCATCGAGCCGTTCGGAACGTAGACCAGGTAGCGGCCGGGCAGCGAGATCTGACTGGTCAGACGCGCACCCTTGTGGCCGACGGGGTCCTTGGTCACCTGCACGAGAACTTTGTCGCCCGGCTTCAGGGCGAGCTCGATGCGACGCGCCTGGTTGCCGGTCGTTGAGTTTTCGGCTGCGGCATCCCAGTCGACTTCACCGGAGTACAGAACCGCGTTGCGTCCGCGTCCGATGTCGACGAATGCGGCTTCCATGCTCGGAAGCACGTTCTGCACCTTGCCGAGATAGACATTGCCGATCAGCGATGCGTCTTGGTTCTTGGCGACGTAGTGCTCGACGAGCACGCCGTCTTCGAGAACGCCGATCTGAATCTTGTTGTGCTTGGCACGCACGACCATCGACCGGTCGACCGATTCGCGACGGGCCAGAAACTCAGCCTCAGTGATGACCGGACGTCGGCGTCCAGCGTCACGGCCGTCGCGACGGCGCTGCTTCTTGGCTTCGAGGCGGGTGGAACCCTTGATGCGCTGCGGCTCGGTGATGAGCTCCGGCTCACGCGGGGTGCGCACCTTGACCACGGTGTTCGCCGGGTCGTCACTGCCTGACCGGCCCTCATCGCCGGAACGGCGACGGGCGCGGCGACGAACTGTCGACGACTCTTCGTCGTCGTCATCGTCACGACGCGAGCTCGCGCGCGGTGGCAACGGCAGGATGTCGGGGGCCTGGAAAAGCAGCGACGTCGTCGGTCGGCGCACCGGGGCGACGGTCTCGGCATCGGCGGTCGTTTCATCGGTCACGGTCACGCCCTGGTTCGCATCGGGGGTCGGCTTGTCAGCCGACGCGGCGGCGGCCACAAATGCTTGTGCCACCGGATCGTGCTCAATGATCACAGCACCAGGCTGAAGGTCGAGAACCGGCGGGGCCGGGGCTACCTCAGGCTGCTGCTCCACGGGAACGGCCGGTACTGTTTTGCGTGCTGATTTGCGCGTGCCGAAGAGGCCCTTGCGCTTCTTGATTTCGTTGTCTTCCACCATCACTGGTGTGCTCCTTGACCGGTCTGGGCAACCGCGCCGCCCATCCGGGTACTCTCTCGTGCGGAGTTGCCGCTCACGCGTCTCCCCCGCGAATCCTATTTTTTACTCTGCAACCGGCTCTTGGCTCTGGCTGCTAATACCTTTGGTCGTGGGACCAATGAATCTGGGCGATTACAGCCCATTAAGCCTTCTCTGGCGTCTGCTTGAGCGCGGCTCAAGCGACTTCCTCGATTATCGCATGCAAACGTGAGATCGTGCGCGCGCCGCATGACATAATCCCAGGGTGTCCCTCAGTGAACTGTCCAGGCGCCCGCGCGGCCTTGCCCTTTTTCTCATCATCGCCGGCGTCATCGGCTTCGGCGCCGCGTTCGCGCTGACTCTCGACAAGATCCATCTGCTGGAGAACCCCGATGCGCAGCTCTCCTGCAATTTCAGCGTTCTGATCGGCTGCAGCACCAACCTCGCATCGTGGCAGGGATCACTCTTCGGGTTCCCGAATCCCTTGATCGGGATCGCTGCCTGGAGCGTTGTGATCACCATCGGCATGGCGATTCTCGCCGGGGCGATCTTCAAGCGTTGGTTCTGGATCGGTCTGAACGTGGGAGTGACCGGAGCATTGGTGTTGGTGATCTGGTTGATCATTCAGAGCATCTACGTGCTCGACGTGCTGTGCCCCTGGTGCATGGTGACCTGGGCCGTGACAATTCCGACCTTCTTGGCCGTGACGCTGTACAACCTGAAATCCGGACATATTCCGGTTCCGGCATTCTTCAGGCGCCGCGCGGAAATCGCGTACTCCTGGATCTTCGTGATCACGATCGGCTGCTACATCGTCGTCGCGATCTTCGCGCAGCTGCAGATGGACTTCTTGCACCGCCTGTAGAGCATCGGTGAGCGGATGCCCCCCTCGCGGGCGGTGTCCAACGCGCGTGGCGGCAGAGAACGCGCGTGGCGCGGCAGGCATCCGGGTCATTCTGAGCGGCGCGGGTCGTGTGCCGCCACGCCGGTTGGCCCCGACGCGCGCATCGGCACCCGACCCGCGCATCGGCACCCGACCCGCGCCCAGCACTGAGAGTCGCGACAGCGCTGGGCGCTGAGAGCGCTGAGAGCGTCTGTACTGCTAGGTCACGCAGCCGGGAGGATGTCCGCACCCCGTTGGCCGAGCGGCCCCCATTCGACGGAGAATCCGCCGGTTTCGAGGCTGAATGGCCAGCATGGTCGGTGTGTCGCGACAAATCTCCGTCGAATGGGCGGAGAAACGAATGGGCGACATGGTGAGTGGGCGGCTCGGAATCTGTCGCAGATTACTGCGCGAGTTGTCACAGATGGCCCCTTCGGGTGCTCGCAAGGGGCCATCTGTGACAACTCGCGAGATCGACCGGCTCAAATACCGGCCTCAACGAGGAACGAGCTTGTGGAGACCCGCGAACGGGTTCTCGACAAGCTCGATCAACTGATGCGCCCCATCAACGGATGCGCCCGATGAACGGATGCGCCCGATGAACGAATGCGCGATGGACGGATGCGCCCGATGAACGGATGCACCCGAATCAGCGCAGACGACGGCTGGCTACTTGAACCAGAGCTCAAGCTCGCGGGCCGCCGACTCGGGCGAGTCAGAACCGTGAACCAGGTTCTGCTGAACCTTGAGGCCCCAGTCGCGACCCAGGTCGCCACGGATGGTGCCGGGCGCCGCGGTCGTCGGGTCGGTCGTGCCGGCCAGAACACGGAAACCCTCGATAACCCGGTTGCCCGCGACTCGGATGGCGACGACCGGGCCGCTCTCCATGAACTCGACCAGCGGGATGTAGAACGGCTTGCCCTCGTGCTCGGCGTAGTGAGCGGCGAGCAGCCCGCGGTCGGCCTGGATCAGTTTGATGTCGACCAGGGAATAGCCCTTGGCCTCGATGCGACGCAGGATCTCGCCGGTCAGGTTGCGGGCGACGCCGTCAGGCTTGACCAGAACCAGGGTTTCTTCGATCTGGGTACTCATGCGATCTCCTTCTGATGATCTATTCTCGAGCCGTTGACCATGCAGTAGATCCACATGGCGGCAAAAATTGCGCCAATGAAAAACATCACCGGATTGAGGAATCCGGACAGGACGATGATCGCCTGAATTGCCCAGCCGACCGCGTACGCCCACTCGTACTGCAGCAGCGCGACGGTGGCGAGCATGATCACGCAGAGCAGCGCTCCCCCGCCGAGGGCGAGCACGGGAGGAAGGGCGCCGAGCCCGAAGAACACCAACGCGGCTAGGAACACCACGATCGTTTCGAAGCCGAGCACGATCGACGCCAGTGAGCGTTTGACCGAACGGGGCCGAGCCGGACGGGATGCACCGGCAGCGCCGTTAGCGCCGTTAGCGCCGTCTCCTGAGCTCACTTGGCCATCCAATCGTGTGACTCGGCGACGGCGATCGCCTCACCGATGAGGGTGATCGACCCGGTGACAACGACGGCACGCCGCGGTACCTCGCTGGCCCAGTCGCGTGCGACGTCGAGTGCCTCTGCGATGTCACCGTGACGGAATGTGGTCTCGTCACCGGTCAGCTCAGCAACCTGGTCGGCGAGTTCGTCGACGGCGATCGCCCGCTCGGAGTGTGACTGCGTGACGTAGAAGCGTGTCGCCATCGGCGCGAGTGCCGTGATGATTCCGGCCGCGTCCTTGTCGGTGAGCACACCGAGCACCACGGCGATCTCGTCGAAGTCGAAGTAGCTGCCGACGGCCTCGACCAGTGCCGCTGCCCCATGGGGATTGTGCGCGGCATCCACCAGCACTGTCGGCTCGATTCCGACCAGCTGCAGTCGCCCGGCCGAGTTGGCGGTGGCGAGCCCTTCGGCGAGCAGGTCGCCGACGAGCATCTGTGTGCCGGCACCGAGGAACGATTCGACGGCGGCGATCGCGACAGCCGCGTTCTGCGCCTGGTGCGTGCCGTACATCGGCAGGAAAATATCGGAGTAGGTGCCGGCGAGACCGCGCACCGAGATCAGCTGCCCGCCGACGGCGATCTTCGAGTCGAGAAGCTCGAACGCATCGCCTTCCGCCGAGAACCGTGATTCGGTCAGTTCGGCGGCACGCTTGAGCTCGCTCTCCACGTCGCTGCTCTGCTTGGCCGACACGATTGCCGCCGACGGCTTGATGATCCCCGCCTTCGTGCGGGCGATCTCGGCGGTGGTGCTGCCGAGACGGTTCATGTGGTCGAGCGCTATCGGGGTGAAGACGGCAACCTGGCCATCTGCGACGTTCGTGGAATCCCACTCGCCACCCATTCCGACCTCGACCACCGCGACATCCACCGGCGCGTCGGCGAAGCAGGCGAAGGCCAAGGCCGTGAGCGCTTCGAAGAAGGTGAGCGGCTCATCGCCGGCGGCGATCAACTCGGCGTCGACCATCTGCAGGTAGGGCGTGATGTCTGCCCAGTTCGCGGCCAGCGCCTCGTCGGCGATCGGTGCACCGTCGATGACGATGCGCTCGTTCAACCGCACCAGGTGCGGGCTGGTCATCAGACCGGTGCGCAGTCCGTAGGCGCGCAGGATGCTCTCGGCGATGCGGCTGGTGCTGGTCTTGCCGTTGGTGCCGGTGATGTGAATGATCGGGTACGAGGTCTGCGGGTCGCCCAGCAGGTCAAGCACGCGTCGGGTCGGCTCGAGACGCGGCCGCGGTGCAGACTCACCGACACGGGCGAGCAGCGCGGTGAGCACGGCATCCCCTGCCTCGCGCCAGTCGTCGTTCAGTTCGTCAGGCTCTGAATTGTCAGACATTGAAAAGTCCGTTCTCTCGGGCCACCGCAACAATCAGCGGGCCCTGGTTGACGTAGTGCTCAGCGTCGAAACGCACGTAGTGTTCGACGACCGCTCCGGTGACCGAGTAAAGCCACTCCGACGGCACGGTGTTCGCGACGGCTGCCGCGTCGAAACCGGTCGAGGCGCTGTGCACGGTGAAATCGACGGCCAGGGTCTCCCCCGCCACGTCAACGCTCACGGCGCGGGCAAACGAATCTGCGTCGTCCTGGTTGAAGAAGATCAGGTCGAGACGGATGCGGTCGCTCACCTCGAAACCGGCAGACTTGCGGGTGTCCTGCACGCCACGGATCACGTCGCGGGCGAAGCCCTCGGACTCCAGCTCCGGCGTGGTCACGGTGTCGAGCAGGGCGAATCCGCCGCCGGGGAGCAGCGCGAGGGCCGCATCCGCCGCGCCGGCATCCTGGCTGGTCGCCAAGGCCAGCTCATACTCGCCGGCTTGCAGCTCGATGCCACCGGCGGTGACGACACCGTCGACCTCGCTCCAGTCGCCCGTGCGAGCGGCCTTGATGACCTGCTGAACGTTCTTGCCGAGACGGGGTCCGGCTGCACGGGCGTTGACCGTCAGCTTCGAGGTGATGCCGTAGGCGGCAGCACTGTCGTCGGCGAGCTCGACCAGGTCGATGTTCTTGACGTTGAGCTCTTCGCGCAGGATCGCGTCGAAGGGAGCCAGAGCCTGGATGTTCGCGGTGACGACGGTCAGGTTCGCCAGCGGCAAACGCACGCGCAGGCCGGCCTGCTTGCGCAGGGAGAGAACCGTCGAACTGATCGCACGAACCTGGTCCATCGCGGTGACGAGTGCAGCATCGGCCGGGAACGCCGACGCGTCAGGCCAGTCGGTCAGGTGAACGCTGCGCCCACCGGTCAGACCCTGCCAGATGCGCTCTGAGATGAGCGGCAGCAGCGGGGCGGCGACCCGGGTCACGGTTTCAAGCACCGTGTAGAGCGTGTCGAACGCATCGCTGCCGGTGCCGTCGGCGGCGACGCCGTCCCAGAACCTGTCGCGGGAGCGACGCACGTACCAGTTGGTCAGCACGTCGGCGAAGTCGCGCAGGCGACCGGCGGCCAGTGTGCTGTCCAGAAGCTCGAGGTCGTTGCCGACCTCCTCGACCAGGTCGCGGGTCTTGGCGAGCAGGTAGCGGTCGAGCACATCGGTCGAGTCGGTGCGCCACGTGGCGGTGTAGCCGTCGTCGCCCGAGGCGTTGGCATAGAGCGAGAAGAAATACCAGGTGCTCCAGAGCGGCAGCATGACCTGACGCACGCCCTCACGGATGCCTTCCTCAGTGACGACGAGGTTGCCACCGCGCAGAACCGGCGAGCTCATCAAGAACCAACGCATCGCATCGGAGCCGTCGCGGTCGAAGACCTCGTTGACGTCTGGATAGTTGCGCAGCGACTTCGACATCTTCTGGCCGTCGCTGCCGAGCACGATGCCGTGGCTGATCACGTTCTTGTAGGCCGGGCGGTCGAACAGCGCCGTCGAGAGCACGTGCATCACGTAGAACCAGCCACGGGTCTGCCCGATGTACTCGACGATGAAGTCGGAGGGGTTGTGGCTGTCGAACCATTCCTGGTTCTCGAACGGGTAGTGCGCCTGGGCGAACGGCATCGAACCGGAGTCGAACCAGACATCGAGCACGTCGCTGATGCGGCGCATGGTCGACTGACCGGTCGGGTCGTCGGGGTTGGGGCGGGTCAGCTCATCGATGTACGGGCGGTGCAAGTCGGTCGGGCGCACGCCGAAGTCGGCTTCGAGTTCGTCGAGCGAGCCGTAGACGTCGATACGGGGGTACTCGGGGTTGTCGCTCTTCCAGACCGGGATGGGCGATCCCCAGTACCGGTTGCGGCTGATCGACCAGTCGCGGGCGTTAGCGATCCACTTGCCGAACTGACCGTCTTTGACGTTGTCGGGAACCCAGTTGATGTCCTGGTTCAACTCGACCATCCGGTCGCGGAACTGGGTGACACGCACGAACCAGCTTGAGACGGCCTTGTAGATCAAGGGATTGCGGCAGCGCCAGCAGTGCGGGTAGGAGTGCTCGTAGCTGGCCTGACGAATCAGGCGCCCCTCGGCCTTGAGCAACTGGGTGAGCGGCTTGTTGGCGTCAGACCAGAGCAGCCCGGCCACCTCGGTGACCTCTGGCAGGAACTTTCCACCGTCGTCGAGAGAGAGGATGACGGGGATGCCGGCGGCCTCACAGGCTTTCTGGTCTTCCTCACCGTAGGCAGGCGCCTGGTGCACGATGCCGGTACCGTCGGCGGTGGTGACGTAGTCGGCGATCAGGATCGTCCAGGCGTTCTCGGTGCCCCACTCGGCGGTGTCGGCGTAGTAGTCGAAGAGGCGGTCGTAGGAGACGCCCTCCAGTTCACTGCCCGTGACGGTGCGGGAGACGGCGGCGAGTGCCTCTTCTGCGCTGTCGTAACCCAGGTCCTTGGCGTAGTTGCCGACAAGGTCGATGGCGAGCAAGTACTCGGCGCCGAGTACCTCTGTCGCACCACCGGAGTGGGCAACCGCGTCGTCTTCACGCAGCACGGTGGCGTCGGGGGTGCCGTTCGGGCCGGCGGGAACCACGGCGTAGGTGATGGTCGGACCGACGGCCAGGGCGAAGTTCGTCGGCAGGGTCCACGGCGTGGTCGTCCACGCGAGAGCGCGCACGGCCGTCAGGCCGAGGCTTTCGGCCTTGGTGCCGACGAGCGGGAAGGTGACGGTGACGGTCTGGTCCTGACGCATCTTGTAGACGTCGTCGTCCATGCGCAGCTCGTGGTTGGACAGCGGGGTCTGGTCGCGCCAGCAGTAGGGCAGCACCCGGTACCCCTCGTAGGCGAGGCCCTTCTCGTGCAGCTGCTTGAACGCCCAGATCACCGACTCCATAAAGGTGATGTCGAGCGTCTTGTAGTCGTTGTCGAAGTCGACCCAACGCGCCTGGCGGGTGACGTACTCCTGCCACTCGCGGGTGTACTTGAGCACCGATTCGCGGGCGACCTCGTTGAACGCGGCGAGGCCCATCTCCTCGATCTCGCTCTTGTCGGTGATGCCGAGCTGCCGCTCGGCTTCGAGTTCGGCGGGCAGACCGTGGGTGTCCCAGCCGAAGCGACGGTGCACCTGCTTGCCGCGCATGGTCTGGAAACGCGGGAACAGGTCTTTCGCGTAGCCGGTCAGCAGGTGGCCGTAGTGCGGCAGGCCGTTCGCGAAGGGCGGCCCGTCGTAGAAGACCCACTCAGGGGCGCCTTCGCGGATATCAATGGATGCCTGAAAAGTGCCGTCTTCTTTCCAGAAGGCAAGAACCTCGGTTTCGATCTGGGGAAAGTTCGGCGAGGCGACGACGCCAGGCTGAACGCTCTGGCCGAATGCGTTCGTCGAGCCAAGGGCGGGCTGGGAACCGTCCGCGGGCTTCGAGCCGTCGGAGGGAAGTGGGGGGGTCTGACCCTGTGGGTACGTCATGGTTCTCCTGGACGAGTGGGCTCTGCAGCCCGTGTTCCACGAGGACGAACGTCTCTCGCCTCGAGAATCGCCGCGGTACCACCTCGCTTGCCGCCAGCTGGCCCACCTTCGGACCAGTCGACGACCGCTTATTCACCGGCTATGACGGGCCAGAACCGTTCGGCTCTACTGAAAACAGCGCCGAAGCGACGTTTCGTTCTACCGAAAACTCCCCGGTGATGGCCGGATCAGTGTCGTTGAGCATCAATTCTAGCGTGTCGGCAGCAGGGGCCGGAATCCGTCACAGACCGGACTGAGCGCAGCGTCGAGAAATGGAACCAGGCTGCCGCGCGCAACGCCGGCTCCCGCCCAGGCGAGGGCAGCCGCACAGCTCGCGGCGAGCGCCGCCACCGCGAAGGCCTGGGCAAGCAGGTCGCCCTCCTGTCGCCCAGCCGCCCGCTCGACGGCACGGGTGAGCACTGCACCGTGAGTGGTGAATCGGGAGAGCGCTGAAGCCTGCAACTCCAGGGTGGTTCCCATCAGCTCGGTCTGGGTGAGCGCCCAGGGCACGTCACCGGCGGGAATGCCCCCGGCGAGCGCGAGCAATGCGTGTCGGATGGCGTCGGTCGGCTGGGTCGCCTGTGCCGTCCCCCCGGCGAGCGCCGCCTTCAACGCGCTCGGCAGAGCCAGCAGCCAACTGTCGACCTCCACCCAGAGCAGATCGCTCTTGGCCGGAAAGTAGTTGAAGAACGTGTTGCGACTGACACCGGCACGTCGGGTGATCTGCTCGATTGTGGTGCTCGCGTAGGTCTGCTCGAGAAACAGTTCGGCCGCCGCTTCTTGCAGCATGGCGCGTGATGAACCGCGGGGTCGCCCCGCTTTGCTCACGTCACTCTGGTTCATGGCTTCCTTCAGCTGGCTCTACGATAGAAAGAGTTCCCTAGTTTTTGGGCTGAGCCCAATAATTGCACATGTTGGTCGATGAGAAAGAACACAGATGCGCACGAACCCTGTCAGTGCCGCCGGCGCTGCCCCCCGACTTGCCAAGCCCCTCACCGCAGTCGCTGCGATTGCCATCGCAGCACTCGCTCTGACCGGATGCACAGCGCCCAGCCCGCAGACGGCATCCGGCAGCCCGCGCACGGGTGGCACTCTCACCTATGCTTCTGGCGATGCCGAGCCGACCTGCCTCGACCCCCACGTCGGTGGCAACTACCCGCAGGCTCTGCTCAGCACCCAGTTCTTGGAGTCCCTCGTCTCGCGCGACAGCGATGGGGAGATCGTGCCCTGGCTGGCGAAGTCCTGGACGACCAGCGCCGACGGTTTGACCTGGGAATTCACGCTCGCGCCCGACGTGACATTCACAGACGGCACTCCGCTCGATGCAGCCGCCGTACAGGCGAACGTGGCTCACCTGCAGGATCCAGAAACCGGGTCATCGACCGGCTACCTCGCCCTGGGCAAGGTCGTCTCCACTGAGGCGGTCTCCCCCGACGTGGTGAAGTTCACCCTCAGCGAGCCAGACAGCGCCCTGCTCGAGTCGTTGTCACAGCCGTGGCTCGCCATTGAGTCGCCCACCGCGCTGAAACGCAGTCAGGACGACAACTGTGCAGCCCCGGTGGGCACCGGTCCGTTTGTGGTGACGAAGTGGGTGAAACAGAACGCCGTCACGCTGACCCGCAACGACGGCTACAACTCTCCCCCGGCCGATGCCACGAACACCGGACCCGCGTATCTCGACAGCATCACCTGGCGCTTCATCCCTGAGTCGGCATCCCGCTATGCCGCCCTGCAGGCCGGCGAGGTCGACGTCATCGACAATGCCCAGCCCGACACGATCGTGCAGGCCGAGAAGAGCGGTTCACTGCAGCACCTCGACGCCCCGCGCCCCGGGGCCTCCAACCGCATCGAGTTGAATTCGGGCAAGCCGCCGTTCGACGATGTGCGCGTGCGGGAGGCGTTCATCCGCTCCGCCAACGTCGACGACGCAGTGGCGAGCCTGTTTCAGGGAACGGCGACCCGCTCCTACTCCGCCCTGTCGAGCGTCGAGCCCCTCGCCGTCTCAGAGCCGAAGCTGTTCGGCTACGACCAGAAGGCAGCTAACGCATTGCTCGACGCGGCCGGCTGGACCGAGCGCGACGCCGACGGCTATCGCGTCAAAGACGGCGCGCGGCTGAGCGTTCAGTTTCCGGTCAGCACCAACCAGTCGATTCCGGCCGAGCAGTCGCTCTTCGAGCAGATCCAGGCGACGGCGAAGCAGACCGGGTTCGAGGTTGTGCTCGAACCGATGGATCTCGGCAGCTGGTATGCAGCCCTGGGCGCCCACGAGTACAACGCCGTGAGCGCGCCGTACACGAAGGTCGGACCCGATGTGTTGCGGATCCTCTACCACTCGAGCGGAATCATCCCGGCGCCGAGTGGCTACTTCGCCAACAACGCGCAGGTGAACGACCCGAAACTCGACGCCCTGCTGACACAGGCCGGTCAGGTCTCTGACCCCGGCGAGCGCAAGACACTCGAGACCGATGCGCAGAACCTGATTCTGGCCGGGTTCTACATCCTGCCGCTCTACGACCAGCAGAACCACTTCCTGTTGCGCTCCGACGTCGAAGGCGTGCGGGCCATGCCCACCGTGTCGACTCCGACGTTCCAGGGTGCGTGGCTGAACCGGTAGCGAACGAATGGGGAGAGATCGTGTGGGGATCAATCGGGTACTGATCACCCGCGTGCTGGTGAGCCTCGCCGGCGCCATCGGCGTGCTCTGGGCCGTGGCAACCCTGACCTTCTTCGCCGTGCGCCTGATTCCGGGCGACCCGGCCCTGGCCCTCCTCGGTGGGCCGGGGTCGCAGGCCTCCCCCGAGGCTCTCGCCCTCGTACGCGCCGAGAACGGGCTCGACCAGCCGCTCTTCATTCAGTACCTGATGCAGTTGGGGAGGCTGGCGACCGGTGACCTCGGGCGCTCCTACGCGTTGAATCAGGATGTCGCCCAGGTGATCCTCCCCCAGCTGGTCGGCACACTGACCCTGGCGATTCTCTCGCTCGCCGTCGCCTGGGCCTTCTCCCTCACCGTCACGATCTGGTCGACCAGGGGCGGCCGGATCGCCGCGTCGATCGGTTCTGGACTCGACGTGATCGCCGCTGCGCTTCCTCACTTCTGGTTGGCGACATCCTTGATCATCGTCTTCAGTCTGTGGCTCGGGGTTCTCCCGCCGATCAGCACCGGCACCCCGGCGGGCTTGGTGCTGCCGGTGCTGGCATTGGCGATCCCGTTGGCCGGTTTTCTCAGCCAGATCATGCGTCCCGCCCTGCTGACCGCCCTCGAATCGCCGTTTGTGCTGTCGGCTCGGGCACGGGGCGAGAGCGAGGGCGGGGTGAGACGGTTGCATGCGATTCGTCACGCGGCGGTTCCGGCGATCAGCCTCACCGGCTGGGCCTTCGGTTCTCTCATCAGCGGCGCCGTCGTGGTCGAGACGATCTTCGCCAGGCCAGGGCTCGGCCGCACCCTGCTGAACGCGGTCACTGCTCGCGATGTGCCGGTGGTCATCGGCGTCGTGATGATCGTCGCCGTCGCCTACATTCTGGTCACGCTGGCCACCGACGCGGCGACGCGGCTGGTCGATCCTCGCGAAGCCGAGTCCGGACGGGCGGCGCGCTCATGAGTGAACTCGGTATTCAGACCGGTATCGGCCAGTCGAGTGTCGACCGGTCGACCCGCGGGGCGATCCCCCCGCTGTGGGGAACACGTGTCGGTGTCGGCGAGGTGCTCGCCGGGGTGTTTGCACTCCTGCTCGTTACTGCCGCCTTCGTGCCCTGGCTTCTGGCGCCGGCCGATCCGCTCGCCATCGATCCGCTCTCGGCATTCGCGGTGCCCTCGCCGGCTCACTGGTTCGGCACCGACGAGTCGGGGCGGGATGTCTACACCCGGGTGGTACACGGAGCCGCAAGCTCACTGCTCATCGGCACCCTGGCGACGGCGATCGGGCTGGGTCTCGGCATCGTGTTCGGCACGGTGGCGGGAATGAGCGGCAAGGTCATCGACTTCACGCTCAACCGGTTCTTCGAGGTGCTCTTCGCATTTCCCGGACTGCTGCTCGCCCTCGTCGTGATTTTGATCTTCGGCCCCGGCGTCGCCACGGCGACCATCGCGGTAGGTCTGGCGACGGCACCCGGGTATGCCCGCATTATCAGAGCCCAACTGATCACCGTGAAATCTGGGGCATTCATCGAGGCCGCCACCGTGCTCGGACACAGCCGTGCACGCATCCTGCGTCGCCACATTCTGCCGAACACCCTCGCCCCCCTCTTCGTGCTGGCTACCCTGGGCCTCGGTCAGGCCATCGTCTGGGCGGCCGCCCTCAGCTATCTGGGCCTCGGCGCCGCACCGCCAGCCGCCGAATGGGGCGCCATGCTCTCGGCCGGGCGCATCTACCTGGGTTCGGCCTGGTGGATGAGCTTCTTCCCCGGACTCGTCATCGTGCTCACCGCCGTCGCCGCCACCGCACTCGGCCGCAGCATCGAACGAAGGATGCGCCACGCATGACCCCCACGCGCGTTTCTGAATTCCACAAGCCCACTTACCCGGCTCTTGCCGTATCGGTGCAGAACCTGCAGGTCGGTTTCGCCGGTTCGTCGGGCCGGACCGGGCTGACCGAGGTTGTGCGCGGCGTCTCGTTCGAGGTGCGCCCCGGCGAGTGCCTCGCGCTCGTCGGCGAATCAGGCTCGGGAAAGAGCGTCACCGCCCGCAGCCTGCTTGGCCTGGCCGGCGCCAGGGCCCAGGTGCGCGCAGACACGCTGGAGTTGAATGGTTCGAGCGTGCTCGGCCTCTCCGACGCGGCGTGGCGCCGTCGACGCGGCCGCGACATCGGCCTGGTGTTGCAGGATGCGCTGGTCTCACTCGACCCGCTGCGCACCGTCGGACGAGAGGTCGCCGATTCCCTGCGCCTGCACACCACGCTGAGCGCGGCCGAGCGGGCCGACCGGGTGGTGGAGCTGCTGCGCCGAGTCGGCCTGCCCGATGCCGGGCTGCGTGCCGCCCAGCTTCCCGGCACGCTGTCGGGCGGGCAACGTCAACGCGCGCTGATCGCCTCGGCGATTGCCCTCGACCCGCCCGTGCTGATCGCCGATGAACCGACGACGGCGCTGGACGTGACGGTGCAGGCCCAGATCCTCGATCTGCTCGCCGAACTCACCGCTGCTGGAACCGGCCTCCTGTTGATCAGCCATGACCTGGCCGTGGTGAGCAGAATCGCTGACCGAGTCGCTGTCTTTCACGACGGGCGCATCGTCGAAACGGGGGCGACCGCCGAGGTGCTCGGTGCACCGTCGCATCCGGTGACTCGACGGATGGTGCAGGCGGTTCCCGTGGACAAGCCGCGCGGGAGCAGGCTCAGCCCGGCTCGGCTTCCCGTGACCGCCCCCCTGCCACCACGCTCTGACGCGCTCATTGACGCAACGGATTTCGTGCCGCATGTCGCGCCGGAGGTTGTGCTCGAGGCGATCGACCTCGTCGCCGGATTCCGGGGGCCAGACGGCCAACGCCGGTTAGCCGTCGATCAGGTCTCCTTCACGCTCCTGCGCGGCGAGACCCTCGGGCTCGTCGGTGAGTCAGGCTCCGGCAAGACCACCACGGCTCGTCTGGCCCTGGCCCTGCGCAGTCCAGACTTCGGCCAGGTGCGCCTGTTCGGCCAGGACTGGAGCACTCTGACCGAGAAACGCCGCCTGCCGCTCCGCCCCCGCATCGGGGCGATCTACCAGGATGCCCTCGGTTCGTTCGATCCGCGCTGGAGTGTCGGCGACATCCTCAGCGATGCGCTCGCCGTCTCTCGCACTGTATCGCGCTCCGTATCGCGCTCCGAGCGGATGGGTCATACCCCGGTACCGACGCCGGCGCGCTCGCCGGCGCCCTCGCCGACGCCCTCGCCCAGCGAGCTTCTCGACTGGGTCGGCCTCTCCGCCACCGTGCTCGCACGGCGGCCACTCGAGCTCTCCGGCGGCCAGCGGCAACGGGTCGGCATCGCCCGCACCCTGGCTTCCCGCCCCGAGATCGTGATCTGCGACGAACCGGTGTCTGCCCTCGATGTCGGTGTGCAGGCCCACGTGCTCGACCTGCTCGACGATCTGCAACGCGAGTTGGGCCTCAGCCTGCTCTTCATCTCCCACGACCTCGGCGTCATCCAGCACGTCAGTGACCGCGTGGCGGTGATGCAGGGCGGCGAGATTCTCGAGATCGGGCCGACCGCGCAGGTGCTGACGAACCCGGCTCATGCCTACACGCAGAGCCTTCTCGAGGCGGTTCCACGCCTCAACTGACCAGCACCTGACCGTCGGCGTACGGCCCGTTCGGGGGGATCCGGTAGATTGGGTTCTCTCAGATCAGGCACCTCACCATCGACACGGTGCCGCCTATACGAACCGGAGAGTCATGTCCAGCGCCGACCGCGTCCCCGAAAAGCCCGCCCTCGAAGGGTTGGAAGCCAAGTGGGAGTCCGCCTGGGAAGGCCAGGGAACCTACCGGTTCAACCGTGAAGCGGCGCTCGCCGCCCGCGATGCGGCCTCGACTGGCTCAACGGGCCCGACTGCAGTCGGCACCGGCGCCGTCTTCTCGATCGACACCCCGCCGCCCACCGCATCCGGTTCGCTGCATATCGGCCACGTGTTCTCGTACACCCACACGGACGTCGTCGCCCGCTTCCAGCGCATGCGCGGCCAGAACGTGTTCTACCCGATGGGCTGGGACGACAACGGTCTGCCCACCGAACGCCGCGTTCAGAACTACTACGGCGTGCGCTGCGACCCGTCGCTCCCCTACGACGCCGAGTTCGTTCCTCCGCATGAGGGCGGCGACGGCAAGAGCATCAAGGCCGCCGACCAGAAGCCGATCAGCCGTCGCAACTTCATCGAACTCTGCGACCGCCTCACCAAAGAAGACGAAAAGCAGTTCGAAGCGCTCTGGCGCACCCTGGGCCTGAGCGTCGACTGGACCCAGACCTACCGCACCATCGGCCACGAGGCACTCTTCACCTCGCAGCTCGCCTTCCTCGGCAACGTCGAGCGCGGCGAGGCATACCAGGCCATGGCCCCGACGCTGTGGGATGTCACCTTCCGCACCGCCGTCGCGCAGGCCGAGCTCGAAGACAAAGAGCAGCCGGCCTCCTACTACCGCGTGTCGTTCGAGAAGACCGACGGCGGCACCATCGAAATCGAGACCACGCGTCCCGAACTGTTGCCCGCCTGTGTCGCCCTGGTGGCGCATCCTGACGACGAGCGCTACAAGCCGCTCTTCGGCACGACGGTGCGCACGCCGCTCTTCGATGTCGAGGTTCCGATCCTCGCCCACCACCTCGCCCAGAAAGACAAGGGCAGCGGAATCGCAATGATCTGCACCTTCGGCGACGTGACTGACGTTGTCTGGTGGCGTGAACTCGATCTGCCGAACCGCGCGATCATGGGCTTCGACGGCCGCATCATCACCGAGGCACCCGACGTCATCACCTCAGACGCCGGCATCGCCGCGTACGCCGAGCTGGCCGGCAAGACCGTCTTCTCGGCCAAGGCCGCCGTTGTCGAGCAGCTCAAGGCCAGCGGCGACCTGATCGGCGAGCCCCGCTCGATCGTGCACCCGGTCAAATTCTTCGAAAAGGGCGACAAGCCCCTCGAAATCGTGTCGACCCGCCAGTGGTACATCCGCAACGGCGCCCGCGATGAGGCCCTGCGCGCTCGCCTGCTTGAGCACGGCAACGATCTCGAATGGCACCCCGACTTCATGCGCGTGCGCTATGAAAACTGGGTCAACGGTCTCACCGGCGACTGGCTGATCTCGCGTCAGCGCTTCTTCGGTGTTCCGCTGCCCGTCTGGTACCCGCTCGACGCCGACGGCAACCCGGTCTTCGACGAGCCGATCGTCGCCACTCGCGAGATGCTGCCGGTCGACCCGTCGAGCGATACCGCTCCCGGCTACACCGAAGACCAGCGCGGCGTCGCAGGCGGTTTCCGCGGCGAGGTCGACGTGATGGACACCTGGGCCACCTCGTCGCTCACCCCGCAGCTGGCCGGCGGCTGGGAGCGCGACCCCGAGCTCTTCGACTTGGTCTACCCGTACTCACTGCGCCCACAGGGCCAGGACATCATCCGCACCTGGCTGTTCTCCACCCTGCTGCGCGCCGAGCTTGAGCACGGCAGCTCGCCGTGGAAGCACGCGGCGCTCTCCGGCTTCATCGTCGACCCCGACCGCAAGAAGATGTCCAAGTCCAAGGGCAACGTCGTCACGCCGGCCGGAATGCTTGAGCAGCACGGTTCGGATGCCGTGCGCTACTGGGCAGCGTCGTCTCGCCTCGGCACCGACGCCGCGTTCGATCCGCAGAACCCGACCCAGATCAAGATCGGCCGTCGCCTTGCGATCAAGATCTTGAACGCGTCGAAGTTCATCCTCGGTTTCGAGGGTTCGGCCGATGCCGCCATCACCGAGCCGGTCGATGCGAGCATGCTCGCGAACCTAGCCGCTGTCGTCGACACCGCGACCGCCGCGTTCGCGAACTTCGACCATGCGCGCGCTCTGGAGACCACTGAGAGCTTCTTCTGGACGTTCTGCGACGACTACCTCGAACTCGTCAAGGAGCGTGCATACGGTGAGAGCGGTGACGCACAGGCCTCGGCCGTCGCCGCGCTCCGCACCGCGCTGTCGACGCTGCTGCGCTTGTTCGCCCCGTTCGTGCCCTTCGCCACCGAAGAGGCCTGGTCGTGGTCGAATGACGAGTCCGTGCACCTGGCCTCCTGGCCGGTCGCTGCCGAGCTTCAGACCGGTGAGACGAGCGGCAACCCCGCACTTCTCGACTTGGCCAGCCGTGCGCTGACCAACATCCGCCGAGCGAAGACGGATGCGAAGGCGTCGCAGAAAGCTGCAGTCGAGTCCGCGCTGATCACCGGCCCCGCCGACGATATTGCGCTGCTCGAACTCGCGTCCGCAGACCTTCAGGCTGTGGGCAGAATCAATGAATTGTCATTTGTCGCTGGCGGCGAGTTGGCTGTTACAGATATCGTGCTCGTCACGGTGTCAGAAAGTTAGGGGAACCGGATGTCTGTACAGATACGCGCGCTGGGCGACAAGGATTTCTTTTCTTGGCTGGGTCTTTTCGAGGGCTACAGCGAGTTCTACGAGAGCGAGCTGACCGATGAGAAGGCTCTGCAGGTGTGGAGCTGGATCATCGACAAGAACCATGTGCTCGATGGGGCTGTTGCTCTCAACGAGGCGGGTGACTTCATCGGCCTGGCTCACTACCGCTCAGTTCCTGACACGCTGAGCGCGACGAACAAGCTGTTTCTCGACGACCTGTTCGTCGCGGAAGATGCACGCGGTCACGGCGTCGGACGAGCACTGATGGTGTTCGCCCAGGACTACGCGCGGGCTCACAAGTTGACTGAGATTCAGCTCATCACCGCGGCCGACAACTCAACGGCGCAGATCCTGTACGACGAGATGGGAACCCGCACCGAGTGGGTCACCTACGAGATTCCGGTCTAGACGTCATGCAGTTGGGAACACGCTGGCCCATCGGCGACCCGGTGCCCTCCGGATTGCCGCACGTGGTCGAGATCGCCGTGCAGGCGGTCGAAGAAGAATTGAAAGCGATCGGCGAGGACAACAGCGCCTGGCGTTGGACTCTGACCTGGCTGGAGAGCAAGCCGGTTATCGAACTCGATGACGGCACCGTCATTCGGTATAACCCGAGCGAGGACAGCGCGACGATCACGCAGCCCATGGGGCCGTCTGACGACGAAGAGGACTGGGTCTAGCGCATTCCCCGCGGGCGACCGGTCGTCACTCGGCGCTCCACAGCGACGCCAGACCGATTCCTCCCGCGATGCTGATGGCGGCCAGATTCAGGCCGTGAGCCGGAATTCCGGGGCGATGCTGCTGCGCGCGGTGCTGCTGAAGCAAGCGCAGCACGAGCATCGCTCCGGACGCGCCGAACGGATGTCCCAGCGCCAGCGCGCCGCCCTGCCGATTCGCTGCGTTCTCCGACACCCCGATCAGATCGAGCGACGCGAGCACCTGCGCGGCAAACGCCTCGTTGAACTCGACGCGGCCGAGGTCGTTCCCCCGCAGGGCGTGCCGCTCCAGCAGTGCCTTGGCCGCTTCCCCTCCGCCGATGCCCAGATAGTTCGGGTCAACGCCCACTGCGATGTCATCGACGAATCGCAGATAGTGGGTGTGGCCGGAGGCTGCCGCGTCGGCCAGGCTCGTGACGAGCACCACCACGGCGCCGTCCGCGTCGGCGCAGGAGTTTCCGGCCGTGACGGTGCCGCCCGCCCGGAACGCGGCAGGAAACCGGCCGAGAAGCTCTGGCGTCAAGCGGCGCGAGCCTTCGTCTCGCTCTGACATCGTCGCGACGGTGACGAGTTCCTCGGTGAAGTCACCGGCATCGATGGCCGCGGTTGCCAGCCGATGGCTCCGCAACGCGAAGGCATCCTGACGAGCGCGATCGATGCCGTAC
The DNA here is from genome assembly GCF_039538945.1 of Glaciibacter kafniensis. NCBI lineage: Bacteria > Bacillati > Actinomycetota > Actinomycetes > Micrococcales > Microbacteriaceae > Glaciibacter > Glaciibacter kafniensis. Next base: position 616,529 of record NZ_BAABCN010000002.1, on the reverse strand, counting down.
CTGTGCGCGACATTCTCGGCGGCCACGCCCATGTCGGGGTCTCCGATCATCGTCGGAGAAAAGGCCGGGCGATCGAAGAAGTCGGGGTGCGCGGGTTCGGATGTCAGCCGGTGGGCGCGCAACGGCGCGGTGCTGCAGCTCTCCACGCCTCCAGCGAGGTACCGGGTTCCGGCTCCTGACGCGACCAGTCTGCAGGCCAGCATGATGGCTTGCAATCCCGACCCACACTGCCGGTCGACGGTGAGGCCCGGAATGGTTTCGCCCAGTCCCGCCTCGAGCGCGGCAAGCCGTGCGACATTGCCGCCGCCGCCCACCGCATTTCCGATGATGACATCGTCGATGCGTGCCGAGTTCGGGCTCACACCGTGGTCGGCGCGGCCGCTTCGCCGGTCGCCGGCCAGCGCCTCGGCCGCGACGGCCGCGAGCACGGGCGCCAACAGCTCGGCCGCACTCACCTGCCGGTGCATCCCGTTCTTACGGCCAAAGGCCGTCCGTCGGCCGAAGACGACCACCGGCTCCCGGTGTGGGTCGAGCGCACGGCCGGGGCCACTTTCGCGACTGAACTTGTCGCGACTAAAGGGTTCTGACACGGGGGTCCCCATCCAGGATCCAGCGGGCGAGCAGATTCCTGCTCAACTTGCCCGACGTGGTGAGCGGCAGTTCGGTCATGGCGTAGTAAGTGCGCGGTCGTTTGGGAACCGTCAGTGCCGCTCGGCAGGCGTTGCGCAGCGCAACCGTCATGTCTGCATCCGTCATGTCTGCATCCGTCGTGTCAGCATCCGTCGTACCAGGCTCAGCCGCGACACCGTCGGGCAGGAGGATGGCTGCAACGAGCCGGTGGCCGCGGCGCGGGTCGGGCAGACCGGTGACGAGGGCCGTGCGCACACCGGGCACGGAGTGAAGCGCCGCTTCAACCTCGTGCGGGTAGACGTTGTGCCCGCCCGTTATGATCATGTCGGTTCGACGCCCCAGAAAGTGCAGCACGTCGTCATCATCGAGGTAGCCCTGATCTCCAACGGTGCACCAGTCGCCCACACGCTGGAACGCCTCGCCGTCGTCGCCCCAGTCATACCCGTCGCAGACCAGCCGACTGCGCACTGCAATACTTCCGCTCTGCCGCTGACCCAACGCATGGCCCTCGTCGTTCTGGATGCGTACCTCCACACCGGGAAAGGCTGTGCCGACTGCTGTCGCCCGGTCGTGGGGAAAGCGGGCCTCGCTGCGTGCGCCATCGTCGGGTCGGTGTGCACTGGCGGCGACAAAGCCGAGTTCCGCAGCACCGTAGTACTCGAAGATGGTGGCGTTCGGCGCCCAGCGGCGCAACAAGGCGAGGGTCTCCCCCTGCAGCTTCGACCCCGCGCTGACGATGCTGGTCAGGCCCGTTCCCGGTGCGCAGTCGGCGCCACCGTCAGCCGCTCCGTCTGCGGAGAGCGCCCGCTCGGCGATCAGCTGCAAAGCCGATGGCACTGCGACGACCCGGGTGATCGAGTTCTTGCGCAGACAGCGCAGCGCTGCGCCAACGTCGAAGGAGGAGAGCCCGAACAGGGCGGCGCCGGTGTAGAGCGATTCGCAAAGTGCATAGAGGGTCAGGCTCGACGAGAACGGGCCAGGGGCGAGCGTGCGGTCATCGCGGGTGAGCCCGAAAACGTCGGCGCTCGCCTCGAAGGAGAGCTGCCAGGATTGCCGGTTGCGAGTGAAGGCCTTCGGCACGCTGGTCGTGCCCGACGTGAAGCCGTAGAGAAAAACCGAATCCCCGGGGCCGTCGCTCAGAACCGGCGCGTGCCGGCGCGATGCGGGGCCGGTGTCAGCTGTCGCCGGTTCGATCGCTGCAACCGCGCTCAGCTGCCGATCGACGGCGGAACGCACCGGAACGGGCCAGCCTGGATCGAGCACGGCGCAGCGCGAATCGTTCGCCACCCCGGCAGCGAACTGCACAACGAAGTCTGTACCGTTCGGGAGCGCGAGCGCCGTGATACGGGAGGGCTGCGTGCGCTGATCGCAAACGAGCTGGGCCTCGGCCGCGTCATGCAGCTCGCGAAAGCTCAGCCGGTGGCCGTCAACGTCGATGGCTGTCGCATGCGGAGTGAGTTCGGCCCACCGCTGGAGTCTGTCGAGGAATGGCATCAGTTTCCCAGCGTACCCGCGCGTCGATCGAGAGTGCTCTACCGCGCACTACCCGAGCCCTACCCGCTCCCTGACCGCGCCCTAACCGCGCCCTAACCGCGCCCTACTTGCGCGCGATGATCTCGCCGTGCGGCATCCCAAACCAGCCGTCTGGATTGGCCGACCAGGCCCGCCAGGCGGCGGCGATGGTCGTCAGATCGGCCAGGTCGGCCGCTCCCGACTCAATCGCATGGCTGGCGAAGTTCGATTCTGTGGCGCGCTCGGCCCAGGAGAGGCCCCACCACTCGCGCTCCGCGTCGGAGGCGAAGCACCAGATCGACGCGCTGCTGGTGACGTTGTGAAACCCGGCCAGCCGCGCCCACGCCTTCAAGGCGCGACCGGAATCCGGATCGCCGCCGTTCCAGTAGTGCACCTCTCGGTACACTCTCATCCAGGTCGCGAGGCCGGGCAGTTGCGGGTACCACATCACTCCGCCATAGTCGACGTCACGCACGGCGAGAATACCGCCCGGCTTCAGAACCCGGCGTAGCTCCGTCAGCGCCGCTATGGGGTTCGCGAGGTGCTGCAGCAGCTGGTGGGCGTGCACGATGTCGAAGGAGTCGTCGGGAAAATCGAGTGCGGACACGTCGCCGATCTGAAAGCTCACATTGTGAACCCCCTCGTCGTGCGCGAGAGCGCGCGCCTGGTCGATCACGTCGGCCGAGGCATCCACCCCGATCACCTGGCCGGGTGCCAACCGGCGACCGAGGTCGACGGTGATTGTTCCTGGGCCTGATCCCACATCGAGCAGACTCTGCCCGAGGTGCAGATGCGGGATGAGGTAGCTCGCTGAGTTGACCACGGTGCGCCAGGTGTGCGAACGCAGCACGCTCGGATGGTGGCCGTGCGTGTACACCTCGCGGGGCGCGGTTTCGGAGCTGTCGGGTAGGTCGGTCATGGTCGCAGCCTAGAACCGAATCCAGATTGCCTGAAGTGGAAACTAGTCTGGTGAGATGGTCGACTCCGTGAACCCCCTTCTCGTTCAGAGCACTTTGCCGTATCAACTGCCGCCATTCGCCGAGATCAGGGACGAACACTACGCGCCCGCTCTCGAGTCGGGAATGCGCGAACAGCTCGCCGAGGTGGCCGCGCTCCTGGCCGACACCGCGCCAGCCACCTTTCAGAACACGATGATTCCGCTGGAGCGGAGCGGGCAGACCTTGCACCGCGCCCTGCAGGTTTTTGAAAACAAGGCTTCCAACGATTCCAACGCGGTGACCGAAGCGCTCGAGGAACAGTTCGCCCCGCTGTTGGCCGCCCACCGCGATGCGATCACTCTCAATCCGGCTCTCTTCGCTCGCATCGCCGCGGTGCACGTCCAGCTCGATTCGCTGGGCCTGGATGCCGAGTCTCACTTTCTCGTCGAGCGGTACCACACCGAGTTCACCCTGGCCGGGGCGGGGCTCTCCGACGACGACAAGGCTCGCCTCCGCGATTACAACCAGCGTCTGTCCACCCTCACCACCCGGTTCGAAAAGAACTTGCTGGCCGACACCAACGAGCTGGCCGTACTAATCAACGATGTCGCCGAACTCGACGGCCTCGCCCCCGCGGAGATCTCAGCAGCCGCCGCAGCGGCGCAGGAGCGCGGGCTGTCCGGCGGCTACCTGATCCCCCTGGTACTTCCCACCGCTCAGCCGACCCTGGAAGCACTGACGAACCGCGCGGTGCGCGAACGGGTGATGACTGCATCGCGGGCCAGGGGCATCCGTGGCGGAGCGAACGACAACTGTGAGCTGGTTCTCGAGATCACCCGATTGCGGGCCGAGCGCGCCCGGCTCCTCGGTTTTGCCAATCACGCAGCCGCCGTGACCGCCGACGAGACGGCGAAGTCGCCCGAAGCCGTTGCCACGATGTTGGGGCGGCTTGCCCCTGCCGCAGCGCGCAACGCCCGGGCCGAACAGGCCGAACTGCAGGCCCACGTCGCCGGCACGGGCGAGTCGTTCGAGCTCGCCGCTTGGGACTGGGCGTTCTATGCCGAGAAGGTGCGCGTGGCCACCTTCGACATCGACACCGCGGCCATGCGCGAGTACTTCGAGCTGGAGAAGGTGCTGCACGACGGCGTCTTCCACGCCGCAACCCTGCTCTACGGGATCACTTTCGTCGAACGTGCTGACCTCGTCGGCTGGCACCCTGACACGCGTGTCTTCGAGGTCTCGAATGAAGACGGCACTCCGCTCGGCCTCTATCTCATCGATCCCTACACGCGCGATTCCAAGCGCGGTGGAGCCTGGATGAACTCCCTCGTCTCGCAAAGCACCCTGCTGCAGACGCCGACGATCGTGACGAACTCGATGAACGTGCAGAAGCCCGGCGTCGGTGCGCCGACCCTGCTCAGCTTCGACGAGGTCAACACGCTCTTTCACGAGTTCGGCCACGCGCTGCACGGCCTCTTCGCGCAGGTGACCTACCCGAAGTTTGCCGGCACCAATGTGCATCGCGACTTTGTCGAGTTTCCGAGCCAGGTGAACGAGATGTGGATGCTCTGGCCCGAGGTGCTGGCGAACTATGCCACGCACTATCTGACCGGCGAACCCCTCCCGCAGCAGCTCGTCGACAGCCTCCAGGCGTCAACCACCTTCAACGAGGGTTTTGCGACGAGCGAATACTTGGCGGCCGCACTGCTCGACCAGGCGTGGCACCGTCGGGGCGCCGATGCCGACGCCGCTGCGCCGGTGACGGATGTCGCCGAGTTCGAGGCATCCGCTCTCGCCGCCGTCGGCCTCGACAACCCGGTGGTTCCCACCCGCTACTCCAGCACCTATTTCGCTCACACCTTTGCCAGCGGCTACGACGCCGGGTACTACTCCTACATTTGGAGTGAGGTGCTCGACGCCGACACGGTGGCCTGGTTCACCGAGAATGGCGGGCTCACCCGGGCGAATGGCGATCGTTTTCGGCACCGTTTGCTCGCCGTCGGGGGCTCATGCGACCCGCTGGCGGCCTACCGTGACTTTGCGGGCCGGGATGCCGACATCCAGCCTCTGCTCGATCGTCGCGGCTTGAACTAGCCCGTTTCGCCTCGTCCGTCTTCGCGCGTTCCACCCCCGCGAACTGTGGCAGATTACCGTTTCTCGGATCGAAAATGGTCATCTGCCACAGCTCGCGGGCTGTGAGCGAGTGGTTTAGGCCGGGCTAGGCGATTCGGAGCGGTCGGGGTGAGCATCGGGGTGCAGGTCGGGCTTCGGGCGACCGATGTTCAGCCAGAACATGATGATCCCGCCGACCACGAGCCCCCAGAATGCCGAACCGATGCCGAGCAGCGCGATCCCGGAGGCCGTCACGAGAAACACGGCGATCGCGGTGATGCGATGGTGCGGGTCGTCCAGCGCACCGGTCAGGCTCGTCACCAGAGCTCCGAGCAGCGCCAAGCCGGCGACGGCGACAATCAGAATCGGTGGTGATGCCGCAACGAGCGCGGCGGCGAACCCAGCGCCGAGCCCCAGCACCAGGTAGGCCACTCCTGACGTCACAGTGGCGACCCAGCGTTTCGACTTCTCGGGATGCGCCTCTGGGCTGGCCATCAGGGCTGCGGTGATCGCCGCGAGATTGATCGCGTGAGCTCCGAAGACGGAGCCGACGGCCGTCACGATTCCGGAGCCGATCAGGATCGGCTGGGGCGGTGGACGGTAGCCGAATGTAGACATCACCACGAAACCGGGAACGTTCTGGCCGGCCATGGTCACGATGAAGAGCGGCAGCCCGAGGCTGACGATCACCAGCGGGTCGAAGACCGGCGCGGTGAAGACGAGGGCCGGCTGTGACGCCGGTGAGGTCAGCCACGCGGTGCCCGCCGTCAGCGCGATGCCGAGCGCCGCGACGACCATCGCGGCCGGAACTGCCCAGCGCGGGGCGAGCCTGAGGAGTATCAGCCAGACGGCAATCACCGGCAGAGCAAGCGCCGGCTGTTCGACGGCGGCGGTCACGGGGGTGAGACAGATCGGAAACAGGATGCCCGCCAGCATCGCGCTCGCGATCGGCTTCGGGATGCGAGTGATCGCGCGCCCAAGCGCCGGCCAGAGCCCGGTCAGCACGATCAGAACGCCGCAGACCAGGAAGGCTCCGACGGCTGCCGCGAAATTGTTGGTTGTGCTGCCGGCGGCGACGAGCAGGGCGGCGCCCGGAGTCGACCAGGCGAACGAGATCGGCATCTTGAAGTACCACGGCAGGATGATGCAGATCAGGCCGACCAGCAGGCAGAGGGCCAGGAGCCCTGATGCTGCCTGAGCGTCGTTGGCTCCGACCGCGTGCAGCCCGGCGATCACGAGAACAAAAGAGCTCGCGAAGCCGGTGATGGCGGCGACGATTCCGGCGAAGACAGGTTGGATGATGACGGCTGGTCCCTTCTCACACCGACCAGATGTCAGGGGCCCTATGCCTCGTACCCGTCGCGTCAGCGACCGTGGTCAGGGCTTCAGCCTAGAACGCGACAGTCGAGGACCAGACGCGCAACGCCGCACGGCGCTGCGGTGCCCGCTTAGGCCGACTTCTCTTCGCGGTGAATCTCGTGCGGCACAATCGTAGGGGCCGCGTTGTCGAGCACCGCTTCGCGGGTGACGATGACCCGGGCGACCTCGGTGCTGGATGGCACCTCGAACATGATCGGGCCGAGCACTTCTTCCATGATGGCGCGCAGACCGCGGGCACCGGTCTTGCGCAGCACCGCCAGGTCGGCGATCGCCTCCAGTGCCGGCTGCTCAAAGTCGAGTTCGACGCCGTCGAGTTCGAACATCCGCTGGTACTGACGCACCAGAGCGTTCTTCGGCACGGTCAGAATCTGCATCAATGCAGCCTGGTCGAGCTGAGTGACCGTGGTGACGACCGGGAGTCGACCGATGAACTCGGGAATCAGACCGAACTTGTGCAGGTCTTCGGGAAGAACCTCACTGAACAGGTTGACGTCGTCACCCTTGCTGTGCAGCGGGGCGCCGAAGCCGATGCCCTTTTTGCCTGCTCTCGAGGAGATGATGTCGTCGAGACCCGCGAACGCGCCGGCCACGATGAACAGCACGTTCGTGGTGTCGATCTGAATGAATTCCTGGTGCGGATGCTTGCGCCCGCCCTGCGGAGGAACCGAGGCGACCGTGCCCTCAAGAATCTTCAGCAGCGCCTGCTGCACGCCCTCCCCCGACACGTCACGCGTGATCGACGGGTTCTCAGCCTTGCGGGCGATCTTGTCGATCTCGTCGATGTAGATGATGCCGGTCTCGGCGCGCTTGACGTCGTAATCGGCAGCCTGAATCAGCTTGAGAAGAATGTTTTCGACGTCTTCGCCGACGTAGCCGGCTTCGGTCAGCGCCGTCGCATCGGCCACGGCGAACGGAACGTTCAAGCGCTTGGCCAAGGTCTGGGCGAGGTAGGTCTTGCCGCAACCGGTGGGACCGATCAGCAGGATGTTCGACTTGGCAATCTCGACGTCGTCGTGGAGAGCCTCAGCGGCGGTCAGCGTGCTGCGTGCACGTACCCGCTTGTAGTGGTTGTAGACGGCAACGGCGAGAGCGCGCTTGGCAGCCTCTTGGCCGATGACGTATTCCTCGAGAAAGCCGTAGATCTCTTTCGGCTTCGGAAGCTCAAATTCGCCGCTTGATTCTTCGGCACCCGCTTCGGCCAGACGCTCTTCGATGATCTCGTTGCAGAGCTCGACACATTCGTCGCAAATGTAGACGCCGGGGCCCGCAATGAGCTGCTGAACCTGCTTCTGGCTCTTGCCGCAGAAGGAACACTTCAGCAGATCGGCGCTTTCGCCTATACGGGCCATCTGTCAGCCTCCTTCATCGGGTCCATCGTGGGTGCTGTTGCCTTCGAGCCTATCCTGTGGCCCCGACACTTGCGCGCACCCCGGGCACAAAACGAAACGGCGCGCCGCCCTGAGGCGACGCGCCGAATCGTGCTCATCGAGCTGACTTACTTGACGAGCGCCGGAACGCTCTTGCGGCTGGTCAGCACCTGGTCGATCAGGCCGTACTCGAGTGCCTCGGCAGCACCGAGGATCTTGTCGCGGTCGATGTCCTTGTGAACCTGCTCAGGCGTGCGGTTCGAGTGGTGGGAGATCGTCTCTTCCAGCCAGGTGCGCATGCGCTGAATCTCAGCGGCCTGGATCTCGATGTCCGAGGCCTGGCCGCCACCCTGGCCACCAGCAGAGGGCTGGTGAATCAGGATGCGTGCGTTCGGCAGTGCGAGACGCTTACCCGGCGTTCCACCGGCGAGCAGCACGGCTGCGGCCGAAGCCGCCTGGCCGAGGCAGACCGTCTGCACGTGCGGACGGATGTACTGCATGGTGTCGTAGATCGCCGTCATCGCGGTGAACGAGCCACCAGGTGAGTTGATGTACATGACGATGTCGCGATCGGGGTCCTGGCTCTCGAGCACGAGAAGCTGGGCCATCACGTCATCGGCCGAGGCGTCGTCGATCTGTACGCCGAGAAAGATGATGCGGTCTTCGAACAGCTTGGCGTACGGGTCTTGACGCTTGTAGCCGTATGCGGTGCGCTCTTCGAAGGTCGGCAGGATGTAGCGGGCTTCAGCCGGGCGAGCCAGGCCGCCGGCCTGCAGGCTGCCGGTCTGCTGCGTGAAGTTGGTGAATTCCATGGTGATGCTGCCCGTCCCTACTTCTTGTTCGCTGAATCGTCGGTTCCGCCGCCGCCGACAACTTCGGAGGCGAATTCGCGCAGGTGGTCGACGAAGCCGTACTCGAGGGCTTCCTGTGCGGTGAACCAGTTGTCGCGGTCGTTGTCGATCAGAACCTGCTCGACGCTCTTACCGGTCTGCTCGGCCGTCAGTTCAGCCATCCGCTTCTTCATGTCAAGGATGACCTTGGCCTGCGTCTGGATGTCTGCTGCGGTTCCGCCGAAGCCACCGGAGGGCTGGTGCAACAGCACGCGAGCGTTCGGCGTGATGTAGCGCTTGCCCTTGGTGCCAGACGACAGCAGGAACTGGCCCATTGAGGCGGCCAGGCCGATGCCGACCGTGACGATGTCGTTCGGCACGAAACGCATCGTGTCGTAGATGGCCATGCCAGCGGTGATCGAGCCACCGGGCGAGTTGATGTACAAGAAGATGTCGCGTTCCGAGTCTTCTGCAGCCAGGAGCAAGATCTTGGCGCAGATCTCGTTCGAGTTGTCGTCACGGACCTCTGAGCCGAGCCAGATGATGCGGTCCTTCAGCAGTCGGTCAAAAACACCGGGGGTGGGTGTCTGTTCGGCCATGTCAAGCTCCGTTTCAGTTATCGCTTCGAATTGAATCTATAGGAGCTAACGCGCCAGAACTGCTCTGTTCGCCCTCGGCAGATTGCCAGAGCCCCTTTCGGCGAGAATTCGGCACTGTGAGGGGCCAGGAGACAGCGAAAGAGCCGGATGTCTGTGACATCCGGCCCTCGTTCGCACAGTGCAAATGTGCTGCGTGCGAAATTGCGTGGAAAGTTACTCCGCTGCGGGAGCCTTCTTGGCTGCAGCCTTCTTCTTCGGCTTCGCTTCGACGACTACTTCTTCAGCAGCTGCCTCGGCGGGTGCCTCGGCGACCTCAGCGGCGGCTTCGTCAGCTGCCTCTTCGGCCGGTGCGTCAGCGACGGCGGTGAACTCGGAGAGGTCAACCTTCTTGCCGTTGGTGTCAACGACCTTCGCCTTGCCGAGGGCGATGGCGAGAGCCTTGTTGCGAGCAACCTCGGCAACCATCGACGGGATCTGGCCGTTGCTGGACAGGGCCTGAACGAACTCGCTCGGGTCCATGCCGTACTGGCTGGCGCCCTGGATGAGGTACTGGGTGAGCTCGTCCTGGCTGACCTGCACCTTTTCTGCCTCGGCGATGGTGTCGAGCAGAATCTGCTGACGGAAGGTCTTCTCGCTGGACTCGGTGACCTCGGCGCGGTGCTCAGCGTCTTCGAGGCGGTTCTCGCCCTCGAGGTGACGGTGCACCTCGTCTTCGATGATCGCGGCGGGGATCGGAACCTCAACCTTGGCGAGCAGCTGCTCGACCATCTTGTCGCGAGCCTGGCTGCCCTGGCCGAAGACCTTGGAGCGCTCAACCTGAGTCTTGAGGCTCTCGGTCAGCTCGGCGATGGTGTCGAACTCGCTGGAGATCTGAGCGAAGTCGTCGTCGGCGGCCGGAAGCTCGCGCTCCTTGACGGCGTTGACGGTGACGGTGATCTCTGCGGTCTCGCCCTCGTGGTCTCCACCCATCAGGTTGGAGTTGAAGGTGGTGGTCTCGCCGGCGGTGAGGGAGTCAAGCGCCTCGTCGATGCCGTCGATCAAGTCGCCGGAGCCGACCTCGTAGGAGATTCCGCTGGCCGTGTCGACTTCAACACCCTTGATGGATGCGACGAGGTCGATCTGAGCGAAGTCGCCGGTCTTGGCCGGGCGGTCAACGGTGACCAGCGTGCCGAAACGAGCGCGCAGGGTGTCGAGTTCTTCGGCAACCTCTTCGTCGGACACCGTCGCGGCGTCAACTTCGATCTTCAGGCCGTCGTACTTAGGCAGCTCGATCTCGGGACGAACGTCGACCTCGATGGCCAGTTCCAGATCGCCGGAGAAGTCCTTGTCGCTCGGCCAGGTGACGATGTCAGCCTGCGGGCGGCCCAGGGGGCGCAGTTTGTTCTCGGTGACCGCAGCGCGGTAGAAGCCGTCGAGGCCTTCGTTGACAGCGTGCTCGAGCACGGCGGACTTGCCGATGCGCTGGTCAATCATTGCCGGCGGGACCTTGCCCTTACGGAAACCGGGAATGTTCATGCTCTCAGCCATGTGGCTGTAGGCGTGGGTGATGCTGGGCTTCAGCTCCTCGGGCGTCACCGAAATGGTGAGCTTGGCGCGCGTGGGGCTCAGCTGTTCGACCGTGGACTTCACGTGGGGACTCTCCTGTATCTGAACGATGTACTGGGGTGATGGTCGGGGCGACAGGATTCGAACCTGCGACCTCTCGGTCCCAAACCGAGCGCTCTACCAAGCTGAGCTACGCCCCGGATCGCCATCTCAACCCGATTGAGCCACCCACCGACGCGCAGTATTTCACGTGCCGTGCGGATTGACCTCGGTCAGTCTACTGCACTGTTGTGGGTGCCGCGGTGCACACGATTCGCATCCGCTGTGTGCGCACTGTGTGCTTGCCGTACAGATGCGGTGGACACGCCCGGGCGCACGCCGCGATGTGCGTTGTGGCACAAAGCACCCCGCAACGTGTACTACGATAATTTGAGTGCCTGGTTCTGCTGGGCCGCGGGGATGTAGCTTAGTGGTAAAGCCTCTGTCTTCCAAACAGATGATGCGAGTTCGATTCTCGTCATCCCCTCCCTAGAGAACACCGGACCGTAGCCGAAAGGCTGCGGTCCTTTGTCGTTAAGCTGCACTCTCAGTTGCACCCTGTTCGTGCTGCGGAGCCCGACTCGAGGGGCTCCTGCCCTCCGCCTCTTCCATCCCGCGTTCTCGCTCGCGCGTGCGCTCAAATCGTCGCCTCCCGCAAGCGCAGGCGACAATTTGAGCGCACGCGTGGCGAGCTAGCCCTCCAGGCCCAAGCGGATGTTCTTCGGCAGCGACGCGACGATGATCGCGTGCGACTCGGCGATGAGCTCACGCACGTGGTCGTCCGGCACGCTGCCGTCGAGCTCCACCGTCACCCAGTGCTTCTTGTTCATGTGATAGCCAGGGCCGATGCCATCGACACTCTTGATCAGGCGTGGCACGTTCTCGGGCAGCGCCTTGAGCGTGATCCTCGGGTTGGGGGCATCCGGTGCGTCGATCGAAAATACCTTGCCGGCGACTTTGAACACGCGGGCCTCCGGCCCGAACGGGTACGTTTCCTCTGCGCCGTTCAGGTCGAGCAGGAAGGCGGTCAATTCGTCTGGATTCATCTCGCCCGCCAGACTATCGCGCGACACACCGGTCGTCAGCGGCGCCCAGTGCGACCGCGCAGCGTGTCAGCCGCAGCGTGTCAGCCTCAGCGGGTCAGCCACAGCGCAGGGGGCTGCCATACTCGGAATGGTGACCACGAACCCCACCCGCGAACGCTCCTCCCGCGGGCTGCTCGTTGACATCAGTCCACTGCGTGAAAGCCCCGCCTTCGCCCGGCTCTGGGCCGGCGGCGCCATTTCAGGCATCGGCGCGCAGATGACCGTCGTCGCGGTCGGTCTGCACATCTATGCGCTGACCGAATCGACCTTCGCCGTCGCTCTGGTCGGCGCGTTCGCACTGATTCCGATGATCATCGCCGGCCTCTACGGCGGGATGCTCGCTGACGCGTTCGACCGGCGCCTCATCCTGATCTGGGGCTCGGTGATCGCGTGGGGATCGACCATCGCCCTCGCGTCACTGGCGTGGCTGGGCATCGAAACGGTGTGGCCGTTCTATCTGCTCACGACCGTCAACGCCGTTGCGGCGACGGTGATCGGCACCGTGCGCTTCGCGGTGATCCCCCGCATCCTGCCTGCACACCTACTTCCGGCCGCCTCGGCCCTCAGCGGCATCAGCGTCGGCGTGATGGTCACCGTCGGTCCGGCGCTGGCCGGGGTGCTCGTCGCGACCGTCGGCTTCGGCTGGACCTACACAATCGACGCCGTTCTCTTCATCGCCTCCTTCCTCGGCATCCTCGCGCTCCCCCGCCTGGCGCCGGAAGGCGACGTCGACAAGCCAGGACTCGCGTCGCTGGTGTCCGGATTCCGTTTCTTGAAGACCGCACCCAATGTGCGGATGTCGTTCGTCGTCGACATCATCGCAATGACGTTTGGGCAGCCCCGCGTGCTGTTCCCCGCTGTCGGCGCACTCGTGCTCGGCGGCGGGGCGATCACCGTCGGCATCCTGATCGCGGCCGGTGCGATCGGGGCGCTCGCCACCAGCATCCTCTCAGGCCGCCTCGGTCAGGTTCGAATGCAGGGCCAGGCCATAGCCCGCTCGATCATCGCCTACGGCGCCTTCATTCTCGGGTTCGGCGTGCTGCTGGCCGTGCTGGCCACCGGATGGTTCGGGCCGGTCGGTGCGTCGATCGAGAGCGCGAACATGGTCGGCATCGTCATCGCCGCGATCCTGTTGGCCGGTGCCGGTGGGGCAGACAACATCAGCGCCATCTTTCGCATGACGATGCTGCAAACCGCGGTGCCCGACAGCATGCGCGGCAGGCTGCAGGGCGTATTCACCGTGGTGGTCACCGGCGGCCCGCGCCTCGGTGACATCTATGTCGGCGCGGTGGCCGCGTTCGGCGCCCTCTGGCTGCCTCCGCTCGCCGGTGGCCTGGCGATCATCGTGCTCGTGGCGGTGCTGGTGCGCACACAGCGCACGTTCCGTCACTACGACGCGCTCGATCCGCGGCCGTAGTCGCGCTCGCGCCTCCCCCTCTGCGCCATCGCACCGAGATTGACACCTGCGGTCGACTTTGACCGGCACACCAGGGGTTCTCGACCGCAACAGTCAAGCTCGGCGAGCACGTACGCGGGTCATGTCGCGATCGGGCAAGCCGGAGCACAATGGGCTCATGCCAGAGATGGCGGATCCCCCGGGTGCGGCAAACGAGCCGGTCGCCTCCCCCTCGGTGCGCGCACAGTTGCTCGCCACCGAGCATTGGAGCCTGCTCGCCTCCCGCAGCACCACCCAGAGCGAGGTGCTCACCCGGATCAGCATGTTCCTCACCCTGACTTCCGCCGCCCTGGTGAGTCTCGCGCTCGTCGGACAGGCCAACGACTTCGACGGAATCTTTCCGAGCTTCGCGGTCGTCGTGCTCGCAATTGTGCTGCTCGTCGGCCTGCTCACGCAGCTGCGGGTGATGAACACCATGATGGAGGACCTGCAATACGTCATCGCGATGAACGTGCTGCGCGCCGCCTACGCCGAACTCGACCCGGGCATCGAACGCTATTTCATGAGTTCGCGCTTCGATGACCTGGCCGGATCACGGCAGACCTACTACTTCTTGGGTCCCCGCGGCCCCAGCCAAGTTCTGGGCAGCAGCATGACGTTCATCGTCGCGGTCAACTCGACACTTCTCGGTCTGCTGACGGCAGCAGCAGCCGGATTCATCACCGCTTCCGCCGAGCTCGCCGCGGCGATCGGCGCTGCCGTCGGCCTGGCTCTGTTCGCGTTCTCGCTGTGGCGCAGCACCCGGGTCTACTTTCGCTTCTGGAAGCGGTACACGCCGCAGTTCCCCACTCCGCCGACTCCCCCGGTCTAGCCCCGCCGAAACCTAGCGCTGCAGAAACGCCAGCACGGCGAGCACGCGCCGGTGATCGCTGCCCGAGTCTTCGAGCCCGAGCTTCTGAAAGATCGCGGTGACGTTCTTCTCGACGGCGCCGACACCGATCACTAGAGCGGATGCGATCCCCGCGTTGGTGCGCCCCTCCGCCATCAGGCCGAGCACATCCCGTTCGCGGGGGGTGAGGGCGCTGAGCGGGTCGGTGCGGCGGGCGAGCAACTCACGCACGACCTGCGGATCGAGCACCGTGCCGCCCGCACTGACCCGGGCGACGGCATCCTTCAACTCGTCGAGCGACGCGACGCGATCCTTGAGCAGATAGCCGAGCCCGCCGTCGCCGGCCGAGAGCAGCTCCTGCGCGTAGGTGCCCTCGACGTACTGGCTCAGCAGCAGCACGCCGATGCCCGGCAGCCGGCGGCGCAATTCGAGAGCCGCGCGCACTCCCTCATCACGAAAGGTGGGAGGCATCCGCACGTCGAGAACGGCCAGGTCGGGGGCCAGTTCTTCGACCTCTGCGAGCAGAGCGTCTGCGTCGCCGTAGGCGGCAACCGTCTCGAAGCCGGCCTCGACGAAGAGCCGAATCAGACCTTCGCGCAGCAGCACCGAATCCTCGGCCAGCACCAGCCTGAGTTTCGCCGGCGGCGCCGAATTCGTCGGTTCGCCGCCGGGTGCACTCGTATCAGACATGCCTTCAGAATAGAGCGCGGGCTGACGCCCAGAATACGACTCAGGCGGAGGGGACCGAGTGTGTCGCAGCCTCGCCCGCGTCACCCAGCGGAATGTGCGCGCCGATCGTCGTCGGTCCGCCCACCGGGCTCTCGATACTGAGAATTCCGCGCAGGCCCTTCAACCGCTCGTCGAGACCGGCCAACCCGTGCCCGGCCGACGGCGTCGCACCGCCAACGCCGTTGTCGATCACCCAGATGTCCAGCCAGGTTGACCCGTCGCCGTGTTGACGCAACGTGGCGTGCAAACGGATGCTGGTGGCCGCGGAATGCTTGGCCGCGTTGGTCAGAAGTTCGGCCGCGACGAAATACGCGCTGCGTTCGATCTCCGACGGAAGCCGCAGGGCGGGGTCGAGTCGCATCTCCAGAATCACCGGAACGGTGCTGCGTGCAGCGAGCGACTCGAGTCCGGCGACGAGGCCACGGTCTTGCAGGATCGGCGGCACGAGCCCCCGCGACAGCGCGCGCAGCTCTTCGAGCGTGTCGTGGGCATGTCCGCGAGCCTCCTCGAGAAGCGCGCGGGCCGCATCCGGATCGGTGTCGATCTTGCGCTCGGCACTGGCGAGGTCCATTTGCAACCGCACCAACCGCTGCTGCGGGCCGTCGTGGATGTCCCGCTCGAGCCGGCGCAGCGAGTAGTCCTCTGCCGCGACGGCCGCCCCGCGTGACGCACTGAGGTCGGCGACCTCGCGGCGCAGCGCCTCGGAGCCCCAGGCGCCGAGCATGCCCTGCGCAATTCCCTGGTGAATGCGCACGAAGAGGTGAGTGACGAGTGGGAGCGTGAGCAGAAAGATGATGCCGAACGCGAGGTACATCAGAGTCTCGCCGACGAAGGGGTCGACGCGGATCGTGTTGCCGGGGAGCATCCAGTCGAGAATGACGCGGTTCAGCCAGAGGTTGTCGTCAGTGTTGTCGGTGAAACGTCCCCAGATCCAATAGGTGATTCCGCCGACGCCCACCGACAGCCAGACCACCGTGAGGGTCCACGTGATGAGCCCGACAACGAAATTCACAATCATGCCGTGCAGCAGGTAGAGCCAGTAGTGACCGTTGATGAGCGGCCCGAGCAGGGCGCGCATCGGCGTGGATGCCACGCCGCGCGGCTGCCACGCCGGGGGCGTGATCTTGGGTTGGCCGGCCCAGGTGAGTCGAGCAAGCTCGAACATGCCAAAGCCGCGCGCGATATAGAGCGCCGCGACGACGATGAACAGACCGATGAAGATCGGGATCATGCCGACGCCGGTGAAGAAAACGGTGGAGAGTATCGAGAGCGCGATGACCACGACGGGCAGGGTGAGCAGCAGAAAGCCCAACTCCAGTGGCACGCCGCGCCAGAGTGCGCCATAGCCACGGCGTGGACGCACGGAGGTGGGCGGTGCAGTGGCGGCCGGCGAGCCTGCAGCTGCCGCGGGCTCGGTAGTCGCGGGCTCGGTAGTCGAGGGCTCGGCGGCCGGCGACGACGCGGGATCAGGGTGAGTCTGCACAGGCTCCAGCGTGGCAGACCATTGCTCGGTATTTGACGACATACTTCAACTGTGGGCGCCGAAGAGGTTCGGAAGCATCCGGTGGGCATCCGATTTGGTGCGGGGGAAAACCCCCGCAGAACACGAAAAGCCCCGCCGGATTCGGCGGGGCTTCTCGATCAACCCGGTGCCTGATCGGCACCGTGAGATGTGTACTGCTGTGTTAGTTGATGACCTTGTTGTCGCTGGACGAAACCGTCAGCCACGGTCCGGCCGGAACGTCAGCGGCTTCGACGAACTGCCAGTCGAGCTTTTCAGAGGCGCCGTTGATGTCAGCGAAGTTGAGGCAGCCGGTCAGCGCGGGCGAAATGTCCATGCCTGCGCCGCCGTAGCGAGCGTTGGCCGGACGTGCGTCGTTACCGCCGAAGACGTACGCCGCGTCGTGGTACTCACCGGGGCCGGCATCCGCGATCTGGCCGTAGCACGTTTGGCCGTCCTTCATCATCTTGACCCAACGGTTCTTCATCAGGCTGACCGAGGCGTCGCCCGCCTGGCCGGCATAAGCCGCATCGTTGGCCCAGGGAACATCCGTGCCGCGGTTCTGGAAGGCGGTTGAATCGTTCACGTCGTCATACGGCAGGTCCAGGTAGAACGGGTTCTGCTTCGGTGTCATCGACGACGGGAAGAACCCGTTGGCGGCGGTGCGCGTCTCGGTTGAACAGGTTCCGCTCGTCGCGACTCCATCGCAGCCGCCGAAGTTCTCGAACCAGTTGGCGTCAAACGTAGACAGCATCTGCGAACCGTCTTCAGCGTTCGCATCGAAGATCTCGCCGACCCAGAAGGTCGTCGCGACGATTCCGGTGTGCAGCGGATGGCTGCTGCTGCCGGTTCCGGTCGAGGTGACCGGAGCGACCGCCGCGACATCGGTTGCAGCGGCGGGGGGTGCTGCCGACGTCACGGGCGCGGGGACCGGCACCGAGGCGACCGGCGGCGTGGCCTTCGGCGTGGCCGTTGGCTTCTTGCTGGTGTGCTTCTGCGACTTGAGCAACTTCGCTCCGTGCTCACGGTGACCGTCGGCGACATGCGAGCGCGACGAGTCGGAACGTGCGGATGCGTTCCGCGACTGAGCCTCTGCAGAGGCTGCGTTCACACCGATCGTCGATGCCACGACGAGAGCGAGTACAGCGGCGCCCAGGGTTCCCGTCGTTTTCGGATGGCGGCGAATCCATTTTTGAGCAGTTTGAATCAAAACATTCCCTCTCAGCTTGAGTCATCGCCACCCCTGTTCAGGGGTGTAGCGACCCAGCGACCCTACGTGGAGAAAACTGAGAGAGTCATCATTCCGATGTGGCAATGCACTGCGCGATCACCAGCAATTCACCCGATCAGAACTTGAATTTACGTGAAGTGAAGAGAACTCAAAATCCGCATCGGGCGGTCAGTGCGCGACTGCGCTCATCCGCATCCATGCCGCAGTTCTCCACAGAACATACCTTAGAAAAGTTATCCACCGATCCTGAGAAATGCTCGCATTCCAGTTCCCATTTTGAGAGAATTGAGGTATGGAATCAGAGCCTGTTTCCCCCATCATCGCCCCGACCACCGACACTCCGGTGGCCGCGGTCATGCTGCAGGTGCAGGCTCTGACGGCCGGGCTTTCGACCGCTGAAACGCTCGAGGTTTCCGCGAAGATGGCGGCCGGGTTCTCCACTGCTGACTCTCTCGAGCTCGCCGCCACCGTGATGTCCGGAGCGATGACCGAGCTCAACGCCCACTTGCGCTCCGACGACGACCTGCTGAGCCTGCTCGGGTCGATGGAGGCCGTGGGCCGGTTAGCGGATGCGGGCCGGGTCGCCCTGGCCGCGGATGTCGAGGTGCGCTCCGACACGAGAATTCAGACGGTGTCCCTGGCGCGCACGCGTGGCTCTGTCACCGGCACCGACTTGATCACGACGCTCACCCGCGTCTCGGCGCGGGAGGTGAAGCGGCGGGTCACGCTCGGTGAGAAGACCCGGGTCCGTCAGATGGGCGGCAGCATGCTGCCACCGCGCTACCCGGTCGTCGCCGAGGCCCTGACCGCCGGAACCCTCGGGGTCGATGCGGCCGAGGCGATCGTCACCGGGCTTTCCGACCTGCCGAGCTACCTCGACCCCACGGATGTCGAGGCCGCCGAGCGGGGCCTGGTCTCCTCCGCGACCGGTGCCATCACCGCGGAGAATGAGGGCCTGCCGAACGCCGGGTTCGCGTTCTCCGCCGACCTGATCCGGGGGCAGATGCAACAGTGGAAGGCGCTCCTCGACCCGGATGGCACCGCGCCAACCGAGGGCACCGTGCTGGCCGCCCGCAGCAGCTTCGGCTTCGGCCAGTTCCGCGACGGGCTCTATCCGCTGCGCGGTGGGGTCACCCCGGAGCTCCGCGGAATCATGAACGGCATCTTCGACACCTTCCTCAGTGCTCACTCAACCCTCAGTGCTCACTCAACCCCGGCGCATGCGCAGCCGGTCCCGGCCGAGCCGGGCCGGTTCCCGACCGCGGACGAACAAGCCCAACACGAGACCGAGGAACAAGCCCACCACGAGGCCGAGGAGCGGGCGCGCATCGATGCCGGCGAGGTCATTCCCGGCGCCGACCAGTTCGACGACCTCGATACCCGCACCGGTGGGGAGAAACGTGCCGACATCCTTCGCGGCGTCTTCGACGCCGCCGCCCGCGACGCCGGCACCCCCACCATGGGCGGCGCCGCCCCCGTCGTCATGGTGCACGTGAACGCAACCGACCTCCTCGACTCCACCGGGGTCGGCTGGGTCGACGGGGTCGACGCCCCCGTCTCGATCAGCACCGTGCAGCATCTCGTCTGTGCGGGCGGGATGCAACGGATCGTCTTCGCCGAAAACGGCGAGATCCTCCACTCCGATCTGAAGCAACGCTTCTTCACCCGGGCGCAACGCCGGGCGATTATCGCCCGCGACGGCGGTTGCGTCGTCCCCGGCTGCACGTCACCGCCGGGCTGGGCCGAAATGCACCACGTGGTGCCCTGGTATCGCGGCGGTAAAACCAACATCAACAACGGCGTCGCCCTCTGTTGGTATCACCACTCCACCATCGACACCTCCGGTTGGCTGATCCGCATCCTCGACGGTGCCGTGCAGGTCAAGGCACCACCCTGGATGGCCCCCAGCGGCGACTGGCTGCCCGCCCGCAAGCACCGCGCCCACACCACGCTCGGCCGCTGACTGTCCGTCCGATCCCGCCTCGGTGGTCGAGGAGCGCGCGAGCCTGCGAGCACGCGTCTCGAGACCCCGCGAGCCGATGTTCGAACGCAACCCGAGTTCAAGGATCGGCTCGCGAGATCTCGAGACGCGGCCTCCTGCGTCGGCTGCTCCTCGATCAACGAAATGGCCCACGTACCTCATAGACGCGGCCGACTCCGTCGGGCGCTCCTCGACCACCAGTGGGTGCGATTTAGCCCTTCGCCGCGCACCCGCCACGCATCAGCGACCCAGCCGAGCGTAAACTCGACGCATCTCAGTGGCGAGAGCCTGGCTTGCATACGGCCCGTCTGCCTCGAGCTCCCCGATGATGCGGTCAACGGTTTCCGCCGGCTTGTTCTGACTCATCTTGCTCTTGGCCACGAACCGGCCGACTCGCATCCGAAAGCCCACTGTTCCGCTCACTATCCGTGCGGCATACTCGGCGTTCTCCAGGGTGCCGTTCATGCGGCGCGGCTCAGGCATCCGGTCTTCGAAATGGTCGACGAGCGCGTCGAGCACGGCGAGATTGTCGTCGTTGCTCAGCAATTCCGGCGTGCCGTACAGGTGGGCCGTGACGAAATTCCAGGTCGGAACTGCCGGCTTGGCGTCGTACCAGCCGGGCGAGATATAGCCGTGCGGACCCTGGATGATCACTAGCAACTCGTGTGCGCCCAGCTCGTGAAGCTGCTCATCGGGGCGCCCGACGTGGCTCAGCAACACGATGTCCTCGCTCGTCTCGTCGAGGATCACCGGGTAGTGTGACGCGACGAGGTCCCCCTGGTCGGTGTGACTGATCAGCGTCGCCCACGGGTTCTCCCGAATCAGCCGTTTGATCTCGGCGACCTCGCCGAGCACAAAGCTGGGGTTCTGTCTCATGGGATTCCTCACTTCGCTGGGGACGTCACGGGCCAAACAGGTCGAACAGGATGTCGCTGGTCACGCTGTTCACGCTGGTCACGCTGGTCACGCATGAGCAGGTCAGGAAACAGTCACGATTGGCAGCGCGGGCACCAGTACAACTTGCGCGCGCCCATCTCCTCGAGGGTGATGTGAGTGCCACAGATCCGACAGGGTAGCCCCTCACGCTTGTAGACCCAGTGTCGGTCGGCCCGATTGGCCATCGCCAGAACGTAATCTTCACCGTCGAGGTCGTCCATCGTCATCATCTGACCCGTCTCGACACCGATCTTCAACAGGTGTGCCCAGTCACGCCAGAGCGCGCGCACGGTGTCGTCGGCGAGCGACTTTCCCGGCGCATAGGGGTTCAGCTTCGCCCGAAAAAGCAGCTCGGCCCTGTAGACATTTCCGATGCCGCTGACCACGTTCTGATCCATCAGGATGAGGCCGATCGGCGTCGCTTTCTTGCGAACAACAGCGGTGAAGCGGTCCTCTGCATCGTGACTTGAGTCCAGGAGGGGGTCTGGCCCCAGCTTCGCAATCACCGCATCAACCTGCTGCGGGTCAAGCACCTCACAGGCCGTCGGGCCGCGGAGGTCGGCGCAGACAGTGTCGGTGAGCAACCGCACCCGCACCTGCCCGATCGGATCGGGCGGAAAGGTCTCGGGAGCGCTCGTCTCCTTCTCCTGCTCAGACATCCGCACCCGGGTGCGCCGCGGCGCCCCGATCGAGTGCAGGGAGTTCTCGCCGGCCGAATCGAGGATCGGGGTCAGACTCGGTTCGACGTTCGGGTCGACGATCGTGCCCCGCTGGTTCGTCTGTCCCATTCGGCCGTTCGCCGAGGCGATTGTCGCATCCATCTGAATCTCGCCCGAGAAGTCCCACGCACCGTAGAGGCCGAGGTGCACGCGCAGCCAGACCCGGTGGTCGAACTCGAGGAACATCTGTTTGCCGACCGCGCGGGCATCCGTCATCTCCAAGCCGTCGAGCTGCGAAGCCCCGAGCGCGAAACGCCCCTGGGGCGACGACAGAGAAACCCGGCTGCCGACGAAGTTGCGTTGAAACTGCCGCGCAATCCGGTGAACTGAATGACCTTCTGGCACGGCTAGCGCCGAATGCCCTTGCCGGCGATGTCGCCGGTGAGCTCGTATTCGGCGAGCTGGGCGATGCGGCGTGCGTGACGCTCTTCGTCGGAGAACGGCTCGGCGATGAACGCGTCGATGAAGCTCGTCGCGTCTTCAATGGTGTGCTGGCGGGCACCGATTGAGATCACGTTGGCGTCGTTGTGCTCGCGGGCCAGCCGCGCGGTACTGAGGTTCCAGACGAGTGCGGCGCGGGCGCCGGTCACCTTGTTCGCGGCGATCTGCTCGCCGTTGCCCGACCCGCCGAACACCACGCCGAGGGCCTCGATGCCGGCGGACTGGTCGTTGACGACGGCCTGCGCCGCGTTGATGCAGAAGGCGGGGTAGTCGTCAAGCGCATCGTAGGTCTGTGGGCCGTGGTCGATGACCTCGTGTCCGGCACCGGTGAGGTGATCGATCAGGTGCCGGCTGAAGTCGAGGCCGGCGTGGTCGGTGGCGATGTGGATGCGCATGCGCACAGTCTATTTTGTTGCGGCCGCTCGCCGCCTCACGCCATTGCCCTCGCCCGTTCAGCCTCCCATTCAACCTCCCGTTCAACCGCCCGTTCAACCGCCCGTTCAGCCTCCCGTTCAGCCTCCCGTTCAGCCTCCCGTTCGACGGAGATATGCCGTCGATTCGACCGAAACGGCGCGATTTCGGCCGAAATCGTGAAAATCTCCGTCGAATGGGAGAACCTGACTCGCAGGGGGCAGCGAGGTGTCGCGCCCTGCTCCCCTGGCCAGGGCGATAGGTTGTCTGCATGAACGCGACGACAGCCATCGGAATCGACATCGGCGGAACCGGCATCAAGGGAGCGGTGGTCGATTTGACGACCGGCGAGCTGCTCTCCGAGCGCGTGAAGCTGGCCACCCCGCACGGCGGCAGGCCAGACGACATTGTCGAGACCACGCGCGAGATTCTGGCGAAGGTGTCGCAGGGGTACAGCGCGCTGCCGATCGGCGTCTGTTTTCCGGCGGTGATCAAGAACGGGCACACCATGTCGGCCGCCAACGTCTCAGAGAAGTGGATTGGCCTTGCGGCCGAGGAGCTCTTCGAGAAGGGGCTCGGCCGGCCGATCCACTTTGTCAACGACGCGGATGCGGCCGGTTACGCCGAAGCGCAGTTCGGCGCGGCACGGGGCGAACCTGGCGTCGTGCTGCTCACCACTCTCGGAACCGGAATCGGTTCCGCCCTGCTCAACGACGGCGTGCTCGTGCCGAACACAGAACTCGGACACCTCGAAATCGACGGGCATGATGCCGAAAGTCGCGCCGCCTACTCGGCGAAGGAACGCGAGGATCTGAGCTGGGAGAAGTGGGCGCATCGGCTTCAGGCCTATTACACGACGCTGGAGAGGCTCTTCTCCCCCGACCTCTTCATCGTCGGCGGCGGCGTCTCCAAGAGCTACCAAGAATTCCTGCCCCTGTTGAAACTGCAGACCCGCATCATCCCTGCCGTACACCGCAACAATGCCGGCATCCTGGGCTCGGCGGCCCTGGCGGTCAAGTTCCCGCGCTAAGCAGTAGTCTTGGCGCATTCGAACAGCGAGGATCGGATGCCCATGGCGAATCACAGACCGGCCCAGAGTGCGGCGCGCATTGCGCCAGCCGAACCGGTCGATATCGCCAAGGCACACGCATCCGTCGTCTCAGATCGCACTCCGGTTGGCGATGTGAGTTCGGGCGGGGTGCGCCGCTTCGTGCAGGAGTCTTGGCAACGTTCCCTGCACCTGCATATCGATCCCGATCAGCTTCTCTTCGACGTCGATCTCGGCGACGACGAGCTGCGGGAGTATCGCAGCGCCCACCCGCTCGCTCTCGCGCTTCCGACCATCCGTCAATTGCTGATTCGTCACACCGTGGATGCCGGACTGATCGTGGCGGTCGGTGACCAGTCCGGGCGTCTGCTCTGGATCGACGGCGATCGTCAGTTGCGTCGCAAGGCGGAGTCGATGCTCTTCGTCGAGGGAGCAGACTGGTCGGAGAACCGGGTAGGGACGAGCGCACCCGGCACCGCTCTCGCGCTCGACCGCGGTATTCAGATCCACGGTCCGGAGCATTTCAACCGCATCGTGCACCCCTGGAGTTGCACGGCCGTGCCCGTGCACGATCCGGCGACCGGAATGATCCTCGGCGTGATCGACATCACCGGTGGTGCCGACGCGGTCGGCCCGGCGACCCTGCCGCTCATCGAAGCGACCGTGGCGGCGGTGGAGGCCGAGCTGCGACTGCTCCGGTTGGAGGAGCTGCTTGCGGCAGAACGTCGACCCGCTCCGTCCGCCGCTGCGACCACTCGCCGTCCTTCGCTCGCCCGCCGGTCCGCTGCCGCTCCCCTGCTGCGGGTGCTCGGCTCCGGAAGCGCGCGACTCAGCGGCTCAGGTGTCAGCGACACGGATGCCATCGGCAGCGATGCGAGCCGGTGCCTCGAGCTCAGCCAGCGCCACGCCGAGATCCTCACGCTGTTGGCCTGGCATCCGAACGGGTTGAGCGCCGGGCGACTCGCCGAGCTTCTCTTCGGCACCGACAACTCGGTGGTGACCGTGCGTGCCGAGATGGTGCGGCTGCGACGTGTGCTGGAGGAGGCGGCGCCGTCGCTCGTTCCCGCATCGAAACCGTATCGGCTGACTCGACGGCCGGACGTCGATGCTCAACAGGTGCTCGCATTTCTTGACCGCGGTGCTCACCGCGTGGCGCTGGGGGTCTACAGCGGACCGCTGCTCCCCCAATCCGAGGCGCCGGGCATCGGCGAGATCCGCGCTGAAGTGAGCTCACGGCTGCGCGATGCGCTGCTCACGGATGCCTCAGCGGAGACGCTGCTCGACTATGCACGCACCGACGAGGCGGCGTTCGACGCCGAGGTCTGGCGGGCCGCATTGGCCCTGTTGCCGCCGCGTTCTCCGAAACGGGCGGCTGTCGTCGCGCGTATCGAACTCATCGACCGCACGATCGGGCTGTAGCGGCAACGCCGGTGTGTGACGCAGGCATGCAACCTCCGTGCAACCCTCGGTTTTCTACGCTCGAGAAGAGCCCTCTGCGAGGGACTCGCCGCTGACACCGTCGTCAATCAAGGAGCGCCATGACCGTCTACGCCATGCCGGGAACACCGGATGCGAAAGTCACCTTCAAACCCCGATACGAGAACTGGATCGGAGGGGAATGGGTCAAACCGGTCAAGGGCCAGTACTTCGAAGACATCTCCCCTGTCACCGGCAAGCCGTTCGCCGAGGTCGCCCGCGGCACCGCAGAAGACATCGAGCTCGCCCTCGATGCTGCGCACAGAGCCGCGCCGTCGTGGGGCAAGACCAGCTCGGCCGAGCGCGCCGCCGTTCTGAACAAGATCGCCGATGTGATCGACGCCAACCTCGAGCTGCTCGCCGTGGCCGAAACCTGGGACAACGGCAAACCCATTCGCGAACCGTTGAACGCAGATCTGCCACTCGCGTCAGACCACTTTCGCTACTTCGCCGCGGCGATTCGGGCGCAAGACGGCGACCATGCCGAGCTGAACGGCGACATGGTCTCCTATCAGTTCCATGAACCGCTCGGCGTCGTTGGCCAGATCATCCCGTGGAACTTCCCCATCCTGATGGCCGTCTGGAAGCTCGCGCCCGCGCTCGCCGCCGGCAACGCCATCGTGCTGAAGCCCGCGGAACAGACCCCGGTTTCGATCCTGGTTCTGATCGAACTCATCGGCGACATTCTGCCGCCGGGGGTCGTCAACATCGTGAACGGGTTCGGTGTCGAGGCGGGCAAGCCGCTGGCCTCAAGCCCGCGCATCCGCAAGATCGCGTTCACCGGCGAAACGACGACCGGACGCCTGATTCTGCAGTACGCCAGCGCCAATTTGATTCCGAGCACCGTCGAGCTGGGCGGCAAGAGCCCGAACATCTTCTTCTCGGATGTCGCCGACCACAACGACGCGTTCTACGACAAATCCCAAGAAGGCTTCGTACTCTTCGCCTTCAACCAGGGCGAAGTGTGCACCTGCCCCAGCCGGGCTTTGCTGCAGAAACCGATCTACGACTCGTTCCTCGGCGACGCCGTCGAACGCACCAAGAAGGCGGTGCAGGGCAACCCGCTCGACACCGACACCCAGGTCGGCGCTCAAGCCTCCAACGATCAGCTGGAGAAGATCCTCAGCTACATCGACATCGGCAAGCAGGAGGGCGCTCGCTTGGCGCTCGGCGGCGAACGAGCCGATCTCGGCGGCGATCTCACCGACGGCTTCTACGTGCAGCCGACGATCTTCGAGGGTGACAACTCGATGCGCATCTTCCAGGAGGAGATCTTCGGTCCGGTCATCGCCGTGACGAGCTTCACCGACTACGACGACGCCATCCGTCAAGCCAACGACACGCTCTACGGGCTCGGTGCCGGGGTCTGGTCGCGCAACGGCAACGTCGCCTACCGCGCGGGCCGCGACATCCAGGCCGGCCGCGTCTGGGTGAACAACTATCACGCGTACCCTGCCGGTGCGGCGTTCGGCGGGTACAAGAGCTCGGGTATCGGCCGCGAGAACAACAAGCTGGCACTCGGCCACTACCAGCAGACCAAGAATCTGCTGGTGTCGTACTCCGAAGACAAGCTCGGCTTCTTCTAAACCGACACCGCCAGATCTACTCGGCGGTCGGCCTCGTTCGGGTCGGGGCCGGCCGCCGACACCTCCCGGCACACGCAGCGGGAGGCCGCGAGAGAAGGGAACACAGATGATCGAGGCGGCAGTCACCCTCGCGGACGAAACCCGGTCGCGGGTCACCCTCACCGACACCAGTGCCACGCTGCTCCGCCATCTCTGGCAGAGTTACGGTCCGCTGATGTTCCACCAATCGGGCGGATGCTGCGACGGCAGTTCACCCATGTGCTATCCGGCGGGTGATTTCATCACGTCCGACCAAGACGTTCTGCTCGGTCGGTTCGAGATCGGCACGGCGGACGCAGCACAACCCATCGATTTCTGGATGTCGCGAGAACAGTTCGCCTACTGGAGCCATACCCATCTGACCGTCGACGTGGTGCCGGGTCGCGGCAGCGGCTTCTCGGTGGAAGCGCCGGAAGGCGTTCGGTTTCTCATTCGTTCACGGCTCATGGAAACCGTCGATCCGTTCGCCTGAGCCTCGACGAAGAGTCGAAGAGTCGAAGAATTGAAGGAGGGAATGGGCCGGCTATTACGCCGGGTTCTGTCTCAGCGTCTGCGTCGAAACGCACACACCCTCGACGGTCATCTATCTACGAACTACGTTGCCGTAGCCCTCTAGCGGCCTACCCGAAAACTTGGCGAGCAGCCTTAGCGTTTTCTGTCTGACCTTGCTCCGGACGAGGTTTACCGAGCCGACCAGGTCACCCTGGCCTCTGGTGGTCTCTTACACCACCGTTTCACCCTTACCGCAAGGCTCTTTCCGAAGAGAGGCCCTGAGGCGGTTTACTTTCTGTGGCACTGTCTCGCGGGTTACCCCGGGTGGGTGTTACCCACCGTCCTGCTCTGTGGAGCCCGGACGTTCCTCGGCATCCGTGTGTCAGAGACTCACGAACGACGCGACCGTCTTGCCGACCCATTCTGGGATCAAGCCTACCGGTCTCACACCAGCTGCCGTGCGCGCCCGCGATCTCGCGGGCGCGCGTTCGACGGACTGGCTCAGATCAAATGCCCGATTCTTCGGTGCGCACGAGGATGGCGCCACAGTCAGGGCAGAAGATGACGTCGTTGGCCGGCGCGCTCCGCACGGCTTCGAGGTCGTTTCCGGTGAGGGTCATCGTGCAACCGCTGCAGGTACGGGCGCGCAGCAGCGCAGCGGCGTTTCCGCGACCCGCCACGTAACGCTTCTCGTAGAGCTCAACGA
Organism: Glaciibacter kafniensis; assembly: GCF_039538945.1. Classification (NCBI taxonomy): domain Bacteria; kingdom Bacillati; phylum Actinomycetota; class Actinomycetes; order Micrococcales; family Microbacteriaceae; genus Glaciibacter; species Glaciibacter kafniensis. The sequence goes on along the minus strand of NZ_BAABCN010000002.1, from coordinate 588,911 downwards.
GTTCTGGGGCGATGGAGGTCGCGACGGCGGCGCGATCGCGGATGGCTTCGGCGCGCTGCTGGTCGATGACAACCAACGCTTCGTCGCGCACGCGCTCGGTCTCGGCGATCTGCTCGGCGATTGCCGCGCCTTCAGCCTCGATCGCGGCGACGGCAGCTTCGTGCTCCTCGACGCGCTCCATCACGGCAATCTCGATCTCCTCGAGGTCGCCCAGTCGCTTCTTCAGCGCTGCGACCTCGCCCTCGTAGGCCTGGATGTCCTTGACCGACGAGCTCTGCCCCATGCGCTCGGTGTCGCGCGCGATGCGCTTCTCGACCACCTCGACGTCTGACTCGATGCGACGCAGCTCGGTGCGCACATCCTCAAGCTCGCCCGTGCGCGAGGTCAACTTCTGCCGACTCGCGTCGGCCTTCCTGCCAAGTTCGTCCAGCTCACCGTGCTGGGGCAGCGCCGTGATCTGGTGCGCCAGCTGCTGGGCCTTGATGTCGAGGGCCTGGAGCCGAAGAAGCTCTTTCTGTTCTACGGGAGTTGCCTTCACGATGTCCTGACCTTTACGAGTGTTGAGTGTGAGTGAGTTGCGGGGCCGGCGCGGCGCCGGCGGGTGGTGCGTGAGACGTGGTGCGCGACGACCTAGTGCATGACGACGAAGTCCCAAGGATCGGTGCGCAGATCGCTGACGGTGATTGAAATGCCGGGGAGCGCCGCGCGCAACTGGGCCGCCGCTGTGTCGAGCCAGAGCCATTCGCTGGCCCAGTGGGACACATCGATGAGGGCGGGACCGCCGCTGACTTTGGCCTGCTCGCGTGCCTCCGACGCCGGGTGGTGACGCAGATCGGAGGTGACATAGACATCGGAGCCGACGACGAGCGGGTGGGCGAGCAGGGAGTCACCGGCGCCACCGCAGAGGGAGACGACCTGGACTTCTTGCGCATAGTCGCCGGCAACTCGCACTCCGGATGCCGTCGCCGGCAGCAGATCGGCGAGCACACGAGCAAGGTGGCCGAGAGTGACGGGTCGGGCGAGTCGACCGACCCGGCCGATGCCGGTCCCCGGCTCGGAACTCTCCGTGATCGGCTGGCTGTTCTGCAACTGAAGACGCTGGGCCAGGATGTCTGACACGCCGTCAGCGACGACATCCGCGTTGGTGTGTGCCGCGAGCAGAGCGCAGTTCGCGCGGATCAACCGGGCGAGAAGCGCGCCTTTGTAGCGGTCTTCCGCGACGGTCGTCACGCCGCGCAGCAACAGCGGGTGGTGCACGAGGAAAAGATCGGCCCCGACGTCGATCGCTTCGTCGACGGTGTCCGACACGGCGTCAACGGCGAGGTGAATCGACGAGATGTCCCCAGCGGGGTCTCCGCTCACCAAGCCGGAGGCATCCCAGGATTCCGCGCCGGAAAGGGGCCACAATTCATGGACGACTGCGGTAACTTCTGCGAGCGATAAAGACACTCCGCCAGCCTACCGGTCGCATGAACAACACGGTCTGTGGACTCTGCCCGCATTGCCGGCAGCACCGCTCAATCGCGACGCTTCGCTCGACGCGACGCGCGCGTCTCGTACACGGGCGCGGCATCCGGCGCGGCCTCGGGTGCTTCTGAGACCGCGGTGTCCGGCACAGCATCGGGAGTAGCCGCTGGTGGGGTACCACTCACGCTCTGACTGGGTTCTGGCGTCGCATCCGTTCGCGCGTGCGGCTCAACGGGCGGCCTCGCCTCGGTCTCAGGCTGCGTCTTCTTCTCTGGCTGCATCCAGGCCAATGGATCAGGCCGCGGCACGTTGTCGACGTGGTCAGCGTCGGCATCGGCAGAGCGATCGGCACCGCTCCGACCCTGGTCCGTCTCCCGATGATGATGCCGCGAGAACCACCAGCGTCGGCGCACCCGCGGAACAACATGTTCTTCCGGACTCACCCGCGGACTCGCGATCGGGTCGGAGGGAACCAGGGAGACATCGTCGGCGTCGTCAGCAAGGGAATCGTCAAAGCCGGCCTTGATGATGTCGTGCGATGTCGTGGTGACGGCATCCGGATCGCCGCCGAGGATGATCGCCAGATCCGCTTCGCTCGGCGGTTCGGTGGGTTCGACGCCATCCTGCCCTTCAGGGCCACGGTCAGACATCCCACTATTCTACTGAGAAATCCTCAAATCAGCTGATTGGGCTTGATTCCCGTGTCAGCTCACGTGAATCGACGGCCGTCGTTTCGGGTTCGGCTCCGACGCCCGCAACACTTCACGCGTCACCGGCGCGATCTCCCCCGCCCCGGTGATCAAGAACTTGAACATGTTCGAGATCGGATTGCCTTCTGTCCATTCGAAGTAGATTTCAGGGATGATTCCGGTCTGATCACGAATCTCGAGCAGCACAGATGCGATGGTGTTTGGCACGTTTCCGCTTGTCACCTTGAGCACCCGGTAGCCGTGCGCCGCAACACCCCGCACCAGGAGGTCTTCTTCGAAGTCTGACGAGTCAGAGGGGTACACCTCGAGAAAGATCACCGACGACCCGGGCGGGATATGGCCGTACCGGCGCTCGTCGCGGCTCTTGTCGCGATATTCGGCATCCGTGTCGAGACCGGGTTCATGGGAGATCAGCCGCACGGCGTCATACTCCTCAGCGTCTTCCAAGACGTAGTCGAGCGCGTTGGCATCAAGCACGACAGACGTCGCTCTGAGTTGGAACGAGCGACTGACGCGCGAGATGAGCGAGATTCCCACGATCCCGAGAATGAAGAGTGCCGCGATTCGCACCCCGTCTGGGCGCTCGATGACATTGGCGATAGTCGTGTAGACGAAGATCAACGAGATGAGACCGAAGCCGGCCGTGCGCCACTGCTGGCGCTTGCGCCGGGCGGACAGCGCGACCGCAACGGATGCCGACGTGATCAGAACCAAAACGCCCGTCGCGTACGCACCGCCTTGGGCATCGACGTTGGCATCGAAGACGATCGTGATGAGAAACGCGATCGCGATGAACACGAACACCAGCGGACGCACCGCGCGCGCCCACTGCGGGGCCATTCCGTAGCGCGGCAGATATCGCGGAACGAGGTTGAGCAGACCGGCCATCGCCGAGGCGCCGGCGAACCAGAGGATGCAGATGGTGCTCACGTCGTAGACCGTGCCGAACCCATTGCCGAGATATTCGTGGGCCAGATAGGCCAGTGCGCGACCGTTCGCCGGCCCACCGGCCTGAAAGTCCTTCTGCGGAATAAGCAGGGTCGTCACGATGCTCGACGTGATCAGAAAACCGCTCATGATGAGCGCCGAGGTGGTGAGCAGCCGTTTGGTATCGCGAATGCGGCCCACCGGGTTCTCCTCGGTGTCCCCTTCAGCACCCGTCACCTGAGGCATCACCGCAACACCGGTTTCAAACCCCGAGAGGCCCAGCGCAAGTTTCGGAAAGACGAGAAGAGCGATTCCGATCATCATCAGCGGGTCGCCGTGCTGCGCGGTCAAGGCGGCCCACCAGTCGGTGATGAGAGCTTGGTGCTCCAAAACCTCGGCGATGGAGACAGCGACCACCACGAGGTTCAAGGTGAGGTAGACGGCAACGAGAACGACGGCGATGCCGATTGCCTCCTTGAAACCGCGCAGAAAGACGGCTCCGAGCAGCGAGATCAGCACGAGCGTGACGATCATCTGGGAGTCGAGCCAGCTGGGTACGAACGGATTCTCGAGAAAGTGGGCAGAGGCATCCGCTGCCGACAGTGTGATCGTGATCATGAAATCTGTCGCGGCGAAGCCGAGCAGCACCAGCACGAACAGCTTGCCCGACCACCAGGGCAGCAGCTTCTCGAGCATGTGAATGGAGCCGGAGCCCATGAAGCTTTCGGATGCGACGCGGCGGTACACCGGCAACGCACCGAGCAGGGTCAGAGCGACGAGCACGATCGTCGCGATCGGCGAGAGCAGACCGGCGGCCAGAGCGGCGATCGCCGGCTGATAGCCGAGAGTGGAGAAGTAGTCGACGCCGGTCAGGCACATGACCCGCCACCACGCATGCGTCTTCTCGACGGCTTTGGCGTGCGGCCCGACGTGTGCCCCGGTTTTGTCGACCAGGCCATCGAGCATCCAGGCACGAAAGCCAACGCTCTGCGTTCGCGGTTTGCTCACCTGCACAGAGTACGCCCGCTCGACTCTCAGCCACCGAGAATCTTGCTTCGAAGTGACGACCTAGCCCCACACTCACGACGACCAGACGCAAACAGTCCGCACAGGGCCGTGCTGTCGGTCTTCTCGCTGCGACCGCGCGAGCCCGATGCATCGACTGCCGAGGCGGCGGCGGTGCTGTCCTGCCACGACGGCTTTCACCGTCAGAGCGACCGCCCGTGCGCGGTTGCTCGTGTGCCGGCCTGCGGGGGCGCCCCCTTTCGTTGGTCGAACTAGCCGAGACCGGGTGGGTCGGTTTCGCCACTGTTGTGTTGTCCCGTGTCAGTCACCCGCCACCGTTCTCCACAGGCGAGCACTCGAGAACTTGCTCACGGATGCGTGCAATCTCGGGTTTGCGTCTTCCCCTTTTTCTAGTCTTGAAGTATGCAGACTCTCACCGATCAGCTCCGGCAGGCCGCCGTCGCGTCCGCGGAAATCGGTGACGGTGCGGCCGGCTACGCAGCGCTTAACGAGCTGGACTTGCTCGAGTCTCAGAAGCAGCTCGCACGGATTCGCCGCAACTACGACACGCATGCGGCCTGGGTGGCCGGGGAGATCGCCCGGCGCTCCTCCCGGGAGTTCGGTTTCTCCGGTCTCGCCCAACGCCACGGGTTCCTCACCCCGGAAGCGTTGATCCAGTCGGAGACCGGGGGCACCCGGGCGGAGGCCGTGAAACTCGTCGCGGTCGGCACACTGATGGTCGACACCGAGGCTGCCGAGGGCGCCGCAGAACGTCGCCAAGCCGACCCCGATGCGCCGCTTACCGAGCTGCCGGAGCTCGCCGCCCCCTGGCTGGCCGTCGTCGCCGGCGCGGTGCGGGCCGGCACCCTGTCGATCGATGCGGCGGAGGCGATCCGCAAGGGTCTGGGCGACATCGACCCGGGCGTGCCGGCCGAGAAGCTCGCCGCCGCCGCACAGTTCCTGCTCGAAGAGGCCACGACGTTGAATGCGGACCAGCTGCTCCGCCGCGCCCGCTGTCTGCGCGACGAGCTCGACGCGGACGGGATCGCGCGGCGGGAGAAGACCCAGCGCGACGCCCGCAGCTTCCGGATCTGGCGTCAGGACGACGGGATGTACCGGGTGTCGGCGTTGCTGCCGCCGGAAGACGGCCGCCTCGTCGAGTTGATCGTCGACGGCGCGACCTCCCCGCGGCGGGGCGGCCCCCGGTTCGTGGATGCGGCGACGCAGGCCCGCGCCGACGCCCTCCGCGATGACGAACGCACGACCGAGCAGATCGCCGCGGACGCGATCTTGGCGTTGTTGCAGCTCGGCGCGGAGGCGGACCCGAACACGGTGTTCTTCGGCCGCCGCCCGGCCGTGCGGATCCTCGTCACCGAACACGACCTCGCGCACTCCGTCCCGCCGGCCTTCCGGAACCCCACCGCTCATTTTCCCGCCGGACAGAACTCCGCCGGATCATCACCCACCGCATCACCGCCGACCAAGCCACCACTCGCCGAGCCATCGCCGGCCGGAGCGTCACCGAGCGGTTCACCACGGGACGAGGCTCCACCGGACGGATTGACCGCAATGTCACCGACCGGACCGTCCCCAACCGGCCTGGCTCCGCTCAGTCAGGCGCCGCCCGGGCACGGCCAGATCGAGGGACACCCCGACCCGGTCTCGATGGACACCGTGAAACGGCTCCTCTGTTCCGGGTACACCGGCATTGAGTTCGACGACGACGGCCAATGCATCAACGTCGGACCCGACCAGCGTCTTTTCACCGCGAGGCAACGCACCGGGCTCGCCGCCCGCGACGGCGGCTGCCGCTGGCCCGGCTGCAACCGGCCCGCCTCCTGGTGCGAAGCACACCACATCGAGCATTGGAAGGCCGAGCAGGGCAACACCGATATTGCCGACGGGATCCTGCTCTGCCGCGCCCACCACCTGCTGCTGCACAACAACCACTGGCATGTGTTCCGCACCGGCGCCGACTACTGGCTCCTCCCACCCGTCACCGTCGACACCACCCAGACACCGATCCCGATGCCGAGCAAGAGCACACTCATGCTGGAACGGTTCCCGCCAAGCCAACCCACGGTGCAACCCACGGTGCAACCGACGGTGCAACCGACGAAACTCACCGGCTAGCTCAGCCGACGGCAAACGAAGCGACGACTTGCGCCGCTAGAGGCTGACGGGCGAGCCGGGTCCCCACGGAATTCCGAAGAGGAACCAGGCGGCGTACAGCACGACCCAGCCGATCAGAATCCACACGGTGTACGGCACCATCAACGCGATGATCGTGCCGATTCCGGCATCCTTCTTGTAGCGTTGCGCGATCGTCACAATGAAGGGCAGATAAACCATCAACGGCGTCAGCACGTTCATCGGGGAGTCGCCCACGCGATAGGCCGCGAGGAGGGTCTGCGGCGCCACATCGAGCGACGCGAAGATCGGCACGAAGATCGGCGCGAAGATCGCCCACTTCGGCACGACACCTGGCAAGATCATGTCGAGCACGAAGATCACGAGAATGAACGCGACGAGCAGCACGACAGCCGGCACATTGGCTTGCTCAAGCACGTGCGCGGCCTCGACTGCCGCGACAGTCGGCAGATTGGTCCAGTTGAAGAGGGCAATGAACTGGGAAATCATCAGGAACATGATCAGGAGCCCGCCGAGTCCGGCGAACGTCTTGGCGATCGCACCGACCACTGCGTTGCTTCCGCGCAGGGTGTTGGCGCCGATGCCGTAGCAGACACCGCAGACCAAGAAGCCGAGCGAAATGATGAAGATGAGGCTGGCCATGAACGGCGTCGCCCCGATGAGCTCACCCGTCGCGTTGTCGCGCAGCGGCGCTCCCGGCGGCAGACTGAGCGCGAGCACGACCACTGCAACGACGAGCAATCCCCAGAGAGACAGACGCAGGCCCCGTGCTTCGCCGGCGGAGTCGACGGCCTCGCCGGTCGTCGCATCCACCGGCTCAGCCATCTCGTAGACGCCGAGGCGGGGTTCGACGATCTTCACCGTCACGATTACCGCGATCAAGGCCATCAGAATCGATGACGCGATGCTGAAATAGAAGTTGGCCGTGACAGTGAGTGGCTGCAGACCGATGCTGCCCAGCGCTTCGTTGGTGATCTCGGTGAGCATCGAGTCGACCGGGGTAATCAGCAGGTTGACCGAGAAGATCGCGCCGACTCCGGCAAATGCGGCGGCCATGCCGGCCAACGGATGACGCCCCACCGAGAGGAACGCGGCGGCGGCGAGTGGGATCAAGATGAGGTATCCCGCGTCTGACGCCACCGAGGAGAGCACGCCGACGAAGATGAGGATGAAGGCCAGCGACCAGCGCGGAGCAACCTTGACGACCTTACGGATGAGCGCGCCCATCAGGCCTGCTTGCTCGGCCACGCCGACGCCCGCCATGGCGACGAGAGTCACCGCGACGACGCCGAAGCCGGCGAAGTTGTCGACGAAGGACGAGAAGAAGAACTGGATGCCGTCGGACGAGAACAGGTTTCGCACCGCGAAGGTCTGTTCGCTCAGGGTGTAGTCAGGGAGCGTCACGAACGCGCCCGTGTTGGTGTCGAACGGCACCAACGTGCCACCGAGCGCGTCGTTCAACTGCTGAAGCTGCTCGGTCGGCACGGGAGTGACGACCTCGTCGGTGACGCTGACGCCGACCCAGGAGAGAATCGCGGAAATGATGGCGATGAGCAGAATCAAGTAGACGAACATGATCGTGGGGTTCGGGACTTTATTGCCCAACCGCTCGATCTTGTCGAGAAAATTGCCTGACCCTGTGGCCGTCGAAGTCGCTGTCGCCGCCGTTGCCATGATGCCCCCACCGTTTCTGCATGCCGACGTGACGAGCCGGGCCGATTCGGCCTCCGTTGGCCGCCGACTTCACCCTAGTGGGGTCACTGCAAGTCCACGTATTTGTGTGTCACAAACCGCCTGCGCGTGGCGCGCTGACGGCAGCATTACGCCGTGCGGCGAAGCAACGCAGCCAGATCCGACACCGTCGCGTGCAGGCTCTCCTCGGAGATCTGCGTCTCTCCGTCGGCCTGGGACCACTCATCGAGCAGCACTTCGGCGACGATGCCCGCAATTCCGACCAAGAGCAAAACCTCCCGCTGCACCGACCCCTGCAACATGCGTTGTGTCGGGCGGGCGTTCAACCAGTCGAGCGTCAAGGCGATCAGTGCCCTCCGAAGATCCGCGAGCGTGGCTTGCTGCAACTTGGCGGCCTCCGGCTGCTCAGCCGCGAGGCGCCGGCGAGCAGCCGCCACTGGTGCATTGACCCCGCTATGCCCGATCGAGGCGACCACGACGCGGAGCAACCCGAGCGGCACATCCCCTGCCGCGCTGTCGAGCAGCGCGAAACCGATCTCGTGGGGCAACACGTCAACCGGACGACCCATGATCGCGGCCTCGCGAGAGGGCATGTAGTTGAAGAACGTACTTCGGGAGATCTGTGCCCGTTCGCAGATTTCTGCGATCGTCACCGCAGCGAGACCATGCTCGAGTGCGAGCTCGACTCCGGCGAGCTCAATCGCATTCTCCGTCGCGCGGCGCTTTCTGGCCCGCAGCCCCTCACGGGGCACCGCGGGCTCTGGCTGGGTCTGAGACGATGGCATCCCCCCATCTTCGCAGCATCGGTCGGCGCTCACCGCGTGCCGCGTGCAGCGCCACCTCAAGACGCCTTCGTCGCTCAGGACTCCCCCACCACTCACGGCATAACCAGCGGCCAGCCGGTGCACTGTGGAATGCTGAATCCGTGCACGCTTCCAGCCTCACCGCGACCCCAACGGCCCTCGGCTGGAGGGTGCTACCCGCTGCCCTCGTTTCGGCTTCGGCTGTTCTGCTCTTCGGAGTGAGCGCTGGCGTGGCGGGCTACGCGGTGTTGATGTTCGGGGTTCTGCTCGCCTGGTTTATTGATCGGCCGTTGTTTCGCGACTTGCTTCTCATCGCCATAGGCCTGGGAATCATCAGCACGATCTCGCTCGAGGCCAACATCGACTACCCCAACATGGTGCTGTTCGGGATTGTGCTCTCCGCGGCGGTTGCCGCTCCGTTCCTGATCCAGCGCTTCATCTATCGGGAGGTCGTCATCCGGTTTCCCTGGCGAGGGAGCTGGCCCTGGACGCGAGCGCAGTGGTGGTACATCGTGGTCGTGGTCGTGGCCGCCGTCGTGTTGTTGCCGCTCTACTTCATTGGCTCCGGTTCGTATCAGAACTGGCCGGCCGTGCACGAGCCAGACGCCATTGCGCGCCTGTTCCTCGGGGTGAACGCCGTTGGCATATGGGATGAGTTGTTCTTCATCTGCACGGTCTTCACCTTGCTCTGCCGACACTTTCCGGTCTGGCTCGCGAATCTGTTGCAGGCCACGATCTTCGTCTCGTTCCTCTGGGAACTCGGCTACCAGAGCTGGGGGCCGCTACTCACGCTCCCGTTCGCGCTGGTGCAGGGCGCGATATTTCGGATGACCCGCTCACTCAGCTATGTGGTGACCGTGCACCTGCTCTTCGATCTGGTCGTCTTTCTGGTCATCGTTTACGCGCATAACCCCGGCTGGTTCGGTGAGTGAAGACTGCGAGCGGATGACGCGAAGACCCGATCAGGGCGTCAAGCGAGCCCCGAACGCGCGACGACCACTGCGAGCTGGGTGCGGTTGCGGATGCCCCACTTCGTCTTGATCGCGGAGAGGGCTGACTTCACAGTGGTCTCTGCCACGAAGAACTGGGCGGCGAGTTCGGCGTCGCTCGCGCCGGTGACGAGCGCGAGGGCGAAATCGTGTTCCCGGTCGGTGAGCAGACCGAGCTTCTCGAGCGCATCTCGACGGGCGTCTGCGGTGGGTGAGTCCTGCACCCACTGGGTCAGTTGTCGCGCGGCGCGGGGCGAGTAGCCTGCGTCGCCTGCCGCGACGTCTCTGACCGCTTCGATGATCCGGTGCGGGTCCTCATCTTTGAGCAGAAAACCGACCGCCCCTGCGGCGACGGCGTCCAGCACCTGACCGTCTTCGTCGAATGCCGTCATCATCAGAATGCGAGGCGCACCGGCCTGCCCATGCAGAGAGCGCACGACATCTACTCCACCCATGCCCGGCATCCGCACGTCACAGAGCATGACATCTGGTGCGAGGCTGCGGATCGCGTGGGCAACCTGAATGCCGTCGAGGCAGTGGCCGACGACGGAGAGATCATCGGCAGTGCTCAGCAACGCGGTGATACCGGCAGCAGCCAGGGCGTCATCGTCGACGACGAGGATGCGAATGGGGTTGCTTTCCTGATCCGGCGTAGGCACCGCGCCAGTCTAGCGACGGTGCCAGGGCAGCCAGACGACCACCGCGAAGGTTCCCTCCGCCGTTTCTCCGGCCTCGAATGACCCGCCCATCAGGGCCGCCCGCTCGCTCATCCCTGGTATCCCGTTGCCGCCTCCCGTCGATGTCGGACGTGCGTCGGGGACGAGCCAATTGACCGTACGGAGTGTCAGACCGGTTTCCGGACCGCCGCGAAGGTCGACGAACAGGGAAGCTCCCGGAGCGTGTCGACGCACGTTCGAGATTGCTTCCTGCACAATTCGGTAGCAGGCATGTGCCACCTCGTGGTCACACGATGACGGGTCCCCGACGAACATCTGGGCGCGAACGTCGGTGCCCTCGCGCAGAGCTGCGTCGACGAGCGCACCGATGTCGACCAACCCCGTGGTCGTGCCCGAATTCAGTGCCGGGTTGCGAAGAACCCGCACGAGATTGCGGAGGTCATCCAACGAGTGTTGCGCCGATTCCCTCACCGCTTGAGCTGCCGCGGTCGCCCGCGCGTCTGAGTCGCCGACCTGCAGCTCCAGAGCTCCGGCATGCAAAGACACCGAGCTCAGTCGAGCAGCCAGTGTGTCGTGAATCTCACGGGCGATCTCCTGACGTTCGCGCTCCATGGACACCTCCTGGTGCAACGCCGCAATGTTGCGTGCGGCGGTCGTGTTCCCCCACCGTGCGCTGTCGCGCTCGACTCGCAGCTGCCGCGAGAACCCGAACGCGGCGAATGGAGCAACCAGGAGCGCAGCCAAGAAAGGAACCACCCAGAACAAAGCCAGCCTGGCCGGGGTTCCCTCCGCCGGTGCGCCAACAAAGACGGCGAGGAATGACGAGTAGGCAGTGAGATCCCAGAAGCACGCGACGACGGTCGCCGCAGAGGACGCCGCAACCAGCGCCCAGCGCATTCGTCCGCGCCGGACAGCGGTCAGCGCTGCGAGGGCGAGCAGGGCCGGGAGCGGAGTAGTCGGCACAATCATCGTGAGTCCGGTCGCGAGCACGTACACGAGTGTCGAGAAGCGATGCCGCCAGATCAGCAATACCGACACGGCGAGCATCGAAAGTATCCCGATCGCGACAAGTACCTGCAGGGTGGTCGACGGTGTGCTGCCTGCGACCAGATGGGTCGTTCCCGCCACGATGACCAGGAGGGACGACAGCACGACGAGAGCGATCGACCCGACCATCGCCCAGGCACGACGAACACGGGACCGCGGCGCGGCGGGAGCGGCTGAGCCGGTCGATGCCGCCCAGCCGCCGTTCGGAATGGGTGGCGCGGCGGTCATGTCTTGATCGTAGGGGGCGGGGCTCCCTCGTTCCGACCGACTTTCGTGCGGACCCTGGCGACGATTTCCCCTCCTTTCGGTCGGTCTGCTCGAGCCGAAACGAGGTGGTTGCGCTTGGGTACCGATGGTGTTCTTGATGAGGCCGATCGGCCGCAGTCCGCACCCACCAGGAGGCATCCGTGTTTTCACGTTCCATCGTCCGTCGTTCAACCCTCATTGCCGCCGGAGCGGCCATCGCCCTCACCGTCGCGCTCACCGGCTGCAGCGCCGATGTCGCATCGGGCGGCTCCGCTGCCGGCAGTTCCGCCGAAGAAAAGCCGCAGACGCCCGGTTTGAACGTTCCGGTCACGGTCGGCGCGTTTGAGTTCACGGCGCTCGCCGCGGCCGACGCCGGCACAACCGTCGGTACGGCTCCGCTGTCTCAGACTGCGCAGGGTTCGTTCTTTCAGATCGACCTCGCGGTCAAGAACGTCGGAAACGATTCGCAAACGTTCATCGTCAACTACGTCACGCTCGAAGATGCGGACGGAAAATCCTACGACGCAGACGCCAGCGCGACCCTCTACGCCGGAGGTGACGCACAAGCCTGGATTGCGGCCATCAACCCGGGAAACGCAGTACAGGCGCCGATCCTTTTCGATCTGCCCGCCGGGGTGAAGCCGTCGAAACTGTTGGTCAGCGACAACATGTTCTCAGACGGCACAGCGATCGAACTCGGCTAGCCCGCCGCACGTCGAGCAGCAGCGAAGAACACAGCAGGCCGGGTCAGAAATACTGACCCGGCCTTCGTTCAGCTGGCCGCTGCGCTCACGCGGTCACACCAGCGCTCAAATCGCCTCCGTAGACAGGAAAAGCCAGAGACGAAATGCGCCTCTGGCTATCCTTCTCTTGCTGTGGGCCCTACCGGGATCGAACCGATGACATCCACGGTGTAAACGTGGCGCTCTACCAGCTGAGCTAAAGGCCCTGACAATCAACCACTCACGCGGCGAATCAGGTCGTGTATATCCTAGCCAATCCGCCTGGCCCGATCAGAATCGGGGTTGCAGCTCGCGCGCGTCGCAGCTGCAACTCCGGCGTGCTTTACCATGACGCATGACCACCAACGCGCTCACCTGGCACACCAAACACAAGCAATCGCTGACTCGCGGAGCCCGAGCCGCCGATATCATGCGCAACGGCATGGGCAGCTGGCCATTCGTCGGCGGCTTCATCGGAGTCATGATCGTGTGGGCGGTCATCAACATGCTGCTCCCCCGCGACAGCGAATGGGATCCCTACCCATTCATTCTGCTCAACCTGTTCTTGAGCATGCTGGCCGGACTGCAGGGAGCAATCTTGCTGATCGCCGCGAAACGGCAAGACGGAATCGCCGCAGCACTCGCCCAGCACGACTACGACACGAACCTCGAAGCCAAAGCCGATATTGCCCGACTGATCACTATCGCCAATCGTCAGACCGAGATGCTCGACGATCTCCACACGCTCCTCGCGGCAGAACGAGCCGGCGCTCTCACGCCGACGCCGACATCCGCTTACCCGCGATGACTCGCGCTGCTAGATGACAGGCGTTGGCTGCAACTCTTCGAGCGCAGCCCGATAGGCCGCAAGCGACCGCGCTTCACCGGGCGCCGTGATGAAGCTGGCACGGATGATGCCGCTCGGGTCGATCAGGAATGTCGCGCGGTTCGCGAACCCCTTCTCATCGAGGAACACACCGTATTCCTTCGCCACGCCGCCGTGCGGCCAGAAGTCGGCGAGCAGGCTGAAGTCGTAGCCTTCCTGCTCTCCCCAGGCACGCAGGGTGTGCCGGGAGTCCACCGAAATACCGATCAGTTCAACGCCGCTGTCCGCAAAGAGCGACAAATTGTCACGCAGTTCGCACAGCTCGCCACTGCAGATTCCCGAAAATGCCAGCGGGAAGAAGACCAGTGCGACCGACTTCTCACCCCGAAACTGGCTGAGTTGCACTGACTGTCCGAACTGATTGATCAGCTCGAAGTCGGGTGCTTGCGTGTCGTTCTCCAGTGCCATGGCGCAATTCCTTTCCGCGCCACGGTCATCCCGTGGCAAGCCAAGCTGCACAGCCTAGTCCCGGCGACTGCGGGAACCAAGAATGCTTGCTGGGAGCACCGCGGATGCTGCGGCGCGTACGCGGAGCACAACAAGAATCACTAGGCTGGCGGGTGGTGCCGATGGTCGTGATCCGACCCACCCAGATATGCGGCACGAAACCCAGGCACGACCTGCCCAACACAGAGAGGTCGAGTGTGACTGTCAACGACCAGGACCCGTACTCGATGGACAACACCGACGCAGATCCAGAAGAAACGGCCGAATGGTCGGAATCGCTGGATGCGCTCGTCGCTGAACACGGACATGAGCGAGGTCGAGAGATCATGCTCAGCCTGCTCAAGCGATCCAAGGAACTTCACCTGGGCGTGCCCATGGTGCCGACCACTGACTACATCAACACCATCGCCGCAGAGAACGAACCAGCGTTCCCCGGCGACGAGGATGTGGAGCGCCGCTACCGCGCCTGGATTCGTTGGAACGCAGCGATGCTCGTTCACCGCGCCCAGCGCCCCGGGATCGCCGTCGGTGGCCACATCGCCACCTATGCATCCTCTGCCGCACTCTACGAAGTCGGTTTCAACCACTTCTTCCGCGGCCAGAACCACCCCGGCGGCGGAGACCAGGTCTTCATCCAGGGCCACGCCTCCCCCGGCACCTACGCCCGCGCTTTTCTCGAAGGACGCCTGAGCGCCAACCAGCTCGACGGTTTCCGCCAGGAGAAGTCGCACGCCGGCGGTGGACTCTCGTCCTACCCGCACCCGCGTCTGATGCCCGAATTCTGGCAGTTCCCGACCGTGTCGATGGGCCTGGGCCCGATCAACGCGATCTACCAGGCGCAGGCCAACAAGTACCTGACGAACCGTGGCATCAAGGATGCCAGCGACCAGCAGGTCTGGGCTTTTCTCGGCGACGGTGAGATGGACGAGGTCGAAAGCCGTGGCCAGCTTCAGGTTGCCGCCAACGAAGGCCTCGACAACCTCAACTTCATCATCAACTGCAACCTGCAGCGCCTCGACGGCCCTGTGCGCGGTAATGGCAAGATCGTGCAGGAGCTCGAGAGCTTCTTCCGCGGTGCCGGCTGGAACGTCATCAAGGTTGTCTGGGGCCGCGAATGGGATGACCTGCTCACCCGCGACACCGATGGCGCCCTGCTCAACCTGATGAACGTCACCCCGGATGGCGACTACCAGACCTACAAGGCCGAGAGCGGCGCCTACATCCGCGAGAACTTCTTCGGTCGCGACCCGCGTGCGCTCAAGCTCGTCGAAGGCTACACCGACGACGAGATCTGGAACCTCAAGCGCGGTGGCCACGACTTCCGCAAGGTCTACGCCGCGTTCAAGGCTGCGTCAGAGCACAAGGGCCAGCCGACCGTCATTCTGGCGAAGACCGTCAAGGGCTACGGCCTCGGACCGAGCTTCGAGGGCCGCAACGCGACCCACCAGATGAAGAAGATGACGCTGGAGAACCTCAAGACCTTCCGTGACAGCATGCACGTGCCGATCACCGACGCACAGCTTGAGGAAAACCCGTACCTGCCGCCGTACTACAACCCCGGCGCATCTGACCCGGCGATCGAGTACATGCACGAGCGCCGTCGCGCACTCGGCGGATACCTGCCGGAACGCCGCACCAAGTACACCCAGGTGAACCTGCCGGACGACTCGACCTACGCGATTGCGAAGAAGGGTTCAGGCACGCAGGAGATCGCCACCACCATGGCGTTCGTGCGCTTGCTGAAAGACCTGCTGCGTTCGAAGGAATTCGGCAACCGCATCGTTCCGATCATTCCCGACGAGGCCCGCACCTTCGGCATCGACGCGTTCTTCCCGAACGCCAAGATCTACAACCCGAACGGCCAGCACTACACGTCGGTCGACCGCGAGCTGCTGCTGTCGTACAAGGAGAGCCCGCAGGGCCAGATCCTTCACGTCGGCATCAACGAAGCCGGCGCGATGGCCGCGTTCACCAACGTCGGAACCTCGTACTCCACCCAGGGTGAAGTGCTCATTCCGATCTACGTTTTCTACTCGATGTTCGGATTCCAGCGCACCGGCGACGCCATGTGGGCTGCCGGCGACCAGATGGCTCGCGGATTCATCATGGGCGCCACCGCCGGTCGCACCACCCTCACCGGTGAAGGCCTGCAGCACGCTGACGGCCACTCGCACCTGCTCGCGTCGACGAACCCGGCCATGGTCTCCTACGACCCGGCCTACGGCTACGAAATCGGCCACATCATGCGCGCCGGTCTCGACCGCATGTACGGCGGCACCCACTCCGACCCGAACGTGATGTACTACATCACGCTCTACAACGAGCCCCTGGTGCAGCCGGCCGAGCCGGAGAACGCGGATGTCGATGGCATTCTGCGCGGAATCTACCGGTTGAACCAGTCAACCGTTGCCGGCCCGAAGGCCCAGCTGATGGCATCCGGCGTTTCGGTGCCGTGGGCGCTTGAAGCTCAGCGTCTGCTCGCCGACGACTGGGGAGTATCGGCCGATGTCTGGTCGGTCACCTCGTGGACCGAACTGCGTCGCGACGGCCTGGCGGCTGAGGAGCACAACTTCCTCTACCCAGAGGCAGACGAGCGCACCGCCTATGTCACCGAGAAGCTCGCCGGCGCCGAAGGCCCGTTCGTTGCGGTCTCCGACTTCATGCACGCAGTGCCCGACCAGATTCGTCAGTTCATTCCCGGTGACTTCGCAACACTGGGTGCCGATGACTTCGGTTTCTCTGACACCCGCGCAGCAGCCCGTCGCTACTTCAAGATCGACAGCCCGTCGATGGTCGTGCGCACCCTCCAGCTGCTGGCCCGTCAGGGCAAGGTCGACCGCAGTGTGGTCGCCGCAGCAATCGAGAAGTACCAGTTGCACGACGTGAACGCTGGAACCACCGGCTCTGCCGGGGGCGAGAGCTAACTCACACCGTGGCACCGGCGCCCAAGACGAAAGAGCAGACGCTCGCCTGGCTTCGAACGATTTCAGGTGAGCTGTCGACAGCGACACTCAAGCGACTCGAGGACACGCTGCCCTGGTATGGCGAAATGCCACCAGGGCGGCGGTCCGCCGTCGGCCTTGTCGCGCAAGCGGGGATCACCTCGTTCATCTCCTGGTTCGACGATCCGTCGTCGACACCCTGGATTGCTGCCGACGTCTTCGGCGCCGCCCCGCGTGAACTGCTGCGGTCGATCAGCCTGCAGCAGACCCTTCAGCTCATTCGTGTGACCGTCGAGGTCGTCGAGGAGCGCGTGAAAGAGGGCGGCGAGCTTCTCAGGGAAGCGATTCTGCTCTACTCGCGTGAGATCGCATTCGCCTCGGCGGATGTCTACGCTCGCGCCGCAGAGGCCCGCGGCCTCTGGGACGCCCGCCTCGAAGCCCTCGTCGTCGACTCCATTCTCTCCGGGGAATATGACGATGAACTGCCGAGCCGGATCGCGGCTCTGGGCTGGCACGGTCACGGCGAAGCCTGTGTGCTCGTCGGCACCACCCCGAAAATGCTCGATGTCGACCAGCTGCGTCGCGCAGCCCGTCACATGTCTGCCGATGTGCTGATCGGTGTGCAGGGCAACCGGCTGGTTCTGGTCATCGGCCGCGCGCATCCGACCCCGGTCGACACCGACGATGCGATCGGCACCGCCGCCGCATTGACCTTCATGGAAATCGCGATCGCCTTGGAGCCGAACTTCGGGCCAGGGCATCTCGTGCTCGGACATGAGGTGCCGAACCTCGTCGACGCGTCGAAGAGCGCCAAAGCAGCGCTGGCCGGTTTCGCCGTCGCCCGCTCCTGGCGCAATGCCCCTCGGCCGGTGCAAGCCGACGATCTGCTGCCCGAGCGCGCATTGGCCGGCGACCCGCTCGCCCGTGCCACGCTGATTCACCGCATCTATCGGCCGCTGCAGGCCCACTCGACCGAGCTGCTGACGACGCTCTGGTGCTACCTCGACAACGGTCGCTCGCTTGAGGCCACCGCCCGAGAGCTGTTCGTGCACCCGAATACCGTGCGTTATCGCTTGAAGCGGGTCTCCGAGGTGATCGGCTACGACGCGACGGGTGCCAGGGAGGCGCTCATTCTGCAGTCGGCGCTGATTCTCGGCTCGATCGCCGATCACGACGGGTCGACGCGCAGGCGCTAGCTTCTTTCCCACGCTTTTCCCGCACCTCCTCTCACCTCCTCTCACCTCCTCTCACCTCCTCTCGCCTGCCCATACCCGCCGACTTTGACAGTTGCGGTCGAGATACCCCGGCACACCGGGGAAGGTCGACCGGAAGTGTCAAGCTCGGCGACGGAGGATCTCGACAGGCTCGATCACCGGGACGCTCGATCATCGATCGTCTGACAGATCCAACAAGGGATCAGGCAATTCTTGGTGGAGTCTCGACACACCCTCGAGCCATGAGGTTGCAAGACTAGACAGGTGATTGTCGTCGTTTGCCCTGGACAGGGCTCGCAAACCCCCGGTTTCCTCGCCCCCTGGCTGGAGCGCCCCGATTTCGCCGCAGACCTGCGCGCCATCTCCGATGCGGTTGGACTCGATCTGGTTGCCCATGGCACGACCAGCGACGCCGACACCATCCGTGACACGGCGATCGCACAGCCCTTGATCGTGGCGGCCGGCCTGCTCACTCTCAAGGCGCTGCTCGCCGACGGCCGTCGGGAGCGCATCGCCGGTATCGCCGGCCATTCAGTCGGTGAGCTCACCGCTGCAGCGGGCGCCGGCATCCTCAGCGACGCTGAAGCAGTGCGCTTCGTGCGTGAGCGCGGTGCGGCGATGGCCGCCGCGGCTGCCCTGACGCCCACCGGGATGAGCGCGGTACTCGGCGGCGATGAAGCCGAGCTTCTCACCCGTCTCGACGAGCTCGGCCTGGAGCCGGCCAACTTCAACGGCGGCGGCCAGATCGTCGTCGCCGGTGCACCCGATGCCCTCGCCGCGCTGGCAGAGAACCCGCCCACGCGTGCCCGGGTCATTCCGCTCCAGGTCGCCGGTGCATTCCACACGCGGTATATGAAGCCGGCGGTTGAACGCCTCGCCGAGGTGGCGACCGGATTGCAGACGAACGATCCCACCCTTCCGATCTGGACCAACAACGACGGCAGCCGAGTAACGAGTGGCGCGCGGTTCGTCGAGCTTCTCGTCGGCCAGGTGTCGTCGCCGGTACGGTGGGACCTGTGCATGACGGCCTTTTCGGAGGCCGGCGTGACCGGAATCATCGAGGTTGCCCCCGCCGGCGCCCTTGTCGGACTCGCGAAACGCGCACTGAAGGGCGTTCCCAGCGTGGCCATCCGCACCCCGGATGACCTGCCCGCCGCCTGGGAGCTGATCGATCAGCTCGTCTGATCAATGATCCCCGCCTCCCGGCTCCCCAGCCTTTGACCTCGACCAAGAGAAACCTATGACGAAGCCCCTCCTCAAGCAGTCGCACGGCCCTGAGTTCACCCGCATCCTCTCCGTCGGCGCCGCCCGCGGCGACCTGATCGTGCCGAACGACGACCTGGTCGGACCGATCGACTCGTCAGACGAATGGATCCAGCAGCGCACCGGCATCATCACGCGCACCCGGGCGAGCCGCGACATCAATGCCGTCGATCTGGCGACGGATGCCGCGCGCGAGGCGATCGAGCGCTCCGGCATCGCTCCCGCACTGATCGACCTCGTGATCGTGGCCACGATCAGCAACATCCAGCAGACTCCGTCGATCGCGGCCGTCGTCGCCGACTCCGTCGGGGCCAACCCGGCCGCCGCGTACGACATGAACGCCGCCTGCGCCGGCTACGCCTACGCAGTGGCCCAGGCCGACGCGCTGATTCGTTCCGGTGCCGCCCACTACGCGCTCGTCATCGGCGCGGAGAAGCTCTCGGATGTCGTCGACCCGACTGACCGCAGCATCTCCTTCCTGCTCGGCGACGGCGCCGGCGCCGTTGTCATCGGCCCGAGCGAATTTCCCGGCATCTCCAGCACCATCTGGGGATCCGACGGTTCGAAAGCCGGCGCTGTGGCAATGAACCACACGCTCACGGAGTTCCGTCTGGGCGAATCCGAGTGGCCCACGCTGCGCCAGGAGGGCCAGACGGTCTTCCGGTGGGCCGTCTGGGACATGGCGAAGGTGGCCAAGCAGGCCCTCGACGCCGCCGGCATCACCAGTGACGACCTGGCCGCATTCATTCCGCACCAGGCGAACATGCGCATCATCGATGAGTTCGCCAAGCAGCTGAAGCTGCCGGCATCCGTCGTGATCGCCCGCGACATCGCGACCACCGGCAACACCTCTGCCGCCTCGATCCCGTTGGCAACCCACCGTCTGCTCGAAGAAAACCCCGAACTCAGCGGCGGTCTCGCCCTGCAGATCGGCTTCGGAGCCGGTCTTGTCTTCGGCGCGCAGGTTGTCGTTCTGCCCTAAGGCCTCCCCCGTCCCCCTAAACTAGGTCTCGGTCAAACGAGACACCCCCCAAGGAGAAAAAAATGGCATTGTCCACCGAAGAAGTTCTTGCCGGCCTGGCCGAGCTCATCAACGACGAGACCGGCATTGCAACCGACTCGGTTGAGCTGGGTAAGTCGTTCACCGACGACCTCGACATCGACTCCATCTCAATGATGACCATCGTCGTCAACGCAGAAGAGAAGTTCGATGTGAAGATCCCCGACGAAGAGGTCAAGAACCTCAAGACCGTCGGCGACGCCGTCGAGTTCATCGTCAAGGCACAGGACTAAGACCTCGCATCGAGAGTGGGCCGGTCGGGCAACCGGCCGGCCTGCTCTCCCTGGGGCCTGCCCCTTCGTGTTTTCCCGTTCCTTGGAGAGTTGACCGTTATGACCAAAAAGATCGTTATCACCGGCATCGGTGCGACCTCCCCGCTCGGCGGCACGGCCGCCGAGAGCTGGTCCGCCCTGCTCGCCGGCGCCTCAGGCGCGAGCACCCTCGACTACCCGTGGGTTGCTGAAACGCAGCTCCCTGTCACCTTCGCCGCTCAGGCCAAGGTCTCCCCCACCTCGGTGCTCGAACGCCATGAAACCAAGCGTCTTGACCCGTCCAGCCAGTTTGCGTTGATCGCCGGGCGTGAAGCCTGGGCGGATGCCGGCTCGCCAGAGGTCGACCCCGAACGTCTCGCCGTTGACTGGTCGACCGGCATCGGCGGAGTGTGGACCCTGCTCGACGCCTGGGACACGCTGCGCGAACGCGGCCCCCGCCGCGTGCTGCCGATGACGGTTCCGATGCTCATGCCGAACGGTCCCGGAGCAGCAATCGGCATGGACCTGCACGCACGTGCCGGCATCCGTACCGTCGTCTCCGCCTGCGCCTCCAGCACCGAAGCTCTTGTCAACGCGTATGACCGTCTGCAGCGTGGCCTGGCCGATGTGATCATCGCCGGTGGCTCCGAAGCGGCGATCCACCCCCTTCCGATCGCCTCGTTCGCCGCCATGCAGGCGCTCTCGAAGCGCAACGACGACCCGGCCACCGCCTCGCGTCCGTACGACCTGACCCGTGACGGCTTCGTGCTCGGTGAGGGTGCAGCTGCACTCGTCATTGAGACCGAGGAGCACGCTCTGGCTCGTGGCGCCCGCATCTACGCCGAACTGCTGGGCGGTTCGGTAACCAGCGACGCGTACCACATCACCGCGCCTGATCCGGAGGGTTCCGCTGCCGCTCGTGCCATGATCGAGACCATCCAGAACGCCGGCGCAAGCCTGGCGGATGTCGCCCACATCAACGCCCACGCGACAAGCACCCCCGTCGGTGACATCGCCGAGTACAACGCGCTGCGTCGCGTCTTCGGAGACCTGCTCGACGGCATTCCCGTGTCGGCCACGAAGGCGTCGACCGGGCACCTTCTCGGTGGCGCCGGTGCGATCGAGGCGCTCTTCACCGTCAAGGCCTTGCACGAACGCATCGCCCCGCCGACCATCAACCTCACCGAGCAGGACCCGGCAATTCCGCTGGATGTCGTCACCTCGCCGCGTGCACTGCCGGCCGGAGACCTGCTGGCAATCAGCAACTCCTTCGGTTTCGGCGGCCACAACGCCGTCGTCGCGTTCCGCAGCGTCTAGCTCGACCCCGCACGACAGAGAATGACCCCGCCGGAAAACACCGGCGGGGTCATTCTTCTTTCGATGCGGTCCAGGGCGTTTCGTCTGTGCGCGACCGGGATACTGCCACCGACCTGCGCGTGTGACGCCACGCATCCTGAACCGCAAGTTCAGGGGCGGGCTGCTCGATGCCAGCCCATTCGATGTCAGCCCACGTTGTGCAGCCAGACGATTGAGTTCATGTCACTGGCATGCCTGAACGGCTCGAGCTCGTCGTCCCACGCCTGGCCGAGCACCAAACGCAGCTCTCGATGCAGCTCACGCACGTTCGTGCCGGCCAACTCGAGCGCACTGCGCAAGCGATCTTCTGGGATCACGATGTTGCCCACCGCGTCGGTCTGGGCGAAGAAGATCCCCAGGTCGGGAGTGTGCAGCCAACGCCCTCCATCGGCTCCGGGACCGGGATCCTCGGTCACTTCGTACCTGAGATGCTCCCAGCCGCGCAGGGCTGACGCGAGGGATGCCCCGGTGCCGGGTGCGCCCTCCCAGTAATACTCGGCACGTTGAGCGCCTTTCAGCACCGGCTGCTCCGACCAGGCAAAATTCGCTGCCTCGCCGAGCGCTCGACCTACCGCCCATTCGACGTGCGGGCACAAGGCTCGCGGTGCCGAATGAACATAAATAACTCCCCGAGCAGTGGGTACCTGCCGGGTGTGTACTGCCGCCATCAATTTCTCCGTTCTGGTGAGGTGCGTCTTCCCCAACGACCTCGAAACGAGATTTGATTCGGCAATGCTATGAAATTATGCGGCTGTGAGGCCGTCAGCTGATTATGCCCTACCGCTTCCGGAGTTCACAACCGTGGAAATTTGCCAGCGTGTCGACCTCAGTTCTGCAACGTTCGCTCAGCACATCGGCGATTATGTATATTCGGTATATATTCAGCGCTCAGGTGATCAGGAGGCCCGATGTCAGTTCGAAGCGGTCTGCTTGCGATCTTGACGCTCGGCCCCGCCTACGGCTTTCAGCTTCACACGGAACTTCGCTCGCGCACCGGAGCACGGCGCACGGTCAACGTGGGTCAGATCTATGCCACTCTCGACCGCCTGGTCACCCAGGGTGCTGTTGACGCTGCGGGGCTGACCGACGACGGCTTGCCGCTGTATCGACTGACCGCGCTCGGTCGCGTCGAAGCCCTCACCTGGTTGCATGACACGTCGAGCGTGCCAGGAGAGGAATGGTCAGAGTTTCTCGACCGGGTGCTGATTGCCTCGTCATTGCCGCAGATCGATTCGCTGGAGATCATCGCCGCCTATCGCACAGTGTGGGATGCCGCCCGGCAGCGGCCGGCCGAGCGCGGACCAGCATCGACTGGACCGGCCGAGAGCGGCCAACACCTGCTGGTTGCCGCGGCAGAAACGGCCGTCGCCACGGCCGCTCTGGCCTGGCTTGATGAAGCGGCAACCGCGATCGGCGCGGCTCCGCCCGCCACATTCGAACGCGAGTTGAGTGACGAGCGCCCGCGTCGCGGCCGCCGGCCGACTCACGCACCTGACAGGTCACGCCGCGACGGCTCGCATTCTGACTCGCCAGAAGACAGCGCGGGCTGATCAATCGCCCGATGTGCTATTTCGCGTCTGCGTAGCTGTCGACGACGGCCACAGTGAGCGGGAAATCAACGGGAAACGCGCCGAACAAGAGCTGCCCGGCCCGGGTAGCCGCTTCGTGAATGATGGCGACAACCTCCTCGGCACGTTCGGCCGGTGCGTGAACGATCACCTCATCGTGCAAGAAGAAGACGAGGTGTGGCGCGGCCCCGAACTGACCAGCGGCCGCGCCCGCTGACTCCGGCCGCGGATGCCGGTCGCCGAGCGCGAGCAACGCCTTGCGAATCTCGGCCATCCAGCACAGCGCCCATTCTGCTGCGCTGCCCTGCACGATGAAGTTGCGGGTGAAACGCCCCCAATCGCGAGCCTCTGTGCGCGCCCGCCGCTCGTCGGTCGCCGAGGCGCCGGGGTCGTACGCCTGCGCTTGGGTGGCGAGCCAGCGTTCGCCAGGGCGCGGGGAAGACCGACCGAGGCGTGTGGTCACGATGTCGCCGCGTTCTCCGGCGCGCGCTGCTGCTTCGGTCAAGGCGAGCGCACGTGGATAGGCCCTGGCCAAACTCGGCAACAGTCGGCCGCTCTCACCGGATGTCGCCCCGTACATGGCGCCGAGCATCGCAACTTTGGCTTGATCACGCGTTTCGACGACACCACGCGCGACGATGCCCGCGTAGAGGTCGGTGCCACGCCCTGCATCGGCCATGGCCATGTCGAGTGACAGTGCGGCGAGGATGCGCGGCTCAAGCTGGGCGGCATCTGCCACCACGAAGGTCCAGCCGTCATCGGCGACGACCGCCCCGCGCACCTGTTTCGGCAGTTGGAGGGCACCGCCACCTTTGGCCGCCCACCGGCCCGTCACGACTCCACCGGGAACGTAGTCGGGGCGGAACCTACCGTCGACGATCCAGGCGTCCATCCAGTACCAGCCGTTCGCGGTCAGCAGGCGCGATCGCTTCTTATACTCAAGCAGCGGAGCGATCACCGGGTGCGTAAGCTCCTGCAGCTCCCAGGCCCGTGTCGACACCACGCGAAGCCCGGCCCGCTGCAGCGCCTTCAACACATCTTGGGGCGAATCGGGGTTCAGCAGCGGATCGTCGAGTGCCGTGCGAATCTGCCCGGCCAAATGCTCCAATCTGCTCGGCCGGCTGCCGTAGGGCACGCGCGGTCCGAGCTCGGCGGTGAGCAGACGATCGTGGATGTCGGTGCGCCACGGCAGTCCGGCGAACTGCATTTCGGCTGCGATGAGGGCGCCCACTGACTCTGCGGCCAGGAGAAGGCGCAAGCCCGCCGGTTCGGCCGACGATGCGACGGCCTCGATCTGGCGGGCAAACTCGGCGAGGGGGCCTTCGGCGGCGGACTCCGAATCTGAGTCGTCGGAGTCGGCCTCTGCGGCGAAGAAATCGAACAGTGTCGCCGGTGCCAGTGCCGCGTCTCCGGGGATCGTCGACGCGCCATCCCATTTCGTGGGGGCGGCCCGAGCCAAGCTGCTGCTCGCGGTCAGCTCCGAGTTACGCAGAATGGTGTGGCAGAGGCGCAGGTCGTGCGCACGCTGCACACGGATGCCGGCACGCAGCAATCGGGGATACCAGCGTGCCGTGTCGTCCCAGACCCAGCGTGGGGCCGTGGGTTCTTCGCTCAGCACGTACTCGTGAAACTCCGCCTCCGTCAGCGTGAGCGGTGGGGTCGATGGAGCGACCGCGCCATCGGGGGTGGGTTCGACGCTCTGCACGAGGACTCCCCCGCTGCCCGATTGACTCACAACGCGATACACACTGCAATTCTCTCCCGGACCACCGACACGGCAGGTGGCCGACACCCCGGTGGGCTCCACCATGACATCGAAGACTCCTGCCTCCCCACGGGCGACACGATCGGCACCCCCGCAGTAGCCCTCGATACCACCTGCGGCCTTTACCTCGCTGAGTGAACCACCGACGGTCTCAAGCGGAGCTAGAACGGCGGGATGGCGGTGTCGGTGTCGGGGAGGGTGACCGGTCGGATCCGGTGTTCGGGTTCAGTGGTGTAGGGGCGCCCGGTGGGTGAGGTCCAGTGGATGGTGCCGGTGTCGTCTTGGATGTAGGTCCAGCCGATTTCATGTTTATCGCGATGGTTTTTGCCGCACAGACTCGCGAGGTTGGTCAATTTCGTCTCGCCGCGGTGGCCGTTCTCCCAGAACGGGATCGTGTGATCGATATCGCATTCGGCGGCCGGTCGACTGCAGCCCGGGGAGCGGCAAGTTGCGTCCCTCAGCCTGAGCACCAGGCGGAGATCGGGTGGTGGTCTGTATCGTTTGCGGCCGACGGAGAGCCACGCCCCGGTTTCTGGGTCGGTGAGCACCCGTAGCCAGCCGGACGAGGTTCCGGCGAGCTCGGTTGCAGTGTCGAGGTCGATCGGCCCGTAGCCTTCGAGCACCGCCGGTTCGTCGCTGCGACCGAGGAGCGTCAGTGCGGGGACCAGGATCACGACATCCGCTTTGATGCCGCGCTTTCTGCGCTTCGCCCCGCCCTTCTCGCCGCCGGCACTCCCCGCATCGCCACTTGCGCCGTCGAGGATCAGGTCGACGAGCACATCGGCCTTCAACTGGGTGAGGGTGCGTGGTTCGTCCGCGCGTTGCAGTCCCATCGCCGTGTTCGTCAGCCGGTTGCAGATCGCCGTCGCTTGCGTCACGGGCAGGAACACGCTGAGATACGCCATCCCGTCTGCGGCCGGGTCGAGGAATACCGCCCGATCGGCGACGCTTTTCTGATGCCGTACGGTGATCGATTCCGGGTCGAGGCGCTCCCGGGCTGTGCGGGCCTTCTGGGTGAACTTCGACACGATCAAGTCGCCGGCACCGGGCAGCACAGCTTTCTCTAACTCCGCTTTGTTCTCCGCGCTGAGCCCGAAGGTCTGATCGGCCAGGGCGGCGGCGTGCCGATAGCTGATCTCCCCAGCCCGCAACGCGGCGAAGGTATCGGGCAGGGCGTGGATGAGGGCTTTACTGACCTCGATCTTCGTTTCGATCGTGCGCTCCGGCAGCACGAGGATGGCGGCCAGTTCGGAGACGAGCACGCGCCGGTTCGCCCAGCGCTGCCGCAGGACCGATTCGGTCACCGGGAGGGTGGTCAGGTCTTCGCTGAGCACCCGGGTGCGGTCGATCTCGAGAGCGGTTTCAGCGGCATCCATCGCCTCTCGACGGTGTGAGGCGGCGACCCTGTCGAGCTGTTCGCCGAGGCGTTCTAACATCGGGTTCATACGTGAAAGTCTGCCAGGGACCACTGACACTCGACCCGCTAGAAAGGCTTGTTGACCGGGGGTTGTGGATAACTTCGCCAGGGGGTGTCGGTGGAGGACGGGGGTCGAGTGTGGCGGGGTCAGAGGCCATCTCGAGGCCTCGCGAGCCACTGTTTGAACGCAACCCGAGTTCAAGGATTGGCTCACGAGATCTCGAGACGCGTGCTCGCAAGCTCGCGCGCTCCTCGATCAACGCGAAGGACATAGACCTCATAGACGCGGCCTCCTCCGTCGGCCGCTCCTCGATCAACGGGGTGGGCGCTCCTCAATCACCGGGATGGGCGCGATCACCGAGAGGGTGTTCAGCGCCATCTCCCCAGGCTTCAGCGAGCAACGCCAGCGTCTCCTCATCGCTCAACTGGTGAAAGTCTGAGTAGAACTCGCCGATCGCCCAGAAGACGCGCGGCGCCTTCACGACGACGAAACGGTCGGCCACCTCCCCCATCTCAGCGACCTGATCGGCGGGCGCCACCGGGACAGCGAGCACGATCTCAGCCGCCCCCTCACGACGCAGCAGCGCCACCGCCGCCTTCGCCGTGGCCCCGGTGGCCACACCGTCATCGACCACGATGACGACCCGCCCGCGCACAGGAAGTGCGGGGCGGTCACCGCGGTAGCGCCGTCGACGCCGGTCGATCTCAGCGAGTTCCCGTGTGCGCGCTGCGTCGAGTCCCCTCGCGTCGCTTCCCGTTGACCGAAAGACATCGAGGTTCACGACGGTCGGCGCATCGGCGCCATCGCGGCCAGCGCCGTCGAGGGCCTCGCCGTCGCTGGTCATACCGCCGGGCAAATCCGCAGCATCCGCCACCGCGCCGAGGGCCACCTCCGGAAACCCAGGAGCACCGATCTTTCTGACGATGAGCAGGTCGAACGGTGCCTCCAGCGCACGCGCCACTTCGAGGGCGACAGGAACACCGCCGCGCGGCAACGCAAGCACAATCGGATCGTCGAGGTGCAGCGCCGCCAGCCGCGTTGCGAGTCGACGTCCGGCTTCCCTCCGGTCGCTGAACATCACCTTCTCGCTTCTCTCTCGAAAGCCTAACCCCGGTAGAGGAGAACGGCACCGGGCGCTACGCTCGCTGCGCACACGACACCATCCACCGACTTACCCGACCCGCCCCAACCCGCTCGCTGAAACGTCAAAGGAGACCCCATGGCCACTCGATACGCCGCCCCGCTCGGTGCACCCTGTTGGATCGATCTGCTGAGTTCCGATCCCGACCGTGCCATTGCGTTCTACAGCGACATCTTCGGATGGCGAGCCGAGCAGGGCGGTGCGGAATACGGCGGATATATCAGCCTCTTTCACGGCGACGACATCGTCGCGGGGCTGATGAAGAACGAAGCAGAATCCGGGTATCCCGACGAGTGGTCTACCTACCTGTCAAGCTCCGATATCCATGCCACGGTCTCCGCCGCAGAGTCGGCATCCGCAACCATCCTGCTGCCGCCGATGGAGGTGGTGTCGATGGGCACGATGGCGATGATCGTCGACCCGGGTGGCGCATCCGTCGGGGTGTGGGAAGCCAAAGATCACCCCGGCTTCGCCGCCCACGGCACGGCGGGAACACCGTTCTGGCATGAACTTCACACCCGCGACTACCCGGTCGTCGTGCCGTTCTATCAGCATGTCTTCGGCTGGCAAACCGAGATCACCGGTGACACCGACGAGTTTCGATACACGGTTCAGGTCTCCGGACCAGATCAGTTGGCCGGGATCATGGATGCCCGCGGCTTTCTGCCAGAAGGAATGCCGTCAAGCTGGCAGGTGTACTTCGGTTCAGCGGATGTCGACGCGACCCTGGCGAGGATCGCCCTGTTGGGCGGAACCATCGTCGAAGACGCTGAAGACACCCCGTTCGGTCGTCTCGCCGGGGCAACCGACCCGACGGGAGCGTACTTCAAGCTCACCTCATTGACGCCGTGACGAGTAGCCCGATGATCACCTCTCTCGCCCCCGACGAAGTCTTCGTCTTCGGTTCGAACGCCGATGGATCGCACGGAGCGGGCGCCGCCCGTCTCGCCTGGGAGAAGTTCGGCGCCGTCTGGGGCGAAGGTCATGGCCTGCACGGGCAGAGCTACGGCATCGACACGATGAGCGGCTTTGCCGTGATCGAGCGAGAGGTCGCGGAGTTTCTCGAATTCGCGGCGGCACACCCCGAACTGCGATTTCTGGTGACCGCCATCGGCTGTGGGATCGCCGGGTACCAGCCCCACGAGATCGCGCCGCTGTTTGCGAAAAGCCCCGCCAATGTGGCGCTTCCCGACCGCTTCATGCGCGAACTCGGTGAGCCGAGAGAACCCGGCGAACTGGGCGAACCCGGGTCTTCTCAGTAACCACCACCCGATGCTGCGGTCGTGATTTTGGCCCCATCCGGGCCGACCACCCACCAGATTCCGCCGACTCCCTGTCCCTTCACATCACCGGCCGCGGTGTCAGGTGCATAGCGGTAGAGCGGCAGCCCGTTGAGCGTCACCTGCTTCGCTCCGTCGGGGAGCGTGATGGTGCCCAGCGTGCCGGTAACGCCCTCGGCCGTTGGCGTGCCCGTCGTGGTCACTGCGGGCCAGGACGCTGCGCAGTTTCCTTCGCAGGCGCTCTTTCCGGAGTTCGCGGTGTCGTTGTCGAAGACGTAAACCGTCATTCCGGTGCCGTCAACGACAATCATGCCGAGCGAACTCGACGCGGTAGTGAGGGCCGCCGCTGAGGCGCCAGGCATCACCGTCGACGGGCTGCCAGACGACGAACTGCCCGACGACGAACTGCCAGACGACGAGGTTGGAGGTGCGCCGTAGCCACCAGCCCCACCGCTCTGGGCACACCCGGCGAGCGCCAGCACGGCCAACGCTCCGACGACAAGTGCCCCTCGAAACTTGATGTTCATGAGTAGGTCCTTCTCCCCCGGTTGACGACTCCCCGATGACTATTGGGAAACCCCCACTCATGAACACGAGACATGACACCGCCCGGTTCAGCAGGGGTGTGCCGAACCGGGCGAGAGATCACGCGTGACCGTTACCTCCGTGGTTGCCGTGGCCGGGGTCGTCGCAATCTTCAGACGATCCGCTGCCACGCAGCGGAACGATGGTGACCTTGCCGATGGGTTGCGGGTTTCCGGTCGCGTCAGGCACGAACGCATCGGTCGTGACGTAGAGGCTTCCCGAGCGCAGCTCGATGGCGGCCGGTGACGAGAGGGCCATCAGCACGGTCGGTGTGGATGCTCCGCGCTTGACCACCGAGATCTGGCCGGTTCCGGTCGGTCCCCCGAACAACTCGGCAACATAGACGGTTCCTGATGTTGGTGAGACGGCGAGACCCGTCGTTCCGACGAACCCGGAAGCCACCTTCACGATCTCACCGCTGTCGGGGTCGATCTTGACGACTGACCCGCGGGCGCCGAGTGCGGCCGATTCCGGGCCACCCGGCAACGACGAGACGTACAGCCACCCGTCTGGCCCGAGTTCGACATCCGTCGGCACCGGCTCGAACCGGTAGTCGTGGCCGGCCGCACAGGCGGGGAAGCCAAACTGCGCAACCACGTCGGCGGTGGCGACGACCGGATCGGCAGGCGGCAGAACGGCCGTCGTCGACACCGTGCCGTCATAGCCCACTCGGAGAATGGCGTTGGCGCCGGCATCCGCCACATAGACCGCATCGTCGAGTGCGACAGAGCCATAGGCGTGGGTATCGATGGTGCCGGTGTAGCTGGCCGGCAGGAACGGCGGAGCCGACGCGTCGAACTGATCGGCGCAGGATTGCGGCAACCCCTCAAATCCGTAGGTGTTGATCTGGTCGGGGTTCTCCGAGTTCTCGTAAGCCCACAGGTCAGCAAGCGGCGTCGGTGCGCCGCCGTCCTTCATCTCCATCAGCGCGGAACTGCTGTGATCCATCGCGTTCTGTGCGTAGTACACGGTGCCATTGCGCTCAGA
This sequence comes from Glaciibacter kafniensis, assembly GCF_039538945.1. Classification (NCBI taxonomy): domain Bacteria; kingdom Bacillati; phylum Actinomycetota; class Actinomycetes; order Micrococcales; family Microbacteriaceae; genus Glaciibacter; species Glaciibacter kafniensis. Next base: position 558,312 of record NZ_BAABCN010000002.1, on the reverse strand, counting down.
GACTGCACTGAGTTCCTGACCGGGCGCGCTCGCCGCAACTGAGGCTGTGCCGTCCCTGGTCACTCTGGTGAGCTGCCCGATGAAGTTCTGGGTTGTGTACGCGGTTCCGTCACGCTGCACGGCGAGGCTCAGCGGAGAGATCAGGCCGTCGGTGAGGGTGACCGGACTTCCCGGTCGTGGGGGCGAGTTTCTGTCGCGTCCGTCGGCAAGCGCCGGTGCGGCAACGGTCATCGCGGCGAGCGCAAACGCACTGACTGCGGCGATGAACAGTGTCTTTTTCATTGGATCCTCCCGGTCTTGGACGGGTGATACCTCGAGGGGCGGCTCGCAATGGCCTCGCAGGTCGAGGACTTGACCCCCGGAAGAATACCCCCATTTGGGGGGTGTTTCTAGGGATGGCCCCGGGCGCGCTCTGCATCGGCAATGCACCGACGATGAACCCGACGACGAGCGACAGGACACCCTCGTGAAGCAAAACCGTTAGGTTGTGCGCCGGCACCGTGAGGAAACCGTGAGGGCCGGCGCCACGACAGGCCGCCGGGTATCTAATCGTTCTCTGCACCCCCGTGGTGCACGCGCCCCGACCGGGTGTGCGCGTCGCTCAAACAGCAGGAGTTTCCGTGCTCGACCTTGTTTACGTTCTCGGCATCATCGCCGTTTTCGCACTCGTCGGCCTTGTCGCTTGGGGGGTTGAGAAGCTGTGATCTTCTTCAACATCCTGGCCGCAGTGCTCGCCGTCGCTTCGATCGCCTACCTTGTGTACGCCCTCGTGAAACCGGAGAAGTTCTAATGGCAGCGTGGTTCGCGATTCTCCAGGCCGCCACACTGGTCGTCATTCTCGTTGCACTGTATCGCCCCCTGGGCGACTACATGGCACACATCTACACGAGCCCGAAAGACCTCAAGATCGAACGCGGCTTCTACCGTCTGATCGGGGTGGATGCCCGGGCCGAGCAGGCCTGGCCGGCGTACCTCCGCGGGGTTCTCGCGTTCTCGGCAATCGGCCTCCTGTTCGTCTACGGTCTCCAGCGTGCTCAGGCGATCCTGCCCTACTCGCTCGGCTTTCCGGCGATTCCTGAAGGGCTTTCGTTCAACACGGCGGCCTCCTTCGTCGCCAACACCAACTGGCAGTCGTATTCACCCGATGTGACCATGGGTTACACCGTGCAGATCGCCGGCCTCGCCGTGCAGAACTTCGTCTCTGCCGCGGTGGGCATCGCCATTGCCATCGCGCTGATTCGTGGGTTCGCCAGCCGCAAGTCGGGAACGATCGGCAACTTCTGGGTCGACCTGACCCGTGGCACCCTGCGCCTGCTGCTGCCGATCTCTGTGATCGGCGCCATCATCCTGATCACCGGCGGTGTCATTCAGAACTTCAACGGTTTCACCGACGTGACAATCCTCAGCGGCGGCACCCAGTCGATTCCGGGCGGGCCCGCTGCCTCGCAGGAGGCGATCAAGCTGCTCGGCACCAACGGTGGCGGCTTCTTCAACGCCAACTCGTCGCATCCGTTCGAAAACCCGACAGCCTGGACCAACCTCTTTCAGGTCGTGCTGATGCTGATGATCCCCTTCGCTCTGCCGCGCACCTTCGGAAAGATGGTCGGCGACCGCAAACAGGGCTACGCGATCCTCGCCGCGATGGCGACCATCTTCGTCGTCTCGCTGACGGCACTCACCCTGCTCGAGTACGCCGGTGCCGGAACCGCGCCGATGGCAGCCGGTGGCGCGATGGAGGGCAAGGAGACCCGGTTCGGCATCGCCGGATCGACCTTGTTCGCCACCACGAGCACACTGACCTCGACCGGTGCGGTGAATTCGATGCACGACTCGTTCACCTCACTCGGCGGCATGATCCCCATGATCAACATGATGCTCGGTGAGGTTGCACCGGGTGGCGTGGGGAGCGGTATCTACGGGATGCTGGTGCTCGCCGTGATCACGGTTTTTCTCGCCGGGCTGCTGGTCGGTCGCACCCCCGAGTACCTCGGCAAGAAGATCGGCACCCGCGAGATCAAGCTCGCGAGCCTGTACATCCTGGTCACGCCGACCCTCGTGTTGCTCGGAACGGCGCTCAGTTTCGCGATTCCTGCAGTGCGAGCAGATGTGCTCTCCACGTCGATCTGGAACCCCGGACTTCACGGCTTCTCCGAGGTGCTCTACGCGTTCACCGAGGCGGCCAACAACAACGGTTCCGCCTTCGCCGGCCTGACCGCCAACACCCCGTGGTTCAACACCGCGCTCGGTGTGGCGATGCTGCTCGGCCGTTTCATTCCGATCGTCTTCGTGCTGGCCCTGGCCGGCTCGCTTGCCGCCCAAGACAAGGTACCGGCCACCGCCGGAACTCTGCCGACTCACAAGCCGCAGTTCGTCGGCTTGCTGATCGGCGTGACGATCGTGTTCACCGCACTCACCTATTTCCCCGTTCTTGCGCTAGGTCCCCTAGCTGAAGGGTTGCAGTAACAACCATGTCAACGCTCACCCGCATGTCTCACGCACCCGAGCACTCGCCCGACGCCTCGCACCGCCCCCCGCAGAAAAGCGCGGTCAGCGTCGCACAGCTCGTGGCCGCCCTTCCCGGTGCGTTCACCAAACTCGATCCCCGTCAGATGTGGCGCAATCCCGTCATGTTCATCGTCGAGATCGGCGCCGTTCTCACCACGGCTCTGGCCGTCGCCGAGCCGTTCCTCGGCGGCCCAGGCGAATCGGGCGGCTCCGCAGTTCCGCCCACCTTCACCTGGGGCATCGCCGTCTGGCTCTGGCTCACCGTGCTCTTCGCCAATCTGGCGGAATCCGTGGCCGAGGGTCGCGGCAAGGCCCAGGCCGACAGCCTGCGCCAGACCCGCACCGACACCACGGCGAACCGGGTCACCGATTACGACCCGTTGCGCGACCCGGCCGCCCTGCACGCCACGGCGCGCGGCCTCTCCTCTGCTGAACTGCAGCTCGGAGACATCGTCGTCGTCACGGCCGGCGAGCTGATCCCCGGCGATGGCGACATCATCTGGGGCATCGCCTCGGTCGACGAGTCGGCCATCACCGGCGAGTCGGCCCCCGTCGTGCGCGAGTCCGGAGGTGACCGCAGTGCCGTCACCGGCGGCACCCGGGTGCTCTCCGACCGCATCGTCGTAATAATCACCAGCAAGCCAGGTGAAACCTTCATCGACCGGATGATCGCCCTCGTCGAGGGAGCGTCCCGCCAAAAGACGCCGAACGAGATGGCGTTGAACATCCTGCTGGCCAGCCTCTCCATCGTCTTCGTCGTCGTCACCCTCACGTTGAACCCGATCGCCAGCTACTCGGACACATCCGTCAGCCTGCCGGTTCTGATCGCGCTGCTGGTCTGCCTCATTCCGACGACCATCGGCGCCCTGCTCTCGGCCATCGGCATCGCCGGCATGGACCGCCTGGTGCAGCGCAACGTGCTCGCCATGTCTGGCCGTGCGGTTGAAGCGGCCGGTGACGTCACCACACTGCTGCTCGACAAAACCGGAACCATCACCTATGGCAACCGACGGGCGGCAGAGTTTGCCCCGCTGTCCGGCGTGGCGATGACCGACCTGGTCGAGGCCGCAGCGCTGTCCTCGCTCAGCGACCCGACGCCAGAGGGCACCTCGATCGTCGAGCTGGCCGAGCTGCAAGGATTCGTCAGACCCACGACCCTGAGCGGCGACATCGTTCCATTCACGGCTCAGACCCGCATGAGCGGCGTCGACCTCACCGGTGGTGGCGAGATCCGCAAGGGCGCCGGCTCCGCGGTCATCGACTGGATGCTCGCATCCGGTCCGCGTGGCTCCGGCACGGTCACCGCGCAGGCCAAGGCAGAGCTCGACGCTCAGGTGCAGCGCATCTCACTGGCCGGCGGAACACCGCTCGTCGTCGCGACCAAATCAGCGACCGGTCAGGCGCGCATCCTCGGCGTCGTTTACCTCAAGGACATCGTGAAGGAAGGCATCAAGGAGCGGTTCGCCGAACTGCGCGCCATGGGCATCCGCACCATCATGGTGACCGGAGACAACCCTCTGACGGCGAAAACCATCGCCGCCGAAGCCGGTGTTGACGACTTCTTGGCCGAAGCGACTCCCGAAGAGAAGCTCGCGCTGATCAAACGAGAGCAGGAGGGCGGAAACCTCGTTGCGATGACCGGTGACGGCACCAACGACGCTCCGGCTCTCGCTCAAGCGGATGTCGGTGTGGCGATGAACACAGGAACGTCGGCGGCCAAAGAGGCCGGCAACATGGTCGACCTCGACTCTGACCCGACGAAGCTGATCGACATCGTGCGGATCGGCAAGCAACTGCTGATCACCCGTGGCGCACTGACGACGTTCTCGATCGCCAACGACGTGGCGAAGTACTTCGCCATCATTCCCGCGATGTTCGCCGGGGTGTTTCCCGGACTCGCGCTGCTGAACATCATGCAGCTGCACTCCCCGGCGTCGGCCATTCTCTCGGCAATCATCTTCAACGCGATCATCATCGTCGTGCTGATCCCGTTGGCGCTGCGCGGTGTGAAGTACCGGCCGATGAACGCGTCGAGCATCTTGAACCGCAACCTGCTGATCTACGGCGTGGGTGGCGTGATCGCCCCGTTCCTCGGAATCAAGCTGATCGACCTCTTCGTCAGTCTGATCCCCGGCTTGTGAACTGGCACCGCTCAGAATTCGCGAAGCTCACATGACAACTCGAACGGAAAGACAATGAGTTCAACACAACGCTCCACCGCCCGGCACTACTGGGTCGCCTTACGGGCCATGCTGGTTCTCACCGTGGCACTCGGAGTGGTCTACCCGCTCGCCATCACCGCGGTCGGCCAGCTCGCATTCCCCTGGCAGGCCAACGGTTCGCCGGTGGCCGCCGCTGGCACGACGGTCGGCTCCGCCCTGATCGGGCAGTCCTTCACCGGCGAGAAGGGCCAGCCGCTCGCCGAGTGGTTTCAGCCGCGTCCATCGGCGGCCGGCGACGGTTATGACGCTGCAGCGTCGAGCGGCAGCAACTGGGGCCCTGAAAACCCCGACCTGATCGACGCGATCGCAACCCGCAAGGCCGAGATCGCCGCGTCAGACGGCGTGACCCCCGACAGCATCCCCGTCGACGCGCTGACGGCATCCGCATCGGGACTCGACCCACAGATCAGCCCGGCCAACGCACTGATGCAGGTGGAGCGCGTCGCCGCGGCACGCGGAGTCTCCGCACAGAGCGTGCGCACCCTCGTCGAGTCTAAGATTCAGGAACGGGACCTCGGCATTCTGGGCGATCCCACAGTGAATGTTCTTCAGTTGAACGTCGCCCTTGCAGAGATGGATCAGTAACCGATGAGACACGGCCGACTTCGAGTGTTGCTCGGCGCCGCTCCTGGCGTCGGTAAGACCTACAGCATGCTCGAAGAAGGCAAACGCCTCCGTGAAGAAGGCAAAGACGTGGTCGTCGCGATCGTGGAAACCCACGGTCGCGCGGCCACGTCCGGCATGTTGGATGGTCTCCCCGTCATTCCTCGCGTCACCGTCTCGCACCGTGACATCGAGCTGACCGAGATGGACCTGGCTGCGGTGCTCGAACGGCACCCGCAGATTGCACTCGTCGACGAACTCGCGCACACCAACGCCCCCGGCTCGCTCAATCTGAAGCGGTGGCAAGACGTGCAAGCGCTGCTCGCTGCCGGCATCGACGTGATCTCGACCGTCAACATCCAGCACATCGAATCGTTGAACGATGTGGTGCAACAGATCACCGGCGTCGTGCAGCGTGAAACCTTGCCAGACGCCGTTCTGCGCGAGGCCGACCAGATCGAGGTCGTCGACCTGGCCCCTCAGGCTCTGCGCGACAGATTGGCCGAGGGAAACGTCTACCCGGCCGAGCGCATCGACGCCGCTCTCTCCAACTATTTTCGGCTCGGCAACCTGACGGCGCTGCGCGAATTGGCCTTGCTCTGGCTGGCCGACGAGGTCGACAGCGCACTGAAGATCTATCGCACCGAGCACGGCATCAGCAACAAGTGGGAAGCCAGGGAGCGCGTTGTCGTCGCACTCACCGGAGGCCCAGAAGGGGAAACCCTGATTCGCCGCGGTGCGCGCATCATTGCCCGGTCGGCCGGTGGCGAGCTACTCGTCGTGCACGTGATCAGTCAGGATGGCCTGCGCGCCCCGCATCCGCAGGCCCTCGCCGACCAGCGTGCACTGGCGCTAGAACTGGGCGGCAGCTATCACCAGGTCGTCGGCGACGACATCCCGCGCGCGCTCGTCGAGTTCGCCCGTGCAGCGAACGCCACCCAACTGGTGATCGGTGTCAGCCGCCGAACGCGCCTGATGGCCGCCTTCACCGGGCCGGGGATCGGAACGACGGTGATTCGGGAATCCGGCGACATCGACGTGCACATCGTCACGCACTCGGCGGCGGGCGGCAAGTTCGCACTCCCCCGCCTCGGCGGCGCCCTCTCACTGCGCCGACGCATCCTCGGCTTCGCCCTCGCGCTCGTCGGCGGCCCGCTCCTGACCTGGCTGCTCGTGGCTGTGCGCAGCACCGAGTCGATCACCAGCGATGTGCTCGCCTATCAACTTCTCGTCGTGCTCGTTGCCCTCGTCGGCGGCCTGTGGCCGGCGTTGTTCGCCGCCGTGCTGTCGGGACTGACGCTCGACTACTTCTTCGTCGAGCCGTTTTACACGATCACCGTCGCGGCCCCGCTGCATCTCATTGCCCTCGCGCTCTACATCGTCAACGCGGTGCTCGTCAGCTATGTCGTCGACATCAGTGCGCGCCGAGGTCGCACGGCCAAGCGCGCCGCCGCCGAGGCCGAGCTTCTGTCCACCGTCTCGAGCAGCGTTCTGCGCGGCGAGGATGCCCTGCAGGCCTTGGTCACCCGCACGCGCGAGGCTTTCGGTCTCACGGCCGTGCAGCTGATGGTGGGCGATGCGGTGCTCTACGCGGACGGCGAGTCGAAGGTCGACGATCACACCTCGACCATTCCGGTCGGCACCCGTGCCCTGCTGGAACTTCACGGTCCGGACCTGGCCTCGTCGGAGCGCCGGCTACTCACCGTCATCGCCAGCCAGATGGATGCCGCGCTCGAGCACAACGACCTGGCCAAGACGGCCAGTGAGATCGGTCCGTTGGCCGAAGCCGATCGCATCCGGAGTGCCTTGCTTGCCGCGGTCGGCCATGACCTGCGTCGGCCGTTGTCTGCCGCCACAGCCGCCGTCAGCGGGCTGCGAGCGACGGATGTCGCGCTGTCGTCGGCTGACCGAGCTGAGCTTCTGGAGACCGCAGGTGAGAGTCTCGATTCGCTCGCTGCGTTGATCACCAATCTTCTCGACGTCAGCCGCCTGCAGGCGGGAGCCCTGGCCATTGCAGCCGAGCCGGTTGAAGCGGCGGAGGTCATTCTTCCGGCGCTCGACGAGTTGGGTCTCGGGCCCGACGATGTCGAGCTTGATCTACCCACCGATCTCAGCTTGATTCTCGCCGATCCGGGGCTGCTCGAACGTGTTTTGGTCAATCTGTTGGCCAACGCCACCCGGTTCTCCCCACCCGATCGCCGCATCCGCATCTCGGCCAGTGAGTTCGCCGGCACCGTCGAGATTCGGGTGATCGATCACGGGCCTGGCATCCCCGAGGACCGCCGCGATGTGGTGTTCATCCCGTTCCAGCGCCTCGGCGACACCGACAATCTCACGGGTCTCGGGCTCGGCCTGGCCTTGTCCCAAGGGTTTGTCGACGGGATGGGAGGAACGCTCGAGGCGGACGACACGCCCGGCGGCGGTCTCACCATGGTGATCTCGTTGCCGGCCGTCACCACGGGTTCGCCGGACTCACCAGGCTCACCGGGCTCACCAGGCACATCAGGCACACCAGGCACATCAGGCACACCAGGCACATCCGAGTCACCCGGCTCACCAGCAAAGGCAGACGCATGAAGATCCTCATCGCCGATGACGACCCCCAGATTCTGCGCGCCCTGCGGATCACCCTCGGTGCGCGCGGCTACGAGATCGTCACCGCTGACGACGGCGCGGCGGCGCTGAACGCGGCGATCGCACACCATCCCGACCTGGTGATGCTCGACCTCGGCATGCCGAACATCGACGGCATCGGGGTGATCACCGCATTGCGCGGCTGGTCGCAGGTTCCGATTCTGGTGGTGTCGGGGCGCAGTGGCGCCGCCGACAAGGTGGACGCCCTCGATGCCGGCGCCGACGACTACGTCACGAAGCCGTTCTCGATCGACGAGCTGCTCGCGCGCATTCGCGCCCTGACCCGGCGCGTCGTCGCGCCCGACGACGATCCGGTGATCGCTTTCGGTGACGTGACCGTCAATTTGGCGGCCAAGCAGGTCACCCGTGGCATCGCTGACCAAGCGGATGTCGTCAGACTGACGCCAACGGAGTGGCTCATTCTCGAGGAGCTTCTGCGCAACCCCGGTCGGCTTGTCACCCGTGAGGCGCTGCTCACCCGGGTCTGGGGCCCGAATCACACCGGCGATAGCGGCTACCTGCGGCTCTATCTCGCGCAGTTGCGCAAGAAGCTCGAGGCTGACCCCTCGCGCCCGCGGTATCTGCTCACCGAGGCCGGGATGGGCTATCGCTTCACGCCGGACGCGTAGGAGCGCTACGCGCGGGCATCTCGGGGGCACTTGGGTCGCTACCTGCACTTGGTGGTCGCGACCTACACTCGTGGTCGCATCCTGCCCGCATGAGGGTCGTGTCAGTGGTGGCTGTCATGCTGGTGGTGGGCGTTACCGGAGAACCCGGGGCAACGGAGCTGTGCCCGTTGACCCGAAAGCAGTACCACCATGATGGGAACCCATCACGCGATCACCGGCGCCGCCGCGTGGGTCGCTGTGACCTCGACCGCCACTCAGATTCCGACGTTCGGCTGGCATCCGCTCGGCCCCGTGAGCATCGCGCTCGGTGCCGTCGTCTGCGCGGGCGCAGCACTGCTGCCTGACGCCGACCACCACAACGCCACCATCGCCCACTCGCTCCCGGGTGTGGGAAAACTCGCCACCGGAGCGGTTCGGGCTGCGTCGGGCGGGCATCGGCACGGCACGCATTCCTTGCTCTCCGCGGTTCTGGTGCTCGGCACTGCGCTCTGGCTCGCTCAATCGAGCTGGTTCAGCGAAGACCGCACCGGAGTCGTCTTCATCGCATCGGCGATCGCAGCCGCCGCACTGCTGGCGTTCGCGGTGAAGGTTCTCACCGTGGTGCCGGGATGGTGCCAGGCCTGGGCGATCGGAGGAACGATCGCAGCGTTGATCAGCTGGCTGAGCCCGCATCAGTGGGACTGGCTGCCGCTCTGCATCGCCATCGGCTGGGCGGCGCATCTCGCCGGTGACTTTCTCACCACGGGTGGATTGCCGCTGTTCTGGCCGCTGAAGTTCAAGGCCCCGCGCGCCATTTCCCGAACGCCGGTGCTCAAGGCATTCTGGTCTCGAGGAGGCTACTTCGCCTTGCCGGTGCTCGGGAACACCGGCTCCTGGCGTGAATGGTGTCTCATGGTGCCGCTGGGACTCTATGCGCTGGCCGGTGTCGGGCTCGAGGTGTGGCGGGTGATGCAGCGGTAGCTCAGCGGGTCAGCGGCCGAGTGTGGTGTGGGCGCGGTGCTTGCGGGCGGGTATCCAGTCGCCGCTGGGGGCCATCCAGGGTGGCGCCTTGACTTGCACGGCGCCGTCGAGGATGCGGATCAGCCAACCGGAGGTGTCGATGGTGGAGTGGTGATACCAACACAGGGCGACACCGTTGTTGATATTGGTTTTACCGCCGCGATACCAGGGCACCACGTGGTGCATCTCGGCCCAGCCCGGCGGGGACGTGCAGCCGAAGACGACGCAACCGCCGTCGCGGGCGATAATCGCCCGGCGTTGCGCCCGGGTGAAGAAGCGCTGCTTCAAATCGGAGTGGAGGATCTCGCCGTTCTCGGCGAAAACGATCCGTTGCATCCCACCCGCACAGACCAGGTGTTGCACGGTCGCAATGGAGACCGGGGCTTCCACCCCGTCGACCCAGCCGACCCCGGTGGAATCGAGAAGGTCTCTCGCATTCACATGCACCATCACGACCGGTGCGGCGCCGCCGAGTTGCGGGGTGCCGGCGTCGCGGGCGGCCGCGTCGAAGAGCCCACGGAGGATGTCGGCACGTTTCTCCCCGCCGGTGCGGGTATCGAGGGCGTCGAGCTGGTCGGCGCCCGGAATGACCTCGCCGGCGTCGATGCGGGCCTGCTGCTCGGCGTCTGCTTCGGCCTGCGCGGCTTCCGTGGCAACCTGTTCTTCCGCGGTCGGGAACCGGCCCGGCTCGGCCGGGACCGGCTGCGCATGAGCTGGGGTTGAGTGAGCACTGAGGTAGGTGTCGAAGATCCCGTTCATTACCCCGCGGAGCTCCGGGGTGACCCCGCCGCGCAGGGGGTAGAGGCCGTCGCGGAATGTGCCGAAGCCGAGGGTGCTGCGGGCCGCCAGCACGGTTCCCTCGCTGGGGGCGGTGCCGTCCGGGTCCAGGAGCGCCTTCCACTGTTGCATCTGCCCGCGGATGAGGTCGGCGGAGAATGCGAACCCGGCGTTGGGCAGGCCCTCGTTCTCGGCGGTGATGGCACCGGTCGCGGCGGCGACGAGGCCCCGTTCGGCCACTTCGACATCGGCCGGGGCGAGGGAGCTGGGCAGGTCGCTCAGGCCGGCGACGATCGCTTCGGCCGCATCCACCCCGATGGTTCCGGCGGTCAGGGCCGCGGCGACGACCGGGTACCGCGGTGGCAGCATGCTGCCGCCCATCTGACGGACCCGGGTCTTCTCACCGAGCTTGACCCGACATTTCGCCTCCCGGGCCGAGACGCGGGTGAGCGTCGTGATCAAGTCGGTGCCGGTGACACTGCCACGCGTGCGCGCCAGGGACACCGTCTGAATTCTCGTGTCAGAGCGCACCTCGACGTCCGCGGCCAGGGCGACCCGGCCCGCATCCGTCAACCGGCCCACGGCCTCCATCGACCCGAGCAGAGCCAACAGGTCGTCGTCGGAACGGAGGTGGGCGTGCAGTCCGCCCATCGCATCGGCCATCACGGTGGCGGCGAGCTCAAGGGAGTCATCGGTGGAGAACCGGGCCGCCATCAGCGTCGTCACCTCGAGGGTTTCAGCGGTCGAAAGCCCGGCCGTCAGAGCCGAAACCTGCGTCATGACCGCGGCCACCGGAGTGTCGGTGGTCGGGGCGATGATGGGGGAAACAGGCTCTGATTCCATACCTCAATTCTCTCAAAATGGGAACTGGAATGCGAGCATTTCTCAGGATCGGTGGATAACTTCTCTAACGTATGTTCTGTGGATAACTGCGCCCTGACAGGCGTCGTTGGGCGCGCTGAGGGGTCGACCCGCCGGGTCTCGACAAGCTCGACCACCGAGTTGGGTAGCTGCATCGGGGCGAGCGAGAGCGGGCGGGGAAGGCCGAACGCAGTCCGGGCCCGACTCCGAAGAGTCGAGCCTGGACGACGTTCACCTGGCAAGGTCCTGCGACGTCGGATCGCGACGAGGGCAAGCGTTGCGCCGAGTTCCACCAAGACTGCCCCGTGGAGCAAACCTTCATGAAACTACCAGTCGGCGAACCCGCAAAACCCCGTTTATTGTCTCCGCTTCGGGATCGCTGCCGATTCCCGTGCCAGCCCCCTGTCGACGGCGCGGCGCCTCCGCGGATGCGGATCAACCGACGGCGTCCCCCGTATCGAGGGTCCTCCAGAACGTGACATCCGGCTCGGCCCGCGCGCCCGAGCGTTCAATGATTCCGCCGATCTCCGGGGTCGCGTCGAAGAACCGTCGGAATGACTCCTCGTCCGGCCACTCATCGACGACGAGAATCTCCTTCTCGTTGCCGTAGAAGCGGTGAGAGATCACCCCATGTTCCTTGGCCTTGGCGGCGATGCTCTGCATCAGCGCGTGGTCTTCGAGCTCAACCTTGGCCGCATCCCCCGCGACTCTCATCGTCATGATGACGCTCATGATGTCCTCCTGGACACGAAGCCCAGGCAGGTCCCGAGCCCCGCGCTGTCAGCGTACGCCGCGCTCCGTCGCACCACTACGGCGCAATGACTCGGCGATCGTGCCGGGGCACCACCACGTCGCATGTTAGCTTAGGCTAACCTTACAAAGTTCTTAGAATTAGCTGACAGCTCAGTGCAGTCAGCCTCACCACATGGGAGTGACGTACAGATGAATCGCCAAATTGAGCCCGGCGCCAGACGGCCGAGACTGGGAAGGTTGCAGAAGGCGCTCCTTCTGGCGTGCGCGATGACGCTCGTGATCGTCTCCGCGACCGTGGTGGCCGCCGATCAGGCCGAAGCCGCAACCCCGCAAAGCGTCGCGGTGGAATCGACAATCGGCACCGACCGTGTGGTCACACTCACCGTGACCTGCAACGCATCCTCGTCATGCGCGGGAAGCCTCACGCTGAAGCTCTCGACGGGTGGAACGAAAACGCTGAGCTACAGCATCGCCAAGCGCGCGAGCAAGACGCTCAACTGGACGCTTACCCAGAAGGATTACACGAACTTCACCACGAAACGTACGGCGATTCTGACTGCCTCAGGCAAGACCACGAAGCCCTCGAAGACGACGCTCTCCAAGACGGCCACGCTCAAGGTCGCATCGGCCAAGCTCGCCCTGTCGACTAAGACCTACGCCGTGGGAACGGGGCGCAGCGTGCCTCTGGCAGTGCAGTGCTCGTCGAGCAGCGGATGCGCCGCGAAGGTCGACCTGCGCCTCGCGGGCAACACGGTCACCAAGGCCACCGTGAAAGCGGCAAAGGGCAAGGCAACGGTGAAGCTCACCCTCCCGGCCGCCAGCTACAACAAGCTCACGACGGCTGGGGCGAAGTACACCGTCGTCATCAGCGAATCGAAGCCCGACGCGATCTCACACTCGACCAGCGTCACGCTGCGGAAAACCAAGCCGGTCTCGACGCCGACGCCGACCCCCACGGCAACGCCAAAGCCGACGGCCACCCCGACCGCAACGCCCACGGCAACGCCGCGCGCACTGTCGAAGGCATACACACAACGCAACTGGACTCCGACCGCCTACGACACATGCTCGGCAGAACTGCATGCCAGCTACCGGGTGCTCGGCCCCGACGGAAAGTACTACCCGACGTGGCACCCCGCGACGGCGACTGACCCCACGACCGGTCTGACGTGCACCTTCGGCCACGAGCACGGCGCCGACCCCGCCAACTCAGACATCGCCGAGTGGGTGGCCGAACGCTACGCTCCGGCCGACCTGATGCGAGGTGAGCCGACCGGGCTTCCGTTCGGCTACGTGAGCGAAGTCCTCGACAGTTACATCCAAGATGGCGAACACGACCACAGCACGATGTCCATGCGCCACGAGGACAACGGCGGTCACAAGGTGTTCGTCGCGAACAACGTCAAGATGCTCGATGCCGACAACGACTGGCTCAAGCTCGCCGACGGCACTCAGCTTGAGTGCGACTATCTCATCAAACAGCACCAGGGTAGCCACTCACCCGACGCGACATCAAACAACGCCCACGAGACGCTGTTCGCGTCCCGCTGCAACGATGGCACCGAGATCATCACCACGATGTTCTCGCGATTTGGCAACCCGAACGAGATCTTCAGCACCTGCGCGACCAACACGGCGATCGCGACCGTTGGCAGCACACTTCCGGAGGGTGACGGCGGCCGACGCATCATCCCCACCCTTGACTGCGTCGAGGAGAATCCGACCGACTGGTCGCTGTATGAACTGTGGGAAGGCGCGAGCAAGGTCGAGACGACCGACGGCCAGGTTCTGGCGAGCTTTGACCCCTGGTACGGCGTGCGAAACCCGAGCCGCATGTACGACGCCATGGCGAGCACGTCGACCACGAACGCTGTGAGCCGTCCGCTCGCCCTGGCCTGGCTGGCCACCGGCGCCGCGACCGACTACTTCTGGGCAGGCCTGAGTGCGTTCGATCCGTTCGACTACCAGGACCCCCGTTCGCCCTTCGATGGCGCGCAGCGCGACTTCTACCTCGGCGATCTGAAGCTCACCTCACCGGGTGCAACGGATGTCGTCTACAGCGATCCGTACGGCGGTGGTGCCAACAGCACCGAGACGACTGGTTCGATCAAACAGCTCATCAAGCCGGGCAGCGTGCTCGGTACCGTCTCGCTCGCGCGTCAGAAGTTCGATTCGAAGGCGGATTACGGCAAAAACAACGGCGTTCACGCACCGAACTAATCGGTGTCCGCCCATCGGCGGTCGCGGCATCCGTTTACACACGTACACACACTCAAGAGTTCAAAGAAAGGCTTTTCCGTGCAAGGAAAAATCACCCTGGGCAAGGCCGGAGCAGCCCTGGCCATCTCGCTCGGCCTGGTCGCGACAGGTCTTGTTCCCAGCGCCGCAATCGCGGCCGAAACTCCCCCGGCGCTGCCGGTTGCCGAAGTCAGCTGGACGGCCGAAACCGGTGGCGACCTTGGCTCCAGCGTGAGCCGGTCGTCATGCGATGTGAATGGCGACGGCCACGAGGACACCGTGACTGGTGACTGGTTCTGGAAGCGCGGCCCGACCTCGAATGCCGGTGCCGCCTATGTGCTGCTCGGCACAGCCGATCCTGTCGGCGGAAAGATCGGCACGGGCGGCGCCGTCGGCACGGTGCGGATCGATGGACCGAACATCCCGAACGCCTTTGCCGGCATGAGCGTGTCGTGCCTCAACGACATCAACGGTGACGGCTATGACGACGTGATCGTCGGCTCAAACCGCACCCAGCGCGTGTGGGTCATCCTCGGCGCCGCGGACTTCGAGCCGGTCGACGTGGACGTGCTCGGCACGCGCGGTTTCGAGGTCACCAACTTGGACGCGGTCGCCGAGAACTCGGCTCCCGGCGGGAGCGCGAACTTCGGATACGCGGTTTCCGGCCTCGGCGACGTTAACGGCGACGGCCTCGCCGACTTCGCGATCGTCGACAATCTGTACGACCACCCGGCCGACGAGGTGGCGGGAACCCCCGCCGCCCTGAACATCGGTCGCGTCTGGGTGATCGCCGGTTCCACCGACGTCAAGAAGGTCGATGTCGCCTCAGAAAGCGCGGCGGCACGCGTGCTCTTCACGATCGACGGCAACGGCGGCCAGATCATCTCGGCCGAGAACGTCGGAGACATCAACGGCGACGGGCTGGCCGACGTGGTGCTGGGGAGCTACGCCGCCACGCCATGGGGAACCAGCGCACCCGTGGCGGGCGCCGCCTACGCGGTCTTCGGCTCCACCCAGCCCCAGCGTCTGAACGTTGGGTCACTCGGCGAGCATGGCTTCGCGGTGTATGGCGGGCAGCGCGGTCGTGACCGGCTGGGAACCTCGATCGCACCACTGGGTGACATCAACAGCGACGGCAAGGCGGACTTTGTCGTCGGTGGCGATGGGGTGACGAACGCGGCGACCGGCGCGCGCAACGGTGGTGCGGCCGTCGTGTTCGGTTCGGACTCAACGCAGACCGTGTTCACGGTTCCCGGCGCGACGTCGGGCTCGGTGTACAGCTGCACCGACACGGCGCTCAACACGAGCGGCGTCTGCGCATCCGGCACTCTCGCTCGTGGCTATTGGATCGACGGCGCGGCGGATGGCGACAAGCTCGGTTGGTCATCCGCCGGCATCGCCGATCTCAACGGCGACGGCGTGCCCGAGGTTCTCCTCGGCGCGTATGGCCACGACTCCGCCGGCTCGAATGCCGGCGCCGTCTACGTCGTCTACGGCCAGCCGAACGGCAACGGCACCATCTCGACAGCAGCCCTCGCCTCCGCGCAGGGCTTGCGCCTCGATGGGTCTTCTGCCGGTGCGCAGCTCGGCCGGTCAGTCGGCAGCGTGACCGACTTCGACGGCAACGGTGTTCCTGATGTCGTCAGCGGTGCGAACGGAACGGACTACGTCTCAGTCTTCCTCCTGGGTTCGGTGAAGACCGGGCTCGCGCTTGCGTCAAGCGAGCTCTCGGTCGCTGACGGCGGCGCCGTGACGGCATCCGTCTCCTCGACCCGTCCGTCTGCCGGTGCGGCCACGGGCACGGTGTCATTCACCGCTGAAGGATTTCCCGTCGCCGGCTGTGACGCCGTCACGGTCTCGCAGAACACGGCGACGTGCACCGTCGCATCCTTCGCTACCGGAGGAACGCACACGTTCGCTGCGACCTTCCACGACACCACGAACATCTTCGGTGACAGCGCGGCAGAGGTCACTGCGGAGGTCGCAAAGATCTCGGTCAAGCCGGTGCTGGGCGGGGATGCGTCTGGCAGCGCCCAGGACGAGCTCGAGTTCACGGCGACCTTGCCCACCGACGCAACCGGCGACGTGACCTTCTACGCCGGCGCCACAAAGCTCGGTACCGCTGCAATCACGCGTGGCGTGGCGACCTTTGGGTACACCCCTGCGGTGGCCACGAGCTTTCAGCTGAGCGCCCAGTACGCCGGTGACAACCGGTACGTCGCAACAACCTCCAAGACGAAGCGGATCACGATCTCGAACGTGCCCGTGTACATCTCTGCGGTGAGGCTCAGCAGCACCAAGGCGGTCTACGGCGTGCACCCGACCGTGTCGGTAACGGTCGATGGGGCCTCCAGCGGCACCGTGCTGTTCACCGCCGGGTCGAAGGAACTTGGCACGGCCAAGGTGGTATCGAACGGCGTCGCGACGCTCAAGCTCCCCACGCTTGCTCCCGGCCAGTACCGCGTGAGTGCCCAGTTCCTCGGTGACGACACCTATGCCGACTCGGCCAAGCGCACTGCTAGCAACCTGCTCACGGTGTCCAAGGCCTCGGTGAGCTCGGCCAAGGTGAGCACGAAGGCGGCGAAGGCGGGCACGCGCCCGACGGCCACCGTCACGCTGGGCAAGCTCAATAGCGGTAACTACCCCACTGGCAAGGTCGAAGTGACGTTCGGTTCGACCAAGACGACGGTGACCTTGACGGCGACTCACAAGGGAATCATCAAGGTCACGGCACCGAAGGCGCTCAGTGCCAGCGTCACGGTGAAGGCGACGTTCGTGGGCACCTTGAACGTCAACGCGAAGTCGGCTTCGGCGACCCAGAAGATCACGAAGAAGTAGGTCACGCAGCACCACGCAGATAACGGGGCCGGATCGCACGATCCGGCCCCGTTCTGAAATTTCGCTCGGCGACGCTCTCCGACTACTCGAGGCCTTCGAACTACTGAAGCAGTTCAGTAGTTGGGAATGAGCAGTACCAGCTTGCAGCGCGGGCAACGGTGACAGGATTCGAGACCGAGAGCGGTGTCGACACCGTCTGGCTGCATTTCAGCGCCGCAGGCCGGGCACGGCGGGCCGTCGAGAAAGTCGTCGATGGGCTGAACCTGGACCATCAGATGAAGGTAGCGGGCGCGGAGACCGGCGCGTCGCTCTGGTGCGTGACGGGAGCAGTGAGCATGCCGGCACTCGAGTCGATGACAAAGTTGCCAACGCCGATCCAGTTCGGCTGCTTGGCGCCCGAATCAACATCGCCCTCGTACGCAGCGCAGACCCCCAGCATCATATGGCCGAGAATATCGGCGCGTCCTCGCAGGACGGTGGGCGGGATGCCGTGCAGGTGCGTGGCGATGCGCGCGTCCAGATCGCCGACTGGAGCGACGACATCCGCGGATCTGCCGATTTCGACGAGCAGATTTCGCCCCTGCGGCCATAGGTACAGTTGTGCCAGAAAACGGGCGTGCCAGCTTGGCGCCGGCAGCGTCGCCATCATCTCCATCCACGGCATGACGCGGCAGGCCAGAAGCGTTCGCACGTCTGCGGCGTCGTTCAGCCCGGCAATCATCTCCGCTTGCCGGGTGTGGGTGACAGAGCGGTGGCGCAGTACGAGTGCACGCACGAGGTCATCGCGCGTGCCGAAGTGATAGCGAACAGCCGAGTGATTCGATTGCCCTGCCAGCTCCGCGATCTGCCGACTGGATGCGCCCTCGATGCCATGGCGAGCGAAGAGTTCTTCGGCCGCATCCATCAATACGGCCCGAGCGTTCTCGCCGCGCTGCCCCATCGGTGCTCCTTCTCATTTCGAGAGCGTGGCCCTGCCACGTCTCAGCCAATTCACATCATTGGTCGTGTCATAATTCTACGCCACCTGACTTAGATACTGGCTGTGATACTTCTGGGAGTGAATCGTGACCGATCGACCAACCTCGTCCAACGCCGACGTTCAACCGGCAGCGAAACACCGTTTGCCCGAAGCTGAGGCATCTGCCAGCGCCGCGAAGGCGAAAGCAGAGAAGCGCGAGAAGGGCGAGAAGATCGGGCGGCTCGTCGCCGTCTTCGTCATGCCGTTCCTCATTCTGACGCTCATGATTGGCGGATACCTTTTCGCAATGCATGCGCCGTCCGCGCACGACATGCCCATCGCCGTTGCCGGCGACGCCCAGGCCGTTGAGGCGTTTGCCGCCTCGCTTGAAACCAACGACCCGGGGGCCACAGACCTCCAGCGGGTTGGTTCTTCCGACTTGGCGCAACAGCTCGTGATCGACCGCGACGCGGCAGGAGCCGTCGTGATCGAAGACGGCGTTGCGACGTTGTACACGGCCGGTGCGGCCGGCACCTCGCAGGCCTCAACGGTGACCGCCCTTGTCACCCCCACCGTGATTGAGCAGGGCCTCTCGCTCGAGACCAAGGATCTCGTGCCTTTGCCCTCAACCGATCTCGCCGGGTTGGGCGCGGTGTTCTTGATGTCCGCACTGCTGATGGCCGGCTACCTGCCGTTCAGTTTTGTCTACTCCAACTCGCCCGAACTGCTGCGTTTCCGACGTGCAGTCCCGCTGTTGGCTGGCTGGGCGCTGCTGATCTCAGGCCTCATTGCCCTGATCACTGGACCGATTCTCGACGTCGTGCCTGGCGACCGCATCCTGCCGTTGATGGCGGTCGCCTGGATATCGATCTTCGCAGTGGGCAGCGTGCAGCTTTTCCTCACCCGCATTCTCGGCCCGATGGCTGCGATCGCCTCAATGGGGCTGCTCATGGTGCTCGGCGTTCCCGCATCCAATGTGAGCATGTCCATCTACACGATGCCGCCTTTCTACTCTTTCTTGCAGCAGTTCCTGCCCGCACCAGCCATTGGCCAGTCGCTGCGGTCGGTGTTGTACTTTGATGGCGTCGGTGCGAGCCCGCACATTTTGGTGCTCGTCATTGGCGCGTTGGGCGGCCTACTGCTCACCCTGCTGATCGATGGGCGGCGTGCGCGGCGCAATCCCAACCCGCCTGCTCCCTCGTTGAACATGCCAGCGCTGCACGCGGGCAAGCGCCCGAAGTCGAAGGTCACCCGGTACGTGACCCTGTTCACTCTGCCGTTCCTGATGGTCTCCATGATGCTCACCTGCATGCTCGGCGCCATGCACTCGACCACGCCTCGCGATGTTCCCGTGGCAATTGTTGGCGTGCAGGAGCAGGCTGAGCAGCTCGTCGATGCGCTCAGCGAGCAAACGGGTGACATGTTCGATTTCAGCATCATGGACAGCGCCGACGAGGCCCGTGACCTGGTCTACGACCGTGAGATTGCCGGTGCGTTTGTGTTGCCGTCCGCCGAATCGCCCACGGCTGTGCTGGTCACAAACCAGGCAGCCGGCACAACAAGCCAGCTGATAGTGACCCGCGTCTTCAGCGCAGTCACCGCCGCTCAGGGAATGACGGTGGAGACTGACGACGTCGCCCCGTTGCCTGATGGCGACCCGAACGGAACGTCGCTGCTTTACCTGGCGATGGGCTGGGTCATGGCCGGCTTCCTGATCGTCATCGTGGCGGCCAACGCGGCCCCTGCAATGCGGCCGCTGAAGTTCCACCTCCCGATCCTGGCGGCATGGTCCATGATTGGATCCGCCTGGATCTGGCTCCTGGCGGGGCCCATCATCGGCGCGATCGATGGACACTTCTGGCAGATGTTCGGGGTGGGTGCCTTCGCAATCTTCTGCATCGCTCTGTTCGCGACGCTGTTCGAACGTCTGCTCGGCATGTTGGCACTGATCCCGGTCATCGGCATCCTGATGTTCCTCGGCATGCCCGCGTCGGGAGGCGCGCTGCCCGTCTTCATGCTCCCTCCGGCATTCCAGTGGCTGCACAGCATCTTGCCGATGCCGGCCTCGCTCGAGGCAATCAGGTCCATCCTCTACTTCGGCGGGGACACTGTGCTTCACAATATGTTCGTGCTCGGGGTCTGGGGCTCGGTCTCGCTGCTGCTCGTTCTGATCATCGACAGGATTCGGCCGCCTCGCACCGCGATCGAAGTGGTGACGCCCACCGGTGCGGTACCAGTGGTCGGTACACCTGCGCACGAATCGACGCCCGAGTCAACGCTCAACGCGCCCGCCTCGCAGGAGTCGGCACGCGAGGAGGCTGAGGAGCTCATCCCCGCCTGAGCTCCATAACGGATCCCCGCCGCGAAGCGGCAACGAGGAGACCCGGGCTTCTGAGAACGGATGCGGTCTGCCGCACCGCAGAAGCCCGGGTCTCCCCGCATCTAGGGCGTTTCAGCGCCGTGCCGGTCGATCCCGCGCACCTCACGTGACGTGCCCAACTAGCCCAACACCCGCCCGAGGATTCGGGCGTCTTCTTCAAACGCGGCCGGGTGCGGACCGGAGTAGTTCAGACGCACGTACGGGCCGGCGTGTTCAGCCGGGAACCGCTCGGGGCCGGCGGCGATGAGCAGCCCTTCCTCTTCACAGCCACGCACGAGCGTGGAGACGTCGGTGCCGTCGGGGAGGCGGAGCCAGAGGTTGAGCCCTCCCGATGGAATCTGCTCAAGATGTGCGCGCGGCGCCCAGACAGCGAGGCTATTGGCGAGGAGATCGCGGCGAGAACGAAGTTGCAGACGCAGCTGCCGCAGGTGGGTATTCCAGCCCGGCTGAGTGACGACGTCGAGGGCTGCAGCCTGAAGGACCCCGCTGACATAAGTCTGTCTGCGCAGTTGTCGCGTCTTCGCATTTTCATGCGAAATCCATTCATCGTGATAGTCAAAGCAAGCAGTACCCGACAGGGTGTGATGCTCTGCGGTCGCTCAGGCGTAAATCCGGGCGCCCGCTCAGGCCTTGAGCGCGTGGTGGCCGCAGGCAACGCACACGGGCTCAGTAGCGGCAGCGGGCTGGTTACGTGCCGTGCGTGCGTGCGAGATCTCGGCAACGTCCGCCGGCTTCGCCTTGTCGTTCATCTGCTTGAGAATGCGGCGCTTGAGAAACGGACGGTTCTCGTCGCGGGGAAGCTTCCACTGGCTGCCAACCTGGGTGCCGGTCAGGCGGCCGGCCGTCAGCGAGCTGCGCAAGTAGCTGGCGCTGGTTCCGGCCACTGCCTGCAGATCGCGAATGTTCATTACAGGAGGAAGCTTGTCGATGATCTCTTCAGAGATGGCGTCTCGCAGCCCGCTGAAAGCTCGCATCTTTTCTTCTTCTGAACGAATTCGCCGTCCCATTGTCTTCTCTCCATCTCGTGTGCGGTGGGCCTGTTTGCGTTGCCCTTCATCTAAGAGACGCAGGATGCAGCGAACGGTTACGCGAGTTTTGGAAAGTTTTTGAAATTCTTTTGAGACGGATGTTTGAGGCGCGTCGAGGAGTCCACTGCGACGATCGCCTGGGTGGCGGCTTCGATCTGCGCAACTGAGGCCAGATGGGCGGTGTGCGGCAAATCCGCGAGTTATTCCGATTGAGTGGGATAAGTGATGCGTCCGGCCCCACCAGCGGACCCGCCGGGTACGGCAGGCCCGGTGCAGGGAGGGTCATCACTGACACCGCGCGAGGAACTCGAGCACGCGTCGCGTGAGGAGTTTCGTCGCGGCGGTGTCGTAGCTCGGCAGGCAGGGGTCCGCGAAATTGTGCTGGTCGCCCGGATAGAGGAACAGCTCGGCGGCGTCGGCTGACTCGACGAGTTCACGGGCGGCCTCCACATCGCCCTCCTTCATGAAGATTGGGTCGGCATCCATCCCGTGGATCTGAACTGGTACACCGGCAGGCCACCCGCCGAACTCCGCGACGGGGACGCAGGAGTAGAAGAACAGCGCGCCTTTCGCGCCGGCGCGGTTCTGGGCGAGCTTCTGCGCGGGCATGACCCCGAGCGAGAAGCCTGCGTAGACGAGCTCGTTGGTCAGCGCATGCGCGGCGCGCTCGCCGCGTGCGATGATCTCATCCCAACCGACCTCGTCGGCGTATGCGACACCGGCCTCGATCGAGTCGAAGGTGCGCCCCTCGAAGAGACCGGGCGTGTGCACGGTGTGGCCCGCTTGACGTAGCTCGTTCGCGAAGAGGCGCAAGCCCTCCGTGAGGCCGAGCGCGTGGTGGAAGAGCAGTACTTCGGCCATCATGACTCCTTCGTCCGCGTCGATCGGCGATGTCGATCGATCTATCATGCATCATAGGTGACTATCTTGACACGTGACAAACTTTGCACCTATATTTGGCTCTATGGAAGACGACGAACTGGTGTTCAAAGCGTTGGCCGACTCGACGAGGCGGCTGCTACTTGATCGGCTGTTCGTCCGCGATGGGCAGAGTCTTGCGGAACTGATGCGCGACATCGAACTCACCCGGTTTGGTGTGATGCGACATCTTGGTGTGCTTGAGGGGGCCGGACTCATCACGACCAAAAAATCCGGACGGTGGAAGCTGCACTACCTGAACCCTGTGCCCATCCGGCTCATCCACGACCGCTGGATCGACAAGTACACGGCCGAGCGCGTCGGAGCGCTGACCGAACTGAAAGAGACATTGGAGCATGGAAAATGAATGACGACACTCCTGTTGTGCCGCGACTGCGCGATGAAGACCTGGCCGCCTCACGCCGTGGTACAACTCAAATTTACAGAATCGAGATCGCCGTCTCGCCCGAGCGCATTTGGGAGGCAATCACCGATCCCGATTGGACAGCCCGATACGGTTACGGCGGACGTGCCGTGGTCGAGCCGCGGGTCGGAGGTCGCTACTTCGTTGAAAAACCGCCGCACCTTCGCGTTGTTGCCGGAGACGGCACGGTTCCCGCGCCCGACATCATCATCGAGGGTGTCGTTACTGCATACGATCCACCCTCGCTGCTAGCGACGAAAATGCGCTTCTTGGTTGATCCGGAATCCGCCGATGAGCCTGCCACGGAGGTGCGATATGCGATCAAGCGCTTGGGTGATGGCCGCTCCCGCCTGACCGTAACGCACGATCTCCTCGGAGCGCCTCATCTGGCCGCAGTGGTGAGCGGGGATTTCGAACGCCTCGGTGCGGGCGGAGGCCATCCGTACATGCTGCGCGACTTGAAGAGTCTTCTCGAGACTGGGCGCAGCCTGCGGGAGCAAATCGGAAGCGGAAGCGGCGATGTCAACCTCTGAAAAGCGGCCCGTCGCGAACGGCGTCGCCATACCGGCCGATCCACACCGGTGGAAGGCCCTCGGAGTTCTGGCGGCCATGCAATTCCTTCTCGTTCTCGACCTCACCGTTGTGAACATTGCTCTTCCTCGAATCGGCACTGACCTCGACCTCAGCCCCGCAAACCTCGTTTGGGTCGTCGACGCTTATGCGCTCACCGCAGGAGGGCTACTGCTGCTCGGCGGAAGGATCGCCGACCTCGCGGGCCGACGCAGGATGTTCTTTACGGGAGTCATCGTCTTCGCCGTGGGCTCCACCCTCGCGGGCCTCGCGCCAACTGGCTGGATCCTCGTCACCGGCCGGGTCATCCAAGGGATCGGCGATGCGATCGCCGCACCCGCCGCACTCGCACTTATCGTCGTGCTCTTCCCCGAGACGACGGAACGAGCAAAGGCGATCGGCATATGGGGTGCGCTCGCAGGGATCGGTGGCGTGACCGGCACCGTAATCTCCGGCGTGCTCACCGACGTAGCGAGTTGGCGCTATGTCTTCCTCATCGCCCTTCCCGTCGTGCTCCTGGTTCTCGTGCTTGGACCTCGCCTTGTGAAGGAAAGTCGGATGGCGCACGCCGCACGACCCGAGTTCTCCGGAATGATCGCCGGAACCATCGGACTTGCCGCCGTCATCTACGCGCTACTGAAGGCATCAGCGAATTCTTGGACTGCCCTTGACGTCGTAGTCCCGCTCATCGTGGGAGTAGTGCTGCTTGCGCTGATGTTCCTCATCGAGGCCCGAAGCAGCCGACCCTTGATCCCGCCCGCCTTTTTCGCCAACCGAACCCGACTCACCGCCAACGCGGTGACGCTCGTGAACGCGGCCGCCTTCGGCTCTTTCCTCTTCATCCTGAGCCTCTACGTGCAGCGCATCCTGCACTACACCCCGCTGGCCGCCGGACTCGCGTACCTGCCGATCGGTATCGCAATCGGTGCGGGTCTCGTTCTCGGCTCGGCCATGATTCCTCGCGTGGGCCTCCGCATCGTCCTTGCTGGAGGTTGCATTGTCACCGCCCTCGGGCTGGGGTTGACGGTCGCCCTCCTGTCACCGGACGCAAACTACTGGTGGCAGATTGCACCCAGCATGGTGGTCGTTGGCCTCGGCCAGGGTCTCCTCTTGCCCTCAATGACGACCACGGCACTGTCCGGCGTCGGCGAACAAGATGCGGGGCTCGGATCGGGGATCCAAGCCACCATGACCCACGCCGGCGGGGCTCTTGGTCTCGCAATACTCGTGAGCATTGCCGTGCGATACGCATCCGATGTCGGAGCGACGAGCACGTCCTCGCCGGAAGCAGAACTCGCGGGCTTCGGCCTCGCCCTCGGTATCGCTTCCCTCAGCATGTTCCTAGCGGGCGTCGCCGCTGCAGTCTTGGTCGCCAAACCCGCGGCGCAACCCACCCCAGACACAGGAGTTAACACGACATGAGTCCGAGAAACGTCGTCGTTTACGAGCTGACGGTATGTTCGTAGCGACATCCACACGGCTCGATCCCGAGTGGGCCAACGCGAGCGCAATCGACGGGGATCTGGTCGACTTTGTGCGAGACCTCAAGAACTGGCCCGGAGGCGACATCGGCGTCCACGCCAGCATCTCGGTCGCGCAGACACTGTTGGCCGCACATGTCGTCGACGAACTCAAACTCGTAGTCGCACCGGCGATCGCCAGCGCCGGGCGAAAACTCGGCCGAACACACCTCGAGTGTTTGCCCGGAGGACACTTCCTCGTAGAGCGCGGAGCCCTCACCTCTCCCCTGCAGAATGACGGCTGACAGATGGAGCGCAATGCAGGAGCCTCTGCCTTTGTGCTAAGACAAGAAACCCTGATCAGATTAATTTTTGTAGGGCGGATGGGACTTGAACCCATGACCGACGGATTATGAGTCCGCTGCTCTAACCAGCTGAGCTACCGCCCCGCGTGCGCATCTTCGATGCCCACGTCTCTCGACGGCCGGTTCGACCATCGAAGATCAACGATACAGGTTTGCGAGAACCAGCTACTCCGGCGCGTGCGCGGACGCGCCGTTGTTGACGTTGTCGGCCACCGGTTCCCCGCGATACAGATTCTCGAACGTGTTGAGAGTGCGGTTGATGTCGTGAGCTTCGATCAGCCTCAATGACTCGTTCTTCCACGTGTTGAGCTCGTCCGGCCCGGCAGTGAGCACCGTCGTCAGCTTCGCCGCAAGGTCGTGCGGGTTGCTCGGCTCGAAGAGAAAGCCGTTCTCACCGTCGTGCACGAGGTGCGGCAACGCCATGGCATTCGCCGCAACGATCGGCAATCCAGAAGCCATTGCTTCCATCGTCGCGATGCTCTGCAGTTCGGCGATCGACGGCATGGCAAACACTGTGGCGCGCGTGTACGCCGCGCGCAGCTCAGCATCCGTCACGTAACCGGTGAACGTGACCCGGTCACGGATGCCGAGGGCATCGGCCAGGTTCTCAAGGTTGCGTTTCTGGTCTCCCCCGCCCACGATCTCGAGCTGAGTCTTCAGCTGCGGATCAAGCTGAGCCACAGCCTTGAGCAGAACGTCGATCTGCTTCTCGCCGGTCACGCGACCGACGAAGAGGATACGGTTCTCGGTGCGCGGCTTGAAGCTCGGCTCATAGTTGTCGGCGTTGATGCCGCAGGAGATGGCGAGCACGCCGGTCAGCCCGGTGTACTTCTCCAGAAACTGTGCGGCGCGCTGGGTGGGCGTGGTGACGGCTTCAGCCCGACCGAAGGTGCGACGCGCGGCCTTCCACGCGGCAGCGATCACACGCTCTTGCAACGCCTTCGGAACCATCGAGAACTCAAGCATGTTCTCGGGCATGAAGTGGTTGGTTCCGATGATGCGGATGCCGCGCTTCTCAGCCTCAATTGTCATGCCGCGGCCCATGAGGATGTGCGACTGGAAGTGCACGACATCGGGCTGGAACGTGTCGAGAATCTGACGCGCGTTGCGACGGATGATCCACGGCAGGGCGTATCGCAGCCAGTCGTGCGGATACCAGCGCCAGCTGTGCAGGCGGTAGACGGTGAGCGGCTGGCCCTCGTGGGTCTCGGCAAAGGTGCCGTGCTTCCGTGATGCCGCCGGGGCGACAACGCGCACATCGTGCCCGCGTGCCACGAGGCCGGCAGCCAAGCGCTCGGCGAACCGAGCCGCACCGTTCACATCGGGCGCGAACGTGTCAGCGGCAATCAATACCCGGATCGGCTTCTTCGCCACCGGCTCTGTGCGCGGAGGCACGGTGCTCGGCAAATTGGTCGAATCAGTCAAGAGGAAAAATCCCTACGTTGGTGGGCCGGGAATGTCGACCGGCTAAGAATGAGTGTCGACGGCCCCCGCCGATCAGCTTCGCTCGTACCCCATTCTAATCCGATGCCGCTGAACGAGTCCCGATCCACGCTGGCGAGCCGTCATCGAGTGACATACCGACACGCTGAGAAGAGGGGCAAATCGGCGCTTAGCTCTCGGCCTGCGGGTGGAACTTCGCGAGCAAGAACACTCCCCAAATCGCGACGACGCCAGCAACAACGAAAGCGATCGCGGCCCACAGCGGAGCCTGCGACGCCTCCCCGAGAACAATGATTCCGATGCCAACGGCGATGAGCGGATCGACGACGGTGAGACCGGCAATGACGAGGTCAGGTGGTCCCGACGCGTAGGCGTTCTGCACGAAGTACCCGCCGAGTGCCGCCGCTGTGAGCAGGCCGACCAGACAGATCAACGTCAAATTCTCGACGTTGCCGTGCTGGAAGCGGTTGATGACAACCTTCGCCAGTGTGGCGACGAAACCGTAGAGAACTCCGGCCGCGATGATGTAGAAAATCGCCTTGAACTTCTTGCGCAGAAAGATAAATGCTGCGCCGGCAAGAACGAGAACAACAGCAAGGATGATCAGGATCGTGATCAAATTCTGATTGGTCACTGGCTTGTCGACGGCAGTGAATGCCGCCACTGTGACAAAGAGTCCGACGCCGCCGACGCACATGCAGATCGCGATGATCGACGACCTGTTCAGTTTGACCTTCGAGATGCGGGAATTCAGGATCGCCGTGATCACCAGCGCGAAAGCGCCGAGCGGCTGCACCACGATGAGTGGTGCGAACGCCAGGCTCGTGAGCTGAAATGCGATGGCAAGCCCGAGCATGATCGTTCCGAGAACCCAGGACGGCCGGGCAAGCAGCAAGGTCAGCTGGCGAACGTTGAGTCCGCCGGTCACCTCTTCGGTCTTCGCCTCAACCTTGTTCACACCACGGTGCTGAAACTGGGCACCGAGCGAGAGAAAGACAGCTCCGATCAAGGCCAGCGGAATTCCAATGGCTTGACGCGGGTCGATCGGGATGTCCACGGCGAGGTCGATCAGGTCGGGAGTCACTCAACGACCCTATCGAGCGCGAGCACGATATTCTTGCTGAATGGCCGTACGACCGATAGTTATTTCAGGTGACCCCGTTCTTCACTCCCCCGCAGAACCCGTCGTCGATTTCGACGACACACTGCGCGAACTGGTGCAAGACATGTTCGAGACGATGGATGCCGCCCCCGGCGTCGGATTGGCCGGGCCCCAGGTTGGAGTGCCGCTCCGGCTCTTCACCTTCGGCTATCTCGATGACGACGATGTGACGTGGCGCGGAGTCGCAATCAACCCAGAATTGTGGATCACCCCGGTTCCGGCCGACGAGGCCGATGAAGACGAAGACGTCGAGGGATGCCTGTCGTTCCCCGGCGAACGCTTTCCGCTTCGCCGCGCCGAGTCAGCAATTCTGAGGGCTGTCGACCTCGACCAGAAGCCGTTTGAGATTCGTGCCGACGGCTGGTTGGCCCGCATTTTTCAGCACGAATTCGACCACCTCGACGGAACCCTCTACGTGGACCGCCTGGAACACCACTACTCGAAGATCGCCATCAAGGTACGTCGCAAGAACGGCTGGGGCGTCGATGGCCTGAGCTGGATGCCTGGGGTCGACGACCTGGAGGGCTAGGCCTCACTCTCAACGACTCAGACGAAGGCCCGAATCGCGGCGGCCACCCCGGCCGCCGCGATCACCACCAGAATGAACGGCACGCGCAGGGCGAAGAGCACGACGGCGACGAGCACCGCGGGAATCCGCGCGTCGAACACGATCGCCTCCCCCGCCCCCAACGTCTGAACGGCAATCAGCGCCGCCAGCAACGCCACCGTCAGCAGATCTGCGATGCGGGCAGGAGCCGGTTTCGCCAACAGCGATGGCGGCACGAGGTAGCCGGCGAGCTTGAGCGCGAGGCACGCGATCGACGCCAGAATAATGATCTGCCACATTGTCATCGCGCTTCCTCCCGCCCGGTCTTCGGAGCGGGGTTCTGTGGAGCAGGGTTCTGTGGAGCAGGGTCGCCCAACCAGTTGAACCAGCCGACAACGAGCGCAACGACCGCCGCAGCGAGAATCGGCAGCCCCGGCATCAGCACGGGCGTGAGCAGCGCCGCCACTGCAGCAGCGGCAATCGCGACGGCAATCGGCTGACGACGCTTCAGCCGAGGCCAGAGCAGACCGACGAAGGCGGCGGCCGCCGCCGCATCCAGCCCATAGGCGCTGGTGTCGCCCAGCGCGTCGCCGATGAGCGCGCCCAGCAGAGTGGTGATGTTCCAGCCGACGAAGACAATGAGTCCCGTCACCCAGAACCCGATGGTTCTACTGCGCGGCGTTGGCTGTGCGAGAGCAACCGCCGTCGACTCGTCAATCGTGATCCAGGCCGCGGCCACGCGCCGCCAGAAACCGGGGCCCACGATCGCCGAGGTGCGCATCCCGTAAATGCTGTTGCGCGTGCCGAGAAGAACCGCACCGGCAATCGCCGATGGCCCGGCCGCCAGGCCCCCGGATGCGATCACGCCGATCAGGGCGAACTGCGAGCCACCGGAGAACAGCACGAGGCTCAAGAAGCACGTCTGCCAAATATCGAGTCCGGATGCGACGGCGAGGGCGCCGAAGGATATCCCATAGGCAGCGGTGGCGATTCCGACGGCGAGCGACGCCCTCATCGCTTGTTGACGATTGCGCAGCTGAGCGGAGGCATCCGCGCCCTCATCAGCAGAGAAGTCAGCGGGGCCGTCAGCGGAACCGTTGGCAGTCACCTCAGCAGACACCTCGTCGTCGCACGCAGGGCTACCGTCAGTCGTACTACCGGTTGGCGAGATCGACACCGTGGACGCCGTTGTGAAAGCGGAGTGCCGGAAAGACAGCCGAGACGGTGAAACCCACTCCTGGAACGGTGACGGCGTTGAAAACGCCACCGAATAGCTGCGTACGCTCGCGCATCTGGGTGAGACCGGCGCCGGCGATGTTCTCGCTCAGAGCCTTGAGGTCATCGTCGATCGTGTAGCTCGTGCGGGCGGCGAACTCACCGGCGTCGACACTCTCACGACGTGCCGCGGCACGGATGCCGTCGTCGTCGATGAGCAGCTGCAGGCCGTCTTGCGTCCAGGTGAAGGAGATGCGGGCTTCTGTGCCGATGCCGCCGTGCTTCAGTGTGTTGGCCAGCGCACTCTGCAGAATGCGGAAGACGGCGAGTTCGGCACCGGGCTTCAACGCGAATCGCTCGCCGGTCTCGGTGAAGCTCACCACGAGTCCGGCGTCGCGCATGACCCGAAACAGGTCGCGGGCTGACTGCAGGCCGGGGCCGAGGGCCGCCACCGATTCGCCTTCGCGGGCGATGGTGAGAACGCGGCGCATGTCGGCCAGGGCGTCGCGACCCTCGCTGACGACGGCGGTCACTGCACGCACCGCAGTCGACGGGTCACTTTCGGCGGTGTACCGAGCGCCTTCTGCCCGAGTGATCAGCCGAGAGATCGACAGCACCGCGACATCCTGCAGCTCACGGATGATGCCGAGTCGCCCCTGCTGCTCGGCCAAGGAGAGCTCAAGGTCGATGCGCGCGCGCTCCGCCTCCGTGCGGTCGAACGTGGTGCGCCGAGATTTTCGTGCGGCAACAATCCACAGCACGATGAAGACGACGGTCAGTACCGCGAGTCCAACGCTGATGAGGAGCCAGAGATCCATCCGAATCGCCTTTCGTGCGACGACCTGTGCCGTGCGCGGGAAACTAAGAAGACCACCAGGGTAAGGCCCTTGGTGGTCTTTCGCTCCCGAGTAGGAATCGAATCAACACCCTGCCGCGAAACTTCTGCAGCCCTGCGTGATTCAGGAAGAGCTAAAAATCCGCGGATTTCCGCTGATAGAGAGCGATTGCTCCGTCACAACTATACGGGCAGGAGCCTCGAAGTGCCGACCGGGACGTGCCGACCGGAAAGTGCAGACCGAAACGCGCGCGCCACGGAGCGAGCATCCCGGCTCCCTCCGCTCGCCTTCGTCTAGGCTGGGCCCGTGCCATGCGCCTGTGCCAGCCCAACGATCACCCTCCGTCCGAGATCTGCACTGTGCTGAGCGGGTTCTTCACTGGTGTCGGCCAGTTGATGCACGGCTTCGGCTTCTGGAGGCGCCGCCCCGGCGCGATGATGCTGGGTCTCGTTCCGGCCGCCATTGTCTTCGCGTTCATGCTCGCCGCTCTGATCACGCTCGGCTTCTCTCTGCCTCTGATCGTCGACTGGCTGACACCGTTCGACGAGTCGTGGCCGGCCCCTTGGCCTGCCATTGTGAGCGCCGCCACCGGAACTGTTCTCTTTGCGGCGGCAATCGTGCTCGCCGCCGTCACATTCACGGCCCTGACGCTGGCCGTTGGTGACCCGTTTTACGAGCGTATTTGGCGTGCCGTTGAACTCGATCAGGGCGGTGTGATTCCCGAAGCGGGAGCGGGCATCTGGCGTGCGGTGCGCAGCTCACTCGGGCTCATCGGTTTGGGCGTGATCACCGCGATCGGCGTCGGACTTCTCGGCTTCATCCCGTTGATCGGCGGTGTGCTGGCTCCCGTTGCGGGCGTCGTGCTTTCGGGGCGGCTGCTGGCCGTGGAACTCAGCGCCCGGGCGTTCGACGCACGTGGAATTCCCGGGCCGGCCCAGAGATCGCTCCGCCGCGGCATCCGTTGGCAGCTGCTCGGCTTCGGTGTGGCCACACAGCTGCTGTTCATGGTTCCGCTCGGCGCCGTGTTCACCATGCCGGCTGCCGTTGCCGGATCGACATTTCTTGCTCGCAGGGCGCTGGACGTTGCGGCGTCCGGTCCCTCGACACGCTCAGCCAGGAGCTGACTCGAAAGCTTGCGCCCCAACCCGCGGCCGTTGCTTTCCACGTTGGTCGAGCCCGTCGATACCCCCGTGAGCCGGGCTCTGAACCCGCCCATCGTTCTCCCACGGGGTACCAAAATCAGGAGTGGAGGTGTGTCGGCCCTGGCCCGCTCCCGGATTCCCGGGCCGCCGCATCCGCGACACGCACTCCACTCCTGATTTCGGTCCCGTCTGCGCCCGATGTGCTTGCCGCGCACATCGCGACGGATGCGCCCGCCTCGCTGATTGCGGAGCGCCCGCCGACGGAGTCGGCCGCGTCTCGAGCTCCCTTTCGCCTATCCGGCCGCCAGCTCCGTGCGTGCGCTCAAATCGTCGCGTCGCGACCGCGTAGGCGACGATTCAAGCGCACACGCGGAGGGTAGGCCGGTGGTCGAGCCTGTCGACCTCGCGAGCCGGCCTCCACACCCGACCACCTCGTTGGTCAAGCCCGTCGACACTCCGTCCTCCACAGGAACTCCGCCTCGAAGTTATCCACAACCCCCGGTCAGCAGGTCTTTCTGGCGGCTCCAATGTCAGTGGTGCCTGGCAGACTTTCAGTATGAACCCGTTGTTGGAACGTCTCGGCGAACAGATCGATGTGGTCGCCGATCTGAACCGCCGGCAGGCCGTGTTGGCCGCCGACACCGCCCTCGCGATCGATGAGGCCCGGCTGCTCAGCGAGCAGCTGAGCACCCTCCCGGACACCGAATCGACCCTGCGGCAACGCTGGGCGAACCGACGCGTGCTCGTCTCCGAACTGTCCTGCGCCCTGCGGGTGCCGGAACGCACCATGGAAACCACCATCGCCGTCAGCCAAGCGCTGATCCACACCCTGCCCGACACCTTCGCCGCGTTGCACGCGGGGCAGATCAGCTACCGGCACGCCGTCGCCCTCGCCGACCAATCGTTCGGCCTCAGCCCGGACGACAAAGCCGAGTTGGAGAAGGCGGTGCTGCCCGGGGCCGGGGACCTGATCGTGTCGCAGTTCGCCCAGAAAACCCGCAAAGCCCGAGAACGCCTGGACCCGGCGTCGATCACCGTGCGCCATCAGCGCAGCGTCGCGGATCGGGCGGTGTTCTTCGAACCGGCCGCCGACGGCATGGCGTATGTCAGTGCGTTCCTGCCCGCCGGTCAGGCGACCGCGATCTGCACCCGCCTGACCGGCACCGCGCGGGCACTGCAGCGCGCGGACGAACCCCGCACCCTCACCCAGTTGAAAGCGGATGTGCTCGTCGATCTGATCCTCGACCCGAACGAACCCGACCGTGACGGCACTGGATCAAGGGGCGGGTCGACGAACGGCTCGACTTCCGGCTCGAAGAACGGCTCGAAGAACGGTCCCGGCCGGACACGGCGTCGCCGGGGCATCAAACCGGATGTCGTGATCCTGGTCCCCGCGCTGACGCTGCTCGGCCGCAGCGACGAACCGGCCGTGCTCGAAGGCTACGGGCCGATCGACCTCGACACCGCCAAAGAGCTCGCCGGCACCGCGCCCAGTTGGCTGCGGGTGCTCACCGATCCCGAGACCGGGGCATGGCTCTCCGTCGGCCGCAAACGCTACAAACCACCCGCAGACCTCCGCGCCGTGCTGCGGCTCCGCGACGGAACCTGCCGGTCGGCGGGCTGCACCCGGGCCGCCGCGGACTGCGACATCGATCACAGCATCCCGTTTTGGGAAAACGGCCAGCGCGGCGAAACCAACCTAACCAACCTCGCGAGCCTGTGCCCCAAGGACCATCGCGATAAACACGAAATCGGCTGGTCCTACATCCACGGCGACGCCGGCACCATCATCTGGACCTCCCCCACCGGACACACCTACACGACCCAACCCGAACACCGCATCGGACCGGTCGCACTCCCCAACACCGACAAACCGCCGTTCTAGATTCGGCGGCCACGGCCGTCCCGACGACCAGTCACGACGGGGTTCACCGACCTCGAGACGCGGTCACCGGATCTCGACAAGGTCGCTCACCGGTCGCGACACCCGACCAATCCGTTGTGAGGAGCGCGTCTGTTAGATGAGGAGCGCGCGACGAAGGAGCACGGGCCTCGAAACCCCGCATGCCGATCTCTGGACCAGGGTTGCGTCTGAGGGGTCACTCGCGAGGTCTCGAGCTGTGGCGCCGCTGAGCGGCATTGTGGTGGACGAATTTGACCATTTCGTTGGTCGAGGAGGCCGCCCGCGGCCGTCTCGAGACCTCGCGAGCCGACATTTGAACGCAACTCGAGTTCAAGGATTGGCTCGCGAGATCTCGAGATGCGGCCTCCTTCGTCGGCTGCTCCTCGATCAACGAAGTGGTCATTTGCCCAATAGACACGGGCTCGCTCCGCTCGCTCGTTCCTCGACCAACGAGGAGGTCGCGCTTCGCTCTCTCCCCCGCTGCCCAACGCACAGAGGCGGTGCACACCCAATAGTGCGCACCGCCTCCTCGGCTCAGACGTGCGTGCTAGCCACGCGAGAAGCGACGACGCACGGCGATGAGGCCAGCGCCGAGGAGAAGCACGGCAAGCGCGATGCCGATCGGGCCGCTCGGATCAGAGGCTCCGGTCGAGGCGAGTGCAGCACCCGACCCAGGTGTTGCCGTCGGAGTCGCGGGAATCGGCACCGGGGTGGACGTGGTGGGCGTCGTCGGGGTCGGCGTCGGAGTCGGCGTCGGAGTCGGAGTCGGAGTCACCGCGTTCTTCGACCACCCGGCGATGAGCACTGTGTTGGCAGTGATCTTGGTGGCGAAGTCGAACTCACTCGTCAGCGCGGTATCCGTGTACCAACCGGTGAACGTCCAACCGTCCGCGGCGGGTTCGACAGGTTGAGTCGCGACCTCACCGATCGTGACACTCTGGCGCGAAACCTGAGCGCCGTGCCCGTTCATATCAAAGCTGACACTCGCCGTCGTCGGCACAACCGGGTTCTGCGACCAACCAGCACGCAACACGGTGTCACCGGTGATCTTCGTGGCGAAGTCGAACTCAGTCGTCAGCGCGGCATCCGTGAACCAGCCGGTGAACGTCCAACCCGCAGCGACCGGCGCCGCCGGCTCGGTCGCGACATCGCCGAGGGTCACGGTCTGAGCCGCAACCTGAGTGCCGTGCCCCTTCATGTCAAAGCTGACACTCGCCGTCACCGGGTTCTGCGACCAACCGGCGCGCAACACGGTGTCACCGGTGATCTTCGTGGCGAAGCTGAACGGAACCGTCGGCGCGGCATCCCTGAACCAACCGGTGAACGTCCAGCCCGCCGCGATCGGCGCCATCGGCTCGAGAGCGACACCACCGACCGTGATGGTCTGCGCCACCACCTGGGTGCCGTGCCCCTTCATATCAAAGCTGACATTCGCCGTCACCGGGTTCTGCGACCAACCAGCTGTCAACAGGATGTCCGAAGTGATCTTCGTATCGAAGTCGAACGGAACCGTCGCTAGAGCATCCGTGAACCAACCGGTGAACGTCCACCCCGCCGCGGTCGGCGTCAGCGGCTCGACAGCGACATCACCGATCGTCACGATCTGAGCCACAACCTGGGTGCCGTGCCCGTTCATATTGAAGTTCACGTTCGCGGTGGTCGGAATCTGAGACCAGCCGGCATGCAACACGGTGTCACCGGTGATCGTCGTCGCGAAATCAAAGGGAACCGTCGGCGCAGCATCCGTGAACCAACCGGTGAACGTCCACCCCGCCGCAACCGGCGCAGTCGGCTCACTGGCGGTAGAGCCGACGGTGACCGGCTGGCTCAGCACCTGGTCGCCGTGCCCGTTCATGTCAAAGCTGACGGTTGCGGTGGCGATGGAAACGCTCGGGTACTTGTTCCAGAGAGGCGTGGTGAAGGTGGCACCAAAAGTCGACCGGAACGACACGATGACGCCGAAGGCTTGACCGAAGGAACCGCCGTAGGCGTCGCCGCCGTCGACATACGGTTCGACGAAACTGGTGGGGGCCGCACCGGTGAAGGCAACGCTCATCAGGGTGGAGGTGGCTGATTTGTACTCGTCTTGTGCAGGGATCTGGCCGTACACCCACTCGTAGTCAAAATTCAGCGTAAATGCGCCGTCGTCGATGACATCGACGGAGTTTCCGAGGGTGACGTTCTGCAGCCAGTTGTAAGTAAAAGCGAACAAGCCGATGTTCGTCACCGAGTCGGGAATCGTGACTGAGGTCAGCCGATTGCTGGTGAAGGCGAGCGGGCCGATCGTCTCAACGGAATTGCCGAGGTGAAGCGAGGTCATCCCGTTCATCTCGAAGGCGTACTGCTCAATGGTCGTGACGGAATCCGGGATGACGACCGACGCCAACTTGTTATAACCGAATGCGGTGTCTCCGATTGTTACCAGGCTGCTCGGAAGAACAATCGACGTCAGTTCGTTGCCGAAGAAGGCCGACGGGCCAATCGTCGTAATGGAGTCCGGCATGTCAACCGTGGTCAGCTTGTTGAAGCTGAACACACTGTCACCGATCTCGGTCAGTGTGCTGGGGAGCGTGATCGAGGTCAGCTCGTTCCCGTAGAAGGCGTATTCGCCAATCGTGGCGATCGAATCCGGCAACGTCACGGAGGTCAGCCCCGTGCCGTCGAGGGCGCCCTCAAGCGCATGGGCACCGATGGCGGTCACAACGTAGCTCGTGCCGGCCACGTCGATCGTGCCCGGAATCGTCAGCGTGGTTCCCACCTGTACGAAATCGGTGACCGTCGCACCCGCCGCAACATCGGCGTCGTCGTATGAGTAGGTCACATTGTCGACATCGATGCTCTGCGCATCCGCATGCGCGGGGGCGGCGATTGCAATCACCCCAGTCATGGCGAGAAGAACGGATGCGGCCATCCCGATCGATCGAGTCAGCATGCGTCGAACTCGCCCGTGGTTCGGAGCGGCGTCGATCGTTGTACGGGGCATCGTGGAGTCCTCAGTGTCGCTGTGGGTGGTCCCCCTCGCGGGGCGCGCCCTCACAGACGACAATTCTGAACTTCACGATTAGACCCTCGAAAAACCTAGTGGGGCACAATCGGGGATACAACGCCCCAGTAGGGGGCACGACCCTCACGGCGGCGCAGCCCGCTACTGAGGGTTAAAGCAAAAAAGACCACCAGGGGTGGAG
The DNA here is from genome assembly GCF_039538945.1 of Glaciibacter kafniensis. Taxonomy (NCBI): domain Bacteria; kingdom Bacillati; phylum Actinomycetota; class Actinomycetes; order Micrococcales; family Microbacteriaceae; genus Glaciibacter; species Glaciibacter kafniensis. The sequence goes on along the minus strand of NZ_BAABCN010000002.1, from coordinate 521,717 downwards.
CCCTTGGTGGCCTTTCGCTCCCCGAGTTGGACTCGAACCAACAACCTGCCGGTTAACAGCCGGCTGCTCTGCCAATTGAGCTATCGAGGAATACTGCCTGAGCAGCGTTGCTACTTTATCAAAGGTTGCCGCATCACCAAATCCACTCGGCTGTCCAGGCATCCACTTCAGTAGCCTCTGGCGGGGTCAACCACGCCCACGAACCTTGAATCTTCAAGGAACGCACGCACATTCAGGCGAATTCGCTCCGCGAGCAGCGGCGAAGTCATCTCGGGCGTGTCGGCCATGTGCGGCGTAATCAGGCATCGTGGCTCGTTCCAGAGCGGATGCCCGTCGGGCAAAGGCTCCGGATCGGTCACGTCGAGCGCGGCTCCGGCAATGGTTGACGTGGCCAGCGCCTGCACGAGTGCAGCGGTGTCGACCAGGCCCCCGCGCGCCACGTTCACGAGCACGGCCTCGCGCTTCATGGCCGCCAGCTCGGCCGTGCCGATGAGATGGCGAGTGTCGCCGGTGAGCGCTGCGGCGACCACGACGACGTCGGCATCCGGCAGAACCTGCAGCAGGTCGCGAGTGGTCACCGTGCGCTCGGCCGTGGGCACCGGAGCGTCGCTGCGCCTCACGACCGTGACGTGCGCTCCGAACGGGGCCAGCAGATTGATCAGCTCGAGGGCGATGCCGCCGGCCCCGATGATCACGACGTTGCGCCCATAGAACGAACGTCCGGCCGGCACCGAATTCCAGGTCGTCGCTCTGGCACGCGTGTGCAGAACCCGCAGCAGCGCCAGGCTGAGGGCGAGCGCGTGTTCGGCGACCGGCTGCGCATAGGCGCCTTTGGCGCTCGTCCAGATCAGCCCGGGGCGATCGCGGGCCGCCAGAATGCCGCTGAACGCGTCAACACCGGCCCAGGGAAGCTGCACCCAGCCAATCTGCGGATGCGCCGCGAGAATCTCTCCCAGCTCGTCGGAGCGGGAGTACGAGAGCCAGACGAGGCCGCGTGTGTCGTTCGAAAGCGGGGCGAGCGTGCCACCGGCATCCGTCACCGCGTCTGCGAACAGCGCCGCGGCGGACGACTCCTCCGCCGCGTCCCCCGACGAATTCGCCAATACCGCGATCGGACCGGGCGTCGGACGCTGCCCGGCCGGGAGCGGCGTGATGTCTGTCGGAACGACAGCGCGGTGGCGGGGCGCGTTCGACGGGGTCATCAGGAGTCCTGCGAGGGCGACGGTGTAACACTGCGCGGCTTGGCCTGCTTCGGCGTGCGCGGCTTCGGCAGCGGCAATGCGTCAGCCGTGGCCTGCACCACCGCTCTCAGCCAGTCCCGGTCTTCGAGAGCATCACCGGGCACCCGGTAGTAGTTCTTCGCGCCCGGATACGGCGGCGCGAGCTCGGTGCGCTCGAGCAACACCGGATCGATGGAGCTGGGTTTCAGAAACAGATCGTCGTCACAGATCAGTGCCACGATCTTCTCATCGCAATACAGGCCGAACTCGCCGAACATCGCTCGCGTTCGCACGAAGAGCCCGCCCAGTTGGTCTTCGATGAAGGCGACGACGTCAGGGCTTGTCGACATGCTTAGACGCTTTCTGTGTGGTGCTGCGTGATGGTCAACGCCTTCGCCATCTCTGCGACATACGGATGCCACGGGTCAGTGAAGACGTCTTCGATCGTTCCCAGGCCGACGAGAACTCCCTGGTGCATGACGGCGATTCGGTTCGCCACGCGCCGCAATACGGCCAGGTCATGGCTGATGACCAGCGCTGAGAACTCCCGCTCCCGCTGCAACTCGCTGATCAAATCGATCACCGCATGGCGCACTGTCGCGTCGACCCCGGCCGTCGGTTCGTCGGCGATCAGCAGCTCAGGTCCGAAGACCAGAGCGCGGGCGAGAGCAACCCGCTGGCGCTGCCCGCTGCTGAGTTCGTAGGGAAACTTATCGAGCACCGACAACGGAAGCCGCACCGCGTCGATCATGGTGGCAACCCGGGTCGCCAGCGCAACGCTGTTGTACCGGCGATCCCGGTCGAGCACCGGCTCGGCGACGATCTCGGCAACCGTCATCGTGGCGGGGAGCGTTTCGGCGGCATCCTGGGCCAGCATGCCGACACCGAACGTGACCTCATTGAGCGCGCGACGGCCGATTCGGCGCAGCTTGTGGCCGAGCACGCTCGCCTCTCCCCCGGTGATCACCGGGCGTACGTCGCCGAAGTCGCTGGTCAAGGCCGCACCGGAGAGAATGCGCGCGACAGTGCTCTTGCCCGATCCGCTCTCACCGAGTAGACCGAGCACCTCGCCGGGAGCGAGTTGCAGAGTGAGCCCGTGCACGGCGACGAACGCCGAGCTGGCGCCGTGCGGCGGGTACTCAATCGTCAGATCGCTCGTCGAGATCGGAAAGGCTGAGGCTTTGCCGCTGGTCATACCTCTATCCTGCCGCACGCAGGCGCCGAAGCCCTTCCCTCCGCAGCGCTTGCTCAGCGGGGTCTGGCACCGGAAGCGAAGCGAGGAGCCGTTGCGTGTAGAGATCCTGTGGCGCACCGAGCACCTCGGCTCCGGTTCCCTCCTCGACGAGTTTGCCCCGGTACAGCACGGCAATCCGGTCGGCGAGAATGTCGACGACGGCCAGGTCGTGGCTGATAAAGAGCGCGGCGAATCCGAACTCGCGCTGCAGCTCGGCGAAGAGCTCGAGCACGCGCGCCTGAACTGAGACGTCCAGAGCGGATGTCGGTTCATCGGCGATCAGCAGCGCGGGTTCCAGCGCGAGCGCCCTGGCCAGGCTGGCGCGCTGCCGCTGCCCACCGCTCAGCTCGTGCGGATACCGGTCGCCGTACGCACGCGGCAATTGCACCGCCTCGAGCAGCTCATTGACCCTGGCTCTCGCCGCCGCCGGATTCGCAGCCCGGCCGTGCACGACGAGCGGCTCGGCCACGCAATCAGCGATGGTCAAGAGCGGGTTGAAGCTCGACGCCGGGTCTTGAAAGACGAACCCGATGTTGCCGCGCACCTTCTTGAACTGGCGCTCCTTGACTCCGTTCATCTCATGACCCAGCACCTGCAACGACCCGCCGGTGACACGCGTCAGCCCGGCGATTGCCCGCCCGGTCGTGGTCTTTCCCGACCCGCTCTCCCCCACCAGACCCAAGACTTCACCCGGTTTGATCGAGAAACTGATCCCGTCGACCGCCGTGAACCCGGCACGCCCGAACCGGCCGGGGTACTCGATCCGCAGGTTGTCGGCGACAACGACCGGCGCTTGCGCTTCCCATTCGGGAGTGCGAGCCTCTGCACGCGCCCTGGCGAACACGATTCCTTGCCCGACATGCGGAACCGCGGCCAACAGGCGCTTGGTGTAGTCGGCCTGCGGGTTGCTGAACAGAGTCTGAACGTCGGCCTCCTCGACCAACTTGCCTTGGTACATCACTGCAACGCGGTCGGCGAGGTCGGCGACAACCCCCATGTTGTGAGTGATCAGCACAATCGCGGTGCCGAACTCGTCACGACACCGCCGCAGCAAATCGAGAATCTCGGCCTGCACCGTCACATCCAGTGCCGTCGTCGGTTCGTCGGCGACGATCAGGCCCGGGTCGAGCACCAAGGCCATGGCGATGACCACTCGCTGCTTCTGGCCGCCCGAGAACTGGTGAGGATAGTAGTTCACGCGCACCTCAGGCTCGGGAATACCGACCCGGCCCAGGATGTCGATGGCTTTCGCCCGCGCCTCGGCCTTGCTGAACTTGCCGTGCGCCATGATCCCTTCAGCGATCTGCCACCCCACGGTGTAGACGGGGTTCAGCGCCGTTGACGGCTCCTGGAACACCATCGAGACATCCGTGCCGCGCAGAGAGCGCAACCGGCTCTTGCTGACCGAGAGCACGTCGTTCTGGTCAGACCCGTCTTTGCTCCGCACGATCACGACGCCGTTGGTTGTCGCAGTTTCGGGCAGGAGCCCGAGAAGTGTCTTGGCGGTGACGGTTTTTCCGCTGCCGCTCTCCCCGACGATGGCGAGAACTTCGCCAGGTGCCACGGTGAGGCTGATCCCGTCGACCGCCTTCACCGCTCCGGCATCGGTCGAGAACGACACCCCGAGGTTGGTGATTGTCACGATGTCGTTCATAGTCTTGCCTCGAATCCGTCGTCATCGGGTCTTCTTCGGTCAGGCATCCCGCTGGGCTCGATACCCGAGATACCGGGCACCTCGTCAAGCGAACCGCCGGGAACGACCGAGGTTTCGGCGACAAGGCCGGAGTCTTGGCCGACTCGGCGCCGACCGCGCAGCCGTGGGTCGGCGAGGTCATTGAGGCTCTCCCCCACGAGCGTGATGCCGAGTACAGCCAACACGATGGCCAGCCCGGGAAACAGCGCCGTCCACCAGATGCCGCTCGTGACATCCGACAGCGCCTTGTTCAGGTCGTAACCCCATTCGGCAGCCGAAGACGGCTCAATACCGAAGCCGAGAAAACCGAGGCCGGCGAGCGTGAGGATCGCTTCCGATGCATTCAGAGTGAAAATCAGCGGGAGGGTACGAGTGGCATTTCTGAGCACATGGCGGAACATGATCCGACTGTTGCTCGCACCGAGAACCCGCGCTGATTCGACATAGGCCTCAGATTTAATGCGCACGGTCTCCGCGCGAATCACCCGAAAATACTGCGGAATGAACACCACGGTGATCGAAATCGCCGCGGCAAACACGCCACCGACCAGGTCTGACTTTCCACCAGAGATGACGATGGACATCACGATGGCGAGCAGCAGCGAGGGGAATGCGTACACCGCGTCACAGACCACGACGAGCACCCGGTCGAGCCAGCCGCCGAAATAGCCGGAGACGAGCCCCAGCGCCACTCCCGCGAAGAGCGACAGCGTCACGGCGACGACGATCACGAAGATCGCGGTCTGTGCTCCCCAGATCACCCGGGAGAGCACGTCGTAGCCGCCGACCGTCGTACCCAAGAGATGAGCGCCGCCCGGGGGCAGCTGGGCGCCGAAGACGCCGCTCGCATCGCGCAGCTGGTCATAGCTGTACGGCGCCAACAGGGGCGCAAAGATCGCGGTGAACACAAAGAGGGCTGTGATCACCAGGCCGGTGAGCAGCATGCCCCGCTGCCACCCCATGCTCTGGCGCACCTGGTGCACCACGGGGAGCCGCTGCCACAGCGACGGGCGACGGATGCCGGCAGCCGGCGTTTCGATGAGCTCGGTCATGGCTAGTACCTCACCCTCGGGTCGATGATCGCGGCAATGATATCCACGATGAAATTGGACAACGCCACGATCACGGCGAGCAGGGCGACGATGCCCTGCACGGCAACGAAGTCTCGCGCTTTCAAGAACTCGGAGAGCATGAAGCCGAGGCCCTTCCACTCGAAGGTGGTTTCGGTCAGCACGGCGCCGCCGAGCAGCAGCGCGATCTGCAGCCCGATCACGGTGATGATCGGGATGAGCGCCGGCCGATAGGCGTGCTTGCTCACCAGGCGAAACTCGCTGACTCCGCGGGAACGTGCCGCGTCGACGTAGTCGGTGCCGAGGGTGCCGATCACGTTCGCGCGCACCAGGCGCAAGAAGACGCCGGCCGTCAGGAGCCCGAGCGCGAGCGCGGGCAGCACCGCGTGCTGGAGCACATCCGCCAACACCGCGGGGTTACCGGTTTGGATCGCGTCAATCGTATAGAACCCGGTTTTGTGCGGGAGCATCTGCATTTCGAGCTCGGCGCGCGTCGAGGCCCGACCCGAAACCGGCAGAATGTCGAGCCAGACCGCGAAGACCAACTTGAACAGCAGGCCGGAGAAGAACACCGGTGTGGCGTAGCAGAGGATGGCGAAGACGCGCAGGCCGGCATCCTGACCTTTGTCGCGCCAGTATGCGGCGACCATGCCGAGCGGAATACCCACGATGAACGCCACCAGGAGCGAGTAGAACGCCAGCTCGGCCGTGGCGGCGCCATAGGTGGTCAGCACCTCGACGACCGGACGGTTTGTGCTGATCGTCGTGCCGAAATTGCCGGTGAAGATCTGCCCGAGATACTCGACATATTGAATCAGGATTGGCCGGTCGTAGCCGGCCTCGTGAATGCGTTCGGCCAATTGCTCAGGGCCGAGCTTGCCGCCGAGCGCTGCCGTGATCGGATCGCCGGTGGTGCGCATCAGCCAGAACACCATTGAAACCAGGATGAAAATAGTCGGAAAAATGAGCAGGAACCGAACCAGGATGTAACGCCCGATCCCCCCGCCCGATGAAGTTCGTTTGCGCCCAGGCGTTGTGCCTGATTGTGCTGCCGGCGCCGTTGCCACAGTGGTCATGCTGTCCTCACGATTTCAAGGCGAGGGGGGCATCCAGCCGTTGCGACTGAATGCCCCCATCATTTCAAGCTAGGGCGAACCCTAACGGTGGATCTGACTAGCCTTTCGAGAGTGCCGCGTAACGGAATTTGAACGATGCGTCGAGTGTGTCGGAGGTTCCCGTCACGTCGGCGCCGGTCACGGCCACCTGAGCGCCCTGGAGCAGCGGCAGGGTCGAGAGGTCGACGGCGACCTTGTCTTGAATCTGTTCGATCAGCCCGGTGCGCTCCGTCGCGTCTGGGGTGACGGCCTGCTTCAGAATCAGGTCGTTCACCTCAGGGTTGTCGTAGTGGTTCTTCAGAAAGTTCTCCTTGAGGAAGAACGGCGTGAGGTAGTTGTCGGCGTCTGAGTAGTCAGGGAACCAACCGAGCTGGTAGGCCGGGTACACGTCGCTGGAGCGATCCTTCGAGTACTGCACCCATTCCGTCGTCTGCAGGTTGACCGTGAAGAGACCGGTCGATTCCAGCTGGGACTTGATCAGCGCGTACTCGTCGCCAGAGGAGGGGCCGTAGTGGTCGTTGCTGTACTGCAGGTTCAGCACGACCGGGGTGGTCACTCCGGCAGCGTCAAGCGTCGCCTTCGCCTTGTCGGCATCCGGGCCGCCGTTACCGTCGCCGTAGAGCGGCTTCAGTGACTCTGTCGCCCCGGTCAGGCCGGCCGGAACGTAGGAGTAGAGCGGGGTGTAGGTGTCCTTGTAGACCTGCTTCGCGATCTCAGAGCGGTCAACGAGGTCCGCTGCCGCCTCACGCACGGCAAGCGCCTTGGCCGGGTCGGCTTCTGCGGTCGTCGCGCCGTACGGCTGGGTGTTGAAGTTGAAGACGATGTAGCGCGTCTCACCGCCGGGGCCGTCGACAACCTGGACGTTCTTGTCGCCGCGCAGGCTGTCGATGTCGGTCGCCGACAGGCTGCGCCAAGCGACGTCAATGTCACCCTTCTGCACTTCAAGCTTCAGGTTCGACGCGTCGGTGTAGTACTTCACGTTGACGACGTCGTTCTTCGGTGCTCCGAGCAGGCCCTTGTAGTCGGGGTTTGCCTTGTAGGCGACGAGGTTGTTGAAGTCGTAGCTTGTGATGTCGTACTGTCCGGCGAACGCGTGGCCGTCGACGATGTCTTTGTCTGGCGTGATCGCGTCGGCCGAGAACACGTCTTCATCGACGATCGGGCCGGCCGGGCTCGACAGGATCTGCGGGAAGATCTGGTCGTTGGCCTGCTTGAGGTGAAAGACGACGGTGGTGTCATCTTTCGCTTCGACGCTGTCGAGGTTGTACAGCAGCGATGCCGGGCCGTTGGCGTCGTTGATCTTGATCTGACGGTCGAAGGTGAACTTCACGTCGGACGAGGTGAGCGCGTTGCCGTTCACGAACTTGAGGTCGGGCTTCAATGTGACGGTGTATTCCGTCGGTGCGGTGAACTCCGCCGAAGTCGCGATGTCTGGTGCGACATCCGGGCTGCCGTACGGGGTGTTCATCAAGAACGGGAACACCTGGTTCATGACCGCGAATGACCCGTTGTCGTAGGAACCCGCCGGGTCGAGCACCGTGACCAAGTCAGTGGTGCCGATGATGATCGTGCCACCGCCTGCGGCATTGGTGGATCCCTCGGTGGAGCCGCCGGCCGAACAACCAGCGAGAACGAGAGCGGCCGCAGCTGCTGTTGCTGCGACCGCGAAAACGCGTTTTCCGTTCGTGGATGCGGATGTCATATCCGTAACCTCTTTCTGTCGTTATCTCATGCGGCGTCGCCGAAACAGTGGTTACGGCGACAGTGCTGTAGAGCAAGAACTAGCACAGAAAACGGGTCAGTCGGAGAAAAGGTAGAAGTCTTTACGAAGCTGCAATGTTGGCCGGCGGCCGAATCTACGCCTCTTCGCGCAGGTTGCGACGTTCGGCCTCAACGCGCACGAGCTCGCGTTGGATTGCGACGTATACTTCGCGATCGGTGGCATCCGTGCGCTGCAGGCGCCCGAGCAGCTCGGCCTTCTGACGCAGCAGGTCACGGTCGATCAATGCCACTGCGATGTCTTTCACATAGCGCGTGAGGTCGCGTTCTGTGCGCTCCGGCAGCGGGGCCAGCGCTAGCTCTGTGACTAGTTTGGACAGCGAGTCCGGTACCTCGGCGATGACGCGGTCGAGCCAGCCCGGTTCGGCGGCGGTGTTCACCGTGACCGCGATCGCGTCGCGCACGATAGCGAGCGACGGGTGCACGAAGTTGGTGTGCACCGCGCGCCCGATCACGTCGATGCCGACCTGAGTCGGATGCTGCAGCATCGCCATCAGGGCATCCCGCTCGAGCCGGGTGGCCGGGTCGGTCGGCAGCTCGACGAGAGAGAACTGCTTTTCCGGCTGTGGCTCGGCCGGCTGATCGTCGTACCGGCGTGGGGTCTCACGGGTCTCGGCCTTGGGGTGCGAGAGTGCCGACGAGACGGCACGGCTGACCTCACTCATCTCGACACCGAGCATGCGGGAGAGCTCACGAACATAGCCGGGACGCAGTGAGGGGTCACGGATGCCGGCGACCACGGGGGCCGCCGCTCGCAACGCCGAGATGCGGCCTTCGACGGTGTCGAGGTTGTACTGGCTGAGCACCTGCCGAATCATGAATTCGAACATCGGCTTCTTGCCGTCGATCAGGCGGCGCACCGCGTCATCGCCGCGCTTCAGCCGCAGGTCGCAGGGATCGAGCCCTTCCGGCGCGACGGCGACAAAGGTCTGCGCGGCGAAACGCTGTTCCTCGCCGAACGCGCGCACCGCGGCCTTCTGGCCGGCGGCATCCGGGTCGAACGTGAAGACGACCTCGCCGATGCCGCTGTCGTCGCCGAGCACGCGGCGCAGCACTTTGATGTGGTCGACGCCGAACGAGGTGCCACAGGTGGCGACGGCGGTGGTGATGCCGGCCAGGTGGCAGGCCATCACATCGGTGTAGCCCTCGACGACGACGACCTGATGACTGCGGGAGATGTCACGCTTGGCCAGGTCGAGCCCATAGAGCACCTGGGCCTTGTGGTAGACCGGGGTCTCCGGCGTGTTGAGGTATTTGGGGCCTTTGTCGTCGTCGAGCAGTTTGCGCGCGCCGAAGCCGATCGTTTGCCCGGTGATGTCGCGAATCGGCCAGACGAGGCGGCCCCTGAACCGGTCGTAGACTCCGCTCGACCCCTCGCGGCTGGAGACCAAGCCGGCCAGGGTGATCTCTTCGGTGCTGAAGCCCTTGCCGCGCAGGTGGTTGGTCAGTTCGTCCCAGCTCTTGGGGGCGAAGCCGATGCCGAATCGTTCGGCGGCCGCGGCGTCGAAGCCGCGTTCGCCGAGAAACTGACGGCCGACCTCGGCGCCTGGGCTCCCGAGCTGCGCGACGAAGAAGTCGGCGGCAGCCTGGTTCGCGGCGAGCAGACGCGCGCGGTTGGTGTGGTCTGGCGCACCCTCGCCGTCTTCGTAGTGCAGCTGCAGGCCGACGCGGCCGGCCAGGCGTTCGACGGCTTCGCTGAAGCTGACGTGATCCATCTTCTGCAAGAACGAGTAGACGTCGCCCGACTCTCCGCAGCCGAAGCAGTGGTAGAAACCGACCTGCGGGCGCACGTGAAAACTGGGGCTGCGCTCGTCGTGGAAGGGGCAGAGGCCCTTCATCGAGCCGACGCCGGCAGATTTCAAACTCACATAGTCGCCGATGATGTCGGCGATATTTGTGCGGGCTTTGACCTCTTCGATGTCGCTTTGTTTAATGAGGCCTGCCATACCTCGATTCTAGACGAGCCGGTGGCCGAGGGACCGCGAGCGCTCTCGCCTGTTAGTCGCCGATTAAGCGCTGGTGCCAGGCCAGGGCCGATTGGTCGGTCAGGCTCGCGACCTGGTCGACGACGACCCGCTTGCGCGCGGCATCGTCGGTTGCCGACCGCCAGTCCTCGGTGAACCCCGGGTCGAGATCGACGCCGCCCGAGGCGTAGAGCGTGTCGGCCAGATTCGTCAGCACCTGTCGCTGCCGCTGGTAGATCGGTTTGCGAGTCGTCGTCGACATCACGAAGGTGGCGACGATGCCCTTGAGCACGGCAATCTCCGCCTGGATCTCACGTGGCACGACCACTGCGCCATTGAAACGGATGAGGCTGGCCACCGGGTAGGCGTCGCGCGTCGCGTGCACCGCGGCTCCGGAGAAGCGCCCGATCAGCTGGCTGGTCAGATTCTTCAGTCGCCCCTGGTCCTGTCGGCTCCCCGACCATCCCACGAGCCAGTCGTCGAGCGAATCGAGGCGGTCGAACGCGGCAATCAGCTCGTCGTGCGGAATCTCACCGCCGATCCATTCGTACATTGACGAGACGAGCTCGTCGTGATTGACCCGGTCACCGAGCGCCTCGACATCCACATAGCCGTTGAAGATCGCATCCTCAAAGTCGTGCACCGAGTAAGCCACGTCATCGGAAAGGTCCATCACCTGCGCTTCGATGCAGAGCTGGCGCTCCGGCGCTCCGTCACGCAACCAGGTGAAGGCATCGACGTCGTCGGGGTAGAAGCCGAACTTGGCCCGCCCGCTCGGGTCGTCGACAGAGGAGTCGGTGGGCCATGGGTACTTGCAGCTCGCGTCGAGGCTGGCTCTGGTGAGGTTGAGCCCGAAACTGCGACCGTCGGCGCCGAACACCTTCGGCTCCAGGCGGGTGAGCAGGCGCAGGGTTTGCGCGTTGCCTTCGAAGCCGCCGACATCGGCGGCCCAGGTATTGAGGGCTTTTTCACCGTTGTGCCCGAACGGAGGGTGTCCGATGTCGTGAGCGAGGCAGGCCGAGTCGACGATATCGGGGTCGAGGTTGAGGCGGGAGGCGAGCTCCCGGCCGATCTGGGCGACCTCGAGCGAGTGGGTGAGCCGGTTGCGCGCGAAGTCGAGACCGGCCGACGGGCTGAGCACCTGGGTCTTGGCGGCCAGGCGGCGCAAGGCACTCGAATGAAGCAGTCTGGCCCGGTCGCGCGCGAAATCGCTGCGCTTCGAGCCGTGCTTCTCTGGCAGCCAGCGTGCCTCGTCGTGTGCGCTGTAGCCCGTTGAGTTAGCCACCGCTGGTGTCCCCTTCGCCCTCGGTCAGATTCTCACGCTGCGCGCCGTCGAGCTCGCGCGAGTTGAGCCAATTCTCCGGCAGGGCCGGCTTTTTCGGCGTTCCGGCGCGGCCGCGGGGGCCTTCTGCTCCGATGCCCGGGTACGGCTGGTCGGCATCCAACTGCCCGAGCAGGTCGTCCAGCTGGGCGAGCGACTGCACGGTGGCCATGCTGGCGCGCAGGTCGCCGCCGACCGGGTAACCCTTGAAGTACCAGGCAACATGCTTGCGGATGTCGCGGCATCCGCGCTCTTCACTCTCGAAGAATTCGGTGAGCAGCTCTGCGTGCCGACGGAAGGTGGCTGCGACCCGTCCGAGGTTCGGCTGGATCAGGCCCTCCCCCGGATGTGCCTCTGGGTTGAACGCTGCGGCGAGATCGCCGAACAGCCACGGGCGCCCCAGGCAGCCGCGGCCGACGACGACGCCGTCGCATCCGGTCTCGCTCATCATGCGCAGGGCGTCGTCGGCCGACCAGATGTCGCCGTTGCCGAGCACCGGCACCGAGGTGACCGTGCTCTTCAGCTTCTCGATCGACGCCCAGTCGGCCTGGCCCGAATAGAACTCGGCGGCGGTGCGGGCGTGCAACGCGATCGCCGCAACGCCGGCACCCTCGGCGGCCTTGCCGGCTTCGAGGTAGGTGAGGTGGTCTGAGTCGATGCCCTTGCGCATTTTGACGGTGAGCGGCAGGGGCCCCGCAGCCTTGACCGCGGCCTCGACGATCTGGCGAAAGAGCGTGCTCTTCCAGGGCAGGGCTGAGCCGCCGCCCTTGCGGGTGACCTTGGGCACCGGGCAGCCGAAGTTGAGGTCGATGTGGTCGGCGCGATCCTCGGCGACCAGCAACGTCACGGCATCCGCCACCGTCTTCGGGTCGACCCCGTAGAGCTGGATCGACCGGGTCTTCTCACTCTCGTGGTGCGTGATCAGACGCATCGACTCCGGCGTGCGCTCGACGAGGGCACGCGACGTGATCATTTCGCTCACGTAAAGCCCGGCGCCGAACTCGCGGCAGAGCCGGCGGTAGGCGGTGTTGGTGATGCCGGCCATCGGCGCCAGTACGACGGGTACGTCGAGCTCGAGCGAACCGATTCGAAGGGGGGCCGCCTGGCTTATCGTGGATGTGGGAGTGATCATTGCCTCTAATTCTCCCAGAAAGCGCGGGCCGCTCATGCAAAAACCAGATTCCGGTGCAGATTCCACTGCAGATGTCGGTGCACAACCGATCGGGCGCGAGCGAGTGTTGCAGGATGCCGCGGCGCGCAACCTCGACGTGCGGATCATCGAACGGCCCGCCGCACGCAGCCTGCACGAGGCAGCCGAGCTGCTCGGAATCGAGCCGTCCGGCATCGTGAAGACCCTCGTCGTGAAGCGGTCGAGCGGTGACTTTCTGTTCGCGTTGGTGCCGGGCGGCCGCAAGATCTCCTGGCCGAAGCTGCGCGCGCTGGTCGGGGTGAACAAGCTGCAGCTGCCCGACGCTGCCCTTGCTTTGGAAGCGACGGGCTATGAGCGCGGCACCATCACTCCCCTCGGCAGCACGCAGGCGTGGCCGGTGTTCGCTGATGTGACGCTGCAGGGCCAGGAGGTGGCGATGGGTGCCGGCGAGCACGGCTACAGCGCGTTCGTCGACGCCGATGCGCTGATTCGAGCGTTCGACGCGACCGTCGCAGACCTGACCGATCCGGAGTAGCGCCGCGCGCGCATCCAGCAGTCCGAACTCCCCATTCGACGGAGATTTGCGCATTTTGGCCCGATTTCTGCCTGTTTCATAGGTCACAGACAAAAATCTCCGTCGAATGGGGGGCGCACTCGGGCAGACAGAAAGACTCGCGATGCGCCGAAGCGAATCGCGAGTCAGTTAGACGCCGCAGGCGCCTCCGCCACAGCATCCGCCGGCGTCAGCCTGGCCGACGAGTTCGATTGTGGGGCGGCCTTCGGCTTCGACGACGGGGGCCTCGGTGGTGATGGTGTTCTCGCTCATGCGGACTACTCCTTGGTCGATTCGTTCGGGGTCGGCACAGCTGACTCTGCCTTCTCTGATCGTACTTGTTCCAGAACCTGGGCGAAGGTCGCCGCGTCCTGCGCACCGGAGACGCCGTACTTGCCGTCGATGACGAAGAACGGAACACCCTGGATGCCGTACTCCTGGGCCAGCGCGACATCCGCCTTCACATCGGTGAGAAACTCGTTCTCGGTCAGCGCGCGCACGACATCGGCGCGGTCAAAGCCGATTTCTGCAGCCATGTCGGCGAGGTCTTCGATGCGCCCGACGTGGCCGCCCTCGACGAAGTAGGCCTTGAGCAGGCGTTCCTTCATCTCGAGCTGACGCCCCTTCGACTTGGCGTAGTGGATCAGCTCGTGCGCCTTGACCGTGTTGGTCTGGTGCACGGAATCGTAGTCGTAGTCGAGCCCGACGCTCGCTGCGATCTCCGTGACGTTCTGGAGCATCTGTTCAACCTGCGGCAGGGGCAAGCCCTTGCGCTGGCTGAGGTAGTCGGCCGGGCTGCCGTCGAAGTCGACAGGTGTGTCGGGCGCCAGCTCGAAGCTGTGATACTCGACCTCAACATCACCACCGAACTGGGCTGCGCCCGCTTCGAACTTGCGCTTGCCGATATAGCACCAGGGGCACTGAATGTCTGACCAGATGTCAACTTTGATAGTTTCACTCACTCTGGCCCCAACGTCCTCGGTCCGCGAAGTTATTCCCGCGCGCCACCCTGCCCGCCGGATTGGCCGTGAGGTGCCAACTTTTGCTAGTTACGAGGCACTCCAACTAGCAAAAGATGGCACCTCACGGGAGGAAACGCAGGTCAGGCCGTCGGGGCGTCCACGGCCCCGCCGTAGCGACGGTTACGCGCGGCATAGAGCTCGATCGCCCGCCACAGGTCGACCCTGGTGAAGTCCGGCCAGAGCGTGTCGAGAAAGACCATCTCGGCGTAGGCGCTCTGCCAGAGCATGAAGTTGCTGGTGCGCTGCTCCCCCGAGCTGCGCACGAAGAGATCCACATCGGGCAGGTCGCCGGCATAGAGGTGCCGTTGGATGGCTTTCTCGGTGATTCCCGACGGCTTCAGCCTGCCGGCGGCGACGTCCTCGGCCAGTTGGCGCACGGCATCCGTGATCTCGGTGCGGCCACCGTAGTTCACGCACATCGTCAGCGTGATGACGTTGTTGTGCGCGGTCAGCTGCTCGGCATATTGGAGTTCATTGATGACGGATGCCCACAGACGCGGCTTGCGGCCGGCCCACCGCACGCGCACGCCCCACTCGTTGAGCTGATCGCGGCGGCGGTGCAGCACCTCGCGGTTGAAGCCCATCAGAAAGCGCACCTCGTCGGGCGAACGCTTCCAGTTCTCGGTCGAGAACGCGTAGACGCTGAGGTGTTTGACGCCGATCTGAATGGCGCCGGCGACGACGTCGAGTAGCGCCGCCTCCCCCGCCTTGTGCCCTTCAATACGGGTCAGTCCGCGGCCGTTGGCCCAGCGGCCATTGCCGTCCATCACGACAGCGACGTGCTCTGGCACCGCCTTGGCCGGAATCGCCGGCGGGTAGACACCGGTCCAGTCGAGGGGCTTGAACGCAACCGCATCTTTGTGGGTGTACCGCGCGGACGGCGCGGTGGTAGATTTTGCGCCTGAAAAGGGGTTACGGCTCATCGACTGACGTGCTCCAAGGATCGGAGGCCGCGCTCGAGGTGCCACTGCGTGTATGCGGCGACGACCCCGGTGGCCTGGGCTTTGGTCTGTTCTGCTGACTGCTTGGCGTAGTCCCAGTCGCCGGTCAACAGCGCACCGAGCAGGGCGATGGTGTCGGCGGTGAGTCGCGGCGAACCAGGAGGTGCGCAGGTGTCACAGACCACGCCGCCGAGTTGAACGACCACCGCAGAGTGCGGACCGCGCGCTCCGCAGCGGGAGCAGTCTTGAAAACTCGGTGCCCAGCCGGCCATCGAAAGCGCGCGCAAGAGATAGGAGTCGAGGGTGAGGCTCGCGCCGTGCTCGTGCCGTGACAGCGAACGCAGCGCCCCGACGAGCAGGAGGTACTGCTGCAGCGACCCCTCCGACTCGGTGAGCTTGTCGGCCGTCTCGACCATCGCGCTGGCCGCGGTGTAGCTGGAATAGTCGGCGGTGATCAACGCCCCGTAGGAACTGATCGACTCGGCTTGCGTGATGACGTCGAGGCTGCGGCCCTCGTAGAGCTGCAGGTCGGCGACCATGAACGGCTCGAGCCGGGCGCCGAACTTCGACGCCGTGCGGCGCACCCCCTTGGCGACGGCCCGCACCTTGCCGTGCTGCCGGGTGAGCAGCGTGACGATGCGGTCGGCCTCGCCCAATTTTTGGGTTCGCAGCACGACGGCTTCATCACGGTAAACAGGCACAACCCAATTCTCCCACTTCCGCCTGGGATCACGCGCGAAGCGACGGGTTCAGAGGCCCATTCGTGGTACCAATAGTGAGTGACACCGACGCTCTTCACCATCCCCCTCTGGATCGACCTGTCCGCGGTCGCCATCGGTGCTATCCAGGGCGCAATGTTCGCCGGTCGTTTCACCGACCGCCGATTCGATCTGCTTGGCGTCGCACTCATCGGCATCGTTGTCGGGCTGGGCGGCGGTCTTCTGCGTGACATCCTGCTCGGCGGCGTTCCTGCCGCCCTGCAGAGCAACTGGTACCTGCCGGTCGCGACCGGATTCGCTCTGCTCGGGATGCTGTTGCAACGGTTGTTCCACCGGTTGAATCCGCTCATCGTGGGACTCGATGCCGTGACCATCGGCCTGTTCGGCGCGATCGGCACGACCAAGGCCCTCTCGCAGGGTCTTCCGGAGATTCCCTCGCTGTTCGTCGGAGTCGTCTCTGCGGTCGGCGGGTCGATCATCCGCGACATGATGCTCAACGTTCCGATCGCCATCATGCACGTCGGTTCGCTCTACGCGGTGGCCGCGGGCGTGGGCTGCGGACTGCTCATCATTCTGGTGCTGCTGAACGTGCAGATTACGATTGCCGCCATCATCTGCGTCGTCGTGACAACGGCCATCCGAATTCTCGCTGCTCGCTACGGCTGGAGCCTGCCGCAGCAACGCGCGATCGGCAGCTGGCCGCGCTGGCGACGACGCTGAGCCCGACGCTGAGCCCGGCGCTGAACCTGACGGCAAACCTCACCCTGCGTGCGGACCTCGGATGCGCCCGCTCAGACTCAGGGTCGATCTCACGTTAAAACACCCTAGCCATTCGCCCGGCCGGGGAGCAGACTGGAGTCATCTTGTCCCCGTGCAGGGAGGTTTCAGATGTCGCTACATGCCGTCACTACGCCCGACTTCATGCCGGTGCTCTCGCGCGGAAAACACAGGACGCCCAGGGGCGGCGGCTGCTTCATGGAGTTCGCGTCCTACCTCGCGGGCGAATCCTGGAGCGATCATCCGGCCTGCACGCATCCGCAGCTGGCCTCGCTGGCGCGCATGACCAACGACTGCACCTCGGATGCGGCACGATCGAAACTCGCCGTGCTGATTCCCTCGGTGATCGGCTTGAACGGCGACGACCCGCGCGTTGCGCTGCTCGTGGCGCTGCGGGCTGCAACGTCGGCGCTTCCCGTGGCCAACATGGAACGACAGCGGGCCTTGGCCGTCGGCATTCTGACCTGTGAGCATGCACTGCTGAAGCTCGAGGGCCGGCCGCTTCCCGGAGTGCCGGAGCAGATTCGGGCTGCCTTCGATCTCGCTCCAGACACCGAGCCGTGGGCTCATCGCTTCATCGCAGATGCCGGAACCTTTGCGCGTGCCAAGTTCACCTCGCGCACTGCCGACTCGATCGTGCGCACCGCGGTGCAGGGCATCGCAGAAGCCTGCGACCCCGACACCGATGGCCGACTCAACCGGCTGCTCGCCGCCGCGATCGACGACTGCGCTGCGGTTCTGGCCACCCCCGCGCCGCAGCCTGCGAAAACGCACAGTCGCGTCTAACTCGCGCGGCTGAACGTCGTCGGTTGAACGTCCGAGCACCATCTCGTTGGTCGAGGAGCGCGCGAGCGCGCGAGCGCGCGAGCACGCGTCTACTAGGCATATGACCGTTTCGTTGATCGAGGAGCAGCCGACGAAGGAGCACGCGTCTCGAGATCTCGCGAGCCAATCCTAGAACTTGAGTTGCGTTCAAACATTGGCTCACGGGGTCACGAGACGGCCGCGGGCGGCCTCGTCGACCAACGAGGTATAAGGAGACTAAACGGTCGCGAGCGTGCGATCGCCCGACTCGACACGCACACCACGGTTGACCGCCGAGACGACGGCCTTCAGCGAAGCGGTCGAGATGTCAGCGTCGATGCCGACGCCCCAGTAGCGCTTGCCGTTCACATCGAGTTCGACGTAGGCGGCGGCCAGAGCGTCTCCGCCGGCCGACATGGCGTGCTCGACGTAGTCGTAGAGCGTGATCTCGATGCCACGCTCGGCCATCACGCCGAGGAACGCGGCGACGGGTCCGTTGCCGGATCCGGTGGCGGTGGACACCGAGTCCCCGTCGCGCAGGTCGACGGTCAGGTCGACCGATCCGGCGAGGTCGCTGGCGGTGCGGGTCGACATGAGCTCGAACCTGCCCCACTTGGCGTCATGGTCCGAGTGCTTCGTCGGCAGGTACTCGTCGTTGAAGATGTCCCAGATTTGGTCGCTGGAGACTTCGCCACCCTCGGCATCGGTCTTGGCTTGCACGACCCCGGAGAACTCGATCTGCAGCTTGCGCGGCAGGTCGAGGTTGTGGTCGGTCTTCAGCAGGTAGGCGACGCCGCCCTTGCCCGACTGCGAGTTGACCCGGATGACGGCTTCGTAGCTGCGACCCAGGTCTTTCGGGTCGATCGGCAGGTAGGGAACGGCCCAGACCAGGTCGTCGACCTCGACGCCCTGCTTCTCTGCATCCGCTGCCATCGCCTCGAAGCCCTTCTTGATGGCGTCTTGGTGCGAGCCGCTGAATGCGGTGAAGACCAGGTCGCCAGCCCACGGGCTGCGCTCGGGAACGGGCAACTGGTTGCAGTGCTCTGCGGTGCGCTTGACCTCGTCGATGTTGCTGAAGTCGATCTGCGGGTCGATGCCCTGCGTAAACAGGTTGATCCCGAGGGCGACCAGGTCGACGTTGCCGGTACGCTCACCGTTGCCGAACAGGCAGCCTTCGATACGGTCGGCGCCGGCCAGGTAACCCAGTTCGGCGGCGGCGACGGCGGTGCCGCGGTCGTTGTGCGGGTGCAGCGAGATGATGATGTTTTCACGCTGGGCCAGGTTGCGACCCATCCACTCGATCGAGTCGGCGTAGATGTTCGGCGTGGACATTTCAACCGTCGACGGCAGGTTCAGGATGATCTTGCGCTCCGGCGTCGGCTCGAAGATCTCGACGACCTGGTTGCAGATGTCAACGGCGAACTCGAGTTCGGTGCCCGTGTAGCTCTCTGGCGAGTACTCGTAGTACACGTCGGTGCCGGGTACCAGTGCTTCCATCTCGCGGCAGAGACGCGCGCCGGTCAGGGCGATGTCGATGATGCCCTGCTTGTCCTGACGGAACACGACCTCGCGCTGCA
Organism: Glaciibacter kafniensis; assembly: GCF_039538945.1. Classification (NCBI taxonomy): domain Bacteria; kingdom Bacillati; phylum Actinomycetota; class Actinomycetes; order Micrococcales; family Microbacteriaceae; genus Glaciibacter; species Glaciibacter kafniensis. The sequence goes on along the minus strand of NZ_BAABCN010000002.1, from coordinate 502,778 downwards.
GCACGCTCGTCGAGTTGTAGAGGTGAACGATGGCCTGCTTGGCGCCGACGATCGACTCGTAGGTGCGACGGATGAGGTGCTCGCGCGCCTGGGTCAGCACCTGGATGGTGACGTCGTCGGGGATCGCGCCCTCTTCGATCAGGCTGCGCACGAAGTCGAAATCGGTCTGGCTGGCCGACGGAAAGCCGACCTCGATTTCCTTGTAGCCCATGCGCACCAGCAGGTCGAACATGATCCGCTTGCGCTCTGGACTCATCGGATCGATCAGGGCCTGGTTACCGTCACGCAGGTCGACAGCACACCAACGCGGTGCGACGGTGATCTGTTTGCTCGGCCAGGTGCGATCCGGCAGATTGACGCGGAACTGCTCGTGGTACGGGCGGTACTTGTGGATCGGCATTGCCGATGCTGATTGGTTGTTTTTCATGATCTGTGATCTCCTCGCAAAAGTTGGGATGCCAACGACAAACTCCGCGACGAGGGAGGCCTCAGATTAGGACTCGTCGCGGCAGCTAAGGAGGAGCGCACCAAACAACACGAATCTAGGGTATCACCGTTTGGGCGACCTTTGAACACTGCCCGGTCACGAGTGGGAAGCGGATGCGTGGGAGCCGGCGTTGTTCGAGTTGGCCGACTCGCCAAGTCCACGTGCGAAGGCCAGGGCCTCCCGCACCGAGAGCGACGGCAAATAGGCCCTGGCCAACGCGACGCCGATCGCGGGCAGGGCGACGGCATCAGGGAAGGCCATGATCAAGGGTTGAAGCTCAGGCTGAAACTTGCGCTTGAAGGCGAAGAGCGACCGAAACCCATAGACGGGTTCGAGCACCCGCCCCAAGAAATCGAGCATCCGCGCGGGCAGATCACTGGGTTCCCCTGTCACGCCCTGCTGCGGACTCGTGGCCAGCGGAGCGGCAGACAGGCTCAAGAACTCGATCTCGGGCCGCTCACTCATCATGCGTGCCGTTTGCGCGATCAGAAATTCCATCACCCCGTTCATGCTCTCGGGCCGGCGACGCATGAAGTCAAGCGTCCAGCCGATCACGACGCCGTCACGATAGCTCGGCAACCAGCTCGTCACCGCCTGCACCCGGTCGTCGGCATCGACGGCCAGCATCAGCCGCACCGCCGGGTCGCGCAGCTCGTCGAGACCGCCCAGGGTGAAGCCGAGCTCCGGCAGTTCCTTCTCCTGCACCCACTGCTCGCTGATCTCGGCGATCTGCAGGCTGAGCAAGACCGGCAGCGCCCGAAAGCTCGTCCATTCGGCCCGCACGCCGGCGCGGTCGGCCCGATTGATCGATGAACGGATGTCCTGCCATTTTCTGCCCGTCGTCTCCCACCTGCGAGGGCGCAGAACCGTCTCCTCCCCCACGCCCATCGTCGCCCAGCCCATCGCGTCAAAGGTGGCCCGCCACTGGTCGTGCAGGCTGTAGAAGACCGGAATCCAGCCGTGGTCGTCGCACAATGTGGCGAACTCGGCGACGGCGGCCGCGCCATCCGCTGCCGGGCCAATCGGTTCACTCGTCGTGATCGCCACCCCGTTCACCACCCGGTAGGCGATCGCCGTGGTTCCGGATTGGGTGAACCAGTTCGAGTTTCCTTCCCACGTTGCCATGAAGGCCAGGGATCCGCCGCCGCCGGCGAGGAGCAGCGCGCGCAACCGCTCGGCGCCCTGCTGGTCGACGCGGCCCGGAGCGCTGCGCAGACAGAGAATGACCCCGACGATGACGATGATCCACCAGAGCGGTCCGACCCAGTGGTAGAGGGCCGCTGACATCCAATCGCCGGGAAGAAAGCTCACGCGTTCGATGCGCAGAAAGCCGACAGGGATGAAGCGTTCCGGTACGTCAGCAAGCAGGTCGAGGAAGGTAACGGGCGGACGAAAGCTGTCTCTGAGCAGCCAGCCGCCGCCGACATAGAGTGCTGCGAGACCGACGCCGCTCGCGATCGTCGTGATGACGAAGGCGCGCGGCCCGCCCGGCCTGCTGCGCACCGGAAATCGTCGAAGATTCAGCAGGAGGACGGCGGCGACCGTGGCCGGTGCCAGCACCGACACCACCAGCACGACCGCAATCTCCCAGTAGTGCGAGGCGTGAGGCTGCCAGACAAATGTCGCACCAGTGCTCGGCAGCAGCCCGTAGTACCACGCGCCCAACGCGGCCAGCCCCAGGTTGACGCCGATGGCGACCCAGGCTGCGAAGCGTCGGCCACGGGCCAGGCCGAACGCCGCGATGAGCAGCACGAGCAGTGGGAGCAAACTGACCAGGATGGGGCCGACGCCGCCCAGCCGCTCAAGCGTCAACTCGTGAACGCACTGCCGGGTGATGTTTCCGAGCAGGCAGCGATCGATTGCATTTCCGGCCGACGGAACATCGGGACTGAAGAGCAGGCCGAGCGGCGCCAGGATGCCGTATCGACCGCCGGAGAAACTCGTCACCACCGGCCCGACCGCGACAACGCCGACGACTGCGGCCAGCAGGGTGCGCGTTTCGTGATGGGAGCTGCGGCGCCAGGTGAAGTCCACGGGCTGGGGCCGGAACAGCAGACCCAGACCGAGTCCGACGAGCGCGGCGAAGACACGATAGAGATCGGACGGCTGCCCGGAGTAAAGCAACAGCACCAGGATGCCGGCCAGTGTCAGCACGCGGATGCGGCGGCGCCAGAGCGGCCCGGCGAAGCAACTGGCGGCCATGATGCAGCCGGCGATCGGGGCGAACGGGTCCAGCGCCCACAGCTCCCTGACATGCTGCGACCACAGCTCGCCCTGGGCAACGCCGAATCCTTGCACCAGGATGCCGAGCAGCGCCCCGAGCACCGCAGTGACGACGAACACGATGAGGGTGCGCGTCGTGCCGAGCAGTCGTTCGGCAAAGCCCAGCACCACCACCGCGGCCACGAGCGAGATCGCAAGCTCGAGCAGGCCGTTGCCAAAGAAGACGTAGGTGATCAGCGACCACCAGTGGCCGAGCTCGACGACCGACTCGTAGCCGGTGCCGAGCAGCAGCCGCAGCTGCTGATGGGGGCCCCTGAGCGCTCCGGTGAGCATTGCCGCCACCAGCAGGGTGAGTGCGAATCCGAGCGCGAACGGCTGCTTCTCCGCCAGTCGCCAGATCATCTTCATTGGGCTCCCCGCACTCTCATCGAGCTCCCGGCAATCCGAGGTCGACCGCGATTTGCGGCAGCGCCGTCGTCCAGGCCCCGATCACCGTATGCCAGTCGTGGGCCGTGCCAGGCGAGATCAGCAACTCGGTCTTCACACCGGCCCGCGCGGCATCCGCGTTGAGTGTCTTCGACCACGGCAGGTAGCGCGCGTCTTCACCGCCGACCGCGAAGATCGCGAACAGGCCGGCATAGGGCGCGTGCGCGGCGATAATCGCCGACGGCGCAGCGGCGAGATAGGCCGTCACGCTGCCACCGAATCCGACGGCAATGGTGTGCGCGAGGCTTCCCACTTGCGGCACGAGTTCCGGTGAGACGGCGAACAGCGTTCCGAACAGCTGGGGATGCGCAGGGCCCAGTTGCATCGTGCAGGTCGCGCCCTGCGAAAAGCCGGCGAGTGCCCAACCGGCCGGGCCCGCCGTGACGTGGAGGTGCGCCCGAATCCACGCCGGCACGTCGACGGTCAGGTAGGTCGCCGCGTTGCCGAGCGACGAGTCGACGCACATCGGGTTGTTCTCCGGCGAGCCGAGCTGGTCGGGAACGACGACGATCGGAGCGTAGCCGTCGTGGGATGCCGCGTAGGCGTCGAAAATTTCGGCCAGCCGACCCGAGCTGAAAACGTCGTCAGGACTCCCGGGCTGGCCCGACAACATGATGACAACGGGGAGGGCTGGCGGATTCGCGGTACGAGCCGCCGGCGGCAGGTAGACCAGGGCGGGGCGAGCCACGAACCCTGATACCGTCGCGGGAATCGTGACGGTGCCGACCGTACCGGCTTTCGGGACTCCGCCCAGCACCGGAGCCGGATCAAGATGTGAGTACTGCCCGATGCCGAGTGCGCTGTCGAGCGTCGTGAACGCACCGAAGTCGGCGTTGATCCCCGCGGCCGCGGTCAGCAGAAAGACAGGGATCGCCAGCACCGCGAGCCCTTTGCGCACCCAGCCGGGCTGAAACAGGCTGACGATCGCGAGGGTTGCTGCCGCGAAGAACGCAGAAATCCACAGTCGCGTGGCCGTCGAGAACGAGATTCCGTAGAGGTTCCAGACGTCGCTGACCAGCCAAGCCACCGCCCAACCGACGCCGCCGCCGCCGAGCACCGCGATGGCGGCGACGGCCAGACGCCGCCGTGTGGGCACGCGCGGTGTCGGTCGGCGTAGCAGCAGAACGACGACGAAGCCGCCCGCCAACAGATAGAGCCCGATCAGGATCGGCCCGGTGACGATGCTTGCTTCGCCCAGCGGGCTGTTCATGGTGCCTCCACCTGCAACTCTCACACTCCCCCGCCGTGGCCGCAGTCGTTTTTGCGAGTTCTGAATGAGGCTTCAGGGAATACGGGCCGGCGTGCAGCGAACGCACAGCGGGGTCACCAGTTCGCGGTGTCTGCCCCAGGCGAGCCGAGGCAGAGCCCCGGCCTCACTCGGCCGCGAGGGCCACCGTCGGTGAGACGGTCGTGGCCCGGCGCGCCGGCGAGAGCGAGGCGCCCAGCGTGAGGAGAGTTGCACCCACCACACAACCGACCAGCAACGGCCAGGGAATCGATGGCGCCATCAGGCCGATGCCGGCTTGGGAGCCGAGCAGTGACACTGCCCCTGCCCAGCCGTAGAAGATCCCGAGGACCAGACCGAAACCGACGGCCGCGATCGTCATTTGGAGGCTCTCAGCCAGAATCATCCGTCGCACCTGCCCCACGGTGAAGCCCAATGCACGCAGGAGTCCGAGCTCTCTCGTGCGCTGGAGAACCGCCAGTGCCAGATTGTTCACCATGCCGACCGCGGCGATCAGTGCGCTGAAGCCGATCAGCACCGAGAAGATCGTCACGGTCACGCCGATGATCTGACTCACCTCGGCGTTGTCCTCTGGCCGGGCACCCTGCGCCGTTGTCATGATGTCCTGGAAACTCTGGGCTGCGACGGCGAACATCGTGATCAGGGTGACTCCGATGACCAGGCCGATGGTGCTGCGTGAGCTGCGTTCCGGGTAGCGCAGAGCATTGGCTGCCGCGAGCTTGGCCGGTGCCGATGAGCCGAGCAACCGCCCGGTCAGGCTCAAGATCGGGGGCATGACGAGGTGCGCACCGAGCACAAGTCCGCTAAACGAGAGCAGGCCACCGAGGAGTCCGACGAGCACACCCAGTGGGCTGACCAGTCCGAGCACGACACCTCCAAGGAGAAGGAGCACCCCCACCGACATCAGGGCGATTGCACTGGCATTTCGCCCGCGTTGCCGGCGTCCTTCATCGACCGAGCGTTCGGCAGAGGCCCCGATCGCCTGCATCGGGCTCACCGTGAGAACCCGGCGCGACCCGACCCACGATGCCAGCCAGGTCGAGACGATGACGATGACGACCGGCGCCGCGCTCAGCGGGTCGAACAGGGCGTAGTCGAAGCGCGGCATCACGGATGCGGCCATGGCGATCTGAACGATGGCGAACGAGAGCAGAACCCCGGTCACGCCCCCGACCAGTGCGCCGATAAGACCGACAGTGAAGCCTTCATTCCCCACGGCGCGACGTTGAGAACGGGCGCTTGATCCGATCAATCGCAGCAGGGCGATGGTTCTGGTTCGGCCGGCGATGATCGTGGCGAAGGTATTGACTGTGACGATTGACCCGACGTACACGGCGATGACGATGAAAATGAACGCCACGATCGTCAGCATGGCGCGCACGGTTTGGCTCTCGCCGAGGTCGGTGCCACCGATCATGGAGGCCAAAGCACCCGTCACCTGGATGAGCAGAACGCCGAACGCGGAGCTCAATGCAGCGACGAGAATACTGGCCCGGTGATCTCGGCGGCGCGCGGGCACGCTCATGCCGGCTGCTCCATGCCGAGCATGATGCGGGAGATTTCTTCTGCGGAGCAACGCCCGCGTTCCAGCGTCAGTTGCCCATCGGCGAGAAACAGAATCCGGTCGGCGTAGCTCGCCGCCACGGGGTCGTGGGTGACCATCGCGATGCTCTGGCCGTAGTCGACGCTGGCCGCCGCGAGCAGGGCGAGCACCTCGCGTCCGCTGCGCGAGTCGAGGTTGCCGGTTGGCTCATCGGCGAAGACGAGGTCGGGGCGGGTGGCCAAGGCCCTGGCGATGGCGACCCGCTGTTGTTGTCCGCCCGACAGCTCGTGCGGCCGGTGAGCCAGACGCGGATGCAGCCCGAGCACATCGATGAGCTGTTCGATCCAGTTCTTCTCGTCGGTCGTCGGACGGCGTCCGTCCAGTTCGAAGGGCAGCAGGATGTTGCCGCGAACGTCGAGGGTCGGCACCAGGTTGAACGCCTGGAAGACGAAGCCCACCCGTCGGCGCCTCAGCACGGTCAGCGCTGAATCGCTGAGCGTGCTGATCTCGGTGTCGCCCAGCCAGACCTGCCCGCTGGTCGGCGCATCCAGACCGGCCATGATGTGCATGAGCGTTGATTTGCCGGAGCCGCTCGGCCCCATGATCGCGGTGAACTCCCCGCGACGGATGCCGACGGAGACGTTGTTGAGGGCAGTGACGGTGTTGTCGGCTGAGCCATAGCTCTTCGAGAGTGTGGCGACCCGAGCGACGAGGCCGAGATCTGAGGGTGTGATTTCCATACTTCAACGCTAGGAAAACAAGGGGAGTCCCGAATCGGGCGGGCGGTGTATTCGTGATCGGTCGGCAGGATGACAACTCCGGTGGTCGAGGAGCACGCGACGCAGGAGCGCGCATCTCGACGGCCGCGGGCGGCCTCCTCGACCAACGAAATGGGCAGCTACCTGCTAGCGGCGGCTACGCACAGACGGCGCGGCCAGCGCCCCGAGGATCGCGAGAACTGCCACACCCGCGCACACCCAGAACCCGATGGTGAACGCATCATCGCTCGGAAGCCCCTCAGGGCTGCTGTTGGTCGAGATGAGCGCTGCGATCACCGCGGTGCCGACGCTGCTGCCGATGGTGCGCGCAATCGTGTTGACGCCGATTGCCTCACCGGTCTGTTGCGCGGGCACGCTTTCGATGATGGCGTTGGATGTCGCGGCGAGGGCGAGGCCGATTCCCGCGCCAGTGAGTACACCAGAGACCACGATCTGCCAGATCTGACCATGCGACACCGCCGGGAGGAGGAACGCCAGAGTGACGAAGATTCCGCCGAGTAGCATCGGCGTTTTCGGACCGAACTTCCGCACCATCATTCCAGCCAGCGGGCCGAAGACGACCATCATCAGCACGGTGGGCAGCAGAAACAGTCCGGCCTCTGAGACGTTCTTTCCGAAACCGTATCCGGTCATCGACGGCAGCTGCAGCAACGTCGGCACGAGAACGAACGTGCCGAACATCGCGAAACCGAAGACGAGGGCAACGACGTGGGCCGTCCAGACTCCGCGCACCTTCATCAGGCGCATGTCGATGAGGGGTTCCTTCACTCTCAGTTCGACGAACACGAAGACCACGAGCGCAACGACACCCAGGGCCAGGAGGCTCAGCGTCTCGCCGGAGTCCCAGCCCCAATTCGCACCCTCGCTGATGGCGAGAAGAAGCGACACCAGCGCCACGGTCAGGATGGCGGCACCAACGACATCGAGGCGCCCCGGCGTCTTGACGGGCGATTCCGGCATGCCGAAGATGACGCCGAGGAGCGCGATGACGATGAGTACCAGCGGAAGCCAGAACAACCAGTGCCACGAGAGGTTCTCGACGATGGGACCTGCGGCCACGATGCCGACACCGGCGCCGATGCCGAAGATCGCGGACAGCAGTCCGATGGTCACACCGACCTTTTCGCGAGGAAGCTCGTCACGCACGATGCCGATGGACAGCGGCATGATCGCGCCCGCAGCCCCCTGAAGCGCACGCGCAACGATCAACACCCCCAAATTCGGAGCCAGAGCGGCCAGCAGAGTGCCGACGAGCAGGAGAGCCAGCACGATGATGAGGATGCGACGCTTGCCGACCATGTCTCCCAAGCGGCCCAAGATCGGCGTCATCACGGCAGCGGAGAGCAGATAGGCGGTCAAAACCCAGGCCGCATCCCCCGTCGACACGCCCAGATCATGGCCGATCGTGGCCAGCGCCGGCGCGACCAGCGACTGCAGCACCGCGAACGACAAACCGCCAAGCGAGAGATAGATCACGAGGAGCGTGCTATTGATTTTGCGGCCGGCGACCGCTGGAACGGACCCCGTTCTGGGTTCCTGGGCTGTGAGTGACATTGCTCTCCGATTACATGTAAACAAATGTTGACTTAGGGAGTGTAACTCACGCCGACGCTAAGTCAGCAATTGTTTACATAGCGGTAATCAGCCTGTTACCGTGAGAGCAGAAGAGAGGCGCACCGACCATGGAACCAACGCCCGTCACCGCCGACGACAGGCCCGCCGACGCGACGCGGATCGCTCGATCTCGCGACGCCGACGGCACGCGACAGCTTCTGCTCGATGCCGCACGCCGTCGCTTCGCACGGGATGGCTACACCGCCACCACTGTGCGGGACATCGCAACCGACGCAGGGGTGAACGTCGCCCTCATCAACCGTTACTTCAGCTCGAAAGAAGGACTCTTCGAGGCCTGCCTTCGCCGTATCACCCTGACCATCGACCGCCCGAACGCAGCCGAAATGACCGTCGATCGGATCATCGAGACCATCATCGACCAGGTCGCGGATCAGACGGGCGGGGATTATTCCCTGCAGCTGCTCCTTCTGCTGCGCTCCTCCGGAGACGGTCGCGCCGATCAGATCAGACGCGACACTATTCATTCCTTTGCCGAAAGCATCGCGACCGCGGCCGGTTGGCGGCCGGGAGACGCCGACGACGATCTTCTGCTTCGCGCTCAAATCGCGCTGTCGACTGCGCTCGGGATGGTGTTATTCCGCTCCTCAATCGCGCTGGAGCCCGTGGCCTCTGCGAGCGTTGAGAGGCTCCGCGGACCGCTCGGCGAAGTCCTCTCCACTTTGCTCTCCCCTCAGGCCGAGCGTGCCCCTCTGGGTTAGTCGCCCTCAGTGAGCCGGTGCTGAAAAGCGAACACCACGAGCTGCACGCGGTCGCGCAGCGAGAGCTTCGCGAGGATGCGGCTGATGTGTGTTTTGACCGTCGCCTCCGACAGGTACTCCCCCGCGGCGATCTCCGAGTTGCTGAGTCCCCTGGCGGCGAGCAGAAAGATTTCTCGCTCCCGGCTGGTCAGGGTGCCAAACGATTCGGGGGTCGCCTCGCGCACGGCAATCCGGCGGTCGAAATGCTCGAAGAGCTCACGCGTTGCGGCGGCGGCAATCACCGAGCTTCCGGCGTGAACCGTGCGAATCGACGCCAGCAAGAACTCGGGGTCTGCGTCTTTCAGCAAGAAGCCGCTTGCTCCCCCTCGAATGGCCCTGGTCGCGCTCTCGTCAAGGTCGAACGTCGTGAGCACGATGATGCGGGGAGGCTGCTCGCCCGTGGCATCCGCTGCCCGCAAGATTTGCTCCGTCGCTTCGATGCCGTCCAACACCGGCATCCGGATGTCCATCAGGATCACATCGGGACGCACGGTGGCCGCCATCTGCACACCGTCGGCGCCGTTGCCGGCCTCGCCGACGAATTCGAGATCGGCCTGTGAGGAGACGAGCATGCGAATGCCGGCGCGAAACAGTGATTGATCGTCAACGAGTGCGACTCGAATCGGCGTGGTCTCGGTCATGAATTCACTTTCACAGGGAGGTGTCGTTCGACGCCGACGCGGCGCCGGCGAGAATCGGAAGGGTTGCGATGACAGTGAACCGGCGGTCGATGAGCGTCGTCTCCAGGGTTCCGCCGGCCAGCACGGCTCGCTCCCGCATCCCGGGCAGCCCGTGGCCAACCCCGGCGCGCTCATCGAACGGGCGATCCGAGCACACCGCGTTGGTGACGACCGCCGTCACGCTGCTGTGCTCCCAGCGCAGCGCGAGGTGTACCCGGTGATCGGGGTCCCCGTGGCGCAGGGCGTTGGTCAGCGCCTCTTGAATGATGCGGTAAATCGCCAGTTGGGCGCCGGAACCGAGAGGCTGAGGCGCCCCCGCTGTCGTCCAGACGATAGCCAAACCGGTTCCGCGCATCTGTTCGATCAGACGATCGAGATCGGCGAGCACGGGCTGTGGCCCCTGGGCTTCCTGCTGGCGCAACTGGGTGAGCAGGATGCGCACGTCGGCCAGGGCGTCCCGTGCCGTCGCCGAGATCGTGGTGAGAGCTGAGTCGACGGCGGTCGGGTCGCTGGCCCTGGCGTAGCGTGCGCCATCCGCCTGGGCGATGACGACGGCAAGCGAATGTGCCACGACGTCGTGCATGTCCCTGGCGATTCGGTTGCGTTCCTGTTCGACGACGACGGTGCGCTGAGCGATGCGTTGCTCCTCGACCGCGCGCACTTCCTGCCGGCGGCTGAGCCTGGCGTTCTGCCAGGTGCGAATGAGCAACCCGAGCGTCCATGACAACCCGAGCACGCCGACCGACGCGATGAACACCCCGGCGACCCGGAACAAGGTCCCGGCGACATCGACTGCGGGCGCCACCTGGTCGGCGTTGGCGAGTTCGGTGCGGTACCAGCCCGTGAGAATCCCCGAGAGATACAGTGCGGCAATCACGGCGCCGAGCCCGACCGAGGCAAGGCTCACCCACTTCAACACGCGCCCGCCGTAGGCGGAAGCGGCATAGAGAACGGCGAGCACGGCGAAGTTCGCGGTCAGAATTGGGAGGCCGAAGGACATCTGCAGCAGCGCGCTGACCCAGGCGATCGCCAGGGCGAGAGTCGGAGAGATTCGGCGGAAAGCGAGAGACACCGAGAATCCGACGGAGACGACGACCTCGATCGGCGAGCTGGTACCTGAAGCGAGAACGACGAAGAGAAAAATGAGCGCAATGGCGATGTCGGCCGAGAGCTGACGATAGGAGACGCTGCCAAACAGTCGGGATACTCGACGTATCGGTGACGAGTTCTGGCTGTCGCGGTCCATCAGTGCAGCTTCGATGCTCGTCCAGCCGGTGGAGATTCGCGACGCAACGTCGGCCGGACTCACCGCGGCACGTTCGGCGTTCTGTGCGCGCAGGTTCAACGCCAACCCCACTGCCCAGGCCCCAAGCACCAGGCTGACCTGAACCAGCACGCGGATCAGGAACGAGACCAAAGCGGCAAACGCACCCCAGATGCCGCCGATGCTCTCATTCGCCTGGCTGAACCCGTCGGACAGCTCGATGAGGCCGATGACTCCGGCAAGAACGAGTGCTCCGGCGAGACCAATCCACCGCACGACCTTGGTGCCGTGTGCCGCCGCGCCGAAGCAGACGACGACGCCGGCGAAACAGTAGGCCCAGGCAGGTGCGACCGAATCGGAGCCCGTCACACCGACCCCGAGCGCAACGACACCTGACGCCAGCGCGCCGATCGGGCTCAGCCGTGAGAATGCGATGGCGACGGCAAGAAGCAGGGTTCCTTGCAGAGCCGACGCGTTGCCTGCCCAGACGGCCGACACCGTCCAGACTCCGAGAAAGAGCACGGCGAGGAGTGGTTCGAACGCCCAGCGATAGCGCATGACGGCAGAGGGAACGCCCCAGGGGGCTTTGCCCTGGTCGGCCTCAGTCGTCTCAGTCACCATTCCAGCGTAAGCCTCGGCGTGTTGCCGGGATGCCTGGGGCCGGCGATCTCCCTCGCACGTCGGCTGAAATCATCCTCCCGATGTAGGAAGCGCATCGGTCGGTCGGGTCACCGGCTGGTCTGTTCCGGTCATCGGCTGGTCTGTTCCGGTCATCGGCTGGTCAGGTCGCCGGAGACGTCCACCCCGTCGGTCGCGTTCGCCGCTGCACGGGCGCGCACGAAAGCCACGACGCCAACGATGATGAGCCCCTGCGCGGCGATGTAGGTGATCATGACCAGAAACCCGCTCTGTGGCAGCACGACGTCTGGCACGAATTTGTTCACGGCGAGCATCGAGTCCGAGAGCAGAAACAGCAGGGCGCCAAGGGTCACGATCGGTCCGCACCGGGTGGCGACGATCGCCATCGTGGTGATCACCACCGCGTAGAGCAGCGCGGGCACGAGCATCGGGCCGAGGTAAGGCACGAGAAAGACGACCAGCAGCGCCAACCAGACCAGGTAGAGCAGCGCGGCGCGTGGCAGCTTTCCGCGCCCGAGATGCCGCAGAAAGAGCACGATGTACGCCACGTGGGCGAGGAGAAAAGCGCCCAGGCCCACGACAAACCAGAGAGAACCGCTGATCATCAGCGCCACGTCACCGACCCAGCTCAGCAGCAGAGCAATCAGGGCGACGATGACCGGCGCGGTCAGGCGTGCGCCCACGCTCCAGATCAGGGCGGCGGCCAGACTCAGAATGAGGAGCGGCTTCGTGGTCTGGGTCAACGTCTCAGACCCGGCAAGCTGCCCGAGCAGGTGCAGGATGCTGAAGATAACGTACGGGCTGAACGGAACCAGGCGGCGCAGGGGGAAACGTGACACAACGGCTCACTTCACTGTGGGGTTGGGCAGAGGGTTCGACGTGTTCACCCTAGCGACTCGCCGAGTTTGACACTTCCGGTCGAGTTCGCCTGCTGTGCCGGGGCACCTCGACCGAAAAGGTCAAACTCGGCGGAGGGGGAATGAGTTCGGCCCCACCAGATGGTGGGGCCGAACTAGTGGGCGCTGCCGCCGATGCTTCGTCGGTTAGAAGCCGAGACGCCCGAGCTGCTTCGGGTCGCGCTGCCATTCCTTGGCGACCTTCACGCGCAACGAGAGAAAGACGCGCTTGCCGATCAGCGGCTCGATCTGCTTGCGGGCCTGGATCCCGACATCTTTCAGCCTGCTGCCCGAGTGACCGATGATGATGCCCTTCTGGCTGTCGCGCTCGACGAACAGGTTCGCGTAGATCTCAACGAGCTCCTGGTCGTCGCGTTCGATGATGTCGTCGATGGTGACGGCGATCGAGTGAGGCAGCTCGTCGGTGACACCCTCGAGTGCCGCCTCACGAATGTATTCGGCGATGCGCGATTCGAGGCTCTCGTCGGTGACCGCATCCGCCGGGTAGAGAGGGGCTTCCGAGATCGGAAGCAGGCGCAGCAGCTCGGTGGTCAGGGTGTCGAGCTGGATGTGGCTGGTCGCCGAGATCGGCACGATCGCCTCCCAGTCGCGCAACGCCGACACGGCGAGAAGCTGGTTGGCGACGCTCGTCTTCGACGAGGCGTCGATCTTGGTGACGATGGCGACCTTCTTGGCGCGCGGGAACGCGTCAAGCTGCTCGTTGATGAACCGGTCGCCCGGGCCGATCGGCTCGTTGGCCGGGATGCAGAGGCCGATCACATCGACATCGCCGAGCGTCGCTGTGACGAGCGAGTTCAGACGCTCGCCGAGAAGCGTGCGCGGGCGGTGGATGCCAGGGGTGTCGACCAGAATCAACTGGCCGTTCGCCTGATGTACGATGCCGCGGATGGCGCGCCGGGTGGTCTGGGGCTTCGACGAGGTGATCGCCACCTTCTGACCGACGAGTGCGTTGGTCAGGGTTGATTTGCCCACGTTCGGTCGGCCGACGAACGAGACAAAGCCCGCCCGGTATTCATCTGCTGTGGCCATTGCCGTCTACTCCTTCATCATCCGACATTCCGAGGAATGCGGTCTGCGCATCAATCAGCGCTTGATCTCGTTGCACCAAAATGGTGCTGATTCTCTTGCGGCGGCCCTCGGTGCGCTCTGCGGTGAGGATCAGCCCACTCGTTGACGCGACGGAGCCGGCGTCGGGCAGACGCCCGAGCGTTTTGGCCAGCAAGCCACCGACCGAGTCGACGTCATCGTCGTCCAGGTCTAGATCGAAAAGTTCACCGAGTTCGTCGACGGGAAGCCGGGCGTTGACCCGGAAACGTCCGTCGCCGAGGTCTTCCACCTCGACGACATCCTTGTCGTACTCATCGGAAATATCGCCGACGAGCTCCTCGATCAGGTCTTCCAAGGTGACCAGGCCGGCGATTCCGCCGTATTCGTCGACGACCATGGCCAGGTGGTTCGACTCGGCCTGCATCTGCCGCAGCAGCGCATCCGCCTTCTTGGATTCCGGAACGAACTGCGCCGGCCTGGCCAGCTCGCCGACGGTGAGCGAGTCGGCGTTGATCGGGCGCTCGTAGACAAGCTTGGCGACATCGCGCAGATACAGGATGCCAACCACGTCGTCGACCTCGCCGTCCAGCACGGGTACGCGAGAGTTTCCCTTGCTGAGAAACAATCCCATCGCCGCGCCGATCGTGGCGCTCGCATCAATGGTGACCATGTCGGTGCGGGGAACCATGACCTCGCGCACCACGGTGTCGTTGAACTCAAAGATCGAGTGGATCAACTCCCGATCGTCCTCTTCGAGGACATCCTGCTCTGTGGCCTCATCGACCATGCTGAGCAGTTGATCTTCCGAGGTGAACGTCGTCAGGCCCGCGCGACCGGGAGTGACCCGGTTGCCGAGCGCCACGAGGGCGTTCGCAATCGGGCCGAGCACAAACCGTAGAAAATGCACGAGCGGTGCGGTGAGACCCAGAAGCTGACGCGGATGCGCCCGCCCGACACTGCGCGGACTGGCCCCGACGAGCACGAACGAGACGGCCGTCATGATCAACGCTGAGAGCAGCAAGGCGAGCCAGAGCTCGTCGATCGCCGTCGCGAAGACCAGGGTGACGAGCACCGCCGCCGTCGTCTCGGCGATGACCCGCACAAAATTGATGGCGTTAAGGTGAGCGCCGGTGTCGTTGGCGATCGCCTGCAGAGATCGGGTGGACCGTGAAGAATCAGCCATCTCCGCGATGTCGGCGCGTGACAGCGAGACGACGGCAGAGTCGACGGCGGCCATGAGGCCACCGAATGCGACCAACACGATTGCTGCAGCGAGAAACCAACCCAGAAACATCAGTCGCGGCGTCGTTCCTGCATGGCGAAGCCCATCAGAATCTCACGCTGAATGCCGAACATCTCTTTTTCTTCGTCTGGCTCTGCGTGATCGAAGCCGAGCAGGTGAAGCACGCCGTGCGTGGTCAGAAGCAGCAACTCATCGAGGGTGGAGTGTCCGGCCGTCTCGGCCTGGCCCTGGGCCACCTGCGGGCAGAGCACGATGTCGCCGAGCAGCCCCGCTGGGGTCTCCTGCTCCGCCGTGCCGGGGCGCAGCTCGTCCATCGGAAAGCTCAGCACATCGGTCGGTCCCGGCTCATCCATCCACTGCACGTGCAGCTGTTCCATGGCCCCTTCGTCGACGAGAACGATGGCCAGTTCGGCGTCGGCGTGCACGTGCATGGCGTCCAGGGCGAACGCGGCGAGGCGCAGAATCGCTGCCTCGTCGACCGGGATTTCTGACTCATTGTTGATCTCGATGCTCAACTGGATCTCCGTTTCAGGGGGCGGCCGGTGTGGCCGCCGTTTCGACGCTCCGCGCGATTGGCGAACTCGCGGGCTTGTTCGCTTTCGTAACGTTGGGCTTGTTTCTGGGCGTCGTACTCGGTGTACGCGTCGACGATGCGTCCGACGAGCGAGTGACGCACGACGTCGGCACTGGTCAACCGTGAAAAGTGGATGTCGTCGATGTTGTCGAGCACGCGGGTGACCAACCGCAACCCGCTGGCGCCGGCCGGCAGGTCGACCTGGGTGATATCTCCGGTGACGACCATCCGGGAGCCGAAGCCGAGCCGGGTGAGGAACATCTTCATCTGCTCCGGCGTGGTGTTCTGCGCTTCGTCGAGCACCACGAACGACGAGTTGAGGGTGCGACCGCGCATGTAGGCGAGCGGCGCGACCTCAATGGTTCCGGCGGCCAGCAACTTCGGCACGAGCTCCGGATCCATCATCTCGTTGAGCGCGTCATAGAGCGGGCGCAGGTAGGGGTCGATCTTGTCGGTGAGCGTGCCGGGCAAGAACCCGAGACGCTCCCCCGCTTCGACGGCCGGGCGGGTCAGAATGATCCGCTCAACCTCCTTGCGCTGCAAGGCCTGCACGGCCTTCGCCATGGCGAGGTAGGTCTTTCCGGTGCCGGCCGGACCGATTCCGAACACGATGGTGTTCTCATCGATTGCGTCGACATATTCCTTCTGACCGAGGGTCTTCGGGCGGATGCTCTTTCCGCGCGAGGTCAGGATCGCCTGTCCGAGCAGTTCTGACGGGCTCTGCGTGCTGTCGATGCCCAGCATCCGTGCCGATGTCGTCACATCGGCCTCGCCGAAGTACTGACCGTTGCGGATCATCAGCTGCAGCTCTTCGATCAGGCGACGCACCGCTTCGGTATCGGCTTCTGAGCCGGTGAGGGTGATCTCATTTCCGCGCACGTGCACGCTGACCCGTGGGTATTGTTTCTCGATCGTGCTGAGAAAACGGTCTTGCGGGCCAAGCAGACGCACCATGGCGATTCCGTCGACGTGCACATGCACAGCGACGGTCGGCGGCACGTCGGCCGATGAATCGTGACCGGTGTTCGCCCTGTTGCCGGCCGTGTCGCCGGTCGTGTCGTTAGGCACCAAGAGTTCCCTCTTTCAGCTGCCCGCCCAGAACATGGGCGTGAACGTGAAAAACAGTTTGACCGGCGGATGGCCCGGTGTTGAAGACGAGACGAAACTCGCCTCCGGTGCGCTCCTCGGCAATGACGTTGGCCACTCGCACTAATTCGGCCAGCAGGGCGGGGTCGCCAGCGGCAAGCTCGACGACGTTGCGGTATACCTCGGTTTTGGTCGTCACGACGATGTGCACCGGCGCCTGAGGGGCGATGTCTTCGAACGCGATGATCAGTTCGGTTTCCGCGACAATCGTCGCAGGAATTTCACGCGCGACGATACGGCTGAAGATTGACGGTGCGGAACCCGAAGAAGTCATACAGCTATCTTAAGTGGCGCTACCAGCGCCCAAGCTTCGCATTCAGAATGGCGAGGGCCGCCGGCCCGGCTGTCGAGGTGCGCAGCACCGTGTCGCCGAGCTTGACGCGTTGGGCTCCTGCGGCTTCCAGCGCCTCGAGTTCGCTCGGTGCGATGCCGCCCTCCGGACCGACCACCAGCAGAATGTCGAGCTCGGTGTCGGCCGGGGCGCCCGGTGCGGTGCCCGGCCACACGTCGCCGGCATCGAACTCAGTCAGTCGCCGGGCCGCGCTCGGCTCGAGCAGGAGCATGCGGGCGCTGGCGGCGAGTGTGATCAGCTGTTTCGTGCTCACCAGGTCGGCGACCGTGGGAAGCCACGGCCGGATCGACTGCTTGCTCGCCTCGCGCACAATGCTCGACCAGCGTTCCCTGCCCTTGGCGATCTTCGCGCCCTCCCAGCGGGAGATGGAACGGGCGGCCGTCCACGGGATGACCCCGTCGACACCGAGTTCGGTTGCAGCTTGCACGGCCAGTTCGTCTCTGTCGCCCTTGGCCAGCGCTTGCACGAGCACAATGCGCGGCGCGGGCGCCGGCGTCACGGTGCGTGTGGTGACCTGCAGGCTCAGCTCGGTCGGCGACGCGTCGACGACGGTGCCGTGCAGCATCAGCCCAGCACCGTTGCCGAGGAACAGCGCTTCGCCCGGGCGGATGCGACTGACGGTGACGGCATGCTTCGCCTCGCTGCCGCCGATGCGCACTGTCGCACCGGGCGGGCAGAGGTCTGCCGTCAAGGTCTCGTCGAGAAAGAAATGAGCCATGATGTCGTCCTAGCTGATGAACCGATCGCGAAGCTTCGCGAACAGGCCCTGCTGAAAGTGGCTGAGCGAGGGGGCCGGCGCCTTGTGGCGGGCGGCGAACTGTTCGATGAGCTCACGCTCTTTGTGGTCGAGCTTGGTCGGGGTGACAACGTGCACGCCGATCTTGAGGTCACCGCGGCCGCTGCCACGCAGCTTCGTGACGCCGCGGTCCTTGATCGTGATGACCTCTGCGCTCTGCACGCCCGGCTTCAGAACCACGTCGATGTCACCGTCAAGCGCCTTGATCGTGGTCGTACGGCCCAGGATGGCGTCGGTCATCGGCACCTCGATGGTGCAGAGCAGGTCGTCGCCGTCGCGGCTGAAGACGTCGTGATGACGCACCTTCATCTCGAGGTAGAGGTCGCCGTTGGGTCCGCCGGCCGGGCCGGCCTCTCCGCTGCCTGGCATCTGCAGGCGCAGGCCCGTCTCGACACCGGCGGGGATGTCGACAGCCACGGTGCGGCGCGCGCGAACGCGGCCCTGACCCTGGCAGGTGATGCACGGGGTGGCGATGATGGTGCCGTAGCCGCGGCAGCTGCCACAGGGGCTCGACGTCATCACATTGCCGAGCAGCGAGCGCACGGCGCGCTGGATGTTGCCGGTTCCGTGGCAGATGTCGCAGGTGACCGGCGAGGTGCCGGGTTGGCAGCAGGTGCCTGAGCAGGTCTCGCAAACGATGGCCGTGTCGACCTCGATCTCGCGGTGGGTGCCGAAGATGACCTCGTCGAGGTCGAGCTCGACGCGCAGCAGGGCGTCTTGTCCACGCTCGCGGCGCGAGCGCGGGCCGCGGCTGCTCTGGCCGCCGCCGCCGAAGAAGGTCTCGAAAATGTCGCCGAAGTTGCCGAAGTTGCCGCCGTCGAACCCGCCGCCCTGGCCACCCATGTCGTACTTCTGGCGCTGTTGCGGATCGCTCAGCACGTCGTAGGCGTGGGTGACGAGTTTGAACTGTTCAGAGGCATCCGCCCCCGGGTTCACGTCGGGGTGCAGCTGACGCGCCTTCTTGCGGTATGCCTTCTTGATTTCGTCGACGCTGGCGTCGCGTGCGACACCGAGTACTTCGTAGTGGTCAGCCAAAGGTGGCTCTCCTTGTTGTTCCGGGGGTGTTCAGGATGTTTTTCAGTCGGGATGAGCGGCGTGCCGAGGCGACAGGCCGATCAGTTCTCGCCGAGCAGGCGAGAGAGATAGCGGGCGACAGCGCGAACCGCCGCCATGTTGTTCGAGTAATCCATGCGGGTCGGTCCGAGCACGCCGAGGCGGGCCAGGTCGCCGCCGGACGCGGTGTATCCGCTCGTCAGAACCGAGGTTTCGCTCAGTCCGAACGGCGCGTTCTCCCGGCCGATGCTCACTGCCACGCCGTGCAGGTCTGTCGCCATCTCACCGAACAGGCGCAAAAGCACGACCTGCTCTTCGATGGCATCGAGCACCGGCGAGACGCTGCCGGTGAAGTCTTCTTCGGTGCGCACGAGGTTGGCAGCCCCGGCCATCACAAGCTTGTCGTGCCGATTGGCGCCGATCTGGTCGACGAGGGTCGAGGCGATCAGATCGATCACCGGCTGCAGCTCGTGTGAGCCGGACCAGATCAGAGTTCTCAGGGATGCCGCGGCTTCGACCATGCTGCGGCCGCCCACCGCGGCGTTCAGTCGCGCCCGCATTTCGGTGAGAGTCTGCTCATCGACGAAGCGTGGCAGCTCGATCACGCGCTGCTCGACCCGGCCGGAGTCGGTGATCAGTACGGAGAGCAGCCTGGTGTCGCTGAGCGGAACCAGTTCGATGTGGCGCACCGTGGCGCGGGACAGCGACGGGTATTGCACCAGGGCGACCTGATGGGTCAGCTGCGAGAGCAGCCTGACGCTGCGCGCCAGAACCTCGTCGAGATCGGCGGACTGGCCGAGAAAAGTCTCGATGGCCTGCCGTTGCGCCGGAGAGAGCGGGCGCAGGTCGGCGAGGTGATCGACGAAGACCCGATAGCCCTTGTCAGTCGGGATGCGCCCAGAGGAGGTGTGCGGAGCCGCAATCAACTCCTCCTCCTCGAGCAGCGCCATGTCGTTGCGAATCGTGGCCGCCGACACCCCGAAGGAATGCCGTTCGACAATCGACTTGGAGCCGACGGGCTCCCGCGACGCCACGTAGTCCTGCACGATCACGCGGAGCACTTCGAGACTGCGATCAGAAACCATGTGTGAAATCGCCTCCCTCTGCCCATCGTTAGCACTCGCACTGACTGAGTGCCAATCATATCGCGCCACGCTGAGCGTCGCCCATTGCCCCGCAGGAATCAGCGCAGTAGCGTAAACACACAGGGCACTTCCCTCCTCGCTGAAAGGCATGATGATGAGTGATCCACACGCACCGCTCCCGGATGACCCGAACTTCGGACAGCGCCCGCCAGAACAGCCTCACTCCCCCTCCCCAGCCCGGCCACTCTCCGAAGCAGAGGATCGTCAATGGGCGTCGTTCGCCCACCTGGGCGGCATTCTCAGCTTTCTTCCGGCGTTGATCATTTGGCTCGTCTTCAAAGACCGCGGCCGTTTCACCGCCGTCGAAGCGAAAGAGGCACTGAACTTTCAGATCACCCTTCTCATCGGCTACGTCGCGATTTGGGTGGTCACTGCATTTCTCGCCGTCGTCACCTTCGGCCTCGGGTCGGTGTTCGGCCTGTTGGTCTGGGTCGTCTGGATCTTCAGCGTGATCTTCTCAATTCTCGGCTTTATGCAGGCAAAAGACGGCCACCCGTACCGCTACCCGATCAACGCGCGCCTGATCAAGTAGGCTCGCGCCGTTTCGCCAACATCGTTTTCGCCGACATCCGTTCCTAGACATCCGCCGTTCGCGGCGCAGAGAAAAGAGTTCACATGACCGATATGCCTCCCCCCACGAACGACCCGTATCAGGCGCAGGTTCCGATGAACCCGGCTGATGAGAGGCTCTGGGCGACGCTCATCCACATCGGTGGCATCCTCTTCGGCTTTCTGCCGGCCCTGATCGGCTACCTGGTGTTGAAAGACCGCGGCCCGTTCATTCGTGAACACAGCGCTACGGCGTTGAACTTTCAGATCACACTGCTGATCGCCTATGTGGTGGGGTGGATCACGCTGATCTTCCTCATCGGGTTCTTCATCCTGGCCGCGGCCTGGGTGCTCAGCATCGTCTTCGGAATCATGGCCGCGCTGGCGGCCAACCGGGGCGAGCCATACGTCTACCCACTCGCGATCAAGTTCGTGAGCTAGATCTCTCGTTCTCTCGTCAGAAGAACCCGCCCAGAAGAACCGGCTCAGTCACTGAGCCGGTTCTTCTCGTGTGAGGCGATGCCGCGAGATCAGTCTTCGAGCAGAGATCAGTCTTCGAGCAGGCGACGCACCACGGCGTCGGCCAGAAGCCGCCCGCGTAGGGTCAGCTCGATCGAGGCCGGCGCATTCGCGCCAAGCGCGGCACGCGGGTCGATCAGATCGTCGGCGATCAGGCCGGCAACAGCGAGACGGCCGGCCTCTGTCAGCGACGCGACCGGGATTCCTTCACGGATGCGCGAGCGCAGCAGCACCCGCTCCACCTCGCGCGTCGCCGGGTCGAGAGTTTCGCGCCCGGCTGCCGGAGAATGTCCGGCGAGCACACGGTCGGCGTAGGCGGCCGGGTGCTTCACGTTCCACCAGCGCACGCCGCCGACGTGACTGTGCGCGCCGGGGCCGACTCCCCACCAGTCCTGGCCGGTCCAGTAAGCCAGGTTGTGGCGGGAGCGGTGGGCCTCATCGGTCGACCAGTTGCTGACCTCGTACCAGCCGTAGCCGGCGCCGGCGAGCAGTTCGTCGGCCAGCTCATAGAGGTCGGCCTGGTGGTCTTCGTCGACGTGGGCGACCTCACCCCGTTTGATCTGGCGGGCGAGCTTGGTTCCCTCTTCGACGATCAGCGAGTAGGCGCTGATGTGGTCGGGCTTCTGACCGATCGCGTACTCGAGGCTCGTGCGCCAGTCGTCGAGGCTCTCCCCCGGCGTGCCGTAGATCAGATCGAGGCTCACATCGAGACCGGCGTCGCGGGCCCAGCCGACGACGAGCGGCACGCGGGCCGGGTCGTGGGTGCGCTCAAGCGTGGCCAAGACGTGCGGAACCGCCGACTGCATGCCGAACGAGACACGGGTGAACCCGGCGTCGGCCAGCGCGTAAAGGTAGGCGGCGTCGACCGAGTCGGGATTCGCCTCGGTGGTGACCTCGGCCCCCGGCTCGATGCCGAAGGTGGAACGCACGGCCTGCAGCATCCGGATCAGATTCTCGGCAGGAAGCAGGGTGGGGGTTCCTCCACCGAAGAACACCGTCTTGGCGGGGCGGGGCGGAAGGCCGGACTCGGCGAGAATGCGTGCGCCGGCTTCGATCTCGATAATCGCCTGGCTGGCGTAGTCGCTCTGCTTGACGCCACGCAGCTCGGTGGCGGTGTAGGTGTTGAAGTCGCAGTAGCCGCAGCGCACCCGACAGAAGGGCACGTGCAGGTAGACACCGAAATCGCGGCTCTCAGCGCCGACGGTGACGGAGGGGGGAAGCAGGCCGTCGAGCGGCGCGGGATCGCCGAGTGGGAGTGCGCTGGGCATCGTTACGCTCCGGCCGAGGGGTGCAGAGCGTGCAGGTACTTTTTGGTGATCTTCGCCTGCTGAAAACGCAGGAACGGCGCGACGAGGCGGTACTTCCAGGTGCTCGGCTGCGAGAACGAGCGGATCGTGAGCCAGACCGAGTCGTCGTCGTGTTTCTCGACGACGAACGATTCCTCGCCGCTTTCCGGATGCCCCACCATGGTTCCGTAGGCAAAGCCGATGCGGTTGGGCTCGTCGATCACATAGACGACGCGAACGGGGGCGAGCACGCTCATCGGGCCCACCTGAATCTTCAGCTTCGCGGTCATTCCGTTGGCGATGTATGGCGTGCCGTCTTCGGCGAATGTCGCCTCGTTGACCGGATGCGACTGGTCGGCCGACGGAGTGCCGTCTTCGTCGAAGACAATCCCGGCGTACTGCATCCCGGTTCCGATCTCCAGGTCGGTGACCTCCATGCCGCTGCCGCGCTGAACGCCCCACGACATCAGCGACGCGCTCGCGATGCGGAATCGTTCGTCACCGCTGCCGAGGCGCACGGTGTGCTCTGCCGGGCGATGGCCCTTCGGCGGGTAAATCATCAAGTCAGGAGCGAGGGTTCCACCGATGGCCCCGTAGGTCACTGAGGCGTCGGTGAACGTTGCGCGGCGCATCGGGCTAGGCCGCCGGCTTCTTCGTGAGGTCGCCCGACCTCGGTGACTGCGCACTCTGCTGATTCATCAAAAAACTCCGTTACGCCTAGAACTGCCAACGTTCAAGCGTACGCGACTCAATCCTGGCTGCAACCGGGTGTCGCCGATTGGGTGAATCAGCGAGCTAGTGCGAGGGCGTCGGCAGAGGGTGTCCATCGACGGCGTCGTCAGAGGGTGGAGATCGCCAATTCAGCCGCTTTCAGTGCACCGGCCCGGGCGTCAGCGGTGTTGCCCTCCTCGTTCCACGCATCGATTGAGAGATAGCTACCACCGACAAGCGCCTGCACCGTGCAATCGTCGACCGATCTACACACGACGACAGCAGCATCGGCGCCAGGGACCGTGACCTGCGCATCGGCATCCGTGGCGAGTGCAATCTCCAGAAGCTCTGGCCAGGCCCACCCGGCGCCGGGAATCATTTCGATGCGAATCTGTCTGAGTTCACCGGCGGGAGTCGCGTAGACATCCGTCTGTCGCCAGGTGCAGATGACGCGGCCGGCGCGTTCCATCGCGACACCAACCATCGCCGTTCCGATCTGGTCGGTCACTGGCGCGATCAGGGACGGCGTGCCGAGTCCACCGCGAAACGCGCCGTCGGCATCGATCTGAAGACAGGAACCCACCGGCGCCGGTGCATCGGCAGCTGGAGAGAAGGCCGGTCGCGGCGGTCCGGCCGCACTGAGGTCGTCCCGAATCGAGGTGCCGATCTCTACGGCATCGGCCAGAAGTTCAGTCCGGGCCGGGTGCGCAGCGGCGAGGCCGCTGTAGTTGAGTTCAACCCAGTAACCATCGTTCTCGAAACTCACCTCGCAGGAACGCGACGGGCCGTCGTCGAAACAGCTCACCGATGAGTTGGGACCGATCAGGGCTTGATCGTTCTCGTTGGGTGGGAACGCTGCGGCATCGGCCTGGTAGGCCTCCGCGGCATCGGGCAAGATTTCCAGTCGGATATTCCATCGACCGATTTGCGGGTCGGCATCGGCCAAGGTCTGCCAGAAGCACGCCAACATGCCACCCTGCAGGGTGGCAATGGTTCCGCTGTTCGCCGAAGACGGATGCACTGAAATCGAGTCGACGGGAACACCGCTCATCGCGAGAGCGAGTTCGCCCTCGCCCATCAACTCGTCGCAGCCAAGCGGCACGCGGGCTTCGGGTCGCGAGGAGAGCTCTGGCCCGACCGGGTCCGCCGTCGAGGACGAGAACGGAGTCGGGGTCGAAGTCGCAGCACTGGGCGTCGTGTCCGGCTTGGGGATCGGTGCACTTGCGCATCCCGTGAGTGCGAGCAGCACCGCAATCGCGGCGCTCGGAAAGATGAAATTGCGTATGGTCCCCGTCATACCCTCACCCTAGTGAGCGAGAGGGCGCCCGACTCGCACCCGCCGGATCACAGCATGGTGACGGCGGCCTTCGCCGAGCCGTGAGTTTGTGCGAGTGCGAATCGCTGGGACGCGCACAAACTCACAGCTCGGCAGACGTGCGCCGAGGGGCTACTTCTCTTTCTTCTTCTCCGTGTCCCCGGTGAGGGCAGCGACGAAGGCTTCCTGCGGTACTTCGACCCGGCCGACCATCTTCATGCGCTTCTTACCCTCCTTCTGCTTCTCAAGGAGCTTGCGCTTACGGCTGATGTCACCGCCGTAGCACTTGGCCAGAACGTCCTTGCGGATGGCGCGGATGCTCTCGCGCGCGATGATGCGGGCACCGATCGCGGCCTGGATGGGCACCTCGAACTGCTGGCGCGGGATGAGCTCACGCAGGCGCGTGGTCATCAGCACGCCGTAGGCATACGCCTTGTCGCGGTGCACGATGGCGCTGAACGCGTCAACCTGCTCGCCCTGCAACAGGATGTCGACCTTGACAAGGTCGGCTTCCGCTGCACCGATGGGCTCGTAGTCGAGCGAGGCGTAACCGGCGGTGCGGCTCTTCAGATTGTCGAAGAAGTCGAAGACGATCTCACCGAGCGGCATCGTGTAGCGGATCTCGACGCGGTCTTCGCCGAGGAACTCCATGCCGAGCAGAATGCCGCGGCGGCTCTGGCAGAGTTCCATGATGACGCCGACGTAGTCCTTCGGCGCGAGAATCGCTGCCTTGACGATCGGCTCTTCGACCTTGGCGATCTTGCCGCTCGGGAACTCGCTCGGGTTTGTGACGGTGACGGTGCGCTTGTCGTCGGTGGTGACCTCGTAGGGCACGCTCGGCGCCGTGGCGATCAGGTCGAGGTTGAACTCGCGCTCGAGACGCTCTGTGATGATTTCGAGGTGCAGCAGGCCGAGGAAGCCGCAACGAAAACCGAAGCCGAGGGCGACGGATGTCTCGGGCTCGTAGACGAGGGAGGCATCCGACAGCTTGAGCTTGTCGAGCGCCTCGCGCAACACCGGGAAGTCGGTACCGTCGATTGGGTAGAGACCAGAGAAAACCATGGGTTGCGGCTCGGTATAGCCGGGCAGCGCCACGGTGGCGGGCTTGGCCGCCGTCGTGACGGTGTCGCCGACCTTCGACAGGCGCACGTCTTTCACGCCAGTGATCAGGTAGCCGACCTCGCCGACGCCGAGTCCCTTGCTCGGGGTTGGCTCTGGCGAGCTCACACCGATTTCGAGAATCTCGTGGATGGCTCGAGTCGACATCATCTGAATCTTCTCGCGCGGCTTGAGCTCACCGTCGATCATGCGCACGTAGGTGACGACCCCTCGGTAGCTGTCGTACACCGAGTCGAAGATCATGGCGCGAGCAGGGGCATCCGGGTCGCCGACCGGAGCCGGGATGAGCCGGGTGGCGCGGTCGAGCAGCTCGCCCACGCCAACGCCGGTCTTGCCCGAGACACGCAGTACGTCGTCGGGGCTGCCGCCGATGAGGCTGGCGAGCTCCTTCGCGTACTTCTCGGGGTCGGCAGCGGGCAGGTCGATCTTGTTCAGCACCGGGATGATCGTCAGATCGTTCTCAAGCGCCAAGTAGAGGTTCGCGAGGGTCTGGGCTTCGATACCCTGAGCCGCATCGACGAGAAGAATTGCGCCTTCGCAGGCGGCCAGGCTGCGGGAAACCTCGTAGGTGAAGTCAACGTGGCCGGGAGTGTCGATCATGTTTAGTGCGTACGTCTGACCGTCGAGTTCCCACGGCATGCGCACGGCCTGGCTCTTGATGGTGATGCCGCGCTCACGCTCGATGTCCATGCGGTCGAGGTACTGGGCGCGCATCGCCCGGTCGTCGACGGCGCCGGTGATCTGCAGCATCCGGTCGGCGAGGGTCGACTTGCCGTGGTCGATGTGGGCAATGATGCAGAAGTTACGGATGAACGCGGGGGCAGTTGCGGCCGGTTCAAGCGCCTTGAGAGCTCTCGGTGACATGATCTGGCAATTCTCCCATGACCGGGGGCGGTTGGGCGCCGCTTCTGCGTGTGGGTCGCGTCGTTCTCGCGGCCAAATCACCACGCGTGCGCTCAAATCGTCGCCGGAGGTCAACGCTGGCGACGATTTGAGCGCACGCCCGGAGCGGTTTTTCGCCTCGCAGTGGCGATACGGCACTCGGCCCGCGCGGCGCCGGCGCGGATTCAGACCGGCCGCGTTCCGAAGGGGGGTGGCGCAGGCTTCCGACCGAGGCGGATGCCTTTGCGCGGGTCAGGCGCCGGCACGCGGGTCGGCGCCGACTGGCGTTGCGGCACCGGACCCGCGCGCCGTGATTCTGCACGCGGTTGCCGCAGGCTCCCGCCCCGCGCAGCGGCGTCCGACCCGCGTGACGGCACTCGGCCCGCGCGGCGCCGGCGCGATTCAGACCGGCCGCGTTCCGATCACGACCGTGGCGTAGAACTCCTCGGAGGTCGCGATGCGCACATCGAGACCATTGCTCGCAAAGAAAGCTGCGGTTGTCGCGGCTTGGCTCTCCCCCGTTTCGACGAGCAGATGCCCGCCGGGCGCCAGCCATTCTGTCGCCGCGGCAGCCACGCGGCGCTGCACATCGAGGCCGTCGGCTCCCCCGTCGAGTGTGACGTGGGGCTCATGAAAGCGAGCTTCCGGCGGCATCAAGCCGATTGCATCCGTCGGCACATAGGGAGTGTTGGCCATCAGGATGTCGACGCGTGCGCGCAGGATCGCCGGGAGCGGCGCGTAGAGGTCGCCCTGATAGACGTGCCCGGCGTGCCCGGCCTGCCCGGCCTGCCCGGCGTGCCCGACGTGCCCGGCGTGCCCGGCGTGCCCGGCCTGCCCGACGTGTTCGGCGCGCCCGAGCCGGGCGCCCAGGCCCTCGACGTTGCGGCGAGCGCAGAGCACCGCGGCTGGCTCGATATCGGCGGCGTGAAGTTCGATACCGGGGACGACCGACGCCAGCGCCACCCCCAACGCGCCCGATCCGCAGCACAGATCGAGAACCACTGCGCCGGGCTCGGCGAGCGCCGCGGCCTCCTGCACCAGAAACTCGCTGCGGCGGCGGGGAACGAAGACCCCCTGATCTACTTCAACGCGGAGGCCGTAGAACTCGACCCAGCCGAGGATGTGTTCGAGCGGTAGGCCCAAGACGCGCCGGTCGACCATCTCGGCGAGCGCGGCGGGAGTTTCCGCTGCGGCGAGAAGCAAGCGCGCCTCGTCTTCGGCGAAGACGCACCCGGCGGCTCGAAGCCGGGTGACAAGTGCTGATTCAGTGAGTGCTGTGGGAGATGCTGACATGAGTGTGCCTTTCGGAAAACCGATGGCGCTCTCGTCACCTATGCCGTGTGAGTCACACGGTGGCGGAGGAGAGCCCTGAAACCTGACGTGCGTTGATGGGTCTCACCTCCTTCGATGTGGTGCGTCTGCGAGAACTAAGCAGGGCAACGATAGCTGAATGGCTGCGCTCTCACCAGAGCCGAGGCTGACTTCTGCCTGCGAATCGCGTCACAGCTCCGCGTGACGATCAGATTCGGTGGATGGCGCTGATGCGGCAGGTGCCTCAGATGCTGCGGATGCCCCGGGCTGAGCGGCGAGTGCATAGGAGCTTCCGCTGCGCGTGCGTTCGAGAAGCCCATGGTCGACAAGGGAGCGTCGGAGCACAGCGACGTCGGGACCATAAACGCTGAGGCGCTCGTTGACAGCGGGCTCGGTCAGGATCTCGCCTTCGGTGAACGTCTCATTCGCGATCCAGGCGAGAAAGACACGGCGCTCCTCTCCGTTCGCCGGGTACCGATCGATCTGACCCTCAGCGGTCAGGAACCGCTGGGGCCCCTCACGGACCGGCCTGACGGGAGCCTCGGCCAGCAGAGCCGTCAGCGACTCGCTCGGGGCCGTGAGTGTTCCGTCGTCGGAGCGTGCGATGAATCCGGCTCGTTCGAGCTTGGCGAGTGCCTTGCCGCGCTGGACATCCGTCAGCGGCTTCGCCACCGCCTCAGCCAGCACGACCTCGGCATACGCGCGTCGCAATTCGGGGTTGACGAGCATCGCGATCACGTTTCTCCAGGCGAGGGTCATGCTTCAGTCTCCCCCACGAGCTCGATTGCGGGGCGGATGCGCCAGAGCCTGCGCGCAGATAAGCGCCGGTTTCTAGTTGGCCGTGGGGCACGCACTCAGAATCGCCTCCTCCCGGGGAGTTCCCATTGGCATGTCTCCCAGCGAAGGGAACCAGTTCTGGTTCGGCCACTGCGCCACGAAGTCCTCCCGCGTGGGCGGAGCAGGGTTTTCGATGCCGTTCGCTGCGTAGCACGGAGCGAGAAATTGCGTGAGGTAGTCGTACACCCAGCTCAACACCGCGTCGTTCGGCAGCGGATACGGTTCGGTCGGATGCTCCGCGTCGCAGACATAGGCACTCACGGCCTCGGCCTGGTTCCGGGGTAGCGCGCTCACAGATAAGACGACGCCGTCGGCAGTCGACCCCGTCTCAACCTCCAGACCTGCTGCAGCGAAGCACGAGGAGCGCACGTCCACACGGTTCTCGTCGGTCACGTAGTCAGTAAACGACACCTCAGGGCGCACGGCATCGGGATAGGTCGCCAACACGGTGCCCCAGAGCGCATCCTGCGCACTCACCCTCTGCCGTTCCTTCTCTGCGGGAGAAAGTGGCGGGCTGGTCGGCGACGCACCGAGATCGGGCATCGGGATGGTGACGGCCAGCTGCGCAGTCGCCGTTGGGTTGGGAGTGCGCCCGACGGGTTCGCTCGCACAGCCTGCTAGCAGGGCGACAACGGCCCCGGCCACTGCGCCGGCCAGCAGTGCAGAAGCAAGCGCTCGCCGGTGCCCCGTTCTTTGTGTCGTCGACCGTGTCATCGTCTCCCCCTCAGGATTATTCATGCTGGTCAGATACTGGCCAGTACCGGAAAGGGTGCAGAACGCTGCGCGTGAATTGCCATGCGGCGAGCCTAGCGGCGCACGTTCTCACCGGGGAGCCCGAAACGCCCGATTGATCAGCCCTTTCAGGGGTCAGCCCGATAGTCGACCACGTCGAGCCAGTCGCTGCGCCAGCCGCAGGTCACACCAGCCGAATCCGCCCGCCTGCGGCAGCGCGCGGCGAATCTGTTCATCGGTGAAGCGGTTGCGCGGCGTCAGATCGGCGGGAACCTCCGCCGCCGCCGGGGCCGCGTCGACAACCCCCTCCGCAAGCATGCGCACTTGCGCCTTCGCGATCAGCGGCACCGTCATCGTCCACTCGGTGAGTTGCGCCAGAAGGTAATGCGCCCAGATCGGCACGGGGAACACCCACACGCGGCGCCCCACGACGCGTGCAACCCGGCTGACCGCCTCGCTGAGCATGAGTTGCTCCGCGCCCGTGACCGCGACAGTCGCGCGCGGCATCCGCCCGGCCACCGCGGCCACGGTGATGTCGACGAGGTCGTTGATCGGGATTGGCCGGATCGGCTTCTCCTGCAGACCGACCGCGGCAAACAGCGGAATCGTTGTCACGGTGCGGCTGAGGTGATCAATCAAATGGTCGCCGCGCCCGTAGATCATGCCGGCCTTCAGGATGGTGAAGTCGAGTTCCGAGGCACGGATCAGCTCCTCTGCCGCGAACTTCGACTCGTGGTACGCCGATCCGCAGTCGGGCCGGGCACGCAGAAAGCTCAGCATCACGATCTTCGTCACTCCCGCCCGCTTCGCCGCCTCGATGACCGCCGCTGTGCCCCGCACATGCACTCGGTCGTAGGTCTGCGTGCCGATCTCCCGATTGATGCCCGCGAAGTGGGCGACCACGTCACACCCGGAGAATGCGCGGGCGAGCGCCTCGACGTCGTCCACGTCGACGCCGGTTCGCCTCGACATGATCACGACGTTCTCGGCGTCGAAACGCTCGGCCAGGTGGCGACCGGCGAACCCCGTTCCGCCCGTGATCGCGAGCTTGAGCGACGTCGCGCCAATCGGCCCAACCGGCCTGTTCGAATTCCGTTGCATATTCGCAAGTTAGCACTAGTGCTAAATAGCAAGCAAGCATCCCTGAGTTCGTCGCGCAGCCTCGCGCGCGGTCAACATTTCGATGGATGCCCCCTCACCGGTGTGCTGGCTAGGCTGAACGCAATGTCACTCCGCGACGCCAACACACGGCCCGACGCCAGCCTGCTCCCCGACGGCACCACCCGGCCCGACGCCAGCCTGCTCCCCGACGCCATCACCCGGCCCGACGCCAGCATCGGCAGCCAGCTCCCCCACTCGGCGTTGACGCCGGTCTTCTTGGCGCTTCGGATCGGCATGCACACCCTGATCGCCGCCCTCACCGCACTCGTCATCGTGCGCGCACTGTTCGGCGTCTGGCCACTGCCCGGCGTTGTCGTCACCCTGGCCGCACTCTTTCTCGGCGTGTACATCGGCGGCGGACACCTGGCACGCACAAACTCCGCGCCGTGGGTCATTCCGGTCTGGCTGATCACTCTGATGGCGCTCTGGCTCGTGCTGACACTGCTCGCCTCCGACGCCGCATATATCGTGTTTCCGCTGTTCTTTCTCCAGCTTCACGTTCTCCCCCTGCGCTGGGGCATCCCGGCCGTGATGGTCAGCGTGCTCCTCGCCATCTGGGCGCTCACCTATCACCTGGGCTTCAACCTCGGCGCCGTGCTCGGCCCGCTCATCGGCGCAGGCGTCGCCATCGCCATCGGCATGGCCTACCAGGCACTGCTTCGCGAGGCAGCCGAGCGCCAAGCGTTGATCGCCGACCTGATCGCCACGCGCGCCGAGCTCGCCGCCACCGAGCGCGCGGCAGGCACCCTCGCCGAGCGTGAACGTCTGGCCAGAGAGATTCACGACACCATCGCGCAAGGACTGTCGAGCATTCAGATGCTGCTGCATGCGGCCGAACGCACGGTGACGGATGCGACGGCGCGAGACCACCTGCGGCTCGCCCGCGAGACGGCCGCCGCCAACCTGCAGGAGACACGGCGATTCATCCGCGAACTCACCCCGCCGGCCCTGGTCGAGCAGACGCTGCCAGGAGCGTTGAAGCGCCTCACCGAGACGGCAACCACCGAGGCCGCCCAGTCCGACGTGCACACGATCGTGAGCCTGCACGTCACCGGTGAGCCCGTTCCGCTGCCGATGCGGCTCGAGGCGACGCTGTTGCGGATCGCCCAGGGATCCCTCGCCAATGTCGCCCAGCATGCCGCGGCCAGCCGCGCGGAAGTCACCCTCAGCTATATGACCGACGAGGTCACCCTCGACATCGTCGACAACGGCCGCGGTTTCACCCCGACGGCAGCCCCACTTGGTGAGCAGCACGAGTCATTCGGTCTCGTCGCCATCCGTCAGCGCGTCGAACAGCTCGGCGGTACGTTCGTGCTGGAATCAACACCTGAGCAAGGAACGGCGCTCGCCGTGACCTTTCCTCTCGGGGAGGAGACCCGATGATCCGCCTGCTGCTTGCCGATGATCATCCCGTCGTGCGCGCCGGACTGCGTGCGCTGTTCTCGGCCGAGCCAGACATGGAGGTCACCGCCGAGGCTCAGACCGCCGAGGAGGCTGTCGCGGCCGCGGCATCCGGTTCGGTCGATCTCGTACTGATGGACCTGCAATTCGGCGGCGAGCTGCATGGCGCAGAGGCCACCCGGCGGGTGCGCTCGCAGCCGGGGGCGCCGCGCGTGCTCGTGCTGACCAACTACGACACCGATGCCGACATTCTCGGCGCGATCGAGGCCGGGGCCAGCGGCTATCTGCTGAAGGATGCCCCGCCGTCCGAACTCATCGCCGCCGTGCGTGCCGCCGCGGCCGGCGAGAGTGCGCTGGCTCCGGCGGTTGCGAGCCGACTCGACACGCGCACGCGCGCCCCCGAGACACAGCTCACCCTGCGCGAAGCCGAGGTGCTCGGCCTGGTGGCCGCCGGGCGATCGAACCGGGAAATCGGCCAAGACCTTTTTCTCAGCGAGGCGACGGTCAAGTCGCACCTCGTGCATATCTTCACGAAGCTCGGGGTCACCTCGCGCACTGCCGCCGTCGCCAAGGCGCGCGCACTGGGGACGATCAGGAAAGCCTGACGGCAGCCGGGAGCAAAAGACTGTTCCTGGCCGGCTCGGGCATGACATCCGACCCAATCTTCTGAGTCGATTGTTGCCGCCACGATTAAGCTGATAACGTTGCTTGTTGACTTGCGTGTTGGGTCCCACCCCACACGACTAGCCGCGAAGCGCCCCTCTACCGCCTAGCGGCACATCCAATTAGCAACTAACGAAAGCAAATAAAAGTGGCAAATATCAAGTCGCAGATCAAGCGTATTGGCACCAACAAGAAGGCTCAGGAGCGCAACAAGGCGGTCAAGAGCGAGTTCAAGCGTGCCATCCGTGCAACGCGCCTTGCCGTCATCGCCGGCGACAAGGACAAGGCTGCTGCAAGCCTGGTTCTGGCTTCGAAGAAGCTCGACAAGGCAGTCAGCAAGGGTGTCATCCACAAGAACCAGGCTGCGAACAAGAAGTCCGCAATCTCGAAGTCGGTCAACGCACTCGTTTAGTCGTTCTTCTCAGACGCGCCTCGTGCGTGTCTGACGACAAGGCCCCTACCTCTCGAGGTGGGGGCCTTTCGCGTTGTCCGGCAGAATTCATCGAGCACCCCAATTTGTTCGCGAGAGGTCGCAGACCGCCCCATGAATCGCGTCGAAGGGGCGGTCTGCGACCTCTCGCGGGCAAATGCGCGCAGAACGGATGCCCCGCTCAGGCCAGGACGTCAAGCCGCACGAGTGCATTGGCCGCGCGAGTGGCTTGGCCGGACGAGTGGCTTGGCCGCACGAGCGGCTAAGCCGCGCGAGTGACTTAGCCGGACGAGTGGCTTAGCCGCACGAGCGGCTAAGCGTCGGCGCCGCGCCGCGTAATGATGCCGATGAGACGCTCGATCGCGAACACCGGATCGCGCCCGGCGCCCTTCACGCTGGCGTCGGTCTCGGCCAGAGCCTGGATGCACCGGGCGAGACCTTCGTCGGTCCAGCCGCGGAGATCACGTTGAGCACGCTCGACCTGCCAGGGCGCCAAACCAAACTGGGAGGCGAGTTGGCCGGTGGCACCGCGCACGCCGTACAGCTTCGCCATCGTGCGGATCTTGCTGGCGAAAGCGGCCACGACCGGCACCGGGTCGGCGCCCGACGCGAGGGCATGCCGCAGGATCACCAACGCCTCGCCGTTTCGCCCGGCGATCGCGGCATCCGCAACCTTGAAGGCGTTGGCCTCGACCCGACCGCCGTAATAGCGGTCGACGGTGGTCTCGGTCACTTCAGAGCTGGAATCGGAGATCAGCTGCTGGCAGGCTGCGGACAGTTCGGCCAGATCGTCGGAGAACGCCCCGACGAGGGCGCGCAGAGCACTCGCGGTGACGCGCTTGCCGGCCGTCTTGAATTCCGCCGAGGCGAAGTCGTACTTCTCTGTATCTTTCTTGAGCTCAGCGCAGACGATCTCAATGCCGCCGCCGCTGCCAGAGCGAATCGCTTCGAGGAGCTTCTTTCCGCGCACACCCCCGGCGTGACGCAGCACGAGGTAGGCACCCTCTGCCGGGTTCTCGAGATACTCCAGCGCCTCGGCCAGAAAGGAATCACTGCATTTCTCGACCGCGCTGACCCTGATCATCCGTGGCTCGTCGAAGAGCGACGGGCTGGCGAGCGTGACGAGCTCCCCCGGCGCGTAGCTGTCAGCTTGAACATCGCTGACCTCCAGGCTCGGGTCTTCGAGCTTCAGAAAGTCGCGCAACTGACGGATGGCGCGCTCGGCCAACACGGTTTCGGTTCCGGAAACGAGCACAATGGGTGCCGGTCGCACCTGATGCCAGGCCAGCTGCGGGATAGCCGCGGCCTTCGTCGCCTTGCCGGCGCCGGCGCTTCGTGCAGCAGGTCGTGCAGCCACGTGAGTTCCCTTCGATTGCTCATTCCAGCCTAGCCGGGGCCGGGACGCCTCGACGCGGGTGGCGGCGTGGCGGGCGCGGGAGGAGCGGGCAGTGTCGAGACAAATGCTGCCGCGGCTGGCACAATCCCAGTCTGGCGCTCGGTCCACACCGACAGCGCCCCGTGCCCCGCTGCGGCTGGCGCGACCACAATCATCCCCTGCAGATCGGTGCGCACGGCCACCGTTCCGACCGATGCGAGCAGATCGAGCAATGCCTGAGTCGGATGGCCATACCCGTTGTCGGCCCCGACCGAGATCAACCCAACCGTCGCGTGAAGTCGGGCGTACAGAGCAGCACTCTGATCGCGGGAGCCGTGATGGGCGACCTTGACGACATCCACTGCG
The DNA here is from genome assembly GCF_039538945.1 of Glaciibacter kafniensis. NCBI lineage: Bacteria > Bacillati > Actinomycetota > Actinomycetes > Micrococcales > Microbacteriaceae > Glaciibacter > Glaciibacter kafniensis. The sequence goes on along the minus strand of NZ_BAABCN010000002.1, from coordinate 468,129 downwards.
GCCGGGTGCGACGCATCCAACAGGCCGTTTTGGGCATCTTCGCCGAGGTCACCGAGAAAGATCGACCGGATGCCCCTGCCCTCAAAACTGACGGTCACACTTCCGGCGTTGCCGGCGTGATCGACGCCGCTCTGGGCAGACGGCGGGAGGGGCCACAGCACGTCCCAGCGCAGCCCGCCCAGCATCCCGGTGTCACCGCGCGCGGCCATGGTCACGCTCGCTCCCCCGCCCATCAGCCGCTGGAGCAGCCACTCGTCTTTCGCGTTCTCCGGCGGGCCGACGATGGCATGGTCGACGCGGCCGATGACGGCGTCGAGGCCGCCGATGTGATCGAGGTCGTAGTGGCTGAGCACCAAGAGTTCGATGCGGTCGATGCCCAGGTCGGTCAAACACGCAGTGAGCGGGGCGGGATCTGGTCCGACGTCGACCAGGGCGTGCGCGCTGCCATCGCGTACGACGACCGCATCGCCCTGCCCCACGTCGCAGGCGGCAATCTGCCAATCCCCCGGCCTGCCGGCGACTCGACCGATTCCTGTGCCGAACAGCGTTCCGGCGTAGGCGCCGCACACGATGAGCAGCAGAGCGGATGCGACGAGCCGCCAGAGCGGACGGCTGCCAAGCGCCGTGCGCCTCTGCGGCGCGCTCGATGCATCACTCATCGCCGGCGACTGCGACACCGGCAACGACCCCGGCAGCGATGCCAGCGACCCCGGCAGCGGCGCCGGCAGCGGCGCCAGCTGCCCCGAGACCGGCAGCGTCAGTATCCGTCTCCCCGACGGACGAAGCACCAGGAGCAGCGCGAGCACCGTCACGAGAGCGATCAGCAGAACACCGGGCACCCCGTCGAGCCAGGGCAGCCGATTGCCCGGCAACGTTGCGACGGTCTGGGCGACGGCCGCGATCCACGCCGATGGCAACCAGGCCAGGTGCACGAGAGGGGTGGCCAACCACGGAACCACGGCAAGCAGGAGGCAGGCGATCAAGCCGATCACCGTCGCGATTGGCGCGGCCGGTGCCGCCAACAGATTCGCCGGCACCCCGTACAGCGCGAGAGTCGGCGTCAGAAGCAGCAGAACCGGCTGGCAGGCGATCTGGGCGGCCAACGGGATCGCGATGGCGGCCGCGATGACGCGCGGCATCCAGCGTGCGAGAACCCGGGTCAGCGGCCCGGCGAGTAGCAGCAGTCCGCCGGTTGCGAGCACCGAGAGTGTGAAGCCATAGTTGCGGGACAGCCACGGGTCGACGGCGAGCAACCCGATGACGACGAGGCACAGGGTCGACACTCCGCGGCCGGTACGCCCCAGGCCCCCGACGATCAAGACGACGGATGCCATCACCGCCGACCGCAGCACGCTCGGCTCCGGCGTGACCAACACCACGAACCCGAGCAATGCCGCGAGCGAGAAGGCGATCCGCCAGCGTCGCCGCAGGCCGAGCGAGCGGGTGAGCAGCATGATCCCGGCGACGACGACCGCGCAATTCGCCCCGGACACCGCAGTGAGGTGGCTGAGCGAACTCGCCTTCATCGCCGCGTCGAGCGTGTCGTCGACCGCGCTGGTGTCACCGATCGCGAGGCCGGGCAGAAGGTCGGCTCCAGCGCCGGGAAGCCGAGCGGCGGCTGCCGAGAATTCAGTGCGGAGGACATCCGCCCACTCGAGCCAACCCGGCGGTTGCGCGACGATGCGGGGCGGGCTGCGCCCGAAGAAGAGAGCCGACGCCGCATCACCGGGCTCGGTGGCAACGAGGCTGCCGGTGAGCTCGATCAGGCTGCCGATACGGAGCCTCGATCCTGGGCCCGGCGGGTTTTCGACGATCAGGGGCGTCTCGGCGAAGACCACGACCGGCACCGACATCTGCCTGGCGTCACGACCCACCGTCAGCACAGTGAGCGTGGCCCGAAACCGTACGCGCTCAGGCGGCGCGTGCGCCCCGGGCGCACCGGATGATCCGGGCGCACCGGCGGCACCGGCCCCGTACGACTGCGAGGTTACTGGAGTCGACCACACCGTCAGCGCTGCGGTGACGGCGGTGCGCTCGGTCGCTGCGCTGACCACGCTCTCGGGAAGCCGGCTGGGCGCCGTCATCGCGACAACGGAAGCCACCAGCGCCCCACTGGCGCACGATACCGCGATCATTGCCCACCACGACCCTCTCGGCTTCGCGGGGCGCAGAGCCGACGATGCGGGACTCGGGATGTCCGGGGAGCGAGACGCGGAAACCCCTGCGCGCAGTGGGCCGGCCCGCGCACGCCGCTGCAGCACCAGCCAGCACAGCAGCGCGCCCGATGCGGTCCAGAGCACGACGCTCGACCACGCAGCCACCGGGGCAGGTGTCGCGACGAGCACGCCGGCGATCACCCACGCCGCACCTGCCGGTGCGGCCAAGCGCAGATCGAGGTTCATGCCGTGACCAAGCCATTCATGCCGTGACCGAGCCGCTCATACCGTGACCAAGTCCTTCAACCCGTCGAAGGTCTTCTCTCCGATTCCCGTCACATTTCGCAGCTCATCGATGCTGCTGAATCTCCCGTTCGCCGTGCGGAAGTCGATGATGCGCTGGGCCATCGCCGGTCCGATTCGCGGGAGCGAATCGAGGTCGGCAATCGTCGCCGTGTTGAGGTTCACCAGCGCAGCGACCACGCCCCCGGATGCAGAACCGCCGACCGCGCCGCCGCCTCCGCTGGCGGGTGGCGCTTGAGGCTGCGCCTCGCCGCGCGCCGGAACGTAGAGTTGCTCCCCGTCGCTGACCGCACGCGCCAGGTTCACTCCGGCCGGATCTCCCGCCTCCGACAAGCCCCCGGCGGCCGCGATCGCGTCCACGACGCGCGCGCCCTCTGCGAGCTGGAACAGTCCGGGTTTGCGCACCGCACCGAGCACATGCACAAAGAGAAAGGCCCCCTCGCCCGTTGTGCCTGCGCCGCTCTCGGAATCCTGACCCGCTGCGGACGGCGATGCCGCAGCATCCGCTCCCCCGGAAGCGTCGTTCGGCGACATGCTCGTCGTCATGCTGCCTGGCGCCACCACCGTGCTGCCCGATTCCTGTCTGAACGCAGACACAACGACTGCCACGATCAGGGCGAGGATCAGAAGTACGATCGCTGCGCCGATGCCGATACGCACCCGCGGGGATGCGGAACGCGCAGCTGGATGCAGCTGGGCAAGCGGATCTGCAGCGGAATCTGGCTCCATTGCGGCAGGTTAGGCCGTGAATTCCGGCTGACTTCAGGAGCGCTGAGAATCGGTGAGGAACCGGAGGCGGGGGGAGCTGTGGAGGTCGGGTCGCGAGGGCGGCTCGCGGGATCGCTGACGGGCTCGGTACATCGCACGATGAGCTCGACCGCTGAGACGGGACTGTCCGGACATCCGCCCCGCCCCGAGCCCGCAACGTAAAGGAGGAGATTCTGCGACACGCCGTGCAAAACGGGCACCTCACCGCGGCGTGTTGCACAATCTCCGGTTTTACGTACGGAGGCTATGCCGATTTCTGCGAAGGTCAGGTCTCGAGTTCGGCATGCGTGGTCTCGACAGGCTCGACCAACGGGATGGACCGGTCACCCAACGCACGCGAGCCGACATCCGGTGAGGATGTCGGCTCGCGTTGAGATACCGAAGGCGATCGAAAACTACGGCTTGGTGACGAAACTCACCAAGCGCGGTGCACGCACGATGACCTTGACGATCTCACGATCGCCGAGCGAGCGGATGACCGCCCGAGACTCCCTGGCCAGCTTCTCCAGCTCGTCGGCATCGATCTTGGGCGAGACCTCGAAGCGGTCACGCACCTTGCCGTCGACCTGAACTACAGCGGTCAGCGATTCGGTCACGAGCAGTGTCGGGTCGGCCTTGCGCCACTGCACGAGGGCGACGCAGGGCTCGTAACCGAGGCGCTCCCACATGTCTTCAGCCGTATACGGGGCGAAGAGGTTCAGCGCCATGGCGGTGACCTCCGCGGCTTCGCGCACTGCGGCATCCGCGGGGCCGGCACCGGTGTCGATCACCTTGCGGGTCGCGTTGACGAGCTCCATCAGGCGCGCGACGACCACGTTGAACTTGAACGACTCGGTGAGTCCCGGTGCATCGGCCAGGAACCGGTGGGTCACGCGGCGTAGTGCCACGTCACCCGTTGACCAGTCGACCTCCGGCGCGCTCGTGACATCCTTCGCCACGCGCCAGGCACGCGCGAGAAACTTCGACGAACCGACCGGAGACACATCGGCCCAGTCGATGTCGTCTTCCGGCGGGCCGGCGAACGCCATCGTCAAACGCACCGCGTCGACACCGTGGCGGTCGATCTCCTCGGTGAAGTAGACCAGGTTTCCCTTGCTCTTCGACATTTTCGCGCCATCGAGGATGACCATGCCCTGGTTCAGCAGCGCGCTGAACGGCTCGGTGAAGTTGAGGTAGCCGAGGTCGTGCAGCACCTTGGTGATGAATCGGGCGTAGAGCAAGTGCAGGATGGCGTGTTCGACGCCACCGACGTACTGGTCGACCGGCGCCCACTTGTCGGCTTCCTTCGGGTCGAAAGCCTTCGTGTCGTCGTTCGGGTTGAGAAAGCGCAGAAAGTACCAGGAGCTGTCGACGAACGTGTCCATGGTGTCGGCGTCGCGCTTGGCCGGGGTGCCGTCGATCGGGTTCGGCACGTTGACCCAGTCGGTCGCTCCGCCGAGCGGCGAAGTGCCCTTTGGCTTGAGGTCGAGGCCCTCCGTCGGCGGCAGCAGCACGGGCAGCTGGTCTTCGGGAACCGGAATCTCGGTGCCGTCTTCGCCGTGGATGATCGGGATGGGGGTGCCCCAGTAGCGCTGGCGGGAGATCAGCCAGTCACGCAGGCGGTAATTCTTGGCGGCACGACCGGTTCCGGCATCCGTCAGCGTCGTGATCATCGCGGCAACGGCGGTGTTCTTGCTCATCCCGTTCAGGGCGCCAGAGTTGATCAGGCGGCCTTCGCCGGCCAGCGCGATTCCGGTCGATGCGGGGTCGAGCTGCGGAAGCTCTTCGCTGCCGTCGAGCATTCCCTCTGTGACCACGGGGATCGCACCCGTGATGGGGGCGAGCGTGTCGACGACAACCCGCACGGGCAGGTCGAAGGCGCGGGCGAAGTCGAGGTCGCGCTGGTCGTGTGCCGGAACAGCCATCACTGCGCCGTGACCGTAGTCGGCCAGCACGTAGTCGGCGGCCCAGATCGGCAGTCGCTCGCCGTTGACCGGGTTGATCGCGTAGCGACCGAGGAACACACCGGTCTTCTCGCGGTCGGTGGCCTGACGCTCGATCTCGGTGCTGTTCTGAACCTTGACCAGGTATTCCTTGAACGCAGCCTGCAGTTCAGGGGCGGCGTCCGCGACGAGCTCCGAGGCGAGGTCGGCGTCGGGGGCGACGACCATGAAGGTCGCGCCGAACAGCGTGTCGGGGCGCGTCGTGAAGACCGTGACCGGCGCGGCGCGTCCTTCGATCGTGAAGTCGACATCCGCACCGATCGAACGGCCGATCCAATTGCGCTGCATCTGCAGTACCTTCGAGGGCCAGGCGCCCTCGAGCTGGTTGAGATCGTCGAGCAAACGGTCGGCGTAGTCGGTGATCTTGAAGTACCACTGGGTGAGCTTCTTCTTGACGACGACGGCGCCGCTGCGTTCGCTCGTGCCGTCGGCGAGCACCTGCTCGTTGGCCAGAACCGTCTGGTCTACCGGGTCCCAGTTGACCCAGCTGTCCTTGCGGTAGGCGAGGCCCTTCTTGTACATCTGCAGAAACAGCCACTGGTTCCACTTGTAGTACTCGGGGTCGCTGGTGTGAATCTCGCGCGACCAGTCGAAGGATGCCGCGTAGAGCTTCATGCTCTTCTTCTGCTGCGCGATGTTGTCGTAGGTCCAGCCGCGCGGGTCGATGCCTCGCTTGATGGCGGCGTTCTCGGCGGGCAGGCCGAAGCTGTCCCAGCCGATGGGGTGCAACACGTTGAAGCCCTGGTGGCGCCAGTAGCGGGCCACGATGTCGCCGAGTGCGTAGACCTCGGCGTGACCCATGTGCAGATCGCCAGAGGGGTACGGGAACATGTCGAGCACGTACTTGCGTGGGCGGTTGTCGTCGGGGTCGCTGGTCTCGAACGGCTTGAGCTCGTCCCAGATCGGCTGCCACTTCGCCTGGATTGCTGCGAAGTCGTAGATGTCGCCCTCGGCCTCGGCCCAGTTCTGTGTGTTGTCGTGCTCGTGTGCCACGTGACTCTCATTCAATGCGGGTGTTGGAGCATTCGCTCAGACAGACGAGCTCCTGTGAGCGACGTCCAAGCTTCTAGGGTACTAAACCCGCACGCCGAGCGCGGCCAGGAGAGCAGCGGCCTTCACCCGGGTCTCCTCGATCTCCTCGAGGGGGTCGGAGAGCGCGGTGATTCCCCCGCCGGTGCCGATCGTGACGCCGTGACTATCCAGCACGATGCTGCGGATGACCATGGCCAGGTCGACCGCGCCGTCAAAGCCGAGATAACCGAACGCTCCGGCATAGATTCCGCGCGGGCCGCCTTCCAGCCCGTCAAGAATGGTCATGGCACTGCGCTTGGGCGCACCAGTCATGGAGCCGGCTGGAAAGCAGGCTGCGACGGCATCCGTGCTCGTCACTTCGGCGGCCAAGTCAGCCTCGACGGTACTGACCAGCTGGTGCACGTGAGCGTACGACTCGACGGCCAGCAGATGCGACACCGAGACAGAGCCCAGCTGCGCGATGCGGCCGAGATCGTTGCGCATGAGGTCGACGATCATCAGGTTCTCAGCGCGCTCCTTGTCGCTGGCCAGAAGCTCGGCACGCAGTCGCGCGTCTTCTGCGAGATCGGCGCCGCGCGGGCGAGTGCCTTTAATCGGTTTGGTCGTGACACGGCGGTCGGCCGTCACCGTCAGAAACTGTTCGGGTGAGGCGCTCAGCAGGGCGATGTCGCCGAATCGCAGCAGCCCCCCGTGGTGGCTCGGGCTCCCGGCGCGGAGGGCCAGGTAGGTCTCGAGCGGATCGGGGCGCAGGTCGAGCGCGATCTCGTTGGTGAGGCAGATCTGGTAGGCGTCGCCGGCGGTGATCGAACTCTGGCAGCGACGGATCAGCTCGGCGTATTCGTGCTCACTGTGCCGCCAGCGGGGGCTGGCCGGGGTGTAGTCCGAGGCGGTGGTCGAAGTCACGGATGCCGGACCGGCTGCGGCCGTCGGACTCGCCTCGGACTGGTCTCCGGGGGCGAGCGCGAGCGCGAGCTGCGACTCCAGCTGCGTCGTCCAGAGTTCGAGGCCGGCGGTATCCTGGGCCGACCCGACCCAGACCAGCACACTGACCTGGCGGGAAGCATGGTCGAAGGCAAGCGCGCGATCGACGTGCAACAGCGCGGCATCCGGATAGCGCGAGGGGTGCACCGGCGCCCCCACCGTCTGGGCACCGAGCTCGTAACCCAGCCAGCCCACCCAACCGAGGCGGAATCCGCCGGTGCCGGGGTCGGTCAGCGGGCGGGCATCGAGGTCGGACTGCGAGCCGGCGAGGTCGTCACGGAGAAAGTCAAAGATCGACTGCTGCGACGTGTGTGGCGGCGTGCCCGGTGCATCCGCTGCAGCAGGAACCGTCACCGTCACCGTTCCCTCAGACACGGATGCCGTCACCACACGCGACCGCTCGGTCGCCGCCCCCAGATAGCTGAATCCGCTCTCGGCGTCAGCACCTGCGTCGAGCCAGAACGCATGACTACTCTCGCCGTACAGCGTCTGAAAAACGTGCGCGGGTTCCCACCAGTGCGCCAGGGGAAAAGCTCGAACCGTCGCAGACACGATCTCAGCCTAGGGCGTGAGCCGGCGGGCAAGTGAGTTGACAAGTCGGTTGACCAGCCAGTTGACCGACCAGCGGGTTCAACTGGCGAAGGCGACGCCTGTCGTCTCTCGGCACCTCGCGGCATGATTGGAGGGGAAATGGAGACAGCATGACTTCACCAATTCTCGTCACCGGCGGATCGGGCACGCTCGGTCGTCAGGTCGTCACGCTCCTGCGGGGCACCGGCCGTGAGGTTCGGGTTCTCAGCCGACATCCTCAGTCCCCCGTCGACGGGGTCGACTTCGTCACCGGCGACCTGAGCACCGGCGAGGGAATCACCGGCGCCGTCCAGGGCACCGAGATTATTGTGCACTGTGCCGGCGGCAGCAGCGGCGACGACCTGAAGGCTCGTACTCTCGTGCGCGCCGCTGCGCGCTCTGGCCGCCCGCATCTCGTTTTCATCTCCGTCGTCGGTGCCGGGAGCATCCCGATGCGAAGCAAGGCGGATCGCACCATGTTCGGCTACTTCGGCTCAAAGCTCGCCGCCGAACGTGTGGTTTCCGGCAGCGGTTTACCCTTCACGACGCTGCGCGCCACCCAGTTCTACGACCTTGTCCTGTTGGTGGCCGAGCAGCTGGTGAAACTCCCGGTGATCCCGGCCCCGTCCGGGTTTCGGTTTCAACCGGTCGACTCCACAGAGGTGGCCGCGAGACTGACGGAGCTCGCACTCGGCGAGCCGGCCGGACGGGTCGCTGATTTCGGTGGACCGCGCACCTACACACTGGCCGATCTGGTTTACAGCTATCTGGAGGCCGTGCACCGGCACAAGCTGCTGCTTCCGTTGTACCTCCCCGGTCAGGCCGCTCGGGCCATTCGGGCCGGCGCCGCCCTCGCACCCGCCCAGGCGGTCGGCCGGCGCACCTGGGAAGAGTTTCTGGCCGAACACCTCGGCCGCACCGCATGATTGCCTGAGCAGCGTGACTGGGCGGGGCTGGTAGGCAGCGTCGTCTCGTCTAGTGTGTGCAGGTGCCTACTACCGCTGAGTTCATCGCCCTCGCCGACAACCGCTTCGTCTCACTGACCACGTTTCGAAAGAACGGCGTGCCCGTTTCGACCGCGGTCTGGATCGCCAGAGACGGCGACGACCTGATCGTGACGACTCCGAAAGAGAGCGGCAAGGTCAAGCGCTTGCGCAACAGTCGTCGCGTCGAGATGCGGCCGTGCAGCCGCACCGGCAAGGTTGAAGCGGATGCCGTCACGATCGCCGGCGCCGCGATGGTCGTCGACGACGACGCGAGTCGCGCACTCCTGACCGCGGTCTTCGGTGCGAAATATCGCCTCGAATACCGCATCTTCATGTTCATCGAACGGCTGGCCACCTCCGGCAACAAGGATCGCGTGCTGTTGCGGATCACTCCCGCCTGAACCATGCCGATCGGCGCCTCGTCACCTCACGCGCCCACCCCTTAGGCTGTCTGGGGTGAACGACTTTCTCGGCTGGATCCTCGACACCGTCTCCAGTGTCGACCCGGTCGTGCGCACGCTCATCGCTTTCGTCGGCATCCTCTTGGAGACTTCGGTTCTGATCGGACTCGTGGTGCCGGGCGACACCATCGTGATCGTCGCCGCGACCGGCGTGAAGAACCCGGTCGAGTACTTCGCCCTCGTCATCGCGGTGATCGCCGGCGCGCTGATCGGAGAGAGCATCGGCTTTGCGCTCGGCCGCTACTTCGGCCCGCGGATCAGGCGCAGCGGGCTCGGCCGAAGAATTGGCGAGAAGCATTGGACACAGGCTGAGGCCTACCTCGACCGCCGCGGCGGGATTGCGGTCTTTCTGTCGCGATTTCTTCCCGTTTTGCACTCACTCATTCCGCTCACCGTCGGGATGAGCGGCATGCGATACCGCACCTTCATCGCGTGGACGGTGCCCGCCTGCCTGATCTGGTCGTTCGCCTACGTCAGTGTCGGTGCGGCAGCAGCCGGAAGCTACCGCGAGCTGTCCGGCCGGCTGCACTTCGCCGGTTACATCTTCGTCGGCATTATCGCGGCGTTCATCGTGATTGTGTTCTTCGTCAAGAAGTGGCTGAATCGGCGTGAGGCTCGGCATATGACCGCGGCACACGATGACGCCGCGGGCTCAGAGGCCGCGGGCTCAGAGGCCGTTGCGTCAGAGGCCGTTGCATCAGAGGCCGGCGATTCGGGCTCCGCCGACGTCCGTTCAGACGACGACCCGCCCTTCGTGTAGGAATCCCGGCGACGACGGGTTAGACGTGCGACGAGCGTCGTTCGTCAGGCCAGGTCCAGCCGCGCCGTGATCAGCTCAGCGGGCACCGGGGTGTGCGAGATGAGCAGCACTGCACGCTCGTCGCCGGCCGCCTGCAAGATGTCCCGCACCAGTCGGTCGGCTTGCTGCACGTCGACGTTCGCTGTCGGCTCGTCCAGGATCAGCACCGGAAAGTCGGCGAGCACCGCCCGCGCGACAGCAATCCGCTGCGCTTGACCACCCGAGACGAGGGCGCCGCGTTGGCCGACGCGGGCGTCTAAACCGCCGCGCTCGGCCGTCCATCCGGCCAAGCCCACCCGGTCGAGCACGGCGAGAAGGTCGTCGTCGGTGGCCGTTTCGCGGGCGAAGAGCAGATTCTGACGGATGCTTTCGTCAAAGAGCCAGGGTCGCTGCTCGCACAGTCCGACCACGCGTCGCACCTCGTGCTGGGGCAACTCGCGGGCTTCGATGCCGTCGATCCGGTAGGAGCCGGAGTAGTCGAGAAAACGCACGAGCGCGTGGGCGATGCTGGTCTTGCCAGCACCACTCGGGCCGGCCACCAGCATCCGGTCTCCCGGCTGCAACCGGAATGACACCCCTGAAACCGCCGGAGCCGACTGCCCCGGCCAACGCACCGACAGATCGGCCACCTCGAGCACGGGGCCGAGCACCCGAAGCGCGTCAGCCTGCGCCGTGAGCGCGTCAATCTGAGCGTCAGACTGCTCACCGGCATCCGCGTCACCCACGACATCCACCGGAATCTCAACCGGCACCTCAGCGGGCGCCACCCCGGCCACGCGTTCGGCGCTCGCGCGCACCTGGCGCCAGACGCCGAGCGCCGCAGGAATCGCGGCGAACACCTCGAAAACAGCCATCGGCACGAGCACGATCACGGCGAGTGCCGGTCCGTTCAGTGCGCCGAGCATTGCTCCGGCACCGGGCAGATCGAGCGCCGGGATTCCCAGCACCAGGGCGGCAAGCGTCGCCGCCCCGGCCACGAGAGACGTGATGGAGGCTTGCAGTCCCGACCCGAGAGCCCGGCGCAGCGTCGCGCGTCGCAGCTGCGCGTCGAGGTCGGCGATCCCGGCGAGACGTGTGTCGAGCGCGTCGAAGGAACGCAGCACGTCGAGGTTCTCGACCACTTCGAGCACGTCATTGGACAGCTTTCCGCGCAGCGGGGCGATGGCGCGCTCTGACGACGCGGCGACGGCCCCCGACAGCGCCGTGCCGAGCAGCCCGCCGAGCACCAGGCAGACCGCGAGCGCGATGGCCGCAGCGGGAAGGATCAGCCACACCCCGACGACGCTCAGCACCGCAACGAGGAGTGAGGTCAGCAGCGGCTGCACGACGCGCAGCGGGAGATCCTGCAAGTCGTCGACATCCCGAACCAGTCGCGTCAACAGATCGCCGCGTCCGGCGCCCGACAATCCGGCCGGCGCGAGAGGCAACAGCCGTCGGAACACGCCGAGCCGCAGCGCGGCAAGCTGACGGAACGCACCGTCGTGGCTGACCACCCGTTCCAGGTAGCGAAACGCCGATCGGCCCAGCGCGAACGCACGCACCCCGACGACAGCCATCGAAAGAAACATGATCGGCGGCTGTTCGGCCGCCCGTGTGATCAGCCAGGCCGAGCACGCGAGCAACGCCACCGCCATCAGTGCGCCGGCCACACCGGCCAACAGGCCTGGCACAAACGAGCGCGGTCGCGGCTGCGCCAAACGCAGAATCGAGCGGGTCTCGGCCTTGCGAGCGGCCGACGCGTTGGCGGCATGCGCCGACGCCGACGCAGCGGTCATCGTGGTTTCAGACATGGGCGGGCACCTGAATCCTGACGACCTGCTGCGCCTCGGCACAGAGGGCCGGCCGGTGGCTGATCACGATCACGATGCGTCCCTCTGCGGCGAGCGCCTGCAGCCCGCGGATGAGCGCGGTCTCGGCCGCCGCATCAAGTGCAGAGCTCGGCTCATCCAGAACCACGACGGCGCAGTCGCGAACCCGCGCCCGGTAGAAGGCGCGCGCCACGCTCACGCGTTGCGCTTGACCTCCCGAGAGTCCCTCGCCGGCAACCGCCAGCATTGTCGCCGGGTCGAGGTCCGCCGCCCCGGCGTCGGCGAGCGCCGAGCGAAGCGCTGCGTCGTTGACGGATGTCTCCCCCAGCGTCACATTCTCGGCGATCGTTCCGGCGAACAGTCCGGGCCGTTGCCCCGACCAGGCGAGCCAGTCGCGCGGGGAGTCCGTAGCGATCAGCGCTCCGCCGAGGGTGATCATGCCGTCATAGTCGATGAATCCCTGCAGCGCCGCGATCAGGGTGGATTTTCCGGCACCGCTCGGGCCGGTGACCACGCTGAAGTCACCCGGCCGAAACTCCGCGGTGAATCGGTGCACGATCGGCGTCTCGCCGCGGTGAATCGTCACGTCGTCGAAGCAGAGCGTGGCATCCGTCGCACGATCGAATGACGACGCGTCGGCGGCGATGCGACCTAGCGTGTGACCAGCCGTGTGACCAGCCATGCGACCAGACGTGCGAACAGACGTGGGATCGAAAGCGCGGCCGGCGTCTCCCCCGCTCGTCTCCTCCAGAATCGCGAAAACTTCTTCGGCTGCGGCAAGCCCGTCGGCCGCCGCGTGGAACTGGGCGCCGACCTGACGCACCGGCAAGAACACCTCAGGAGCCAACAGCAATACGAACAACCCCACCCCGAGCAGCAGCGAGCCGTCGACCAGGCGCAGGCCGACCCCGACCGCAACCAGGGCGACGGAGAGGCTCGCGGCAAGTTCGAGCACGAAGCCGCTCAGGAACGACACCTTCAACACCGCCATGGTGCGCTGACGGTAGTCCTCGGTGATAGCGCGCAACCGACCCGTCTGGCGGTTCTCACGCCCGAAAATCTTCAGGGTGCCGAGCCCGCCGACCAGGTCGAGAAAGCCGTTCGAGAGATGCTGCAGCGACTCCCACTGCGCCTTCTGCACGCCGCGGGTAGCCAAGCCGATCAGAATCATGAAGACCGGGATGAGCGGCAACGCGACGATCACGGTGATCCCGCTCGGCACATCCTGAATCAGCATCACGAGCACCAGAATCGGCGTCGCGATCGCCGTCAACAGCAGTTGCGGCAGGTAGCGGGAGAAATAGTTGTCAAGTGCGTCGAGCCCGGTCGTGACCACGGTCGACACCTGCGCGCTCTGCCGCCCGGCGAGCCAGTCCGGCCCTCGCCGGGCCACGGCATCCAGAACCTGCGAGCGCAACTGGGTCTTCACGATCGCCGCCGCCCTCTGGGCCAACAGCTCCTGCAGCCAGATCAGTACCGCACGCAGCACAATGACCGCGGCCAGAGTCCCGATCCCGCCCGCCAGGTCGGCGAGCGGGCGCCCCTCGACCGCACCGGTGATCGCTTGGCTGAGCAGCCAGGCGAAGGCGATGATGGCGAAGGTCTGCACCAGGCTGACCAGGGCGGTACCGGCGAGAAACCAGCGTGCCGCTGAGGCGTAGCGCAGCAGTCGGGGGTCGAGGGGACGCATGGGTTAGTGGGCTGCCTCTTCGATGTGGGCGCGGGTGACGCGTTTGCGAAAGATCCAGTATGTCCAGCCTTGGTAGAGCAGAATCACCGGGGCGGCGATCAACGCCGTCCAGCTCATCACGCTGAGAGTGTACGGGGTCGATGAGGCGTTCTCGATGGTCAGGCTATTCGCCGGGTTGTTGCTGGCGGGCATGACGTCCGGAAACAGCGAGGCGAACAGGGTCAGCACGGCCAGCGCGATCGTAGCCGCCATCAGAGCGAACGCCCACCCCTCCTTGCCGCGCAGGTTGGCCACGAACGAGGCCACGAGGGTCAGCGCCGCACCGAGGGCGAGCAGAGCGGATGCGACGGTGCCATAGGCCAGGGTTGTCCAGACCAGGAAGGAAGCGGCGACGAGAATCGTCACCACACCGGACCGAATGGCCAGACTGCGGGCTCGTACCCGGATGTCCCCCTCCGTCTTCAGCGCAACGAAGACGACCCCGTGGGTGAAGAAGAGCAGCAGGGTGGTGAGACCGCCGAGCAGTGCATACGGGTTCAACAGGTCGAAGAACGTTCCGATGTAGTTGTGTCCGGCATCGAGCGGAACACCGCGCACCACGTTTGCGAATGCGACACCCCAGAGCAGAGCCGGCACGGCCGAGCCGACGATGATCATGCCGTCGAACCACGCCTTCCAGCGGGATTCTGGGCGCTGGTGGCGGTATTCGAACGAGACACCGCGGGCGATCAACGCCAGCAGAATGATCAGCAGCGGCAGGTAGAAGCCGCTGAACATCGTCGCGTACCACTCGGGGAAGGAGGCGAAGAGGGCGGCTCCCGCCACGATCAGCCAGGTCTCATTGAGGTCCCAGACCGGACCGATCGTGTTGATCAGAACCCGGCGGTCGGTGTCGTCCTTACCGAGAAACGGCAACGACATCCCGACCCCGAAGTCGAACCCGTCAAGCACGAAGTAGCCGATGAACAGCACGGCGATAATCCAGAACCAGAGGTAGTTGAGATCCATCATCAGCTCCTAGTAGACGGTGACGCGAGGGGCGATTTCGCCGGATTCGGGGTGCGGTGTCGGGGCGTCCTCCGGCCCCTTCTGCACCGCCTTGATGATGAGTTTGAACTCGACCACCGCGAGGGCGCCGTAGATCAGGGTGAAGGCGATGAGCGAGATCAAGACCTCGACGCCGCTCACTCCCGGCGAGACGCCGTCTTCGGTCTTCAGCAGTCCGAAGACCAGCCAGGGTTGCCGGCCCATCTCCGTGAACACCCAGCCGACGATCATCGCGGCAAGCGAGAGCGGAAAGCTCCAGATCGCGGCCTTCCAGACCCACTTGTTCTTCGGCATCCGCCCCTTGCGGGTGAGCCACAGGCCGGTGAGCGCCACCAGGATGTGCAGCACGCCCAAGGCGATCATCCAGCGGAATGACCAGTAGGTGACCCAGATGATCGGCGTGTAGTCGCCGGGTCCGTAGAGCTGCACGTACTGCGCCTGCAGGTTGTTGATGCCCTCGACGGTGCCGTCGAAGCTGTGCGTCGAGAGCAACGACAGGAGGTAGGGCACGCGAATCGAGAAGAGTTCATGCACACCGTCCGGTGTGCCGAGAGTGAAGATCGAGAAGGATGCGTTCGCCCCGGTAGCCGTGTGATAGAGCGCTTCCGCCGCGGCCATTTTCATGGGCTGCGCGTCCACCATGGCGAGGCTGAGCTGGTCGCCCATCAGGGTGGTGCCGATGCCGGCGATGACCATCATCCAGAGGCCGAGTTTCAGGGCCGGCCGCATGGTGTCGAGGTGCTGATTGCGGTAGAGGTGCCAGGCAGCCACCGAGATGATCAGACCGGCCGAGACCATGAAACAGGCGAAGATCGTATGCGGGAACGCGGCCAGGGCGATGGGGTTGCTGAGTAGTTCACCGATGTTGGTCAGTTCGGCTCGCCCCTTCGCCTCGTTGATCTGAAACGCCACCGGATTCTGCATGAAGGCGTTGGCGGCGATGATGAAATAGGCGGATGCCGTGCTGCCGATGGTGACCAGCCAGATGGTGGCGAGGTGCAGTTTGCGGGGCAGCTTGTCCCAGCCGAAGATCCAGAGGCCGATGAATGTGGCTTCCAGAAAGAACGCCACGATGCCTTCGAAGGCGAGCGGGGCGCCGAAGACATCGCCGACGAAGCGGGAGTAATCAGACCAGTTCATACCGAACTGAAACTCCTGAACGATTCCGGTGACGACGCCCATGGCGAAGTTGATCAAGAAGATCTTGCCGAAGAAGTGGGTCAGCTGCAGGTACTTGACCTTGTCGGTGCGCACCCACGCTGTCTGAAACAGGGCGACGGTGAGCGAGAGCCCGATCGTGAGGGGAACGAAGAGAAAGTGATAGACGGTTGTCAACCCGAATTGCCACCTCGAGAGGAGTAACGGGTCTAGCCACTCATTCATCTGTTCTCCGCTTCAGTTCACTGCCATGTCGAGGCAATTTCTACGACAAGTAGAACAATACTCTTCTACGTTGTGTAGAAAGCAAATTGAAATGCCGATAAACTAATGACATGGCAAGTTTGGGTGAATTGGAACGATCGCTGATGGATGTGCTGTGGGACACCAATCAGTCACTATCGGCGAATGAACTTCGCGATCGGCTTGCCGACCACAGAACCACACCCGTTTCTCGCGAACTCGCCACGACGACGGTGCTCACCGTGCTCTCACGGTTGGAGAACAAGGGCTTCGTCACGCGGGATCGCGACAGCCGCCCGCACCTCTATCACGCGGTCACGTCCCGGGCCGAGCACACGGCTGAACTGATGCATGAGGTTCTCGGCTCCGGCGGCGACCGCGAGGCAGCGTTGGCGCGCTTCATCGGCAATGTGAGCCCGCAAGAAGCCGAGACGCTGCGGCAGCTGCTCGGTGGCGGCACGGTTGGTGCTCCCGTCGGCGCGCGCTAAGCCGACAGTCCCTCACCGACTCCCACTCCCCGACACCCGAGACAGGCCACATCGACGTGCTGCTCGCTGCCATCGTTCTCGCGATCCTCACGGTCGCACTGGCCTGGCCGGTCCCCATTCTGCTCGCCAACGCGAGCTGGCCCAATCGGGCTCCCGGTGCTGCACTGGCACTCTGGCAGTCGATCGCGCTGGCCGGCGGACTCTCGATGATCGGGGCGTTCCTCACCTGGGGACTCATTCCGTTCGGGGACACACTTCCGAGCGCCCTCGCGTCGCTGGTCGATCACCTGCTGAGCGGCACGCTGCCGGAGGCAACCGGCTTCGGACACCTCATCGCGCTCACCGCCGCGATTCTGCTCGGCACCCATCTCCTGCTCAATCTGGCGATGACCTTCGTTCGCAGTGAGCGGCAGCGACGTCGACACCATCAATTGGTGCAGTTGCTCAGCCAGCCGCTGCCCGATCGCCCTGGCACCCGCGTGATCGAACATGCTGCGCCCGTCGCCTACTGCTTACCCGGAGCGACGCGCTCAATCACCGTGCTGTCGGCCGGGATGCTCAAGCTGCTGCAGCCCGATGAGTTGCGCGGAGTCATCGCGCACGAGAAAGCGCACCTCTCCCAGCAGCACCACATGGTCTTGCTGGCGTTCAAGTCGTGGCACAGCGCCCTGCCCTGGTTTCCGATCGCGAACCGTTCAGAGAACGCGGTGGCGTTACTCGTTGAGATGCTCGCCGACGATCAGGCTCGTCACGTCGTCGACGACATCACGTTGGCCCGCGCCATTGCGCTCGTTGGCACAGCCGGTCAATTCGACCCGGCGATCGAGTCACTGGCGGAGGCCACACACGCGGAGCCTGCCGCTGAACCCGATCATCAGTTCGACATGGTGCTCCCCCGAGTGCGGAGGCTGACCGGCCAATACCCGCCGCTGCCCGTGGTAGCGCGCATCGCCGTCGGCGCCGCGGCGGTTGCACTCTTGGCAGCGCCGACGGCGATGTTGTTGTTGCTCAGCTGAATCCGTTGTCGAGGAGCGAGCGTAGCGAGCACACTCCTCGACCAACGATCGTGGGACCTACAGAATCCCAGCCTGCTTCAGCCACGCCGTCGCGATGACATCCGCTGACTTCTGCTGATTGACGCTCTCGTCGTTCAACGAGACGAGGGCTTCCTCGGTGAGTGCCGCGTTGACCTTGTCCAGAACTGCAGCTGCCTTGTCATCGACCTTCTTCGACACGATCGGCACGACGTTCGACGGGAAGAACAGGTGGTCGGGGTCGGCCAGGGCAAAGAGCTTGCCTGATGCCCAAGCGGGGCTGGCCGTGTAGATGTTCGTGAGCTGGATACTGTTGTCCTCCAGCGCCTTCACGGTGAGCGGGCCGCCGCCATCTTCGACGGGAGTGAAGCCGGCTGTCACGACGCCGTACTTCTCCTTGAGCGCTGCGGGACCATATGGTCGGGTTTCGAGCTCGGAGTTGCCGCCGACCATGATCGGCTCCGTCACGTTCGTGAGTGAAGCGATGTCGGTGAGCTTGTACTTGTCGGCGAAGGCTTTCGTCACCGTCCAGGTGTTCGCGTCGCTGGCTTGCGCCTGGTCGAGTGCGCGAAGGCCGGCGGGCAGAGCGGCCTGCAGGGCGGTGAAGACTTCTTCGCTCGAGGCGCTGACCGCATTCTTGTCGAGAGCCTGCAGCAGGTCACCGGTGTATTCGGGGAAGACGTCGATTTTGCCGGCCTCGATTTCGGGCAGGTAGACCTCACGCTGCCCGATCTTGAAGTCGCGCTGCACGGTGAAACCGTTGGCCTCAAGTGCTTGAGCGTAGATTTCGGCGATGATTTCGTTGGAGTAGTAGTCCTGCGAACCGACTACGAGAGTGGTGGAGTCGGCCGGAGTCGTTTCCCCACTGCCCAGAGGATTACCGGTTGAACACCCTGACAGGGCGATCATGGCCCCGACCGCGACGGCACTAACAAGTGCCAGTCGGCCTTTACGTGCTGCGAACATCAGTTCTTCCTTTCCTCGACGGGGGTTCCCATCACCGCGCGCGACCGGGTCGGTCGCGAACGGACATCTCGAGGGCGTCCTGCTGCGACGCCGCGTGGAACAACAAGCCTCTGGGTCAGGGCCAACAACCCCTCACAGGCCAAAGCCAGCAGGATCACGATGATCGACCCGCCGAGCATTTCTGCATAGTTGTTGGTCTTCGTGCCCTCGAAAAGAAAACGCCCGAGACCGAAGTTGGCGACGTAGGCAGCCAGCGTCGCAGTCGCCACAACCTGCAGTGTGGCTGAGCGGATACCGCCGATCAAGAGCGGCAGGCCGAGCGGAATCTCAACCTTCCGCACGATCTGCATCTCGCTCATGCCGACGGCACGCGCCGCGTCGATCGTGCGTCGGTCGACCGCTTCGAAGCTACTGTACGCACCGGCAAGAATGGGCGGGATGGCCAGAATGGTGAGCGCCACATAAGGCGCCTCCAACCCGATCCCCACCCAGAGCGCGACCAGCGTCAGCAATCCGAGCGTCGGAATCGCCCGGAACCCACCCGAGACCGACACCGCAATTCCGCGGCCGCGGCCGGTATGTCCGATGGCGAAACCGATCGGGATCGCGATCGCCGATGCGATCAGAATCGTGACGACGGTAAACAGAATGTGCTCAGCCAGCCGGGTTGGGATGCCGTTAGGGCCGATGTAATGGGCAGGATCCGCCAGCCAGGCGAGTGCCTCGGCGAAGTAGTTCATGACGTCACCGCCGGCTCTGGATCAGACTTCGTCGGTTGGTCAGGCTGCGGCGAACCGTTCGGAGATCCGGTTGTGTAACCGTTCGACGTGCCGTTGCGATTGCTTTTCTGGTGCCGAGTCCACGGCATCAGCGTGCGGCCGAGCACGACCACAAGTGCGTCAAGGACCAGGGCGACGCCCACCGTCAGCACAATTCCGGCGACTATTTCAGCGTCGATCCCCCGCTGAAACCCATCCGTGAACAGGCTGCCGAGGCTCTGGATTCCGATGAGCGCTCCAACGGTGGCTAGGCTCACCGTACTCACGGTCACAACCCTGATGCCGGCCACGAGCACCGGGCCGGCCAGCGGAAGCTCGACCTTCCAGAAGGCAGTCCACGCCGAGAACCCGACGGCGACGGCCGACTGCCGCACGTCCGCGTCGACGGCTGCCAAGCCATCCGCGACGACACGCACCATCAGTGCCACTCCATAGATGGTGAGGGCAATGACGAGGTTGGCCGGCGAGCGGACTTCGACGCCGACGATGACCGGCAGAGTGACGAGGAGAGGAAAGGAGGGGATGGCGTAGAGCAGACCACAGATCGTCAACAGCAGCCCGCGGCTCAACCGGTAGCGATTGGCCAGCCAGCCGAGTGGAATGGCGATCAGAAAGCTGAGAACAATGGCGGGGAGGCACAGCGAAAGGTGGATGAGCGTGAGCTCGCCCAACAGATCGAGGTTCGACCAGATCCAGGTCACCTGACCCCTCCCTGCGCCTCTCTCTCCGAGTCGAACGCCGGATCGCGCTCGGCAGCACCCGTGCTGCCGACGAGCACGCCGGCGATGCGTCCTTCGCTGTCGACGAGCACGTCGTTTCCGTTGTGGGTCTCGAGGTGGAGTGCGCGTTTGCCGCGTTCGGCTCCGACGAAGCTGGCGACGAAATCATTCGCCGGTGCGCTCAGAATCTGCTTCGGTGAACCGACCTGGGCGATGAAACCGCCCTGCTGCAGGATGACGACCTGGTCGCCGAGCAGAAAGGCCTCTTCGATGTCGTGGGTCACGAAAACCACGGTCTTGTCGAGCTCCTGCTGCAGCCGGATGAGTTCGTGCTGCAACTCCCGGCGAACGATCGGGTCGACGGCGCCGAACGGCTCGTCCATCAGCAGGATGTTCGGATCGACAGCGAGCCCGCGCGCCACCCCGACGCGCTGCTGCTGCCCGCCAGACAATTGGTTGGGATAGCGGTCGGCCAGCGTTCGGGGCAGGCCGACGGTATCAAGCAAGCCCAGCGCATCCTGGCGCGCCTTCTTCTTGGCCACTCCGCGCAGCAGGGGAACCGTTGCCACATTGTCGATCACCGTGCGGTGCGGAAGCAGGCCGGAGTTCTGCATGACATAGCCGATGCTGCGCCGCAGTTTCACCGGCGGCAGGGTGCTGATGTCGGTGCCATCGATCTCAACGGTGCCGCTCGTCGGATCGACCATGCGATTGATCATGCGCAGCAGGGTGGTCTTGCCAGAGCCAGACGAACCCACCAGTACGGTCGTCTTGCGGGACGGGATGACCAGGCTGAAATCGTTGACGGCAATAGTGCCGTCGGGAAACTGTTTTGTGACTGCGCGAAACTCGATCATGGGGTGGCTCATTCCTCGAATGGAGTCGGATCAACACGTGCCAGGTATCAACCCAACCATTCTTCGGAGCCAGAGGCAAAAAAAGATTGGTGCGAGTTGTGATCAGTCTGCGAGAAGCGCCAAAGCGGGAATGCCGGGTGCTGACTTCTGCGGCGCGACGAGCGAAGCGCTCGGACCGTAGTAGCCGACGAGGTAATCGTGCACGGCGCGGCGGCTCTCGTCGATGAACCGTTCGTCGCCCTGCGGGTCTGAATAAAACGCACGGGTGATAATCCCATCGGCCATTTCGATCGCCACTTCGAGGCGGAAGATCAGATCTGGTCCGCTGGGCAGCCCGAATTCCTCGGCCAGAACCCGAGCGAGACGGGTGGCGAAGAAGCCACCGTCGACACCGTCACCGAATGAGGTACGGTCGCGATCGACGAAACTCATGATGCGAAAGCCCGGCTCCGAACGGTGCAGCCCCACGTAGGCGGTGATGGCGCAATCGAGGGCATCCCACCAGGTCTCCGGCTCGTTGATGTCGAGCTCCAGGATGACTCGTTCACGAAAACGCTGGTCTGCACGATCCCGCAACGCATTCAGCACTGCGACGCGATCAGGGTAGTAGCGGTAGACCGTGCCGATCGAGGCACCGGCACGCTCAGCGACCATGGCCGTTGTGATGCGGTCGAACCCGACCTCATCGACGACCTCCGCGGCGGCATCGAGCAGAGCTGACAGCCGCGCTGCACTCCGTTGCTGAATTGGCTCAACGCGAATCTGCTGATTCGTAGCTCCAGATTCCACACTGAACATGTCGCCAAACGCCACGGTTCCTCCTGATTTAGTGACCCTAATTCTAAAGGACCCCGCACCGCCGCCTGCGCACAGTCGCTCGTGTGTCTCCCCCCGGCCACCGGCTGATCTCCAGCCGGGCATGCCAGACTGAGCGAGTGCAACATTCTCCCGCCGAACGATCGAACACGACGGCTCCGGCAACCATGATGCACGGCGCGGCTCGTCTTGAAGACGCGTTGCACGATGTCCGCGATCGATTCGCACGACGCCGCGGCCATCGCCCCACGGTGATCCCCTACACCGGCTACGGTTCCACCGACTGGGCGCGCATACTGTGCCGAGTTCTCTTGACCAAGCCGCCAAAGCCGAAGCGCAAAGAATCGACTCGCAGTTTTCTGCGTCGACGGGCCGAGCGTCGCGACGCCGGCCTGCGCGGCTGGCGCAGTTTCACCAGCGTTCCCGTGCACGATGCCTTGGTGACCATCGAAATCGACGGCACGGTGCACGAGGTGCAGGCCGACCGCGGCGGCGTCGTCGATGCGGTGGTTCCGGCCACGCTGAGCCCCGGCTGGCACACCGCGTTGCTGCGCACCTTCGGGTCTGACCCGGTCGAGTCTCCTGTCTTCATCGTGGCGCCATCCGTGACCACCGGCATTATTTCGGATGTCGATGACACGGTCATGGTGACCACGCTTCCCCGCCCGCTTCTCGCGGCCTGGAACACCTTTGTTCTCGACGAGCACGCCCGGGTTCCCACGCCCGGTATGGCCGTGTTGCTCGACCGGCTGGCCGTCGCAACGCCAGGGACGCCAGTGATCTATCTGTCGACCGGTGCCTGGAACGTTGCCCCGACACTCACCCGATTTCTGTCCCGCAATCTATATCCGGCCGGCGCGCTGCTGCTCACCGATTGGGGACCGACTCACGACCGTTGGTTCCGCAGCGGTCGCGAGCACAAACGCGACAACCTCCGTCGTCTGGCCATTGAGTTTCCGCAGATGCGCTGGATTCTGATCGGCGACGACGGGCAGCACGACGAGGCGATCTACAGCGAGTTTCAACGCGAGTTCCCGGCGAGCGTGGCCGCGGTGGCCATCCGTCAGCTCTCCCCCAGCGAAGCCGTCCTGGCCGGCGGCCGGTCGAAAGACGCCGTGCAGGGCACCCCAGATGCGCCGTGGTTCTATGGCCCCGATGGCTTGAGTCTGGCCAACCAACTGGCTGAGCGCGGTCTGCTCTAGCCGTTTCGCTGCGTGCTGGGTGGCGTTCCTCGTCGCGGGTCACTTCGCCCTCGCGCACGCGATCGTCACGCCTACCGTTGCCGAACTGTGTCACATCACCATTTTCACGCGCCCGACATGGTCATTTGTCACAGTTCGACGAGGGTGTGCCGGTCAGGGATAGAGGCGCGACGTCGCCCACGATTCGCCGACGCGGCGGTAGAGCACTCGAGTCTGCGGACCGGTCGTCGAACCCTGCCAGAACTCGACCCGCTCTGGCGCGAGGGCGTACACGGCCCAATCTTCGTCAATAAGGGTGGGGTCGCTCTGCAGAGCGGTCCGCGCGCGCTCAAAAGCGGCAGAGTAGTCTTCCGGCCGTTCGAGTGGCTCGCTCTGGTGTCCGACGAGAATTGACGCTCGCGCGGTCTCGGAACGCCCCCGAAAGTCGCGTGCCGCGGCATCCGCTGGCAGCTGGTGAACGGTGCCGAACAGCCGCACTTGGCGCCCGAGCACCGGCCAGAAGAAGGTCGATGCCGCGAACGGATGCGCCGCGAGGGCACGCCCCTTCGGGCTCGACGCGTGGGTGGCGAACTGCCACCCGCGCTCATCGAGGTCGGTGAGCAAGACGCCGCGTGCACCCGGCGCGTTGTCCCGCTCGGCGTCGCTCGTCGCGAGTGTCATCACCCGAGCGGCGAGTTGGCCGGCCGCCACGACCTCGCGGATCCACGCCACGAAGAGCGTCTGAGGGTCGGCAGCAAGTGCCGGCACCTCGAGCGTCGGCAGATCGGCCGGAAACATGGGCAGACGACGCAACCAGTCGCGCGGCGTCTCCTCGGAGTCGGGCGTTCCGGTTGGTGATCCACTGGTCATGTCTGGAGCGTAGCGAAGTTCCCCGCGCGAAGTCAGCGGACGAAAGGCAGACTTACCCTAGAGATGCCCGCACGTTCCACCCGAATCGAAGGAGCCGGAACATGCAACGCCCCATCAACACGTCGCTGACCGGCAGCACGTCACTGACCGGCAGAGTCGTTGTGATCACCGGCGCCACGGGGGGCATCGGCCGTGCGACCGCTCTCGGCCTGGCCGCGCTGGGTGCCGACGTGGCGATCACCGGACGGGACGTGGCCCGCACTGAGCAAGCGAGGCGAGACATCCAGAGTGCCGGAAGTGGGACGGTGCACGCCTTCGTCGCCGATCTGTCGTCCCAGGCGGAGGTGCGTCGGCTGGCCGAAGAAGTGCTCGCACGGCTGCCCCGCCTCGATGTACTCATCAACAACGTCGGCGGCTATTGGAACACGCGGCAGGTCACCGTCGACGGCCTCGAGCACACCTTCGCGCTCAATCACCTCGCGCCGTTCCTGCTGACCAATCTGCTGCTCGACCGGCTGGAACAGAGCGCCCCATCGCGCGTCGTCACCGTCTCCTCCAACGCCCAAGCTCTCGGACGAATCGATTTCGACGACCTCCAGGGCGAACGGGGCTACTCGGGTGCGCGCGCCTACAACCAGTCCAAGCTCGCCAATGTGCTGTTCACCTACGAGCTGGCGAGGAAGCTGACCGGCATCTCGGTCACGGCCAACGCCCTGCATCCCGGCGTCGTGAACACGGGATTCGGGGCGACTGACCCCGCGCCGATCCAACGACTGTTTGTGCCCCTCGCTCGACCATTCATGAAGAGCCCGGCTCAGGGGGCAACGACGTCGATCCGCCTCGCCTCCGCCCCTGAACTCGCCTCGGTCTCTGGCCGTTTCTTCGCCAACGGCAAGCCCGTGCGATCGTCACCGCGCAGCTACGACGAAACGGATGCTGCCCGCCTCTGGCAGGTCAGCGCCGAGTTGGTCGGGCTGAGCCCGTCGTCTGGATAATCCCGTCTTCGGGCGGCCCGGCTGACTCCTTCCGCCTCGTCGAACTGACAGACTTCGAGTATGAGCGTCGCCTTCGAATGCCGAACAGAGCTGCCGACAACGGTTCACCAGTCGTTCGATCTGGCGCGCAACATCGATCTGCACGTCGACTCGATGTCGCGTTCGAAGGAGCGCGCCGTCGGCGGCGTGACGGGCGGTCTCATCGCCGCAGGCGACGAGGTGAGCTGGCGGGCACGCCACTTCGGGATTCCGTTTCGGATGACGAGCCGGATCACCTCAATGTTCGCTCCCGACTCCTTTGTCGACGAGCAGGTGCGCGGGCCGTTTCGCACGTTCCGGCACGAGCACACCTTTATCGCACGCGACGGCGAAACCACGATGATCGATCACGTCGAGTTCAGTGCGCCGTTCGGGATCCTCGGTCGCGTCGCTGAGAGAGTCGTTCTCGCACGCTACCTGCGCCGCTTGATCGAGCAGCGCAATCAGTTTCTGGCTGCCGCGGCAGCCGACCACACTCGTTAGCCGCGCAGGCGGTCGAGTCCCCGGTTGATCTGGCGCGCCCAGAGCGGACCCTGATAGAGGAACGCGGTGTAGCCCTGCACGAGTGTGGCACCGGCATCGAGGCGCTCGGCCACCTGCTCGGCCGTTTCGACACCGCCGACCGAAATCACGCAGAGTTCGGCGGGCACCGAGGCCCTGATGATCTTCAGAACGGCAAGTGCGCGAGCGTGCAGCGGGGCTCCGGAGAGCCCGCCGGCTCCGGCGGCTTCGACCACCGCGGCATCCGTCTTCAGATTTGCGCGTGACAGCGTGGTGTTGGTGGCGATGATTCCGTCGAGGTTCAGCGCAACGGTCAACTCGGCGATGCGGGTGACCTCGTCGTCGCTGAGATCGGGTGCGATCTTGACGAGCAGCGGCGTCGTACCGGCGGCCGACTTCACGGCGGTGAGCAGCGGGGCGAGCTGGTCGAGCTCCTGCAATCCGCGCAGGCCAGGCGTGTTCGGCGAGCTCACGTTCACCACGAGGTAGTCGGCGAGCGGCGCGAGTGCGGTGGCGCTGGCCAGGTAGTCGGCTGTGGCGTTCTCAACCTCGACGACACGGCTTTTGCCGATGTTGATGCCGAGCACGGGGCGACCGGCGACCGATCGCACTTTGAACAGACGGGGCACGGCGGATGACGCCCCGCCGTTGTTGAAGCCCATGCGGTTGATCACCGCACGGTCTGCAATCAAGCGAAATAGCCGCGGCGTGGGATTGCCGGGCTGCGCAACAGCGGTGAGCGTTCCGACCTCGACGTGACCGAAGCCAAGCTGGCCGAGGCCGATGACAGCCTTGCCGTCTTTGTCGAAACCGGCAGCGAGCCCAAACGGTGATTCGAAGCGCAGACCGAGGGTCGTCACGCTCTGATCTGTGCGCGGACGCGTGAAGCGGTTCACGAGTCGGCCGAAGCCGAGCGTCGGCAGCGCCTGAATCACGACGAACGCGAGGTGGTGGGCACGCTCCGGGTCGAGTCGGCTGAGCACCTGCGAAAACAGAAGTCGATACATTTGGGAGTCTCTACCGCTCGGTCAGGGTGTGTACGGACGGAGTGCGACCGCACGAAAACAGTGCAGTCACGGGATCAACGCGGTCACAGGTCACGCGGACGGAGTCGATGACCCTGGCTGCGCGCGCGTGCCGTCTTGGTGTTCTGCACGCAACTGGGTGATCGCGCTCTCGAAGTCGTCGAGCGAATCGAAGGCCTGGTAGACACTGGCAAACCGCAGGTATGCGACCTCGTCGAGCTCACGCAACGGCAGCAGAATCGCGAGGCCGATGTCGTTGGCGTCGATCTGGGAGGCCCCAGTCTGACGAATCGTCTCTTCGACCTTTTGCGCCAGCAATGCCAGGTCGGAATCCGTGACCGGACGCCCCTGGCAGGCTTTGCGCACTCCGGCGACGATCTTCTCACGGCTGAACGGTTCGACCACGCCGCTGCGCTTGATGATGTTCAAGCTCGCGGTCTCAGTGGTGCTGAAGCGGCGACCGCATTCGGGGCACTGACGCCGGCGGCGGATGGACAGTCCGTCGTCGCTCGTGCGCGAGTCGATGACTCTGGAGTCTGGGTGGCGGCAGAACGGGCAGAACATTGTGTATCCAGCTTACCGTGACGAATCGGTGAAGCGGATGCCGCCACCCCGAGCAGGTGTCACTCGCGTGACTTCGCGAGCGCCCCCGTCCTACGCCCTCGACCAGCCAGGAACGGTGCTACTCCCCCACGAACCTGACCCGCACCGCATCGCCGTGGGCGGGCAGCGCCTCGGCGTCGGACAGCGCTCCAATGTGGGCAGCCACGGTGCGCAGGGCTTCCTTGCTGTAGCGCACGACCTGCTGCGGACGCAGGAACGTGTAGGCACCGAGTCCAGAGGAGAACCGCGACTGGCCGCCGGTCGGCAGCACGTGGTTCGAGCCTGCCGCGTAGTCCCCGAGGCTCACCGGAGAGTGCGGGCCGATGAAAATGGCGCCGGCGTTCTCGATGTTCTCGAGCACGGCATCCGGGTCAGTGGTCTGGATCTCGAGGTGTTCCGGCCCGAATGCGTTGCTGAACGCCGCGGCGGTGGCCAGGTCGTCGACGAGCACGATGGCCGATTGGGTGCCGCTGAGCGAGGCGCTCACCCGCTCGCTGTGCATCGTTGACTGAGCGAGCTGCCCGAGGCGCGCTTCGACATTCGCGGCCAGAGCCGGAGACGTCGTCACGAGTACCGCGGCGGCGAGCTCGTCGTGCTCGGCCTGGCTGACCAGGTCTGCCGCGACGAACTCAGGGTCGGCCGTCTCATCGGCGATGACCAGGATGTCGGTGGGCCCGGCTTCGGCATCGATGCCGGTCTGCCCGCGCACCAGACGCTTCGCTGCCGCGACATAGACGTTGCCGGGGCCGGTGACCAACTGCACCGGGTCGAGTCCGAGGTCAGGCACGCCGTAGGCAAAGGCGCCCACCGCACCGGCCCCGCCCATGGCATAGATTTCGTCGACGCCGAGCAAGCCGGCGACGGCAAGAATGGTGGGGTGCACGCGGCCACCGAAGTGACTTTGCGGCGGGGAGGCCAGCGCGATCTGGGTGACCCCTGCGACCTGGGCGGGAACAACGTTCATCACGACGCTCGACGGGTAGACGGCCTTGCCGCCGGGAACATAGAGACCGACCCGGTGGATTGGCTGCCAACGCTGGGTGATTTCAGCGCCCTCCGCGATCGTGGTCGTGAGGCGCGGCGGCACCTGAGCGGCAGACGCCAGACGCACTCGCCTGATCGTCTCTTCGATGGCAACCCGCACAGCCGGATCGAGCTCAGCGACCGCCTCGGCGATCTGCTCAGCCGGAACCCGCACATGCTCGGGGCGCACCCGGTCGAGGCGCTCGGCCTGATCGAGCAGGGCGGCAACGCCCCGCGTGCGCACATCGTCAATCAACTCAGCCGCAACGTCGCTGGCGACAGCGACATCGGTCAGTGCCCGCGGCACGGCGGCGAGCAGTTCGGCCGGGCTGAGCCGGGTTCCTCGGAGGTCAATGGTCTGGATCATCGGATCTAGCCTATCCGCGAACTTTCGGTGCTGGGGATTAGGCTCATTGTCGAAAGAGAGTGCTGCATCTGAATGAATAGTTCCATCACACCCCGGCCGAACGACACCGATCCGCGACGGGTTACCACTCCTCCCCCGATCGACCCTTCCCAGCTCGACGCTTCCGAACCCATCGACCTCGCCGCGTTCAAGCATGCGTTTCGTCGGCATGCGGCCGGCGTCGCAGCGATCACCACGCTGGCCCCCGATGGCTCGCCGGTTGGTTTCACCGCCACCTCGCTAGCGTCGCTCTCCGCGGTTCCGCCACTCGCCACCTTCAACATGGCGCGCTCTGCGAGCACCTGGCCGGCCATCGTCGAGAGCGAACGTGTGATCATCCACATGCTCGGTGCGCGCAATCGGTCCGTCGCAGAGCTGCTGGCCGGACCCCATGCCGCGCGATTCGTCGGCGACCACTGGCATCCGGGACCGTTCGGTTTGCCATTGCTCGACGGCGTGACCTCGTGGATGGTCTGTCGCATCATCGAACGGGTTGCGGTGCACAACAACGCGGTCGTGGTGGTGCAGATCGAGAGCGGTGGAATGGGCATCGACGACGAGGCCTTGCTCTATCACGAGCGCATGTTCCGCACGCCGGGCGCCGCCGTCTAGCCAGTCACCCTGCGCGCCTCACTTCGGCGCTGCGGCTGCCTTCGCCTCTGCCCGCCGCCGCCGACGCTCCGCCTCGGCCAGTGCGGCCCGCTCGGGCGTCGGGGCGGTTCCGCCGAGGTGAGCCGGCTGCCACCATTGTGCGGTGCCGTCTTCTGGGTAGTTTTTCTGCAGCTCGTCGACCAGGCGCTGCAGCGTGGTGTGGAGTTCTTCGGTGAGCTGATGCGTGTCGGCATCGGCGGCGACGGTGAACGGCGTGCCGACCGAGAACGCCACCGGAACACCGAATAATTCGGTGAAGGCTGGCTTGTGATTCTTCGTCATCAGGCGGTGACCGCCCCAGACGGCAATCGGAATGACCGGCACTCCGGCCTCGGCCGCCATCCGAATCGCGCCGGTCTTCAGTTCCCGCACGGTGAATGAGGCATTCACGCCTCCCTCGGGAAACACGCCGAGCAGTTCGCCGGAACGCAATGCCGCAACGGCCTGCGAATAGGCGTCGGCGCCATGATCCATATCGACGGAGATGTGTCCCATTCCGCGCAGCAGTGTGCCGACGACGGGCTGATCGAACGCACCCTTCTTGGCCATGAAACGGATGCGCCGGCGGTTGCGATGCCAGACCATCCACTCGGTGAGCGCAAAGTCGAGATAACCGAAATGAGTGATCGCCAGCACGGCGCCACCCGTGGCCGGTAGGTTTTGCAGACCACGTGGGAGCGGCTTCACCCGAAGCAGCCCGAACAGCGCACGGCCGGCCCCAATCGCCAGTGTGTAGACCGGCTCGCTTCGTCGCTTCGTCATGCTGCAAGAGTAGCCCCGGTGGCCAGGAACAACGAGGAGTCACCATTCGCGCCTGATCGGCGTGCGAGGGAACAACCGATCCGCGCGGCATTCGCCGCTGTTTCAACACGGCGCAGGACTTCATCGAACGCGTTTCCCGTCCGCGTAGCTCGTGGTTCGCCCGTTTTGGCTAGTGCAGATACCTTCTGCACTAGCCAAAACGGGCGACTCTCATTGGCCTGTCGTCCCCATTCGAGCTGGGTTGCCCAGAATTGCTAGTGCACCCTCCCCCTGCACTAGCAAATATGGGCGAGTCATGACAGTGAAAGAGGCAACTGCGGCAGCTGAGCCAGGGTGCGGATGCGCCGCACGAGCTCGACAGGATTGGTCAGGTCGTCTGCGTTCAGCTCCATCACCCGCCAGCCCTCCGCTTCGAGGCGCGCCCGTCGCGTCATATCGGCCCGCCACTGCCCTTTCGTCGTGCGATGGTAGTCACCCTGGTACTCGAGAATGACCCGGTAACGGTCAATGATCAGGTCGGTGCGGGCGACGAATTCACCGAAGCGGTCGGTCACGCTGTGGTTGACTCGCGACACCGGAATGCCGGCAAGCATGAGCAGCGTCCGCAAGATCGATTCGGGAGCCGACTCTGCACGCGGGTCGAGTAGATCGGCAGCACGGAGAAGCTTGCGCCTGATCCGCCGATTGCGCAGCGTTCCAAGCGCCTGCACTAGGTCGTTGGCCTCGACCATCGGGTATTCCCCGTGCAGCAAGTAGTCGCCCGCTGCCACAAGGTCAAGCAGCGGCAGCGCGTGCGCTAGGTCGAACCACGTGCGAATCGGCGTCGTCACGCGCAGCCCGTCTACCATTGTGCAGAGTTCGTGCTCGCCAACCCCAAGTGCATGTCCGACAAGTCCGCGGGCGTGCGGCGCTCGCGCCGGGGCCGGCACTGCGATGTGAACTCGTGGGTCGAGTGACAGACGGTAGGGAACCGGCATTCCGTACAGCTGCGCCGCAGTGGTGTGGCTGAAGAAGCTCGCAATCGGCATCCTGAGTGCGAAGAGTGCGCACCGCTCGGCGAGCGTGTTCGGGGGCATAATGCTGCGCACCCCGGTCACATTGGTTCTCACATCGGATGCACGCAGCCGGTGCGGAGGGACGCCGGCGCGGTGCGCGTCGCCGACGCGGAAGGCAGGAGTGGGGAGGCCGGGCGGCAGCGGATGTCGAGCGCTCATTCCAGGACTGTGACGCATCCGCTCGTCGTCCCGTTGAAGTTATGCACAGTGGCGCCTCGCTGCAGCTGCGCTGCCGCGGCTCGCATCCCTTTCGATCAATGGTTCGCCCATTTTTGCTAGTGCGAGGGCCACATGCACTAGCAAAAATGGGCGAACCTTGACGGGGCAGGGCTTGTGTCGTGCGGCACCACCCGGTGCTGCTTCGGAGCTCTCGCGTCCCTCGTCCTTCGCGGAGGGACAGCGCGGCAGTACTCGGTCTCGCCTGGATCGCGGCCGGCATGCTGTTCACCATCATCGGTTCGATGCTTGATGCCTGGGTGCTGATGGTGGAGATTCTGCGGTGACCGCTGCCTGCCCGGCTCCGCCGAGCTTGACACGTGCGGTCGAGGTACCCCGATGCGCCGGTCAAACTCGACCGGAACGGTCAAACTCGGTGGGACGATCAGGGCTGATCACAACAGGTCAGGTCAGGTCAGGTCAGGTCAGGTCAGGTCAGGTCAGGTCAGGTCAGGTCAGGTCAGGTCAGGTCAGGTCAGATCAGGTCAGGTCAGGCAGTACGGGCCCAGCAAACTCTTCAACTCACCGAACAGGTCAGGGCTCACCTTCACCCGATACGGCAACTCGAAGACCCGCGCCACATCGCCCTTGACCAGCTTCAACCGCAACTCAGCCGAACCGGTGTGCCTCTGCAAGACCTCAGCCAACGCCCGCACCGTCACCTCGGTCGCCCGGTTCTCGAACAGGGTGATCGACAGTTGCCCGGCCTCATCGACCTGACCGAGCTCCGGCGCGAAGACGCTGTAGGCATGCAGGTTCATCCCGTCATCGCGCATGCTCACCCGGCCACGCACGACAACGATGGTGTCGCTGACCAGGTCAGGCGCGAACTCTTGGTAGGCCTTGCCCATGAACATCGCGGTGATCTCACCGCTGAAGTCTTCGACGTCGATCATGCCGTACTGGTTGCCCGATTTCTTGGCCACCCGGTGCTGCACCCCGGTGATCAGCCCGGCGACGGTGACCGTGTCGCCGTCTTGGGTCGACTCCGACCCCATCAGATCGGCGATCGTGGTGCTGGCGTGCTTCGCGAGCGGAATCTCGAGTCCGGCGAGCGGATGATCAGAAACATAGAGCCCGAGCATGTCGCGTTCGAAAGCGAGCTTCTCTTTTTTGCTCCACTCCGGGCGATCAGGCACCTTCTCGGTGTTCTGAGTCTCATCGTCGAACAGGCTGTCGAAGTCGAAGCCGATGTTGCCGTGGGCCTCATCACGTTTGATCTTGACCGCCGACTCGACGGCCGACTCGTGAATCTCGACCATCGCTCGTCGGGTCGCCCCGAGTGAGTCGAACGCGCCGGCCTTCACGAGTGATTCGATCGTGCGCTTGTTGGCGACCTGAATCGGAACCTTGGCCAGGAAGTCGTGGAACGACTCGAACCGGCCCTTCTCCTTGCGGGCCTCACGGATCGCATCCACCACGTTGAAACCGACGTTGCGCACCGCACCGAGGCCGAAACGGATGTCGGTGCCGACGGCGGCGAAGTAGCCGATCGACTCGTTCACATCGGGGGCCATCACCTGGATGCCCATGCGACGGCACTCGTTGAGGTAGAGCGCGAGCTTGTCGCGGGAGTCGCCGACACTGGTCAGCAGCGCGGCCATGAATTCGGCTGGATAGTGCGCCTTGAGGTAGGCAGTCCAGTAGGAGAGCACGCCGTACGCCGCCGAGTGCGCCTTGTTGAAGGCGTAGTCGGAGAACGGCAACAGGATGTCCCAAATGGTCTTGATCGCCTCGGGACCATAGCCGTTCGAGACCATTCCGGCCGAGAAACCCTCGAACTGCTTGTCGAGCTCTGACTTCTTCTTCTTACCCATCGCGCGACGCAACAGGTCGGCCTGGCCGAGCGAGAAGCCGGCGAGCTTCTGCGCGATCGACATCACCTGCTCCTGATACACAATCAGGCCGTAGGTTCCGCCGATGATGTCCTTCAGCGGCTCTTCGAGCTCTGCGTGGATCGGGATGATCTCCTGCAGGCCGGTCTTCCGAAGCGCATAGTTGGTGTGCGAGTTCGCGCCCATGGGGCCCGGACGGTAGAGCGCGATGACGGCCGAGATGTCTTCGAAGTTGTCAGGCTTCATCGAGCGCAGCAGCGCACGCATCGGTCCACCGTCGAGCTGGAACACACCGAGCGTGTCGCCGCGGGCGAGCAGCTCGTAGGCCAACGGGTCGTCAAGCAGGAGGTCTTCGAGAATCGGGCGGTGGCCACGGTTCTCTTCGATGTTGTCGAGGGCGTCGTCGAGGATGGTGAGGTTGCGCAACCCCAGGAAGTCCATCTTGATCAGTCCGAGCGACTCACAGGCCGGGTAGTCGAACTGGGTGACGATCTGGCCGTCGGCCTCACGCTTCATGATCGGGATGATGTCGATCAACGGGTCGCTCGACATGATCACGCCGGCCGCGTGCACACCCCACTGGCGCTTGAGGTTTTCGAGGCCCAATGCAGTGTCGAAGACGGTGCGGGCCTCTGGGTCAGACTCGATCACCGCACGAAAGTCGACTGCCTCCTTGTAGCGCGGGTGGTCTTTGTCGAACATGCCGGTCAGCGGCACATCCTTACCCATGATCGCGGGCGGCATCGCCTTGGTGAGCTTGTCGCCCATGCCGAACGGGAATCCGAGCACCCGCGAGGAGTCCTTGAGCGCCTGCTTGGCCTTGATCGTGCCGTAGGTGACGATCTGGGCGACGCGCTCATCGCCGTATTTCTCGGTGACGTAGCGGATGACCTCGCCGCGCCGACGCTCGTCGAAGTCGATATCGAAGTCGGGCATGGAGACGCGGTCGGGGTTCAGAAACCGCTCGAAGATCAGTCCGTGAACCAGCGGGTCGAGGCCGGTGATGCCCATGGCGTATGCCGCCATGGAGCCGGCGCCTGAACCACGGCCGGGGCCGACCCTGATGCCCTGCTGCTTCGACCAGGCGATGAAGTCGGCAACCACCAGGAAATAGCCGGGGAAGCCCATCTGGGTGATGACGCCGACCTCGTAGTCGGCCTGCTTCCGCACGTCGTCTGGCACGCCGTTCGGGTAGCGGCCCAGGAGACCGATCTCGACCTCTTTGATGAACCAGCTCTCCTCGTTTTCCCCTTCAGGTGTCGGAAAGCGCGGCATGTAGTTGGCTTTGGTGTTGAACTCAACCTCACACCGCTCCGCGATGAGCAGGGTGTTGTCGCAGGCCTCTGGGTTGTCGCGGAAGATGTGCCGCATCTGCGCGGCGGTCTTGAGGTAGAACTCGTCGGAGTCGAACTTGAACCGGTTCGGGTCGTCGAGCGTCGACGCGGACTGCACGCAGAGCAGCGCGGCGTGAGCGGTGGCGTCGTGGGCGTGCGTGTAGTGCAGGTCGTTGGTGGCGACGAGCGGCAAGTTGAGCTCTTTGGCCAGACGCAGCAGGTCGCTCATGGTGCGGCGTTCCACGTCGATGCCGTGGTCCATGACTTCGCAGAAGTAGTTGTCGGCACCGAAGATGTCGCGCAGCTCGCCGGCCGCCTTCTTCGCCTCGTCGTACTGGCCGAGACGCAGACGGGTCTGCACTTCCCCACCGGCGCATCCGGTCGTGCCGATCAGACCGGTCGAGTACTGGCTGAGCAGTTCGCGGTCCATGCGCGGTTTGAAGTAGTAGCCCTCGAGCGACGCCCGCGACGACAGCCGGAACAGGTTGTGCATGCCCTCTGTGGTCTCGGAGAGCAGCGTCATGTGCGTGTAGGAGCCGGCGCCACCGACGTCGTCGCGGCTCTGCGCGTTCGTGCCCCACTTCACCCGGGTCTTGTCGCCCCGGTGCGTGCCGGGCGTGATGTACGCCTCGGTGCCGATGATCGGCTTGATGCCGGCCTCTGTGGCGGTGCGCCAAAAGTCGAATGCACCGAACACGTTGCCGTGGTCAGTCACCGCGACAGCGGGCATCCCTTGCTCGACGGCCGCGCTGATCAGGGGCTTTACCCGGGCGGCACCGTCAAGCATCGAGTACTCGCTGTGCACATGGAGGTGAACGAACGAATCACTCTGAGAGGACAAAACTGCTCCGAAATGCTGGGGGTGGGTGAATAACTAGCTTAACCTTCATCGCGAAGCACGCGGAGTGCATTCGCCAAATCTGAAGGGTAATCGGAGGTGTAGGTGACCCACTCCCCCGTCTCCGGGTGGTTGAACGCCAGCTGCTTCGCGTGAAGCCACTGACGAGTCAACCCGAGTCGCGCCGAGATCGACGGGTCGGCGCCGTACATGGCGTCGCCCACGCACGGATGCCGCTGGGCGGCCATGTGCACACGAATCTGATGGGTGCGCCCGGTTTCCAGGTGCACCTCGAGAAGAGAGGCGAACGGAAAAGCCTCCAGCGTCTCGTAGTGCGTGATGGCGTGCTTGCCGTCGGCGATGACCGCGAACTTCCAATCGGAGCGCGGATGACGGCCGACCGGCGCGTCGATGGTGCCCGCCAGAGGATCGGGGTGGCCCTGCACAACCGTGTGATAGATCTTCTCGACCTCGCGGTCATGGAATGCCCGCTTCAGAGCCGTGTAGGCCGCCTCAGATTTGGCCACGACCATCAGTCCGCTGGTTCCGGCATCGAGACGGTGCACGACTCCGGCCCGCTCGGCAGCACCGGAGGTCGAAATACGATAGCCAGCCGCTGCAAGGGCGCCGACGACGGTGGGACCGGTCCAGCCGACGCTCGGGTGGGCGGCAACCCCGGCCGGCTTGTTCACCACGACCATGCTGTCGTCGTCGTAAACGATGCTCAGGTCGGGAACCGCCATCGGAACGATGGTGATCTCTTCTTTCGGCTTCCAGTTGACTTCGAGCCAGCCGCCGGCGCGCAGCCGGTCAGACTTGCCGACGACGCTGCCGTCGAGCAGCACGCCGCCGGCTTCGGCGACGTCGGCCGCGAAGTTGCGGGAGAACCCGAGAAGTTTCGCCATGCCGGCGTCTACCCGCACGCCTTCGAAACTATCGGGCAAGAAGAGGGAACGAGATTCCATGCCGGCGATCAAGACTCAGTTCTGGGTTGGGGGTCTACGGGACGTGCCGTTCCGCCGTCAGTCGACGCATCAGCATCCGCTTCGGAAACGGTGTTGGAAGTGGCGTCGGGAGCAGTATCGAGCACTGTCTCGGTCGTAGCGTCAGCGTCGGCCGCGGGAACCGCAACCGAACCGGTGTCAGTCACCGGCTTGGGCATGCGTTTGCCGTCGAGCCCAATGCCACGGATCGTGAGGATCATGAAGATCACCATGCTCGTGACGATGCACATGTCCGCCACGTTGTAGATGGCGGGAATCAGCCACGGGGTGGCGACGAAGTCGATCACATGGCCCACGCCGAAGCCCGGAGGACGCAGCAGCCGGTCGGTGAGATTGCCGAGCACGCCGCCGAGCAGCAGGCCGAAAACCAGGGCCCAGGCCACCGAACGGATGCGTCCGGCGAACCAGATGATGAAGACGACGACAGAGGCGGCGAGAATCGAGAAGATCCAGGTCATCCCACTGGCGAGAGAGAACGCCGCGCCGGGGTTCCGGACGAAGTGCAATTGAAGCACTCCGCCCAGAACCGGCACAACTGAGCCCTCGGTCAGATTGGCGACGACAAGGGCCTTACTGATTTGGTCAAGCGCATATGCGCCCAGCGCAACACCGACGAGAACGAAGAGCGCGCTGAAGCTGACCTTCGTGCGAGTGTTAGGCGCCAAAGCCCGAGAAGCTTGACTTCGGGGCGTTGGAGTCCGCGCCGGCGCCAACCGGTGATGCGGAGTCAAGCTCCTGCAGCTGACCCTCGATGTAGCTCTTCAGCTTCTGGCGGTACTCGCGCTCGAACGTGCGCAGTTCGTCGATCTTGTTCTCAAGAACCGAGCGCTCCTGGTCGAGAGCGGCGATCTGAGCACGCTGACGCGCTTCGGCCTCGGCAACGACGCGGGCTGCTGTCGCGTGACCTTCTGCGATCAAGGCGTCGCGCTTCTCAGCGCCTTCCTTGACGTGCTCCTCGTGCAGGCGACGAGCCAGCTGAAGCAGGTTGGTGGTACCGGCGGTCTCATCGGCTGCCTCGGCGACGACGACAGGAGCCTTGACGGGCTCCGGCACAGCGACGGGCTCCGGAGCGGCAACGACCACAGGAGCAGCAACGACGGCTGCGGCGCGAACGGGCTCGGCAACCTGGCCACCGCCTGCGGCGACCTGAGCCTTCAGCTCTTCGTTTTCTGCGGTCAGGCGGCGCAGCTCGACAACGACCTCATCGAGGAAGTCATCAACCTCGTCCTGGTCGTATCCCTCGCGGAACTTTGTGGACTGAAACCGCTTGTTGACTACATCTTCCGGAGTTAGCGCCATGGCTGCTTTCCACCCTTAGAACTTGAGTTGCGAACAAAAGAGAACATTTACCGATCAAGAATACATGTCTTGACCGTGTGACCCGCCTGAACCTAGGCGAGTCGCGTGAGCAACGGCACGAGGTACATGCCGATGATGCAGCACAGCATCGTCAGACTCCACCCGAAGTCGAACGAGATCTGACCGACCGACAGCGACGGCATGATCCGACGAAAGAACTTGATGGGCGGGTCGGTGACCGCGTACACCAGCTCGATGACGACCAGGCCGAAGCCGTGTGGCCGCCACGAGTGATTGATTCCGCGCACCAGGTCGACGATGAACCGCCCCCAGAGCACGAAGAAATAGATCAGGAGGAGGAAATAAAGAAGATTTCCTAGAAGGACGACGACGAACACGAACTAATGCTACGACTGAGCGAAGAACGACGCCTCAGCGTCGGCGTCTTCGTGAGCGTTTTCGCCGGAAACGACAACGTGCGACGGCGACAACAGAAACACCTTCGACGTCACGCGCTCGATCTTGCCGTAGAGGCCCTGTGAGAGGCCGCTGGCGAAGTCGATCAGACGGCGGGCGTCTGCATCGCTCATCTGCGAAAGGTTGATGATGACGGGGATGCCGTCACGGAACGACTCGGCGATGGCCTGCGCGTCGCGGTACTGGCGCGGGTGCACGGTCAGAATTTCGTTCATCTCCGAGGCGGCGACGCTGCGCGGCACTGCGGTCTTGTGCAGCGGCGTGACCGGGGCACGGCCCGCGCCGGCTGCGGCGCTCGGAGCGTGTGTCGCGGCAGGAGCCTGACCGACAGGAGATGCCGCCGCGGGGGCCTGAGCGTTGGCCGGCGCGTCGTATTCCAGCTCTTCGTCTGCAAGACCCAGGTAGACCATGGTTTTCTTGAGCGGGTTGGACATCAAAACCTCCGTGTTGGTAATGCTTCTGCTTCGAGATTAACGCTCACGCGGGCGATTGCCCGTGATTGCCGACCCAATTCTCAGGTGTGTCGCGCCTTCCGCGACGGCATCGGCGTAGTCGGCCGACATTCCCATCGACAACCGTGTGGCGTCGGGTGCGAGTTGTTGAACTCGCTCCCCCAGCTCGCGCACCTGAGCAAATGCTGCACGCGGCGCGGCGCCCAGCGGTGCGACAGCCATCAGACCGAGCAAGCGCAACCCGGGGGTCTCGAGCACGCGCTCGACCAGGGGTATCAGGCCGTCGGGCGACACGCCTCCGCGCGCCGGATCGTCGGTGAGATTCACCTGCACGAAGGCGTCGATGACCGATTCGTCTGAGGCCAACGCTGCGACGAGCGACTCGCGATCGACGGCGTGGATGACGTCGGCGTATGCACGCACCTGGCGCGCCTTCTTGCCCTGCACCTGGCCGATGAAGTGCCACCGCAGATCAAGCGCCGCGAGCTCCTGAGCTTTCGCCTGCGCCTCTTGGTGCCGGTTCTCTCCGATGTCATGAACACCGAGTTCGGCCAGCGCCTCAATCAGGCTGGCCGGGTGAAACTTCGTCACGACGATCGTGGTGATCTCGTCGGCAGACCGACCGGCCAGCTGCACGGCATCCGCGACGCCGCCCTGCACCGCAGCGAGCCGCTCTGCCAGCCCGGGGAAGGACGACAGAGCCGGCTCGTTCTGGTGTGCTGCGATCACGTGTTGCACCTCGCCCCTGACGTGCTTGCGCAGAGCAACGCTCTACTTGAGGAAGTCGGGGATGTCGATGTCGTCTGACTCTTCTTCGAAGGCGGGGTCGGCAACCGGGGCGCCGGCCTGCGAGTCGGTGGACATCCACGCAGGAGACACGGTGTCGAACTGGCTGGAGTCGGTTGAGGCGACCGGAGCGGCCAGCGCGTCGGCGACGGCGGCACCGGTTGCAGCCGACGTGGCAGATGAGACTCCGGCGGCGACGAGGTCGGCACGGCGCACCTCGACAGCCTTGGCACCTGGCTCTCCACCGTCGAATCCGGCGGCGATGACCGTGACGCGCACCTCGTCGCCGAGGGTGTCATCGATGACGGCACCGAAGATGATGTTGGCTTCGGGGTGAACGGCTTCCTGCACGAGACGAGCAGCGTCGTTGATCTCGAAGATACCGAGGTTCGAACCACCCTGGATCGAGAGCAGCACGCCGTGCGCACCGTCGATGGAGGCTTCGAGCAGCGGCGAGGCGACAGCGAGCTCTGCGGCCTTGATGGCGCGGTCTGCGCCGCGCGAGGAGCCGATGCCCATCAGGGCAGAACCGGCGCCCTGCATGACCGACTTGACGTCGGCGAAGTCGAGGTTGATCAGGCCGGGGGTGGTGATCAGGTCGGTGATGCCCTGCACGCCGGCAAGCAGTACCTGGTCGGCCGTGGAGAAGGCCTCCAGCATGCTGATGCCGCGGTCGCTGATCTCGAGCAGGCGATCGTTGGGAACGACGATGAGGGTGTCGACCTCGTTCTTGAGGGTGGCGACACCGGTCTCAGCCTGGGCCTGGCGACGCTTGCCTTCAAAACCGAACGGCTTGGTGACGACACCGATGGTGAGCGCGCCGATCGACTTGGCGATGCGGGCGACTACCGGTGCTCCACCGGTTCCCGTTCCGCCACCTTCGCCGGCGGTCACGAAGACCATGTCGGCTCCGGCGAGTGCCTCTTCGATCTCTTCGGCGTGGTCTTCAGCCGCACGGCGACCGACCTCGGGGTCTGCGCCGGCACCGAGACCGCGAGTGAGGTCGCGACCGACGTCAAGCTTGACGTCGGCGTCGCTCATCAGCAGCGCCTGGGCATCCGTATTAATTGCAATGAACTCGACACCGCGGAGACCGAGCTCGATCATGCGGTTCACGGCATTGACGCCGCCTCCGCCGATTCCGACAACCTTGATGACAGCGAGGTAGTTCTGGTTTGTTGACACGTGTCCGGTCCTCCGGTGAAACCTTAAACCTCTACTCGAAGTTTAAAGTTATGCTGAGTATGCAATTGCTGATTTCGAAGTTATGCGGGTGTGTGCCCACAATGGGGAGGCGCGCCCGCGTGTCGCGAAGTGTGGTCGAAACTCAACGCAGCACAGCGCTATCTGGTGAGGTCACGTCGTATTCTCCGACCGACCCGGGCGGATACGTCACCATCAACGCGGCGAGCACGACGGCCTTGTAGTCCGAACGCTCCGCACTCCCCCAGACGATGCGCTCCCCACCGGCCAAGGTGAGCGTCACGTCGTCTGTCGTTGCAGCGGTCACGGAATCGAGTTGGGTGCGGATGCTCTCAGGCAAGGCCCTGATCACGGCGGCCGCTGCGGTGAAACCGGGATGGCCGACACCGTTCGTCGCGATAATCACCGGGTAGCCTGGCACCCGCTCGGCACCGGACTGCAATGCAACGCCAGCGGCGTCGACGAGTTCGAATCCGCCCGCCGTCGTGAGCAGCCCGACC
The DNA here is from genome assembly GCF_039538945.1 of Glaciibacter kafniensis. Taxonomy (NCBI): domain Bacteria; kingdom Bacillati; phylum Actinomycetota; class Actinomycetes; order Micrococcales; family Microbacteriaceae; genus Glaciibacter; species Glaciibacter kafniensis. The sequence continues at coordinate 427,431 of NZ_BAABCN010000002.1, read as the reverse complement.
GGCACGCGCTCGACGATGCGCACCACCAGCGTGTTCGGAGGGCGGCTTTCGGTGGAGTAGCTCTGGATCAGGGTGAATGTCGACAACTCCCGCTTGATCTGATCGCCGTCGACGATGGGCAGCGGGGTGCCGATCTGTGCAGAAAGCGCCGCCTGCACTTGTTCGGCCGGGATGCGGTTCGTTCCGACGACCTCGATCGTGCGAAGCGCCATCAGCGGCGAATATGCGCCGACGACGACGAAGGCGACGAGGGCGGCAACCGCTCCGCCGAGCACGAGCCAGGTGCGGCGACGGCGACGCGACCGCCAGGTGAACCGGCGCACCTCGCCACGCTCATAGTGCTTACGGGCTTTGGTTGCCGCACGCAGCTGTTTGCGGGCGGCGGCCGGCGAGAGGGCGGCTGGATCGTTAGTCGCCGCGTCGCGCGTGGCCTTTGCGCTGGGCTTCTTCTTCTCTGGACGCTGCAGAGCGACGACAGGGGCCACGGTGGCGGCAGCGGCGCTCGACTGGGTCGGCACGACCGGCTGCGTTGGCAGGGTCGGCAGCGTGATCGGTTCGGTTGTCGCGCTACTCAGGTCACTCGGCGGCGGCGCAGCATACGCAGCGGATGCGCTGGGTACAGCGGAACCGGCCGTATCCGCCGACTTTCGCGTGCGACGCGGCTTCGGGCTCGCCGCAGCTCCGGCGCGCTCCGCTGCCGGATCGGGATCGGCCGGCCTCTCCAGGCTCGGTGGCCGCCTCATGCGGGGCGGCGCGTCATCCGCGCGTCCGGGTCAGGGACTCGAGCAGCTGGGGAACGATGCGGTTCACATCACCGCACCCGAGGGTCACGACGAAGTCGCCGTCCTGGGCGATGCTCGCCAGGTAGTCGGCGGCTTCCTGCCAGTCAGACACGAACGCGACCTTCGAGGCATCGGCGAATTTCTCGGAGACGAGTGCTCCGGTCACACCGGGTTCTGGGTCTTCACGCGCGCCGTAGACGTCGAGCACGATGGTGTGGTCTGCGTGGCTCTCGAGCACATCGGCGAACTCGCGGGCGAACAAACGGGTGCGGCTGTAGAGGTGCGGCTGGTGCACGGCGATGATGCGCCCGGTGCCGACGACGGTGCGCGCGGCCGACAGAGCGGCTGCAACCTCGGTCGGGTGGTGCGCGTAGTCGTCGTAGACACTCACGCCGCCCACCGTTCCGTGCAGTTCGAAGCGGCGGCCGGTTCCGCCGAAGGCGGAGATCGCGGCGAGTGAGGCGGCAGGCTCGAAGCCGAGTCCGACGAGCACCGCGAAGGCTCCGGCCGCGTTGATGGCGTTGTGGCGGCCCGGAACACGCAGGGTGGCCGAATAGTCGGCGCCGTTCCAGGCGACGCTGAACCGCACGGGGCCGTCGGTGACGATACTGTGCACGCGCACGTCGGCAGCGGCATCCTCACCGAACGTGATCACCCGCTTGTCGACGAGCTTCTCGGTGACCGCGACGGCGCCGCTGTCGTCAGAGGACACGACAACGAACTCGGATGCCGACTGGGCGAACGAGACGAAGGCGCTTTCGAAGGCTTCGACAGAGCCGTAGTGATCGAGGTGGTCAGGGTCAACGTTGGTGATGAGCGCAACGGCGGTCTGGTAGAGCAAGAATGAGCCGTCTGATTCATCGGCTTCGACGACGAAGAGGTCGTCGCTACCGCTCGCAGAACTCACGCCGAGCGATTCGATCACACCGCCGTTGACGAAACTCGGGTCTTGGCCGAGGCCGAGCAGACCCGTCACGATCATGCCGGTCGACGTCGTCTTACCGTGCGCACCGGCCACAGCAACGAGGCGCTGCTGCTTGATCAGCCAGGCCAGAGCCTGTGCCCGGTGCAGCACAGGGATGCCGCGCTCCAGTGCGAGAACATACTCCGGGTTGTCTTGCCAGAGGGCGCCGGTCACGACGAGGGTGTCGGCATCGCCGACGTTCTTCGCGTCGTGTCCGATCGCAATGACGGCGCCGAGATTGCGCAAGGCGTCGATGTTCTCTGACTCTTTCTGGTCTGACCCAGTGACGGTGTGGCCTGCAGCCAGAAACAGCCGGGCGATACCGCTCATCCCGGCTCCGCCGATACCCACGAAGTGCACAGCGCCGAGTTCTTGCGGAACCGTAAGGGTGAGGTCGGGTTTGATCACGGGTGAAGGCTCTTCTCTTGCTCTTGACGATCGTGCTGGAAAATACGCGGTGGATACGTGGTGGTGACAGTCTGGCTGGCCGTTCGACCGCCTGGGGCTTCACCAGACGTGCAGCTCAATCCTGCCGCATTCCACGTTACGCTCCGGCGGCTGGGAAGTCGGGATTGGTTACAGCGCGCGGTGAATCAGGTCGAGCATTCGCGCTGCCCCATCGCGCACTCCGGCGGATGCCGCCGCGGTGGCCATCGCGCTGACTCGCGCGCGATCGGCCAGCAACGGCACGAGATCGGAGCCCACCCATTCCGGCACAAAGTCGGCGTCGTCGACGAGGATTCCGCCGCCGGCCGCCACAACTTCGGCGGCGTTGAACCGCTGCTCACCGTTGCCGACGGGGTAGGGAATGTACACGGCGGGGATGCCGAGCGCGGCCAGCTCGCTGACTGTGCCTGCGCCGGCACGTGAGACAGCGGCATCCGCTGCCGACAGTGCGAGATCCATCCGATCGCAGTAGGCGATCATGCGGTAGTGCTCGAGTACGGGGTCCGACACTTCAGACTTCTCCCCGGTGATGTGCAGAACCTGCCAGCCGGCGGCAATGATCGGGGCGGCCGACGCGACCAGAGTCTGGTTCAGCCGCCGGGCGCCGAGCGAGCCTCCCGTCACCAGGAGCGTCGGGCGGTCGGCGCCGAGACCGAAGAATGTGAGCGCCTCCGGCCGGGTCACTGCCCGGTCGAGGTTCTCGATCTCTGGCCGTAGCGGCATGCCAACGAACTCGGCGTGGCGAAGCGGGGTGCCGTGAAAAGCCACCCCCACGTGAGTGCTGAATCGCGCACCGAGCTTGTTGGCCAGGCCGGGCTTGGCATTGGCCTCATGAATCACGATCGGAATGCCGGCACGACGCGCGCCCAGGTAGGCGGGCGTCGACACGTAGCCGCCGAATCCGACGACGACATCCACCGACCGGCTGCTGATCACGTCGGCGACCAGCGTGATCGCGTTGTTGAAGCGACCGGGAAAGGAGAGTGCCGCACGATTCGGCCGGCGCGGAAAAGGCACCTTCGGAATGACGATCAGTTCGTAGCCGCGAGCGGGAACCAGCCGGGCCTCGAGTCCTTCAGCGGTACCGAGCACGAGTACCGTCGCGGTGGGTTCTGTCGCACGGATGGCGTCGGCCACGGCGAGCAACGGATTCACATGCCCCGCAGTCCCCCCGCCGGCGAGAAGATAGGTGGTCATGGGTGAAGTTCCTTCAGCGAAGTGTCGGTGCGCGCGAACGACAGCGCGATGCCGATCGCGAGCAGAGTCGTAATCAGGGCGGTGCCGCCCGAGGAGATCAAGGGCAGCGGAACACCGAGAACGGGAAGGAGGCCGAGCACCACCGCAATGTTCACCAGCGCCTGGCCGATGATCCAGACCAGCACGGTTGCGGTGGTGATCCTGCCCTGGGCCGACGTACTCGAACGCATGATTCTGATGAGCGAAATCGCCAGGAGCACGAACATCAGCAGCACGACGATCGCACCGATCAACCCGAGCTCCTCACCGATGATGGCGAAGATGTAGTCATTGTCCGCGGCGGGCAGCCAAGACCATTTGGCCTTGGAGTTGCCGAGGCCGACCCCGGTCACTCCCCCATTGGCCAGTGCCCAGGTGCCGTGGAGCGGCTGCCAGCAGGCGTCGGAGATCGACCCCTTCACCTCATCGCAGCCCTCACCGATGAAGCTCATGATGCGGGTGAACCGGTTGGAACTCGAGAGCGCGACGATCACGGCGAGAACGGTGCCTGCGATCAGCGGAACAGCAAGCAACCGCAGTTTCACCCCTGCAAAGAACAGCGCGCCGAAGAGCAGCCCGGCCATGATGATCACTGTGCCGAGGTCGCCACCGATCAACACGAGTCCGACGGCGGCGCCGCCTACTCCGAAAACCGGAATAAAAACGTGGCGCCAGTCGTCGAGCTTGTCCTGCTTCTGCGCGAGAATCATGCCCAGCCAGATGACCAGGGCCACCTTGATGCCTTCAGACGGTTGAAACTGGATGCTGCCGATGGTCAGCCAGTTGGTGTTTCCGGCAACGGTGTGGCCCAGCCCGGTGAACACCACGAGAGCCTGGAGGAAACAGGCGACGAGCAGCGTCGGCCAGGCGATGCGTGCCCAGAACTTCGCCGGCATCCGGCTGGCGATGAGCATGATCGGGATGCCGATGATCGCGAACCCGCCCTGCCTGAGCAGCCCGCCGAAGAATCCTGACTTGTCGAGATAGGAGATCACCGATGACGACGACCACACCATGATCAGCCCGAAGGCGACCAGAAACAGGGTGGTGCCGAGAAGCAGAAAATAGTTCGCCGACTCGGCCCGAAAGACGCGTCCCAGCGAGATTCGAGCTGACGAGGCCGTGGCCCGCACGGCAGCCTCGGCGTTTTCCAGCCCGGTTCCCTCTGCGTCACCCGGCCTCCTCGCGCGCGTCCGAGGCGGATTCTTCACCCGTCACACCTTGCGAGATACTCGTGAACAGCCTGGGCAAAACGGGTGCCACGTTCGCCATAGGAGGCGAACTGGTCCATCGAGGCGGCAGCGGGGGCCAGGAGAACGACATCGCCGGCGCGGGCGAACGAGCCGGCGGCGTCGACGGCGGCTGGCATGACGTTGTCGAACACGTCGGTGTCGATCTCGATGACGGGCAGCTCAGGAGCGTGCCGGGCGAATGCCTCACGCAAGGCAACCCGGTCGACACCGATGATGACTGCTGCACGGAGGCGGGAGACATGGCTCGCAACGAGGTCGTCGATGTCGACACCCTTGAGCAACCCGCCGACCAGCCAGACCACCGAGTCGAAAGCGCGCAGCGAGGCATCCGCCGCATGCGGGTTGGTCGCCTTCGAGTCGTCGATCCAGCGGATGTCGCGTACGACGCTCACCACCTCGATGCGATGCGCATCGAGCCGGAAGGTATCGAGGGCCAGGCGAATCTGCGCTGGAGTGGCTCCGAACGATCGCGCGAGCGCACTCGCGGCGAGAATGTTCGACACGATGTGGGCCGCCGACAGCCCTGCCGCGGCCAGGTCGTCGAGCGTGGTCAGCTCGAGAGCCTCGTTGAACCGCTCTGGCAAGAATGCGCGATCGACGAGGATGCCGTCAACGATTCCGAAATCGCTGGGACCTGGCACCCCGAGGCCGAACCCGATCGCGCGGGCGCCGTCCTGCACGTCGGCTTCCTCGACCATCTCACGCGTCGCATTGTCGGCCTTGTTGTAGACGCAGGCGGTGATCGTGTTCGCGTAGACCGTGGCTTTCGCCGCCCGATAGGCCTCGGCCGAACCGTGCCAGTCGATGTGGTCGTCAGCAATGTTCAGGCACACGCTTGCCCACGGCACCAGGGCGCCTGGGCCGCTCGTCGGCAGGTAGTGAAGCTGGTAGCTCGACAGTTCGACGACGAGCACGTCCCAGCCCTGCGGGTCGCGAATTGCGTCGAGAACGGGAATGCCGATGTTGCCGCACGGCGCGACACGGTGACCGGCGGCGGCCAGAATGCTCGCCGTCATCTGCACCGTCGTCGTCTTGCCGTTCGTGCCGGTGACGAGAATCCATGCGGCGGGCGCGCCGACTTTGTCACGCAGTCGCCAGGCGAGTTCGATGTCGCCCCAGACCGGAACATCGTTGGCCATCGCCCATTCGAGCAGGGTGTGGTCGGGGTGGTAGCCGGGCGAGACCACCATGACGTCGGGACGGAGGTCAATCAGCTCGGTCGGGATCTCATCGGCGTCGGCCTGCACCAGTCGCGCGCCGATCACCGGGATCAGCTGCGCGCGCTCGGTGTTGGTGTCGGCGGCCACGACGAGCACGTCGGCGCCGAGCTCGGCGAGGGTATCCGCCGCGGCGAAGCCCGTCACACCAAGCCCGAGCACGGCAACCTTCAGGCCGGTCCAATCCGAGTGCCAGCTGGTCAGAGTATCGAGACGGTTCATGGTGTGCGCGACAGCCATTCGAGGTAGAAGGTTCCGACGCCGGCCGCAACGAGCAGACCGCCGATGATCCAGAACCTCACGACGACGGTGACTTCCGCCCAGCCCTTGAGCTCGAAGTGGTGGTGGATGGGACTCATCAGGAAGATGCGTTTGCCGCGGGTGACTTTGAAGTAGGCGCGCTGCACAATGACCGAACCGGTCTCGATGACGAAGATGCCACCGATGAGGATCAGCAAGAGCTCGGTACGGCTGAGAATCGCCAGAGCGGCCAGCGCGCCACCGATGGCGAGCGAACCGGTGTCGCCGAGAAAGATCCTCGCTGGGGAGGTGTTCCACCAGAGAAACCCGATCAGGCCACCGACGATGGCTGCCGCGACGATGGCGAGGTCGAGCGGGTCGCGCACGTCATAGGAGCGGTACAGGTCAGCGACATCCGCTCCCCCGAACCGCGCCTGGTTCGACTGCCAGAACCCGATGATGATGAATGACCCGATGGAGAGGATCGACGCGCCGGTTGCGAGGCCGTCGAGACCGTCTGTCACGTTGACCGCGTTCGACGTGCCGACGACGAGCAGGCAGACCCAAACAATGAACAGGATCGTTCCGACAATCATGCCGAGAGCCAGGAAGTCGAGCGGAAGGTCACGCAGGAACGAGATGTGGGTGGAGGCCGGTGTCACACCGTTCTTATTCGGGAACTGGACCGACAGCCAGGCGAAGGTTCCGGCCACGATGACCTGACCGGCGACCTTCGACCAGCCGCCCAGACCGAGACTGCGCTGGTTTCGAGTCTTCAGGAAGTCATCGACGAAGCCGACGAGACCCAGACCGACCATCATGAACAGCACGAGCAATGGGGAGGCCGGAATGTGTTCACCCGTCACCAACATCGCCGTGAAATAGCTGATCACAGCGCCGAGGATGATGATGATGCCACCCATGGTGGCGGTGCCCCGTTTGGCGTGGTGACTCTGCGGGCCGTCGTCACGAATGAACTGACCCCAGCCGAGCTTCTTGAACAACCGAATGAACAGCGGGGTCAAAAAGAGAGTGAAGGCGAGCGACAAGGCTCCGGCAATCAGAAGGGCTCTCACGAGAACAATTCTCCCAGTCGGTCGCCCAGGAAGCGCAAGCCTGCGGAGTTCGATGATTTAACCAACACCAGATCCCCCGGCTTCACTGTGGTGCGAAGCAATTCGAAGGCGCTCTCCGGCGTGTCGGCGAAGAGTGATTCGCCGTCCCAAGAGCCCTGGTTGATGGTGCTGATATGCATCCGGCGAGCCGCGGAGCCCACGACGATGAGCTGCGAGATGTTCAACCGCACGGCGAGCAGCCCGATTAAGTCGTGCTCCTCCCCGGCCAGTTCGCCCAGTTCGCTCATTTCGCCGAGCACCGCAATGGTGCGCTGCCCCGGAGTTTTGATCTGTGCCAGAGTCTTCAACGCTGCGGCCATCGAGTCGGGGCTGGCGTTGTAGGCGTCATTGATGATGGTCACGCCGTCTCTGCCGCCCATGACCTCCATGCGCCAACGCTCGGCGGTCTGCACCGATTCGAGGGCAGACACGATGTCGTCAATGGGCACGCCGAGAAGTTCGGTTGCCGCTGCGGCGGCCAGGGCGTTCATCACATGATGTTCGCCGAGCACCTGGAAGGCCACAGGGCGCGAGTCGCCGTTGGCGAGGTGCAGGGTGAAGGTGGTGCCCTGTGCCGAGGCGTGAACGTCGGTGGCGCGCACCGCATGCGCCTCAGAGCCATGAACGTCTGGCGCGGTCAGCAGCGGGCTGTCGAGACCGAACCAGGTGATCTGGGCAGCGGTGTGCGCGGCCATCTGGGCGACGCGAGAGTCGTCGGCGTTCAGCACAGCGACATCCGTCGGAAGCAGGTCGGTGACCATCTCGGTTTTCGCACGCACTGTGGCTTCGATGCCGCCGAACTCGCCGGCGTGCGCGAGTCCGACCTTGAGCACGATGCCCACGTCGGGGCGCGCCATGCGCACGAGACGTGCGATTTCGCCGACGCCGCTGGCACCCATCTCTGCGACAAGAAACTGGGTCTCTTCGGTCAGCTCGAGCATGGTCAGCGGCGCGCCGACCTCGTTGTTGAAGGATGCCCGCGCCGCGATGGTGGGTCCGACGCGTTCGAGCACCGCCCGGATCAGGTTCTTGGTGGTGGTCTTGCCGTTGGAGCCGGTGACCCCGACGATCTTCAGGCGGCCGAGCGCGCGCACGCGGGTGACGACCTCGGTGGCCAGGTCGCCGAGAGCGGTGACGGCGTCGGCGACCACGAGCTGTGCGACGGGAAGGTCAAGCACGCGCTCGACGATCAGCAGGGTTGCGCCATTGGCGACGGCGATCGGAGCGAAAAGGTGGCCGTCGGTCACCGCGCCGGGCTTGGCGACGAAAATGGCGCCGGGAACGACCTCACGGGAGTCGGTGTGCACAGAGCCGTCGACGATGGTCTCTGGCGTGGCGTCGCATCCGTCGAGATGCAGCATGCCGTTCGTGGCCGAGGCGATCTCGGCAAGTGTCAGTGCGATCATATTTACAACCACCCGGCTTCCCGGAGTGCGGTACGGGCGTCTTCGCGTGCTGAATAGGGGATTTTCACTCCGGCAACTTCGTGGTAGTCCTCGTGGCCAGGGCCGGCGTAAAGGATGGAATCGCCATCTTTGGCTAGCGACAGGGCCGTGCGGAATGCCGCACGTGGGTCGGGCACCTCGTAGAACTCGCCGTCGGGCACGGCGGCCCGTGCACCGTCGAGCAGGGCTGCCCGAATCAGGGCGGGGTCTTCGAAACGAGGGTGGAAGTCGGTGATGACGACCGCATCGGCGCCGCGAGCGGCGATTGCGCCCATCTCGGCGCGCTTGGTGGTGTCGCGGTCGCCGTCGGCGCCGAAAACCATGATCACGCGGCCGGTGGTGAATTTGCGGATGGCGTCGAGCGTGTTGAGGAACGCGTCTGGACTGTGGCCGTAGTCGATGTAGACGAGGGGGCCGTGCTCGCCGGACACCCGCTCGGCGCGTCCCGGAATGTAGGCGTCGATTCCGCCGTCACGACCGAGAGTGTGCTCGATCGCTTCGAGGTCGAAGCCGCTCTCGACGAGCATGACGATGGCCAGGGCGGCATTGGCAGCCATGTACCAGCCGAGCAGCGGCACACGCGTGGTGAGCTGACGGCCCTCAGGGCCTTCGAGCACGAACTCGGTGAAGAGGGCACTCTCGGCGGTGACACGCATCCGCCAGTCGGCCTCGATGTCGGTGCGTGTGGTCAGGGTCGTCACCGGAATGCGGCATTCGTCGACGATACGACGGCCCCACTCAGAGTCGACGTTCACGACGCCGCGCTTCGAGCGATCGGGCTGAAACAGCTCGAGCTTGGCCTGGAAGTAGTCTTCCATCGCGTCGTAGTCGTCGAGGTGGTCATGGCTGAGGTTGGTGAACCCGGCCACGTCGAAAACGAGACCGTCGACGCGGTGGCGAGTGAGGGCCTGTGCGCTGACTTCGATACCGACGGCGCGCACCTCTGCCTCGCGCATCCGGCCGAGGAGAGCGTGAAGTTCGCTCGCCTCCGGCGTGGTCAGTGAGCTGGTCACCGCGAGGTCGCCGATGCGACGCTCCGCCGTCGACGTCAACCCGGAGACAATCCCGAGCTGGTTCAGGATGGCGGAGAGCAGGTAGACGACGCTGGTCTTGCCGTTTGTGCCGGTCACGGCGAACAGGGTGGCCGGGTTCTCGTCGGTGCGATAGATCCAGGCGGCGACGGCGCCGAGTGCGGCACGGGCATCCGGGGTCACCAGAACCGGCAGACCGCTGCCGGCGGCGAAGGCAGCACCGGCCTCGTCGGTCAGGATCGCCACAGCGCCGGCCTCGGCCGCTTGAGCGGCGTATTGGGCGCCGTGGCTGTTGCGGCCGGGGACACCGACGTAGAGGTCTCCGGGTTGAACGGTGTGTGAGCCGAGGCTCACACCGGTCACTTCGAGTCCATCGATGTCATCGCGGAGATCGAGGTTGAATTCTTCGACAAGTCCTGACAGCGACCGGGGTACGGGGTGCTGTGGACGAAGAGCCGAGGGCGCCGAGTTGGTCACAGGCTCGCTTTCTTACCAGGTGGCAGGGAGTGCAGGTGCAGGGGCACCTGAGGGAACTGCCCGATACTTCTTCAGCACCTGGCTCATGACCTCCTGAAAGACCGGAGCAGGCGCGGCAGATGTATTCATGTTAACAGGATCCGCGAGACTCACCGTAACGACGTACTGAGGATCGTCAGCAGGGGCGAACCCCGAAACCGACACCAAGTAGCCTTTGGAATAGCCGCCGTTGCCGTCTGGCATCTGCGCGGTTCCGGTCTTTGCGGCGACGCGATACCCGGGAATATTCCAGACATCTTTCAGCCACGCCTGCTGATAGACCATCTCGAGCATCTGTGACGTTTCTGTGGCAGCGGATGCTGAAATCACCTGTCGGCCCTCGGTCGACGGCACCTCGGTGAGCGTTCCATCAGCCTGACGGCATCCCGACACCAGCTGCACGGGCATCCGCACCCCGCCGTTGGCAATGGTCTGGTAGATGCTTGCGCCCTGGATGGCGGTGGTGGTGAGGCCCTGGCCGAACATCGTGGCGTAGGAGGTCTGGTTGTCCCAGTCTTCCCACGGGTGCAGGATTCCGGAGTCTTCGGCGAGGAAGCCCGCCTCGCTTTCGGTGCCGACTCCGAACTTCGTCATGTAGTCGTAGCGTTGCTCGTCGGTCAGACGTTCGCCGAATTTCGACATACCGGTGTTCGAGGATTCGATCAGCACACCGGTCAGAGTCAGATTCAGGTCGCCGTGGATCGAGCTGTCGTTGATGTCGGCGCCGTTAGCCGGGATGTAGCGGTAGGGGGCGACGATCTTGTCGTTCGGCGTTGCGACTCCGGCGTCGATCACCGACGCGGCGGTGAGTGCTTTGAAGGTCGAGCCTGGCTCGAACGAGGCAGTGAACGCACGGGAACCGCGATCGTCGGGGTTGGGCGTGCCGTTGACGTTGTTCGGGTCGACAGACGGGTAGTCGGCGACGGCGAGTAGCTTGCCGGTCTTCGCCTCCTGCACGATGACGTTGCCCCAGGCGGCGCCGGTCTTCTGCGCCTGAGCGGCCAGGGCCTGTGCCACGAACCATTGCAGGTCGGAGTCGATGGTGGTGACGATGCTGCCGCCGTCTTGTGCCTTGCTCGTGGTGACGGTGCTGCCGGGGAGCGGAACTCCGCCTGCGCTCTTCTCATAGGTCTCGCTGCCGTTCTTGCTGGCGAGACAGGTGTCTTGAGCGAGTTCGAGACCGGCCTGCGCCTCGCCGGCCGACGACACGAATCCGACGAGGTTGCCGGCGACAGCCCCGTTCGGGTAAACCCGCCCCGGGCGCTTCTCGAAGTAGACCCAGGGAATGTCGAGTTTGTCCAGAGCCTGGAAGGCATCCACGTCGATCTGTCTCGCCACCACGGCATAGTCGGATCTCGGGTTGTCGGCGAGGGCAGATGAAATGATGGCGAGGATGGCATCGCCGCTCTGGCCGGTGAGCGCGCCGATCTCGGCGGCCGCCTCTGCCAGCGAGACCTTCGTCTTGGTGCCGTCGACGTCGCGCTTGAACGACGCGGCGTACTTCGGCGACACTGTCACGTCGTAGCGCATGACGCTTCCGGCGAGCACCACGCCGTTGGCGGAGACGATGTCGCCTCGCGAGCCGTAGACGGTGTTTTCGACCGAACGGTTGCCGAGCGAGTCCGAGTTGAGGGTGTCGGCCCTGACGACTTGAATGTCGACGAGTTTGACGACGAAGACGGCGACGATCACGAACAGCAGAATGATCGTGCAGACGATTCGTCGTTTGGTCGACCGGCTGTTGACCGTTCCTGTGGTGCTCGGCCCAGTGCTGATCGACACTATCGAATCCTTACTGCTCTCATGTTCTGCAGGGGTCTGCGGTTAGTGCGTCATCGGGGTCGGAATCCCGCTGTCGGCGGGAATGATCGCCGGCACTCCCGGCGCGGGGGCAAGCGCTGCACCGGCGACAGGGAGCTGGGTGACCAGCGGGATGCCGGTCAACAGCGAGTTCGGAACCAGTGCCGCAGCCTTGACGGCGGTTCCGGCCGCAGGGCTGGGCGCGCCGAGCACTGCGTTGTCGGAGAGGCGCAGGTAGACGGGGTTCGAGTTGCTCACCATGCCGAGTGCCTCGGCGTTGGCTGCGAGTGCCTGCGGTGCTGACACCCGAACGAGGTTCTCGTTCAGGCTGTCGGCGGTGCGTCCAAGCTCGACCTGGCTCTTCTGCAGCGTCGAGATCTCGAAGGCGCCCTGCGAGATGCCGACGCTCACCAGCAGCTGCGCGAGGATGATGACCACGATGCCGGTCACCGCGGTGAACGCATAGATGATGCGCGGGCGAGCCTTGCGCTGGGTGCGCGTGGTGACGATCTGGAGTGGCCGGCGAGCCGGTGTCTGCTCGCGCTCGGGTTCGGGGAGTTGGCTCGGGCGCAGAACCCGGGCGAGGTTGCCACTCACTTGAGTGTGCTCGTGCTCGAATTCCGGAGGTTGGCTCTGGCCTAGAACCCGGGCGAGGTTGCCACTCACTTGAGTGTGCTCGTGCTCGAATTCCGGAGGTTGGCTCTGGCCTAGAACCCGGGCGAGGTTGTCACTCATTCGGCTCTCCTGATGCGTTCGGCTGCGCGCAGACGAACCGGCGTTGCGCGCGGGTTCTCTGCCTTTTCATCGTCGGAAGCAAGTTCAGCGCCGCGCACGAGAAGGGTGAACAGCGGCTTGTGCTCCGGCAGTTCCACCGGCAGGCCGGCGGGTGCACTGGAGCTGGATGCGGCGGCCAGGGCCCGCTTGACCGGGCGGTCCTCGAGGGACTGGTACGCCATCACGACGATGCGCCCCCCGACCGCGACAGCTTCGAGGGCTGCGGGAATCGCTCGTTCGAGAACAGCGAGTTCCTGGTTCACCTCAATGCGGAGGGCCTGGAAGACCCGCTTGGCGGGGTGCCCCTGCCGCTGCACGGCGACGGGAGTGACGGCTGTGATCACCGCGACGAGCTGTGCCGAGCGCACAAACGGGGTGTGCTCCCGAGCCTCCACGATCGCCTTCGCGTAGCGTGCAGCAAGCTTCTCTTCGCCGTACTCGTGAAAAATGCGACGGAGGTCCTGCTCGCTGTACTCGGCGAGGATGCGTTCGGCGGTCAGTTCTGAGGTGTTGTCCATGCGCATGTCGAGCGGCGCATCCTTGGAGTAGGAAAAGCCGCGTTCGACCCTGTCGAGCTGCAGCGAGGAGACACCGAGGTCGAACAGGATCCCGTCGACCTCGGGAATGCCGAGTTCGTCGAGGGCCTCGCCGATGCCGTCATAGACGGTGTGCACGAGGTGGATGCGGTTGCTGAATGGCTTCAAACGTTCTTCGGCGATCGCGAGCGCTTCGAGGTCGCGATCGAGCCCGACCAGTGTCAGCTCGGGAAATCGGGTAAGGAACGCTTCGGCGTGGCCAGCCATTCCGAGGGTGGCGTCGACGAGAACGGCGCCGGGTTTCTGCAGGGCGGGTGCGAGAAGCTCAATGCAGCGTTCGAGCAGCACCGGGGTGTGAATGTCGTTGATGGCCATAGATAGTGCCGGGAACGACCCTGATTCCGGATCCCCATCCATTCGACCTGGCACCGGGGAAGTGTGTCAGGGGTGAACGGCTGGGAGTCAGGCACCAGGGGCTAGAAGAGTCCCGGAATCACCTCCTCCGTAGTGTTGGCGAACGCGGTTTCTTGTTCGGTGAGGTAGCTGTCCCACGCCGCGCTGTCCCAGATCTCGACGCGGCTTCCCGCGCCGATCACTGTGAGCTCGCGGTCGAGGCCGGCGTAGCTGCGCAGATTGGCCGGAATCATGACCCGGTTCTGCTTGTCAGGGGTGTCGGCCGAGGCACCAGAAAGAAAAACCCGCAAGTAATCGCGGGCTTGTTTGCTGGTGACAGGGGCTTGTTTGATCTTCTCGTGCAGCTGCTCGAACTCGTCGGTGCTGAACACGTAGATGCAGTTTTCCTGTCCGCGCGTCATGACCACGCCGGTGGCCAGCTCATCGCGAAACTTGGCCGGGAGAATGATGCGCCCCTTCTCGTCGAGCTTCGGGGCATAGGTCCCAAGGAACATTCATCACCTCTTCTCTTCCGGCCAGGGTCAGGAGTTGCTCCACTTTACTCCACAACCCCCCACTTTCGAGGGAAATTGAGAGATATTCGGCCAGATGTCGCCCACGGATGCCCGAAATTAAGGGCGACACGGCGGTGGAGGGACGGTGGAGGGAAGGGGAGCAATCGAACAGGGGACGAGGCCGATCGTTTTGGGGCATACGAAAGCCGACCGTTTTCGGGCAAACAAAAAGGGCCGATCCGAGGATCGGCCCGTGTGGTGAGCTCAAGTACAGGTGTGACTACGTCAGGGTTTCGGAGGGCACAGTTGCGGAGGGCACAGTTGCGGAGGGCGCGATTTCTGAAGGCCGGTGCCGCCGAAGCCGACGCAACTGAAGCCTGTACTGCTGACTCAGTGAGTCAGCGAGTCACTGGGTTACTGACTCAGTGAGCCACTGGCTCAGTGATTTCCGTCTTGGCGTCGATCCCAACGGTCGTTCATCTTGTCCATGAAACCCTGATCGGATTTCTGTGGAGATGCGTGACCGTGACCGTGGCCATTGCCCTGCGACGCGCTGGGCGCGAACCCGCGGCTCGTGCGTCCGGGGGTAATGGCCAGAAGCACTCCGCCAAACATGACAACGAACCCAATGATGCCGAGCCACAGCAGATGGAGGGCGACGCCCGCAATCAGCAGGGCGATACCGGCAACGACGAGGAGCACCCCCAGTGCTATCGAACGATAGCTGGGTCGAAGTCGCGTTGCTCCGACGGTCGCCACAAAATCAGCGTCGTTGTGATAGAGGCTGCGCTCCATCTCTTCGAGGAGTCGCTGCTCCTGTTCTGAAAGCGGCATCTCATTCCCTCCAATTACGGGATCGAGCGGGTTGGCTCTTAATTCTAGCGCCGCGGGGTTGGCTAGGCTAGACACGTGGTTGAAAGCACTCGTCTAGTCGATTTAGTTCACTCTCGCATAGAGAATTTCGTGGCGAGCCGTGAGTCCATTGTGACCTCGATTAGCCCCGACCTCACTCCGCTCGTTGAGTTCTCACGGCAGTTTCTCAGCGGTGGCAAGCGTTTCAGGGCGCTTTTCTGTTATTGGGGGTGGCGCAGCGTCTGCGCGCCCGATTCCCCCCTCTCCCCCGTCGTAGGAGCAGCATCCGCTCTCGAGATTTTTCACGCCGCCGCGCTCGTGCATGATGACATCATCGACAACTCAGACACTCGTCGGGGCGCGCCGTCTGCGCACAGACTCTTCGACGGCTTGCACGCTCGCTCGGGGTGGGCCGGCGACGATACCGAGTTCGGTCGGGCATCCGCGATTCTGCTCGGCGACCTCATGCTCGGCTGGAGCGACGAACTCCTCGACGACGCCTTGCTTGAGGCGACCGATGCGGCGGGCGCCCGTCAGGCACGCATCGAGTTCAACCGGATGCGCACCGAGGTCACCGCCGGCCAGTATCTCGACATTCTCGAGGAGCGCGCCTGGGTCACCCAGCCCGATTCTGAATTACTCGACCGCGCCCACCGCGTCATCGTCTATAAGTCAGCCAAATACAGCGTGCTGGCCCCACTCGTGATCGGGGCGGCGCTGGCCGGTGCGACTGCAGAGCAGCTGGGTTCACTGCGGGAGTTCGGGTTGCCGCTCGGGATTGCCTTCCAGCTACGCGATGACGTGCTCGGCGTGTTCGGCGACGCCGCCGTCACCGGCAAACCGAGTGGCGACGATCTGCGGGAGGGCAAGCGCACAGTGTTGATTGCTCTCGCCAGGGATCACGGCAGTGCAGAAACGCGCACCCTGATCGACGAGCTGCTCGGCAACCCTGACCTCACCGAGTCGCAGATCGTGCGACTTCAGAGCGCGATCCAGGCCAGCGGAGCGGTCGATCGCGTCGAAACCCTCATCGCCGACAATGTCGCTGAGGCACGCCGGGTGCTCGCATCGGCTCCCCTGCACGCCGATGCGGTGGCCGAACTGGGCGCACTCACCGACACGGTGACGCGCCGCTCGTTCTAGCCGCCTCGCGAGAATGAGACGGGCTGGGGTTACGCGAGCGCCTGAGCGACGCGACGCACCTCGGCCTTGCGGCCGGCACGAAGCGCATCGATCGGAGAAACGCCCAGGCTGTCGTCGACATTGAGCAGCCAGTCCATGGCCTGCTCATCGGTGAATCCGTCGTCGGCCAGCACATAGATCGTGCCGCGCAATTCGCCCATCGGCGCGCCATCTTTGAGAAAAGCGGCGGGGACTTGGAGTCGGCCGTCCCGGCGCACGGCCAGAAGGTTTTTGTCTTCGATGAGCTGCCGCACCCGGCTCTGGCTCAATCCAAGCAGTTCAACAAGGTCAGGAATGGTCAGCCACTGCTGATCAGAGTACGTGTCTGTCACAGTCCAACCTTCCCACGACTCGAGGCACTTGCGAAACCTCTCGCACCGACCGCATCCGAAATCATCTCGAAATTGGCACTTTGGCCCCATTTGGGTGACGGAACTCTCGCCTCACCGGCACGGCTGATTGACTCGCCTATGCATCTATGTCAGCGTGGAGAGCGCACCACGAACCAAGGGGACACCATGCCGGCGCAGGAAATGAATCACGACCCGGCAGACTCTGCACCGCAGAATCATGGCCAAGCGAAACCCCGCGGCGCTCGACGCTCCCGCAAGATTCTCGCCAGCATCCCCGTCGTCATGGTCAGCGCCATCGCCATGACCTTTCACATGGTCTCCCCCGCCGATGCTTCGACACACACCAAAAAGCCGCTCAAGTTCAAGACAACTCCAGCCGGGGTGACCCCCTCTGCTGTTGCAGCTTCGGCGGCGTCGGCGGTTCCGGCAACCGTCACGGCGGCGCCGAAGGACTACCTGGTGGTGGAGGGCGACACCATCAGCGGCATCGCCGGCCGGTTCGGGCTCTCCACTGCATCCGTGCTCGCTCTGAACGGCCTCGGCTGGCAAGCCGTCATCTTCCCCGGCCAGAAACTCACGTTGAGCGTGCAGAACACCGGGACCCAGAGCATCCAGCGCCCGGTCAGCCCCGCCAGTGAGATCAGCCGCTACACGATCAAGAGCGGCGACACCATCAGCGGCATCGCCTCAGCTCACGGCCTGACGACGAACGCGGTACTTCGAGCCAACGGACTCTCCACCAGCAGCGTGATTTTTCCGGGCCAGGCCATTGTGCTCCCGGAGAGCGGTGCCGGAGCCAGCTCCCCCGTCGAGCCCGTCAGCTCGACCCAGCCTGCCGCGTCGGCGTCGACCTACACGATCGTCAGCGGCGACACCATCAGCGGCGTCGCCTCTGCACTGGGCGTCTCGGTTCAGTCGATCCTCGACGCCAACGGGCTGAGCTGGGAGAGCATGATCTATCCAGGTCAGAACCTGGCAGTGCCCATCGGACACGCCGCGGAATCAGCGGTCTGGGTGACTCCACAGGAACCCGCCGCTGCGCCTCCGGCCCAGGTCGCCCCCGACGTCGTGGCGTTGACCGACGAGATGCGCCAGAACGCCAACACGATCATCTCGATCGGCCGTTCGACGGGCATCAGTGACTACGGAATTGTCATCGCCCTCGCCGCCGCGGCTCAGGAGTCTGGATTGCGCAATATCGGTCACGGTGATCGCGACTCGCTCGGGTTGTTCCAGCAGCGTCCAAGCGCCGGCTGGGGCACACCCGAACAGGTGACAGACCCTGACCGCGCCACCCGCGCGTTCTTCGGTGGCCCCGGCAACCCGAATCCCGGCATCAGGGGCCTGCTCGACATCTCGGGCTGGGAGTCGATGACAGTCACTCAGGCCGCACAGGCCGTGCAAATTTCGGCTCACCCCGACCTCTACGCAAAATGGGAGAGCTCAGCCCGCGCGTGGCTCGCCCAACTCGGCTGATTTGTCACGCATTCGGTAACGACTTCGCGACCAAACGGCTCGTTCACGGTGTTTTATCGGGGCGAAGCTCCTGCCATTCCCTAGAATCGACGAGTGAGCGATACCCCGAGTGACCCCATGCTCGGCCGTCTGATTGACGGTCGGTATCAGGTGCGCTCCCGAATCGCCCGCGGGGGCATGGCGACCGTCTACCTGGCCACCGATCTGCGCCTCGAGCGCCGCGTGGCCATCAAAATCATGCACGGCCACCTTGCCGACGACAACACGTTCAAGAGCCGCTTCGTGCAAGAGGCTCGTTCTGCTGCGCGACTGGCTCACCCCAACGTCGTCAACGTTTTCGACCAGGGCCAAGATGCCGACATGGCCTACCTGGTGATGGAGTACCTGCCGGGAATCACCCTGCGCGATCTGATCAAGGACTACGGTCGGCTCACTCCCGAGCAGACGATGGACATTCTGGTCGCTGTGCTCAGCGGCCTCGCTGCAGCGCACAAGGCCGGCATCGTGCACCGCGACGTCAAACCCGAGAATGTCTTGCTGGCCGATGACGGCCGCATCAAGCTCGGCGACTTCGGTCTTGCCCGTGCGGCGAGCAACAACACGGCAACCGGCCAGGCCCTGCTCGGCACAATCGCCTACCTCTCCCCTGAGCTGGTGACCCGCGGCGTAGCGGATGCCCGCAGCGACATTTACGCGCTCGGCATTCTGACCTACGAGATGCTCACCGGCGAGCAGCCGTACCAGGGTGAAGAGCCCATGCGGATCGCTTACCAGCACGCCAATGACACGGTGCCGGTGCCGAGCAGCAAGGTTCCCGGCATCCCGGCCATCTTCGACCAGGTCGTCGCCTGGACGACGGCCCGCGACCCGGAAGACCGCCCGCGTGATGCGCGCGTTCTGCTCGACTACCTGCAGTCCGGTGGCGCTGTCGTCGGTCCGCCGGAAGCCGGCGCACCTCTGGCCGGCACTCCCCTGGCCGCCGATCCCTCGACGTTGGCCACGACGGTACTGACCCCAACCGCGCTGGCCGGAACTGCGCTGGCCGCCTCGGCCGCACCCGCAGCGCTGGCCATGTCCAATGCTGCGTCGACTGTTGCGGCTTCTGCCGCCGGTGCCACCATGGTGATGCCAGGCGGATTCGACGAGATCGCCGATGCTGACACGCAGATCTTCGGGTCACGTCCGCTGACAGGCGGCGGCTCAGACGATGGCGACGATTCCCCGCCCAACCCCGGAGCGAAACTCACCGAGAAGGCACACAAGCGCAAGCGTCGAGGCTATTGGCTGTTCGCGCTCGTCATTCTTCTTGCTGCGGTAGCCGGCGGCACCGGGTGGTACTTCGGTGCGGGGCCCGGCTCCCAGGTTGCCGTTCCGACGACGCTCATCTCGTCGACGCCCGAAAAGGCGACGGCGCAATTGAAAGCGCTCGGCCTCGCTGCCAAGCTCGGCACCGAGTACAGCGGAACCATTCCAGAAGGCCTCGTGGCGAGTACGTCCCCTGGCAAGGGCATCCATGTCGACAAGGGCAGCACCGTCACGCTCAACGTGTCGCAAGGCCCACAGCCGATCACGATCCCCGTTCTAGCCGGTCTGACCGAAGACGCGGCAAAGGAGGCCATCACCGGTCTGAAGGCTCTTGTCGGCTCAATCGACCTGCAGTTCAACGACACTGTTTCCGCCGGCATCGTGCTCGCTGCCGGCAGCGAGGGCGATGGCGCCGACCTCTCCCAGGGCGGACCGTCGTTCGAGGGCAAGACCGTCAACCTCGCTGTCTCACTCGGAGCTGTGCCGGATGTCGCCGGTAAGTCGGTTGACGACGCACAGGCCATTCTCGGCGAGGCCCAGTTGACCGGCGAATCGGGAGAAGAGCAGTACAGCGACACCGTGCCGGTCGGGCGGGTGATCTCGGCCGCGCCCGTCAAGGAGGGTCCTGTGCGCCAGGGAGACACCTTCTCGCTGACCGTGTCGCGCGGCCCCGAACCGGTCGAGGTGCCTGACGTCGTCGGCAAGACCTGGGCCGATGCGAAGTCGATCCTCGAGAATGCCGGTTTGCGGCTCGACTACAACGCCTTTGCAGACACCTTCCCCGCGCTGGTCACGGTGACCACCGTCACGCCGGGCGTGGGCGAATCGGTTCCGCGTGGTTCCACCGTCAAGGTGACCTTCTCGCTCTAGCTCGCGCTCTCAACGCGGTATCGAGCCCGTACACGCGGCGTCGAGCCCGTATGCACCCCCACGCGCAGCTCACGCGGCGCAGAAACAACTCTGGCCTGCCGACAAGAGTCGACAGGCCAGAGCCAGTTGATGCAGGAGCGCGGCTAGCGCTGAGCGAGTTCCTCAGCGACCAGGAACGCCAGTTCGAGCGACTGCATGTGGTTCAGACGCGGGTCGCAGAGGGACTCGTAGCGGGTAGCCAGCGCAGCCTCGTCGAGGTGCTCCGAACCGCCGAGGCACTCGGTGACGTCGTCGCCGGTCAGCTCCACGTGAATGCCGCCCGGGTGGGTTCCGACAGCACGGTGGGCTTCGAAGAAGCCCTTGACCTCGTCGACGACGTCGTCGAAACGACGGGTCTTGTAACCGAGCGGGGTCGTCATGCCGTTGCCGTGCATCGGGTCGGTGACCCAGAGCGGCTGGGCGTCGCTCGCCTTGATCGCTTCGAGAAGCGGGGGCAGGGCATCCCGGATCTTGCCGGCACCCATACGCGTGATGAACGTCAGACGCCCTGGCTCGCGGTTCGGGTCGAGGAGGTCGACCAGGCGCATCATGTCATCGGCGGTCGTGGTCGGGCCGAGCTTCACACCGATCGGGTTGCGCACCCGCGACAGGAAGTCGACGTGGGCACCGTCGAGCTCACGCGTGCGCTCTCCGATCCAGATGAAGTGAGCCGAGGTGTTGTACGGAGTGCCCGTGCGCGAGTCGATCCGCGTCATCGGGCGCTCGTAGTCCATCAGCAGGCCCTCGTGGCCGGTGTAGAACTCGGTGCGCTTGAGCGCTTCGAAGTCTGCGCCGCAGGCGATCATGAACTTGATGGCGCGGTCGATCTCCTTCGCCATCTTTTCGTAGCGCTGGTTGGCCGGGTTCTTGGCGAAGCCCTGGTTCCAGCTGTGCACCTGGCGCAGGTCGGCGAAGCCACCCTGCGTGAACGCGCGGATCAGATTGAGGGTCGAGGCAGCCGTGTGGTAGCCCTTGATCAGGCGGGCCGGGTCGGCCTCACGCGATTCGGGGGTGAAGTCGTAGCCGTTGACGATGTCGCCACGGTAGGCCGGCAGCGTCACGTCGCCGCGGGTCTCGAAGTCGCTGGAGCGCGGCTTCGCGAACTGCCCGGCCATCCGGCCCATCTTCACGACCGGCATCGACGCACCGTAGGTGAGCACGACGGCCATCTGCAGCACGGTCTTGACCCGGTTGCGGATCTGGTCGGCGTTCGCGCCGCTGAAGGTCTCAGCGCAGTCGCCCCCCTGCAGGAGGAAGGCTTCACCGCGAGCGGCCTCGGCCAGGCGGTCGCGCAAAATGTCGACCTCGCCGGCAAACACGAGCGGCGGCTGGGTGGCGAGCTCGGCGGATGCCGCTGCAACAGCGTCGGCGTTCGGCCACGACGGCTGCTGCTTGATCGGGAGGGTGCGCCAATAGTCGAGGCCCGCGATCACAGATTCGTCTGCCAACACGACTGGTTCGGTGGGGTCTACCACTGACTATCCCTATTTTCTCTTCGGTGACACGCGAATGTACGCGGGCCGGGGTGATGGAAGGTGCGCATCGTCACGCGAGCGCGTAGGTCGAAGCTTATCGCGAAAGGCTGGCGCGCTTCTCTTTCACACTGCTCGCATAAACGTCGTCGTACTCCTGATTACTGAGGTGCTGCAGCTCATACATGAGCTCGTCAGTCACAGAGCGCAACACGAAACGGTCGCCCTCCATTCCCTCAAACCGGCTGAAGTCCAACGGCTTGCCGATGACGATCCCGATGCGACGAATCTTCGGCAGGCGGGTTCCGGTCGGCATGGCCTTTTCGGTGTCGATCATGGCAACGGGCACGATCGGCACGCCGGCCTCGAGCACCATCCGGGCGACCCCGGTGCGGCCCCGGTACAGCTTGGCGTCAGGGCTGCGTGTGCCTTCGGGATAGATGCCGAGGATGTCGCCGGAGCCGAGCACTCTGAGCCCGGTGTTGAGGGAATCCTCGGAGGCTTTGCCCCCCGAACGGTCGATGGGCAGCTGGCCAGACGCAGTCATGAACAGGCGGGTGGCCCAGCCCTTCAGGCCTTTTCCGGTGAAGTATTCGCTCTTGGCGAGAAAGGCGACGCGACGCGGAACCACCAAAGGCAAGAATACCGAGTCGATGAACGAGAGGTGGTTGCTGGCCAGGATGACGCCACCCTGTTTCGGGATGTTCTCCAGCCCGATCACCCACGGCCGAAACAAACCGAGAAGGATCGGTCCGACGACAATGTTCTTCATGATCCAGTAGAACATCGTTGACTCTCCTTCGCCGCTCTTCAGCCTACTGCGAGCGAGAGGGCATGCAGGCGGGCGAGGTCCGCTGCACCGACCACGCCGGCATCATTGACGAGTTCTGCGGTCTTGAACTCGGCTTCGGGATGGTAGCCCCGTGCAGGGAGGTGGTCGAGGTACGAGGTGCGGATGGGGTCGAGCAAGAGTTCGCCGGCAGCGGCGACTCCCCCACCGAAGACGAAGACCTGCGGGTCGAGCACTGCCCCCAGGCTCGCGCAGGCTTGCCCCAGGGCGGCTCCGAGCTGGCGGAGGGCAGCCAATGCGCCGCCGTCGCCGTCGATGATCAACTGGCCGACATCGCTGCCGGTGAGTGCCCCGTTGCGTTCACGCACTGCGGCGAGACCGAGACCGACGCCGCCGGCATCCGCGAACTCATTGGCAATGCGCAGCAGCGCGCGGCCTGAGCCGTACTGTTCGATGCAGCCATGGGAGCCACAGCCGCAGGGAAGCCCATCTGGCACGAGACGCAGGTGGCCGATTTCGGCGCCGGCGCCGAAGCCACCGCGGAAGAGGCGGTCGTTGGCGACGATGGCGCCGCCGACACCCGTGCCGATGGTCAGGGTGACCATGTCGCTGTAGAGCCGGCCGGCGCCGTAGCGGAACTCTGCCCAGCCGGCCGCGTTCGCATCGTTCTCGATGACGACCGGCAGGTCGAGGCGGGCTTCGAGCTTGTCGCGGAACGGCTCGTTGCGCCAGTTGATGTTCGGGGCGTAGTACACGGTCGACTGTGCGGCGTCGATGAAACCCGCGGCGGCGACCCCTGCCCCGATCACGCTCTCACCGGACGAGAGGCTTTCGATCATGGCCACGACGGCGTCTTCGATCTCACGCGGGTCGCCGGCTGGACTCGGCACGCGTTCGGCTCGAACAATTGCGCCGTCCTCGTCGACGAGGGCGCCGGCAATCTTCGTTCCGCCGATATCAATGCCGATCGCATGCACAGCGAGCACCTTTCGTTGAGGGGAGTGGTGGGGAGAACGCGATAACCCACTGTCAGAGCAGTGGGAGCAGCACCCCCTAGAGTGTAGTAAACCAGCTAGCCGCAGGGCGAAAGAGACAATCCACGCCGCGCGGCCACCGGTTAACACCATTCGCCCGGTACCAAAG
Organism: Glaciibacter kafniensis; assembly: GCF_039538945.1. Taxonomy (NCBI): domain Bacteria; kingdom Bacillati; phylum Actinomycetota; class Actinomycetes; order Micrococcales; family Microbacteriaceae; genus Glaciibacter; species Glaciibacter kafniensis. Next base: position 403,685 of record NZ_BAABCN010000002.1, on the reverse strand, counting down.
GAGTTGCCGTGAAACAGATCGAGATGCCAGCAGTTGTCCCCGCAGACCCCCAAGCCAACTGCACCGACCTGCTGATCGGCCGGTTGGCAGCCACCCCGAACTCTGAGCTGTTCTCCTTGCCGAACAACGGTGGGTGGAGTCCGGTCACCACGGCTGAGTTCCACGCCCAGGTCATCGCCCTGGCCAAGGGCCTCGTCGCCGCCGGTATCGAACCAGGCGACAAGATCGGCCTGATCTGCAAGACCCGTTACGAATGGACGCTGATCGACTTCGCTGTCTGGTTCGCCGGTGCCGTGCTCGTTCCGATTTACGAGACCAGCTCCCCCAGCCAGATCCAGTGGTGCATGAGCGATTCAGGCGCGACGTCGATCCTGATTGAGACCGCAGATCACTTCGCCAAGTTCGACGAGGTCCACGCCGACCTGCCGCTGATCGATTCGGTCTGGCAGATCGACCTCGGCGACCTCGACAAGCTCGTCGCCGGCGGCACCGGCGTCACGGATGCCGAAATCGAGCGCCGTCGCAACCTCGCGGTGAGCTCAGACATGGCCACACTCATCTACACCTCTGGTTCCACCGGCAAGCCGAAGGGCTGCGTGCTCACCCACGCCAACTTCGTGGAGACGAGTCGCAACGCCGGCGTCGCCCTGAGCGAGGTGCTCTCGGGCAAAGACGGCGCATCCACTTTGCTGTTCATCACGACAGCCCACGTCTTCGCCCGCTTCATCGCCGTGCTCTGCGTCGACAACGGCGTGCGGGTCGGACACCAGGCCGACACCAAGCAGCTGCTGCCCTCGCTCGGAAGTTTCAAGCCGACCTTCCTCCTTGCGGTCCCCCGCGTGTTCGAGAAGGTCTACAACTCGGCCGAGCAGAAGGCCGAAGCCGGCGGCAAGGGCAAAATCTTCCGCGCCGCAGCCTCGGCCGCCGTCGAGCACTCGAAGGCGCTCGAGGCCGGTCAGAGCATCCCGCTGATGGGCAAGATCAAGTTCGCCCTGTTCGACAAGTTGGTCTACAGCAAGCTCCGCGCGGCCATGGGCGGCAACGTCAAGTACGCCGTGTCGGGTTCCGCGCCGCTCGGCGCCCACCTCGGCCACTTCTTTCACAGTCTCGGCATCGTGATCCTCGAAGGCTACGGCCTGACCGAAAGCACGGCGCCGGCCACGGTGAACCTGGCCACGAAATCGAAGATCGGCACCGTCGGCCCACCGCTGCCCGGCGTGTCGGTGCGCACTGCCGACGATGGCGAGGTCTGGATCAAGGGCGTCAACATCTTCAAGGAGTACTGGAAGAACCCGGAGGCGACGGCCGAGGTGTTCACCGACGGGTGGTTCAAGACCGGCGACATCGGTGCGATCGACGACGACGGATTTCTCACCATCACCGGCCGCAAGAAAGAGATCATTGTCACGGCCGGTGGCAAGAACGTCGCCCCTGCCGCCCTGGAAGACCCGATCCGCTCGAACTCACTGATCGGACAGGTGGTGGTGGTCGGCGACCAGAAGCCGTTCATCGGCGCGCTGATCACGCTCGACCCGGAGATGCTGCCCGTCTGGCTGAACAACAATGGCGAGGATGCCGGCATGAGCCTCGCCGAGGCCTCGAAGAATGCTGTCGTGCTGGCCGAAGTGCAGCGCGCAGTCGACCACGCCAACGACCGGGTGTCGCGGGCCGAATCGATTCGCAAGTTCGTGGTGCTGCCCGGCGAACTGACCGAAGCCGATGGCTACCTCACGCCGAAACTCAGCATCAAGCGCAACATCATCCTGCGCGATTTCGCCGAGACGATCGAAAACATGTATGCGGGCTCGACGGTCACCGAGAGCCAGCCGGTGATTCGCGAGTAGAGCGCTCACGACGCTGGGGCGGGCTCGACCATTTCGGTGGTCGGGCCCGCCCTCTCTCGTTACCCCACGCATCCCAGCCAGCGCAGTAGCACCCGGCTCGTCTGAACCATTCGACGGAGATTTTCGTGATTTCGGCTGTCTCCGCGCCGAAATCTCACTATTTGCGCCAATTCTCCGTCGAATGGGAGGGAAACTGGGCCGAAGAGAGGGGTGTCTTTGCGGCGGGGCGTGAAACGACCTGAGCCCGGGAAAGCACGTGGCGCGGGTCAGGCGCCGCCGCGCGCGCTGGGGCCAGCCAGCGCAGCGGCACCCGACCAGCGCAGCGCTAGAACCAGGTCGACTCGCGGACTTCCTTCATCGCGGCCTTGCGGTTCGTGCGATCGAGACGATCGAGGTAGAGCATTCCGTCGAGATGATCGGTCTCGTGCTGCAATGCCTGCGCCATCAGTCCGCTTCCGGAGAGCTCGATCGGCTTCGACTCAAGGTCGATTCCGGTCACCCGGGCGAACGGATAGCGCTGGGTCGGGTACCAGAGTCCCGGCACCGACAGGCAGCCCTCGTCGACGAGCTCAGGCTCTCCAGACAGTTCGACGATGACGGGGTTCAGAATGTAGCCGATCTCGCCGTCGACGTTGTAGCTGAAGGCTCGCAGGTTGACGCCGATCTGCGCAGCGGCGACCCCGGCCCGGCCGGGAAGACGCACGCTATCGATCAGATCGGCGACGAGACCACGCACGCGATCATCGATGACAGTGATCGGGTCGGAGACGGTCTTCAGAACCGGGTCTCCGAAGAGACGAATCGGGCGCTCGGCCACGGTGGACTCCCTGGGTGTGTCTGGGCGGATGCCTGTGTCTGGGCGGATGCCTGTGTCTGGGCGGATGCGTGTGGGCGGATGCGTATGGCAGCGACTCGCACCGGTGTGTGCGAGAACGCTGCGTCAGACCGCGCGGTCGACCGGAAGACCCTCGACCACGAGTGCGGCCAGGGTGCGCGACGCGAGCTTCGTGATCGGCTGCAGATCTTTGTACGACACGACGCTTCCCGCAGCCAGCTGGGGGTCATACGGGATGCGCACGATCTCGCGCACGCGCGACCGGAAGTGCGACTCGATCTCTTCGAGCTTCACCAGGTTGGTGCCCTGGGTTGCGGTGTTGAGCGCGACGATGGAGTTGCGCACGAGCTCACCGTAGCCGTTGGCTTCGAGCCAGGTGAGCGTCTCAGACGCCAACCGGGCTTCGTCGACGCTGCCGCCGGAGACGATGACGATCGAGTCGGCCCGCTGCAGGGTGGCCCGCATGACCGAGTGAACGATGCCGGTGCCGCAGTCGGTGAGCACGATCGAATAGAACCGGGCAGCGAGGTCCGCGACCACGTTGTAGTCGTTCTCGTCGAAAGCTTCGGAAAGCAGCGGGTCGGTGTCAGACGCGAGAATGTCGAGACGGGTCTCATCGCGGGAGACGAGTGCCGAGAAGTCGGTGAAGCCGCCGATCGAGGCCGCCTTCGTGACAACATCGCGCACCGTCGATCTGGTCTGCTTGCTGACCCGCTCCGAGAGGGTGCCCCGGTCAGGATTGGCGTCAATCGCGATGATGCGGTCTTCGCGGGCGTCGGCCAGGGCCATCCCGAGCAACGCGGTGACCGTGGTCTTGCCGACGCCACCCTTGCGGGTGAGGATCGGCACGAACCGCGCGCCACCCTCGAACTGCTTGCGGATGCGGGCGGCGAGTTCATCGGCGGCGCGCACCTTGGCTGAGTCACCGAGGTTAACCAGGTGCAACGTGACGTTGTAGACGAAACGGTTCCAGCCCCCGCGAGGGGCCTTGCGCGTGCGCCGGTTGACCGTGAGCAGACGGTCGGAGGTGAGCATCGACGCCGACTCAGGAGCATCCGTCGCGCCGGAACGGCGGGCCGGTGCGATCGCGGAATCGGAGTGCGCGCCGACGTGCCCGTCGGAGTAACCCTGGCTCGACGCCGCTGAGCGCTCTGAGCGGGCCACCGACGGGGTGCTGATCTCAATGGTGTGCGTCGCAGGCTGCGACGAAGACGCCGCAGCGCTTCGGCTCGACAGCGAGTTCAAACCAGAGGTGTTCAAACCAGAGTTCGAAACTGACGACCGAGGGCCGCTGTCGAACGCACGCGACCGAGCGCGCGATTCGTCGAGAGCCCGTGCACGCGCAGACACCGGTTCGGTGGGCAGCGAAACGCTCAAGCTGTCGGGCAGAGCCGCCGCCAGGTTCTTGATCGTGTGTGGCGGCAGCTCGCTGTGATACTCGTCGCCGGGCTCAATGATCAGGGCGACGTCGGGTTCCGTCGAAACTAGTTCAACGGAACCCTCTTCGTCGGTGCGTTTTTCAGACAAAAGACCAATCTTCCCTCGGTGGACCGAGGCCTAGCCTACCGTGGACGAACGACGACGAGCAGATCTCCGGCGTCGACCTGCTGCGTCTTCGGGATTGCCACACGTTCGATGGTGCCGGCGATGGGCGAGGTGATCGCCGCTTCCATCTTCATTGCTTCGATGGATGCGACGGTCTGGCCCGCCTCAACACTGGCCCCGTCTTCGATCTGCAGGGTCACCACGCCAGAGAACGGCGCAGCGACCTGGCCGGGCTGGTTGGTGTCGGCCTTCTCGGCGACCTTGGTCTCGACGGTGATGCTGCGGTCCCGCACGAAGACGGGGCGCATCTGGCCGTTGAGGATGGTCATGACGGTGCGCATGCCCTTGTCGTCGGCTTCACCGATCGCTTCGAGGCCTGCGTAGAGACGCACACCCTTCTCGATCTCGATGATGCTTTCCCGGCCCTGGTTGAGCCCGTAGAGGTAGTCGACGGTGTCGACGACCGACAGGTCGCCGAACAGCTCACGAATCTGCTCGAACTGGCGCGTCGGCGCCGGGAAGAGCAGCTGGTTGAGCATCTGACGACGCGACGTGCTGTCGGCGTTCAGCGCCTTGCGCTCAGCCTCGGTGATCTCGGTGACGCCGATCTTGATCTTGCGTCCGGCGAGCACCTTGGTGCGGAAGGGTTCCGGCCAGCCGCCCGGCAGGTCGCCGAGCTCTCCGGCCATGAATCCGACAACGGAGTCCGGCACATCGTAGTTGCCCGGGTTCTCGGCGAAGTCGGCCGGGTCGGCCTTCACCGCTGCGAGGTAGAGGGCGAGGTCGCCGACGACCTTCGACGAGGGGGTGACCTTCGGCACGCGGCCGAGGATCGCATCCGCCGCCGCGTACATGTCTTCGATGAGCTCGAAGTGGTCGGCGAGCCCCAGGGCGACGGCCTGCGTGCGCAGGTTCGACAGCTGACCCCCGGGAATCTCATGCTTGTAGACGCGACCGGTCGGGCCGGCGAGGCCGGACTCGAACGGGCGGTAGACCATGCGCACTGCTTCCCAGTACGGCTCCAGGTCGAGCACGTTCTGCAGCGGGATGCCCGTGTCGCGCTCGGTGTGAGCCAGAGCCGCAACGAGCGAGGATGCCGACGGCTGGCTGGTGGTGCCGGCCATCGAAGCGGATGCGACGTCAACGGCGTCGGCGCCGGCCGCGCTGGCGGCCAACAACGTCGCCAGCTGCCCGCCGGGGGTGTCGTGCGTGTGCACGTGAACCGGCAGGTCGAAGCGGTCGCGGAACGCCGTGACGAGCTTGGCCGCCGCGGCAGGACGCAGGAGCCCGGCCATGTCCTTGATCGCCAGGATGTGGGCGCCGGAGTCGACGATTTGCTCGGCCAGACGGAGGTAGTAGTCCAGCGTGTAGAGCTTCTCGTCCGGGTTCATCAGGTCGCCGGTGTAGCAGACGGCCACCTCGGCCACACTCGTGCCGGTCGCCAGGACCGCGTCGATGGCTGGACGCATCTGCGAGACATCGTTCAGCGCATCGAAGATACGGAAGATATCGACGCCGGTGGCCGCGGCCTCCGCGACGAAAGCATCCGTCACCTCTGTCGGGTACGGCGTATAGCCGACCGTGTTGCGACCGCGCAGCAGCATCTGGATGTTGATGTTCGGCAGGGCATCACGCAGCGAAGCGAGACGCTCCCACGGGTCTTCGCCGAGGAAACGCAGGGCCACGTCGTAGGTGGCACCGCCCCAGGCTTCAACGGACAAGAGCTGCGGGGTGAGCCGTGCCACGTAGGGAGCGGCGGCAACGAGGTCACGGGTACGCACCCGCGTGGCAAGCAGCGACTGGTGAGCGTCACGGAAGGTCGTGTCGGTCACCGCCAGCGCGGTCTGCGCGCGCAGAGCCTGAGCGAAGCCGCGCGGGCCGAGCTCCTGCAACTGCTGACGCGAACCGGCCGGAGCCGGAATCGACAGGTCAACGGTCGGGAGCTTCTCGGCGGGGTGCAGCGTTGTCGCCGGCACACCGTTCGGGTGGTTCACCGTGACGTCGGCCAACCAGTTGAGGATCTTCGTGCCGCGGTCCTTCGACGCACGACCCTTGAGCAGCTCTGGACGCTCGTCGATGAAGGAGGTGCTCAGGTTGCCGGCAGCGAAGTCGGCATCGTCAAGCACAGCCTGCAGGAACGGGATGTTCGTGGAGACGCCACGGATGCGGAACTCGGCCAGCGCCCGCTTCGCACGGGTCAGAGCGGCGGTGTAGTCGCGGCCACGGCAGGTCAACTTGGCCAGCATCGAGTCGAAGTACGGACTGATCTGAGCGCCCGGGTTGATGGTTCCACCATCGAGACGGACGCCCGCGCCACCGGGTGAGCGGTACGTCGTGATCTTGCCGGTGTCAGGCCGGAATCCCGCAGTGGGGTCCTCGGTCGTGATGCGGCACTGCAGGGCGGCGCCGCGCAGCTTGATGTCTTTCTGCAGCAGGCCGAGATCGGACAGCGACTCCCCCGCAGCAATGCGGATCTGCGCGACCACGAGGTCGACATCCGTGACCTCTTCGGTCACCGTGTGCTCGACCTGGATGCGCGGGTTCATCTCAATGAAAACGTGCTGACCGGCGCGCTCGCCTTCGGTGTCGAGCAAGAACTCGACGGTGCCGGCGTTGACGTAGCCGATGGAGCGGGCGAACGCGATGGCGTCCTTGTACATGCTCTGGCGCACGTTCTCGTCGAGGTTCGGCGCCGGAGCGATCTCAATGACCTTCTGGTGGCGACGCTGTACAGAGCAGTCGCGTTCGAAGAGGTGAACCGTCTCGCCAGAGGCGTCTGCAAGAATCTGCACCTCGATGTGACGGGGGCGGAGCACAGCCTGCTCAAGGAACATCGTCGAGTCGCCGAATGCGCTCTTCGCCTCACGCATGGCCTCTTCGAGGGAGCCACGCAGCTCGGCCTTCGTGTTGACGCGGCGCATGCCTCGGCCACCGCCTCCGGCGACGGCCTTGGCGAAGATCGGAAAACCGATCTCATCGGCCTGGCTGATCAGCAGGTCGACGTCTTCTGACGGCGGGGTCGACTTGAGCACCGGAACTCCGGCGGCAATCGCGTGCTCCTTCGCGGTGACCTTGTTACCGGCCATCTCCAGCACACTCTTGCCAGGGCCGATGAAGGTGATCCCGGCGGCGGCAGCAGCCTCAGCCAGCTCGGGGTTCTCAGACAGAAAGCCGTAGCCGGGGTAAATGGCGTCGGCACCGGACTCCTGAGCGACACGGATGATTTCACTCACCGTGAGGTAGGCACGTACCGGGTGACCGGGCTCACCGATCTCATAGGCCTCATCGGCCTTCAGACGGTGAAGCGAGTTGCGGTCTTCGTGCGGGAAGACGGCAACGGTCTTCGCGCCGAGTTCATAGGCCGCACGAAACGCGCGAATCGCGATTTCACCACGGTTGGCAACAAGAATCTTGGTAAACATTCAGACCTTTCGAGCGTGGTGCGGCACACAGCTAACGGTTAGGTTCTGTAAGCCTACTGAAGGTAACGTAGCTACTTGTGCACGTACTTAGCGTCAGCTCCCTCAAGGGAGGCGTAGGAAAGACCACGGTGACCCTTGGTCTGGCTTCTGCTGCCTTCGCCCGCGGTGTGCGCACCTTGGTCGTTGATCTCGACCCCCAATCGGATGTCTCCACCGGCATGGACATCCAGGTGGCAGGCCATTTGAATGTGGCGGATGTGCTCGCTTCTCCCAAGGAGAAGACGGTGCGGGCCGCCATTGCCCCGAGCGGCTGGACGAAGGGTCGCTCCGGAACGATCGACGTTTTGATCGGAAGCCCGTCGGCCATCAATTTCGACGGACCGCACCCCAGCATCCGTGATATTTGGAAACTTGAAGAGGCACTGTCGACGGTTGAGCACGAGTACGATCTCGTGCTCATTGACTGTGCCCCGTCGCTCAACGCACTCACCCGCACCGCCTGGGCAGCCAGCGACCGGGTGGCTGTTGTCACCGAGCCTGGCCTGTTCTCGGTTGCCGCTGCCGACCGTGCATTGCGTGCCATCGAAGAGATTCGTCGTGGTCTCAGTCCGCGTCTGCAGCCGCTCGGCATCATCGTGAACCGAGCCCGCACGGCATCGCTGGAGCACCAGTTCCGCATCAAGGAACTGCGTGACATGTTCGGTCCGCTCGTGCTCAGCCCGCAACTGCCGGAACGGACCTCACTGCAGCAGGCGCAGGGCGCGGCGAAGCCGTTGCACATCTGGCCGGGCGACAGCGCTCAGGAGATGGCGCGGTACTTCGACCAGCTGCTCGACCGGGTGCTGCGCACTGCGCGCATCGGCGACTATGCGGAGAAGCCGCGCGACGCGTAGTCAACCTCCACCTCGGTGGTCGAGGAGCGCCCGACGGAGTCGGCCGCGTCTCTGAGGCATATGACCGTTTCGTTGATCGAGGAGCGCGCGAGCTTGCGAGCACGCGTCTCGAGATCTCGCGAGCCAATCCTTGAACTCGGGTTGAGTTCGAGGATTGGCTCGCGACGTCTCGAGCTCGACCACCACATTGCCGCCGCGCGGGTCAGGCGCCGTTACGCGCACCGGCCCAGTGCGCGCCGCGGCATCGAACCCGCGCATCGGTATTTCGCCTGAAAGCGGCCGGGCTTCCGACCCGCGCGGCGGCGCTCAACCCGCGCAGCGCCATCCGTGGTCGGCCCGTTTCGTAATCCGAGGGCCGAAAGCCGCGACGCCCATTGAGTTCAGTGGGCGTCGCGGCTTTCGACCTGCGCAGCACCAACGATCGGCCTGAGACACCTGCCCGTGGCCGGGGCGGGCACGCGGAGCGGCTAACGGGGTCGGCAAGCTCGACCAACCGATCGGTGATCGAGCCGCTTCGGTGATCGAGGAGCAGCCGACGTGGGAGGCCGCGTCATTTCGTTGGTCGAGGAACGAGCGAGCCCGTGACTATGAGGCAGATGGGCCAATTCGTTGATCGAGGAGCGCGCGAGCTTGCGAGCACGCGTCTCGAGATCTCGCGAGCAAATCCTTGAAATCGGGTGGCGTTCAAACATTGGCTCACGGGGTCTCGACCCGATCGCGGGCGTCCTCCTCGACCACCGAGATGGACGTTGACTACGAGATTTTGCGCGACGTGCGACGCTGGGCGAGCTCGTCAGCCTGGTCAACAGCCTGAATGTCGAGTTCGACCAGGCTGGACTCAACTTCGCGCAGCACTTTGCCGACGGCAATGCCGAAGACGCCTTGGCCGCGGCTGACGAGGTCGATGACCTCATCGTTCGAGGTACACAGGTAGACGCTGGCGCCGTCGCTCATCAAAGTCGTCTGAGCGAGATCGCTCACGCCTGATTCACGCAGCTGATTGACGGCGGTACGAATCTGCTGCAGCGAGATTCCGGTGTCGAGAAGACGCTTCACGAGCTTCAGCACCAGGATGTCTCGAAAACCGTAGAGCCGCTGCGAACCTGAGCCGGCCGCGCCACGCACGGTGGGCTGCACGAGCTCGGTGCGTGCCCAGTAGTCCAGCTGGCGATAGCTGATTCCGGCAGCGCGAGCGGCAACCGCCCCCCGATACCCGGTGTGCTCATCGAGTTCTGGCAGACCATCGGTGAACAGCAGATCCAAGCCATAGCGAGAAGCTTCGCTCTGGGAATTGAGTTCACTCATACGCTTGCCTCTCGGGGATTGTCTGCGACGCTGACGGCTCGCAGTAACCACGCTATCGAGGCAAAGGTCGTTCGGCCTTCACATCCGTTAGACAGATTCGGCGTGTCGAGCCAAGTCATTCCGACAAGCCGACCGGTGGCGCTTTTCTAGTCTACGTCTTTAGGTGACAAGACGGCCGAGAGCCGACCGAATCAGGCTGCCGCGCACGACTTCGAGCTGCCCGGCAATCTCGACCGCCATCTCGCTAGCCTTCGCCCGACTCGAGGCATCTTTGCGCCGGGAAAGCGGAACCAGAGCGCTTTCGATGAGCCCCAGCTCGCGTTCTGCTGCTCCGCGAAAACCGCGGAGGTGACGGGGCTCGATTCCGCTGCGCTGCAGTTCGACCAGGGCCTTGAGCACGTTCAAGGATTCGTCACTGTAGTGATCGGCAGGCAGGATGATCGAGGCCGAGATCGCGTCGTGCAGCAACGTCGTTGACGCCGCTGCCTCGCGCAGCAACTCCTCACGAGTAAATCGTCGCGCGGTTGTCAGCATCGTCGGTCCGAGGGTTGCCCCACCCGGAAGGGTCGGCGACAGTCCGGCGTCGAGTTCTTCGAGGTAGGTACGGATGACCTTGAGCGGAAGGTATTGGTCGCGCTGCGTCGACAAGATCAGCCGAAGGCGCTCGACATCACTCGTACCGAACTTGCGATAGCCAGATTCGGTGCGCGCAGGAAACACGAGCCGCTGCTCTTCAAGAAATCGGAGCTTCGACGGCGTCAAATCCGGAAACTCCGGGGTCAGTCGGGCGAGCACCTGCCCGATGCTCAGCAACGGAGCGGCGCTTGAAGACTTTGCCGCGGCGGAGACAGGGCTCACTAGTTGCTCTTTGCGCGCACGCGGTCGTGCCTCGACGCGTAGAAGGTGAGACGGAACTTTCCGACCTGAACTTCGGCGCCGTCGCTGAGGGCGGCAGTTTCGATGCGCTCACCATCGAAATAGGTGCCGTTCAGAGAACCGAGGTCTTTGACCTCGAACGTTTTTCCGTGTCGCAGAAACTCGGCGTGACGGCGGGAAACCGTGACGTCGTCAAGAAAAATATCAGCCTCCGGATGACGACCGACCGTCGTCACATCGGCGTCGAGGAGAAAACGCGCACCGGTGTTCGGGCCGCGGCGCACGACAAGCAGCGCTGAGCCAGAGGGAAGCGCAGCAATCGCATCTTGCTCTTCGGCGCTGACGTCTGCGTCGATGCCTGCCATCGCAGCCGCAAACTCTTGGCTAAAGTTCAGTGTCGTATCAGTGCTCCCCGGCGAGCTGTCGGGCGCCACCTGGCGCTCTGCGTCGTGCTTCTCGTCGGAATTTCCCACCGTAGACCTCCTAGAGTTCCAGCGTATCGGATTGAACGGGTGCCGTGCCGCGCGGCAGGCGAATCACTCGCACGGTTTCAATGGCATAGATGATGCCGGCCCACCAATAGAGGAAGGCTCCCCAGAGGCCGAATGCCCAGCCGACGGGTTGCGACCACCACGCCACGGCGGGGAATGCCTCGCCGAGCATGATCATCGGGAGGGCATAGAACAGGCAGAATGTTGCGACCTTGCCCAGTTGGTGCACGGGCAGCGGGCCGAAACCGAAGTTGGCCAAGACGACGCCGAGGCCGAGCAGAAAGACGTCGCGTCCAACCACAACCAAAACGATCCACCACGGCACCAGGTCACGCCAGGCCAAGCCGATCAGCGCCGCAAAGATGTACAGCCGATCGGCGGCCGGATCGAGAAGTTGGCCGAGTCGTGTGATCTGGTTCAGACGGCGGGCCAGATAGCCGTCGAGAAAGTCTGTCGCACTCGACACGACGAGCACCAGGAGCGCGGCGATGTCCTCGCCCTCGACGATCAGCCAGAGAAAGACCGGAACCAAGGCCAGTCGAATGAACGACAGGATGTTGGGCACCGTCCACACTCGTGAGCCGGCGTCCTTCTCCCCTACAGCTCTCACACCTCCTGATTCTACTGAGCGTGACGCGCCCTTCTGCGCAAGCCACGGCACAAACCGGGCTACGACCCGGGGTGCGAGCTGCCTATTCGGCGTCGACGCGCTTCGGGGGCTTCGGAAATGCCGCGCGCATGTGGTCGCTCGACAAATAATCGGACACCCCGATCAGAATGAGACTGAACAGAATCTGTTCCGTCACCATCCACAGCGGGTAGAGGCCGGGAATCGCCGCCAACACCAGGGTGACGATCGGAAAGATCTTGCTGAACAGCTTGAGCCGGGAGTAGGCCCAGTAGTAGCCCTTCTGGGCACGCCAGGCGAAGTAGAACAGTGTCGCGGTCATGGCGAGCACGACAAGCCCGCGCATCCAGACTGAGAATCGAACATCGGTGCCGTTGAGCTGGAGCACGATCGCAATGATCACCGCGATGATGCCCAGCACGAATTCGGCGACGAGAAGCCAGGTGATCGCGACGAACGCAGCGCGCGTCGTCGGATGAATGCGCATCTCTTCGGGAATGGTGTAGCCAACGCCGCGCCCTCCGGCGATGCGGTCGAGCTTGAGAAACATCGGCTCAAGATTCATTCGTCTCCATAGTCACGCTCGCTTGTCACGCTCAACGGTAATGGGCACGCAGACGCCCCGCATCCATTGAAAGTTGCATCGGTGAGACGGATGCCGCCGCGTTCAGCCGAGCCGGGCGAGGAGCATCGGCCAGCTCGCTCCAAAGCCGGGGTGCAGCGGAAGGAGCTCGACCTCACTCGGCGGCACCCAGCGCAGTGCGATGCTCTCCGGGTCGCTGATCACCGGTTCGAAGCGGTCGGTGGCCTCCGCCACAACAGTCGTGTACGACCAGAATCCGAGGTCGAACACGGTGGTGAAACTGACCCGAACGAGCTCAGCCGGCACTCCGGCTTCTTCGCGGGCTTCGCGGAGGGCAGCCTCGACCGCAGTTTCATATTCGTGACGGGCGCCTCCCGGCAGCCCCCAGGTGTCGCCGTGGTGGCTCCAGAGCGCGCGGTGCTGCAGCAGCACGCCGAGTTCGGGGTGATGCACGAGCAATCCTGCCGCTCCGAAGCGGCCCCAATACTTGTGGCCGTCCGGCCCGTAGACCCACGCCTCGTCGCTGCCGCTCATGGTTCAAGCATGCCGCATCCGGGGCGTGGGAATGGCCGAGTGAAAATGACTTAAACCGACACGATCGTGTGAACGTCGGCGTCGCCGAGGCGGCTGCGCCCATCGAGTTCGGCGAGTTCCAGCACCACTCCGACGCCGGTGAGGACGTAGCCTGCACGTTCGATGAGGCGGGCGGTCGCGGCGATGGTTCCGCCGGTGGCGAGCACGTCGTCGACGATCAGCACGCGGGAGCCGGCCGGGAGCTGACCGACTTCAAGCTCCAGACGGGCCGAGCCGTATTCGAGGTCGTATTCCTCTGTCAGAACCGTTCCCGGCAGCTTTCCGCCCTTGCGCACGGCCAGAACCGCGGCATCCGCTGCGTAGCCGATTGCCGCTGCGAGCAAGAAGCCGCGCGCTTCGATTCCGGCAACGGCATCGAACGTGCCGCTGAAACGCGTGACGAGAGCGTCGATGATCGACTTGAACGCCTGCGCGTTGGCAAAGACCGGGTTGAGGTCGCGAAACAGGATGCCGTCCTGCGGAAAATCGGGGTATGACGCGAGGAGCGCGTTCACTTCATCGGCGGCAGTGCGCGTACTGGCGGCGGGAGCAGAGGAGGTTTCGGGTGAATTCACCACTCAACTGTAGGCGCTCACAGATGGGAAGAGCCGTAGAGTCGAAGCATGGACCCTCTCTCGACCGTGCGCGTCGACAGCTGGACCTGGGCCGTTCGGTTGTTCAAGACGCGATCTTTGGCGACGGCTGCCTGCCGTGCCGGGCACGTGCGCGTGAACGGTGACCGGGCGAAGGCCGCGCAGTCGGTGAAAGTCGGCGATGAAGTGCGGGTGCGCTCAGCGGGGTTCGACACCATCGTGGTCGTCACCCGCATCGTGGCCAAGCGGGTCGGCGCGGCCGTCGCCGTCGAGTGCTACACCGATCTGACCCCGCCGCCTCCCCCACGCGAAGAAGTCGCGCTGCTCCCGATCCGCGATCGAGGAACCGGGCGTCCGACGAAGCGTGAGCGTCGTGAGCTCGAGGAGTTGCGCGGGCACTGATTCGCGAATGTGCCTGCCCGCGTCATCCACTCTGTGCGATTTTGAATTGGTCCAACGCGGCGCAAGCTGGGATGCAGGACCATCACGTCACGTTTCCTGACTGAGGGCAGGTCATCATGCACAGCCTCGGAATGCACAGCCCCGGAATGCGCAGCCTCGGAATGCACAGCCCCGGAATGCTCAGCCTCGGAATGCACAGCCCCGGAATGCACAGCCCCGGAATGCACAGCCTCGGAGTTCGGTAGGGCCCGGTGTCTTCCCACGCGGAGGTGCGGCTCGTGGTCCCGGCGAAGTGGACGTTGGTGCCGCTTGCGCTCGCGCAGTTCATCTGCTCGTTCGCCGGCTCGAACATGAATGTGATGCTCACCGACATGAGCCAGGATCTCGACACGACAGTTCAGGGGATCCAGATCTCGATCACGCTCTTCCTGCTTGTCATGGCCGCACTGATGATTCCATTCGGCAAACTGACCGTGCAACTCGGGAGAAAGGTGTGCTTCATCGTCGGGCTCGCCGTCTACGGTCTCGGCGCCATCATCAGCGCGCTGTCCCCGGGGCTCGGTGTGCTCATCCTCGGGAATTCACTGCTGGAGGGCGCCGGTACCGCCCTACTTATCCCGCCGGTCTACATTCTGGTCACCATGTACTGGACCGGCCTCTCCGAGCGCGTTCGCGCATTCGGGATTGTCAGCGCCGCCGGGGGAATTGGAGCGGCAACGGGACCCCTGATCGGCGGCTGGATCACCGCGGCCTTCAGCTGGCGGGCAGCATTCGGATTCCAGGCGCTCATCATCGTGATCATCCTTCTGTTCGCCGTGCGCCTGAAGGATCCGCTCGCCCGCGAACCAGACCGACCGTTCGATGTGGTCGGTGCCATCCTCTCGGCGCTGGGGTTGATCGTGTTCGTCATCGGCATCCTTGCCGCCGACAACAATCTCCTCCTCTCGCTCGGCTTGATGGCGGCCGGCGCCGGCGTGATCGCGTTGTTCTTCTGGTGGGTGCGCCGATTGGAACGGGATAAGCGAGAACCGCTGCTCTCGACGGCACTGTTCCGGAGCCGAGTCTCCAATCTGGCCCTCGTGACGCAGAATTTCCAATGGCTGCTGCTGCTCGGCACCTCCATGCTCGTGGCGAGCCACCTCCAAGTGGTCCGCGGCTACGATGCGATCGAGACCGGGATCATCTTCAGCGCCGCCACACTCGGCATTCTGGTGTCGTCTCTGTCCGCGAGCTCACTCGTGCGGCGATTCTCGCAGCGCACGCTGATCATCGCTGGATTTGTGATCACTGGCGTCGGCCTGCCTCTCCTGCTTCTTGTGGCGGCGGTCCCCGGCGCCTGGCCGTTCGCACCCGGCCTTCTCGCGATCGGACTCGGCGTCGGACTCATGCTCACGCCAAGCGTTAACTTGGTGCAGTCCGCCTTCCCCGAGGAACAGCAAGGAGAAATCTCAGGGCTCTCGCGCAGCATCTCCAACCTCGGGTCAAGTTTTGGAACCGCGCTTGTCGTCACAGTCCTCGCGCTGAACGTGGCTGGCCCCGGCGACGGGTACGTGCTGGCGATGGTGCCCCTGATCATCGTTGCAATTGCGGGAATCGTCGTTGCGAGCTTCCTGCCGGGGCGTGCCACAACCTCTACGCGGGTTGAAAACAGCCACACCGGCTGACGTCACGCCGCGTGGCGGTTTTCAACTGGCGCGACGCCCGATTCTCGCCAGGGACACCGGCGCAACGAGCTCCGCGAACTCGACTCTGCTCCACCAGACGCCGTCGGCCCGGTGTTCTTGCCTCGTCGAGAACCGGTAGAGAAACACGCGTGCCCGAATCCACCGGGGCGGCTCATCGGGGAACGGGTTGACCCGCAGCATCCGCAGCAGGGTGTGATCCCCCGCCAGCAGCTGCACCACCAACATCTCAAACCACCGGGTGTCTGGCGTGCCGAGCGCCAGGAACCACATCAACCAGTCGAGTCGCAGGTGATAGGGGGCGAATTGGCGTGGCATCCGTTTCGGGTCACCCGGTTTGCCTCGAAACTCGTACTCCCGCCATCCGTCGGCACCCGGTGTCGCCGCCGCACTACCCTCCACGACGACCTCGAACCGATGCCGTGACACGGTGCCGAACGCACCGTAGGCATTGACCAGGTGATAGCGATTGAAGCTGGCGTTCATCAGCTGGTGATGGGCGAAGAGGTTGCGAAGCGGCCACCAACTGAGCACGAGGAGCCCCACGGTCACCGTCGCGACCACGATCACGAACCAGAGCGGCGAGACGGATGCCACTCGCTCAGTGGCCAGGCCGGGCAGAATCGTGCGAAATGTGCGGTCGTCGATGGCCGAGCAGGCGAGCACAATGGTGAGCCAGTTCAGCCAGGCGAAGTTTCCGGTGAGCACGAGCCAGAGCTGCGTGAGGATCATGACGGCTGCCGCGACGGAGGCGACGGGTTGCGGCGCGAACAGAAAGAACGGCACGACCAGTTGGGCGAAATGGTTGCCGAGCACCTCGCCGCGATGCACCCATTTCGGCAGATGATGCACGTACCAGCTGACCGGGTTCGGCATCGGCTGGGTCTCATGGTGAAAGTAGAGCGCGGTCAGGTCTCGCCATTCCGGCCCGCCGCGCATCTTGATCATGCCGGCTCCGAATTCGAGCCGAAAGACGAGCCACCGCAAGAACAGCATCACGACGAGCGGCGGGGCGACCTCATTCGACCCGAGAAACGCCACCACGAACCCGGCCTCGAGCAGCAGGCTCTCCCAACCGAACGAGTAGAAGGTTTGGCCGACGTTGACGATCGACAGGTCAATCGCCCAGAGCAGCAGAAAGAGCAGCATCGGCAGCCACGGCGGCCCGAGCTGCGGGAGCCCGATGATGAGGGTTGCCGCGCCCACCGCACCAGCGACGGCCAGCGTCCGCAGCAACAGGTCTGAGTAGCGCCAATGGAACAGGCTCGGAGAATCACGAAACCTGATGCGTCTGACAAATCGGGCGACGGGCAACAGCCCGTGATCGCCGAGCAGGGCCGGAAACTGATTGAAGGCGGAGATGAAGGCGATCAGAAAACAGGCGGCCACTCCGCGCTGCAGAATCTCACGCGCGATGTAGTAGTCACCGGCGTTCCACCAGTCCGCGTTCCACCAATCCATGGTGTTGCCCAGGTTAGGCTCCGCGTGGCGCGGCTACTACGGGCCACGAGGCCGGCCAGGCTCGCTGCGGGGCCGTTCCATCCGAGGCGCGCACCGCCCATTCGACGGAGATTAATCACATTTCCGCCCAAAAATGGCTGGAAACGGTCTCATCGTTGAAAATCTCCGTCGAATGGGAGGGTCCGCCGCTCTGTCGGGTGTGACCAGACCACCGAAATGGTCAGACGACCATGCGACGCCTGCTTTAGTTGGTCAACGCCGGTTCCTCGACGTGACCCGCCAGCTCGTGGCCGGGCAGCGCCTGACCCTGGCGCATCTCGCTCTGCATCGCTGCAGCCGCTGCCGACCCTGCTGCATGACCAGACAGCGAACCGCCGACGAGTCCGCTGAGCAGATCCTTGATGCCCACACCCATGGTCGAGTTGAGAACCGCGTCGACCTCGGTGAAGCCAGACGCGACGTTCTTGGCCAACTGGCTGGCGCCATCCGTTGAGATCACCGTCAGCTGATCGATGTTTCCCATCGGCGCCGCCAGTTCGTGAGCGATCTGCGGCAGCATTTCGACCATGCGCAACTGGAGGAACGCTTCAGACTGCTGAGCGAGAGCTTCTGCACTCAACCGGGTTGCCTCGGCCTCCGCAGTACCTCTGGCCAGGATGGCGTCCGCCTCGGCCTGGCCCTCTGCACGGATGGCCTCGGCCGTTGCAACACGGCTGTCACGGTCGGCGTTGGCTGCGGTCACCGCTGCCTCTGCGGCGGCGGAGGCAGCAACCTTGACCCGGTACGCGTCGGCATCCGCCACGGCGTTGACCTCGGAGTCGAGCTCGGCCTTGCGCAAATTGGCCCGGCGCTGGGCAGTCAGTTCTTGCTCCTGCACAATGGCCTGCTGAGCCTTCGCCTCGGCGAGCGGCTTGGCGGCGGCTGCCTCGGCTGCTGCCTTGTCGGTGTCGAGCTGCAAGGCGGCCTTGCGGAGGGCCAGGGTGTTCTGCGCTTCGGCGACGGCCTGCTCAGCAATGATCGAGGCTTCCTGCGCTTCACGGTTGGCCTGGTGCTCTGCAACCTCAGCCTGGCGACGCACCTTGGCCTGTTCGGCACGACCGATGTCGCGAATGTAGTCGTTCTCGTCGGTAATGCCCTTGATCTCGAACGAGTCGACATCGAGGCCCTGGTTGGCGAGCGACTCGCGGGCGGTCGCGAGCACAGAGGAGCCGAGTTCGTCGCGCTTCTGAATGATGGTCATCACGTCGGTGGCACCGATCGACGAGCGCAAGGAACCAGACAAGACCTCTTGAGCGAAGTTGTCGATGTTCTTGTCCTGGCCCAGAAAGCGCTGCGCCGCTGCGCGGATCGCTGTCGGGTCGTCGCCGACCTTGACGATCGCGACGGCTTCAACCGTCAACGTGATGCCGTTCTTGTCCTGTGCGACAGCGGTGATCTCGATCGCCCGGCTGCGCAGGCTGATCTTGAAGGCCTTCTGAAAGAACGGGGTGATGAACACGCCCTGTCCGTGCACAACGCGCTGACCTGAGTGTTCGGTCGTGGTGCCGTCGACAACGGTCTTGCGGGACTTCTTGCCGGTGATCACCAGCGCTTCGTCTGGGCCCGCGTTCTTGTAGACGCTCTTCGCGTAGATCAGCGCGATCAGAAAGACAAGGAGGGCCGCCCCGATGATGCCGGGAACTGGGCCAAATAGAAAGTCGAACATGTTGTCCTTTCGGTCCGTAGAGAAACGGACTGTGGTGACACGCTGGGTCGGTTTCGACCGCGCGGCACGATGAAAGCACCTCTGCGCCCACCCCGCTCCTCCAAACTACAGGGCCGGGCATCCGTCTGCGGGTTGGACCTGCGCCATTCAACCTGTCAGGCTGAGAAGATGACCGTGACGAGTGCGCATCCAGATGTGCGCGAGGAACTGGGTACCGACGTGCGCGAAGCCGTCGGTTTGCTCAGCCCCTGGGTGACGATCGTCTGGAATGATCCGGTCAACCTGATGTCCTACGTGTCATATGTCTTTCGGAGCTACTTCGGCTTCACTCCCGCCGAAGCCGAACGCCTCATGCTGCAGGTTCACAACGACGGCAGGGCCGTCGTCGCCACCGGTAACCGTGAGGCCATGGAGCGTCACGTCGAGGCCATGCACGGCTTCGGCCTGTGGGCGACCCTGGCCAGGGCGGAGCAGTAGTGAACGTTGAACGCAGCACCGATGGCGGGCTCACCGCCTGGTTCGCGCCGGTGGAGGTCGAGCTACTGCGCCTGGCGACAAGCCAGCTGGTCGACCTTCTGTCCGGCGCCAACGATGACAACGACCTGGCGATATCCGACCCGGCAATCCGGCGCATGTTGCCCGATGCCTACAGCGATGACCCAGAGGCTGCTAAGGAGTTTCGTCGGTTCACCGCCGGCGGGCTGCTCGAATCGAAGATCGAGAACGCCGCGCTGGTGCGGGATGCCCTCGCGAACGTGCAGGGGGTCGACGACCTGCTGCCGTCTCAGACCGAGTCGCCACGAACCGGTGACACCGACTCGCACGAGCTCGTCGTCATCGATGAGCCCGCAGTGTTGAGCTGGTTGCGCGCCCTCACCGACCTGCGTCTCACCCTGGCCGAACGGCTGCAGATGTCACCAGACGGAGAAATTCAGCTGGACGGCGAGGAGGCCGAGTTCTTGAATGACCTCTACGACTGGCTGGGAATGGTGCAGGAGTCGTTTATCTACGCGATTGACGTCTGAGCGGAAGCTGACGCCTGAGCGGATGCTGACGGGCGCGGACCGGGGCGAGCATCCGTGACGGTCGCCGCGGCTGTGTGAGTCGGCGTTGCCTGAACCGGCGTTGCCTGAATGGGCAGAGCGCCCCCGAGGCTGGCCTTGATGCGTTCTTCGGCCGAGTCATCGGTGTGGCTCGCGGCGACGTTCGCCTCCGCGACAGCACGCACAACTTCGTCGCGCTGAATGCGCACGCCACGCGGAGCATCGACACCGAGCCGGATGCTGTCGCCGCGCACATCGAGCACGGTAACGACGATGTCGTCACCGATGAGGATCTTCTCCCCCAGTTTGCGTGTCAAAACCAGCATGTGTTCAGCCTAACGCCCAGTCGTGCTCTCACTCGGAGCGAGCACCTCAGGACACGGCCTGACCCGGCGCGGCGACGGTCGCCTGGGCGATGCGGTTGATTCCGTAGAGCGCGTGGTCTGCCAGACGAGCAAGATAGGCGCTGCGATTCGCCGGAGCGATCCGCGACTGCAACACGTAGCTGCTCTCCTCGGATTCGGAATCGGCATAGTGCGTGGCGAGACCGTCGCGCAGCAAACGGATGGCTTCAGCGCGCTGTTGAGACACGGCCGAGTGGGTCGTTCCCAACTCGGCTGCGACATCCTTGACCGAGCGGTCACCGAAATAGACCTGCTCCACAATGAAGCGCATCTTTTCGGGAAGTGACTCGACGGCGGCGCGGAGGTAGGCGAGTCGTTCAGCGGCAAGCAAGGTGTCTTCGGGCATCGCGGAGTCGGCGACGAGAAACTCAGCTGTCACATCGTCCAGGGTCGACAGTGTGCGGGAGGCATCGGCCAAGCCCACCGCAGCGACGCTGCGATCTACGCCAAGAGCCGAAGCGATCTCGTCGACGTTCGGGGTGCGTCCGAGGTGGGCAGCAAGTGTTTCCTGAACCGCGAGGGTTTCTTTGATCCGACGCCTGGCCGATCGTGTTGCCCAGTCCACCGATCGCATCTCATCGGCGAACGCGCCGATGATGCGGCGCCGGGCGAACGCTCCGAACGGGATGCCGAGGTCGGGATTGAAAGCATCTGCCGAGGTGATGAGGGCGAGCGCGCCCGCCGAGGCGAGGTCATCGCGCGACAGGTGACGTGCTTTGGCCCAGACCTCGGAAACGAGGTAGCCGACGAGCGGAAGGTTGTCCACGACCATCTTGTTGCGACGTTCCTGATTCAATTCCTTGACCCCTGTGGCTCGCGGGCACGACGGAATGACCCGGGCCGAAGTGCCCGGTTCATACGCCTTTGTGCTCCTGTGAAAACGCTGTGTACTGCCTACTTCAAACTTACAAGCTAGAACTTCTAAACCTGGAAAATTTGACCCCCATAACGGGGCAGACAGCGTCCTATCTTAGGGGGACACGAATATCCTGGACACAGACCACTTACATCGTTCGTTCACCGGCCGATAGTGCTTGATACGGGAGACTAACCCTGTGGTACTGCCCCACCACCGCGGCCCCGATCAACCCGAAGGAGGTGCCCTTGAGCATTCACGAACTCTCCGCTGTGCTGTGGAAAGAACGCGAGCTACTGGAGCTCCTGGTGTTCAAGCTTGAAGTGGAACGTCTTCTGCTCACGAGCGGAAAAACGCGTTGGATTCAGCGCGCATCTGAAGAGATCGAGCAGGTCACTGGCCGCCTCCGCACTCTCGGCCTGGCCCGCACTGTCGAAGTCGACGCGGTCTCCCTGGAATGGGGAACTCCCGAAGACGCAACGCTGCGCGAACTTGTTGCAGCCGCCCCCACCGAGGTGTGGTCCGAGATTCTCGAATCCCACCTGAATGGCTTGCTCGACCTCACCAACCAGATCAGGGATCTACGG
Source organism: Glaciibacter kafniensis (assembly GCF_039538945.1). Taxonomy (NCBI): domain Bacteria; kingdom Bacillati; phylum Actinomycetota; class Actinomycetes; order Micrococcales; family Microbacteriaceae; genus Glaciibacter; species Glaciibacter kafniensis. The sequence goes on along the minus strand of NZ_BAABCN010000002.1, from coordinate 381,957 downwards.
GATTCCAACGAGCAGCTCCTGCGCGCCGCCTCCCGATCGACCCAGGAAACGCTGGCCGGCACCTTCAGTTCGGCCGACACCTACGACGCCCACGGACATGCGGCGTCCCGCCCCGAAACTTCTCGCCTCGTGGACAAGGACATTTAGTGAGCACCTTCAGTGGACTCAACACCGCATATTCAGGTCTTGTCGCATCCCGCACCGGCATTGAGGTTGCCGGTCAGAACATCGCAAACGCGAAGACGGCCGGTTACACCCGCCAGCGAGTGAACCAGGAAGCGATGATTCCCCTGGCTGCGACTGGCCGAATCTCAGCACGCCTCGCGACGGCCGGCCAGGGCGTCAGCGTGACCGGAATCGCTCGTCTCGGCGACTCCTTCCTCGACGCCCGCGTGCGCACGACGTTCGGAACGTCCGGTTACGCGAACGTGCGCGCCTCCTCGCTCAGCACCCTCGAAAAGTCGCTCAACGAACCGAGCACCACCGGCATCTCCTCCCAGCTCGGTGATTTCTGGTCGTCGTGGCAGGATCTCGCGAACAATGCAGGCAAGGCCGCGGCCGGAGCGGTAGTGATCGAGGAAGCCGGCGTGCTCGCCTCACAGATCGCCGCCGGATACACCGCAGTTGCCGACGAGTGGAACGCCGTGCGGTCCACCGCCGGCTCCCAGGCCAACGAACTCAACTTCGCAGCAACCCAGGTCGCCGAACTGAACGTGATCATTCGTGACACGCTCAATCGGGGCGGGTCTGTGAATGAACTTCTTGACCAGCGCAGCCAGTACACCACGGCGATTGCGTCGCTCGCCGGCGGCACCGTCAACGAACGTCCGGACGGCACCGTCGATGTGGTGATCGGTGGCAATGTTCTCGTCTCCGGTGACAGCGCCAACGCCGTTGTGTTGGGCGGATCGACGACCATCGACGGCACGGGCGTGACGCTCGAGTGGGCAAGTCACCCTGGTCGCCCCGTCGCACTCAGCAGCGGCGAGCTGGCCGGCTCGCTCTCCGTTCTGGCACCCACCGCCGGCGGCAAGGGTGGTCCACTCGCCGAGGCAGCTGAGTCGTACAACAAGCTGGCAACCACACTTGCCACGCAGGTCAATGCCGTGCACAGCACGGGGAAGACGGCCACCGGCGCCCCCGGTGGCGACTTCTTCGCCGTGGCCGCGGGACCCGCCGCCCTCGGGTTGTCCGTCATCCCGACGACCAGTGACGAGATTGCGACGGCTGCCGGTAATGCCGGCAACCTCGACGGGTCCAATGCCGACAAGATCGCCCAGCTGCGTCTCGGCGCCAACTCCCCCGATTCGGTCTGGTCGACGTTTGTGACCACCGTCGCCGTCTCCACGAAAAACGCGCTTCAGCAGTCGAAGCTGGCCGACCTCGCGGCCGGCGCCGCCTCATCCGCTCAACTCTCACAGGCGTCGGTCGATGTCGACGAGGAGAACGTCAACCTGGTGATGAGCCAGACTGCCTATCAGGCGTCAGCTCGGGTTCTCACAGCAGTCGATGAAATGCTTGACACCTTGATCAATAGAACCGGACTGGTGGGACGATAACCGATGATCACCCGTGTCACGACCCAGACGATGATGAATTCGTCGCTGCGCAATCTGCAATCTGCATCGTCCGAGCTGGCCCGCCTGCAAGACCAGGCGGGGAGTCGCAAGGCCATCACCCGGCCGTCAGACGACCCCTCCGGAACCGCAGACGCCCTGGCAGTTCGCTTATCGATTGCCTCGAACAACCAGTACGAGCGCAATATCAACGACGGCAACGGATGGCTCACCACGGCGAACTCAGCGCTCACGTCGGTCACCGATCTGATGAAGAAGGCCAAGGACTTGACCGTGCAAGGAGCCAACGACGGCGCCCTCTCCCCGCTCGCCAAAGAAGCAATCGCAGTCGAACTTGAGTCGATCAAGACCGACTTGCTGGCCCAGGCGAACACTGCGTATCTCGGGCGGAGCATTTTCGCCGGGACTTCAGATGCCGGACAGGCGTTTGCCCCCGACTACACCTACCTCGGCGCGGCCGGAACTGTCGAACGACGCGTGTCCGACGGATCGACAGTGCGTGTCGATGTCGACGGGGCGCAGGTCTTCGGTCCAGGCACCGCGCCCACTGCCACCTCTATGTTCGGCGAGATCGATGCGATTGTCGCAGACCTCCGTGCCGGCGTGAATGTCGGCAAGCACCTGCCGACTCTCGACGCCCGTCTCGACACCGTGCTGACCTCGCTCTCCACCGTCGGCGCGCGCCATGCGACAATTCTCGACGCCGCGTCGTCGAATCTGGACCGCAAGGTCGACCTCGAGTCGATGCGGTCCGGAATTGAAGATGTCGACATCCAGAAGATCATCCTTGACCTGAAGATGCAGGAAGTGACATATCAATCCGCCTTGGCGGTGACGGCTCGCACCTTGCAGCCGACATTGATGGACTTTCTCCGATGAGCGCCGCGGAGATGAGCAACGCTGGCGAGAACGTCGCCGGCGAGAGCACCGTCGGCGAGGGCACTGTCGGCGAGGGCACTGCGATGAGATTCACTGCACCGCCGTTTGGACTCGAACCGCTTCGCGATTTCTCTCTGGTTGCTGTCGACGGAAGCACTGGGCTCTACTCCCTGCGCCCCGACGGCTTTCCTCAGACGCGACTGTTTCTGCTCGATGCGGCAGTGCACCTTCCCGGCTACCAGCCCACGCTGTCCGATGAGCAGTGCGCGTCGGTCGAACTCACTTCTCCCGACGATGTGCTGATCTACGTGGTCGTCAATCCCAGTGACGGCGAGTCAACAGTGAACCTGATGGCACCGATCGTGGTGAACCGGCTGACCAGCGTCGCAGCTCAACTGATTCTCGACGACCCGACCTGGCCGCTCAAGGCTCCGCTGGCGTCGCTCGTCGCGCACTGAGCGCATCCGTACCGAGCGCATCCGTACCGAGCACCGAGCGCCTCCGCGCTGAGCGCATCCGTACCGAGCGCATCCGCGATGAGCGCATCCGTTGGTCGAGCCGGTCGAGACCCCCTCCGGCCGACCCTCGAGCGCATCTGACCGGCGGCGACGGATGTGCTCAACCGGGTTTCGATTTCCCCTGTCGAGACCAGGAAACTCCCGGTCCCAGCCGGTTTGTCAACCCCCACCCCAGATTGGGCTGCAGTGTCGGTGGTGTCCGGTTAGCTGAAGATATGGATCAGCTGGAGCTGTTGCAGAACCTGGAGCTAGCGCCCGACGAGGATGACTTCGGGGTGTGTGGTGATTTTGACCCGATGGAGTTTTGCCTGGGCATGAGCCTGGCCGACTTTCCCGGGTTCGTCGACGGCCCGCTGCCCGACGACCCGGAAGACGGCCCGAGGCTGGTGGAGGGCTACACGGCCCGGCTCAACCAGTACCTCGATGTGGCCGTTGACGATCAGAAGCTCACGGCGATGCGTGCCGGGCACTGGGCCCGGGCGATTGACGCGGCCCGGATGTGGTCGCGGGTCTCCGACGAGTACGTGCTCTACAACCCGACGCAGTCCGACTCGCAGCGGGCGGAATGGGCGCACCTGATCTTTGTCCGGGAGGTCAGCGCGCGGTTCAACATGCCCACTCCGACCGCGTCGCATCTGATCGACGAAAGCCAGACCCTCGTGCACGAGCTCCCCGCCACCCTGGCGGCGTTGGAGAACGGGTCGATCAGTTACCGGCACGCTCAGGTGATCATGGACCAGGCGCGCACGCTGCCACCCGAGGTACGGGCCGCGTTCGAGCAGGCTCTGCTGCCCGATGCGCTCCGGCTGCCGGCCCCCCAGTTGCGGCGGAAGGCCATCGCGTTGCGGGAGCGAATGCACCCGGACTCCATCACCGCCCGCAAACGCGCCGCGCTGGCGGAGCGCCGGCTCGCGTTTGAAGCGGCTCCCGACGGGATGGCCTGGTTGAACCTGTTCGGACCGGCCGCGGACGTGCTCGCCGCATTCAACCGAGTCGACGCCGTTGCCCGCCGCCGGCAAGGCCCGACCGAACCGCGCACCCTCACCCAGTTGCGGGCGGATGTCGCCGTCGAGCTGCTGCATGACGGGGAACTGTTCGAGCCGGGCGAGATCACCGCCGAACTGCAACAGCTGCTCGACGACGCCAGTGCCGGTGGCGGCGGTAGCGCCGGTGCCGGTGGCGCTGACGGCGCTGCTGGTGGTGGTGCTGGTGCGAAGCGGACCAAGCGCCGCTCGAAGGCACGCCGCGGCATCCGACCCACCGTGATCGTCACCGTGCCGATGTTCACCCTGATGGGACTCAGCGACGAACCCGCCACCCTCGACGGCTACGGGCCGATCGATCCGGACACCGCACGCGAGTTGTGCGCGAAGGCGCCGTCGTTCCTGCGGTTGATGGTGAATCCGGAGACCGGAGTCCCGCTCTCCCTGGGCCGGGAGCACTACACAGTGCCCAAAGACCTCCGGATCTGGTTGCAAACCCGCGACGGCACCTGTCGCGGCGTGAACTGCGGGCAACCCGCGGCCACCTCCGAGATCGATCACACCGTCGCCTACGGGCACGGTGGCCCCACCGACGCCAACAACCTCGCCCACCTCTGCAAGGCCTGCCACCGGCTCAAACACGCCAGCACCTGGAACCCCGTCGGCCGCGGCAACGGCGTCATCGACTGGACCTCACCCACCGGACGCGTCTACACCACCAGGCCCGCACTCGAACTGCCCGGCACCAGCCTGCCCAACGCCGGGCTTCCCGACGCTGGTCAGACCGAACCTGACCCGTCCGAACCGACGTTCCGCGGCACCGACCTCAACGATTCCGAATCGTCTTCGTGGAACCCCGAATGTTCGAACCCTGCACCGCAGAGCGAGCCAGAGCCGCCGCCGTTCTGACGACTCATCCGGACGGCCGTCACATTGTGCGGCACGAATCAATCCCTTGCACGGGACCGCACGTCGGGAACCCGACCAGACCGATCCGGGGCAACATCCGATCGGCGTTCTGAGCCTCCGAGCAGAAGACCGTCGACCCAACCCACCGGGACTCCGAGCTCCTGCACCGACTCCGGCGTGAGCGTCGTCGCCAGTCCGAATGCGGCGACAGCTTCAACAGTCACCGCTGACGCAAGGTTCTGAACCCACACTCGGGTGTCCTCCTGCTTACGCCCGGCGTCGACAACCACCCAGACCTGGTCTGCTCCGATGTCACGCAACGCAGTTGTCACGTCGCTTCCTGGCTCGATCCCGTAGGCGACGAAAACGCTGCATCCGTTCTGCACTCCGTCGGCACGCGCATGCGCAGCCGACCTCCGGTCCGACACCGTCAACGCACTCTTGAGGGTGATCGTTCCCCCGACGCAGACGGCCGCCGGACCGAATCGACCGGAGAGCGAGTGAGCGACGCGCAGCGCATCGGTGCGCAGACCGACGAGCAGCACGAGATCCCCCGCTGCCTGCGACGGGAGCGGAGGGGTGCGATTCTGAATCGGCGAGGGCGTCGGCAGAAGCGTGGTCGACGGGAATGGCGTCGGGGCCAACCCCGGCGCCGACCCCGAAGCCAGCCCCGAAGCCGAAGCAAAGCCTGAAGTCACAGTGCGGGGCGGAGCCTCGAACGGTGGGAGTGACGGGCGAGGTGAAGGCGCAGGTGAAGGCGCACCCTCCACGTCACCGTTCTGCTGCTGCTCCCCCGGCACCTCGAATGCCGCGTCGGATTCGACCCGAGCCGAAAGCTCGTCGAAGAGTTGATCGAATCGTGCAGAACTGGTCGAGAGCGCCATCGGATCGGCCAGCCGGTCTTCTGCCTCGTCGGCATCCGCCAACAGCGCGGCGATACCCGACCGATTCGGCAGGACCATCCCCCGCACGACAGCAGGCACCGCCTGACCTGCAGAACTCTGTGCAGAAGCCGGCAGAGCGTGCGTGGGCTTCGGCGTCGGCACTTCAACGGTCACTTCGAAGTAGCGCTTGGCGAGAAAACCACCGATTCCGCCCTGCACGACGCTCTCAGCCTTGACGATGCGGGCCGAGGTGCCATGCTCAGCGAGTACCTGGGCTTTGAGCGCCTCGAGGCTCTCCCCTTTAAGAAGTAAGAGCGTCGTCACGGCGCACCACCCCCACAGTCTCAATCTGAATGTTTGACACTGTGGCCTCGTGGTAGGAGAGAACCGGGATTCCGTTCACCTGGGCAGAGACGAGTCGGCGCAAGGCCGGACGCAGCGCAGGCGCGCAGACCAGCACTGCCGAGAATCCCTGCGATTCGCTGGCCGCCATCGCCGCCTTGAGTGAGCCGATGACCGACTCGATCCGGTCGGCATCGATGAGAATCTGGCTGCCGAACTCGGTGGGGCGCAACCCCTCGACCAGCGACTGTTCAAGCACCGGATCGATCATGATGACGCGCAGCGTTCCCTCGTCGAGATACTGCGCCGACAACGCAGGGCCGAGTGCCTGACGCGCAGCCTCGATGAGGCCCTCCGGGTCGACCGATACTTTGGCCCGCAGCGACAGCGCTTCGTAGATGCGTGCCAGGTCGTTGATCGGCACCTTCTCACTGAGCAGTCCCTGCAGCACGCGCTGCAGCTCCGACAGGCTCAATGGTGACGGGGTCAGCTCGTCGACGGCCGATGGGTTGACGGCCTTGACACTGTCGGTGAGCACCCGCACGTCTTCGCGCGAGAGCAGTCGCGCCGCGTTGTCAGTGATGACCGCCGAAAGGTGAGTGACGACAACCGAGACCCGGTCGATCACGATCGCTCCGGTCATTTCAGCCGCGTGACGCATTTCGCTCGGCACCCATTTGCCGGCGAGGCCGAAGACGGGCTCAACGGTCAGCTCACCGGGAAGGCCATCAAGAAAGTCTCCGAGGGCGAGGATCTTGCCGGGAGGCGCGATGCCGCGGCCGACTTCGACCCCGGCGATGCGCAGCGAATAGGTCGAGGGCGGCAGCTCCAGATTGTCGCGTGTGCGCACAGGGGGAACCACGAATCCCATGTCCATCGCAATCTTCTTGCGCAGCGCCTTCACCCGGGCCAAGAGGTCGTCGCTCGCGCCAGACACGATGTCGACCAGGTCGGGAGCGAGAAGAATCTCCAGCGCGTGCACCCGCATCCCGTCGATGATGTCCTCGGTCGTCTCGGGCCGTGGCGCATTCTCCAACCGCTCGGTGGCATCGGCATCCCGACCTGCCTTGGCCTCGGCAGACCTGATCCGCTGAGCCATGATGATCAGAAATGCGCCGACGAGAATGAACGGAATGATCGGCATGCCGGGGATGAAACCCATCACGATAGCCGCGCCGCCGGCGATCAGCAGCGCGGTGCGCGACTGGCCGAGCTGCTTCGACGCGGTCGTGCCCATGTCTTCTTCGGCGTTGGACCGGGTGACGATCATGCCGGTCGAGACGGCCATCAGCAGTGCGGGGATCTGGGTGACCAGTCCATCACCGATGGTCAGCAGCGTGTAGGTGTTGACCGCATCGCCGATTTCCATGCCGCGCTGCAGCATGCCGATGGCGATACCGCCGATCACGTTGATGATGATGATGATGATTCCGGCGATCGCGTCACCCTTGACGAACTTCGAGGCGCCGTCCATGGCTCCGTAGAAGTCGGCTTCGGCCGAGACTTCGGCGCGACGCTTGCGCGCCTCGACGTCGGTGATCAGACCGGCGTTGAGGTCGGCGTCAATGGCCATCTGCTTGCCGGGCATCGCGTCGAGGGTGAAGCGCGCCCCGACCTCCGCGACACGCTCGGCACCCTTGGTGACCACGACAAACTGGATGACGACGAGAATCAGGAAGACCACGGAGCCGATGATGATCGAGCCGCCCACCGCTACGTGGCCGAACGCCTGAATCACCTGGCCGGCATAGCCGTCACCAAGCACCAGCCGCGTCGATGCGACGTTCAGGCCGAGTCGAAAGAGCGTCGCGACCAGCAGAAGCGACGGAAAGACTGAGAAGTCGAGCGGTTTCTTCACGAACATGGTCGTCAGCAGAATCACCAGCGCGAGCACGATGTTGACGATGATGAGCACGTCGAGAATCGGCGCGGGCGTCGGCACGATGAGCAGCATGAGAATGCCGACCACGCCGATCGGAACGGCGATCTTTGACAGGTTGCGGTTCACTATTTTCCTCCGGAACTGAGGTGCGGGACAGTCATGCTGTGCACGCCGGATGCGGCGCCACGACGTTTCAGGGCTGCGACAAAGGTGAGAACTCGAGCGACAGCGTTGTAGAACTCGACGGGAATCTCATGACCGACCTCGCAGGCGGCATGGAGCGCACGAGCGAGGGGGATGTCTGACACCATCGGCACGTTTTCGGCCGCCGCCTCTTCACGAATGCGGGTGGCATTGTGCCCAGAGCCCTTGGCGACCAGGCGCGGGGCTGACTTGCCTGGCTCATACTTGAGGGCGACGGCCACGTGGGTCGGGTTGACGATCACGACGTCGGCGGTGGCAACGGATGCGATCATCCGGTTGCGGCTCATTTCAAGTTGACGAGATCTCCGTTGTGACTTCACCAGGGGGTCGCCGTCGGTGCTCTTGTTCTCGTCTTTGACCTCCTTCTTCGTCATGCGGGTCTGCTTGCGGTTGCGTTTCATCACGACGAAGACGTCGGCTGCGGCCAGCAAGAGCCCGGCGGCGACGGCCGCCACCAGCAACGACGACGCACCCTGCCCTGCCGCGGCGACGATCGCTTGAACGCTCAACCCGCCGGACGTCATCAAGACGGGCATCAGCCCCTGCACGACGGCGTAGAGAACGAGGGCGACCACACCGGTTTTCAGCAGCGTCTTCACTCCCTGCCAGAGCGCCTGGGTGCCAAAAACCCGGCTGATTCCCTTCACCACATTGAACTGCTCGTATTTGCCGGTGAACTTCTTCACGTGCACGCCGCCCTGGGCGACTGACCCGACAAGCACCGCCACCACGACTGCCGCGAGCATGAGCGCGATGGTGGGCATGATCGACGACAGTCCGTCGTTCAGTGCGGTGAGCACGGCGGCGATCTCCGGCTGCTTGGCGACGGCACCGACAGTGAACATCTGGTGTGTGGCCGCTGTCGCCCCCGCCGCGATAGTGGCCGGCAGCATGATTGCTGCCGCACCGACACCGAGCCACGCCGTCACATCCTGCGACTTCTGAAGCTTGCCCTTCTCGCGGACTTCCTTCATCCGCTTCTCGGTGGCGTCCTCGGTTCTTTCTGAAGCGTCAGACACTATTTCACCCCCGTGATCAACCGCACTGCATCGTCGGTGAGCGACCCGACGACGTCAGGCAACGCGGCAATGACGAGCCCGCCGAGGGACAGCGTCAACAGCACCTTGAGCGGAAAACCCATGGCGAAGGCGTTGAGGGCAGGCGCAACCCGGGTCAGCAGGCCAAGACCCGCATCGGCGAGGAAGAGAACGACGATGAGCGGGCCGGCGATCTGCACCGCTGACAGAAACATTTGGGAGACGCCGGTGACCAGCAGTTGGGCCGGGTCAGCGAGATTCATCCCCCCACCGAGCGGAAGCGCGTCGAAGCTCCGAACGAGGCCGCCGATGATGAGTTGGTAACCGCCAGAGGTGACCAACAGGGCGAGCGCAATCATGTGAAAAAGGCGACTGAACTGGGCGCCGTTGATCTGGCTGCCCGGATCGAATCCCTGCGCCATTTGAAATCCGCCGAACATATCGATCAGGTTTCCGGCCGACTGCACGGCGCTGAAGACCAGAAAGACCAAGAACCCGAGCGTCGCCCCCACCAGCAGTTCAAGCACCAGTGCGCCGATGAAACCAGCCGTGTCAAGCGACACATAGCCGGGAGTCACCCGCGGCGCCACCGCAACTCCGAGACCGAGCGCCAGCATCGCCTTGATTCGAGCGGGGATCGCCCGATACGAAAACGGTGGCGCAATCACAACAAAGGCGGTCATCCGCACGCTAGCGAGCATGACGGCTTCGATCCACGACAGGTCGAGAGGGATGTTCATGCATCAGCCACCAAGCAAGGCGGGAATTTTGTCGAACATCGCGTGAGTGAACGACACGATCTCCGCAATCATCCAGTGCCCCGTGATGAGCAGCGCCAGGGCAACGGCGATCGCTTTCGGCACGAACGAGAGGGTGACCTCTTGAATCTGGGTGATCGACTGAAAGAGGGAAATCGCGAAACCGACCACGAGTGCGGTGATCAGCATCGGCGCCGCCAACTTGCCGGCGACGATCAGGGCTTGGAGGCCGATATCGAGAACTGCGCTGCTGTCCATTATTGATAGCTCTCAATCAGCGAGGTGAGAATGAGGGCCCAGCCGTCGACGAGGATGAACAGCAGAATCTTGAACGGCAACGAGATCATCACCGGCGGAAGCATCATCATTCCCATTGACATCAGTGCCGCCGAGACGACGAGGTCGATGACCAGAAACGGGATGAAGATGACGAACCCGATGATGAACGCGGCGCGGAGCTCCGAAATCATAAAGGCGGGGATCAACGTGATCAGATCGACGTTGGCCACGCTATTCGGATTCTCTGCCCCGGCCGCGCGCAGCATCAGAGCCAGGTCTTCCTCACGAGTGAAGTGAAGCATCCACTCGCGGAGCGGAGCCGAACCGGCAGCGATGGCGTCGTTGAAGCTCGCCGTGCCGGCCAGATACGGCTGCACGGCCACGGTGTTCACCTCGGTCAAGACCGGCCACATGATGAACAGGGTCAGAAACATCGCGAGTCCGGCCAGAACCTGGTTCGGCGGGATCGACGGCAGAGCCAGGGCATTTCGTGCCATGGCCAAGACCACGAAGATCTTGGTGAACGAGGTCATCATCAACAGCAGCGCCGGTGCGACGGAGAGAAGCGTGATTCCGATCAGGGTCACGATCGCCGATGACGGGGTCCCGTCTGGCCCGTTGATCTGAAGTGACACTCCGCCGGCGCCGCCGGGGGCGCTCGGGCCGATCGGCTCGCCCGGGTCGCCGGGGGCCGCGAAGGTCGGCCCGGCGGTCAGCATCACGATCGCGCAGGCAATGATCAGCAAGATCGCGGCATACACCGCCCAACGCAACAGGGCGTCAGTGCGCAGCACAGTGTTCGACCCGGGCACCAGAGCCCTGGTGAATGGCACTATTTCAGTCCTTGCCTCAAGGCGGCGAAGGAGAGCTTCCATGTCTCTGCCGAAAGAATTGACCCGCGGAGCATTCCTTGCGATGCGGGTGTGCGAATAAGGTCTCGGCGACGTCCGGGCTGCCCGTCAGCCCCCAGTGATTCGTCGGTGGTGGCCGAAGCCAACGCCAGTGCAAAACTGTCGGCGGGCTGCGGTGCGGCAACCGGGTCTCCGTCGCGCTCGTAGAGCACGCTGACGTTCTGTTCGGTGACGCCGAGCACAAATCTCTTGCCTTCGGCTTCGATAATGACCACCGAGCTCTTCGGCGACAGTCCCTGCCGAGAGATCACAGTGATCGGGTTGGCCACCTGGGCCGCGCGTGACCCTTTGGTCAGCCGTTTATGCGCATACCAAATAACAGCGAGAACCGCGGCGAGCGAGACGATGACCCGCAACGCCAGGAACAGGGTGTCCACTAACTGAGACTGTCCGGAACGTCCATGATCTTCGTCACGCGCACGGCGTAGTCCTGGTCGACGACGACGACTTCACCGTGGGCGATGAGGCGACCGTTCAACAGGATGTCAGCCGGTGCTCCCGCCGACCTGTCGAGTTCGACGACAGCACCCGGTTCGAGAGCGAGCACGTCGCGCACGGACATGCGGGTGCGGCCGATCTCGACAGTCAGCGTCATCTCCACGTTGTTGATGCGGCCGAGCTTTCCCGAAATGGGCTCCGTCGACACCACTCTGCTTGTCGACGCATTGTCGCGCAGACGGATGGCGAACCAGCCCACTGTCTCGTCGCCATCCTGCAGCGTGAAGACCGTGGTGTCGGTGTCGTTGAACAGATCGGCCGCGTTGTCGACCCTGGCCGCACCGAGCACGCCGTGCCCGAGGGTGGATGCCGCCGCTTCGAGCGCCGGACGCAGGATGTCGCTGATGGCGACGTTTGTCGCTCCCTCACCGGTCGCCATGCCGAGCGGGGCGATGTCGACCAATGCGACTGCAAGGTCAGCCGACAGCGAGCCGACGACAGTTGCCTGCACAGCCTCTGAAACCTCAGAGCCGAAGCGGATGCTTGTCTTCCGCGGCGCGGCATGCAACTCAGTGCCGTTCGGGATGAGCGCCGCCAGCGCAGCTGCGGCGTCGGCGTGCAGAGTGGTGCTCAGCATAGTTAGTTCTTCTCCTGGATATCAGTGATGACGCAGGCCAGCCGGGCGCCCGTTGCCCCGACCGCGGCGCGCGCGAGTGTATGGCCGTCGACCGCGATGTCGAGCGGTTTATGGCCGGCATGACCGAGCGAGATCAGGTCGCCGACGGCGAGGGCCAGAATGTCGGAGGGGCGCACGCGCTTCTCCGGAAATTGCAGCGAGACCTCAACGGGCACGTGCGAAACCTGGGTCAGCAGCAGTTCTGCGGCATCGACGAGCGCAACGACCGGGTTGGCGGCGCCGAGCTGACCGAGCAGGATGTCGGCCGGGATCGCCAGGGTCGTCTGTGCCGAGCGCTCCCCCACCTGCACGGTGAAGCTGGCCACGATCATCAGCTCGGATGTCGCAGCCGCCTGAGCGAACTGGGAGTTGTGGTGGATGCTGTCGACCACGATGTCGTTGGCGAGCAGCGGGCCGAATGAGTAGCGCAGGTCGTCGATGGCATCCGCCATGAGCTTGCGCAGCAGAGACTGCTCGATCTGGGTGAACTTGCGCTCCGATTCGGAGTGCGCGCCGGTGCCCCCCAGCATGTGACTGAACCACGACAGCGCCGCCGTGGTCGGCAGCTGCAGCACAGCCTTCGATTCCTGGCCTTCAACGGCCAGCAGCACCATCGCGGTGGTCGACGGAAGCGACGCGGCGTACTCGTCGTAGGTGTGCATGAGCACGTACTCGAAGGTGACCTGCGACCTCACGCGCACCTTGGCGGTGAGCTGTGTTCCCCACTGACGGGCGAAGGTCTCGAGCGCGAGTTCAAGAACGCGCGAGTGCTCCCTAGCGAGCGTGGTCGGTCGACGAAAGTCGTAGACCTCGGCGGCTTTCGCCGTCGACGGCACTGGTGTCTTCACTTCGCTCCGAGGGGTCATCAGCGTTCACAATCGGCACGCATCAGAATTCGGTTAGAAATCCTGACGCCGATTGACACATCATTTTCCCGCCGTCGCTTCAGTACTCCGAAGTCAAAGCATTGGCGCTAGTGAGATGGAGCTGGTGCGGCGGGCCCCGCCTCGGCGCCGGCTACTGCTCCGACTGCTTCGCCAGAACCTTGTTCGGCCGCGAGTATGCCCGGAATCAGCGCACGCACCGAGTCGGGTTGCTTCGAGAGAACGACCACGTCGACGCGACGGTTGAGCGACGACTCTCCCCCGGCGATCGGGCGAGCCGAACCGTAGCCCACCGCGGCCGCGCGCCCCTGGGCGACACCACCCCGCTCAACAAAGAACCGCACGACCTGAGTGGCGCGGCCGCTTGAAAGCTCCCAGTCGGTGGGGTACACGCCAGAGCTGCCGACCGGATCGGCGTGGCCCTCAACAGAGACCTCGTTCGGGATTCCGGCGATGACCGGGGCGATGGTGCTCAGAATCGCGTTGGCCTTGTCGGTCAACACAATGCTGTTTCCCGAGAAGTAGGTCTCGGCGCCGATCAATCCGACGGTGAGACCTCGCTCTGTAATCTGAAACTGCACGGCGTCGGCGAGACCCTGGGACTGCAATCCCGTGTTGATGCTGTCGCGAATTGCCTTGAGGTCGGAGATCTCCTTCTCGGCAAGCACAACGTTGGAGTTCTGAATCGTCGCCTCGTACAGGTCGCCCGTCGAACCGATGTCTTCTGGTTTGACGACGATGCCTGTTGCTGTGTCGACGTTCTCCCCCGCCTCAGTTCCGAAGCCTGTTGCGAGAGACGCCTGCAGCTTCTCGAACTTGTCGGAGTCCACTGTCGAAATCGCATACAAAACGATGAACATGCACAGCAACACCGTGACCATGTCCATGTACGACGCCATCCAACGTTCGTCGTTGTGAGCTTCTTCGTGATCGCCGGTGTCGCGCCGCCGACGGCGGGAGGAACTCACGCCGCCTCGCTGCGGGGAATCTCTGCCTTCGATGCCTTCTGCTTCGACTTCGATGTCGGTTTCGGCACCATCGCAGCGAGACGTTCGCCCAGCAGTCGTGGTTGGCTGCCCGATTGAATCGCGAGCACACCCTCCATGATCAGTGTCATCCGTTCGGTTTCGAGTTCGGCGAGTCGGCCGAGCCGGTCACCGATCGGCAGCCAGATGAAGTTGGCCGACAGCAAACCCCACAGCGTCGCGACGAATGCCGCCGCGATCGACGGGCCCAGGGTTGCCGGCTTGTCGAGGTTTTCGAGAACGTGGGTCAACGAGACGACGGTGCCGATGATTCCCACGGTTGGCGCGTATCCGCCGAGCGCCTTGAAGAACTTTGCCGCCTGGCGATTCGACTTCGACGTGGTGATGACCTCGTCCTCCAGAAGAATCCGCAGTTCTTCGCCGTCGGTGCCATCCGCAATGTTCTGCAGGGCGTTGCGCAGAAAGGGATCCTTGACGTCTGCTGCTTCCTGCTCGAGGGCCAGCAGACCGTTCTTGCGTGCGGTGTCGGCCAGGCCGACCATCTGGTCGATGACCTGTTTCGGCTTCTCCACCTTGCCGCGAAAAGCGTGAGGCAATGCCTTGAGCGCGGCGATCGTGTCGGCGAAGGTCGAGCCGGCCAGACCGACGGCGATCGTCGCACCGAAGACGAGCACCATCGGCGCGGGAAGAAGCAGCGACGAGACGTGCGCTCCCTCGATCGTGATCATGGCGAAGAGAGAGCCGAAGGCCACAAGGAGGCCGATAATTGTTGCGGGATCCATTAGCTTCTCCTCGGTTCCCTGGGCTCGTCGGCGGGAACAGCCTCGAGATGACGGATGCCGGCACTGGACGGTTCAGGGGTCTGGCTTGCGAGGGCAATCACTCGGGCCCGATAACGGGCGATCTTGTCGATGACCTCAGTCATCGGCTCAGTCACGATATAAGTCGAACCATCGACAAGCACCAGCGTCGTGTCGGGATTCTCATGAATCCGCTCGATGAGGTCAGGATTGACCGCGAAATGACTGTTGTTCAGCCGGGTGACTACGATCATTCTGTCCTCGAGTTTGCTAGCGATCTGGTGCTGTCGAGTTCACTGTCGGTCGCCGCGCGTGATTCGTCAGGTGTGGGAGGCGAGAATGCTGACATCCGCTCCGTCGTGACCCGGTTGGCACCACTCAATCCGCCTCTCTCCCACCAGTGGTAGTCTCGCCGCAAGTCTCGAATTCTCTGGCGCACTGACCGTAGGGAGGTTCGCATGTCGACCACGGTTCCGAAGAGGATGACTGTCATTCAGGCGACATTCATTGGCGTGGGTTCGATGGTCGGGGCGGGGATCTTCGCCCTCCTCGGAGCGGCAGGAGCCGTCGCAGGCTCGGCTGTCTGGCTGTCCTTCCTGATCGCCGGCGTCATCGCCGCTTTGCAGGGCTATTCGTTCGCGAAACTCGGCGCCACCTATCCGTCCGGGGGCGGCATGCTCGCCTACCTGGCTCGTGGCTTCGGAGAGGGGCACGTCACGGGAATCTTCTCCTGGCTCTTCTACGTGACAGGGGCCATCGTTGCGGCAATGGTGGCGTCGTCGTTCGGGGGCTATGCCAGCGCCGTCGTGGCCCATGACTCCCCGACCGCAGCCACACTGTTCGCTGTTGCTCTGGTCCTCGTCATGTCCCTCCTCAACGTGGTGGGCTCGACGGCGGTCGCCCGCGTGCAGTCTGCGATTGTGAAGGTGGTTCTCGCTATTCTCGGCGTCTTCGCGATCGTCACCATCGCGAACTGGGACCCCGCTCTCCTCGACCCGGCCGGCTACCCCGGCGTGCGCGAGATCATCGCAAGCGTGGCGCTGACGTTCTTCGCTTTTCTCGGCTTCGGTGTCATCACCTTCACGGCGAAGGACCTCCCCCAGCCGTCGCGGCAGTTACCGCGCGCCATGTATCTGGCCTTGGCGATCGCGACCACGGTGTACGTCGCAGTGTCCCTCGGCGTATTCGGAACACTCACCGCCGATCAGGTCGTCGCGTATGGTGCCACAGCGCTGGCCGAGGCCGCCAAGCCAACGCTCGGGCAGCTCGGATATGTGCTGATGGTGATCACCGCGTTGTTCTCCACGGCCGGAGCAGTGAACGCCAGCCTCTACCCGTCGACGGGAATGACCCAGCACCTCGCTGAAGTCGGACAGTTCCCGCCGGTGTTTGGCCGAACCCTCAGCCGCTGGAAAGCGTCCATCGGCCTGCTGGTGATGGCCGGTCTGACGGTAATAATGGTGCTCGCGCTCGACCTGAACAGCATTGCGTCGCTCGGAAGTGCCGTCGCGCTTCTCATCTTCTCAGCGGTCACGACAGCGCATTTCAGGGTGCACCGGGAGACCGGCGCGAAACTCTTCATGCTCGTCATCGCCCTCATCGCAACTCTGGGCACTTTTGTGGTGTTCTGCACTACGACCCTCGTCAATGAGCCCAAGACCACCTTTGCCTTGCTCGTCATTCTTGCGCTGGCGCTGATTGCCGACCTGCTGTGGAAGCGCACCAGAACCCGTCGAGAGCGCGAGATACCCACATCCTGAAGAGGTATCCACCATTCCCACTTCGATGCATACTCCTTGTACAAAACAGAATGATGCGGTTGGAGGCGGTCAACGTGATGAAAATCGTGAAGTCTCGGGCCCGGCAGTATCGCATTTCAGGTGCGGTGGAGTCGGCTGACATGCGCACATGCACGGGGTTGCTGCCATGAGCGACACGGATCGGGCTTTGGCCAAGCCGAAGGCTCCCCCCGCCGTCATGATCTCCTGGGTCGCCTTGGCCCTGATGACCACCAGCTCAGTGGCGAGTCTTCGACCCGCCCCGACGATGGCCGTTTACGGACTTGCCGCGATCTTCCTCTATCTGGTTCCGGCGATCATCTTCCTCCTGCCCACCTCGCTTGTTGCTGCGGAGCTGGCGTCCGGTTGGGAAGGCGGGGTGTACAAGTGGGTGGCGGCCGGCATCTCCAAGCCGATGGGCTTCCTGGCCGTGTGGTGCCAGTTCGCCATGACCATCTTCTACTACCCCACCTTGTTGGGGTTCGTGGCGAGCACCCTCGCCTATGTGTTCAATCCGGCATTGGCGAGCAACGGCGTCTGGACTGCCCTGGTGATCGTGGTGTTCTACTGGTCAGGGGTCTTTGTCTCCTCCCGAGGCACGAAGGGTGTGGCCGGACTGGCCAGCGGCGGGCTCATCATCGGGACCCTCATCCCCGGGGCGCTGCTCGTCTTCCTCGGCTCGGTGTTCCTGGCACAAGGAAACCCGTCGGCCGCCCCGATGACCGCAGCGAACCTCCTCCCCCAGTGGGCGGGGCTGGCAAGCCTGGTGCTGATCGTCAACAACTTCCTGTCGTACAGCGGCATGGAGATGAACGCGGTGCATGTGTCGTCGCTGAAGAACCCGGCAAAGGAGTATCCGAAGTCGATGTTCCTGGCGATGGGGCTCGTACTGCTCATCTTCATCCTTCCGGCACTGGCGATCTCCTGGATCGTCCCCGCCGAGGAGTTGTCCCTGACCGCCGGTGTCATGCAGGCGTTCGATGCGGTGTTCGCACAGTTCAACATTCAGGGCCTGACACCGATCATCGGAATCATGCTCGTCGCCGCCTCGCTCGGAGGCATGTTGACCTGGCTGGCCGGCCCCTCCAAAGGTCTGCTCCTCATCTCGCGTGAGGAAGGCTACCTTCCGCCGTTCTTGCAGAAGCTCAACGAGAACGGGGTGCAACAGAACCTTCTCGTCGTCCAGGGCCTCGTCACGACGGTGATTGCACTGGGTTATGCCCTCATCCCGAATGTTTCGAGCGCGTACTGGATCTTCTCCGTCATCACCACGCAGGTCTATCTGATCATGTACCTGTTGATGTTCGTGGCTGCGATCCGGCTCAGGAGAATCGACCCTGATCACCCGCGCGGCTACCGGGCACCGATGCTTGTCGGACTCGCCGGAGTCGGATTCTCCGCTTCCCTGGCCGCATTGCTCGTCGGTTTCATTCCGCCGTCGCAGTTCGGCGGCCAGAATCCCATTGTCTACTTCCTCATTGTGGCGGGCGGGGCGCTTGGACTTGGACTCCTCGTTCCATTCCTCTTCTACAAGCTGCGCAAGCCTTCCTGGAAGCAGCCGGGGCAATCGGACCAACCCGAACAGCCTGACCAATCGACTCAGCCGGAGGTGACGGAATCATGAGCACCGTCAAGGAGACTTCGACGAGGCGTGGGCGATCGATCACCTACATCATCTCCGTTGTCCTCCTCATTGTTCTCGCGACGATCGGACTGTTCACCTTCCGGTCGGCCAACGAGACCGCACGGGCTGCGGAGAAAGCCGACCAGTTGATCGCGAACATCGAGGCCACCGGCGCGACGGCGCCCTCGCGAGACCAGATCATTCGGGTTCTCGGCGACGACGGCGGCGCGGTGTGCGCCAATCCGAATGACGCGTTGAGTCAGGCGCTGTTCTTGAGCCAACTCGTCAACGGCTCCGGTGGCCCCGGCACCCGCCCGGTGATCGCGGAGAGCAGGGCCGTTCAAGGTCAGCTGATGATCATCCAGGTGTATTGCCCGGAAGAGCTCGCTCAGTTCCAGGAATTCGTCAATGGTCTTCAGACAACTGACTCGGGCGGCCAGTAGGCCATGGACGACCTCCGCTCCCGGCTCGCCCAGCTACTTCCGGCCGCGCGGGATGAACTTGCCGAATTCGTTTCCATCCGCTCAGTTGCCGACCCGCGCCAGTTTCCGCCCGACGAATGCACGCGGGCCGCACAGTGGGTCATCGACAAGTTCATCGAACTCGGCTTCGACGACGCCCACCTCGAACGCACGCCGGACGAGAGCGATGCGGTAGTCGCGTCACGGCCCGCACCCGACGCAGACGCGCCGACTGTGCTTCTCTATGCGCACTACGACGTGCAACCTCCGCTCGACGACTCGGCCTGGCGCACGCCACCATTCACCCTGACCGAGGTGGACGGCCGCTGGTACGGCCGGGGCGCCGCCGACTGCAAGGGCAACATCCTCGCGCATCTTCTCGCACTGCGGGCCCTCGGTGACGAAGCCCTCCCGGTGAACCTCAAGCTGGTGGTCGAAGGGTCGGAGGAACAGGGAACCGGCGGACTGGAAGCGTTCGTCGCGCAGAATCCCGAGCTTCTGCGTGCCGACACGATCTTGGTCTGCGACACGGGCAACGCCGCGGTCGGCCGTCCAGCCGCGACAATCACCCTGCGCGGATTGGTCAATGTGGTGGTGAGTGTCGAGACCATGGCCTCCGAACTGCACTCAGGCATGTTCGGCGGCGCAGCGCCGGATGCCCTCGCCGCGTTGGTCAGTATGCTGGCGACGCTTCGAGACAGCCGAGGAAACACGACGATCGCGGGGCTGGACACTACCCAGACGTGGAGCGGCGAGGCATACCCGGCCGACCAATTCCGTGCCGATGCCGGTGTGCTCGATGGGGTCGAGCTGCTCGGCGACGGTACGGTCGCCGACATGCTCTGGGCCCGGCCTGCCGTGACGATCCTCGGCATCGATTGCCCGTCGGTCGTGGGTTCGACGGCCGCGATCGTGCAACGTGCCGCCGCGCGCTTGAACCTGCGCATCCCGCCCGGTGTCGCCGTCGCCGAGGCCGAGGCGGCGTTTGCCGACCATCTGCGTGCCGCAGCCCCGTGGGGCGCGCGTGTCACGGTCGAGACCGAGGGCACCGGCTCTCCCTTCGAGGCGCAGACCGGAGGACCGGCATTTCGTGCCTTGGCCGACGCGATGCTCGAGGCATTCGGACGGCCGATGACCACCCTGGGGCAGGGCGGATCGATCCCGCTCTGCACGGTGTTCGCCGACACCTACCCGGAAGCCGAGATCGTGCTGCTCGGAGTGGAGGAGCCCCTGGCACTCATCCACGCACCGAACGAAAGCGTCGATCCGAGCGAGATCCAGGCGCTGGCCCTCAGCCTGGCGTTGTTCCTTCGACGCTACCCGTCGCCAAGCGACGAACCCGGCCCCTCTGCAGCGTGATCAACACCATCTCACAGCTGTGGCCCCGGCAACTCGCCGGGGCCACAACCAGGTGGGAGGGTTCCCGGCTAGCGCTTGAGGTTCGTCAGCTCCTGCAGCACCTCGTCTGAGGTGGTGATGATGCGGGCATTCGCTTGGAAGCCGCGCTGGGCGACGATCAGGTTGGTGAACTCCTGCGAGAGGTCGACGTTCGACATTTCGAGGTAACCACCGGCCAGCTGGCCGAAGCCGGGGGCCCCGGCAGCGCCGAGAACCGCATTGCCCGAGTTTGCGCTGCCGCGGTAGGTCGATCCGCCGGCCTTCTCCAACCCACCGGGGTTGGCGAAAGTGACGAGGGCGATCTGCGCGATGGTGCGCGTCTCCCCGTTGCTGAATGAACCGAGCACGGTTCCGTCGCCCGAGATGGTGTATCCCGTCAGGGTGCCGGCCTTGGCACCGTTCTGGCTGTTCACAGCGATCGTCGTGAGGTTGGCAAAGCCGGTGACCTTCGACAGATCCATCGTCACTCCGCCGACAACGAATGCCGCGGGGTTCCCTGCAACACCGCCGACCGTGGCCCCGGTGAGCACGCCGTTGGCGAACTCCAACGAACCAGAGGGGGTGACGCCATCGCCGACATCCCAGCCGGTTGCGGTCTTCGTGAAGGTGAGGTTGAGTTTGGTCTCCCCGCCTGCCGCATCAAAGACGCTGACCTCACGGCTGAGCACCGTGCCGTTGGCGACCTCATTGGGAAGGTTGCCGCCGACATCCGCCGTGGTCGTCACCTTGGCGGGGATCGTGGCCTGCAGCGGCAAGGTGATGTTGCCGACAGCGGCACCGACCGGAATCTGACCGTTGACCGCCGTGCGCCCCTGCACGAACGAGCCGTCTGCGGTGACGAGACGACCGAGCTTGTCGAAGTCGAACGCACCGTTGCGGGTGTACAGCGTTTCGGCGCCCGACTGCACGAGAAAGAAGCCGTCGCCCGAGATCATCAGGTCGGTTCCCTTGCCGGTTGCCTGGGAAGATCCCTGCGCGAAGTTCGTCGAGATGGCAGCAACCTGCACGCCGAGACCGACCTGGGCCGGGTTGGTGCCGCCGGCCTCGACCTGTGCGCCGGTGCCGTTCTTCACCACCTGCGAAAGGGTGTCCTGAAACTGCACGGCCGACGACTTGAAGCCGACGGTGTTGACGTTGGCAATGTTGTTGCCGGTGACGTCAAGCATTGTCTGGTGTGAGCGAAGTCCGGAGATGCCGGAGTAGAGCGAACGAAGCATGATTACCTTTCGGTTTCGACTGGCGTCGGTGTGGGTGTCGGTGTGGGTGCCGGTGTGGGTGCCGGTGTAGGCGCCGGTGTAGGCGCCGGTGAGGGGGTCGGCGTGGTGATGCCGGAAATTGCGTCGAGCGCCACGTCGACTCCACCGACTGTGACTTTGGGGACAGATCCGAGGTAAGAAACTGCGGTTGCGGTGCCCGTGACGGTCTTGCCATCGGCATCCGTGTAGCTGACCTCTTTGCCGATCAGGGCCGCAGCGGCTGTGCGCATCTGCAGACCGAAGTTCTCATCGGTGGTCTTGGTCATCGCGGTCATTTGCTCCATCATCGCCAGCTGAGTGGTCTGGGAGATCATGGCGTTGGTGTCCATGGGCGAGCTGGGGTCCTGGTTTCGCAACTGGGTCACCAGGAGCTGCATGAATACCTCGCTATCGAGGTTCTGCTTCGGCACTGCCGTCGTCGATCGGGCATACATGCTGGTGCGTTGCGTGCTATCGATGGGATCTACGGGCATCTGGGTTCCTCTGTTGGGGGCAGGCGTGTGTTAGGCAAGCACGTCGAGCATCGACGTCTGGCCGCTGACCGGGCGGCGGGGCTGTCGCTCCGTCTCAAACTGTCGGCCTCGTGCCGGTGATTCGTGAGGCAGATGACGCTCCGATCCCGACCGGTCGCCGGAGTCGGGCTGGCTCTTGCTCGACAGGTCGAGCTGCGCACCGAGCCCCTGCGACGCCAGGTCGCGTCGCAGATCGGTGAGAATCTGTTTCAACGCGTCTCTGCCCTCACCATTCGGGGCAAACAGCTCAATCCGCACGTGTTCGCCCGCGACATGCGCACGCACGGTCACCGGTCCGAGGTTGTCGGGAGTCACCGTGATGGTGAGCGTGTGCTCGCCATCCACTGCACCCGCGAGGGCAAGCAGCGGTGTGGCGACCTGAGCGGCAAGTGGAACAGGGGCGACCGGAGCCGCAACCGAGGCAGCCGCGACGGGCACGGCGGCAGCAGCCTGACCGGTGCTCGTCGGCGCCGCGACCGCTTGCACCGCCGGGTCCGCAACGGCAGGTTTCGGCGTCGAATCAGCGGGGGCTCCAACGGCAGGGACGCCCTCTGGTGCAGCACCGGGAAGTGCGTCAGGGCTGAATCCCGGCGCCGTCGCCGGTGCATCGGAGTCAGTGACCTCGCGACCAGCCGCCGGCGCAGAAGCGGATGCGAGCGTGCCGGACGGAACGTCGGTGGTCGTGGCTGACAGGGCGGACGCCGGCGCGGACTGCGCATCGCTCGGGGCGCCGGTTGCACCACCGGCACCCAGCTCCGCACCGACTGCGGACGCCGGCGCGGTCGGCCGCCCAGAGGTCAGCGCAGCCGGCGCGGGGCGAATACCGGCGGGGGCAACGCTCGCGCCTGCGGTACTCAACGCGGCCAGGCCGGCCGAGGCCGCTCCCGCTGAAGGTGTCGAAGGCGTCGAAGGTATCGAAGGCGTCGAAGGTGTCGAGGTGGCGGCGGGAACCACCGAGTCACCGTCAACACCCCCTGCTCCAGCGGGTGTCGTGGCCGCAGGTGCCGTGCCGAGCGGAGCGACGACGCCGGCATCCGTCTGCGAACCCTCGACGAGTGCGCTCCCTCCGAAGCCACCACCTGCGCCAAGGCCGTCGAACAGACCGGGTGCGACCGCGCCAGAAGGAGCGGGCATGACGGGCACAGCGGTACCGCCGACCACTGAGTCAGTCGAGGGGCCGGTCGATGAATCGTCGACCGTCTCGTCTGCCGACGCGTCGTCTGCCGACACAACGGCGCCCTCGCCTGGTGCAACATCCACCGGCGCGGCCTCTGCGCGGTTCAACCCGGCCGAGTCACTCGACGCGGTGTCTCGAAGCACCGCCGCAAAGCCGGCGGCGCCCGTCAACGACGGCGCGGTGGACGGCGAGCCGCCCCGGGTGAGTGTTGAGGGGCCCAGCGTGGAGGGAAGTGTCAAGGTCATGAGCCACTCCCCGCGAACATCGACATCTGGGCCGCGGCAATGAGGTCAGCGACCGACGGTGACGCGCTGGCGGTGCCCCCCATCGAGGTGATCAGGCTGTTGAGCGTTGCGGCAGACACGCCCGACTGCGCGGAGACAGCACCCGATACGGTTGATGCCGCGCTCGACGCGACGCTCGAGGGTGTTGAGACACGACGAATTGTCTGGATGTCGGCATCGGTCAGATAGTTGGGCTGCAACGAGACGTTCCGCCCCTCATAGGGAGCGTGAATGATCATTCCGTCTCCGGCATAGATCACGATGTGGTCTGCGTTGTGAGTGACGATCAGGTCCCCCGGCTGCGCGTCGGCGAGCGAACCGACCTCTGTTCCCATCGACTGCTGCGTGCTGACGACCCGCGGGGCGTCGACGCCCAGGTCGGCGAGCACTCGCTGCACGAGGCCGGAACAATCCATACCCGACGCGTCTTCACCGCCGAAAACGTAGGGAACCCCGAGGTACTTCTTCGCGGCCTCGACGATCGCGTTGCCGCTCACACCAGGTCCCGTTCCTGTCACACCTGTCGTGGTCAGGCTCGATGTGCCGTTTGTCGCGCCCGCAGCGCCGAGCGCTGCATCGAACGACGCAGCGTTGGCCGATGCAGTGTTGGTCGACGAATTCGTCGCCGCCTTCGTGCGGCCCGTCAGCTCGAGAACACGACTCTCAATCTCTGAGATTCGGGCAACTGCCTCAATCATCGCCATCCTTCGGCTCCTTCGCTTCGTGTCCTCGCGCCGGAGGCAATTTCATCGAGTGCGTTCTGTTCTGTGCGCAGTTCGGCCACTGCGACGGCCAGGTCGTGTTTCTCTTCGAGACGCTCGAGCCCCTTCGACCGAGTGCGAGCGGCCGAAAATGCCGCCCGCGCTTCGTCGGCGGCCTGACGGTGCGATCGACCCACCGCTTCGAGCTCGGCGAGCATCGATCGGGACGACGCCCGCGCTGCGGCGACGGCACGCAGCACCTCGACGCTGGCAACATCGTCGTCGCCACCGCCGAGCTTGCGACGAATCTGAGCCTCACGTGCCGAGTTCTCCTCAAGACGTGAATTGGCACGAGCGAGCGCTTGGCCTGCTTCTTCCTCCTCGAGGTGACGCAGGCGCAACAGTCCGGCCAGTGAGAATCCCATCAGGCACCTCCCAATTTCGCCACGAGCCCGGCCAGATGGCGCCAGGCTTCCTCGGCGGGGGTGTAGTCGTTCATGCTCTGTCGTAGAAAGGCTTCGATGGCGTCCTGGTGTGTGAGGGCGGCATCGACCAGCGGGTTGGTTCCCGGCCGGTATGCTCCGATGTCGATGAGGTCCTGAGCGTTCTTGCGTGCCGCCATCACCGTGCGAAGCGCTTCCGCCAGGCGGCTCTGCTCCGGCGCGATGACCTTCGATGCAACTCGGGAGATTGAGCCGAGCGCGTCAACGGCCGGGTAGTGTCCGATGATCGCCAGGGCGCGGTCGAGAACGACGTGGCCGTCAAGAATCGACCGTGCGGCATCCGCGATCGGCTCGTTGTGGTCGTCGCCTTCGACCAGCACGGTGTAAATGCCCGTAATCGAGCCGTTCTCCCCTGTGCCGGCGCGTTCGAGCAGTTGGGCCAATACCGAGAACGTCGACGGCGGGTAGCCACGCGTTGCTGGAGGTTCCCCCACAGACAGACCGATCTCACGCTGGGCCATCGCAACGCGCGTGACCGAGTCCATCATCAGCATGACGTCGGCTCCCCGCTCGCGAAAGGATTCAGCGATGCGCGTTGCCACGAAGGCGGCTCGCAATCGCATCAGTGCGGGTTCGTCTGACGTCGCGACAACCACGACGGAGCGGGCCAGTCCCTCTGCACCCAGGTCATCTTCGAGAAACTCGCGCACCTCACGCCCGCGCTCCCCTACCAACGCGATGACCGACACTTCAGCGTCGGTGCCGCGCGCAATCATCGAGAGCAGCGACGACTTTCCCACTCCGGATCCGGCGAAGAGCCCCATCCGCTGGCCGCGACCGACAGTGGTGAGGGTGTCGAGCACGCGCACGCCCAGCTGCACCGGAGTGTCGATTCGACGCCGCAGCATGACGGAGGGTGATTCATTGCCGAGCGAAACGAACCGGTCGACGTCCAGCGGGCCGAGGCCATCAATCGGGCGACCGAGACCGTCGAGCACCCGCCCGAACAGGCCGGAGCCCGTCGGCACGAGAACCGGCTGGCCGTGGGAACGCACTGCACAACCGGCATAGATTCCATCGAGACGCCCCAACGGCATGCAGCGCACGCCATCGGCAGTTGTGGCAACGACTTCGGCGTCGACGCGCTTCTCGTCTCCGATCGTGACCAGGTCGCCGACAGCGCAGTGCAGACCGGCGACATCCACGCTCAGTCCGAGCACTGCGGTGACAATTCCGACTCGCTCCGGTGCAGCGGCACGCAGCGCAGCGGCGAACCGGGCCGGGTGCGGGCGAAAGGCGGTCAGTGTCATCGCGACGTCCCGTCCAGCTCCCGGCGGGCCCGAGCGAGGGCGGTAGAAATGCGTGCGTCCAGAAGGCCAACCGGGAGATCCACGATGGCGTCGCCCCGAGCGAGGCTCTGGTCGGCGCGGAGTTCCACACCGCCGGCACGTCGGTCAGCTTCGGTGAGGAGGTCAAGGTCGCCCGGATGAAGCCGAATCGAGGTGGCTTCTCGCACATCCGGGTGGTCGAACGCGCGACGCAGCGCGGCACGCGCCGACGTCTCGCCCGACTGCAGCTCCGCGCCGATGATTGCCTCAGCCAGATCGAGGCCCGCTGCGGCGAGGGAATCCTCGACGGAGGTGATGACCGGGAGCAGCCGTGCGTCGAGCGCGTGAGCCGCCGCCGTCAGCACCGCCACCGCTTCAGCAACCGTGGCGAGGTCCCTCTCACGTTCCGCGGCAACTCTGGCCTCGTGCTCGGCGACCGTCACAGCGAAAGCACGTTCCGCCGCGCGCATTCCCTCTGCATAGCCGGCCGAATGCCCGCGGTGGCGGGCGGCCGCCTGCTCTCGCTCGGCATCCGCGTTGTGGATTGTCGGAAAGCGAACGGCGGTGAACGCGGAGCTACTCAACGAAGGCATCTTCGTCGCTTCGGTGAATCGTGATTGTGCCGCTCTGCTCCAACTCGCGGATGGCACGCACCACGTCGGCCCTGGCCTCCTCGATCTGGGAACGACGTGACGGACCCATGGACTCGAGCTCATCGGCCAGCAGCTCGCGGTTGCGCTCAGAGAGGTTCTCTCTGATCTTCTGCTGCACCGCTTCGGCGGAACCCTTCATCGCGATGGAAAGCACTGCCATGTCGAAGCCACGCAGCACGTTCTGCACATCGCGAGCTTCGAGCTTGACGATGTCGGCGAAGGTGAGCAGCCGAGAACGAATCTCTTCGGCCAGCTCAGGGTCGCGGGCGTCGAGCCCTTCGAGCAGTGCGCGTTCGGTGGCAACATCGGCTCGGTTGATGATGTCGACGAGCGGCTGAACACCACCGACAACCTCCATCGAGTTCTGTGGCGCGACCACTGCTGCGGCCCGGGACTTCAGGCTCGTGGCCACGATGGCGACGGCCTCCGGCGTGGCACTGGTCATGGTGGCGATGCACTGCGCCACGTCGGTGCGCTGGTCATCGTGCAAACCAGCGAGCACGGCGGATGCCTGAACCGGGCGGAGGTGGGCGACGACCAGCGCAATCGTCTGCGCCATCTCGCCGTCGAGCAGGCTCCCGATTTGGCCGGGCTCTGCGCTGTCGAGAAATTCGAATGCCTTGCCGGCCATGTTCGAGGCCACCCGGCTCATCACGCCGGCGGCGCGCTCGGCGCCGAAGGAGAGTTCGAGAAGACCGGTGGCGAAATCGGTGCCGCCCCGTGCGGCCAGGCGTCCGTGCGCAACGATGTCGTTGAACTCCGCGAGAGTGCTCTCGGCCACGTCGGGATCGACGCGACGGAGGCGCACGATCTCCGCGGTGATGTCGGTCGCCTCGGCCTCAGAAAACTGGGCCATCACCGAAGCCGCAATGCCGCCCTCGAGGTTCATCAAGACGACGGCGACCTTCTGTGTGCCGGTCAACGCTGATTTGGTTTCGCTCATGCGCCGGGCCTCTCATCCATCAACCCGCGCAAGAGCGCAGCGGTCTTTTCAGGGTTTTGGCTGGCCATTTGGGAGATCGAACGCCGGTTCAAGTCCATGCTGTTCGGCTCAGGCTCCGGCAGCAAGACGGGGGGTGGCGTGGGAATGAGCGCCTGCTGCGGCACCTCGGCGAGAACCTCGGTCACGGCGCCGAGTCCGTCGAGCTCAACCAACTCGATCGACTGGCGCTGCTGCTTGGAGCGGCGCAGGAAGAGAATGAGGGCGAGCATCACCGGAATCGCGATGGCGAGTGCGATGATTCCGGTGCGGATCAGCTCGGCGGTGCGATCGGCGGTAGCCGACTCCTCAGCGGCCACGAGAGCCTGCTTGGCGCCGGTCGCCGCATCCGTGTTGAAGCCGACGGTCTGAACGGTGACGGCATCGCCCCGCGCCGGGTCGATCCCGGCCGCCGCAGTGACGAGGGCAACGATATCGGCGTTGTTGACATTCTTGGCCGCGGCTTTGTTGAGCGCCACCGACACCGTCTGGCGAGCGACGGCGCCGGCCGGAACGGTGCGCGTTTCAGACACCTTGTTCACCGCGTTGTCCTGCACAGTCTTTTCTGAGTTGTAGGTGCCATCTCCGGCAGCACCGCCGGGAACCGCGATGTTGTCGGGTCCGAGTACCCCGCCGGTCGCAGTGCCACCGGTTCCCGCGTAGGTTTCGGTGTCGCGCGACTGGCTGAGCGGAGCAACCTCCGGCGTCTGAGAGAACGTCTCGGTCAGCACCTCGGCCGACTCGGAACTGATCGTGGCCGACACCGCAACCGTGGAGTTGCCTGCGCCGACGATGCGGTCGAGCATGACCTGTACCGCCGACTGCACGCGGCCCTCGTACGCGGATGTCTGCTTGTCCGATGACCCGGTCGCGCCGGTGCCCACGGCAGAAAGCACAGTGCCGTTGGCGTCGATGACCGCGACGTCAGTCGCTTTCATCCCCTCGATCGACGCGCTCGTCAGGTGCACGATTGCGGTGACCTGATCGGTGGAGAGGGTCACGCCGTTCTG
Source organism: Glaciibacter kafniensis (assembly GCF_039538945.1). NCBI lineage: Bacteria > Bacillati > Actinomycetota > Actinomycetes > Micrococcales > Microbacteriaceae > Glaciibacter > Glaciibacter kafniensis. Next base: position 353,406 of record NZ_BAABCN010000002.1, on the reverse strand, counting down.
CGTCTCCACGAAAACGGATGCGGTGGGGTCTTGCTTGGTCGACACAAAAACGGTGTCTTCGGGGATCGCCAACTTGACCGACGCGAGCTTCACGCCTTTCATCGCCCCGATTGTCGCGGCGAGCTCGCCTTCGAGCGCGCGCTTGTAGGTGACAGACTGCTGAAACTCGCTCGTCGTGACACCCATTTCGTCGAGCAGGGCGTAGCCGCCGGTCGACGATGATGGCATGCCGGCTGCCGCAGCGGTCAACCGCTGCGTATAGACATCCCCTTCGGGAACCAGAATCGTCGAACCACCGTTGGTGAGTTCGAACTGCACCTTCTCGCTGCGCAGCTGCTCAACGATGGTGTTGGCGTCTGCTGCACTCAGCCCCGAGAAGAGCGGGGTCAGTTGCGGCTTTGTCGCCCAGGTGCCGAGCGCGACCGCGCCCAAGACCAGAACTGCGATTCCAATGATCGTGACGGTGCGCTGCGCTGCAGTAAACCCGCCGACGACCCCCTGTGCGCGTGAAAAAGCCGCGGAGAGTTTTTGTTGCACTAGGCCTGCATCCTCATGATCTCGTTGAAGGCGTCGACGCCCTTGTTGCGGACTGCTGCAACAAGTTCAAGCGTCACCTGGGCCCGCGAGGAGGCGATGGTCGCGTTGTGAATGTCATTGAGGTCGCCGGTGACGGCCTGAATGGCCAGAGTCTTCGACTCCGCCTGCAGCGCCTGGGCGCCGTCGATTGCGCCGGCGAGTGACGCCGCGAAGCCTGAGCCGTCGGTGGAACGCGGTTCGGCGACAAACGAGAGCGACCCGGTTCCGCTCACACCGGTCACTGCTGCGATGGAGTCGATGGTCATCAGGAACGTCCGATCTGAAGTGCTGCTTCGTAGCTGGCCTTGGCCCGGTCGACCACTGCCGCATTGGCCTGGTAGCCGCGCTGGGCAAGAATGAGCTGGCTCATTTGTGAACCCATGTCGATGTCCGGATAGCGCACATAGCCTTCGGCGTCGGCGAGCGGGTTTGTCGGCTCGTAGGCCAGACGCCCCTCCGGGTCGCCGTAGGCGGCGGCCTGCACGTAGACGCCGCTTGTTCCTTCACCCGCCTGCACCGCGATGTAGCGCGCCTGGAACGCCGCACCATCCGTCGAGGTTGCCGTGTTGATGTTGGCGAGGTTGTCAGACACCGCATCAAGCCATTTGCGGTGCACGCTCAGGGCGCTTCCGGCGATTCCGATCGCATCGAATGTCATCAGTTGCTCCGCATCGCTGTACGCATCGAAGTGAATTGCCCGTTGATCGCTTGCGAAGCGAACTGAAAGCGCAGCACCGTATCGACGTTCGAGAGAGTCTCGGTGTCGAGGTTGACATTGTTGCCGTTCAGCTGCGTCGGCTCGAGCGACGTCGCAGTCGTGGCGGTGACGCGGCCATCGCCGTCGCTGACCGATTTCGCAAGCGCATCCTCGAACTGAACCCGCTGAGCGTGATAGTTCGGCGTGTTCACATTTGCGATGTTGTTGGCGATGGCGCGCTGGCGCGCCGACAACCCGTCAAGGGCGCTGCCCAGAGCAACGGAGGTCACGGAATCGAACAAGACATACCCGTTTCAGGTAGTAATGGAGTAACGCGGCCGATCCGTGGCCCAAGAAGTGAGCGATCCGTGCTCACAGTTTGCTATCGGTTGATTCGGAGAAAGCGTTAGAAGATCCCTGCGAAAAGATCGTTCGGGTTATCCCGTGATGTCGAGGTAGACGGCCCGAGCCTGCTGCGACGGAACCTGGCGCAGGGCAGCGAGTTGTTCGCCGACTGCTCGGCGTTCGCCGACAAGCTCAGCGATCAACTCACGTTGGCCGCCCAGGATGTCTCTGGCACGGTCGACGAGGTCGGGTGGAATGGGGCCGAGTCCAGCGGGCTCACTCCAGCTCGAGTCGGCGTCGTGCGCCGTTGTCGCTGCGGCACCGAGCGCCGCCTCCCCCAGACTCGCTTCCAGCTCGTCGAGCAGCGCACTCCAGGCATCGTGTTCCGGCTGCGGATCACTCTGCACCGGCTCGCGCGTCAGGTCAGCCAATGCCAAGGTTTCCACGTGCCCAGTCGGGATTGGTCGAGGTGGCGGGTGCCGCAACCGGCGCCGGCAATTGGACGGCCGCTTCGTGCCAGGCCGTGCGCAATGGCTCGAGCAGGGCGATGCTCTCCCGCGTGCGCTCCACATCGCGATCAAGATTCGCGCTGATCAGCGCGTTCGAAACGTAGCTGTAGACCGCCAGCAGGCCGTCCGCGCCGTCCCAGGCGTCGACATCCAGTGACGAGCTGAGTTCGGCGATGATGTCTTGGGCATGCAGCAGGTTCTCGGTGGAAACCGTCCAGTTCGAGGCGAGCTGTGCGGCCTCGGCCCGGCCGAGGTCGAGAAGCAGCCGGTCATAGAGCATGGTGAGGAGCCGTGCGGGGGTGGCCGAGAGAATCACGTCGCGGTTGTACTGGGAGCGCTGCGCGTTCACTGTCGTATTCATCATCAGCTGCTCGTCAATGCGGCGAGCTGCGAGGCCATGTAGCTCTGCTGCGAGTTGAGCTTGCTCAGCTGAACTTCAAGCGCAGAATAAGTGCGTTCCAGCGTTGCGCGTCGTGAAGTCAGACGGCGGTCCCAGTCGTCGACCTGAGTGCCCAGAACCTTGACCTCTGATTCCTGGCCGGTGATCTTGCTTGTCAGCGCCCCGTCGTACTTGTCCGACGCGCTCTTTCCGGCGTCTGCGACGCGCGTGGCGATGACTTGGAGCGCGGCCTGAGTGGCGACAGGGTCCTTCGCCATCGCCGCCTTGAACTTCGCGGCGTCGTATTCGATGGCACCCTTCTTGGTGATGCTGATGCCGAACTCGGACGGCGACCTGCCGTTGATGGGCTCCGTCGCCGCAGCGAGAATCTTCTGATTCACATCGCGCACCGTGCTGTCACCGGTGAAGACTCCCGCGGTCGTCTTCGTCGTTCCCGTGGCATCCGTGCTCGTCGTGACAGCGGATTTCGCGACGACGTCGGCAAAGATTCCGTTGAGGGCATCGACAAGGGCGCTTGCAGACTTGCTGATCGCTTCGTCGTCGCGGGTGACGGTGACGGTGACGGGGTCAACGGAGATGGCCGAGACGGTGATCGAGACGCCGGGCAGAACATCGGTGAACGTGTTCGTCTTCGAGGTGATGGTTTGGGCGGCGGGTGTGCCGGCCCAGATGGTGATCGATGCGTCTTTCGCGCCTTGGATCTCGGTCAGGGCAACCGGTGTGGCGGTGCCGGTTCCCTGGTAGACGCTGAAGGCTCCATCTTCGCCGATCGTCTTCGACGCGAATTGAAGGCGGAAGTTGCCGCCGCCGACCGACACCTTCGTCGCGATGACACCGGCGTCTGATGTGTTCACGGCGGCCACGACGTCGTCGAGCGACTGCGAATCGGCGGTGATCTCGTGCGCGACGCCGTCTTTGCCGGTGATGGTCAGCACCGCCGGCGATTCCGGCCACTCTGTCATCGCGCCGGTGACTGACTTCTGGGCCTGGGCGATGGCGCCGACGGTCAAATCGAGCTGGGCGGCTGGAGTGCCGGGGGTCGCGGTGACGGTGACCTTGTTCGACGTGCTGGTGGCCGAGTTGAGGTCGAGAGCCAAGGGCTTCGCGAACTTGGTGGCGAGCTCGGTCAGGGACGCGAACTTGGTGTTCAGTGCTTGCAGTGCGGTGATATAGCTCTGCGAAGAGGCGACCTTGTTTTTGAGGAGGGTCTGCGGGATCTGCTCGACCTTCATCAGCGAATTGATCAGGGCCGTCGTGTCCAGCCCGCTGACCAGTCCGTCAATTGCGAGTGATGACGCCATACCGGATTCTCCTCAGTGTTTGTTCTGCAGAACGTGTCGTTCTATGCACTCTGTTTCGCTTCGATGCGAAAGGCTGGTGGCGCCCGCGAATGAATTTGTGTTCATCCACGCACACCACCAGCCGTTGTCTACCGCGCTACTGCCCGGCCAATCTGACGAGGTCAGATTTAGCGAAGGAGCTGCAGAACGCCCTGGTTGGACTGGTTCGCCTGCGCGAGCATGGCGGTACCGGCCTGTGACAGAACGTTCGCACGGGTGTACTTGACCATTTCTTCGGCCATGTCCGTGTCGCGAATGCGCGACTCAGCAGCCGACAGGTTCTCCTTGGAGACGCTGAGGCTCTTGATGGTGGACTCGAAACGGTTCTGCGAAGCACCGAGGTCTGAACGAGCCGTTGAGACCTTGGTGATCTGCGCGTCGATCAGCGTGATCGCTGCCTGTGCGTTGGTGGCGGTGTCGAACTTGACGCCACCGGTGACACCGGCTCCAACGGTACCGACGGCAAGACCGGCCGGCGGGGTGGCGGAGGAAACGACTCCACCGTCCTTCGCCGAGACGATGATGCCGTTGCCGGCGCCGTTCGCATCCTTCGTCACGGAAACCGTGAAGGCGGACGAGAAGTTGGCGTCAGCACGCAGAGCGTCGGCGTAGCCGTCAACGCTGGTGAAGGTAGCTGCAGCCGGGAAGCCAGCGCCGGTGGTGACCGAGGTCTGAACGCCGGCAGCGGTCGTCGAGGTGAACGTTGCCGGACCGCCGATGGCGCCGACGGCCGCGATCGTGAACTCAGAACCGGTCGCTGCAGTCGTGCCGTTCGCCAGGGTGGTGGCGATCGACTTGACGTTGGCGCCCGAGAGGTCGACAGCGATCTGGCTGCTGGCGGAACCGTCAGCACCGACCTGGAACTTGAGCGAGCTCTGCGAGCCGTCAAGCAGCTGGATGCCGTTGAAGTTGGAGGTCTCGCTGATACGCGTGAGCTCGTCGTTCAGTGCCTTGGCCTCAGTGGTGATGGCTTCGCGCGACTTGACGTTGTTCGAGTCGCTGCCGGCCTGCACAGCCAGGTCGCGCATGCGCTGCAGGATCGAGTGAACCTCGGTCAGCGAGCCTTCAGCGGTCTGGATGAGGCTGATGCCGTCCTGGGCGTTGCGCGAGGCGACCGTGAGGCCACCGACCTGCGAGCGCAGACCTTCGGAGATTGCCAGGCCTGCTGCGTCATCCGCTGCGCGGTTGATGCGGAGTCCACTGGACAGCTTCTCCAGCGACTTCGACAGGTCGTTCTGCGTGTTGGACAGGTTGCGGTACGAGTTGTTCGCCGCAATGTTGGTGTTGATCTGCATACCCATAGTGATTTCCTCCGTGAGTGGGTCTGGTAAAAACCGGCCCATCCATGGGCCTTCGACAGCTACGATCGGCACCAGGGCGACATCCGTTAGGGATGCTCGCAAGAAATTTTGCTCGCGGAGAACTCAGCCGCCTGGCTTGATCGCCGAGTTTGCAGAGCCCACCGGAAAACTCGCACCGCCATACTTCGCGTTCGCGACAGACATCACCATCGGCCACATGCGGTGCCGCGCCGTGGCGGCCTGCCCGCTGTCGAAGTAGGTCGCCCGTTGGTTGGCATCCCCTGACACGCTGACCACCGCGACGACCGTCGCGACAGCCGTGCTCGCACCGCTCATCCAGGTGTCTTTGTTTCCGTCGGTTGTTCCGGTCTTGCCGATCAGCGGCACGCGTGGACTCGTGTTCTGCCAGGATTGGCGAGCGGTGCCGCTCGACATCACCTGCTGCAGAGCGAAGTCCATGTTGGCGACGACCGCCGGCGACACCGACTGGACGCAGGTCGTTTTCGGCACCGGCAGCTCCGTACCCGTCGGCCCGACAATCTTGTCGATGGCGATCGGCGAGCAGGTGATTCCGTTGTTGGCAATGCCGGCGAACGCCACAGCCACGGTCAGTGGCGCCAGCTCGTTCGTTCCGATCACCGCCGACGCATTCTGGTCAAGCGCTGCCCCGTCGGCCCGATGCGCGTCGAACGATTCAGCCGTCTGTCGGATGCCGCAGAGGTCGAGTTTCTTGGCCATTCCGATGTAGCCCGTGTTGATTGATTGGATCGTCGACTGGAGCGCCGAATAGCTGGAGCCGGTCTCCGAGGAGTCGTCGTTCTTCGGAGACCAATGCTCGCTGTCGTAGTTCTGCGGCCCCAGGCAACTGTCTTGGAACGTGCCCCAGTTTGCCTTCACCCGGGAGTCGACGCGTTCGCTCAACGCGTGGCCTTCCTTCAGCCATTCCGCGAGGGTGAAGATCTTGTAGGTCGATCCTGGTTGGAATCCGCTGGATCCGCCTGAGTCGAAGTCGGTGTTGTAGTTGATGCTCGTGTAGTCGGCACCGGTCGCCAACACGGCCGGGTCTTGGCTGTAGATCTTGTTCTGGGCCATATCAAGCACGCGCCCGGTTCCGACCTGAACGCTGGTGACGACACCACCGACATCCCACCCCGGGTACGTCATCGGAACGTTCTCCCGGAGCGCGGCGACCGCTGCCGCTTGCAAATCGAGGTCGAGCGTCGTGTAGACGTCGTAACCGCCCCGGCGAAAGTTCATCATGCGGGCGTCGGCATTGTCACCGAAGGTCGGATCGTTCTGCAGGATGTGGGTGACATAGTCACAGAAGTATGCGCTGTCGCCGGCGGTCTGGCACCCGGTGCTCGGCTCGTGAATCGCGGGTTCGACCGGGGCCTGGATGGCTGCGTCGTACTCGGCCTTCGTGATCTTCGTGTACTTCAGCATCTCGCCGAGGATGTAGTCGCGACGGTCTTTGTTTGTCGCGTAACCGTTGGCCGCACCATTGGTGGTGCTGTCTGGCTGGTCAATCTGAAACTTTACGGGGTTGTTCACAATGGCGACGAGGCTGGCCGCCTGCGGCAAAGTGAGGTTCGCGGCGCTCACGCCGAAGTAGTAGTTGGCGGCAGCCTCGATGCCGTACACGGTTCCGCCAAAACCAGTGATGTTCAGGTAACCCTGCAGAATCTGGTCTTTGCTGTATTGCTTCTCGACACCGATCGCCAGGCGCATTTCCTTGAGCTTGCGATCGGCGGTCGTCTCGGTGGCGATGTCGTAGCAGTTGTCGCGCTCCTTCTGCGTGGAGAGCGTCGTGCACTTCTGCACGAGCACATTCTTGACGTACTGCTGAGTGATCGATGATCCGCCCTGCGTCTCTGCGCCGCTGACCGTCGTCGCAATGGCACGCAGCGTGCCTTGCAAGTCGATGCCTCCATGTTCGTAGAATCGTGGATCTTCTCCGGCGACGGCGGCGTCCTTCGCGTACTGGCTGATTTGAGCTGACCCGACCTCGATCCGATTCTGATCGTAGAACGAGGCGAGCAGAACCGGAGAGCCGTCGCTCCGGGTGGCGTAGATGTTGCTGTTCTGCGACAGCGGACCGATCGCCAGGTAGTCGGGAAGGTTGTCGAAGTCGTTGATGGTGTTTGCCGCGGCCACCCCGGTCAATGCAAGCGGCGGTGATACTGCGACAGCAACGAGGAGCGCGATGACCACGCTGAGCGCGGCCCCACCGAGCAGCGCACCGATCACCCCGAAGAAACTGCGGCTCGGCGTAACTGCCGGGGCACGCGAGGGGCTGGCGACGATGACGACCACCCCCAAGTTCAGGTTGAACGACGCGGCCGGCGGAGTCATGGGTGCGGGCTCCGACCGCGTGTTTTCTCAATGCAACATCAGGTCGATCCGGATGTCCAGCGGATTGACATCTCTCTGGCGAATTCCCATCCCAACCTCACTCCCCAGCCATCGAAGAATTCGATGCCTCCGCCGGATTTCGTGAAATTTGTTGTGCCCTGGCGAACCCTCCTGCCACGATTCAAGGCAGCACGCCGACGGCGCCCCTCTGGGGACTGCGAGCACGTCCCTCACAACCTCAGGAGAATGTTCAATGACTCAGCACCTGACCCGACCAACCCGCATCCTTGTCAGCCTCGGGGTGATCGCGCTGCTCGCGACAATGACGGGATGCGGACGCTCGGCCTCCTCCGCCGACGAGCCTGTCGACACGAGCTCCAGCACGAGCGGCTCCGAGTCCGGCACCGACGCCGCCAGCCTGGTGCCCGCCGCGCTCAAAGAGAAGGGCGTTCTCAAGGTCGCCACGGCCGAGGGATACCCGCCGATGGAGATGTACGCGGAGGGAACCACCGATCTGATCGGGGTCGACCCCGAGCTGGCCGAGCTCATCGCGACACAGCTGGGTCTCTCCTTCGAGATTTCCAATGCCTCGTTCCCCGGTTTGATCCCCGGCTTGCAGTCCAAACAATGGGATCTTGCCCTGTCATCGATGAGCGACACAGAGGAGCGTCGCCAGGCGGTCAACTTCGTCGATTACTTCGTCGCCGGCGGCGCCATCATGGTTCCGCTCGGCAATCCGGAATCGATCGGGACGATTGCCGATCTGTGTGGCAAGAACATTGTCGGTGCAAAGGGCTCGTCGAACCTTGCAATCCTGCAGTCATACTCGACCGACGAGTGCGCAAGCCCCATGATCATCTCCGAATCGGAAGACGCCCCGACCGGCCTGTTGCAGCTTGACACCGGCCGTGCCGTCGCCACCATGGTCGACTTTCCCGTTGCCAAGAAGCTCGCGTCGATCGCCGGCAAGTATGAGGTGCTCCCCGAGCAGTACGAGGCGGGACCCTGGGGAATTGCCATCGACAAGAACGACCAGGAACTGACCAAGGCCGTGCAGGCAGCGCTCAACGAACTCATCGAGAACGGTGAGTACGAGAAGCTGCTGACCAAGTACGACGTTCAGGATGCCGGCGTCACCGACGCAAAGATCAATGACGGCAACTAGCGAACGGGGGGCCGTCGCCTCCCGAGTCGAACCACCGCTGCTCCCCCTCAACGCACGCAAGCCATCGGCCTGGGGCCGTCTGCTCGGTGCCGTCGCAGCGGCCGTCTTCGGATGCTGGGTTCTCTACACGCTGATCGTCACCCCGGCCATCCACTGGGATGTCGTCGTGAAGTACATCGTCTCGGCGCCCATCCTCCAGGGACTGTGGATCACCATCAGCTTGAGCGTCATCTCGATGGTCATCGGTTTGGCAATCGGCGTGGTCGTCGCGGTGATGCAGCTGTCGGCCAACCCGGTCATGCGCATCGTCGCCGGTTCGTACTCGTGGTTCTTTCGGGGAACGCCGCTGCTCGTTCAGCTGCTCTTCTGGTTCAACCTCGGCGTGATCTTTCCGCGCCTCGAGTTCGGGATACCCTTCGGTGGACCGAAGCTGTTCGGCGTCGAGGCATCGATCATCACCCCGTTCATTGCCGGCCTCCTGGGCCTCGCCATCAACGAGGGTGCTTACATGTCGCAGATTGTGCGGGCAGGGGTGCTCGCCATCAGCCCGGGTCAGCGTGAGGCAGCAGAGTCGATGGGGATGTCCCGCTGGGGCATCATGACCCGCATTGTCCTCCCGCAGGCGATGAGGGTGATCCTGCCCCCGACCGGCAATCAGTTCATCTCCATGCTGAAGACCTCCTCGCTGGTCTCGATCATTGCCGGATCGGATCTGCTGACCGTTGCGCAACGCATCTACCTCGGCAACTTTGAGGTCATCTCCCTTCTTGTCGTCGCATCCATCTGGTATCTGCTTCTCACCACGATCGCCACGATCGGGCAGTACTTCTTGGAGAAGCGCTATTCCCGCGGGTTCGATCGCAGCATCCCGCTCCGCACCACAGTCGTAAGGAACTTGGCATTGCCGATCCGTCGAAAGAACGCAGCATGACCGGCCCCGTCGTCAGTGCCCGGTCGGTGCGCAAGAGTTTCGGAGCGAACGAGATTCTCAAGGGAATCGATCTTGACGTCAACGCCGGCGAGGTCGTTTGCATCATCGGTCCATCCGGGTCGGGAAAGACGACACTGCTCCGGTGCATCAACCAGTTGGAGAAGATCGACTCCGGTCGCATCCGGGTGAACAGCGAATTGGTGGGCTATCGGGAGAAAACCGATGGCTCCCTCGTCGAACTGCGCTACGACGATTTGAGGCGTCAGCGGCAGAAGATCGGGATGGTCTTTCAGAACTTCAACCTCTTTCCTCATCTCAGCGCCGTTGACAATGTCGCTGAGGGGCCGTGGAAGATCAAGAAAGAGGAACGCTCCCGCGCACTGCAGGCGGCGACAGAGCTGCTGTCTGAGGTCGGACTGGCCGAGCGCGTCAACTATTACCCGTCGCAGCTGTCCGGCGGGCAGCAGCAGCGCGTCGCCATCGCGCGGGCTCTGGCGATGAAGCCTGACGTGATGCTCTTCGATGAACCGACCTCCGCCCTCGACCCTGAACTGGTCGGCGAGGTGCTCACCGTGATGCGAGACCTCGCATCGTCTGGCATGACCATGGTTGTCGTCACGCACGAGATGTCGTTTGCCCGCACCGTCGCCGACCGGGTCGTGTTCATGGCCGACGGCGTGATCGTGGAGCAGGGAACGCCAGAGCAGGTGCTCACGCACACCACTCAGCAACGCACCAAAGACTTTCTGGCCAGAGTTGACTGAACGATGAGCACTCCCGTACTCCTGCGTGGCGGCACGGTCGTCGACGGAACCGGCCGCCCGTCACGCCGAGCGGACATCGGGCTGGCCGGCGGTCTCATCGTTGACGCGGCATCCATCGACCGGTCAACGGCCACCGTGATCGATGTCGGCGGCCTCGTCGTCTCCCCCGGTTTCATCGACGTGCACACGCACTCCGACGCTGTGGGCTTGCAGAGCGGCGATGCGGCTGCCCCGTCCGATCTCGTGATTGCCGCAGCCCGGCAAGGCGTCACAACGGAGATTGCCGGAAACTGCGGGTACTCGATCTTTCCGTCGGCGCATCATCCCGAGTTCGAGTCGTCACTGCGTGAGTTTTCAGAGACGCTGCTCGGCACCGGTGCGCGCCCGGGGGCCGACATCGCCGATTTTCGCCGCCGCCACGACGCATCCAGGCGCCTGAACAACATCACGAGCCTCGTCGGCCACTCGACCATGCGCGCAGCGGTGATGGGTTTTGCGCAGCGAGCGGCGTCCCGCGCAGAAACTGACGAGCTCTGTGCCGTGTTGGATGCCCAGCTCCGCGGTGGGGCCGTCGGCTGGTCGTCTGGTCTCATCTACCCGCCCGGTACCTACGCGACGACCGCTGAGCTGGTGGCGCTCGGTCGGGTCTCGGCCGCGCACGCTGCTCCCTATGTGACGCATCTGCGCGATGAGATGAGTCAGGTCGAGGCGGCACTGCAGGAGGCGCTGCAGGTCGCCCGGCAATCGGGCACGTCTTTGCACGTCTCTCATCACAAGACGGCCGGTCGGTTCAGCGCCGGCAAGAGCGTGCACACGCTTGCGATGATGGACGAGGCGCGCGCCGACGGAATCGATGTCACCTGCGACGTCTATCCCTACGTCGCGGGCAGCACCCACTTGCATGCGCTCCTGCCGCCGTGGGTCGCCGAAGGCGGTTTTCGGTCAATGTTTCAGCGGCTGGCCGATCCCGCGGCACGTGAACGGATGCGCACGGAGATCGTCACCGGAATTGCGGGCTGGGAGAACACCGTCGGCAACGGCGGCTGGGATCGCATTGACGTGGCGACGGCTGCGACGCGACCGTCCGCAGAGGGGCATTCCATCACCCTTCTCGCTGCACGGGCCGGCCGAGACCCAGTCGACTACGTCTGTGAGCTCCTGCAGGCGGAGTCAGGGCAGGTGACGATCATCTCGCACTCGATGGACGAGTCTGACATGCGCCGGGTGCTCGCACACCCGGGAACGATGGTCGGCTCCGACGGTGTGCCGAAGGGCGGAAAGCCGCACCCCCGCTGGGCGGGAACCTTCGCGCGGGTGCTCGGCCGATACGTGCGAGAACTCGGAGTGCTCGAACTTGAAGATGCCGTTCACCGGATGACGGCGCGGCCGGCCGCCCGATTCGGTTTGGCCGGGCGAGGTGTTCTCGCCAGCGGAAAAGTGGCCGACATCGCAGTTTTCGACCCGGATACGGTGCTCGACCAGGCGACTTTTCAGGATCCGATGCTCCACCCGCTCGGTGTGCACCACGTCTTCGTCGCCGGCCAGGAGGTGCTGCGCCGTCAGCGGCCAACCGGTGCGACGCCCGGCGCTGCACTCCACCGACTGGCCGGCATCCGTTCGCTCGCCTAGAGGCAGCGTTTCTCGAGTCCGCTGAAGCTCTCTCGCACGCGGGCGGCCGATACCCTCAGCCGGTCGAGGAATGCCGGAACGAGGGGGTTCGGATTGTCGGTTCGGGTGAGCGCCGTCACAATGCGGGTGATCGGCAGTGCGGTATCGAGTTTGCGCAATTGCACGCCGCGGCTCTCCAAATCGCGCCCCGGTCCGAGGCTGAGGCCGGGAACGAGTGCAAAGCCGATTCCCGCTGTCACCATGCCGAGGGCAATGTCGTAGTAGTCGGTGCGACAACGCACCTGAGGCGAGAACCCGGCGATGGCCGACAACCGGTCGACCAAGGCCGGCTCGGTTCGCATCCCCTGCGTCGCGATCCACTGTGCGTCTTTCAGCTCAGACATCGCAATCGGTCCTGGTGCCTTCGGGCGGTACCCGGGGGGAACAGCGAGAAAGTACGGATCGATCAGCAGTGTCTCACTCGTCAGATTCGACCCGGCCTCGCCGCCCATCAAACGTTGGACCCCAGTCGTGTATTCGAACACCACTGCGACATCGAGTTCGGTACTCAGCAGGCGCGGCAGCAGCTCACTCGGCTGGCCAGGCGAGAGATTGAGACTCACGGTCGGCCGCATTGCCATGAATGACGACAGAGCCATCGGAACCAGATGGGTGCCCGCCGACGCGAAGAATCCCAAACTCAGCCGGCCGGTGTCGCCGCGGCCCAGCTCCCGGGTCTCCAGTTCTGCCCGTTCCATCAGCCCGACGATCGACTCGCTGTACTCGGCCAACCGCGCACCGGCGCTGGTCAGCCAGACGCCGCGCGCACCCCGTTCGATCAGCTTCGTGTCGAGGGCCTGCTCCAGGGTGGAGATCTGGCTGGAGACCGCGGACGGGGTCAGCTGAAGCTGCTTGGCGGCAGCGGAAATGCTGCCGGTGCGGGAGACCTCGAGAAGCGCGACAAGACGGGCGGGAGAGAGCATAACGGCCATTATCGCGTGCCGCTTGAGCCGCGAGCCGCAGCCTATGGGATCATGTTGCAATGTCTGTGATCTCGGCCTACAGCGACGGCGTTCCGTTTCTCTCCTTTCTGGCCATGAATGCCGACGGACACGTGCTCATCTCGCTCAATGCCGACGAGCCCGTCTATGCGGCGAGCACGATCAAACTCGCCGTTCTCGTCGCAGCAATGCGCCAGGTCGACGCCGGGATGCTGTCGCTCGACCAGCCGGTCGCGGTCACCGACACGTTCATGAGCCGGATTGCAGGAGCGGGACGATTCAGCTTCGAACCAGACGAGACGGACCTCGGGCTGCCGCCGAACGGTGAAACCGTCTCGCTCGCCGAATGTCTCGAACGGATGATCAGGGTCTCGTCGAACGCGGCGACCAACCTTGTCGTTGAGCGCATCGGCATGCCGGCCGTGACCGAATCGTTGGCGCTGATGGGTGCTGGATCGTCGAGCTTCGAACGCCTGATCAGTGATCATGCGGCCCGCGACGAGGGCTTCAGCCATGCAGCCACCGCACACGACTTGGCTGCGATCATGAACTCGATCGTGACGGGGGCGCTCTGCGGCCCCGCGTCGACCGCCTTCATGGTCGAACAGCTCAAGAACCAGGCCTACCCGGTCATCGGCGCGGCGCTCCCCCCAGGTGCGACCTGGGGCAGCAAGTCGGGCTGGGTCGACGGCATCCACCACGACGTCGCGTTCGTCGGTGAGCCGGGAGAGCCGGACTCCTACGTGCTGGCGGTGTGCACGCGCGGATTCGGGAACGAGCACGCCCAGGCGGTGATCGCCGCAGTTGCCCGGGGAGTGCAGCTCTCGCACTGAGCGGGCGGGGCGTCGCCAGACCGGTGCCAGACCTGTGCCAGGCCACGCGCGCGATCAGCGGCAGGCGACATCCGACCAATCCGGAATAATGGGCATCAGCTGTGCGTTCGATCCAGATGTCGCCACCGCGACCGTTTTTCTCAGTTTGACCGTTTTGACAGGACTCTCGCGTGACCGAAGCCACCCTGCCCGCTCCTCCCCGCACCAGTGCGGATCTTCCTGAAGACCCGCAGACGGCTCGCCGCAATAGCCGCGTGATTTCGCTGCTCCTCGTCTCGGCGTTCGTCGTCATCTTGAACGAGACGATCATGGGCGTCGCTCTGCCGAAGCTGATGGCCGACCTGCAGATTCCCGCGACCGCCGCTCAGTGGCTGACCACGGCGTTCATGTTGACCATGGCCGTCGTGATTCCGATCACCGGCTATCTCCTGCAGCGCTTCAACACCCGCCCTATTTTCATCGCAGCCATGTCGCTGTTCAGCCTGGGCACTCTGATCTCGGCGATGGCCCCCGGCTTCGAAGTTCTTCTCGTCGGTCGTGTTGTGCAGGCCAGCGGAACGGCGATCATGATGCCGCTGCTGATGACGACGGTGATGACGCTGGTGCCGGTCGCGTCGCGCGGTCGCACGATGGGAAACATCGCAATCGTCATGTCGGTCGCGCCCGCCATCGGCCCGACCATCTCCGGGCTGATCCTCAGTGTGTTGGACTGGCGGTGGATGTTCTGGCTGGTGCTTCCGATCGCGATCGGCGCCCTGATTCTCGGAGCTTCCCGCATCGAGAACGTGACGACACCCCGCAAGGCACCCGTCGACGTTCTCTCGGTGCTCCTCTCCGTGTTCGCTTTCGGTGGACTGATCTACGGGCTGAGCACCTTGGGTGCTCCGGCGGAGGATGGAAGCCTTCCTGGCTGGGTTCCCCTCGTCGTCGGCATCGTCGGATTGATCGCCTTCGTGCTGCGTCAGCTTGTTCTGCACAAGAGCGATCGAGCCCTGCTCGACCTGCGTACGTTCACGTCGACGACGTTCACCGTGTCGATCGTGATGATGTTCGTGAGCATGATGGCTCTGTTCGGCACCCTGATCATGCTGCCGATCTACTTGCAGACCGTGCTCGGGCTCGAACCGGTTGTGACAGGTCTGCTCATGCTGCCGGGCGGCCTGGTCATGGGTCTGCTGGGTCCGATCGTTGGACGCCTGTATGACCGCGTTGGCCCTCGGGTACTCCTCGTGCCCGGATCGATCATCGTCAGCGGTGTGATTTGGTCGATGACCCTGATGAATGAGCACACCCCGTTCGTTCTCGTTCTGATCGCACACATCACCCTGAGTATCGGTCTCGCCCTGATGTTCACCCCGTTGTTCACCGCTGGCCTCGGTGCTGTGCGCCCGGCCCTGTACTCGCATGGCAGCGCGATCGTCGGTACGGTGCAGCAGCTCGCCGGCGCCGTCGGAACCGCACTGTTCGTGGCGGTCATGTCCACCCAAATGTTGGCGCTGAAGAGCGACGGGCTCTCGGTGACAAGCGCGACGGCCGGTGGCATTCAGGCGGCGTTCCTGTGCGGTGCGGTCATCTCGCTCTTCGCCGTCGCCGCCTCGTTCTTCGTGAAGAAGCCGGTCGTCGACCCGGCGCATGAGATGGTTCCTTCCGGGCACTAGCCTTCGCTAGCTCAGCGGGGCGATCTTGACCACCATTTTGCCGGTGTTCGCTCCACGCATCAGCGCCAGGAAAGCGTCGACCGAGTTCTCGATTCCGTCGACGACCGTTTCGTCGAAGACAATGTCACCGGACGCCAGCCAGCCGGCCATGTCGGCGGCGAAGGCCGGAAAACGGTGGGAATAGTTACCGACGGTGAAGCCGGTCAAGGTGAGTCCGCGGGTGACCATGTTCGCCATATTGCGCGGGCCGACCGCCGGCTCCGTGGTGTTGTACTGGGAGATCGCACCGCAGAGGGCGCCACGTCCCCCGTCGCGGAAGCTCCCGATGGCTGCTTCAAGGTGCTCGCCGCCGACGTTGTCGAAGTAGACGTCGATTCCCTCGGGCGCCGCAGCGTCAAGCTGAGCCTGCACGGGGCCATCGTTGTAGTTGAATGCGGCGTCGTAGCCGTACTTCTCGGTGAGCAGCGCGACCTTCTCGGCCGAACCGGCCGATCCGATGACCCGCGCGGCGCCGGAGAGACGGGCGATCTGGCCGACCATCGTTCCGACGGCGCCTGCCGCGCCCGAGACGAACACGGTGTCGCCCTGCTTCAGCTGAGCAATATCGTGCAGGCCGACGTAGGCGGTGAAGCCAGTCAGGCCGAGTACCCCGAGATAGGCGGAGAGCGGAACACCGGGAATCTCCTGCACGACGCGGAAGCCGGCGGCATCCTCTTGCACGAGATCGCGCCATCCGTGCTGGTGGACGACGACGTCACCGACCGTGATTGTGTCGGCGGCGCTGGCAACGACGCGTCCGACAGCGCCACCGGTCATCGTCTCGCCGAGAACGTAGGGCGGAGTGTAGGACTTAACGTCATTCATGCGGCCACGCATGTACGGGTCGACAGAGAGAAACTCATTGGCAACCCGAACCTGGCCGTCAGCCAGCGGCGGGAGCTCAACGTTCACCGTGCGAAAGTCGGTCTGTTCCGGCCAGCCGACCGGACGGTTGACCAGCTGAATCTGAGTGCTGAGAGAGGGAATCGACATAACGGGGGAACCTTTCGAATGGGGTGAGATAACACGCAGAACGCCTCACTCGACAGTGAATGATGGTGCGCGGAACATTTTGAACTGATCGTTCCACTATAATAGTGAATTGATCGGTACACAAAACGAGGGAACAACATGGGACGCAGCCAGGCATTCGACACAACGACCGTCGTGCAGGCCGCGCGTGACCTGTTCTGGGAGAAGGGCTACGACGGCGTCTCCCTCAGCGATCTCGAACGCGCCACCGGACTCAACCGGTCGAGCATGTACAACGCATTCGACAGCAAACGGGGACTTTTCGACGCCGCGGTGCAGGACTACCTGGACACCGTCATCCGCCCCCGCCTGCACGTTCTCGACTCTGAGCCCGACGGTCGTGCCGCACTCATCACGTACTTCGAGGGCCTCGGCGCTGCGGTCGCGGCTTTCTCAGACGGCACGGCGCAACGCGGATGTCTGCTCGTGAACAGCGCAGCGGGGCTGGCCGGCCACGACGACGCGCTCCGTGAGATTGTCGACCGCTATCGGCTGGAATTGAGCGCAGCACTCTCCCGCGCGCTCGGGCGCGTTGCCGGCGCACTGGAGCCCCACGCTGTCGCCGTGCATGCGCGCCTGCTCACGTCTTTGTCGATCAGTGCGCTCCTGCTGGCGCGCATCAACTCCGCCGAGGCTGTCGCAATTCTCGACTCTGCCATCGAGCAGATTGAATCGCTCTAGCCGGCAGCGGCGGCCTGTAATCCCGCGATCTCCAGCTTGCCCATCCCGAGCATGGCCTGCATCACCCGGCCTGCAACCTCGGGGTTTGGATCACTCAGCAGCTGCGTCAGAACCGGGGGAACGATCTGCCACGACAGGCCGTACTTGTCCTTGAGCCAACCGCACCGACTCGGCTCCCCACCATCGGCGGTGAGCTTCTCCCAGAGCTCGTCGATCTCCGGTTGGGTTTCGGCGTTCACATAGAGCGAGATCGCCTCGGTGAAGGTGAACATCGGCCCGCCATTGAACGCCTGAAGTTCCAGGCCGTCGAGCACGAAACTCACGCCCATCGCGGTTCCCGCCGGAGCAGGCGCCCCCTCGCCGTAACGCGAGACGTTCTCGATCTTCGAGTTCTTGAAGATCGACACGTAGAAGTTCGCCGCTTCTTCAGCCTGATCGTTGAACCAGAGAAATGGGCTGATCGTTTGCATCGTGCTCTCCTTCATGCTGCGCCGCGTTCACGGTCGCGTCGCGCGACGCGTCGGGCGGATGTCCACACCAGAGTAGCCGCGCCTGGCCGGGCATGACAGGCATGTCGGGCAGGACAGGCGTGTCGGGCTACGACAGGATGTCCTTCGTCACGAAACGCGCGACGGCCGCCGTGCCGAAGACGGCCAGGTAGCCCACCTGCAGCAGCGCATTGTCGCCGAATGACCCCCACCCGATCGGGTCGCGCAGCAGATCGGCGAAGCCCAGCCAGTAGTGACTGAATAGCCACGGGTGCAGCCAGTCAAGCTGAGGCAAGGCGTCGAGCACCTGGGAGGTGACCGAGAGAACGATGGTTGCGGCCATCGCGCCGACAGGGACATCCGTCAGTGTCGAAATGAACAGGCCGATGGCACAGAGCCCGAGCAGAGACACCGTGACGAAACCGGCAATCAGGGCGAGTCGCAGCAGCGACTCCCCCACCCCGACGGTCGTGCCGGAGAGCAGCGTCACCGGCCCGACCGGAAACAGCACGGCACCGATGATCGTGCCGGCCACGACCACGGTCAGTGCTGCTCCGAGGCAGAAGGCTGCGGCTCCGACATACTTCACCACGAGCAAACGGATGCGCCCGGCCGGACTGATCAGCAGGTAACGCAGCGTGCCGAGGCTGGCCTCCCCTGCTATGGTGTCGCCGGCGACCACACCGATCGTCAACGGCAGAAAGAGCGGAATCGACACGATGAGTGCCGTCACCCCCACGAAGAGTCCATTCTGGGTGATCTGGTCGAGAAAGGCCGGACCGCGGCCGCTCGGGCGGGACTCGGCGGTCAGCCGAACGGCGATTGCGATGAGCACGGGGATCGCGGCGAGCGCGGCCAGCATCGCCCAGGTGCGCCGACGACGAAACAGAACGCTCAGCTCAGACGCGAGAAGCGCGCCTCCCCACGTTGGACGGGTGCGTCTATCGCTATCCCGGTCGACGGGTGAGCCGGGCAGCGTCGAATCAGGAGACACCGAATCACGAGGCAATGTCGAACCCCTCCCCGGTGAGCTCGACGAACCGGTCTTCCAGGCTTGCACTGTCGATGCTGAAACCGCGCACCCGCACCCCGCCGATCACCAGGGCGGCGACGATGGCTTCGGGAAGCAGGATGCGTTCTCCGAGCGTCGCGCTGACGGTCGCCTCACTGGTCACTCCCCCGTCGCCACCCACTCTCGGTGCAGGGATGAACGAATCAGTCACCAGACCGAGGCTGGCCAGCACGCCCAACGCGGTGGCGACATCCGGAGTGTGCACCCTCACCCGGGTCTGCCCACCCTGGCGTAGCTCAGTCAGCGTGCCCTGCGCAACAAGGCGTCCGGCGCTCATCACCGCTGCATGGGTGCAGATCTGTTCGATCTCGGCCAGAAGATGACTCGAAACGAAGACTGTGGTTCCGTCGGCAGCGAGAGAGCGCACGAGACTCCGCACTTCACGTGTTCCTTGCGGGTCGAGTCCGTTCGTCGGTTCGTCGAGCACCAGCAGGTCTCGCGGGCTGAGCAGGGCGTTGGCAATGCCGAGGCGTTGCTTCATTCCGAGCGAATAGGCACGCACCTTCTTGCCGGCGGCGTGGGTCAGCCCGACCCGGTCGAGAGCGTGCTCGACGCGGGCAATCCTGCTGTTTCCGCGAGCATGCCGGTCGGCGGAATCGAGACGGCGCAGGTTGGCCGTTCCCGAGAGAAAAGGGTAGAAAGCCGGGCCCTCAACCAGTGCGCCGACCCGCGGCAGCACGGCGGCCACCGACTCGGGCATCGACTGCCCGAGCACGGTGATCTCGCCACTCGTTGCGGCGGCCAAGCCGAGCATCATTCGAATGGTTGTCGTCTTGCCCGACCCATTGGGCCCGAGAAAACCGAACACCGCCCCACGGGGGACGGCGAGATCGATCTGGTCGACGGCGGCGTGAACGCCGAACCGTTTGGTGAGGGAACGAGTTTCGATCGCCAGCTCTGTTGACGGCCGGAGCCCGTTCACAGGGGCTGGCTCACTGCGTGGCGGCTGCGGCCTGCAGCTGGCTCAGCGGCACCGCTCCGACGAAGAGCCGGCCATCGTCGGTCAGGAGGGCGGTGACCAGTGAGGTCGAGATCGCGCGTCCGCCGGGCACCGACTGGGTGAGCGCGTTGAACAGCGGTGAGGCCGTCACAGACGCGGGCAGGACGCCGACGGTCGCCGTGAGGATCGACTCCCAGCCGCTGCCGGTGACGGTGTGCTGCGGGATGCCTTCTGCCGAGGTCGATCCCTTCTGAAATGCGGGTACCGTCACGTTCTTCACCGTCGCACCCGGCGGAGGAGTGAAGTTGAACAGCTCAGCCGCCGGCGCCTGTACCGTCAACTCGGAGAAGGCGATCTCGAATGCCGGTTGGTGCTGGCCACGCGCCTGAACAGCCACCTTGAGCGGCATTCCCGTCACCGAGTCGACGGCGACGGACACTGAGCCAACGAGGGTGTTCGCACTGTTCGGGGTGAGGACCAGGTCGTAGGCGGTGCGGCCGGCCACCTTGACCGGTGCACCGACCGAGACCGTCGTGCTCGGATCGACGGCGGCGAGCAGCCTCTCGGCGACCTGAGCCGGAGTCAGCACCTCGCCCGGTGTCGGAACGGAGCCCTCGGCGTCCCCGGTCGACGGCTGTGCCGGCAGCGTCAGGTGCGTGGCGGTCTGCTGCGCGGAATCGTAGAGCCAGACATCGCTGCCGTTGCGGATCGCATCACGCTCGGCGAGCTGATCAAGCACCTGAACTCGCGCTTTCGCCGCGCCGTCGAGGTACACCCGGGCCGTGTGCGAACCACTCAGCAATTCGATCAGTGATGCCGCGTTCGCCTCGACACCGCCCGCGCCGAGTTCTGACGCTTCGGATGCCATGCCTTTCGGCAGTTCGGGAAGCCCGAGTTGAGAACTCTGTTCCACCGTTCCGGAGAAAGCGGTGACGGAATTCTCGCCGACCAGCTCAAGCACCTGCTCCGGGGTCTTGTCTGGCAGGGAGACTGTTGCATTCGCCATCAGAGGAACGATCACGATGCCGGCGCCGATCACGGCCGGAACGACGAGTGCCGGCAGCCAACGCAGCCAAGAGCGTGTCATGACGATTACCTCCGAAGCGAATTTCCCGCTTCCGACATTACGCTTGTCGCCACCGATCGGCATCCATCAATTCGACAACGGGTCGGCACGCCGGCCAGCCTCGTCGTTGGCGCTATTCGGCTTCGTCGGCCAGCGTCGTGATGGTCGCGGGAACCGGGTGAGGGTGGCTTCCCGCCGGTGACACGATCTCGATCTGACGCAGACGCGGCGCCGGCGACTGGTTGATGCCGAGAATCCACTCCCCGACGAGGTACATGGTTCCCACTCGAGAGAACACGGCAACCCCGGTCACCGTGAAGTTTCCATAGGCGGGGTCATGGAGCGTGGCACGCACGAGGTCTCCGTGGCCGAGCTCTGCAACGGCGCCGAGATCTCCGATCTGCAGCGCGGGTTCGTCCTCGTTCTCGCCCTCGCGCGACTCCTCGCCCTCCCTCTGTTCCTCGTCTCCCACCGACGAATGCCTCACAATCAGCAAGGTCTGCAGCGACTTGTCGGGCTTCAGGCTCTGTTCGATCGCTCGACCTGCGACGGTGAATGTGCCGATCGCCGGCGACAGACGTGCTTCACCGTCGAGATTGAAGGCGCCGAATCGTTCGGTGAAAAACGTCGCACTGACCTGATCGCCCGATTCGAGTGCAGCGATCGTGACAGTGAGGTCCTTGACGTTGCGCTTGCGCGGAACCGTCAGCTCGATAAGTTCAGTCATTCTTTTCCTCTTTCACGCTCTCTGGAACCCTATGGCACGCGCGGACTGCCTGCCCGCCGCGGCTCCGTCAGGATGCGAGCATGGCCGGACCTCTGACCAGTCCACAGGCCGCGAGAACCGCGACAACACCGAGCACGGTCACGACGACGCCGCCGAACATCAGCCAGTCGGCGCGGCCGAGCGCAATCGGCCGCCAGACGCTCCGCGGGTGCAAGCCAAGCCCCCTGGACTCCAACGATTGTGCAGTTCTCTCGCCACGCCGGATCGAGGCAACCAGCAGTGCGAACGCCGCTCGGCTGTAGTTGCGCACCCCGAACCGCACTGTTCCGTCGGCGCGCAATGGCTCACGCACCGCCTGGGCCTGGCGAATGGTCTGCCATTCCCGCGGCATCCGCTGCAGCATCCGATACCCGGCAAGCACGGCATAGGTCACCGGAGCGCTCAGCCTCGCGTGCTGGTTCAAGCTTGTCATCAGGGCAACCCCATCGGTGGTCGCAACGAACGCAATCGACAGTATCCCGATCGCGAGGGTGCGCATCGCGAGGGCAGCACCCAGGTAGAGACCCTGAGTTGTGACGCGCACACCCTCGGCTTCGACGAGCACGTCCCCCGGCCGGCTCAACGCGTTGACGATAAGGAGTCCGAGCGCAAAGCCGAGAAATGGCAGGTGTGACAGCAGCAACGTCCGGGCCGGGATTTCGGCGAAGACGAGAACCGTCAGCAGTCCACTCAAATAGAGCACGGTCGGCGTCACCGGATCGAAGACGACGAGCAACACGCACGACACGAGAAAGAGCAACGCAAGCTTTACCGTGGGGTTGCGGCGGGCAAGCGGGGAGCTGATGGCCGAGCCGCCGACAGAGATGCCGTTCATGGCCAGGCTCCGAGGGATGTGGCCGGTTCGCCCGCACTCGCCACGGATGCGCCGGCCACTGCGGCGTCGAGTCGTCTCAGCACCTGCCGCATCTGCTCGGCGGTGTCGACGTTCTCGTGCAGCCAGCTGAGCAACGGTGGAACGCTGAGTCCGGCGGCAGCGACGAGGTCCGGGCGCCCGAGCAGATCGAAGATCGGCCCATCCATCACGAGTGAACCGTCAGAGATCACGATAGCTCGGTGGGCGAGAGTCGCCGCGGTGCGGAGGTCGTGGCTGGAGAACAGGATTCCGCGTCCCTCCTCTGAGATTGTCTGAAATGCCGCGATCAGGGCGATCGTATTCGTGCGGTCGAGGCCGAACGTCGGCTCATCTGCGATCAGACACACTCGTCGATGGGCGAGCATCGCCGCCACGCTCAGTCGGCGTTTCTCCCCGCCGGAGAGCCGATGCGGGTTCTGTTCGGCCACATGCTGGAGGCGATGAGCCGCGAGCAGCCGGTCGATGAGCGGCAGCTGAGTGCGCTGAAGATTGTGAGCGAGTTCTCCGCGCACCGAGGAAGCAACGAATTGGTGCTCGGGATTCTGAAAAACCATTCCGGGTCGGTCCCCGACAATGGCGCCGGTAGCCGGTGGCAGCAGGCCGGCGAGGGTCAGGAGCAGACTGGTCTTGCCGCTGCCGTTGGCGCCGAGAACTGCCACGATCTCGCCGGCTCGCAGCTGGATCGACGCCCGAGCGATCAGAAGCGCCGGGGGCGCCGGCACCCGACGCCGAGCGAAGCGAGTCCAGCGGGCTGAACGGTGGCGGGCAACGGAGGGGTCGCGGCTGATCCCGA
This sequence comes from Glaciibacter kafniensis, assembly GCF_039538945.1. NCBI lineage: Bacteria > Bacillati > Actinomycetota > Actinomycetes > Micrococcales > Microbacteriaceae > Glaciibacter > Glaciibacter kafniensis. Next base: position 330,175 of record NZ_BAABCN010000002.1, on the reverse strand, counting down.
GGTCGTTCGCGGCGAGGACGAGCGGTCGCGGGTCGTGCGGGCCGCCCTCCTGCTCCGGTTGGTCGGCGTCCTCTGCCGCCCACTCACGGAGTCCGGCGCGCACGGTGGACGACTTCAGTCCGCCAGCCGAGCCGAAGACGGCCTGCAATTCGACCTCAAGCGGGAGCCAGCAGCCGGCCGCATGCAAGGCGGGCCCCGCCTCGACGAGCACGGTCGCCGTGGGGCCATCGTGCAGGATGGTGCCGCCCTCGCCCAGGACGATCGATCGTTCGGGCAGTCCGGCCACTCCTCGGTCGCCCGAAAACTCGTCGAGGCGATGCTCGACCAGCACCACGGCCGGGCCATACCGTTCGACGGCCGTGCCGATCGCGCGCTGCACCGACCGGATCCCCGCCGCATCGAGCATCGACGTCGGCTCGTCGAGGAGAAGTACATCGGGCTCGCCGATCACCGCGGCGGCGAGTGCAATCCGCTGGGTTTCACCGCCGGAGAGCTCATCGCTTGCCCGCTCACGCAGCTCCAGCGCCCCGACGGCGCGCAACGCGGCGTCGATCCGGGCAGCGATCAGTGCCGGTTCGACACCGCGGTTCTCCAGAGGAAGCGCGAGCTCTTGGTCGACGCTCGGCAGACAGATCGACGCGTCAGGGTCTTGCGCGACCAGACCCACGTGCCGGGACAGCTCGGCCACTTCCACGGCCCGCGTGTCGAGGCCGGCGATCCGAGCCGTGCCGCCGAGGGTCGCAGACACCGCGTGAGGGATCATTCCGGTGATCACGCTGAGCAGCGTCGATTTTCCGGCACCGGACGGCCCGAAAACGACAACCTGCTCTCCTCGTTCGATGCGCAGTGTCACGCCGGACAGCACCGCGCCGGCGCGACGCGGAAACGTCACGGCGATGTCGACCAGATCGACGGATGCGGGCGGCTCACCGTGCGAGGCCGGCATCCGTTACGCCTGTGGCTGCGGAGCCGTCGCCAGCTGCGCCCGGCCGATGGCGAAGTTGTCAACGACTCCGGTCCTGGCGAGGGCATCGACGATGACCTTGGCGAAGAGTCCGCCGATGATCACGCCGGAGGCGAGCTGCACGACCAGACGCAGCAGAAAGATGTCTTGGCCGTACCAGCCGAATCGGAAGGCCGAGAAGGCAAAGACGAAACCGGCGCCCAGCAGCCCAGAGAGGGCGTAGCTGCCCCAGCCGAACGACCGGTAGCGACGCAGCGCGAACGGCAACTCGCTGCCAGCGCCCTGCAGGGCGGCCGACACCATCAGAATCGGGCCGACAGCCGAGCCGAGGAACACGACTTCGATGACCGACGCCAATACTTCTGCGATGACGCCGGAGAACGGGCGACGAACGATCGTCACGGCGATCGGCGCGACGAGCAGCCAGCCGCCGATCAGCACGTGCTGGGCCAAGTCGCCGGCCGGCCCCATCAGAATGGACAGGCCGGTCCAGGCCTGCACGAGCGCCCAATAGAGAAACCCGAAGACGACGCCGAGCACGACCAGGAGCACCAGGTCGCGCAGCGTGAATCGGCGGCGCGTCACAGGGTCCCGCCCGTCGGGCTGTTGGGAAACGGGCTGTTAATGGACAACGTGACGTGGCTGGTCACATGTTGAACGGTGCGACCCACCAGAATCCAGCCGAGTGCGACGGTGTGCAGCACGTCTGCGACGTCGCCTTCGAGGCGCGTCACGAAGTGCTCTGAGGAGCGAAAGGTGCCGTTGCTCTTCGAGAAGTCGATGGCGGCGTCGATGTCGCGCATGTGATCGGGTTCGGCTCCCCCTCGTACACCGTCTTCGAGCGGGTAGAGCGCCCACTCGGCCACGGCGGGCACCCCGGTCAGCACTCGCTCCCCGACCGTGCCCGGCACGGGCCCTGCCGTCGCCGGACGTTCGCAGAGCACTTCCCCCGGACAGCCGCGCGAGAAGTGCACGACGGCGTTCAGATGCGCACCGCTTCGTCCGACGGCTCCGATGAGTTGACTGAGATAGCGCAGAATATCGCTCTCGGCCCCACCGACGAAGGTGCTGACGTCGCCGGTGGTGACCTGCAGTCCGGTCGCATCCGCTTCGCCGAGGGCGCCGAGAATGAGACTGACGTAGTCGTCGCTCATCACGGCGAGGGTGACGCGTGCGCCGACACCGAATTGCTGTGGTGTGAGGGTGATGCGCTCGGATTCCGCCGGTGCAGTGTGGGAGGCCGGAGCCTCGGGTGAATCAATGAATGTGTTCATATCGCGCCTTCTGTTGATGAGACAAGGCACGGGTGCGAGTGCGTTCTCCCTGCGCTGGCATGATCCAGATCAGGTTCAACGGTCGAAGCTTGGGGTAGCTTCCTCTCAGCCCGGCTCACCGGACTCCCGTGTACAGCAACGACCATACACGGCGATCGGGCCGACACGAGACGGTGACGACATGACCGGCTCCCTGCCCACGGGAGACATGTCCCGTCACAAAGCGCGTGCCGCAGCGAGCATCTGGAGTGCTGCACCCCTACTCTGGGTTCGACGCCAGGGGGGCGTCAGGTCGGTCTGCGGCTCCGCTGCCCCGATCTCTTCGCGAAGGAGCAATCGCATGACATCGACAAAGACGGCAACGAAGAAGGTCGGGGGGCCCGCGCCGCAGCAGGCGCCCACCACAGCTCAAAGACTTGCGGCTGAAGTGTTCGGCACGTTCCTCCTCGTCTTCGGCGGGGTGGGTACCGCGGTGTTCGCCGCCAATTTTCCCGACTCAGCCAACAACAGTCTGGGCGTCGGATTTCTCGGCGTGGCTTTGGCCTTCGGCCTGACCGTTCTTGTCGGTGTTTACGCCGTCGGGCACATCTCCGGCGGTCACTTCAACCCGGCTGTCACCCTCGGTGCTGCGGTCGCCGGTCGCCTTCCGTGGAAGGACGTGCTCAGCTACTGGGGCGCCCAGCTCGTCGGCGGCATCATCGGGTCCTCCCTCGTCTATGTGATCGCGGTCGGTGGTCCAGACGGCTTCGCGTCCAACGCCGTCGCCGGTGGTTTCGCATCCAACGGCTTCGGTGAGTTTTCGCCGGGTGGCTTCAACCTCGCCTCCGTGATCGTCGCGGAGATCGTGCTCACCGCGATCTTCCTCTTCGTGATCCTCGGTGCCACCTCGAAGCGCGCTCCGGCCGGTTTCGCCGGCCTCACCATCGGGCTGTCGTTGACCTTGATCCACCTGATCTCCATCCCGATCAGCAACACCTCGGTCAACCCGGTCCGCTCGATTGCCGCGGCCATCTACGGCGGTCCTGAACACCTCGGCCAGGTGTGGGTGTTCATCCTCGCCCCGCTGATCGGTGCCCTGATTGCCGGCCTCGCCTACCGACCGCTCTTCGAAGGCCGCAAAGCCTGAAATCTGAGCAGGTGACGCGAGACGCAACCTGAAACTGGCCTCCCCCACGACTGCGGGGGCCAGTTTCAGTGCAGGGCGGCGAAGCGCCGCGTGATACGCGCCAGCGCTCGCTCACGACGCAGAGCTCCGCGCTGAGTGGAACGGTCGATGGCGATCCATCGAATCCGTCGAATCCCGATGAGACGGAATGTGCCGTCCGCCAGGATGCGTTGGGCCGGCCGCCCGAACCAGGCTCTGTACACGGGGCCAGGCGTCGTCATCGCGGTCAGCACCGTGACACCGCGCAGTCGGTGCAGGGTGCGCACCAGAGCTCCACCAGGCCGCGGCTCCTCGAAGGCAAACCCACGCGTGAGCACCCGGTCGAGAAACCCCTTCGTGGCAGCAGGCATCGACATCCACCAGGTCGGGAACACGAAGACGATGTGGTCGGCTGCGGCCACCCGGTCCTGGAGGCGTTGCACATCAGGTCGACCGGGGGTGCCGGTTCGCCAGGCGCGCAGATCGTCGGCCGACAGCACCGGGTCGAAGCCCTCCGCCACAAGATCGACGGTGTCGGAGGAGTGACCGGCAGAATCCAGCCCCGTCTGCGCCGCGGCCAGCATTGCGGCCGACAGACTCCGGCGATTCGGCACGTTGTCGAACGCCTCGGCCCCATACGGGTGGTCGAAGACCAGAAGTACATGCATCAATCATTCCCTTGGTTGCACATGCAACCGTTGCATGTGCAACTCATGATAGTCAATACTTGACGGATGACGGTTTCACACGACTCCAGCGCTCAACTTCTCGAGCTGTGGCTCAGCGCCCGCACCGCGGTCACCAATCTGGAACGCGCTCTCGGCGAGCGCGTTCAGACCGAATGCCGGGCCTCGCTCGCCACCTACACGCTGCTCTGCACGCTGTCGGCCCCCGACGACCCACTCAATCAGCAGGCGATCGCCGCGGTGCTCGGGCTCAATAAGAGCAGCGTCAGCCGGCAGGTCGACGCGGCGGTGAAGGATGGCTACGCCACGGTCGACGCCTCACCGCTGTCACGTCGGGAGAAGACGGTCGTGGTCACTGCGCGTGGCCGCGCTGTGGTCGAAACCGGCAATCGTGTGCTCGCCGAGTTCGCATCCGGCCTCGATACCGACGACGCGGCACACGCTATCCGGGTACTCACCGCCCTGTCAGCCAGGAACCGATGACCCGATTCCTTTCAGTTTCGGGTCTCCTGGTCTGTCCCGCGTCTCCTGGCCAGACGGATCCGAGTTCAGCGCGAGCACCTCGTGGTGCAGCCGCTCCATCCGCAGATCGAGGTTCGCGGCGATGTCGGCCGTCTCAGTCAGATTCCCGAGAAGCGCTGATGGAACCTGGCCGTCGTACTTGTAATAGATCTTGTGCTCGAGACTCGCCCAAAAATCCATCGCGATCGTGCGAATCTGCAGCTCAACGGTCACCGGCACGACACCGTCCGACATGAACACCGGGATCTCGATGATCGCGTGCAGACTGCGGTAGCCGTTGGGCTTGGGGTCCTTGATGTAGTCCTTGACCTCCAGCACCCGGATGTCGCTCTGCTGGGTCAGCAGATCGAAAACGCGGTAGGCGTCGGCGATGAAACTGCAGGTGATTCGCACTCCGGCAATGTCGGTGATGCTTCGACGGATCGAGTCGAACGAGGGGTCGAGGCTCTTTCGTTCGATTTTACCGATGATGCTCTCCGGCGATTTGAGGCGGGAATTCACATGCTCAATCGGGTTGTGCTCGTGCAGGTGCAGAAATTCCTCTTGGAGGATCGTGATCTTCGTCAGCACCTCGTCGATACCGAACTTGTACCGCATCAGGAAGCGGGAAAGCTCTTCGCGAAGCTTGGCCATCTCGGACAGCAGAGGAAGATTCGCGACATCTGCGACGGGCGTGCTTTCAAGCGATCTCGGAGGTTTCACAGTGCCTGACTCTAGAGCGTCGAGTTGTGGTTCAGGTGGGAGCGGCACCCCGGCGCCCCCCGAATCGCCGCGCCGCGCGCGCTTGAAGGGGATGTTCAGCGCCGGTAGGCTCCGAGCATGCCAGCCAACGAGCATTCGGTTCATCCCGTCATCGTCGGAGTATCCCCCGGCCAACCAACCCATGTCGTTCTGCACGCCGCCCAATTCGCACTCCGGTTCGGAGCCCCGCTCGTCTGCGCGCACGTCAATCCCGGACGCTACGCAACCGCAGAGGCGGCAGACGGCGCTGTCAGCTCCACCTCGATCGACCCCGACTTCGCCGATCTCCGGGAGGAGATCTTCGACGAGAAGCTGGCCGCCGGTCTCGCAGAGCTGCTGGTGGACAGCGGCATCGAATGGCGCATGCTCCTGCTCGCCGGCGACATCGCCAGCGCCCTCGGCCATCTCGCCCAGACCATCGACGCGGCCATGATCGTCGTCGGCAGCCACGAGAGTTCCGTGAGCGGCAGCATCCAGGAATTCTTCAACCGCTCGATCGCGGTGCAACTGGCGCATCACCAACACCGCCCGGTGGTCGTCATTCCCGCCCGCCCGCCCGGCCTCGAATCACCGACGCCGTGGAAGCAGTGAACTCCGCCGTGGCACGCCCAAGTCATTTGCGGTGGGGACCCATCGGCCTGGTCGCGCTCGGCGGCGCCGTCGGGGCATCCGCACGAGAAGGTCTCTCGCTGCTGATTCCCAACCTCGGCCCGATGCCGATCGTCATCCCCCTCATCAACATCGTCGGCGCCTTTCTACTCGGCTACCTCTACGAGGCAGTGACGCGACTCGGCCCAGGCGACAGCAGGGCGAAGAACCTCAAGCTGCTGCTCGGAACCGGCTTCTGCGGTGGTTTCACGACGTATAGCTCCCTCGCCACCGATACAGCGGTACTGAATTCGAACGGATACCTCCCACTCGCGTTCGTCTACGCCCTCGGCACCGTCATTCTCGGCGCCTTCGCCACCTGGGCCGGCATCGTGATCGCCGCCCGGGCCAACGCCCGCCGAGCGGCACACACCCCCGACGCAGCGAGCACGGTGACCCGATGACCCCCCTGATCTTTCTGCTCCTGGCCGTTGCCGGTGGTCTCGGCGCGGCGACCCGCTTTCTCTTCGACGGGTTGCTCCGCTCGAAGCTGCGAACCGCCTACCCATGGGCCACCACGATCATCAATGTGTCTGGCTCGCTTGTGCTCGGCTTCATCACCGGACTCACGCTCACACATCTTCTGCCGACCGACCTCAACGTCATCATCGGCACCGGTTTTCTGGGCGGTTACACGACGTTCAGTACCGCTAGCTACGAGACGGTGCAGCTGATCAAGCAGGGCCGCTACGGCTGGTCACTGGCCAGCGGAATCGGGATGCTGGTGCTGGCGGTCGCTGCTGCTGGACTCGGTCTGTGGCTGGCCTCGCTGATCTGATGCCGTCACGCCCGCTTCAGACGCGGAACGAAGTAGACGATGATCAGAAAGACCCAGGTCGTGAGAATGTACGGCCAGGTGTAGGTCGGCCCGGACAGGTGATGCATCAGCAACGTGACGACTGCGGTGACGGCGGTGCCGATGATCGCCAAGACCCACGGCTCCCAGGTTCCCTTCACGAACACGGCAGCTAGGGCGATGGCTGTCAGTACTCCTGAATAGCCGGCGAGTCCGTTCGCCGTGGTCTGCAGGGATTCGTTCATCGCCAGGGCGCACAGGCTTCCGACGGCGCTGCCGAGAACCGCTGCGAGTCCGACCTTCCAGGAGGCGACGAACAAGCCGAGCAGAATCAGGGCGCCCGCCCACATGCTGTCCACCAGCACCACCTGGGAGACGTTGGTCAGCAATGAGACAAAGAAAGCTGTCACAGCTGAGTCGCTCACCGTCGTGTCTGGAGTACTGGTGTGGAGCGGGATGGTGGCGAGGAGCACCCCGGTCGCGACAATACAGAATGGCGCGGTCGTCGAGGGCAGGTTGAACGGTTTCAGCGGTTCGTGGGTGAATATCCAGACGACGAGCCAGGTGACGGGGGCACAGAGCGCGCCGCCGACGATGGCGATCGGATAGGCGGCGCCTTGCCCACCGATGGCGGCGAAAGTCGCAGCCCCGACCAGGGCACCGCAGAACCCCTGCATGCCGTCACGTACCGCCGGCATCTTTGAGCCGAACAACAGTCCGGTTGCCGACGACGCGAGGCTGCCGAGCACGACGAGCACAGCCATCCGCCAGTCTGCAACCACGAAGGCGGCCAGAATCAATGCCCCGGTCCAGACGTTCGCCTGAAAGAAAATCTGCGAGAGGCCATGACCGAGGGCGAGCCCCCACGCGGCGACGCCCTTGGTTTCGCTCAAAGTCTGGCTCATCGTCTTCTGACCCTTCGTCACTGATGATCGTCGCGTGTTGCGCCCGCATCTGCGCTGGCCGGATGGCCGGCCCACCGTTCTTCAACTTTGGCCAGCTTCCAATACAAAGTAGAGGCCACCCAGGCGAAGATCAGCGTTCCCACAATGATGTAGCCGACGTTCTCCAGGTCAATGCTGGCAATCCAGCCGGTGAGCGGGTCACTCAGGCCCAGCTTCTCGTTGAGCAGGCCAATGAGCTCAATCCCACCGATGAGCACGGCCACCATCACTGAAATGCCCGTCACCGTGAGGCTGTAGTAGACCTTGCGGATCGGGTTGAAGGTGGCCCACGAATAGGCCTTCACCATGACTGCCGAGTCGAGGGTGTCGAACAGGCTCATGCCTGCGGCGAAAATCAACGGCAGACAGAGCACCGCGTACCAGGGCAGTCCGGTTGCTGCGCCGGTGCCGGCCAAGACCAGCAGTGCGATCTCGCTGGCCGTGTCGAAGCCGAGGCCGAAGAGAAACCCGACGAGATACATTTTTCCCGGCCGGTCAACTGATTTGATCAGGGGGCGAATGAGCTTGCTCACGAATCCACGCCCGTCGAGCTGGCGCTCCAGCTCCTTTTCGTTCAGCACTCCGTCTTTCGAACGCTGCCACACCCGCATGATTCCGACAAATGAGATCGCGTTGATCAGGCCGATCAGCAAGAGAAAGACCCCAGACACCATGGTGCCGAAGATTCCGAGCATGTTCCGGATGCCGTTACCGTCAGAAGCAAGGTCGACCGCCCAGCTGACGCTGAGTGCCAACAACGCCGCCATCAGAAACACAACGGTCGAGTGGCCGAGCGAGAAGTACAGCCCGACGCCGGCCGCCGGCTTCTTGATGTCGACGAGCTTGCGCGTCGTGTTGTCGATCGCCGCGATGTGATCGGCGTCGAAGGCGTGTTTCACACCGAGGATGTACGCCGTGATCGCAATTCCAACCCCAAATACCGACGAGCCCAACTTCAGATGCTGCGGCTCGATCAGCACGAAGAACACACCGAACCCGACGATGTGCATCAGAGTGACGGGGATGAACACCCGGCTCAGCTGCGTGACATACGACCGTTGCGTTTTCATGGTTTCAGCTCTTTCGAGACGCGGGTGCTGGGATTCCGGTGAGGAGCTCGTGCACGAAGCCGGCGGCGAGCGCGCTAGCCCGCGCGACGAGAACGGTGTCGTTGCTGAGCAAACGCAACCACACGCCGCTCTCCCCCGGCAGCACGCTCACCCCAAAGAGCAGCTCAGCGCCGTAGGCTTCCGCGAGCGCCGAATGCAGCTGATCAGCGAGTTCACTGGCGGAGATGAGCGGAGTCAGCACGTACAACATGGCAAGCACATCAAAACCGCCCAATACGGCCACACCGTTCACGTCGGAGTCTGTGGGACAGAGTCGCACCCGGTCGAGAGCGACAAGGGTTCCATCCGGACGACGCACCTCGAAATCTGACGCATAGACATCGAAGAGATGCCGCTCGTCTCGTGCGAGACGTCCGGCATACACGGTTTCGCTTGCGATCAGCGTTGCCGTCGAATCGAGCACGACGGCTGTGCGCTGGTAGTACCGCGAATTGGCAAATGGGATGACCGGGTCGGGCAGGAACTCCACAAATGCACCGGCCTCAAGAGTGAGGTTGGTGGTCGCGGCGGCGTACCCGAATTCCATCCGGTAGACCTTCGCGAACGCTTGAGTGGTCACGTGCGCAGAAGTGTCCTGCCCAAAGACGAGGTCGGTGCGGTGGCGATCGCCCGACACCATGCCGCCTCCCGTGGTCATCAGCATCGTGGACGGCATATCCGGGCGAAGCGGGTCGTAGTAGAGGGGACGCATGATCTGCAATGGAGACTTCTGATAGTGCTTTGTCAGTTCCGTTCCCCTGCTGTTCCGGGCAAAAGTGAGCTGCAACACTCCGACCTTGCCCGGACTGCCGACGCGGAGGCTTTCCGGATCACCCGCAAACCTCAACACTTCTTGTGGAACTCGCGTCGGCTCGTAGTGCGAGGCCGTCACCCGGTATCCCCCGTAAGGGGTCGGGAGACCGTCAGTCGACCCGGCCCCGCTTTCACGCGGAGCATCGGTCACTTCGTCCATCGGCGTCGTTGCCGTCTCAATCGTCATTAGACGAGTTCGGCTCTGGCTTCACTCCAGACGGCCATGATCTGATCATGAAGCTCCTGCAGCCCGACACCGGTCAGCGCATTGGTCATGACAACCGGCTTTCCGTCACGAACTCGATGCGCGTCGCTCTCCATGACCTCCAAGTCGGTGCGCACGTACTGGGCGATGTCGATCTTGTTGATGACGAGAATGTCGGACTCGGTGGTTCCGGGTCCGCGCTTGCGCGGCATCTTCTCACCTTGGCCGGTGTCGAGAACGAACACGAAGACATCCGCCAATGCCGGAGAGAAGGTCAGCGTGAGGTTGTCTCCCCCCGATTCATAGATCAGGGTGTCGATGTCGGGAAATTTCTCGAGCATCTCCGCACCCGCGGCGAGGTTCATCGTCGGGTCGTCACGCACCGCCGTGTGCGGGCAGGAGCCGGTTTCGACACCGACGACTCGTTCAGGATCGAGTACTCCGGCCAGCTCCCGGCGCACATGCTGGGCATCTTCCTGGGTGTAGATGTCGTTGGTGATGACCCCCGGGGTGCGTCCCGCAGCGATCAGCATCGGCACCAATGCCTCAGTCAAGGCTGTCTTGCCGGTACCGACGGGACCGCCGATGCCGATTCTCAATACGTTCTCATTCATGATTCCCCACTTCTTTTGGAACACTGTCGGCAATACAAATAATCAGGTGGCAAACAGACGTGCCTCGGCCCGCTCATGCTGAGCCGACATGATGTCGGAGAGCGGCACGCAGCCGCCCAGGTCATCGATGTCGCGCGCGACTGCGTCGGCCGCGGCCCGTTCGATGACCGGCCCCACCGCGTTCAGAACCACCTGCGCATGGCGGTGATCGGTGAGACGCAGCCGCAGGGCTGCGCCGACGAAACTCGTCGAGAACGCGAACAGGTCGGAGGCAACCGCGTGTTCTGTCGCGACACCGGCTGCTGCATTCGCGACGGCGCTCGCAATCGGCTGGCAGCCTGGAGTTGTGCGTGCGGTGATCATCTGGCTGTAACGTTCCAGCTGGTCGCCGCCGATTGCCTCGAGAGCGATCTGGGTGACCTGATGACCGCTCCGCACCGAGGCCTTACGCATCTCTGCATTGAGCTTCGACGCGAAGAGACGCTTGTCGACATCCTGAACCAGAGCCCAGTTGCCGCGCTCTGCCGCCCGGTGGGCCAGGGCAAGCGCCGTAGCGTCACCCGGGCCGACCGAATGCACGAGCAAATCAGACAGAACGTCCTGGATGTCTCGACGGCTCACCAGTTTTGCCTGGCTGAAACCTTCGAGACTGTGGGACATCGTGTAGAACCCGCTGGGGAAGGCTGAGTCCGCCAGCTGCAGGCTGACCAGCAGCTGACGGACCGGTGAAAGAACCATGCTCACCTCAGGCGATGAAGAAGAGCTGAGTCAGCGGCAATGACGTTGCCGGTTCGATCTCGGCGAGGTTGCCGTCGTAGGTCACCTTGTAGGTTTCCGGGTCGACTTCGATCAGCGGCAACGCATCGTTTCGCACCATGTTCTCCTTGCCGACGTTGCGGCAGCGGCGAACAGGAAGCACCTGACTCTCCAGTCCCAGTTTTTCCGGAACGCCATTGTCGATGCCGGCTTTCGACATGAACGTGACACGCGTTTTCTGCAAAGCCTTGCCCTGGGCGCCGAACATCGGACGGTAGTACACCGGTTGAGGCGTTGGCAACGACGCATTGGGATCACCCATCAACGCCCAGTTCACCAAACCGCCTTTGACAATGAGCCGAGGCTTCACCGCAAATGAGTCGGTCGGCCACAACACGATGTCGGCGATCTTGCCCGGTTCCAGCGATCCGACATAGTCGGAAATTCCCTGCGCGATGGCCGGGTTGATGGTGATCTTCGCGATGTAACGCAGCACGCGGAAGTTGTCGTTGCCCTCGGCATCCTCCTCCAACTTCCCCCGCTTGTCCTTGTTGTGATGAGCAACCTGGAACGTGCGAAGGAAGGACTCACCAACGCGACCCATGGCCTGTGAATCGGAGGAAATCATGGAGATGGCACCCACGTCGTGCAACACCGTCTCCGCCGAAATCGTCTCGGCACGCACCCGGGAGTCCGCGAACGAGACGTCCTCGGGGATGTCATGCGAGAGGTGGTGGCAGACCATGACCATGTCGAGCAACTCGTCGACAGAGTTGACCGTGTACGGCAGGGTCGGGTTTGTCGACGAGGGCAACACGTTGGGGTGGCCGACTACCTTGAGCAGGTCGGGAGCGTGCCCGCCACCTGCACCCTCAGAGTGATAGGTGTGGATGGTGCGCCCATCGATGGCGTTCAGTGTGCTTTCGACGAATCCGGCCTCGTTGAGGCTGTCCGAGTGCAACGTGATCTGAATGTCGTAGAGGTCTGCGACATCGAGAGCAGTTCGGATGGCCGCGGGAGTTGAGCCGTAGTCCTCATGCACTTTGAGCCCCGCCGCACCGGCTTCGACCTGCTCAATCAGGGCTTCGGGCCTCGAACCATTTCCCTTGCCGCAAAACCCCATATTGACGGGCATCGCCTCGGCCGACTCGAACAGCCGGTGAAGATTCCACACTCCCGGCGTCGTCGTGACGCCGTTGGAGCCGTCCGTCGGTCCGGTTCCGCCACCGAACAGCGTGGTGATCCCGTTGGACAACGCAGCTTGTGCCTGCTGCGGGGAGATGTAGTGCACGTGAGAGTCGATGCCCCCGGCCGTTGCGATCAGGTGCTCACCGGCCAGAAGCTCGGTTCCGGGCCCGACAACAAGCCGCGGGTCGACACCGCTCTGGGTCTGCGGATTTCCCGACTTGCCGATCCCCACGATCAGTCCGTCCTTGATTCCGATATCGCCTTTGACGATGCCGAGAACGGCGTCGACAATGATCGCATTCGTGATCACGAGGTCGAGGGCACCGTTCGCACCGGTCGCCTGTGGGTCTGCGCCCATTCCGTCTCTGGCTGTCTTTCCGCCACCATAAACAATTTCATCGCCGTAGTGGCCTTCGCTGAAGTCCTTCTCGATCTCAATCATCAGGTTGGTGTCAGCGAGCCGAACTTTGTCGCCGCGAGTCGGGCCGAAGAGGTCCGCATATTCCTTGCGTGAGATGAGAGCCATTACTTCTTTCCCTTCGGAGCGGTGGAGCTGACCTTTTTCGTCGGAACGCCGTCCTTGTAACCGAGTTCTCTCATCTTGGCCAGTGCCCGGATCTTGGTGTCCTCCGTGTCGAGGCCGCCGTCCACCAGATTGTTGAAGCCGATGATGTGACGATTGCCGGCGAATGCGGTCAGCGTTATCTCTTTCGTGTCGCCCGGTTCGAACCGCACCCCTGTCCCCGCCGGGATATCGAGGTGCATGCCGTATGCTTTTTCGCGCTCGAAGAGCAGCGCCTTGTTCGCCTCGAAGAAGTGATAGTGCGAACCGATCTGAACAGCTCGGTCACCGGTGTTGCTCACCTTGAGCGTGACGCTGGGGCGTCCGGCGTTGATTTCCAGTTGATCAGTTCCGTGCTGGTATTTGGGGCTTCCAAGCATGATGGTTCCTTCCAATGATCAATGAGTGTGCGCGAGCGCGGTATGCGAGCTGCCTGCATGATTATGCGAGTGGCTGTGACCGTGTTCGTGTTCGTGCTGGCCTTCTTCGAAGGCGTGAGAATGCGCGTATCCGTGCCCATGATCGGCCTCGAGACCCGCAGAAATTCCGTTGCGCCCATGGCCGAGATTGTGCTCGGCGTCTCTGATACGCTCGGCGATCACCCGCACGATTGCCTGCTCGCTCATCAGCGGTCCGTAGAAGCGCGAACCGGCAAGGTCACCAGTGCCGAACTCGGCTGAGCTGCTGCGCGCGAAGCCGGCAGGAACGACGACAGTTTCGTCGAAACCGAGCTTGCGCAACCGATTCACCGAGCGGGCGACATCCGCGTCCTGATCGACACAGGCGACATCGACCTCGGTGGCCGCGCCATGGGTGAGCACCAAATGAGCGATGCGGAAGAGCTCTGCATCGTCGAACGGATTCGACGACCGAGCGGCAATCACCACAGCGGCCGCAGGATCTGACGCAGCACTCTGCGTCGCAGCGGTTCGCAACCAGGCGATCAGGTGATCGGGGGTTCCGAACGAGTCACACAAGGCGATGCGTGTCTCGGCCTCGCCAACGGCCAGCCACTTCAGCGTCTTCGCCGCATCGGCGACAAACGTGGGATTGCGACCGAATGTCATCGGGAGCACCAACACCGCACGGTCATCGGCATCGAGCAGCCGACTCACCGTTCGGTGCAGCGAGCGACCTGCTGCAGCGATCAGAACATCGTCGAAGCACCTGCCAAGAAACGACAGATCTGCGCCGTTGTCACTCTCGTGCCCACCGACCAGAACTAGTCGTGACTGGGCCGATCGTGACTGGGCCGATCCTGAATGCGCCGAATGGGGCGCCGTCATGTTCAGGCACCGACCGGGTCGTGGCAGGAGACGAGCTTCGTTCCGTCCACGAAGGTGGCCTCGACCTGCAACAGGCTGAGCCTCGGTCGAACGCCGTCCATGCACTCGTCTTCGGTCACGACCGTCTTGCCGAGCTCCATGCACTCGGCCACCGATTTGCCGTCCCTGGCGCCCTCCAAGATCGCTTCTGTGATGAGTGCCTGAGCCTCAGAGAGGTTAAGTTTCGTTCCTCGCCCACGCCGTTTTCGCGCCAGATCAGCGACCTGATAAACCATGAGCTTGTCAATTTCCCGCGGACTGAGATTCATTTCTGCCTCAACTCTCCCGGTTCACCGCGGTGGCTCCGTGTCACCGGCCCGGGTGTTCGATAACCCCGAACCTAGGACGACTCGGCCTGGTTGTCACCCTCTTCGCGAAGAATTCGAAGAATCTTCATTTTTCTTTCGCGGTGCCGAATGGTGCCCCCTATGCTGGGGCCGTGGACGCCTTGTGGGTGGGTCTCGGTATTGTGATTCTGGGAGTGACGCTCCTCGATGTCTTTCTGACTGCCTTGAATTACGACGAGGCCGGCTTCATCGCTGGCCCGTTGGCGGCCGCCCAATGGCGACTCCTCCGGCGGGTCACCCGGCGCTTGTCGAGGCGATGGAGGCCGGTAGCACTCCGTCAAGTCACCGGACTTCAGATCATGGTGACCGTTGTCGCCTGGCTCTGCGGCGTCATCCTGGGCTTCGGGCTGATCTATTTCGGTTTGATGCCCGGCGACGGTTTTCAATACTCTGGGGCGCACCAGAACCTGTTCGGCGCCCTCCTCTTCAGCGCAGCCCAGCTCTCGACCGTCGGCACCTCTGCGCTGAGCGCGAATACCGATGTTCTGCGCTTCCTTTCGATCACGGAAACCCTCACCGGCGTGGCTCTGATCTCACTGATTCTCACCTTTCTGCTCGGTGTTTACGACGTGATCAGCAACCTGAGTGCGCTCTCCGCCAAATTCTTCAGCGCCTCTCGCGGGGCCGGCGACCCGGTCAAGAGCCTCGCTCCGTTCTTTGTGAACGGGGAACCGAACGGAATTGATAGTCACCTGCAGGCGATTTCAGACAGTTTCGGCTCCTACACCGATGGCCTGCGGTTGCACCATGCCGCCTACTACTTTCAGAGCGGACGCGACGATTTCTCGCTGCCATACTCAGTGCGGATGCTGGGCGGCACGATCGGCGCGCTCCGCTGGGGCCTGCCGACCGGGCATCCAGCCAGTGCCATTCCCGTCTTGATTCCTCTGACTTTTCAGTTCGACCGGTTCGGCGACTATCTTCACCCGAGACTGCGTTGGCGCAGTAGCGATGTTCCGGAAACGGTCGCCCGTGAGGATTTCGTTCGTCAACTCGCCGGCAGTGCGTCCGAAGAGCACTCTGACCGCTGGGTCGCACGGTTTCGCACCCTCAACCGCGAGATGGCAGACCTCGCCGGCACCACACCGTTGCACGATCTTGACGACGCGTACGCCCGCTATGTGCAGTGGCTTCCCTTCGCCTACCGCTCTCAGCAGATCACCACGGCCGTCAGCCGAGATCTCGACTACCAACCCATCATCATCGCCGGAGAAGAACCGCCGATCGGACCTACTTTTTCGGCCACGACCGGTATTCCCGTCGTCGATGCCGGAGAACGACAATCGGATCGGTCAGTGTCGTCGCCATCCTCGTCGAAGCTGCGGAGTTTTTGGGAGCGCCGGGTGATTCTGGTCGATCCCGGCTATGCCAGACTCATCGCTGCCGCACGCGCTCTGATTGCCGCCGCCGGCGCATCGGTGACTCTGTACTTGCTCTTCACCGCCGCGGGTGCCGACGCTTTTCCCTCCGCATTCTTCGGCGGAATGATGGCCATGTTCACCGCTTCGGCAACGGGGAAGACGCGCACTCAGAAGCACCGTTTCGCCGGGCTTCTGGCGATCATTCCGGTGGTCGGGGCGGTCGGACTCAGTGCCGCCATCCCCCACGACTCGTACTGGACGACGATTGCGCTCGTCATCGTGGCCTTCATCGGAATTGGGATCGGTCGCTTCGGACCGGCCTGGGCGGGGCTCGGGCAGCTTGCCTTCGTCTCCTACTATTTCACGCTGCTTCTCAGACTCAGTCCACAGGAAGCGGGTCTCTACGCGGCGGCGGCGATCGTTGGTGTGGTCTGGTCGTTTGTACTTCCCTTCATTGTGTCTCCGGGCAAGGCATCGCGCACGCTCGGTGGCGGGGTGCATGCCTTTCGCCAACGTCTGATTCGCGCTCTCGACCCACTCATCGACACCGTCTCGTGGGCCAGATGGGATCCCGATCTGCGCAAACGCGTCAGGGTCGACATGCTGCAGGTGCACCGGAGTGCCGCCTTCCTCGCCGGGCAGCTGACCGGCACCGATCCCGACGTGGACCTCAACGCCATGCAGGCCGCTGCACTCCGATTGCGGGTCTTCGATGTCGAGTTGGCCGCGATCAATCTGACCACTGCCGCCAGGGAGGTGACCGGCGCCGGCATCCCTATCGCCCTGCGCGCTCAGCTGGCCGGCGAACTGCAGGTGCTGCAAGACCACCTGCGCGGCTACCCGGCGCTGCCTGCCTGGGCCACCGGCGCCCCATCCTCCCGCGCGATCGACGCTGAAGAGCTCCCCCCCAATTCGGTTGATCTCCGTTCACGGGAAGACTGGCCGGAATCGGCGCGGCGTTTGCACGTCGCCATCGTGGAGTTGCGCCGTGTGGCCGATGCGCTGCACTCGGCGCAGGCGGTCGATCTCAACCTCGCCGATCCGACGCGCAGCCTCAGCGCAGACGAGGCAACAAACACCGACGATGTAACGGTTGATCCGACGGTCGACGATGTTCTGACGTTGACCGACCCATCGGGCGGAATCCCGAGCGCCAGCACTGATCGATTCACCCCGACCGGGCGTCGCGCAGTTCAAGCTGCGCTCTCAACCGGACTCGCCCTCACCGTCGGATCGCTCGTCTCGACAACCCACCAATATTGGGCAGCGATGCCGGCCTACCAGGTGGTCGGGTCGACCGACGGCGAGACCTTCGTCAAGGGTGCGCAACGCATCGTCGGGACCATCGTCGGTGCGGCAATCGGATTCGGCGTTGCCATCTCCACCGAGGCCAACCCGGCCGTGGTGTTGCCACTGCTGGCCGTCTGCGTGTTCGCGTCGGCGTACTACCGTGCCGTCTCATCTCCGGTGACGACGTTCTGGCAAACGATGTTGTTCGCCCTGCTCTACGAGTTTCTCGGCAAGCTCAGCACCGAAACCGTCGAGCTGCGCATTCTCGAAACGATCATCGGAGCAGCCATAGCCCTCCTTGTCGCCCGGTTGGTTCTTCCGCTCCGCACGCGCAAGAAACTGAACCGAGAGATCACCGAGCTGCTGCGCATAGTCGACCAGATGACGGCATCCTGCCTGACTCAGTTGGGCCGGGGAATCGTCGAAAGTCGCGAGTCCCGCATCGATCGGCTGCTCGCGCTCAACCGGCAGATGGATCTCATCAACGCCACAGCAGTCCCCCTGCGCCGCGCGTCGGGTGCGATGGACCTCGGCGGGATCGAAGGGCAGCTGACCGCAATCTGGGCGTTGGTCTACTACACGCGCCACCTCGTGATGGCGACGGAGCGCACGCCGCTCGGTGCCTCAGGGATCAGCGCGGACGAGTGGGCTCGCATCCACGGTGTCACCAGAGACAATCTGACATCGTTGGCCGCGGTGCTGAACGGGGACCTACCAGGGGATGTCGCCGAGAGCATCGACCCACCTGAAGAATCCGACGCCGGGCAGCCGCTCACCGGCTCGGTCGCCGCGGCGTTGCGACAGCTGGAGCGTCTCAACCAGGCGGCCCTGATTCTGATGGAGGATGTGACTCCGGACGCGGTGCGGCCACGTCAGGTGAAGATCGCGTCGTTCCTCGAATAGCGATCCTCACCTGACGCAGTCGCGTTCATGCGGCCGCGTTCATGCGGCCGCGTTCATACGGTCCTACCAGGTCTTGTCGCCACGAACGATGGCATCGAACCCGCCGTCAATGAAGATCACCTGGCCGCACAGGTGGCTGTTCTCCTCGCTGGACAACCAGGCGAGCAAGCGCGCCGGAACCACGGGCTGCATCGGCCCGTTCAGAGGCATCGGCACCTGCGCGGTGAGCGCCTTCCGGCCCTCCTCCGTAGCGACCAGATCAGCGGTCATCGGGCTGAGCACCACGGCGGGCGCGATGGCGTTCAGCGGAATCCCGGCTCCGGCCCAGTCGGCAGTCGGTGCGGTCGTGCGCACCCAGCGAGCCAAGGCCTGCTTGCTGGTGGAGTAGATCTTGTGGCCGACCTCAGGACCCTCCTCCTGGAGCTCCAGGGCCCGAGCACGCGCGGCCGCCTCATCGCCGTCGAGAAAGGCCTGCAGAAGAATCTCGTCGTGCGGATGCAGCGACGCCATCGAGGCGACGGTGACGGCACGCGGTGCATCGGACTTCAGCAGGAGCGGGCGCAGTCCCTCCAGCGTGGCAATGGCGCCGAAGTAGTTCACCGACGCAGTCGCGACGATCGGGGCGGCCAATCCGGCGACGGCTACTACCGCGTCGATTCGCCCCTCAGAGATCTCGGTCACCTGATCGACCATGGCCGTGCGCCCGGCGTCAGTGGTCAGATCGACGTTGACATCGCTCCCGCGGAGGTCTACCCCGATCACGGTGTGACCTTGACTGGTCAGCAGCTCGCTCGTTGCCTTGCCGATTCCGGACGCTGCTCCGGTGACTACGTACGTTCGTGACATTTCATCTCCTGTGTGGTGAATCTGGTTGTGAATGGGTCGAGTGAATGGGGTGGGTGTAGAGGCTGAATCAGCTCGCGGTCACGGTGGCGGCAAAACGCAGGGCATCGCCTTCGAAGAGCGTCAGGAGGCGAGCAAACTCCGCTTGATCCTGTGACGTCCACCGCGCGAGAATCTCCGTCATCATCTGGTCGCCGACGCCGACGAGGCCCTCGATCAGACCGTGACCGCGCGCGCTCAGCTGCAAAAGTGACGCACGCGCATCCGCGGTGTCCACCGTTTTCTCGACGAGTCCGCGCTCGATCAAGTTGGCGCTGAGTTTGCTGACGTTCGATGGGCCCACTCGCAGATGTGTAGCAAGCACCGACGGCCGCATGGCTCCGTTGCGGGCAAGGGTGGTGATTGCGATCACGCTCGTGGTGTCCAGGTCGACGCCCGCACGTCGCGACAGGGATCCGATGAATCCCTCCGACCCCCAGAGCGCGAAGACATCCAAGAGAGCAGCGAGCGGTTGAGAGCGGTAGTGCAACCCGTCGGTGGCCGTCAGTTCAGCACCGTTCGCCCGGTCAACATCCGCGATATCGCTCATCGCAGCACCTCCATCTCAATTAGTGTCGTCGCGACAGTATATTCCTGGGCGACGAATGGAGGCTGTGAACTCGCCGCACATCAATGAGGCGATCGAGTCAATGAGGCGATCGAGCGCTTAGGGAGCCGCTGGCTCTCCTCTCGAGGCATCGTTCTGGTCGACCCGCTTGGGGAGGGCGAAGACGAGCAGGAACGCCACAACGCTCAGCCCAGCGCTGACGGCCAGCGCCGATGCCGCACTCGACGCGAATGCGTCGGCCACGGCCGCAGGCGTGTGGCCGGTGACGGTCAGGGTTCCGAAGAGGACGCTGCCGATGACGGCGATTCCGATGGCGCTTCCGATTCGCTGCATCACCCCGATCACCCCGCTTGCGGCGCCTGCTTCAGATCGATCGACCGTCGCCACGATGAACTGGGCATTGGGCGCGATGAAGCATCCGTTGCCGAGGCCGCCGAGGAACAGCGGTATGAGCAACGCCCACTCGGTGAGTTCGCTGGGCGGAGTGAGCAGCAGCACGAGCCACACCCAGATCAGCCCGACCGCGAGCAGACCAGTGCCAATCACGAGGACTCTGCGTCCGAGCAGCCGCGACAGACGATCGCTGAATGCCGCACCGATGATGCTGCCGATGGCGAATGGCACCGAAACGAGACCCGATTCGAGAGCCGTATGTCCGAGGCCGGCCTGCCACAGGATCGAAATGGTAAAGAAAATGCTGGTGAAGGCCGCGAAATAGACCAACGCGAGCACGACGCCACCGGTGAACGCCGGATGCGAGAACAGATGTGGGGGTACCAGTGGCACCCCGTCGGCTTTCGCCACCCGCAGCTCCCAGAACGCAAAAGCCACGATCAGAAGCGCGCCGGCGACGAGGGTCGCATAGGTCCAGGCCGGCCACCCCAGATCCTGGCCCTCGATCAGTGGAACCAGCAGCGCCACGAGACCTGCCGACAGCAAAATCAAGCCGAACCAGTCGTTGCCGGTCTTCGCGAGGTGTTCCGAACCAGACGGCAACAGGATCGCTGCGGCGATGAGTGCGACGACGCCGATCGGCAGGTTGACCCAGAACACGAGTCGCCAGCCGTTCTCGTCGCCGAACGCCTCGATGATGAGACCACCGAGAATGGGGCCGATGGCGGTGGACACGCCGATCACCGCGCCCATGATCGCGAATGCCTTGCCTCGCACCCGGAACGGAAACATGAGTTGGATCATGGCCGTCACCGCGGGAACGAAGATTCCGCCGGCGAGACCTTGGATGACGCGCGAGACCACGAGTTGCAGGTCGTTCTGGGCCAGACCACAGAAAAAACTCGCCACGGTGAACAGGGCGAGACCGGTGAAGAACACCCATTTGTGACCGATCCGGTCGCCGATCCGACCGGCGGGGATCAGCGCGAGGCCGAAGGCGAGGGCATAGCCGGAGATGATCCAGGACAGCGTCGCTTCCGACGCGTCCAGGCTCGTGCGAATTGTCGGGAGGGCGACGTTCACGATTGTTGTGTCAAGCAACGCCATGAACATGCCGGTCATCAGCACGATCAGGGCGGTCCACGCGCGCCGTGGAACAACGGATGCCCCAGTCGACGCTTCGCCGACCGGCCGAGCTGAATCAGCCATGTCGGCGGCGCCCCAACATTCCGGCGATGAAGGCCGCCTGCCCGGCATGCTGCAGATCGTCGGAGATCACGCTGACCAGCCGCACCGCGAGGGTCACGGCTGGTGTCCACCGTTCGTCGACAATCCGAGCGAGGTCATCGTCGCTGAGGCCCTCGACGAACCCGACCGTCTGCGCGTGAACCGCGTCATGGTAGCCCCTGAGCAATTCGGCCGAGATTCCTTGCACGAGTCCGACCTCGTCTGACGACTGCGCGTAGCCGGTGGCCTCGGGCGGGAAAGGCAGCCCGAACCGGGTGTTCCAGCCCTCTGACAGCCAGACCTGCTCGGTGCCCGCCACCTCAGACACATGGTCATCCTGCACCCGAGTGAGATGCCAGACGAGCCACGCGATCGAATTGGCATCGGAGTCGACCCGTTCGGCGAGCACCTGGGGACTGTGAGTGGCGACCACGCGATGCACTACCTCACGGATGCGGCCGAATCCGTCGATCAGAATGTCTGTTGCCGAGGTCATATGTGCTCCTTCAGACGATGACCTTATTCTGCGCCCTTCAGGCGGGGAGCGCAGTGGCAAAATGCGCGTGTTTACTCGAGCCGACGAGTGCGAGGAGTGGGAACAACAACACGGCGAGCATCCCCGCTCCGACGAGCGCGGCAGCCGTGCCCGGCTGCATCGCGTGTTGGTCGAGGGCGATGTTCGTCACCGCGACGATGATCGGTAAGCCTGTCGCCGCGAATAGCGCGAGGGAACGGCGCTCGGCGAACAGTGCTCCGGCCGGCGCGGCGAATGAGCCGGGAACGCCCCGAACGACAAGCAGCAGCACGAGGAAGATCGGCAGCATCACCAGGGCCTGCGGGTCGGAGATCAGCGAGTCGAGGTCGAAGGTGATCCCCGTCGAGATGAAGAAGATCGGCACCAGAAACCCGAACGAGATGGCCTCCAACTTGCGTTCGATGGTGACCTTGTCGGCCTCACCGACATCCTTCAGTAAGGCCCGGGACAGGATGCCCGCGGCAAAGGCCCCGAGCAACATGTCGAGACCGAACGCGATGCTGAGAGCAACCAGAGCGATCACCACCAGCAGCACGAGGCGCACAGCGAACTGCCCGCTCGTGTGCAGGGAAGCTCTGACGAGCTCGCTCAATCGCTGATGCGGTCGACGGAGAGCGAACCAGATCGCCAGGCCGGAGATGAGAACAAAGGCAAGCAGAATGAGCGCGGCGACGCCCGGCTGTCGCCCGCTCAGAAAAATGGAGATGGCCAGCAGCGGACCGAACTCCCCCACCGCCCCGACGGCAGTGACGGCCTTGCCGAATGGTGTGGTGAGATTGCCGCTGTCGCGAAGGATCGGCATGATCGTGCCAAGCGCCGTCGAAGTCAGGGCGATGCCGATGTACACCCCGTCGAGCGAGCCGCCGGCCAGTGCGATTCCGATGACGACACCGAGAACCAATGAGATAAGCCAGCCAAACGACGCCCGCTTGATCAGGCGCGTGCTGAACAGCGAGAAATTGATCTCGTTGCCCGCCATGAAGAACAGCATGACGAGCCCGAAGTTCGACAGCGCGGTCAGAAAGGCGTCGGGATGCACCCAGCCGAGAATGCTCGGGCCAACCAGCATCCCGAGCACAATCTCGAAGACGACAAGCGGAATCTTGATCACCCTGCCGATGAGCGACGCCGCAACGGGCGCGAGTACCGCGACAAGAGCAACAATCGCGATGGAGCTCACACTGGTGTTGAGCATCGGATCCCCCTTCGATCGGCGGCCGCGCCGGGCGAAATCAGCCTACGGCGTTCGCAGTCTTTCGACGAAGAAGGCGTGGCCCCACGACGAAACCCCACCGACCGAATAAATCGGCGGTGGGGTCTCGGATCAGAATGCGCAACTAGCCAGCTGGAACCGTATCGCTCTCGAGGGAAGGATCTCCCTCGACGACGCTTTCGCCACTGGTCTCCGCGACATAGCCGGCGCCATCCGTCGATGCCGCCTGCTCCGGCTCGCCGCCCATGAACTGCGCCATGTACAGCGAGTAGTAGGCGCCGCGCTTCTTCAAGAGCTCCTCGTGGTTGCCCTGCTCTGCGATGCGGCCGTCTTCCATCACCAGGATGGTGTGGGCGTCACGAATCGTCGACAGACGGTGCGCGATCACGAAGGAGGTGCGATCGGTGCGGAGGGCCGCCATCGCCTGCTGCACGAGCACCTCGGTGCGCGTGTCAACCGACGAGGTGGCCTCATCGAGAATCAGCAGCGACGGGTTGGCGATGAACGCCCGTGCAATCGTGATGAGCTGGCGCTCACCCGACGACACGCTGCCGCCGTCGCCGTCGAGCACCGTGTCATAGCCATCGGGCAGCTGACGCACAAAGCGGTCCACCATGGTCGCCTGGGCCGCCGCCACGACTTCTTCATCAGTCGCATCGAGTCGGCCGTAGCGGATGTTCTCCCGGATGGTGCCCTCGAACAGCCAGGCGTCTTGCAGCACCATGCCGACCTGCGAACGCAGTTCGGCCCGGGAGAGCGACGTCACGTCGACACCGTCGAGCAGAATGCGCCCGCCGGTCAGCTCGTAAAAGCGCATCACCAGGTTGACCAGTGTGGTCTTGCCCGCACCCGTCGGGCCGACGATCGCCACGGTGTGACCAGGTTCGGCTGAGAACGACAGGCTGTCGATCAGCGGCTTCTCCGGGCTGTAGCTGAACGAGACATTCTCGAACTCCACGTGACCGTCGGTGCGCTCTGGCAGGTGAGCGGTGACCTGGTCGGCCTCCTGCTCGTCGGCATCGAGCAGCTCGAAAGTGCGCTCGGCCGATGCGACACCCGACTGCAGCATGTTCGCCATGCCTGCCATCTGGCCGATCGGCTGCGAGAACTCACGCGAGTACTGGATGAATGCTGTTGCATCTCCCAGCGTCATCTGGCCAGAGGCCACCTTCAGGCCACCGGCCACGGCGATCATCACATAGGAGAGATAAGAGACGAACGTCATCGCCGGCATGATCATGCCGGAGACGAACTGCGCACCGAACGAGGCGTCGAACAGCTTGTCGTTGCGCTTGTCGAATTCCTCCAGCATTTCGCGGTCACGACCGAAGGCACGCACGATCTCCTGGCCGGAGAAGGTCTCTTCGATGTGCCCGTTCAATGAGCCGGTGTTCTTCCACTGCGCGGCGAACAGTTTCTGCGAACGCACTCCGATCACGCCGGCGATGATGCCAGACAGCGGCAAAGCAATCAAAGCGATCAGGGCGAGCTGCCACGACACGATGAACATCATGACGCCGATACCGAGCACTGTCAGCAACGACTGCACCAGCTGAGAGAATGCCTGCTGCAGTGCCTGCTGGATGTTGTCGACATCGTTGGTGACACGGGACATGACGTCACCGCGCTGGCGCGTGTCGAAATACGACAGCGGCAGTCGGTTGAGCTTCTCTTCGATGTTCTGGCGGAGGCGGTAGATGACACGCATGACCAGGCCGTTGAGAACGTAGCCCTGTGCCCACATCAGAAATGAGGCCACGACGTAGAGCGCCAGGACGATCGTGATCAGACGCGCCAGTTCATCGAACTGAATGCCCTGGCCCGGGACCACGTTGGTGCCATTCAGCATGTCGGCAAACTCGTCGTTGCCGGCTGCGCGGAGTCCCGCGATTGCCTCGTGCAGCGTCGTACCGGGCTTCAGCTGTGCACCGATCACCCCGTTGAAGATGACGTCCATCGCCTCACCGAGAATCTTCGGCGCGATGACGGTCAGCACGACAGACACGGTCACCAAGGCGACAACGACGATCATCTTTGCGCGCTCAGGGCGAAGCAGGCCGATCAGACGCTTGGCCGACGGCCAGAAGTGCTGTGCCTTCTTCGCCGGCGCTCCGCCGAACATGTCGCCATCGGCTTCACTCGGGGTGTAGTCGAATTCGCTCTCGGCTGCATCGATGTCGAGCGCGTCGATCTCGGCTCCGGGGGCTGCGGCATCTTGCGACCCGCGTGATTTCTTGCTGGTGCGTTTCGCCATGATTACGCCACCTCCTGGACGCTGAGCTGGGATTCGACGATCTGGCGATACGTCTCATTGCGCTCGACAAGTTCTTCGTGAGTTCCGCGGCCCACGATCACTCCGTCGTCGACGACCAGAATCTGGTCGGCGTCGGTGATGGAGGACACGCGCTGGGCCACGATGATGACGGTGGCGTCGCCCGTCACCTCGCCGAGTGCCTCACGCAGCCGGGCGTCGGTCGACACGTCGAGCGCCGAGAACGAGTCGTCGAAGAGATAGACGCGGGGCTTGGCGACGAGCGCTCGGGCGATGCACAAACGCTGACGTTGGCCGCCAGACACGTTGGTGCCGCCCTGGGAGATGGGGTCGTCGAGTCCTTTCGCCTTGTTCCGCACAAAGTCTTCGCCCTGAGCGACTCTCAGCGCCTCCCAGAGGTCGTCGTCTGTCGCGCTGGCCCGGCCGAAGCGCAGGTTTGACGCGATGGTGCCGGAGAAGAGGTAGGGCTTCTGTGACACGAGGCCGACGACGCTCGACACCTGAGCGCGGGTGAGCGATGAAACGGGAACGCCGTCGATCAGCACCTCACCCTGTTGCGGGTCATAGAGGCGGGGAATCAGGTTGATCAGCGAGGTCTTGCCTGCACCGGTCGACCCGACGATCGCTGTTGTCTTTCCGGGCTCCGCGGTGAAACTGACATTGTCGAGCACCGGACGCTCAGCGCCCGGGTAGCCGAAGGTCACGTTGCGGAATTCGACCAAGCCGACGGCGGGGGTGGCAACAGATGCATCGGGGATCAGCTGGCTCGACTCGGTGCTGAGCACGTCCTGGATGCGTTCGGCACAGACCACAGCGCGCGGGATCATCATCACCATGAAGACGCCCATCATCACGGCCATCAGAATCTGCAAAAGGTACTGCAGGAACGCGGTGAGCGAACCGATCTGCATCTCACCAGTGTCGACCCGGTGACCGCCGAACCAGAGCACGGCGGCTGTGGCGAGGTGCAACACCATCATGATGACCGGGAACATCAAAACGAAGATGTTTCCGACGCGTACAGAGACGCGGGTGAGGTTTTCGTTGGCGGTGCGGTAGCGCTCCGACTCGAAGGGCTCACGCACAAACGCGCGCACGACGCGGATGCCGACGATCTGCTCGCGCAACACGCTGTTGATGCCGTCGATGCGATCTTGCATCAGCCGGAACAACGGCATGAGCAGGTAAACCAAGAAGCCGACGATCACGAAGAGCAGGGGCACTGATACCCAGACAAGCCAGGACAACCCGGCATCTTCGCGCAGCGCCATCACGATGCCACCGATGCACATGATCGGGGTGGAGACCATGAAGTTCAGCGTCATCAGCACGAGCATCTGCACCTGCTGCACGTCGTTGGTTCCACGCGTGATCAGGGTGGCGGTGCCGAAACGACCGAGCTCGAGTGCGCTCAGCGAGTCAACCTTGCGGTAGACCTCACGGCGCAGGTCGCGGCCGATCGCCATCGCGGTGCGGGCACCGAAGTAGATGCCGCCGATGGCTGTCACCACCTGCACCAGGCAGACGACCAGCATGACCATGCCAGTCGACCAGATGAAGCCGGAATCACCCATCGAGATGCCCTTGTCAATGATCTGAGCGTTCAGGCTCGGAAGATAGAGGGCAGCGATGGTGGAGATGAGTTGCAGCACGAAGACTGCTGCGATCCACGCCTTGTACGGTTTGGCGTGTTGGAGCACGAGTGAAACGAGAACCAAAAGGAATCCTCACGGTTGGAGAAGGATGGTGAAACGGAAGGGACGCTGTCAGACACTACAACGCTAGGGGGCACCACCGACACGGCGGCACCGTCAGGGCAGCGGCCGACACTCGGCAGGCGACCAGGAGCGCTTCGAGAGGTGGAGCACCATCAATGTGGCTGTGCTGATGCGCCTCACACGCCGGGGTCAGACGCTGAATTTGCGGATGCGTGACCAGGGCCGTGTGCTCTGGCCACACTCGATCAAGCCGTCTTCTTTCGACCGAAGAGCAAACCCCAGAGCAGGAGAACGACAATCGCTCCGCCGATCGCGAGCAGCCAGGCTTGGATCGACCAGAACTCGTCGAGGTTTGCACCGAACAGGATTCCGCCCAACCAGCCACCGAGCATCGCCCCGACGACACCGAGAAGCAGAGTCATAAACCATCCGCCGCCTTGCTTGCCGGGCAGGATCAACTTGGCGATTGTTCCGGCGATCAACCCGAGGATCAGAAACGCAAAGAACCCCATGGCCTTGTTCCTTTCTGGAAGGCGGCCCATCCAGAAAAAGTGGACGGGTGCCCAACCTGCCACGTGCGGAGGTCGCAGGCAAGAGTTACCGGTTGCTCCCCACTCGGCGAGCGCCACCAGGTCACCGAAAAACCGGGACCTCGCACCGAGACTGCGGCCATGGGGAAAAGCTGGAACGACGACGCTGTCCGTTATCTGGTTGATTGGCTCGTCTGCCCGCGCTGCGATGGTGACCTCGATGCCGCCCAGTGGTGCTCCACGTGCGGCGCCGACCTCGCCGGGCCGGTTGGCGCCGAATTGGTTGCAGCATCGACGCAGGCGGCAGAGGCGCTGCAGACCAGAGGGAACATCATCGACCGCGTGCCGACGGCCTGGCCCGCTGCCTCGTCGGCTGTCCCCACCCCCGCCATCCGCACCGCAACCCCCGTCGCCCCTGCCGCTGGTGCCGCTGGTGGCGCTGGTGCGGTTGCAGTTATTGCCGCTGCCCCGAATGCTCCGGCCGCAGCCAAGCAGATCAGCGTGCAATCGGTGCTGGCAGTGGCCGGGGCCGGCCTGCTCGCCGTCGCCGCTCTCGTCTTCACCTTTCTGAACCCAGACCTCACCAGCTTTGGCATGCGCACGGCGATCATCTCGTTGATGTCCGTGCTCTTTCTGGGCGGTGCGTGGTTCTTCGCCGCGAAGGGACTGCAGTTCTCCGCCGAGGCAGTCGGCGCGCTCGGCGCCGTCTTCGTGACACTCGACATCTGGGCGTTCGCGCAGACCGCGCCGCTCGGCGTGAGCGAGTTCTTGTTTGCCGGAATCGGCACCCTGCTGGGTTCTGCAATACTCCTCTTTCTCGGCGTTCGTGCTCGCGTGCGCAGTTGGGTCTGGGTATCGGTCGTCGGAGCAGCGCTGACCCCTGGATTCTGGGGCATCGCCGGAGGCACGACCTGGTCGGCGCTTGTCGGGAGTCTCGCCGTCGCAGCGTCAGTGCTGGCACTGCAGGTGATCATCCGCCGTCTCTCCCCGCGCTTCGGCAGGATTCTCGCGGGCGAGCGCGCCACGGCGACGATCCTGCAGATCGCTGCCGTCGTCATTGCCCTCGTTCAATTGATTGCACTGGGTCTGCCGCTCGGCTCCGCCGGCGTCTTCGGTGCGGCCGGCATCCTGGCCTGCCTCAGCGTCGTGGCGGCTCTCGGAAGCCGCGACGGCCTGCCGCGTCTGTGGAGCGTCACGGCGGGGGCGTTCGGTGTCACGGCGATCGGCATCCTTCCGTTGGGCGTCGACCTCGCCGACTCAGAGTGGTACACCGCACTCGTGCCGATCCTGGCCGGACTCGCCCTGGTCGCCGCCGCCACGCTCCGTGCCGCGATCCCGTCACGACGCACCGCGTTTCTGATCGGCGCCTGGTCGATCGCTCTGATTGCGGCGTTCCCGGTGATCATCCTGGCCATGCTCCAACCGCTGTCGACGATTCGCCCGCTCCTGGCCAGGGCCTTGGATTTCGATCCCTCACGCTACGACGTGTTCTCTGCCACGTTCAGCCCGTCCAGTGCTCTCGTGCTCGTGTTCGGCGTCGCCGGTGTCGCCGCAACCCAGTGGTGGACATCCCGCGCCGTTGAGACCGTCGTCTCTGCGCACCTCGCTCGCAGTCTCGCACTGGGGCTGGCGGTGCTCACCGCCCTCACCGTCACCGTCTGGCCCGGCTTCGACACCCCGGTGCAGGCCGTCGTCGGCTTGGGGCTTGCCGCGTCACTCGCCCTCGCGCTTACCCGAGTGGGCCGCGTCGCACGCGCGACGCCCGCCATTCGACGCCCGCTTCTCATCGGCGCCCATCTGCTGCTGGTTCTGGGTGCGGCGATCGGGTGGCTGCAGGATTCGACGGTGGTCTGGGTCGGTGCTGCCGCCGTGGTCGGGCTCGCCGTCATCGCCCAGGCCTCGTCGGCGCGATGGAGAGCCCTCTACTTCGGCATCGGCTACGCCTACGCGCTGATCGTCTTCGGCACGGCATTGACCCTGGCGAACGTGGAAGCCGTTGCGGTGCTCTGTCTGACCACGACACTGGCCTCGCTCTTCGCGCTCGGCGCAACGCTCACGAGGTGGTTGTCGCCCCGCAGCTGGTATGCAACCTTGCTGGTGACCGCCGTGCCGTTTGTGATCGGCATTGTCGCGGTCTTGCTCGTGCGAAGCGGCTGGACCGCACTCTCGACCGGCGTGACGTTCGCCCTTGCACTGACTCTGATGACCACTCGTCGCGCCGGCATGACCCCGCTACTGCGTTCGGCCGCGGCAGCGCTTCTCGTTCCGTCGCTCGCCGTCGTGGTGGTCTGCCTGGGCGCCCAGCTCCTGCCGATGAGCGGTTCACCCATCGTGCTTCCCGTCGTCGCCGCGATCGTCGCATGCACACTGCCCACCGCCGCGCTGATCGGTGAGGCGTTGAGACGCCGGGGAATCTCGGTCGCCGAAGCGGATGCCGCGCGCCGGTGGATCGAGATTTCAGCCCTCGTCACCGCCGTCTTGACGGTTCTTCTCGCCCTGGTGCGCACGGCGGCCGGTTTGAACACCACGTTCTTGGTGCTGGTCATTCTCGGGGTGGGGGCAGCGGCCAGCGCCTTCACCACCCGCCCGCGCTACGCCTGGTGGGCGGCAGGGGCGAGTTGGACCGGCGCGCTCTGGTGTGTCTGGGCGATGCAGGATGTGGGCATCATCGAGCCGTACCTACTGCCGCCGGCTCTCGCCGCGATGATCGTCGGGGCGATTTTCGTCGCCCGCGGCCGCGACGGGTTCGCGCTGTTCGCCACCGGTCTGGGCGTCGCCGTGGTGCCCAGCCTCGTCGTTCTGGCCGTGGCTCCCGCCTCCTCTGAGCTCACGTTTCCGTGGCGCACGTATACGCTGTTGGCTGCGGCAACCCTCCTGATCGGGCTTGGCGCTCTCCTGAAACGCGGGGTCCTGTCCCCGCGGTTCGAGGTGCTGCGCACGCCGACCCTGGTCGTAGCGACCTGCGCCGCCGGTGCCGGAACCGTGCAAGCGGTGCGCTGGGGACTCGGCCTCGATCAGCTCGCCCTCACTCACGATGCTCTGGTCATGGTTCCGGTACTGGCGCTGAGCGCGGTCGCGGCGATTCTTGCCGCTGTCGCCGCCTGGGTTCTGGGCGGTGGCTCAGCGGAGGCCGGGGCACGTGTGCCCTCACGCTGGACATACGCCGCGGCATCCGCTTTTCTCGTGCTCGGTCCGATCACGGCCATCCGTTTTCACCCGCTCTCGATTCTGACCCTGATGCTGCTCACCCTCGCTCTACTCGGCTTCATGCTCGTGATTGCGGCGCGCGCCCGCAGCAGGGCGGTGTCCCTTCCGCCGGTCTGGTTCGTCTTCGCGCTGGCCTGGTGCACCGCAGTGGCCGGCTGGAGTCAACGTGAGCTGCGGGTGGAGGCGTTCTCGTTGCCGCTCGGACTTGCGCTGCTCGGCGCCGGCATCGTTGCGTTGCGGGGGCTGCCGACGGTGGCACAGCTGCCAGGCTCTGGCACGCCTCCCGCGGCGGCGGCGGGTGGCACTGTGACCTCCTGGCCGATCGGGTTCGCCGGTTCCTGGCGATTGCTCGCGCCCGGCATCATCGTGACCTTCTTGCCTTCGGTGCTCGCGACCGGAACCGACCCGCAAACCTGGCGTGCCATTCTGGTGATGAGTCTGGCTCTGGCTGCGATTCTGATCGGTGCGGTGAAGCGTCTCGCCGCTCCGTTCATTCTGGGCTTAGGCGTGCTCCCGATCGAGATTCTCGTGGTTTTCATGGTGCATATCGGGCAGACGATCAACCCCCTGCTCTGGTGGATCACCCTGGCGACGGCCGGTGCCGTGCTGCTCATCATCGCGATCACCGCTGAGCGCAAGGGGGCAGACGGCACGGCGGTGGCTGCCCGGATGCGAGACCTCAGCTAGGCCGGTCAGTCGGTGCTGCTGGCACTGACCGCGTAGCCGGCGATGATCGTACGGATGCGATCGGTCGCCACAGCATCGAGGCCGCCGTCCCCGGTCACCGCACGCCAGCCGTCGAGAACCACGTCGCCGTAGTTGTGGCCGTGGCGGGCCGGAACGCTCTCCCCCATCAGCATGTCAACGACGACCTGCACGCCGGTGACGACGGGAATCCAGCGCATTGACGGGCTGACGTCTGCGGCACGCTGGCCCGATTTCAGCCAGTCGGGTTCGGCCCAGATCAGTTCGGGGCCGAGCCAGGTCACCGGATCCGTCGCATGCTGCAGGTAGGCGACGCGTGGCGAGTTCCACTGACCGGGAAGTGCCTCGAAATCGGCGGGAGTCGACATCCAGCGCACGGCCGAGCCGTCGTCGAGCACCGGGCGCCAGATCGGGCTGCCGGCGTCTCGCTGTGCGGTGAGGTTTCGCCACATCGGGCTTCCGTTCGGGCTGCCGACGAAGAGAGCGCCGTCGGTGCGCTGCTGCAGATCGGCAAGATCGGCAAAACTTCCCTGGCCGCCGTGGGCACCCAGGCTCAGCCCATAAACGACGAGTTGGGGGCGATCGGTGGAAGGAAGTGTCGCCCAGTGCTCGTACACCGCGTCGAACAGGGTGCGAGCCGATTCGATCGGCGCGTCAGGGTCGAACACGAACGAGACCCAGCTCGGCGTGTAGGCATACTGGGCCGCAACGATCGCGGTGTCGCCGCCGTGCAGGTACTCAAGCGAATCAACGGTCTGTGCCTCGAGCCAGCCCGACCCGGTGGGTGTCGCAACGACCAACACCGAGCGGTCGAAGGCGCCGGTGCGTTCGAGTTCCTGCACCGCGAGGGCCGCGCGTTCCTTCGACGTGTCGGCCGACGCGAGACCGGCGTAGACACGGATCGGGTTGACCGCCTCGGCGCCCGTCGCGGCCTCGATCTCTGCCGTCGTCGGACCACCGCCGATAAACACCGAGCCGTGTCGACCCAGGTCGTTCCAGTCGAGCGCGGAATCGACTCCGGCCGAGCGGTAGCTGCTGCTCGGTTCGCTCACCTCATCGGCCGGGCCGGCATTGCGTGCCTGGTATACGCCGTCGATGGCGCTCATGGCGACGACGCCGAGCAGAAAAACGCCGATGCCGACCAGCACCGCGGTGCTGATCCCCGCGACCGAAACACCGACGCGGGTGCGAAGCATCCGATAGAGGGCGCGCATGCCGCGCCCCACCAGAATGCACAGAACCGCGGTGGGGATCGCTCCGACGAAGAACAGCGTGAGGTCGAGGCCGGTGGCCGGTGGCATCTCGACGAACCGGCGCACCTCGTTCTGCCAGCCGAGCGCGGCGACGGCCACAACAACGCTTGCGGCCAGCATCACGCCGGCGAAGCCCCAGCGTGCACTGCGACGTGCGCGTGCCGAGGGACGCCAGGTGACGTAGCGTGTGAGGAGCGCGAGGAGCAGAGCGCCGAACGCGTAGCCGATCGCGAAGCTGAGGCCGGTAACCACTCCCTGAAGCAGTGCCGGGCGCGGAAGCAGTGACGGGGTCACCGACAGTGCGGCGAGGAGAAAGCCGACAAGAATACCGCCGGGGTCAGAGGGCAACCAACGTCGAGTACGCATAGAGATATCGCCTTCCGACCCGCAGTCGAAAGTTCGGGCGCCCTCTGAGATCCTGCCACAGCCCGCGAAATCAGGCGGCCGAATGTGAGCGGCTCGCCCACGACCGTGGTCAAATAGGTTCTGATGATCACTCCCGTCGAGCCCCAGCCCCACGCCGTCTACTCCCCCGATGGCATCAAACTTGCGACCTATGAGTTCGGCGACCCAGCCGACCCGACCATTGTCGCCGTTCACGGCTTCGCTTCGAGCGCTCTGGTCAACTGGCATGTCACCGGGTGGACCCGCGACCTCGTGCGGGCCGGCTTTCACGTGATCGCCATCGACCAGCGCGGCCACGGGGCGAGCGACAAGCCCCACGCTCCCGCGGCCTACACGATGGAGCTGCTCGTTGCCGATGTGCTGCAGGTTCTCGATGCCTACCTGCTCGACGAGGTCAGCTATGCCGGCTACTCGCTCGGCGCACGGGTGGGCTGGCAGGCTGCCAGGGAGCACCCCGATCGCATCACCCGGGCGATGCTCGGCGGGATTCCCGACGGCGATCCGCTCAAACGCTTTCAGGTTGAGGATGCCAGGGCGCACATCGAGAGCGGCGCCGACGTCGCCGACAGACTCACCGGCGCCTATCTCACGATGGCCAGTTCGGTGCCGGGCAATGACCTCGAAGCACTCGTCGCGCTGGTCGAAGGCATGCGTGATGGCCCCCAGCCGGGGCCGGACAACGCGCCGACGCAACCCGTGTTGTTTGCCACCGGCAGCGAAGACTCGATTTTGGCCGCGTCACGTGAGCTCGCCGAGGCGACGCCGAACAGCACATTCTTCGAGATCCCGGGTCGCAATCATTTCAACGCGCCGACTTCGCGGGCGTTTCGGGATGCCGGCGCCGCGTTCTTCAACGCGGGTCGCTGACCTCAGTCAGGCTATTCGCGGCTGAGTCTCATCCGCTTGCGTCTGCGGTCACCGATGCACGAAATTCGGCTGACGCTTCTCGGTGAACGCGCGCATTCCTTCCTTCTGGTCTTCGGTGGCAAAACACGAGAAGAAGAGTCGACGCTCGAAGTGCACGCCGGCGGACAACGGCATCGTGAAAGCCGCGTTCATTGCTTCTTTGGCCATCATCGCCACCGGCTTCGACATCCGTGCGATGACGTCGGCCGTGGAGAGCGCGACCTCGAGAAGGTCGGCTGTGGGCACGACCTGCGCGACGAGCCCCGCCCGCTCAGCCTCGATGGCGCTCATCGTGCGGCCCGTCAGCACCATCTCCATGGCCTTCGCCTTGCCGATCGCCCGTGTCAACCGTTGCGAGCCGCCCATGCCCGGAATGACTCCGATTGAGATCTCCGGCTGCCCGAACTGCGCGTTCTCAGCGGCAATGATGAAGTCACAGATCAGGGCAAGCTCGCACCCTCCGCCGAATGCGTAGCCGGCCACCGCAGCGATCACGGGTGTGCGCACCCTGGCGAGGTCGTCCCAGGCCGAAAACCACTCGGCTTTGTACATCTCGGCCACCGACTTCTCAGCCATTTCCTTGATGTCCGCTCCGGCAGCGAAGACACGCTCGGATCCGGTGATGACAATCGCGCCGATACCCGGATCCGTGTCAAAGGCCTGCGCGGCAGCGAGCACCTCGCGGCTCAGCGCATCGCTCAACGCATTGAGGGCGTCAGGCCGGTTCAAGGTGATGAGGCCGACCCGGTTCCGCTGGGTCACGAGGATCGTCTGGTAGTCGGTCATGCCAGCCCCTTCGATTCGCTGTTCACTGCACTTCTCGCCCGGATCTCCTCGATGATCGCCGAGAAGTCCTGAGCCGCACCCGGCCCGTCGGCGAACCGACGATAGATCTCCTCGGCTCGGCTGCCGAGTTCGGCGACGACCCCGGTCGACTCCACTGCCCGGGCGGCCAGACCGAGATCTTTCGCCATCAGCGCTCCGGCGAAACCGGGCTGGTAGGCGCGGTTTGCCGGACTGGCGGGCACCGGCCCCGGTACCGGGCAGTTGGTTGTCAACGCCCAGCATTGGCCGGAGGCGTGGGCAGCGACGTCGAAGAGCGCCTGATTGGTGAGTCCCAACGCTTCACCCAGCACAAAAGCCTCGCTCACAGCGATCATCGACACACCCAGGATCATGTTGTTGCACACCTTGGCCGCTTGCCCCGCACCTGGCCCGCCACAGTGCACAACCCGGGTCCCCACCACATGCAGGATGGCTTCGGCCGCGACGAAGTCGTCGGCCTCCCCTCCGACCATGATGGTCAGGGTCCCTGCTTCCGCGCCCACCACGCCTCCGGAAACTGGTGCGTCGACACCGCGGTGCCCCGCGGCCCGAAGCAACTCGTGAGCCGCCCGGGCGTCGTCGACGGCAATGGTCGACGATTCGATGAACAGAGTGCCCGGCTTCGCTGCTGCGATGAGCCCGTCATCGCCGAGGTAGGCGGCCAGAACGTGTTCTCCGGCCGGCAGCATGGTGATCACGACGTCGGCCGCTGCCGCCGCCTCGGCGGCCGATGCCGCCATCGTCACCCCGTTGGCCCCGGCCTGTCGGGCGGCGGCCGGAACCAGGTCGAATCCGAGAAGGGAGTATCCGGCCCTCACCAGGTTTGCGGCCATCGGACCGCCCATATGGCCGAGTCCGATGAATGCGATGGTCGTGTTCGGCATGCTGCGCTCCTGGTGTCGTCGGTCCATTGGCTGTTCGGTTGCACTACTCGGCTGCTCTCTACTCGGCTGTTCTACTCATCCGCCACGATCCGACCGACGATGAGGCGCATGATCTCGTTGCTTCCCTCCAGGATCTGATGAACCCGGAGGTCCCGCATGATCTTCTCCAAGCCGTACTCCGCAAGATATCCGTACCCTCCGTGCAGCTGGATGGCGCTGTTGGCGACGGTGAAACCGGCATCCGTGGCGACCCGCTTGGCCATGGCGCAGAGCTTGACCGCATCGGGCGCGTTGCGATCGAGCGCATCTGCTGCCCGCCAGAGCAGGGAGCGCGCCGCCTGCAGTTCCATCTCCATATCGGCAAGCTGAAAGAGCACAGTCTGCTGCTCGATCAGCGGCCCGCCGAATGCCGTGCGTTGCTTGAGGTAGGCAATGGACCGCGTGAGGGCGGTCTGCCCTCCCCCGATCGAGCACGCGCCGATGTTGATGCGTCCGCCGTTGAGACCCTTCATGGCAATCCCGAATCCGCTGCCCTCCTCACCCAGCCGGTTCGAGAGCGGCACGCGCACATCGTCGAAGATCACCGAGCGGGTCGGTTGGGCGTTCCAGCCCATCTTCTTCTCGTTGGCCCCGAAGGAGAGGCCGGGAACACCGTCGGGAACGACGATGGCGGTGATTCCGTGGCTGCCGGTGTCGGCGGTGCGGGCCATCACGAGGTAGTAGCCGGCGGCACCGGCGCCTGACGTGAACTGTTTGGCGCCGTTGATCACGTAGTCGTCTCCGTCGCGCACGGCCCTGGTGGTCACTGCTCCGGCGTCGGATCCCGCCCCTGGCTCGGTGAGGCAGTAGCTCCCCAACGCCTGCATGCTGGCCAAGGGAGGAACCCAGGCGGCACGCTGCTCCTCGGTGCCGAACTCATCGATCATCCACACCACCATGTTGTGGATCGAGATGTAGGCGGCAATCGTGGGGTCGGCCTTCGCCAACTCCTCAAAAATCAAGACGGTGTCGAGGCGGGAGAGCGCGGAGCCGCCGAATTGCTCCCGCACGTAGATTCCGCCCATTCCGAGGGCGCCCGCGTCACGAAGCACATCGATCGGAAAGTGCTTGGTCTGATCCCACTCGAGAGCGTGCGGGGCGATGGCCTCCGTCGCGAAATCGCGCACCATCTCGACCAGTGTCTGCTGTTCCTCGGTGAGTTCGAACATGGTGACCCCGCCTGTCTGTCAGCCCGTCAGCGCGTCAGCGTCGTTGGTCCGACGTGCTCGTCCAACCACGTTGTCAGGGGTCGCGCATCATGGAGAAAAGCGATGAGGTACTCTTTCGCCTCGGCCGACTGCAGCCAGGCTTCGGTTCCCCACTCCGTCCACGCGGCCAGGTCTTTGTGCGTGAGCAGATCCGCACGGGGGTGCTCTTTCGGGTAGCCGCGCGGCACTGTTTTCAGGGCATCGCGCACCGTGATCTCGATGCCGTGCGCCTCGACCGCCGCGATGCGCGCGCGCAAGTCCTCGCCGCTGAGCTCGGTGTCAACGGCCCGGCGGTAGCGCTCCAGCTGATCGGGTGCGAGCCGGTGGCAGCCTGCACCGGCGGCCAGCCCCCGCGCCGACAGTTGCACGTATCCCCCGCCAGACAGCGTCGCGCCGATTGCCGTCTTGTAGAGGGATTTGTCAGCGCTGAAGCGCACGTCGCGGTAGGGCCGGAACACCCGCCCCTGACCGAACTCCTCGGCCAGTTCGTCGAGGAGCTCGGTCATCGGCTGCAGGACCTTCTGCTCGTACACCTCCCGATGTGCGAGCCAGTAGGCCTTGGAATTGTCGACCTCCAGGCCCCGGTAGAAGTCGAGCGCTGCTCGCGGCCAGCCGTCAAAGGTCATGACCAGAGAGTATGCCCGGCCGCAGCGAGCGGCAAGAGTTTTGCTTTAGTACCAGCCGGATGACTGCGACTGGTCCCAGGCGCCACACGGGGTGCCGTAGCTCCCTGAGATGTAGCCGAGGCCCCAGGTGATCTGGGTGGCCGGATTGGTCGCCCAGTCGGCGCCTGCTGACGCCATCTTGCTGCCGGGCAGCGCCTGCGGGATTCCCGTGGCACCGCTCGACGCATTGTAGGCATTCACATTCCAGCCCGACTCTTTCGACCACAGGCTGACGAGGCAGCCGAACTGGTCGTCGCCCCAGCCGTACTGTGCGGCCATCAGGTCGCGGGCGATCGCCTGGGCACCGCTCGGGTCGGTCGGGGCTGCGGGCCGGGACGACGCGGCGGACTCCTCGGGTGCGGCCTGAGCTGCGGCTTCAGCAGCGGCAGCAGCCTCGGCGGCGGCAGCGGCGTCCGCGGCGGCCTGCGCCTCGGCAGCGGCCTGGGCCGCGGCGGCAGCGGTGGCCGCCTGCTCGGCAGTGGCACGGTCAACGGCCACGACGGCAGCCTGCACAGTCTCGGTCTGTGTCTTTGTCACGCTGGCCAGCTCGGCGATGTGTTCGGGGGCAGCGATGAGGGTCGCGCGATTGAGCGTGGTGACGGATGCCGTCAACGTCGTCGCGTCGGTCTTGCCCTGTGCCGCTGCGATCACGCTGTTGGCATCCGTGACGGTGGACTTCGCGGTCCAGGTGACGTGGGCGCGCAGAACACGATCCGCCAGATCGGCCTCGGTCTGACGGGCCTCTGCGGCTGCCGCAGCACTATCGTTCTGAGTGGCGACCGCTGATTGCACGACAAAACCGGTGCCGACGATGGCTCCGACGGCGACGACCGCTCCGGCCATCAGAACTCGCTGACGGTTGCGACCCCGCCGACGGCGGGTCTGCTGAACGCGGGTGTTGCCAGACTCGGGGCCGAGATCTGAGGAACTGGAGAACGAGGAAAACAAGGAACGAAGTGGGTTTGGCATGACTTTCACAAGGCGAAACGCGAAGGCGCTGGCGTCCAAGCGGTTCTTGATCGACAATCCACGGGAGGGGGTCCGCCCGGGCGAAGTTGCAAGTATGCAGAGGCCATCTGCACAAGTCCTGCCGATCTGCTGGCAATGTCATCAGAGCTGAGGAAAGGTCGAACTCACACCGGCTGCAGCAGCAACAGGCGGCAGCGACTCGCTTGGATTCGCCCTCGGCCTGTCAGTCAGAGCGAACTCGGCGACGTTCCTGCCGCATTTCGAGCCGCCAAAATATGAACACGCATGACCGCTTCAGCCCACTCGGCATCCCGGGCTTTGGCAGCGGCGACGAGTTCTGCATGGTGTAGCATGCTCCGATTCAACGCTGCGGGGCTGTACTTCTGAAATGTGTGGGTGACCACAGCCGGCCTGACGATGGCTTGCAGCGCAATGGCGAAATGCCTGTTGCCACATCTTTCAGTAAAAATTCCATGAAACTCCGCGTTCAACGCGCTGAGCTCGTGGAGCTGCCCCAAGCGTACCGAGGCTTCCATCTGAGAGTTGAGCTCAGCCAGGCGCACAATGTCGTCATCTGTAAGCAGCGGAACTGCGAGCAAGACGGCATGCGGCTCGAACCCGGCACGTACGTCGTAGAGTTCCGCGACGTCTTGAGGTGTGAATGAGACAATCTGAGCGCCCTTATTGGGACTGATCTCAACCAGTCCCTCTGCGGCCAGACGCTTCAACGCTTCACGGATCGGCGTGCGGCTGACACCGATCTGTTCGGCCAAGTTCGTCTCCCTGAGCCACGAACCGGCCGGAAGCGCACCAGAGACGACGATCGATCGCACCTGCGAGTACGCGCTCTCGTCCGCGGCGCGGGCTTCCCCTGTCGCATGTGGCGTGAT
Organism: Glaciibacter kafniensis; assembly: GCF_039538945.1. Taxonomy (NCBI): domain Bacteria; kingdom Bacillati; phylum Actinomycetota; class Actinomycetes; order Micrococcales; family Microbacteriaceae; genus Glaciibacter; species Glaciibacter kafniensis. The sequence goes on along the minus strand of NZ_BAABCN010000002.1, from coordinate 290,689 downwards.
GTCCATGTCGATTACCGTATCCCGTCAGCGGTCACACGGAGTGCGGCCACCGGGCAGAGGCCAGGTCATTCCGAGTCCCACCGCGTGAGACGAATGACGTCGACGCCGTACCCGTCATCTCCACGAATCGATCGACAACCCGTGTGTACTTCACGAGATCGATCCCTGTCCGAATTCCAAGGCCGTCACACAAGTGAACGAGATCCTCAAGCGGCGCATTTCCGAGCACCGACGGGTCCCCCGGAAACCAGAGGTCACCGCCCAATCCCGCACAGGACCCCTCAAGCCACGTCGCTCCGGCCAGCATCGCGGCGAGCGCGTTTGCCGGGGCGAATCCGTTGCGATTGTGGAGATGCACGCCCAGGTCGAGGTGAGGATGACGCGCTTTCACCTCGGCGATGCCGTCGAAGAATTCCCCCGGATGCTCCTCCCCCGAGGTACCGGCCAGGTAGAGACCTCCTGCACCCGCGTCTGCTGCAGCGTCGACGACCCGGATGCGTTCTGCACGAGACACCGGACCGCGCGCCGGGGCGAAGAAGGCGCACGCCACAGCAACGATCATCCTGGTGCTCGAAGCGTTCGCGATCCGGCCGATCACCGCCACGTCTTCCAGCATCCGCTCAACAGTGAGTCGCTGATTGCGCACGCTGACCTGCTCATCTGCCGACACCACCACCACGATCTCATCGACTCCGCACGCAATCGCGCGTTCAGCGCCGCGGAGGTTGGGTGCGAGTCCCCGGTAGACGACGCCGGGAAGACGAGGAACTGCCGCCATCACGTCCTCGGCGTCGGCAAGCTGAGGCAGCACCTTCGGGTGGGCAAAGGACACCGCCTCAATTTCTCGCACCCCTGCGTCGATCAGGAGGCGGACGAGTTCGACCTTGTGCTCGGTGGGGACAATTGCCGGAATGGCCTGCAAGCCATCGCGCAGACCGACTTCGACCAATCGAATTGAGGAGGGCAGTCCGGGAATGCTCATGCCAGGCCTCGATCTCGCAATTCTGCCAATTCAGACTCACCGATCCCGATTCCCGAGAGCACCTCGGCGGTGTGTTGCCCCAGTTCGGGGCCAGGCCATCGAATGCTCCCGCTCGTGCGGCTCAGGCGCGGAAAGACATTCTGCATCGACACGTCGCCGAGCACCGGGTGGTGAACCGAGGTGATTGATTCACGCGCTTGAAAATGCGCATCGGTCAGCATATCCACCGGGCGGAAGATCTTTCCCGACGGCACGGCATGCTTCTCCAAGGCAACCTCCAGATCTTCAGCAATCTGAGTCGCGGTGTACTCGGCAATCAGATCGTCAAGCTTCTGCTGATTCGCGCCCCGCGCGCCGTGCGTTGCGAACTGTGGGTCAGTCGCAAGCTCCGGCCGGCCGATCGCCTGCGCCAACCGCCCGAAAACTGTGTCTTGGTTTCCTGCAATCAGAATCCACTGGCCGTCCTTCGTCGGATAGACATTGCTCGGGGCCACATTGGGCAGAATCGCGCCGGTGCGTTCGCGCTGATAGCCCGATATCTGCCATTCCGGCACGAGAGACTCCATCACACCCAGTACAGCTTCGTAAATTGCTGAATCCACAATCTGTCCTCGCCCGCTGACACTGCGTTCGTGCACAGCAGCCAGCGCACCGATTGTCGCAAAGAGGGCGGCGAGCGTGTCCCCGATCGAGATGCCGACACGGGAGGGCGGTGACGTCGGTTCACCGACCACATAACGAAGCCCACCCATCGCCTCACCGATAGCACCATAGCCGGCGCGCTGAGAGTATGGTCCGTCCTGTCCAAACCCGGAGACGCGCACCATGATCAGACCGGGGTTGTCCGCCTGAAGCGTGTCGTAGCTCAGCCCCCAGCGTTCGAGCGTGCCGGGACGAAAGTTCTCGATCACGATATCTGCGGTGCCGATCAAGGTCCGGGCGATCGTTTGACTCTCGGCCTCACGCAAGTTGAGAGTGACCGAGCGTTTGTTGCGGCCCACGATCGACCACCACAGCGACTGTCCTTGCGGAAGATCACGCCCCCACTGACGCAGGGGGTCCCCCCGTTTCGGATCCTCAATCTTCACGACGTCCGCGCCGAGATCACCGAGCATTTGTCCGCAGAACGGGCCGGCCAACAACTGGCCCATCTCAACCACGCGGAGTCCGGCCAACGGGCCGGTCGCTGATTCTGCGGGAGCGTTAGTAGTCACGACCACGCCTTCCTAGTCACTCACCCACCACGACACCAAGAAACGTCGCATTGCATACAACTTCGCAGTCCGATGCCGGAGAGTCAAGCAAAAATGACGTCTCGGGTGAAAGTTGTATGCAATTCCTTGACAGCGCTCGGGCGCGAGTTCTATCGTGGCGCCAAGCGTGTTACCCGTTCAGCTCGACCCAGCAGCTACGCACTCATGCCGGTATCGAGTAGTCATATCTCATCGAGGAGAACCAATGGCTTTTCGGCTTGGAGTGGATGTCGGAGGAACGTTTACCGACATCCTTCTCATCAACGAAACAACCGGCACCACACACCGATACAAGACCTCGTCAACACCGGAGGATCAGTCAATCGGTGTTCTGTATGGGATCGAACAGGTCTGTCTGGCCGCTGGCGTTTCGCCGTCCGAGGTGCGAGAGGTGCTTCACGGGACCACGATCGCGACCAACGCCATCCTTGAAAAGAAGGGCGCTCGTGTGGGGCTGGTGACGACCAACGGTTTTCGTCAGGTCCTGCAGATAGCCAGGTCGTTTGTTCCCGGTGGCCTGGCCGGCTGGATCGTCTGGCCCAAACCAGAGCCGCTTGCCGATCTTGAAGACACCGTCGAGGTCATTGAGCGCATCGCGAGCAACGGCGATGTGATCACACCACTTGATGAAGACGACGTGCGTCGCCAGCTGCAGAAGCTGCGTAAGAAGGGCATCGAGGCCCTGAGCATCAGCCTGATCAACGCGTATTCCAACGGTGACCATGAGCGGAGAATTGCGGAGATCGCTGCTGAGGAGCTTCCCGGTGTGCCCGTCTCTCGCTCGTCAATCGTGCTTCCCGAGCTGCGCGAGTACGAGCGCACCATCACGACGGTGGCGAATGCGTATGTGCAGGGCCAGGTTGCCGGGTACGTGCGCAACCTCGAAAGCAAACTTGGTGGCGCGGGAATCGAAGCCCAGCTGTCTATCCTTCGCAGCGACGGCGGGCTGGTGTCGGGGATGGTCGCAGCCGACAATCCTGTTTCACTGCTTCTCTCCGGCCCGGCCGGCGGAGTCACCGGTGCGGTCTGGGCAGCCGAACAGGCGGGATTCGCCAACCTTCTGACTTTCGACATGGGCGGCACCTCCACCGACGTGGCACTCGTTCAAGACCTGTCGCCGCGAATCGGGCGAGAAACCACGGTGGGCGATCTGACAGTGCGGGCGACCTCTGTCGATGTTCGCACTGTGGGCGCCGGTGGAGGCTCCATCGCCCATGTTCCCCCGTTAACGCAGGCGCTCAGGGTAGGTCCGCAGTCCGCCGGTGCTGCTCCGGGACCGGCCTCCTACGGAAAGGGAGGGTCAGCGCCGACCGTCACCGATGCAAACGTCGTGCTCGGATACCTTCCCTCTCAACTGGCGGGAGGAGAAATCACCCTCGACATCGAGGCCGCAAGCAGAGCAGTGCAAACCATTGCGGATTCCACCAGCCTGACGAGCACTGAAGCCGCGGCCGGCGGAATCATCGACATCGTCAACGAGAACATCTACGGGGCTTTGAAGCTCGTCTCCACCCAACAAGGCTTCGACCCCCGAGATTTCGCGCTTGTCGCGTTCGGCGGAGCGGGCCCGCTGCATGCCAACGCGCTGGGCATCTTGACCGGCGCCTGGCCAGTCATCATCCCACCCTCCCCCGGGGTGCTCTGCGCCTACGGTGACGCCACAACCAGTCTCCGCGATGAATCAGCACGCACACTCGTGCGACGATTCAGCGAGCTCACGGACGCCCATCTCTTGGGCATCTTTGACGAACTCGCGGAATCCGCCACTGAGTCACTTCTGGCGACCGGCCTGAGCGTAGACGAGCTCACCGTCACCTATTCGGCCGACCTGCGCTACCACGGTCAGGGCTTTGAGATTCCGATCGAGATCGAGATCGACACGTTCAGAACCGAGGCAGAGCGGAATGGGCTCGGCCTGCTGCAATCCATCTTCGACACGGAGCATGAGCGGCTTTTCGCATTCCTCCTCGACAACGAGCGAGAACTTGTCACCGCTCGCGCCACGGTGAGCGGCCCCCGGCCAGAGGTCGCCTCAGTCTCCTTGGACGACGGCGGGCCAGACCCCACGCCGGCCGCTCGGAGCAAGCACACGATTTGGATTCAGGGATTCCCGGTTGAGGCGACGATTTACGACCGTCATCTTCTCAAGGCCGGAAACGTCGTGGCCGGCCCTGCGGTGATCGCCGAAATGGATTCAACCACCCTGGTGCTCCCTGATCACTCCGCTACCGTGCACAGTCACGGAAGCCTCCTCATTCGTCCCGTCGACGCGACAGCAAAGGACTGAACCATGGCACAGATCGTAGAAACCAGTACTCAGCCCCTCACCGCGGTCGACGTGGATGTCATCACCGTCGACCTGATCGAGAATGCACTGCGGAGCGCGCGCTATGAAATGGACGAAACGTTGTTTCGTACCGCCCTGAGCCCAGGCATCCGCGAACAGCACGATGAGTTTCCGCTGATCGCAGACCCCGAAGGAAAAATGATCGTGGGCCAGTTCGGTCTCTCGATCCCTGACTTTCTCGAGAACTTCGCCGGGACAATCGAGGAGGGTGACGTTTTGATGACGTCTGACCCCTACTCATGCGGTGCGGCGATCAGCCATGCGAATGACTGGCTGGTCGTCATGCCGATCTTCTTCGAGGGCAGAGTGGTCGGCTGGGCCTCCCAGTTCGGCCACATGACGGATGTCGGCGGCAAGACGCCGGCATCGATGCCCACCGACGCACGCACGATTTTCGAAGAGGGCGTCATCATCCCTCCCTTCAAGCTCTACCGGCAGGGCGAGCGAAACGATGTCGCGCTCGACATCATCCTGAACCAGGTGCGCAAGCCCGACTGGAATCGTGCCGATCTGAACGGAATCGTCGCCGCCTGCCGCACCGCATCGCGGCGCGTTCAGCAGATGTGTGCGCGTTTCGGAGTTGACACCTACACCTCGGCGCTCAACGCGCTGCTCGACCGCAACTACCGGGCGATGAAGACGCTGCTTGCGCTGGTTTTCGAAGAAGGAAGGCCGCTCTCGTTCACCGACTTCATCGACGACGATGGGCGCGGATTCGGCCCGTACGAGCTGACCATGACGATCACGCGCACCGGCGACAAGGTGCTGATCGACCTCACCGGCAGCAGCGCACAAGCGCACGGGCCGATCAACTATTTCATCAACGAGAACCTCATTCGGATGTTTTTCGGGATCTATATGATCACCGTCGCCGACCCTCAGATTCTGTGGAATGACGGCTTCTATCCGTTGGTCGACGTTGAAATTCCCGACAGCTCGTTCTGGAAGCCCGACTATCCGGCCGCCCTGAACGGGCGAAACCACGGAATCGGCCGTCTTTTCGACCTTTTCGGCGGGCTGCTCGGGCAGGCGAATCCCGACCTGCTGAACGCCGCAGGCTTCTCTTCGTCACCGCACTTCATGTACTCGGGCAACTACAGCGAGGGAGCCCGCAAAGGTGAGTGGTTCCAGCTCTACTCGATTGGATTCGGCGGCATTCCTGGGCGTCCCGTCGGCGATGGCCCAGATGGGCACTCGCTCTGGCCGTCTTTCGTCAATATCCCGTGCGAGTATCTCGAGTCCTACTACCCGCTGATCGTCGATCGCTGGGAGACTATCGCCGACACCGGCGGCGCCGGTCTTCACCGCGGCGGCAACGGCGTCGATGTGTCTTACCGCTTTCTGGAGTCCGGAACCATTGCCATCCACGATGATCGCTGGCTGACCTACCCGTGGGGTGTCAAGGGCGGGGAGCCGGGTGCTCGCGGGCGCAAGTGGATCGAGACGTCAGATGGGAGAACCGTTGTGTTGCCCAGCAAGGTGCACGATGTCGCCGTCGAAAAGGACGATGTTCTCCACTTCGTCACGTGGGGCGGTGGCGGCTGGGGTGATGCTTTGGCGCGTGATCCCGAGCTCGTCTGCAAGGAGGTGCGACGCGGCTTGGTCAGCCAGGAGGGCGCGAGTCGGTACGGCGTCGTCTGCACCGAAGACGGCGATCTCGACGTCGATGCGACTGACGCGCTCCGGAGTCAGTTGCGCGCGATCCGCGAGTATCCGTTGCCGCTGTTCAATCGGGGTGACGACATGGACACCTTGCTGCGCAACAGTCTGGAAGAGACGGGTCTTCCAGCCCCCACCCCGCCGCCGGTCAGATGACAGAGGCCGATGTGCAGGGCGGGTTTGCCGCCGGGTTTGCCGGCACTCTCTCGCCGGGGAGACTGCCGGTGCTGCTGTCGATCGACCTCATGCGCGCCTATTTTGATCCGGACAGCCCTCTCTGTCTGCCTTCTGATTCCTTTCTCGGCGTGGCAGCCGAGGTCATCGCGGCCGCGCGCCGCGAGTCGGTGCCGGTCATCCATACCGTCGTGCGCTACCGCGAAGGAAGCGCAGACGGAGGAATCTTCATTGACAAAGTGCCGGCGCTTCGCGCACTCATTGGGGACTCCGCCGTCGGGGCGACCATGCCGAGCGTCGCGCCGACCGCTGACGAGACGGTCATTGTGAAACAGTTCGCCAGCGCCTTCTTCGGCACCGACCTGGCGGCCAGGCTTCGAGCAACGGGTGTCGACACCGTCGTCATCATCGGAACGAGCACGAGCGGATGCGTCAGAGCGACGGCCGTGGACGCCATTCAGTATGGTTTTGTGCCCCTCGTCGTCAGTGATGCGGTCGGCGATCGCGACGAGGCGGTGCACCGTGCGTCGCTCTACGATCTGCAGGCGAAGTACGCCGAGGTCATCGACAGCCCCACGGCCATCGCCTATCTGCGCGGCGTGTCACGGTGAGTTCGCCGGCCGACGCACCGGCTGCAGCAGAAACAGACGCACCGTGCGCCCTGAATCCCGCTCATAGCTGCGATATCCGGGCCACTGCCGCTCAATTATGTGCCACGCCGCGTCGCATTCAGCCGGGCTCAAACGCCGCGCCTGTACCTGCATACGATTGCCGCGCACGCTGATTGCGGCATCCGGATGTGCCATCAGGTTGTAGGTCCAGGCCGGGTGACCCGTGCGAGCGAAACTCGTTCCGGCGACGATCGCCCGGCCGTGGCCGTCTGCGGTGTACATCAGTATCGTGTCGCGTTCGATGCCTGATTTTGCGCCGATCGAATGCAAGACGAGCGAGGGAACGAGCAGACCGCTCAGTTGCACGCGGCCACGGCTCAGCCATTTCAGCACGCGCTCGACCGGAGGCAGGACTCTCGGACCCAGCCAGCGGAACAGGCGTGTGCGCGTCAGCGGAGCGACGAGTGAACGCACGATCTGCAGGGCGGTGGGCATGCGCCTATTCTGGCGTCGCTGATCGGGCCTGTCGAGACCTCCGCGCTTACCGCGGATGCACGGTGTAATTGAGATGCGTCGTGCTCGGCGAAGGCTCTGCACTCACCAGGTCAAGAGCCACCCGGCCCGCTTCGACGCCCTCGAACAAGCGGATTCCCGAGCCGAACAGCACGGGCGAGAGCGCGACATGAAACTCGTCGATCAAGCCGGCATTGAGATACTGCACAATCGTCTCTCCGCCGCCCGCGATGCGGACGTCTTGCTCGCCGGCGGCCTCGCGGGCGCGGTCGAGAGCGGACTCGATACCGTCGTTCACGAAGTAGAAGGTGGTCCCACCCTGCCGCTCCCACGGGTCGCGCTCCTCATGCGTCACGACGAACACCGGCGTGTGGAACGGTGGATCCTCCGGCCACGCACCCTCACCGGCGTCGAACATGCGTTTTCCCAACACGCTCGCTCCGGTGCGCTCGAACGTCTCCCGCACGATGTCGTTGTCACGCCCCTCCTCGCCGCCCTCGCCGAGCTTCAGGTTCTCTCGGAAGAAACGCTGTCGGAAGACCCACTGCTGCAGTTCCATCCACTGCTGCCCCATCAGATCCTCCGGGGACTCGGGTGCGATGAACCCGTCCAGGGACATCGACACGCTGAAGAACACCTTTCCGGCCATCAGTCCTCCGCTCCCTTCCGAACGATCCCTGCCCGAACGATCTCTGCGACGTAGGCAGCCAGGTTGCCCAGGGTCTGCTGACCACCCTCGATCGCGCCGTGCTTCTCGATCGCCTCGTCGCGCAGTTCTGGAGTGGGAAACACCGTGAGCATCTCGATCCGGGTCGCCTCCCCGTCGGGTTCAAACGTGAGGACCGACTCGAACGCATTCGGGTCACCGCGGTACTCGCCATGGAGCATCGCGATCCGCTCCGGCGGCACGATCTCAGTCCAGGTGATCCACTCGCTGTAGTCGGTGCCGTCCGGTCCGTGCATCACGAAGTCCCACTCGCTGCCGGTGCGGAACTCGAAGGACCGCGTAGTGGTGGTGAACCCTTCCGGCCCCCACCACTGCGACAGGTGCCGCACATCGGTGAACGCCTCGAATACCAGCTCTCGCGGGGCATCGATCACTCGGGAGATCACGATCTCGCGGTCGGTCGTCACGGACGGCGCCTGCGTCTCTCGTCTCGTCGTATTCATCAGCTATTCCTCTTGCCTTTCCTGTTTGAGGTCTTGCACGTAGGCGTCCAGCCGATCGAAGCTCTCGTTCCAGAACTGCTCGAACCCGCCGGTCCACTCGTGAACCGCTTGCAGCCCACGGCCGTCAAGGCCGTACAGGCGTTGCTTGCCTGCCTTGCGGTCCCGCACCAGCCCGACCTCTCGGAGCACCCGCAGGTGCTTGGACGTCCCTGGCAGGGACATCCCCAGCTCCTGGGACAGCTCGGCCACCGGGCGCTCACCGGTGCGCAGCAGCGCCAGGATCTCCCGACGCCGGGGCTCGGCGATCGCATTGAAGACGTCCGACGTGGTCGCTGCTCGTGCCATGCTCGCAAACATATACCCATATGGGTAAGTGTTTCAAGAGTTCGCGACTAGGCGACTGCCTCCACGGATTCGGGCGAAGAAAGCGGCGTGATGTACGAGTAGCCCGTCGCGTTGTTCTTCGTCATCGACAGCACCAGCTCCATGTGTGGCTCCAGCGCGGTGACCTTGTCGAGCGGAGCGCCGATGATGAGCTGGAAACCCAGCCCCTTCCAGGCGGCGACGGCGCGACCGGCGAACTCCGAGTCCGACTTCACAAAGCCCTCATCGAGAAAGACCGGGGCGAAGCGCGGACGGGTGCGGCTCTCGTCGCCGAGCTGGAACCGCAACGCGGCTCCCACCACGAATGCCACCAGCTCCTGCGATTCGCCACCGCTCTTGCCGCCGAGTGACGAGTAGGTACTCACCTCGAGGCCGTCGGGCGTCGTGCGCACCGCAGTGATCTCCACATGCTTGCGCACATCGAGCAGCAGATCGCGCGGCGACTCCCCCTTCGCGGTGCCGTCGGGCTTGCGAATCAGGCCCATGAATGCCTGCAGGCGCTGGAAACGGCTCTCGATCTCCTCATCGTTAAGTTCGTCGGTCGCGCCGGAGGAGAGCGCCTTGAGCTCCTTGCGGAACGCCGACGAGTCATCCCGGTGCAGACGACGCAGCGAAATCTTCAACCGGTCACGGCCCGCCCCGAACGGCAGCGTCGTCAGAATCTCGTTGATCGGACGCAGCCGATCCTCGATCTCCTCGATGGCTGTGGTGAAGGCCACGGTCAGCGGAACCAGGTCTTGCCCGCTCCACTCTGACAGGCGGCGCTTCCACTCCTGTCGACGCTCGTGCAGACCAAGCGTGTGCACCGCATCGAGAATGTCGAGATAGCTCGTGTACGACTCGATCGAGACTCCCACGTTGGGATCTGGCCACCGGTTCTGGAACGTCACGAAGATGCCGACGAGGGTGTCGTGCGCGCTCTGGGCATTCTGCCGGTCCTGCTGCGACTGCTCGATGAGGCGCTCACGCAGCCGGCGCAGGCCGGCAACAAAGCCGTCGAGATCGTGCGTGTCGCCCACCGCGGTGAACTGCGCGTCGAGGTGTTCTGCGTGCTCGTCGGCCAGTGTGACGGCCTGCTCGCGCTCGATGCGGTCGAGCAGGTCGCTGACTGCGTCTTGGCGGTCGACGATGGATGCCTGTGCGGCGGCCAGGGTCGCCGCTTCAAGCTCGGTCGTGTGTCGGAGCTTCTGCGCATTTTCGAGCTCGGCAGCGAGACGCTCTTCCTCGTCTTTCAGCCCCCGCAGAGTGTCGCTGTTGGCCAGAACGCGCTCGAGCTCCGCCTTCTTTTCGACAACGCGTACCTCGGCGGCATCCACGTCGATGGAGAGCCAGACCGTGTCGAGCAGGAACTGGTGAGCTTCTTTTTGCTGACGGAGATCTGTGATGCGTGCGCCGACGTCGGCTGCGCGTCCGGCGATGGCGGTTGCCTTCTCGGCCAGCGCGTGCAGCTCCGCCGAGAGTTCCTCGAGCCGCGCGACGCTGGAGAACCCGATGATGGGTTTCTGGTCGGCGTTGAATCCGTGGGCGCCGCGCTTGCCGTTGCGGGTCTGCCCGCTCTGCGTGACGCGCGGGCCGTCGCCGGCCAGCTCGGACGGGCCGTCTACGCAGAGCGCGTCAAGGTGCGACGCCGTCACACGATCCTGAACCCAGCTGCTGAACTCTGATGGTTTGAAGACGAGCTTGCCCGAGACGTAACGCGGGTCGCCGACAACCTCCTGGTGCGGCGCCAGCGCCACCCCTTCAAACTGAATGCGCACGGGGATGCGCAGCGGTTCGATCGCTTCGCTGAGGGCGCGCAGGCGCTTTTCATCGACGAGCATCACACGGGCGACGGATGCGAGCGTCACCTCGGCCGCGCGCCTCCAGGCATCCTCCCCCGGCGCCAGGTCGATCAGCTCGGCTACAAAGGGCAGCTCTTCGATCGGTAGACCGGCGGCCTCGGCGATGAGAACGCGGGCCGCGTGCAGGTGCTGCGGGACCAGGCTCTCGCGCCCGGTGAGGAATGTCTTTTCCTGCTTGAGGGCGCGAATCTGCTCTTCGAGGGGGTACGACTCCTTGTGCAGTACGGTGCGACGCGCCTCCAGGTCGGCGTCGGCGTCAGCGAAGCCGGCAAGGAAGTCGTCGGCATCGGCACGCGCGGCAGCGAACCCGTCGGCCGAGTCCACCACCGCGTCGAGCACGGCGATGCGTTCGGCGAACCTGCTGCGCTCATCCTGCACACCGTCGCGCTGGGTGGCGAGCATGTCGACGTCGTTCTGCAGCCCGGCGAGCACGTCGCCGCCGTTCTCCCTCTGCTGGCGTTGCACGCCGGTGACCCGCGACTTGAGGTCGCTTTCGATGTCGCGGGCGGCGCTGAGCGCGGCCTGGTTCGTGCGACGCCCGACCCGATTGGAGTCTTCGGCCTGTTCGAGCAGTCTCTGCTCGGTTGCGAGACTCCAGAGCACGAATGGGGTATCGCCGCTGCGACTCACGCCGAAGGTGTCGATCATCGCCGCCTGTGCGCTCGAGGTCTCCCAGGTGGAGTACAGCTCGGGTAGGCGCTCGAGCACGGCAGCCTTCTGCGCTTCGGTGAGCATGGCTCCGTAGGAGCGCTCAAGATCTTCGAAGTGGGCGACGGCCTTGTCGGCTGCGGCGAAGGTGGTTGGTTCTTCGAGCACCATCGACTTGTAGAGACCGTCGACGGTCTTGACCTGCTGACCGGCCTGGATGCGGGCGAGCAGGCGCAACGCCTTGCCGCCTTCGCCGTTGGCGCCGATTCCGAGGCGGGTGTAGAGAGTCTGTGCGAAGGCGGCGTAGGTGTCGAACACCTCGAGCTCGGTGAACCGGTTCTTGAGTGCACGCTTCTCGAAGCGAGACTCGACGACGTCGGCCAGCTCACGCAGGTCGAATGCGCCGTCGCGGGTCGCCATCTTCATGCTGATGTCGCCGAACTTGTTGCCCCCGCGGGGCAAGAAATAGGTGCGCAGCACGGTGAACCGGCGCTGGTTGTCGTCGATGAATGTCATTGCGACGCCGCCCCAGGTGGCGGAGTCAGCACCGCGCAGCACCTGGTCGTGCATCTCGCCGGTCTGCGCCTCACGAGTGGAGTCGGTCTTGCCCTTGAGATAGGTCATCAGGTTGCGCTGGTCGCTGCTGCGCGCACGCCCGGAACCGGCGTCGTTGGATGCACCGTTGAACGGGGTGTCTGACGGCATCAGAAGCGCGAGGTAGGCATCCATCAGGCTGCTCTTGCCGGTTCCGGATGCGCCGGAGATCAGCGTGGCGGTCGGGGCGATGGCAACCTTGTGGTGGCCGTGGAAGCCACCCCAGTTGACCATCTGGAACGACTCGGCACGCCACTGGGTGGTGCCTTCTGTCGCGCCGTCCATGTGGAAGAGAGGGGAATCGGTCATGAGATCGGCTCCAGTTCGGGCTCCACCGGAGCGGTCAGGTCATCGACGTCGGTCAGGCCGTCGCTGTCAGCGCCGTTCTGTTCGACCAGCCAGTCCAACAGTTCACGCAGCCGTTCGACGGGAAGCAGTACCTCGATCACCGGCGAGATGCGGAACCGGTCTGGATCGCTGGTCTTCGCGAGCACTCGTGACTTGACCAGGCTGTCGACCGCCGCCGAGGCCCGGCGGGCGTCACCGGAGCGGTCTGTTGCGTACTCAGGGCGAAAGTGAGCCACATTGTCGAGCAGGTTATCGCGGTCGACGATCACGATGTCGTGTCCGTTCGCGCGCTCACTGCGGAACCGCTGACGCAACAACACCAGCAGGATTGTTTCTTCGCGGGTGTACGAGACGTCGTGAAGCAGCGTCGGGAATCGTTCGCCGCCCTCGGCGACGGCCTGGCGTTTGAATGCCACCTCGTAGTGACGATCGACGTGCAGGTCGAGAAAGAGATCGTTGAGGCGCCCCTTGAGCAGCCGTTCGGAGGCGAGAAGGGTGCGCCACTCTGACGGGTAGAGGGCTGCAGACAGGTAGCGGTGCTTCAGCAACAGCACGAGAGTGCGACGTTGGGCCGGGGTCAGACCACCCTCGTCGCCCTCGAACAGCGAGAAGCTCTCCGACTCGGCGCGGGCAGAGTCGTCAGCCGACGCGTCAGCCTGCATCTCGGCCGGTTCGTCGTCTCCGGTGAAACGATCGTCGGTCAGCTCATCAGTCATGATCAGATCCATAGTTCAGGGCGGTCAGCGCCGCGGTGTCGTCGGTGTTCAAGGTGATGCGCGGAACCGCGAAGCTGCGGCTCGTACCGTCGGGCCTGACGGTGTCAAACCGTTCGACGGCATCCGCACGCCCGCTCACTACAAGCTGGCCCGCACCGAGCTGAGTGGCCATCTGCAGCAGCCCCAGAATCTCAACCGGGCGGCGGAGCCCCTCGTCGAGATCGTTGAAGGCGTCGCCGAGGGATGCCGCGTCCCCCGCACCGAACGCGCTCACGAGAGCATCGCGGAGCTCCTCCAGCTGCGGCCCACCCTGCTGGCGCATTGCATCGAGACTCAGCGGCTCGGGAGCATCGTCAGACACATCATCGAGCGGGGGCGGTGGCAGGTGGGTTTCGGGGTCGTAGAACTTTTCGCGGAGGTGTTCGACGTCAAGAGCACCGGGCATGAGCTCGGCGGTGACGACGGTGCGGGGGCCCGCCGTTTTCATGAAGTCGAACAGTTCTTTATTGATGTCGCGCAGCAGCCGCTCGAGTTCGCGGTCCTTCACGACATCATGGTTGACGATGTGCTCACGCAGGGTCGTCGTCAGGCCGTTGCGCTGGGTCAGCACGTTGTCGATCCCGGTGCGAATCAGGCTCACCGTCGCCATGAAACTGCGTCGCTCCGTTGCGCTCAGTTCGAGGGCGAACGGATGCAGGATGATCGTCTCGAGATCGCTCTTGAGGTCGAGCAGCAACGCGTCGTTGCGCAGCAGTGCGAACGCTCCCTCGAAGGCGCGCCCTTCCGCGGTCGACGACATCAGCGCATCCGTCTTCGAGAGGTACTCGTCGAGGACCTCGCTGATCGGGCGTTCCTCGCTGCGGAAGTCGTTGACGATCTGCCGGTGCATGCCGGCGACCGACTCTTCGACCCGCTTGAAGTCGCTGGGCAGCTGTGAGATGAGGTCGACCAGGTCGACGTAGCCCTCGTGCATCTGCTCGTCTGATGCGGCCTCGATCTCACCGCCGGCAGCAAGCCGATCCCGCTCGCTTGTCCTCTCGGCAATGTCTTGGTCGAGGCGACGGATGCGCTCCTCGCGATCGGGGCTGGCCTGCGTTGCGCGGTGGCGCACGGCATCCACGATCGTGGTCAACCGGGATTCGCTGATCAAGGCGCGATCGCGCGACATCCCGTCGACGAGCAGCATCGCCTCAAGCGCGTGCGAGGTGAGGGAGTACTGCTCCTCGTCACTCTCACCGGTTTCGCGGTAGAGCCACCGGTCGTTCATCCACTGCACGCAGAGCGCCCGCCCGTTCTTGCCGGGGGGCACCTCGGTGCCAACTGTGCGCAGGTCGGCCAGGTAGGCGTCGACCTGGGTGTGCAGCAGGTCGGCAGGAATGCTGCGCCGGTCACGACTGAACGACGACTTGAAGACGGCGAGCACGAACGGCGCCCACTTGCGATCCAAGAGGCGCAGGGTGGGTTTGTCGAATGCCTCACGCACGCGCGCCAATTCGCCCGCAATTTCACTCACTCTTCATGCACCTCTTTCGACCTCATTAACCGTAGCTTGCCGCGTGCGTGAGACAGGTATTGGCGGCGAGCCGTCTGGAGCAGTCGATTCGACGCGGCATCCGTCGAGGCACGACTATTGAGCCATGGATTTTCAAGACGTGGTGCGCAACCGTCGAATGGTGCGCCGCTACTCCGCTCAGCCGGTGGACGCGGTGGCCGTCGACCGGATGCTGCGGAATGCGGTGCGCGCACCGAACGCGGGCTTCACGCAGGGGTGGGCGTTTCTCGTTCTCGACAGGCCAGAGGATGTCGCGCGCTTTTGGAGTTCGACGACGCCCACCGACAGCGCCGCAACCACGAGCCGCTGGCTCGACGGCATGCAAACCGCGCCGGTCGTCATTGTGCCGCTGTCATCGAAGGCGCAATACGTGCGCCGTTACGCGCAGGATGACAAGGGCTGGTCGGAGAACGAGGAACCGCGGTGGGCCGTTCCGTACTGGCACGTCGATGCGGGGATGGCCGCACTGCTCGTGTTGCAGACCGCGGTTGATGAGGGACTGGGCGGATGCTTTTTCGGGCTGCCGCCGGCCCGTGTCGACGCGTTTCGGGCCGAGTTCGGTGTGCCGGAGGAGTACTCCCCCGTCGGGGCGATCACTATCGGGCATCCCGAGACTCCCGGTGTGACGACGGGTTCGCCCACCCGGCGCGCCCGCAAGCACCTCGACGAGGTTGTGCATCGGGGCGGCTGGCAGGCCTGATTCGTCTCGACGGTCGGAGCATGCGTATCACCCACCGAGCGCGAATCGTCCGTCGGTATCGAGGGCAATCCACCGCGTGATTCCGAGCCGTGCCAGAAAGGCATCGTCGTGACTCACGATGAGGAGCCCGCCTCGATAGCCGGCGAGGGCATCCACCAGTTCGCTGATGCTGTTCAGATCGAGGCTGTTGGTCGGCTCATCGAGAATGAGCAGCTGACTTGGCGGGTCGGCCAGGAGCAGGCGGGCCAGCGCGACGCGAAACCGTTCCCCTCCCGACAGTTGGCTGACGGGGCGGTCGACCGCGTCGCCGCGAAACAGGAATCGAGCCAAACTCGCGCGCACCTCACCAGGCGGGGTGTGCGGGGCAGCAGCGCGCGCGCTCTCAAGCACGGTGGCTTGGTCGTCGAGGCTGTCCAACCGTTGAGGGAGGTAGCCGATGCGGTCGGTGTGGGCGACGCCGGAGAGGTTCGAGTGCTGAGCCTTGCGCTCGTGCAGGCCCTGCTGATCTTGCCGATCCTGCCGACTTTGCGTCTATGAGGTATATGACCGTTTCGTTGATCGAGGAGCGCGCGAGCTTGCGAGCACGCGTCTCGAGATCCCGCGAGCCAATCCTTGAACTCGGGTTGAGTTCGAACGTCGGCTCGCGAGGTCTCGAGACACTCGCTGGCGCTCGCTCCTCGACCACCGAAATGGTCAGATTCGTTCACCACTATGCCGCGTAGCGGCCCGGAAGCTCGAGACCCGGCGAGCCGATCTCGGGATCGCACCCACCGTTGGTCGAGGAGCGCCCGACGGAGTCGGCCGCGTCTCGAGACCCGGCGAGTCGATCTCGGGATCGCCGGTTGCGTTCGAGGTTCGGCTCGCGAGGTCTCGAGACGTGTGCTCGCAAGCTCGCGCGCTCCTCGACCAACGAGATTGCTCAGCGGCTGAGTGTGGTGTGGGCGCGGTGCTTGCGGGCGGGTATCCAGTCGCCGCTGGGTGCCATCCAGGGTGGCGCTTTGACTTGCACGGCGCCGTCGAGGATGCGGATCAGCCAACCGGAGGTGTCGA
Organism: Glaciibacter kafniensis; assembly: GCF_039538945.1. NCBI lineage: Bacteria > Bacillati > Actinomycetota > Actinomycetes > Micrococcales > Microbacteriaceae > Glaciibacter > Glaciibacter kafniensis. Next base: position 274,147 of record NZ_BAABCN010000002.1, on the reverse strand, counting down.
TGGTGGAGTGGTGATACCAACACAGGGCGACGCCGTTGTTGATGGTGGTTTTACCGCCGCGATACCAGGGCACCACGTGGTGCATCTCGGCCCAGCCCGGCGGTGACGTGCAGCCGAAGACGACGCAACCGCCGTCGCGGGCGATAATCGCCCGGCGTTGCGCCCGGGTGAAGAACCGCTGCTTCAGATCGGAGTGGAGGATCTCGCCGTTTTCGGCGAAGACGATCCGTTGCATCCCGCCCGCACAGACGAGATGCTTCACTGTGCTGATCGAGACGGGGGCGTCGACGCCGTCGACCCAGCCGACGCCGGTGGAGTCGAGGAGGTCGGTCGCATTCACGTGCACCATGACGACGGGGGCGCCGCCGCCCAGGG
>NZ_BAABCN010000002.1:0-273725 GCF_039538945.1 Glaciibacter kafniensis | reverse complement strand
GTCGGCACGTTTCTCCCCGCCGGTGCGGGTATCGAGGGCGTCGAGCTGGTCGGCGCCGGGGATGACCTCGCCGGCCTCGATGCGGGCCCGCTCCTCGGCGTCGTGGTGGGCTTGTTCGTCCGCGGTCGGGAACCGGCCCGGCTCCGCCGGGACCGGCTGCGCATGAGCGCTCAAATAGGTGTCGAAGATGCCGTTCATGATTCCGCGGAGCTCCGGGGTGACCCCGCCGCGCAGCGGGTAGAGGCCGTCGCGGAATTGGCCGAAGCCGAAGCTGCTGCGGGCGGCCAGCACGGTGCCCTCAGTCGGCGCGGTGCCGTCCGGGTCGAGGAGCGCCTTCCACTGCAACATCTGCCCCCGGATGAGGTCGGCGGAGAACGCGAACCCCGCGTTCGGCAGGCCCTCATTCTCCGCGGTGATGGCACCGGTCGCGGAGGAGACCAGGCCCCGCTCGGCGGCCTCGACATCGGCCGGGTCGAGGTAGCTCGGCAGGTCGGAAAGCCCGGTGACGATCGCCTCGGCCGCATCCACCCCGAGGGTTCCGGCGGACAGGGCGTCGGCGACGACCGGGTACCGCGGTGGCAGCATGCTGCCGCCCATCTGACGGACCCGGGTCTTCTCACCGAGCGTGACCCGCCGCTTCACCTCGCGGGCCGAGACGCGGGTGAGCGTCGTGATCAAGTCGGTGCCGGTGACGCTGCCACGCGTGCGCGCCAGGGACACCGTCTGAATTCTCGTGTCGGAGCGCACCTCGACGTCCGCGGCCAGGGCGACCCGGCCCGCATCCGTCAACCGGCCCACCGCTTCCATCGACCCCAGCAGAGCCAGGAGGTCATCGTCGGAGCGGAGGTGGGGGTTGAGCCCGCCCATCGCATCGGCCATCACGGTGGCCGCGAGCTCAAGGGAGTCAGCAGTGGAGAACCCGGCCGCCATCATCGTCGTCACCTCGAGCGTTTCAGCGGTCGAAAGCCCGGCCGTCAGAGCCTGCACCTGCAGCATGACCGCGGCCACCGGAGTGTCGGTGGTCGGGGCGATGATGGGGGAAACAAGCTCTGAATCCATAACCCAATTCTCTCAAAAGGAGAACTGGAATGCGAGCATTTCTCAGAATCGGTGGATAACTTTTCTAAGGTATGTTCTGTGGATAACTGCGCCCTGACAGGCGTCGTTGGGCGCGCTGAGGGGTCGGCTCGCCGGGTCTCGACAAGCTCAATCAACGAGATTGGGGCTGGTTCGAGCTAGGCGTCGGGGTGGCCACGTTCAGAAGCTGGCCCGCGGGAGCTCGACAGGCTCGATCAACGAGGCGGGGAGGCTCAATCGCTCGACAGGCTCAACCAACGGAGCCAGCCGCACCGGGCAATCCCCAACTGCTACGTGCGCGGTTTGCGCCCGAAAACCCAGTAAGCGACCGAGCCAATCGTGTTCAGTGCGCTCGCTACCCTCCAGACCGCCTTGTTGCCGCGCACCTCGGCATCGGTGCGCGAGCTGATGTCCCGCCACGTCAGGGTCATCACAATGACATGCACAATCAACGTCGGAATAATGGTGCGCTTGTCGGGCTGCTTGGCCATGTGATTCGTTTTACGCTTCGCCAGCTGCTTCATCTGCTTCGACTTCTTGCCCAACGCCTTCTTGAGCTTCTCTTCCGACTTCAGCTTTGTGTTCACGGCCGCTCCCTGAGTACGAGTTCGATACGAGTTCAACGCAAGTGACCCCATCCTGGCACCGCGTCAGTCAACCGTTAAGGCCAGTCAACCGTTAAGGGCAGGCCATCCCTCAGATTCGACCGAGCAGCTCGGTGCGCTTCGCCTGAAACTCCTCTTCAGACAACAACCCCTGGTCCCTAAGCTCAGCAAGCTTTCGAATCTGCTCGACGGGATCGACTGATGCGCCGGCAGAGAGCGCGGAATCGACTGGCGCAGCCGGGCCGACCGGGGCCTGGCGACGTGCAAGAGCGACGATCATCAAGACGCCCCCGACGACCACGGCAGCCATCACAATCAGCACGCCGAGAATAATCAGCACGTGCCACCCCGTCAGATTTTGCAGCATTCGTTCCCCCTGAGTTTCAGATGCCGGTCACTTCTCGAGTGCGCAGACAGTGCAGAGACTACCCACTGGCGGGTATTCGCGCCAGAAATGGCGACGATGAACACTCAACGTTGAGCTCCCACCTGCTATCTTGTGATGCATGACAGCGGATGTCGGCGCGCAACTTCGCAAAGGAGTGGTCGAATACTGCATCCTCGGCGTGCTCTCCCGCGAGGCCATGTACGGCTGGCAGCTCTCAGAGACATTGATCGAGCGTGGCCTGATCGCCAGCATCGGCACCCTCTACCCGGTGCTCAGTCGCCTCCGCGCGCAAGGCCTCGTCATCACCTACGACGAGCAATCAGCAGCCGGTCCGGTTCGCAAGTACTACCGGTTGACGGATGCCGGAACGCAGCAACTCGACAGCTTTCGCACGCAGTGGGGCCCGTTCACGCGGACGGTCAATGAATTAGTAAGGGGAACCGACAATGACTGAGACAACAAGACCACGCGTGGTGCAGAGCTACCTCTCCGAACTCGACACGGCATTGATCGGAGTAGCGGATGCGACGGCACGCGACATCCGCGCCGGCATCGCTGAAGAGCTGACCGGCCTCGACGCCCCGACTGCAGCACTCCGCATCGAACAGTTGGGCGACCCGTTCTTCATTGCCGCCGCAGGGTCTAGCGAACGCTGCCGTCCGCGACCGGCGATACACCCCGAGAGCCTCAGTACGAAGCGAACGCCAAAACGACCGGAGCCGACTGGCCGTCCCAGGTTCCGACGAGACTCTGCGCGGCATCCGTGACGTCGACGACGCGACCGAGCACCCGTCTGATCGATAAGTGCAGCTCGCCGGCGCCGATGATCGTGACATCGCCATGCCGAGTCACCTCGACAGTCTCGATCGTGTCGACCGGGGTTCCCGGCTTTCCGCTGCCCCGCACGTGCGTGGTGTCCGGCTTCAACTGCAGCTCAGCGCCGACCTGCACGAACTGTTCGACCTCCGTGCCTCCCGCGAGAATCGTTTCAGCCAGAGCGGATGCGTACACCGGGTCGCCGCTGGCGTCGTACACCCAGCGCGTGCCCAGGACCGAGTGATCCATTGTGCAGATCAACCACTGCTCAGCATCGGCCAGTGGAGCGCCGCGATAGGTCAGCGGAACCTGGAGCAAAGGACCGTCGCCCGCACGCACAATCAGCGTCTCCATGCCGACCTCCCCGGCCGGATCGTCGAAACGGTATGACGCGACGCGGTCAAGCTCCATCACTGCGAGCTCATCGATCTGAGCCCACTCCTGTGTCGGCAGCCAATTCGCGAGAAGCTCAAGTTTGGACGGCCTCAGCTCGGCCTCATGCAGAATAGCCATGCCTCCGATGGTACGTCATGGCATTTTTCGGCCCAAGCAACCGATAGAATTTGCTCCGTTTAGAGGATGGTTTCGGGTGACAAATGAGCACTCGGGCGTCCTCGCAAAAGCAAAGGAAGCTACGTGGATCGTCGTGTAACAAAGCTGTTCAGCTCGATTGCGGTTGTGGGACTCGGAATCATGGCTGCAGGCCTGGTAGCCCAACCGGCAGCAGCGAACACAGCGCCGGCGAGCGGCTGCATCGCCGCCTGCACTGCAACCTTTGACACGACCGGAGCCGGCCAGGCCTTCACGATCCCCGTCGGAATTAGCGCACTAAGCGCGACAATTGCCGGCTCCGCCGGCGCGCCGGCCTCGTTCGCGATCACCAACGACCCAACGGCCGTCGGCGGCGCAGGCGGAGTCGCATCCGTCGATCTCGGCACGTCGTACGCGGGGTCAACGCTCACCTTCGGCATCGGCGCAACCGGCGCTGGCACGTATCTGCAAGGCAGCGACGCCGCCCTGCTCGCTGTCGCCGGCGGCGGCGGTGGCGGAGGCTATGCCGCTTACTTCCAGTGGGCAGACCAGATTCTCGGCACCTACCCCGGCGGCGATGGGGCGGCCCCTGCCTCTCCAGGGATCACTGCCGGTAGTGACGGGCAAGCCTTCGGAACACTCGCGGCCAATGGCGCCGGTGGAACAGCTGCCGGTGGCCAGGCCGGCTCCGGCGACTCAACCGGTTCCACGAATGGATCGCTCACAACCCTGATCGCTGGGGTGCCAACGCTCGGCACGGGCGGCACAGGCGGAACGCTCGATTTCGCCCCGACCTCCATCACGCACACGGCCGGCAACGGCGGCGGCGGCTACACCGGTGGCGGTGGCGGTGCGGTTCAGCGCAATGTGCCTGGCGGAGACGTCGACGTTGACGTAGTCGCCCCTGGCGGTGGCGGTTCGGCGTTCCTTGCTGCCGCACTGACCGCGACAGCCCAGGCTCCGAACACCGGCGGCGGCTACGTCAGCTTCACCTGGGACTACTCACCCACAATCGAGAACACCCTCCCCGGCACGACGCCGGGCACTGCCCCCGTCGTCAAACGGGGAGCAACCATTCCCGTGCGAGTTGCGGGGCTTCCCGCCGCTACCGCCTTCAGCGTGGTCTTCGATGGAGTTGTCGTCGCGTCAGGAACGACTGACTCCTCCGGCACGGCGATCACCTCGTTCACGATCTCCTCCACGCAGGTCGCCGGAACGTTCGCGTTCGAATTGCGTGTCGGCACCACCACGGTTGCCGTGTCGGCACCGATCGTGGTCGACGTTTCGAAGCCTGTCCCTCCGGTCATTCCCGACCCTGAGGGCCCTGTCGTCACCGATCCAGACCCTGACCCGGAAACCCCTGTGGTCACAGACCCCGAAGGCCCTGTCGTCACCGATCCCGACCCTGAGGTTCCCGTCGTCACCGATCCAGAGACCGGCGGTCCGACTGTGACAGTTCCCGAGACCGAAAGCCCAGAGAAACCGATCGTCACCGCTGCAAGCCTGGCGTCCACCGGAACCGCTTTTGTCGGCACCCTGGCCATTGCTGCCATTGTGTTGCTCGGCGGAGGCGCGGCGATCTTCTTTGTTGCACGCCGCCGACGTCGCATCGCCGAAGAGTCAGACACCGGAACCTCACGCGCTGGTGACTCGAACGGCATCGAGTCGAACACCGACAAGTCATAGTCACCCGCTGAGAGCGGCGCATCCGCGGCATCCGAAGCAGCGTGCTCACCCACGCCGACATCCGGATGTCGCGGATGCTTTGTTTTGGGCTGCTCACACAGTGATGACGACTTTGCCGCTCACCCGACCCGCCTGCATCTGCTCGATCGCCGTCGCCACATCGCCGAGCGGATAGGTGCGATCGACTGCCGGCTTGATCGACCCGGCTTCGAGCATCAGCGCGATGTCACGAAGATCCGCTTGATTCTCGGAGGCGATGAAGCTCACCAACCGCTGGCTGATCCAAGGCGAAAGCGCCATCGCCCGCAGCTGTCGCTCCGTTCCGCCCAACCACCGGCCACCGGTTTCGGCCCCCACGATCACCAGAGTTCCGGCTGATGCGAGCGCCTTGCGAATCATTGCAAGCGACCGATTTCCTCCGGTATCGAGAATGACGTCGTAGAGCTGCCCGTCATCGGTGATCTCAGATCGGGTGTAGTCGATGACGCGATCGGCACCGAGGGAGCTCACCAGCTCAACCTTGCCCGTGCTGCAGACGCCGGTGACATCCGCTCCCATCGCCTTCGCGATCTGCACCGCGAAGCTGCCGACCCCACCGCCCGCACCGATGATCAATACCTTCTGGCCGGCTCGAACCCGCCCGTGATCGCGCAGAGCCTGCAGTGCTGTGAGCGCCGAAATCGGCACCGCCGCTGCCTCCACCATCGTGAGGCGTGTGGGCTTCGGCGCAAGAAGATCAGCCCGACACGACACGTATTCGGCAAACGCTCCCTCGCCGATTCCGAACACTTCGTCGCCCGGCCGCACAGAGGTCACATGGGCACCCACCGACTCGACCACACCGGCCAGCTCGCGGCCTCGCACGCCGGTCTTCGGCGATCTGACTCCGTACCCCGCGAGCCGCACCGGGTAGGGCAAGCCGGCCATCAGATGCCAGGCTCCCCGGTCAACCCCCGCGGCCTTCACTCGCACGATAACTGTGTCGTCGGTCAGTGTCGGCCGGTCGGTCTGTTCGAGGTTCAGCACGTCGCGCGCCTCGCCATACTCGTGCTGCACCATCGCCGACATGCGCTTCTCCCTCTCTGGCATGCGCTGCTCCATCGCCGACATGCGCTTCTCCCTCTCTGGCATGCGCTGCTCCATCGCCGACATGCGCTTCTCCCCCGGGCTCACACGTGTCGACCCGGCCTGTTGCTTGGTGTCATTCATGATCATCCTTCGTTCACCCAGTATCAAACTTACGATGTAAGTAACGCTAGGCTTACACTGTAAGTGTTGTCAAGGGCAACGCAGAGTGAAACGAGCATTGTGACGAAACCGAACGCAGAACCCCGACGCCGCCTCGATCGCGCCCAGGTGGTGAACGCCGGAATGAGCGTGGCGGATGCCGGTGGCCTCGACGTTTTGACCATGCGTAAGGTCGGCGAGGCGCTCGGCGTTGAAGCGATGTCGCTCTATAACCACGTTGCGAACAAGGAGGACCTTCTCGACGCAATGATCGATGTCGTCTACAGCGAGATCGAACTTCCGGTCGTGGGCGCCGAATGGAAGAGCGCCATCCGCAGCCGGTCAGTGTCAGTTAACGAGGCTCTCCGTCGACACCCGTGGGCGACACCGTTGATGGAGTCCCGCCATTCCCCTGGTCCGGCCAATCTCCGCCACCACGATTCGGTGCTCGGTACGCTGCGCGTTGGCGGCTTTCCCCTGCTGCTTGCCTCCCACGCCTACTCAACGATCGACAGCTACCTCTACGGGTTCGCACTGCAGGTGAAGAACCTGCCATTCGACACGTTTGAAGAAACCGAGGCCGTGATGGAGATGATGATGGCGCAGATGCCCGCTGATCAATACCCGCACCTCGCTGAAATCGCCACCGACATCGTGATGCAACCGGGCTATTCCTACGCCAACGAGTTTGAGTTCGGGCTGGACCTTGTTCTCGATGCGCTGGAGCGAGAACTCAACTCCGATGGAGCCAGGGACGCAGCATCCGCGTAATGAACGGCAACACCCAGTAGGTCATGATGGGTGTGAGCACGAGTGTTGAGACGAACACGGTGAGGAGCGGCCAGAGGCTGCGCCACCCCGGAACGACGGCGATGACAAGCAGAGTGAATGCGAGGTTCGCCGGGTAGAAACCCAGCCCAATGATCACCGCCTGCTTCCAACGTGGTGGGGCGGTGGGGCCTTTCGCGTCGACCTCTTCTGGCTGCGGCGCATCGAACCAGCCTTCAATGCCGGTGCGCTTGTCGACGCGGGCCACCTCTACCAGCTCGCGACCTTCGAAGAGCCAGCCGGCACGATCGTCGGAAGCCTCCCATTCGTCGAGCAGGGTCACGTCGCTGAACCGATAGAGCAGGTGCCACTCGTGCGAGTCGGCCGAGGCGCGCACCCAACCAGAGCCCAGAAAACCCGGGTAGCCACTGGCCAGATTGATGCCTTTCTGAACCCAGCTGGTCGCCTCGGCGATGTCGCCCGGATCGACCCGACGCGTGATCGACACTGTGACAGGAACACGACCGGCGCCGGATGATGCGAAATTGTCGCTCGAGCGTTCGTCAGAGTTCATCAGTTAAGTATTGCCGAACCGTTCCCCGAGTTCGTCCGCGCCGGCTAGCCCTCTTCTGCGACCCGGATCACGACGTTGCCGACCTTCACTCCAGATTCCACGTAGCGATAGGCCGCGGCGATCTCGTCCAGCGAAAATGTGCGGTCGATGACCGGCCTGAACGCGCCGATCTCCATGAGCCACTTGAGAAAGTTCAGATCTTCCCTGGTGTCTTTCGGAATAGGAAAGAGAACTTTCTTGCGGCCGAACATCGACGTGCGAATGGCGAGAAGCGGGTTCTGCCATCCGCGGCCGAGTTCGGTCGACACGTAGACGCCACGCGGCGCCAGCAGCGCCTTGCACGCGCCGAACGAACTCTTGCCGACCGCGTCAAGAACCGCGTCGAACTGCTCGTCGAGCTGGGTGAAATCCTCCCGCGTGTAGTCGACGACGCGGTCAGCGCCGAGCGACGCAACGAGAGCGAGATGTGGGGTGCCGCAGACAGCGGTAACTCGCGCGCCGAGGTGCTTCACCAGTTGCACCGCCGCCGATCCGATGGCACCGGTCGCCCCATAGATGAGCACGTTCTGCCCGGCAAAGATGCCGGCGGCCCGAATGATGTTCAGGGCGTAGTGGGCGCCCTCCGTGCTCGGCACGACCTCGGCGTAGGTCATTCCAGCGGGGATCAGCGCCACCATCCCAGTCGCACGAATAGTGGTGTACTCGGCCTGACCGCCGAACGTGTAGCCGTCGTAACCGAAGACATCCTGTCCGACAGCGAACTCGGTGACGCCCTCCCCCACTGCTTCGACTCGGCCGGCGAATTCGTTGCCGAGTGTCTGCTGCTTCGGCTTGCCGACGCCGCTGAACAGCCTGACCAACAGCGGTTTTCCCCGCAGAAAACCACGATCTGTGCGGTTGACGGATGCGGCGACCACCTTGATGAGAAGCTCACCGGGCCGCGGGCTCGGCTTGTCGACGTTCTCGACGCGCAGAACCTCGGGTCCTCCGTATTTCGTGTGAACGGCAGCGCGCATGCGCGGACTCAGCTCTCGCGACTCACCGCAGCAAGCAGCTCGGCGCCGAGCTCGACCGGCCGGGTGAACTGCGGCCAGTGACCGGTCGGCAGGTCGACATATTCGACGTCACGGATGCGCGCTAGTTCAGCCACGTACGGATGGTTTCCTTGAATCCACTCCAGAATCTGCGACGACGGAAACTCGCAGGCGATGATCGTCGTCGGCACCTCAAATCGACTCTCGTTCGAGAGCTGCTGCGCGTCGTAGGCCACCCCGCGCGGCTCAGGAATTGCTCTGGCCCGAAATTCCGCCCGAAGCTCGTCGGTCAGGTCGGTGAGGTCGGCGTCATCGAAGGTCTCCCACGACGGCAGCGGCACATCGTCGCCGTCTGCGGGAAGCTCGTTGTTGATCACACCGCCCGCAGCGAGCGGACCACTGTCGACGTAGATCGCTCGCGACACCCGGTCGGGGCGCTCATCAATCGCGCCGTAGATGATGGCGCCGCCGCCGGAATGACCGACCAATACCACCGGGCCATCGAGCGCGTCGATCGTGTCGACGACCGCATCGATGTGATCGCGCAGGCCGATGCCGGCCCGCGAGGCGTCAGGAGATTGCTTGCCCGGCAGCGTCAGCGGGTGCACGCGATGCCCTGCGGCGACGAGCGGGAGGGTCACCTCTGACCACGACGACGCATCCAGCCAGAATCCGGGTACCAAAATGATGTCCATGCGGGCACGCTACACCGACCCGCAGACACGAGGTCGCTCTGACACCCCGGCCACTGTCGAAGCCGGGGACAATCATCCGTGATCACCTGGCAGGGAGTACGCTGCGCACGCAGAAGGGAGTGAAAATGTTGATAAAATATGTGTTGATTCCGGGCGCCGGTGGGGCGGCCTGGTACTGGAGCCGTGTGCTTCCGCATTTGCGCACCGCCGGTCATGACGCCGAGGCCGTCGATCTTCCCGGCGATGACGACACCGCCGGGTTGACTGAGTACGCGCGTCTGGTCGAAGAGGCAATCGGCCACAGCAAACATGTTGTTCTCGTTGCACAGTCACTGGGCGGATTCACTGCGCCGCTCGCCGCGGGTCACCCCGCCGTTCGTGAGCTCATCCTCGTGAATGCCATGGTCCCCGTTCCGGGCGAGACCCCCGGAGCCTGGTGGGAGAACACCGGCTGGGAGCAGGCCCGCGAACAGGCCGCACTCGATGGTGGCTACAGCACCGAGATCGACCTCGACACCTATTTTCTTCACGATATTTCGCCCGACGTGGCGACCGAAGGCGAACAGTATCAGCGGCCGGAAGCGAACGCTGTTTTCGGATCGACCTGTGACTTCGTTGAGTGGCCGTCCATCCCCGTGCGGGTGTTGTCCGGCAGGGACGACCGTTTCTTCCCGCTCGATTTTCAGCGCCAGGTTGCGCGCGATCGGCTGGGCATCGAACCGGATGTGGTGCCCGGCGGTCACCTGGTCGCGCTCGCGAACCCGAGGGGCGTCGCCGACTATCTGCTCGAATAGTGCGGTGTCACTCCAATATCGGTTGCCGATTTGAGGCTTCCTGACGCCCGAACGCCCACCCGGCGGCGAAGGCGAGCAGCAGAACGCCACCGATCCCGACGACGATTCCGGCCTGTTTCAGCGGATCCAGAAAGGCTGTTGACGGCAGAAACGCCGTCTCGCTGAGTGGCTGATAGGCGAACCAGCCGATAGTTGGCGAGCTGCTCGGCAGAAAGTACAGCAGGAGGCCGGTGCCCACCGCCAGGATTCCCACGACGACGAGGCCGACGTGCACCCGTCGAGAGAGACGTGTGCGGGGGCTGCTCTGGTCATGTCCTGACTGCTCGCTCATGGAGCCAGATTAGTGCTGCGTGCGGTGGTCGAGGCTGCTGAGATTCCAGCAAATCCTCGAACGCAACCGATTTCACGAAATGAGCGCGCTTCTCCCCCGACGCTCAATAGACTGTGCCGCATGTTCGCCATCGCCGTCGTCAGCTTCATGCTCGTTCTGGGTGCGCTCATTGACATCATCCTGAGGCAAGACGGGCAGGTGAAACACCTGCCGAAGACGATGTGGATTCTCCTGGTCATCTTTCTGCCGCTGATCGGCAGCATCCTCTGGTTCACGATCGGGCGCGAATACACCGCCCCGGTCGACCGCGGCGGTTTCGGGGACCCGCGTCGGCGGGAGAAGCCGCGGCCCGAGTACGCCGCTCCCCCGCGGAGAAACGGCAAGACCACCGAAGACGAGTTGGCTGAACTCGACAGGGAGATCGAGTTTCACACCGAGCAAGCGCGTCTACGTCAGCTGCACGCAGATCTCGAGGAGCGGCGCCGCACGTCGGAGTGACGCCCGCCTGAGCTAGCCGAGCGGGCCACCCCGCAGCTCAATGCTGATCTGGTCGGCATCGAGAACGGCGAGGGCACTGTTCAGGGCCTCTGCGCCATAGAGGCCGTCGTCTCTGGCGTCGAGCAACGCCTGCCGTTGCAGCTCAATCACCGCTAGGGCCCTGGGCTTCGAGTCGGGCTGTGCCGCCGGTTCCGCGGATGCCGCCGCCTGGCGCAGGAGATCGATGATCTGGGCGCGTTCCTCGGCCTCGGCATCCGGATCTGAGCCCGTCGACGGCTTCACCCAGGCGACGATCCTCTTCAGCGTTCCGCCCTGCAACAGGAGGGATCCAGCAGCCACCAGGAATGCGATGAGCACGAGAAGGGAGCGGCTCGGGGCATCATCGGGCAGCGTCTGCGCGGCGGCCAGAGTGACCGCACCCCGCATTCCCGCCCAGACGACGATCGTGCCCTCGCGCCAGCCGAGCGGAGCGGCAAGGTAGTAGTCGATGTCGGCAACAGTGCGTCGCACCCTGGTGCTAAACCGCTCGAGCCGACCAGCCGACGGCGCCGGTCGGTCGCCCCGCTGGCGGTCCTGTGCCGGGATCGTCGATTCGCCCCCTACTGCGAGCCCCGACGTGCTCTTGGCCCGGCCCCTGTCCTTCCCGCGTGCCTTCCCCTGCGCACGCGACAGCCCCAGTTCAGCGCGTTGCTCGGGCGAGCGGTCGAGGTGTTCTTGAATCTGAGCGAGTTTCGGTTTCATCTGTTCGCCGCGCCTCGCGCGCGCAGCGAGGCCCGCCAGCAAGGGCGCGACATAGGCGGAACGAACCAGAATCGTCAGGAGCAGTGCTCCGGCTGCAACCACGACAGCGAATCCGATCCCGGCATGGTCGCGTTGCACGTCGCCGATGATCGCTGTGAGTTCCAGCCCCATCAGCAGAAACACAGCCCCCTCGAGCACGAGTTCGATCATGCGCCAGTTCTGCGATTCCGACAGACGATGCTGGGCAGAAAGCATCCGTGGGGCGTTGCGGCCGGTCACCAAGCCGGCCACCACCGCGGCGACAAGACCCGACGCCCCGAGGGCCTCGGCAGGAATCGACGCGAGAAACGGCACCGTGAACGAAATGACCGTGTTGACCGTGGCGTCGGTCACCCGGGCACGGAGGATCAAGTTGAGTTTGCCGACCAGGTAGCCGATGATCACCGCAACGACGACCGCGAACGCGAACGTTCCGAGTACCCCACCGAACGAGACGGATGCCGCGGTGGCCGCGATGGCAGTACGCAACAGCACCAAGGCAGTCGCGTCGTTGAGCAGGCTCTCACCCTCCAGAATCGACACGACCCGGGGCGAGACTCCGACCTTCTTGACGATCGAGGTGGCTACCGCATCCGTCGGACTGACGATCGCGCCGAGGGCGATCCCCCACCAGATCCCGAGGCCGGGGATGACCCACGCGAAGAAGAACCCGAGCACCACGGAGCTGAGCACGACGAGAAGCACCGACAGGCCGCCGATGGCACCGAACTCGCGACGAAAGTCCATCGACGGCATCGACACTGACGCGGAGTACAGCAGTGGAGGAAGCACTCCGGCGAGAATCCACTCTGGCTCGACGTGAATCTCGGGAACGAACGGCAGCAGGCTCACTGCGATGCCAAACACGATCAAGAGAAGCGGCGCCGCCACTCCGAGCCTCGACCCGATCGCTGTCGCGCCGGCGATCGCCAGCAGGCTCAGCACCAGAATGATCAGAACGTCCATAGAATCCTTGCCCCTCGTGCAATGCGCGTCGTGCTGAATAGACTGTGCCGCATGTTCGCCGTGATCGTCACGACCATTCGAACCTCTCGAATCACGTTCTGCCCCCGGTTCATCGCCACGGGCAGTCGCAGCGTCGCGCAGACTTTCTAAATCATGTCAGTCCCGACGAGCATCCGGCTGCGCCGCGAGGCGTGGGGATTCGCGATCGGTTCGCTCTTCTTTCTGGTCGGCGCCGTTCCGTTCTACGCCGTCGCGGTGGGTACGCCGATCGACAACCTCACCTTCTTCATCGGAGCGCTGTGGTTCACCGCCGCGGCGTTCATCCAGCTCAGCTTGAGCGGCCGCCGCCCTCCCCATCGCGCAATGAACCGGCCAGACGCGTTCGATTGGTGGGGGTCGGCGATCCAGTTTCTCGGCACGCTGTTCTTCAATCTGAGCACCACCGAAGCGCTGATCACCGCGCTGAACCCCGACACGCAGGTGAGCAGCGGGTGGCGCCCGGATGCCTTCGGCTCGGTCTGCTTTCTCGTGGCGAGCGCTTTCGCGGTCATCGCGACCACGGAGCGTGACCGGCTCTGGGATCCGAGTGCACGCACGTGGCGGTGCACCTGGCTGAACATGCTCGGGTCGGTCTTTTTCGGCCTGTCGGCGATCGGCGCTTTCGTTCTGCCGTCGACCAACGATCTGGTCAGTCTGTTCTGGGCGAATCTCGGAACATTCCTCGGCGCCGCCTGCTTCTTGACCGCCGCGTTGCTGAGCCGTCGGGCTCCTCACGAGGGGTGAAGCCGAGGCTCGGCTGTACCCACACTCAGAACGTGTGACTTACGCTGCGGCATCCTCTTCGTCGTCAGCGTCCTCTTCGTCTGCGTCCTCGGCATCCTCGGGGCCTGCGATCTTCGCCCGCGTGACCGCGGCAATCTGCTCATAGAGATTCTCGTAGCGAAGAATCACCCTCTGGGCGTCATGCTCCTGGGCCTTCCCGAATGCCGCGCGACGCATCCGCTCATCGGCTTCGCCGTCGTTTCGAAGGATCGATTCGATCGCCCGAGCGAATTCCCGCGCATTGTGCGGTTCGACAAGGTGACCGTTCTCGCCCGGCTCGATCAGATGCGGCAGCGCCATCGCATCGGCAAGCACCACAGGGGTACCACAGGCCATGGCCTCGAGGGTGGCGATGCTCTGCAACTCGGCGGTCGATGCCATCACAAACACCGACGCCTGCTCATGGAGTTCGATCAGTCGCTCATCGCTGACCCGACCGTGAAAGACCACTCGGTCTTCGATTCCCAGCTCGCGCGCGTGTGCCGCCAACCGTGCGTGGGCCGTGCCGCCACCGACCAGGTCTAGTCCGTCACTGAGCTCACGCGGAACCATCGAGAACGCGGTCAGAAGCGTGTCGATGTTCTTCTCAGGGTCGAGGCGTCCGACGTAGACCACGCGGTTTCCGGCCGGGCGCTCGAATCGCGGAGTGAAACGCTCCAGGTCGATGCCGCACGACACCGGGATGACGTGCGGAACGCTCGTGTTCTCGGTGAGGTAACGCGCAGCGATCGGGGTCGGGCTGGTGACGGTGTCGGCCAGGGTGAGCACCGAATCGGCGAGGTTCCAACCGATCTGGGCGAGGCGCGGCTTGAGCAGATCCGGAAATCCGCTGACGTCGACGATGTTGTCTGGCATCACGTGGTTGGTCGCCATCAGCGGCAGCCCTCTAGCGTGGGCTTCGCGCGCCAGGCCGCGGCCGATGTTGATGAACGACTGCACATGGACCACATCGGGATGCACATGGTCGAGAATGCGTCCGGCCGCGGCCCGCACGCGCCACGGCGGCACAAAGCGCAGCCAATCGTGCGAGGGCCAGCGCACGCTGGCCAGACGGTGCACGCTGATCTGTTGCCCATCGATCAACTCGATCCCGGTCAGGGAGCGTGTGCTGATCGCCGGCGCAACGACGTGGACGTCGTGGCCGCGCTTGGCGAGCCGCACGGCGAGATCCCTCGTGAAGCGTGCTGCGCCGTTCACGTCGGGAAGAAAGGTGTCAGCGCCGATCAGGATGCGCAAGCGAGTGGCGCTGAGTTCAGACATCGGGTGGCCTCTGAGTTGACAAGAGCGTCGCCCTTTCTGGGGGTACATGGCGTTCAAGAAGACTGAGGAGCGGAATCCAGCACATTCTCGCGTCGATGACCCCGTTCGGAGGCGACCATCGGTACGGTCGAAAGACCAGTCGGCAGCCGTAATAGTACTAGTTCTTGGCCCCCATTGAGCGTCAGCGCGCGTTGGGGCGACGTGACCGCGCAGTTGGTGTCCGCGAATACCGTCTCGATTGCACGACTGTCACCAGAAACCGCACCGATCGTGTGGTTTCCGATGGCAGTTGCGGTTTCTGCAACAGCGTCGAGTGCCCACGACGGGTCGGCCAGGGACCCGGCGGGGCCGAGCGCACCGCCACGCTCAGAGCACCGATACCTCAGAGCGCAGCACCGCTGCCTCAGAGCACCGGCAAGACCTGCTCCCGCACCTGCTTGCGCAAGATCTTGCCGAGCATCGAGCGCGGGGTGTCAGTGATCGGCACGATGCGCTTCGGAATCTTGTAGGCCGCGAGGTGCTCGCGGCAGTGCGCACGAAGCGCCTCCTCGTCGAAGGCACTGCCCGGTTCGAGCTCAACCGCGGCGACGACCATCTCGCCCCCGCGCTCCAGCGGCTTGCCGAACACCGCGGCATCCTTCACCGCCGGGTGCAGACGCAAAACGCCCTCGACCTCCGACGGCGACACGTTGAACCCACCGGTGATGATGAGCTCCTTGGCCCGGTCGACGATGGTCGTGAACCCGTCGGCGTCGACCGTCACGATGTCACCGGTTCGCAACCAGCCGTCGGTTGTGAGCGCCTTCGCCGTCTCCTCCGGATTGTTGAGGTAGCCCGAGAAAACCTGCGGTCCCTTGATCAACAACTCCCCCGGCTCGCCCTGCGGCACCTCGCGCGTGGTGTCATCCAGATCGACGACTTTCATCAGAGTCGACGGGAACGGCACACCGATCGTGCCCGTGCGCCGGGTCGGGTGAAACGGATTGCCGAGCGCGACCGGCGACGACTCTGTCATCCCGTAGCCCTCGACGAGCAGTCCGCCCGACATCGACTCCCAGAGTTCGACCACGTGATCCGGCAGGTTCATCGCACCCGAGATGCAGTACTTGCAGGAGCGCAGCGACACCCCCTTCTCCTTGGCCGCCAGCGCCGTGCGCTCATAGATCGGCGGTACCGCACAGTAGACGGTGGCCGGTGATTTTTTCATCGCGTCGAGAATCAGACCGGGCTCGAACTTCGGAAACAGCACGAGCAGACCCTGCTTGCGGATGCCGAAGGTCAGGTAGAGCGTCATGCCGAACGCGTGGAACATGGGCAAGATCGCGTAGAAGATCTCCTTGCGGTACTCGGCCCCGTGCATCCACGCTTCGCCCTGCAAGGCGTTCGAGTACAGGTTGAAGTGGCTGAGCATCGCGCCTTTCGGGCGGCCCGTTGTGCCAGAGGTGTACTGGATCGCGGCCAGGTCATCGACAGACGGGCGCGGATGCTCGGGGTCGATGGGCCCGTGGCTGAGCAAGTCTTTCCAGGGGATCGTGCCGGGTGCCGCACCGGTCAACGCCTCACGGGATGCCCGCAGGCTCTTCACCGGCAGGTACAGCGCGAACCGCTTGACGGCCGGAAATGCCTGCAGCAGGTTGACCGAGACGACGTGGTCGATCTCGATGTCGGCCGGAAAGTCGTGGACCGCCGCCGCCGACTTGTCCCAGGCGATCACGACACGGGCCTGGTGGTCCTCGAATTGGTGCCGCAGCTCGCGCGAGGTGTAGAGCGGGTTGTGTTCGACGACGACGGCTCCCAGGCGCAAGATCGCGTAGAACGCGACGACATGCTGCGGACAGTTCGGCAGAATGAGCGCGACACGGTCACCGGCGCGCACTCCGAGCTGACGCAGCCCTTCGGCGGCCCGATCGATCTGCTCGCCGAGCTCGGTGTAACTGGTGCGGCGTCCGAAGAATTCGAGAGCAGGGGCCGCGCCGGCCTCGGCCACTGAGCGTTCGAGCATCGCCACGAGCGACTCGGTCGGAAGGTCGATCTCGGCCGGC
Organism: Glaciibacter kafniensis; assembly: GCF_039538945.1. NCBI lineage: Bacteria > Bacillati > Actinomycetota > Actinomycetes > Micrococcales > Microbacteriaceae > Glaciibacter > Glaciibacter kafniensis. The sequence continues at coordinate 256,831 of NZ_BAABCN010000002.1, read as the reverse complement.
ACTCCCGGCTGATAGTTCTTGACCCAGGGCTGCTCAATGTTCGCCATGCTCATATTCTCCCGCGAACGTCTCCGCCTGCGCCACTCGACACGATCGCGGACAGGATGCTTTGCTATCCGCACGCAGATCAACGCTGCTGAGAGGGGTCGATTCGAGCCCGGTCAAGCAGGGGGCGCGTCAGTCTTCCAGCGACTGCGCTGTGGAAACGGTGTCAGAAAGCTGGGCTGCGAGAGAGTCCATACCCCCATTCTTCCCCACTTCATGAGGTCACTTCTGTGCTCGTGCAGCGCGCCACGCCTTCCACGCGCCAGTGCTCCAGAGTGCCCAGACGACAAGCAGAGGCTGAAGGAGCAACCGGATGCCGCGAGCGCGGTCGGAATCGAGACCGAACGCATCGGTGTGCGTGACGTACTGCGAAAGATTGCCGGGAAAGATGGCCACAAAGAAGGCGGCCACCAGACAGCCCACACCGACTCGACGCCGGCGCAGGAGCAGGAGCGCCGCGCCGAGCGAGATCTCGACGACTCCGGAGCCGATCACGACGACATCGTCGCTGGCCGGGACCCAGTCGGGAACCTGCGCCACGAATTCTTGCCGAGCAAATGTGAGATGACTGACCCCCGCGAAAATCAAGAACACGCCCAAAATCATCCGCCCGATCGTGCGCGGAATCGAAGGACGGGCAATGGTCTTCGCGGGAGGTCGACTCATCTCTGCACTCCCACAGCGGGTACGGGGATCACACTGAGCCGAGTATTCGAGCTTTCTGCGCCTCGAACTCTGCTTCGGTCACCACTCCTGAATCACGCAGCGCGGCAAGCTGGGTCAGCTGGGCAATGGGATCGGTGGCCGGGGCTGCTGCGGGAGGCGCTGCGGCGGGAGCTGCGGGAGGCGGTGCAGCCTGCGCCGCATCCGCGATCCCCGCCTCATACCCCGCTTGACTCGCTTCAGCTTGAGATGCGGCGGCCCGGTTGGCGGCGTGCGCGCCAACCGCAGCGGCAGTGCCGGCTACGACGGTCGTACGAACCGCCATCCGGGCGAGTGGGCGTCTTCTCAACATTTCTGACTCCTCTGTATCGAGATCAATTCACACTGCCGACGGCAGTGTTTGGAGTGCGGGGCTGATGATCTCGTGCGGAATGCGCGCACCCTCGACCAAGACTCCGCCCGAGTTTCTCAACGCTTCGGCAAACGGTGCCGCCCACAGGTCTTCCCAAATCAGCAAAGCTGCTGACATGTTCGGCTCGAGTCGCCCAGCGGCGTGCTCAATGTCCTCGGGGCTGATCAGTCCGCCGACATCCGCGTCGACGTCGGCGAAGCCCGGAATGTCTTCGACCTCAAACGAGACGGTGTCGCCGTTCGCATTTTTGCCGATGAAGATGAGGTCGAGAATGCGGATCTTTCCCGACTCGATGAGCGCAATCAATTCCGGAGCGATCTCGCCGGTGAATTCGTTGCCGGGAAAGGCGACGACGATGTATTCAACAGGTCCAATAGTCATGTCGTGTGTACTCTCTTCATGATCGATAGCGGTTGGCAGACGCGATACTCGACATACTCCCCTCGGCTTGTCGAATTGTCTATGGCAGGGCGTCGACCCACTCGTGCCCAACCGCCTCGAGCGATGCTCCTCCAGCCGTCACCCCTGCGACGATCGCGGCCAGTCGCGTACCGTCGTCGTCAGCAATCCGCAGAACAGCGTCTCGCCCGTAGTCGGTGCCGAGGATGAGCACGCCACGCTGGCGCAGTTCGGCTTCGATCCGACCGGCATCCGTGTGCGACAGTGCGAGCGTGAACAGTTCGCGGCGCTCGCGCGCGACAACGCGTCCGCCGGCCTGCGCCGCATCGATCGTGGTGAGCACGGCTTCTGAGTACGCGCGCACCAGGCCGCCGGCCCCGAGAAGAGTTCCGCCGAAGTAGCGGCTGACGACGGCAACACAGTCGACGAAGCCACGGCCGGAGAGCGCCTCCAGCATGGGTCGGCCCGCGGTACCCGACGGTTCGCCGTCATCGTTGGAGCGACGAACCTGGGCAGGATCGAGCGACGGCCCGAGCACGAAGGCTGAGCAGTGATGGCGGGCGTTCCACTGTTGCTTGCGCGCCTCGTCGATCGCGGCGCGCGCGGCATCCTCGGTCTCGACTCTGACCAGCCGGCAGAGAAAGCGGGAGCGTTTGACCTCGATCTCGGCGTCGATACGGCTTCCGACGCCGCCGCGCAGTGTGAGATCTGGCATGCCCCCAGTCTCCTGCATTCGTGTGCGGCCTCGGCCGACGTCGCCCGGCGAATCAGCTCTCCGCATCCCGAAAAGGGTCGAAATCGAGGCAATATATCGACCGATTTCACTCAAAACGTTGTTATGTCGCCCCACACGCGGTATATACACACTTTGAACGACTACCTTTAGAGGATGACGTCACCCGAAACATCCCCGCAGGGCGAGGCAGAAACTGCCCCCGTAGCGAAGCCCTTCTCCGAACTCGGGCTCTCCGACGCAGTATTGAAGGCGCTTAAAGACGTCGGCTACGAGACCCCCTCGGCCATCCAGGCCGCCACCATTCCCCCTCTTCTTGACGGCCGCGATGTCGTCGGACTCGCCCAGACCGGTACTGGCAAGACCGCAGCATTCGCTCTGCCGATCTTGTCGCGCCTCGACCTGTCGCAGAAGACCCCTCAGGCTCTGATCCTGGCCCCGACCCGCGAGCTCGCGCTGCAGGTGTGTGAAGCGTTCGAGAAGTACGCCTCCCACATGAAGGGCGTGCACGTGCTGCCCGTCTACGGCGGCCAGGGCTACGGCGTTCAGCTGTCCGCGCTCCGCCGCGGAGTGCACATCGTCGTCGGTACGCCAGGTCGCATCATGGACCACCTCGAAAAGCGCACCCTCGACCTCTCTGAGCTCAAGTTCCTCGTGCTCGACGAGGCCGACGAAATGCTCAAGATGGGCTTCGCCGAAGACGTTGAGACGATCCTCGCCGACACGCCTGACGACAAGCAGGTCGCCCTCTTCTCGGCCACCATGCCGGCACAGATCCGCCGCATCTCCAAGAAGTACCTGAACGACCCAGAAGAGATCACGGTCAAGAACAAGACCACGACCTCCGCGAACACCACGCAGCGCTACCTGATGGTCTCGTACCCGCAGAAGGTCGATGCGCTGACCCGCATCCTCGAGGTGGAGAACTTCGAGGGCATGATCGTCTTCACCCGCACCAAGAACGAGACCGAGACGCTCGCCGAGAAGCTGCGCGCGCGCGGCTACTCCGCTGCCGCGATCAACGGTGACGTTGCTCAGGTGCAGCGCGAGCGCACCGTCAACCAGCTCAAGTCGGGCAAGCTCGACATTCTGGTGGCCACGGATGTCGCAGCTCGCGGCCTCGACGTCGAGCGCATCAGTCACGTCGTCAACTACGACATCCCCATCGACACCGAGTCCTACGTGCACCGCATCGGCCGCACGGGCCGTGCCGGTCGCAGCGGAACGGCCATCAGCTTCGTCACGCCGCGCGAGCGTCGTCTCCTCACCGCCATCGAGAAGGCGACCCGCCAGCCGCTGACCCAGATGCAGTTGCCGAGCGTCGAAGATGTGAACGCCACGCGTCTCACCCGCTTCGACGACGCAATCACCGAGGCGCTCAGCCGCCCCGACCAGATCGCTCAGTTCCGCGACATCGTCGGCCACTACGTCGGACACCACGATGTGCCAGAAGCCGATGTTGCTGCGGCTCTCGCGATTGTCGCGCAGGGTGATACCCCGTTGCTGCTCTCGCCGGAGGATGCCCGCGCCCAGCGTTTCGAGCGCGAGAACCGCGACGACCGCGGAGACCGTGGTGACCGCGGAGACCGTGGTGACCGTTACAGCCGCGGAAGCCGTGACGACCGTGGCAGCCGGGACGACCGTGGTGCCCGCAGCGAGCGCCCCGAACGACGCGAGCGCACCTCGAGCGGCTCGATGGCGACCTACCGCATTGAGGTCGGCAAGCGTCACAAGGTGGAGCCGCGCCAGATCGTCGGCGCCATCGCCAACGAGGGTGGCCTGAGCCGCAATGACTTCGGTGCGATCAAGATTCAGCCCGAATTCTCGATCGTCGAGCTGCCGGCCGACATGTCGAAGGATGTGCTGGCCAAGCTCGAGAACACTCGCATCAGCGGCAAGCTGATCGAGCTGCGCCCCGACAGCGGCTCAGCACGCCGTGAAGGTCCGCCGCGCGCACCGCGCCGCGAGTACGAAGGCCGCAACTAGGCACTTCGCGCCTCAGCGATGTGAACGGCGGTCGACACTCTTCGGAGCGTCGGCCGCCGTTTTTCATGTCCTCGTTGGTTCATGTCCTCGTTGGTTCATGTCCTCGTTGAGGAGCGAGCAAGCACCAGCGAGCCCCTGTCTCGAAACCTCGTGGGCCGGTCCCGGCGACTTTGACATTTGCGGTCGAGTTTCCCTGTGCTACCAGTCAAACTCGACCGCAAATGTCAAGCTCGGCGAAGAGGGCGTCGAGACGGGTACCGCGATCTCGTCAGTTCAAGCTGCCGATTGTGTCTCGCCAGCATCTACGACTGCGAAGCGACCTACGATAAAGAGGTGACAATCCGTCGCAGGGTAAAACGCGTGCAGATGAAAACGCTCAATCTGCTGCACCGCGTTGTGCTGGGCGCCACCCGCGGACGACTCGGCTGGTCTGTCGGTTCGATGCCCGCCGTCGAGCTTCACACGATCGGCCGCACCAGCGGGCAGCGGCGCTCGACAATGCTCACCGCTCCGTTTCACGAGGCCGGCCGCTACGTGTTGGTGGCATCGATGGGCGGCGACGACCGCAACCCCGAGTGGTATCTCAATCTGGTGGCCAACCCCGACATCGAACTGACGGTCAGAGGCCACACCCTGGCGATGCGGGCGCGCACCGCGACGCCCGCAGAGAAGGCCGAACTGTGGCCGCGGATTGTGGCGGCCGCACCGACTTACGCGGGCTATCAGCAGAAGACCGAGCGGGACATCCCGGTGATCATCTGCGAACTGCGGTGGGGCGACGAGCCTCCGGCTGGCTCGGGCTAACGGCTCTGCGTCACGCCTTCTTCGCAGCGGCCTTTGCCGCCTTTTTGTTCTCGCGCACACGCGCGAGCGACGCCGGGTCGACGATGTCGGCGACTGACAGATACGCGCCGTCCTCTCCGTAGTGTCCGGCCGCTCCGCGCCAGCCGGCCGCATCGACGCCGCGTTGCTTGCCGAGCAGGGCGAGGAAGATGCGGGCCTTCTGCTCGCCGAAACCGGGCAGTGCTTTCAGGCGGCGCAGAATCTCGGCGCCGTCTGGCTCTCCCTTGGTCCAAATGAGCGAAGCGTCGTTGTCCCAGTCGTCGCGAATCGCGGCGCACAACGCCTGGGCGCGGCCGGCCATCGAACCCGGAAAGCGGTGAACCGCCGGACTCTGTTTGAAGACCAGGGCAAAGGCATCCGGTTCGTAGTCGGCGATCGTGGCCGCATCGACCGAGCCGATACGGTCGCGAATCTTCGCGGGGCCGGCGAATGCCGACTCCATCGTCACCTGCTGGTCGAGGAGCATGCCCAGCAGCAGGGCGAGGGGGTTCTCGGTGAGAAGCGTGTCGGCGTCGGTGTCGCCGGTGATGTGGAGGTCCATGCTGCCATCCTGCCACCGTCACCGCTCGAGCGAGTGAACGAGTGCGCTCGAGTCTGGTTGCGTGCAGCGCGGCGTCTTCATGCGACCCGTCAGCATCAGCCGGAGGGCGCCGAGGGGCGGAGCGCTGGTGAAACGTCGATTCAGAGGTCGGGATGAACGACCCGGCCCTCATCCCACGGGGTCGCCCAGCCCAGCTCGTCGAACAGGCGGGACAGCACGATGGCTGTGAAGCCCCAGATCAGCCGGCCGTCGACGGTGAACGCCGGCATACGATGGGTGCGATTGCCGATGGTGTGCACGGTGCTCGCGCGATTGGCCGGGTCGAGCAGATCGGCAACGGGAATGCGAAACACCTCGACAGTTTCACCGTGGTCGACGGCCGCGACCTGCGACGGGCGGGTCCACCAGGCGAGCACCGGCGTGACCAGGTGGTTGCTCACGGCCAACGGCAGCTCGGGAAGCGTGCCCAGCGGCTCGAGACCGTCGGGATCAAGGCCGGTCTCCTCGACGGCCTCCCGCAGTGCACCCGCGGTGGGGTCGGCATCGGATGCCTCGAGGCGGCCGCCGGGGAAGGCGATCTGTCCCGGGTGACTGCCGAGCGTCGTGGCGCGACGCAACAGCAGCACGTCGAGGTCGCGCGGCACGTGCGGCGCCGGTACCGCGCCGAGACGATCGTGTGCCGGTTCCGGCCTGGCTGCCGGCGCACCCGCTGACACGGTCGCAGCGGCCGGCACCGCACCGAGCAAACCGAAGAGAACCAGCACCGCGGCGCGGCGCGCGAGTGCGACGTCGGGAAGCAGCCGCGACAGGTCGGCGTTCCAGTCGAGACCACGCTCACAGAGTGCGAGGAGTTCAGCGCGGGGACCATCGGTCGTGGTGTGCATCTGCTCAGCCTACGAAGGACTCGCGTCGGTGGCGAGTCTGCCGGGCCGGCGCTTCGCGAGCTCGACTCTCCGCAACCGTCAGACCGCGGCGTGCGGTGATTCGTCGCTCGGGACGACGCCTTCACCCGCTGCGAGCCCTGACCCGCGGACATCCGAACCGGCCGAGACCGGCACGTGCTCCCCGCGGTTCGCCATCGCCCCGGTGTTGCGAAGAAAGACGATCAGCCAGCCGAAGATGAGCAGAAACGCGACCAGCTCGACCGCCGTCAGGTTGTAGTAGCCGTTCACGAAGAACACCGCGAGAACGACGATCACCCCGACGAAGACGTAGCCGAGCAGAATGAAGACACGCGGCATTGCAGGAATCGCGCGGCGAAGACCGATGACAAGCCCCACGAAAACGAGTGCCATGCCGGATGCGGCCAGATTGTGCGCCGCGAGAAATCGGTCAACCGGAAAGATGCCGACGCAGGCCAGGAGAATCCCCATTGCGACGAGCGCGAGCCGAACGAGAGACCGTCCGCGCGCGTCACGCTCAGTGGCAACGGGAATCGGGGCCGTCGCATAGTGAGCGATCGTCGTGATGATGACTCCGGCGACAATCAAGGTGATGTTGAAGGCGAGCGCCGAGACGTCATCTGAGATACCCAGAGTGCTCAGATTCTTCTGCCACCAGAACGGATCGGTGGCGCTCAACATGCTCGCAAACACCCCGACGACGAGAAAGACCGCGAGGATCAGGGAGAAGAGCATCGGCGTCAGGCGCACAGCCGACAGGGCCACCACGTAAGCCGTCACTGCGATGGCGACGCCGGAGAGCAGCGCCGCCGCCAGCGAGTAGACGACAGCGCCGGTGAAGCTCCGCTCAAGCAAGGAGGCGATGGCGAGCCAGCCGAGGAGTGCGATGACAGCGTGGGCGACCGCGAGGGCGGCGATGTCGAACCAGTGAAGTCGAACGCCAGGGGAGTCCAGTGCGTGCCACACCCCGCCATCGGCGCTTCCGCGTGCGCCGAGAAGCACCCGTGCAGCGACAAAGACCACAATCGCGGCGAGAGCCGACCCGAGAGCCGCGAATTGACCGACAGAGCCAGGACCCGAGATGGGAACGTCGCCGCTCCCCCAGAATGTGAACGCTGCGACGCACGTCGACACGACGAAGACGAGAGCGCCGACCACCAGCGACGACGATTCGAGCGACTCCGAGTTCGCCACAGGACGACGCAGAACCCGCGCGATAGGCATTGGCTGACTCATCTGTGGCCTCTCTCCTGGCTCATTTCTTCTTCTTCGCATCCGTCGTCTGTGGTGTGCCTGCCACCTCGGTCGGGATGCCGCGGGAGAACACCAAGGAGCCAATAGAGATCAGGATGAGCCCGAAGAACCCCACTCCCAGGGCGCCGAGCTGCGCGTCTTCGTAGATGGCCGCGAGCGTATCGGCGCCGTCCTGGTCAAGCCCTGCCTCCAGGGCGATCTCGTTCACGGATGCGGCGGGAACGATCTGCACACCGCCCTCTGTCGCCTCATTGACGATTGCGCGCGCTTCGGCGGAGAGGTCACTGCTCGCCACCCCTGAGGCGAATGTGGTGGAGAGAGCACCAATCAGGATGGATCCGATCAAGGCAGTACCGAGCGAGGATCCGAGGTTTTGAAACACCCCCTGCAACCCGCCGACTTCGCTCGTCTCTTTCTCCGTCACGCTCGACATATTCACGTTGCCGAGCTGCGAGGCCAAGAGCCCGAGCGCGGTCCCGGCGAGGAACATCCCGGTCGCGAACAGCCCGCTCCGGAGGTCAGGCGTCACCGACCACAGCAGCAGGAATGCGCTGGCCACCAAGATGAGTTGCCCGACTCGCACGATGCGGCGCGGAGACCATTTTCGCGAGAGCCCCGTGCCGACGATGGAGAAGAGGATGAGCGAGATGGAGAGCGGAAAGATCTTGATGCCCGTCTCCAGCGCATCCAGCCCCAAGGTCATCTGCAGATAGACGGGCACCATGAAGAACAGGCCGGCGGTGACCGCATATTGCGCGCCGAGCACGCCGAGACCGCTGCGGAGCTGCCGGATCGAGAACATCTCAACATGCAGCAGCGGAGGACGTCCGGCCGCCACGAGTGCGGATTGTCGACGCACGAAGAGGTAGACCAGCACCCCACCGAGAACCATGAGCCACGCGGTGAGAGAGATGCCAAGCGGATTGATCGGCACTCCACCGATCTCGGGCGACTGCAACGGGATCACCCACCCCCAGGTCTTGCTCTGCAGCATCCCGAAGACGACGAGAACCAGACCAGAGGCCGAGAGCACAACGCTCAGGATGTCGATGCGCACGTGCTGCCGAACGGTGGTGTCGGTGATGACTCGAGCGAAGAGCACCACTCCGGCCATGATCACCACCTCGGCGACGAAGACATAGCGCCAGCTGAAATAGGTGGTGACAAAGCCGCCGATCAGGGGGCCGGCCGCGACAGCGGCCCCCGACACTGCTCCGATCGTCGCGTAGGCCGTGATGCGGTCGCGCCCCGTGTAGTTGTCGGCCACCAAGGCGGCGATGGCAGGGATGACGAGCACTGCTCCGAGACCCTCAATGATCGACCAGCCGAGAAAGAGCAGTTGCACATTCGGGGCCAGTGCGGTGATCAACGATCCGACCGCGTAGATGCACGATCCGATCACGAAAGCTCGGCGACGCCCCCAGACATCGCCGAGCTTGGCGCCGAGCAGCATCATCGCCGCCATCGTGAGGGTGTAAAACGTGATCGCCGCCTGCATCGCGGCGACCGTTGTCGAGAGGTCCTCGACCACGGTCGAGATCGACACGTTCATCACCGTGCCGTCGAGCACCATCACAAATTGGGCGCAGCCCAGGATGATGATGACCGACCATTTCTTCATGACCCGACTCGATCCCCCCGCGTGAGCTAACTCTCCGTCGAACGAAGTTCCTCGCCGTGTGCAGTGAGTGCGTAGATGATCAACACATCCATTGCGATGACGATCATCGCCCACCACGGCTGTGCCGGAATCAGCATCATCTGAACGATGGCGCTCAGCACCGCCAGAACGATCGCAATCACCCGCGCCCACATCGCGCCGGTGAACAGTGCGAGCGCGGTGAGGATGAGAAGGATACCGATAATGAGGTTCCACCAGCCCCAGCCGGCGACGTTGAAGAGAAAGAGTGAGCCGCCCGCCGCGACGTAGTAGGTATTGGGTCCGATCAGGGCCACCAGACCCTGGATCCCACTGAAGATTCCACTGACGAGAATGATGACGCCGGCGAACCGACCCCAGCCGACCCATCCGGATGTGTGGACAGTGCTCATGGTTCAACCGCCTTTTCATTGAAGAGCTGAATACTCTGCTGTCGGCCTTTCGGCCGCTCAGTGGTGCAATGGCGCATTGGAGCTGTAATGCGGTGAAGCTGGTAATGCACTGTGCATTATGTTCACCCCCACTGTCAACGGTCAATATCCGCTTTGTCGGCGGTGACGTGCATGTGCGCGCGTTCCCCGTCATGGTCGAAAATCGTGAGGAGTTCGACCGGGCCGCCGTGCGCGCCCAGCACGTGTGGGACCATCGTCGAGAACTCGGCGGCGTCGCCCTCACCGACCAGGATGACGCGGTCACCGAGTTGCAGGCGCACAGTACCGGAGAGCACGGTGAACCACTCGCGTCCCGGGTGAACCTGCACATTCTCTGCGCCGGCCGGCCGTTCCGACGTGATGCGCATCTTCGCGACTGTCACACCGCGCAGCGACGGCTCGCGGGACAGCAGCCACGTCGTGAGCCCGGGGGAATGCTCGGGCTGCGGCCTGATGACCACGTCGGCGTCATCGATGGGTTCCACCAGCTGATCAAGAGTCGTATCGAGCGCTCTGGCGATGAGCACCAATTGATCGAGCGCGATTCTGCGGTGTCCCGTCTCAATGCGGCTCAGGGTCGACGGGCTGAGAAAGCACCGCGCGGCGAGAGTTTCGAGAGACCACCCGCGTGCCAGCCGGAGGCCGCGGATGCGTTGACGAACCACGGCCTCGAGCTCAATTTCTTGCGTCATAAGCAAGAGTGTATGCGCCTCACGCAGTGTCGAGTTAGCGTGAAGACATGGCACCTTCAGCTCATCACACCCATCCGCAGCACGAGCACCAGCCGCGCCACGATCACACTCACACCTCGAGCACCGTGTACTCCCCCGGTGACGAGTCAGCCCTGGCCCACATCCTCGATCTCGACGCCGAGGTGCTCGCCTCTCAATTGGCCGAGGTGATCGACTGGGTCGGTCAGCACGCTGAGGGGACTCCCCTCACCATTGCCGATGTCGGCGCCGGAACCGGCACGGGAAGCTTCGCTCTGGCCCGGCGCTTTCCCACCGCGACGATCGTCGCACTCGACATATCGCCGGCCATGCTCGATCACCTCCAGACTGCAGCGCTCCGGCAGGGTCTGACCGAGCGGATGCGCACGGTACAGGGTGATCTGGACGCCGCCTGGCCCGCAGTCGGCCCGCTCGATCTCGCCTGGGCCTCCTCGTCACTGCATCACTTCGCCGAGGTCGACCGGGTGCTGCGCGACATCTTCGCCGCGCTGACCCCCGGCGGGCTGTTCGTCGCGGTCGAGATGGACTCGTTTCCGCGTGTGCTCCCCCACGATCTGGGGTTCGGCCGGCCTGGATTGGAGGACCGCATCCAGGACGCCATCGCTCACGCCGGGTGGAACTCCTCTCCCAACTGGTCGCCTCACCTGAGTGCAGCTGGATTCGGTCTTCTCGAGGAGCGCAGCTTCGCCGCAGAGTTGAACCCGGCACCGGAGAGCACCGGACGCTATGCGCACGCCTTCTTGACCCGCATCCGTGCCGGCCTCACCCATCAGCTGGCCGCCGACGACCTGGCTGCGCTCGATCGCCTGCTCCTCGTCGACGGCCCGGACAGTGTTCTGCGGCGTGACGACCTGTCGGTTCGGGGCAGCCGGACAGCCTGGGCAGCCCGCCGGCCGTAACGCGCGGGCCCGACGCGCAGGATCAGCGCTCGGCGGCCGGACTGGCGGCGGCGCCGAAACTCGCCGGGTCGGCCAGGATCGGCGCGAACGCCAGCTGAGCCGCACCCACCAGGAGCAGGTCTGCACCGAGTTCGGCCCGCGCGAATCGAACGTCGTCGCGGGGGCCGACGAGGGCACGCGTGCGCACGCCGGCTTCAAGGCGCTCGGGCGCCGCCGCATAGAGCGTTCCGAGAAAACCACCGAGCAGCACGAGTTCGGGGTTGAACATGTTCACGACGCCACGGAGCGCCACCGCCAAGAAATCGAGCTGGCGATGCACCAGGTCGAGAATCTCGCGTTCAGGCCCGCCTTCGCGAGAGAACTGCCCCAGGAGCACGCTCTCGAGCTGTTCGCTCCCGGTGCTGTCGAGCCCCAGCGTGTCGAGCAGCGGGGCCTGACTGACCTCGGTCTCGAGGCATCCAATCGCCCCGCAGTGGCACAGCACCCCGGCCGAGTTCACCAGGGAGTGCCCGAACTCACCCGCAAAGCCGCTTGATCCGGTCAACAGCATGCCGTCGATCGCGACGCCCCCGCCGATTCCGCTCGCGCCGCCGTTGAGGTAAATGAGATTCTGCGTTCCTCGGCCCACGCCGAACGTGTATTCGGCCATCACACCGGTCGACGCATCGTTGGCGGCGGCAACCGGCAGGCTCAGAGCCTCACTCAGCATCGCAGCGATGGGCACGTCTTTCCAGCCGAGGTGCGGTCCGAGAATGACGACGCCGTCGCCGTCTCGCACGAGTCCGGGAACGGCGAGCCCCACGCCGACGGTGCGAAACGAACGGTCGAGCTCTCCGCTCATACCGGCAACAACCGCTGCCACAATGTTCACCACTTCGTCGGGCGACGGCACATGAGCGGTGTCGTAGCGGATGCGTTTGTGCACGCGGCCAGACAGCGAGACGAGGCCGATGGTCACGGCGTCGATCTCGGGGTTGACCGCGAGAGCGACAACATCTTCCCGCGGCACAACACTCGGGCTGGGTCGACCGGCGAGACGCGTGGAACTCGGCTCCACCTCATCGACGAGCCCCCGCTCGACAAGCTCAGCGACGAGGATTCCGATCGTCGAACGGTTGAGGCCTGTCGCTCGCGCCAGATCCGCGCGCGACACGCGCCCCTGCACGTGCACGGCCCCCAAGACGGCGGCGAGATTGCTGCGACGCACGTCATCGAGGTTGCGTCCCTGGCGCACCGGCAGTGTCGTGGGGTTCTCGCTGACAGCCACTCGCTTCACCTCTTCCCGTTGACCAAACGCGCTGCGCACGGCAGGCCACCTGAGAGCTTATCCCTGAGGAGATTGGGGGCAGGACATGCGTGCGGAGCACGCATCGCCGGTCAGGAGCAGCGTGTGACAGCGGACTCGGCGTTCGTTTTTGATGTTTGAAACAACATACCAGGAGCGCGCGCAGGTAGGAAGCAAGGGATGATAAAAATTCCCTAGTCACAGGCGTTAAATACCAAACCGAACAGTGGCGGAATTGGCCATTTCCTCAATATTGCCCGCGGTATTCCGACTATCCAAGCGGAGATTTACCTGTTATGTTGCGTTACAGATCAATGTGGCTCGCGAAGGCTAGACCCGCTCCGGCGCGCCCACCCCGTTCAGCCCTCGACAGGAAGACCGCTCATGACTCTCACTCCCACCCGCGCCGACAAGTTCTCGTTCGGCCTGTGGACCGTCGGCTACAACGGCACAGACCCCTTCGGCGGCCCGACTCGGCCGAATCTCGATGTCGTCGAGGCCGTCACCCGTCTCTCCGAACTCGGTGCATACGGGCTCACCTTTCACGATGACGATCTCTTCGCCTTCGGCTCAACGGATGCCGCGCGCCAGGTTGAGATCGATCGACTCAAGCAGGCCTTGGCCGACACCGGGCTGATCATTCCGATGGTGACGACCAATCTGTTCAGCGCACCCGTCTTCAAAGATGGCGGGTTCACGTCGAACGACCGATCCGTGCGCCGCTTCGCACTGCGCAAGGTGCTGCGCAACATCGACCTGGCCGCCGAGCTCGGCGCGAAGACCTTCGTGATGTGGGGCGGACGCGAGGGTGCAGAGTATGACGCGGCCAAAGACATCCGTTCGGCCCTCGGTCGTTACCGCGAGGCGGTGAACCTGCTCGGCGACTACGTCACCGACAAGGGTTACGACATCCGTTTCGCCATCGAGCCCAAGCCGAACGAGCCGCGCGGTGACATTCTGCTGCCCACCCTCGGTCACGCCATCGCCTTCATCAACACGCTCGAGCGCCCCGAACTCGTCGGTGTGAACCCCGAGGTCGGCCACGAGCAGATGGCCGGGCTCAACTTCACCGCCGGCATCGCGCAGGCGATCGACGCGGGCAAGCTGTTTCACATCGACCTCAATGGCCAGCGCGGCATCAAGTACGACCAGGATCTGGTGTTCGGCCACGGTGACCTGCAGAACGCATTCTCGCTCGTCGACCTGCTCGAAAACGGCGGCCCGAATGGCGGCCAGGCCTACGACGGCCCGCGCCACTTCGACTACAAGCCGTCGCGCACCGAAGACATCGACGGCGTCTGGGCATCGGCCGCCGCGAACATGCGCACCTACCTGCTGCTCAAGGAACGCGCCGCTGCGTTCCGCGCCGACCCAGAGGTGCAGGAGGCACTGGCCGCGTCGCGCGTACCCGAACTCGCCGTGCCGACGCTGGCGGCGGGCGAGAGCTACGACGACCTGATCGCCGACCGCAGTGCGTTCGAGGACTTCGACGCTGGGGCCTACTTCGGAGGCAAGGGCTTCGGCTTCGTGCGCTTGCAGCAGCTCGCGCTGGAGCACCTGCTGGGCGCGCGGGGCTAGGAGGCGTAGCGCGCCTCGTATCCCCGCGCGACAGACGGCAGCCCCGTTCAAGGAAAACCTCGAGACTAAAACGCCCGCTGCACCCATCTCGAGAACTTCGGGCTGCCGTCTTGTCTCGCCCTCGCCCTCCACCTCGCCCTCGCCCTCGCCCTCGCCCTCCACCATCACCCTTCAAGGAGCCCCATGCCACTGGTCGCCGGAGTCGATTCATCGACGCAGAGTTGCAAGATCGTCATTCGCGACGCCGACACCGGCGAACTCGTGCGCTCCGGCCGTGCCATGCACCCCGACGGGAGCGAGGTCGACCCAGAGCACTGGTGGCGGGCGCTGCAGGCCGCGGTGATGGATGCCGGCGGGCTCGGCGACGTCGCCGCACTCAGCGTTGCCGGGCAACAGCACGGCATGGTGGCCCTCGACTCGTCTGGTCGGGTCATCCGTCCCGCCCTGCTCTGGAACGACACCCGTTCGGCCCCCGCGGCCGACGCCCTGGTGGCGGAAGTCGGCGAGGCCGACTATGCCCGGCGCACGGGTTCGGTTCCGGTGGCCTCGTTCACGGCAACCAAACTGCGGTGGCTGCGTGACGCCGAGCCAGAATTCGCCGCGCAGGTCGCCGCGGTCGCGCTTCCCCACGATTGGTTGACCTGGCGCCTGCGCGGTTTCGGCCCGGCCGACTCTTCACCGCTCGGCCCGGTGCTCACCGAACTGACCACCGACCGTTCCGATGCGAGCGGCACCGGCTACTGGTCACCGGCGACCGGCTCCTACGACCGGGAGCTGTTCGTGCGCGCCCTCGGACACGATGCGGTTCTCCCCCGCGTGCTCGGCCCCGGCGAGTCGGCCGGCGTCACGGCGGCTTCCGCTTCGGTTGCTTCGGCTGCTTCGGTTGCTTCGGTTGCTTCGGTTGCTTCGGCTGCTTCGGCTGCTTCCGCCCCTCCATTCGACGGAGATTTTGGCGCCCAGGGCGCAAAATCGGCCGATTCCGCCTCCGCATCCGCACAATCTCCGTCGAATGGGAGAACCGCGAATGGGATACCCGCCGGAATCATCCTCGGGCCCGGCGCCGGCGACAACGCCGGTGCCGCGCTCGGTCTCGGCGCCGGCACGGGAGATGTGGTCGTGTCAATCGGAACCAGCGGAACCGTTTTCGCGGTGACCGACACCGCAGCATCCGACTCGAGCGGCACCGTCGCCGGGTTCGCCGACGCCAGTGGCGTGTTTCTTCCGCTGATCGCGACCCTCAATGCGGCCCGCGTGCTCGATGCCGTCGCCGGCGTACTCGCCGTTGATCACGTCGAGCTCGGCCGGCTCGCGCTCGACGCACAACCCGGCTGCGGTGGCGCGGTACTCGTGCCCTGGTTCGACGGCGAGCGCACTCCCAATTTGCCGACCGCGACGGCCGGCTTCAGTGGTCTCACCCTCGCAAACACGACGCGTGCCTCGCTCGCCCGCGCCGCCATCGAAGGAGTGCTCTGCGGTCTCGCCGACGGGCTCGATGCGGTTCGCGAGCAAGGCGTTGTGGCCACGCGGCTGCTGCTGATCGGTGGGGCCGCGCAGAATCCGGCGGTGCAGGCGATTGCCGCCCAGGTGTTCGATGTGCCCGTCGAGGTTCCGGCGCCCGGCGAATATGTGGCGGATGGGGCCGCTCGTCAGGCGGTCTGGGTGCTGCGCGGCACGCCGCCGAACTGGCCGCTCACCGTGGTCGCCGAGGCGCACACCGACCATCACCCCGTCATCCGTTCGCAGTATGCGCGCGCGCGGGATGCCGCCGCGGCCGCCGTCACGGCCGCGGCCGTCGCCGCCACGTGAGCCCAACGAATCAGAGGCCGTCGTCCTCATGCCAGTGCTCTTGCCACCGCCAATCGATCGGTTCCGACGCGCGCTGGTAGCGGATGTCCGTCGACAGTCGAATGCGCCCGAGCGCGTCGACGTTGTCGGTGCTGGCGTGCACCACATAGGAGGAGTGCACGACGACGTCGCCCGCCGCGAAATCGGCGAGGAGCCATCGCGAATCGTGTTTCTCGGCCAGCCCGGGCAGGTCGGCGGTGATCGACGCCGCCGGTCTGCGGTTGCCGCGCTCACGTTCATCGGCCAGCGCCCAGTGATGGCTTCCCTCGAGATAGGTGAGGCCACCCATTTCTGGCGGGCAGTCGCCGAGAGGAATCCACATCGAGAGCACCCGTTCGCTTCCTTCTCGGAGGTAGACCAGGTCGTAGTGGGCTTGGGTCGCGGTGCCGATCCCGGTCTCGCCCGGCATCAGGTGCCGAATGATCTTGCGTTTGTGCAGGTGCACGTCGTCGCCGAGAAACCACTGAAACCAGCCCTTGACGTCGGGGTGAGTGGTCAGCTCTTCGTAGCGCACTCCCGGCACGATATCGCCGAAGAGAACCCCGTGCACCTTTTCGCGATCGGCGCAGGCCGCCCGGCCGATTCCGTCTGCCGGGTGCGTTCCCGGTGCGATGATTCCGGTCTCCGCCATCGTGCTGAAGTAGTACTCGCGAAAGCCGTTGACGAGATCGGCTTGAAGCTGCTGCGGTAGGTAGAGGTAGCCGTCGCGGCGCAGCCGCTCCCAAAGCACGTCTCTCTTCGTGCGATCCGCATCGGGCACCGGTTCGAGCCAACCGAGCCTCTTCTCCGAGCTGTCCAGGGTGTATCCGTTTGAGGTGAGCATCAACCTAGAATCGGCGAACCTTGGACTTTGCGCCATAGATTATCCGGTGCATTCGTTGGACTTTCCTGCCAAGCTTCGGTCGACTTTGGACATTTTGCCCAATCGGACGCGCGCAACACCGCCCGAGGCTACAGCGTGTCGAGCTCGGTCTGAATGGATCTCGCTTGCTGCAGACGAAACACCGTTGGCGCAACGCCGACGCGACGAGTGAAGAGCCGGGAGAAGTAGGCCGCATCGCCGTAGCCCACCCGCTCGGCGATCACGCCGATGTCGAGTTGGGTCTCGGCCAACAACGCCTGGGCCTTCGCAATCCGCACCTCGATCACGAAATCATTGAGGGAGCGTCCTGTTGCATCCTTCACGCTCGCGCTCACCATGCCCACCGACATCCCGACGCGCCGCGCACGTGCGGCGACCGACATCTGACGCGGGGCATCCTGGGTCAAAACGTTGAGAAAAGATGGCAGATCGGTCGCGCCGGTGTTGCTCCCTGCGGCATCGACGATGGCCAACAGAATCCGTTGCGTGGCGAGCGAAGCGGCCAGTTCAGAGCGCGCGCCCACAGTGGTCAGCGCAGTGCGGAGGTCGTCGAAGAGCACGGTGGCGTCGCGAATCACACGCTCCAAGGCGAGTACCGGCTGATGCCGATTGCCCAGTCCGAGCTCCTCGAACGCGGCGAACGACTCCCCCGCGAACAGAATCCAGTGCTCGCTCCAGCCCGCAGCGTCAGGCCCATAGCCGTGCTCAACGCCGGGAAAGAGCCAGATCACAGCGGGAGCCTGAACGGTGACCGCCGGCGAGCCGGGCCCGGAGGTAGAGGTGCCATGCCCTGCAGAGATGTAGACCAGTCCGCGGGTCGGGAGTTTTCGCTGCCGAAACGGTGGCGAGAATCCCGTTTGCTCCCCCGCGCCATGACAGGCGATGAGAAACTGCCGCACGGCGTTTCGAGGTGTCGCATACAGCGACCACGGTTCACGGATGTCCACTGACAGCGATCCTACCGAAGCGCGTGCGTCAGCCGACATCGAGCAGCGTCGAGGCGCAGGCGGCGATGCCGATCAGCACGACGATCGAGAATCCCACGGCCGAGAGCATGCGCTGGGCCTGGGCGGTGATCCGCCCGCGCACTGCGGCACCGACGAGCACCAGGCCGAGCTGCCACGCCAACGAAGCGACTGCGACTCCCGCGACGAAAGCGACGAGGGTTTTCGCTGACGAGAGCGTCGCGCCGAGGCCAATCGTCAACGCGGCGAAGTAGAGGAGAGTCGCGGGGTTGATCGCGGTCAACCCGATGAAGAGCAGGAACCGCCGCCCCCGTGACGGGGAATCTGCGGCGACGCCCTGCTCGACGAGAAAGGCTGGGCGCCCGAATGTGCGCCTGACACCGAGCATCCCGAGACCGATCAGCGCCACGCCGCCGACGAGAGCGGGCACGTCACCCCAGGACGCGATGAGGGGTGCCGCGACGGCCCCGGCGAGCACCGCGAGAGTGCAGTACACGGCATCGATCACGGCCACGGCGACAGCGGCGGGCGCCGCTCCGGCGAAACCGTGGGCCACTCCCTCACGAATCAGGAGCACCCCGATCGCGCCGAGGGGTGCGACCAGTCCGATCCCGGCAAGCAGCCCGCCACCCAGTGCAATGAAGAAGTCCATGAATCCAGCGTGCGGCCTGAGTTGAGAGCGACAGACAAATGCGAAGTCAAACAGTTAGAGTCTCTGCATGGACAGCATTGACGAGATGATTATCGGCATTCTAAGGAACGAAGCGAGGATAACGTTCAGTGCACTCGGCCGACGAATCGGGCTGAGCACCAATGCGACCGCCGCCCGCGTGCGTCGGCTCGAGACGACAGGCATCGTGCTCGGCTACCGCGCGATACTCGCCGGCGATGTTGCGGACGTCGCAGCCGGAATCGAATCGTTCATCGACGTGCGACTCAAACCCGAAACGGATTCGGCCGCCTTCCTTGCCTGGGCGACCGCCGAACCCGCGGTTCGAGACGTCGCTCATGTCACCGGCCCGTATGACTATCTGCTGCACGTGATCGTTCCAACCACCACGGCTCTCGACTCACTCCTGCGCCGACTCAAAACCGAGGGCGGTGCCACCCAGACTCAGACCCGGCTGGCACTCCGTTAGCGCTCTCGCGGCAACGGCGGCGCTCACCACTCGGGGCGGTCTGACCCCAACCGTCGTGCGGGAATCGGAGCGGATGTCCGCACTCCATCGATTCGAAGCGGCACCACGAGACGCCGCGCCGGTCCCCATTCGGTGTGTTCGATGGCGGGGTTCACGTCGTCTGTCCGCTCGGCGTCGATGGCGTCCTGCGGCCCGACAATGCCGAAGCCGGTAAGCACATGAGCGGTGCGGGCAAGCGACAGTGAGGCCCGACTGCCGATCCCCTCGGTGAGGCGCCGGGTGATCCCCCGCACTGCCGCCGCAGCCATCAGGTAGCCGGTGGCGTGATCGAGTGCCTGCACCGGCAGCGGGGTGGGCTTGTCACGCTGAAGGTGGCGCATCCCGGCATCGGCGATTCCGGCACTCATCTGAACGAGACTGTCGAATCCGCGCCGCGCCGTCCACTCGCTGGTCCAGCCGTAGGCGTCGAGGCCGACCTCGATCAATCCGGGGCGAGTGGCGAGCCGAGTGGCGGCGTCGAGGCCGAGACTGTCGAGGGCGCCCGGCCGGTAGCCGTGCACCAACACATCGCAGTCGGCAAGAAGCGTGAGCAACCGTTGGCGAGCGTGCTCGTCGCGCAGATCGAGACGGGCCGAGCGTTTGCCGAGCATGACGTCGGGGATGACCCCAGGCTCCTCCCACCACGGCGGATCGATGCGCAGCACATCGGCACCGAGCAGAGCGAGAGACCGGGTGGCGATCGGCCCCGCCAGCACACGGGTGAGGTCGAGCACCCGGATACCGGCCAGCGGCCGAGTCGCATCAAACGAGGAGCGCGAGGAGGCGGGCGCGACGGCGCCGGTGTCGGTGTCGGTATGAGCCGATCCGGTGTCGGTCCAGCCGATCAGCGGTTCGGCCGCGACGCGGCGACCGACCTCGCCCTGCTGCCATTCGGTCAGCGTGTGCATTGCTGCCGCGCAGCCGCCCGCGGCGACAACGGCCTCTTCCAGGGCGTCCTGTGTCCAGCCGGTGACGGCATCCGCCACCCGATCGCGGTCGGCGGGCACACCGAGCACTCGCAACGCAGCCTCGCGGTGCGCCGGCGCATTGGTGTGCAGCCGGATCCACCCGTCGGCCGCCTCGTAGTCGCCGGCAATCGCATCCCAGGGCGGCGGCGGTTGCCACCCGTCGGGCCGAAGCGACGACGCGAACCACATCGAGGCGAGCCGCCGATCCACCGTGACCGCAGGATGATGCCCCTCGACTGCGGCGATGAGGTCGCTGACGGCCAGTCCCACGGCACCGATCGACGCTGTCGCCAGCTCCGTGACCGGGAAAACCGAAGGCAGACTGCCGCGACCCGTCACCGAAACGTCACGCGCCACCTGATCGGGCGTCGACTCGAGGACCTGTGCCAGCATCTCGGTGATGATTACTGTCGAATCGGCCGGCGACCCGGCGCGGTTTTGCTCGGAGACCATCAGAGAACCTGCTTTCTTCGCCGTCTAACTGCGTTCCTTGCGCGGCATCACCACTTCTTTGATGATCAAGATAATCCCTGCCGAGATGGGGATCGCCACCAGGGCACCGGCCAGCCCGAACAGAGTGGACCCGGCCAGCGCTGAGATGAGAACGACCGATCCGGGGATTTGTACAGCCTTGCCCATCACCTTGGGCGTGAGAATATATGCCTCGACCTGCATGTAGATGAGCATGAGGATCAAAACGACGAGTCCGGACACCGGCGAATGGATGAACGCGAGAATCGTCATCGCGATGGTGGTGAGGACCGTTCCGATGAGCGGGATGAGCGTGATGAAGAAGGCGACGATTCCGATCAAGAATGCGCCGGGAACTCCCGTGACCACCAGCAGAATGACGCTGTAGACGGCGTTGAAAAACGCGAGGGTCACCATTCCGCTGAGGTAGCTTCCAAAATTCTGCAGGATGCGTTCGGTGTATTTCACGAACGAGGCGCGGTGTGACGCGGCGACGAGCTTGTACGCTGCCTGTTTCGTGTTGTCGTAGCTCGCGATGAAATAGATCGTCAGGATCGCGATGAAGAAGCCTGACGCGATCGCGTTGACCACCGAGAGGCCGAAACCGACGAGTCCGGATCCGAGCGCAGCCCAGACCGAGGGGTTGGAGATCTCCGAGCTGATCCAGGTGATGAAGGTGCCGAGAACGCCGTTGCTCGCCGCGTTCGCCGGGTCGAACCAGCCCTGGTCCTTCATAGTGGCGACTTCCTGCGGGATCACCGTCGCGAGGTGTTGTACCTGTTGCACGACCACGGGGAGCACGACCCAGATGATGGTGACGAGCACGGCAACGATGAGCAGAATCACGGTGACCAGGGCCCAAGCACGGGTGAACTTTCGGCGCTCGAACCAGCGCAACAACGAGTCGAGGCCGACCGTTGCGAATGCAGCGAAGAACACCGAGAACAGCAGAGAGCTCAGCCCGTACAGCGCGAGGCCGGTGGCGACTGCCCCGATGGCGCCGAGGGTGAAAATGTACCCGGATGCCAGTGGGCCACGACGAGTCGGCGCAACCGCGACTGCCGCGGGAGCGGTGGCCGCTTTCGGCGTTGCCCCCGTGGCGTTTTCAGACGGAACTCGTCTCGTCGAACGCATGTGCCCCACTCTCGGAATGCCCGGTGATAGTGCTGTCGATCTGATGCGTCACTCACCAGCCCGCTGAAGACAATCATGGCGCGGATATCCATCTTGAACCGTCACGACGCGGCTTGGAGAATTGCCGCTCTACACAATGACTAGGCTGTTCCCACCATGCTTGCTCTCGACGAAAAGACCATCCGCGCATCATTCGTGAACGCGTCGCGCAAGGAGGTCAGTGACATGACGCTTCCGGTCGACTTCGATGAAATCGACTGGGACAAGATCGACTATCTCGGTTGGTGCGACCGCAAGTTTGCCCGCCGTGCTTACATCGTGGTGCCCGTCGACGGCCGGTTCGTCGGCATCCTGCTGAAGCAAGCAGACGGGTCAGCCCGCTCGCGCCCACAATGCTCGTGGTGCGAGGACGTGCACCTTCCCAATGATGTCGTGCTCTACGTTGCACGCCGCGGCGGAGCAGCCGGCCGTAACGGCGACACCGTTGGCACGCTCATTTGCGCCGAGTTCCAGTGCTCAGCGAATGTGCGCAAGACACCACGAATGGCGTACATCGGCTTTGACGTCGAAGCCGCCCGCGAGAAGCGGATCGCCACGTTGCGCGAGCGTGCCGACACATTCGCCACCGGGATACTCCAGGACAGCTAGCCGCGCCCAGCACGTGTTCGTGCAGCACACGGTGTGGGATGCCGATGCGCGTCTGGGGCGCCGTGACTCGGGTCGAATACCGACGGCAAATTCGAGCAGAAACACATCCCGCGGGCCCGGCGCCGCTACGCTAGCCGGCGCCAACACGCGTGTCGGCGCCTGACCCGCGCAGCCGGATCCGCCTCGGTCGAGAACCCCCGCAATCGAGCACAGAATCACGTCGATCTGGTCCGGTGCCGCTGCATTTGCCGCGCCGCTCGTCGAGTTCAGCGCGCGGCGCTTCAATTTGCGCGACGAGCATGGCCGCCTCAAGAGGTCGACGAACCGGGACTCGATAGGCTCGGCCATCGGGATGGTGTCCTATTATCGAACAGGCGGATCACATAGTGTGATCACCGCGACGATGCACAAGGACGAGGGCCGAGGCGCTGATGGCACAACCGAGCGGCACGCAAGCCGGATCTCAGACGCTCGACCGCGGCATCCGCTTGCTCGAGATTCTCGCGAGCGCCGCCCATAACCTGTCGATCGCCGAGTTGGCCGACGCTCTCGAGGTGCACCGCTCCGTCGCGTACCGCCTGCTGCGCACGCTCGAAGACCACGACCTGGTCACGAGGGATCACGCCGGTCACATCGCCCTGGGAGCCGGACTCGCTGCGCTCAACTCCGGCGTTGCACGCAACCTCCAACAAGCCGCTCTGCCCGTGCTCAACGAGATCGCCAACGAGCTCGGTATGACCTGCCTGCTCGCGGTGCTGCTCGACAGCGGTGAGGCCGCCACTCTCGTGAGCGCGGCACCCCGCCAGACCGTTGCCGTCGTGTCGTACCGACCGGGCTACCGGCATCCAATCACCCGCGGCGGACCAGGCAAGGCCATTCTGCTCGGACTCCCCGAGAGTTCCTGGCCCCCCGACATGAGCGACGCCCTGCGTGAGGAGATCACTGAAAGCCGGGTTCGGGGTTACGCCTCCAGTCAGGACGAAGTCGTTCCGTCGCTGCGCTCGGTCGCCGTGCCGCTCACCCTCCCCGGTCAGCCCCGAGCATCGATCGCGGTGATCCACGTCTTTCTCCCTGGCACAGAGGCCGAGATCGCCGAGCGCCTGAAACTCGGCGCCCAGAGCGTGGCGCGCGCCTACGGCGCCTGACTCACCGCGCGAGCAGGTTCGCTCTGAAGAACGCCGCCAGCTCCTCGGTCGCGGTCAGCGGCAACACGTTGGCCACGTACTGATCGGGGCGAACCACCACGACGGCACCGCAGCGGTCGATTCCGCGGAGTTCGAAGATGTCCTCCGCCGGGAGAGCGCCGTAGAGCTTCTCGTAGTCGGTCAACCCGAATGGTCCGGTCTTCGGCAGGAACACCTCGGGAACCCGGCTGATGTCGATCTCCGGGTGCGCCTGCTGATAGATCACTTTGATGTCGAAGATGCTGTCGATCTCGACATCCGCCGGAGTATGTACGCGCAGCGGCGACTCGGCCGAGGTCTGAAGCCAGTGCGCCCAGTCGGTGAGGGCCGAGGCGTCGCCGGATCGGGGCGCATCCGCGAACGCGTAGACCCGCCAGCGTCCGTCGGCGCGGTGGTGATGCCCCAGCTGCACGGGGTTCGCATCGGCGACGCGCACCACCGGAGCCGACTTGAAGCGCTTGCCGATCGGAAAACCCGTGGCCACGTCTTGAGAAGTCGCCTCACCGATCAGCATCGACGGCGGGTACTGCGTCATGAAGCCGGCCGGAAACTCGGCGGTGCGCGTGTAGAAGTCTTCCAGCTCCGTGGGATCGTCGAGATCTTCCGGCTTCGTCGCCATCAGGGTCGACCACTGCTTGTCGAAGTCAATGAGGTTCTGGGCGATCACCTGGCGCTCGGCCGAATAGGTGCTGAGCAGGCTCTCCGGGCTGCGGCCGTCGAGCACATGGCCGAGCTTCCACCCCAGGTTGAAGCCATCCTGCATCGACACGTTCATGCCTTGGCCCGCCTTCGCGCTGTGCGTGTGGCAGGCGTCGCCGGCAATGAAGACCCGCGGTGTGCGCGTGCCGATCTGCTCGGGCCGCACGTCGTCGAAGCGGTCGGTGAGGCGGTGCCCCACCTCGTAGACGCTGTGCCAGGGCACATCCTTCACATCGAGCGTGTAGGGATGCAGGATTTCGTTCGCCTTCGCGATAATCTGCTCGATCGTCGTCGTGCGCACGGCGCCGTGGTCGTCGGGCGACACTTCGCCCAGGTCGACGTACATGCGAAACAGCTGGCCGCCCTCGCGCGGAATGAGCAGGATGTTTCCGCTCGCGTCAGACTGAATCGCGCACTTCGTGCGGATGTCGGGAAAGTCGGTGACCGCAAGCGCGTCCATGACCCCCCAGGCGTGGAGCGCCTGATCGCCGGCGAGTGTGCATCCGATCGACTCGCGCACGGCACTGCGGGCACCGTCGGCGCCGACCACATACTTGGCGTGAACGCTGCGTTCCTGCCCCTGACGCTCCCCCGTCGAGTGCACGAGTTTCACTGTGACGGGGTAGTCGCCGTCGTCGGCCACCTCGAGGCCCTGAAACTCATAGCCATAGTCAGGCTTCATCCGTGCCGGTGAGTGCGCCATGAACTCGGCGAAGTAGTCCAACACTCTGGCCTGGTTGACGAGCAGGTGCGGAAACTCGCTGATGCCCGTCGGGTCGTCGATCGCGCGCGCCGTGCGGGTGATGCGCGACGGGTCGTGGGCGTCCGGCTTCCAGAACGCCATTTCGGTGATGCGGTAGGCCTCTTCGGTGATGCGGCCCGCGAATCCGAATGCTTGAAAGGTCTCGACGCTGCGGGCCTGGATGCCGTCGGCCTGACCGATCGGAAGACGGTCGCCGCGGCGATCGACGATCCGGGTCGTGACGCCGGGAAACTGAGCCAGCTGGGCGGCGGCGATCATGCCGGCGGGGCCGGTTCCGACGATGAGTACGTCGACGTTTTCCGGCAGCTCATCGGACCGATCGAGGCCGACACCCGCTGCAGGTTCGACGCGTGGGTCGGTGGATACGTATCCGTGGTGGTGGAACTGCACGGCTTTCCTCACTTCTCTGTGGGCGATGGCTCTGTGGGCGATGCGGAACGAACGTCTCGATGTGTGTTCTATAATCGAACTGCGAGTTCTAATATCGCTCGTTGAATCATACGGCGGTGCGCGGCGTGGGACAAGCGCCTCTGCAACGAGGCCCCGGGCTCGAGAAAGCGCTCCGCTAGTCGCCGAGCATGCGGATGCGGCGCACGGTGAGGGCGACCAGCGCTGCAGCGGCGACAGCCAGCACGCCGACGGCAGCGGCGAGCCCGCTCGTGCCGAACAGCACAGTGAGTCCGCCGGCCGCGACGAGAACGACGAGAACGGCATCCGCCTGCCACGCGATCACCGTCAGGATGGAGAGGTCGCCGAGTGGGGTGACGATCGGCATCAGGAGGCTGAGCGGCATCATTCCCTTGGCGCTGTCAAAGACGCGCACCAGCACCAGAAACAGCGCCATCAGAGTCCACCACCACACGGTACCGAACGGCGCAGTACCGGCCGGCGCCCCGCTTGCACTGGCCGCCGCCGCCCCGAGAGAACCCAGAAGAACCCCGGCAAGCCCCGGCGTGAGGGCGTGGCGAGCGATCCGCGGCAGGTCACGGCCGCCATACATCGAGGCCGGTCCCGAGTTCTCGCTGGCATGGCGGATGCCGTCGCACCACACACCGACAGCGAGATAGCCGAGCAGCGCGCCGGTGAGCGCGACGAGCCAGTGCACCCCGCTCGGCACTACCGAAGCGAGTCCAACCAACCATCCCGCGGCGACCAGCCCCACCGATCCGAGCGCCAACCGGGTGGGAAATCGCAACGCGCTCAGCACATCCCGCTGCACCGTGGCGAGCAGCAACGGCCGGCTGAGCGGGATGTGCAGGCGGCGGCCCCGGGTGGGCGCGGAACGAAAAACTCCTGCCGCACCAGCGACATCCCCGGTCTGAACCAACGTTCCGACCGTCTGCCAGCGCAACGACCGGGTCAGAAGTTCGGAGCCGCGCAGAGCGTTGAGGAGTCGGGGCACAGCCAGGAGCGTCAGTGGCACGAACGCGAGCAGAATGATCGGCCATGCCGGAGCATCCGCAACCGCACTCAGAGAGTGCCAGAGAAGGGCAAGCCACCCCCACGGCGTGACGGCGAGAATGCTGTCGACCCCCGCGGATGCGACGACAGCGGTGAGCAGAATGCCGACGGCAGCCGGCACGGTGACGCGACGCGGAGAGCTCTGGCCGATGAGCCACAGCACGCAGAGCAGAGGTGCGAACAGCACGCAGCCGAGCACGAAGATCCCGGCCGGCACCAGCTCGACCTGCGCGCCGACGAGCCGCGCTGCCACAACGATCCCGGCCGCCGCGAGCGCGAGCGCGCAGACGACACCTGTCGTCAGAAGAAACGAACGGCGAAGAGTCGCGCTTCGTGGGAGTCCGCTTGCGGCCAAGAACTCGGCGAGGAAGGGAGTCGGCAACACGGGGCCCCGAGTCGGCCCGATCAGCAGCGCAGCAGCCGCCAATCCCGCTGCAAGCGCGCCGACAACCGACGAACTCTCCGGTGCGGTGATCGGGCCGAGAACCTCGGGGCTCGCCAACCCGAGTACGAGCGCGCGGAGAAGCGGAATCGCGACGATCGCGACCAGGAGAACAATGACGTAGAACGTGTAGCCGATCTCGCTCGACGCTGCTGCGCCGGCTCGCGAAGCAATGACCGCTCGAGCGTGACCGAGAATGTGTCGATCAGCGGTGATGCTCACGATTCCTCGAGCGTGATGCGCGTGGTGGCGATCGCCTCCACCAGGTCAGCACTGTGGCTCGCGATCACGACGGCGGCACCGCGATCGATCTCAGCCCGAATCGCTGCCGACACCAGAGCGCGTCGGTGAGCATCCAGGCGTTGCTCCGGCTCGTCGAGGATCAACACATCGAAGGGACGCACAAGAGCGGTGGCCAGGGAGAACAATTGCACCTGCCCGGAAGACAGCTCATTCACAAATCTGCGCCGGAGGTGACCGATTTCAAGCTTCTCAACCGTCGCGTCGGCGGCCTCGACCGCGGCCGAACCCGACAGTCCCCACGTTGTGGCGATGAATCGCAGGTGCTCATGGAGCGTGAGCTCCCGGGCGAACGCCGGCAAACCGATGCGCGCCGAGAGCGTGCGTCGCACCGAAACGTTGCGCTCATCGATGGGGCGGCCATCGAGAACCACCTCGCCAGAAGTCGGCCGGATCTGACCGCTCACAATGCGCAGCAGGGTCGTCTTCCCCGAACCGTTGCGCCCCTGAACGGCGACGCCTTCGCCGCCTGTCAGAGAAAGCGAGACGGGCGCCAGCAACGTCTCGGAGTCAATCGACATGCTGACGTCGCGGGCTTCGAGAATAGGCACGAGACCCATCCTCTCGCACAGTGAACGCCCGGCCACCGTCGCCGGGCGCCCACCCTGGCGGCGAACCGCCAAACGGCCCGCCTCTATCGCCTGTGAATTAGAACGAGGTGATCACAACTCGAGTGATCGACGAGTCCTTCAGAGCCTCATAGCCCTCGTTGACCTCATCGAGAGCGATCTCCTTCGAGAGCAACGAGTCGAGCTCAAATCGTCCTTCAAGGTAGAGCTTCGCGTACATCGGGATGTCACGCTTGGCGGTGGTCGAGCCCATGTAGACGCCTTGAATGCGACGCTGCGAGCCGATGATTCCGACGAGGTGTACCGACATGTGGTCAACCGGACTGATCACACCGATCAGGTAGAGTCCACCACCGACGGCAACCATGGTGAGCGCCTCTTCGGCGACTTGGGTGGTTCCCACGAAGTCGAAGACCGCATCAGCACCACGACCGGTGATCTCGAGAACCGCAGCCGCGGCATCCGTCGTCTTCGAATTGACGACATGCGTCGCACCGAATGCCCGTGCCTTTTCGAGCTTGTCGTCGGCGATGTCGATGGCAATGATCGTCGTCGCGCCGGCCACCCGTGCGCCATTGATGGCGTTCAGTCCGACGCCGCCCGCACCGATTACCACGACGCTGTCGCCAGCCTGCACATTCGCGGTGTTGATGACGGCGCCGGCACCGGTGACAACCCCGCAGCCGAGGAGAGCGGCCTGTGGGAAGGGAATCTCATCGGCGACCTTGACGAGTTGATTCTCGTGAATGAGCGCCTGCTGCGCAAAGCCACCAAGTCCGAACGCTTGGTAGACGGGAGCGCCGTTTTCGGTGAGCCGGGAGCCTTCGCCGTCGGCACGAAGGGTCTTCTCGGGGTGGAGGCATTGGAAGACCCGACCCGAAAGACAGCGCTCGCAGGCGCCGCAGTACTGCACGAGGCAGCCGACGACGTGGTCGCCGACGACGAGGTCGGTGACGCCAGGACCGGTGGCGGTAACAACGCCCGCGACCTCGTGCCCGAAGACGCCGGGCAACGGGTTGCCCATTTCGTGACGCGACATCGTGAGATCGGTATGGCAGAGGCCGGATGCCTTCACCTCGAC
The DNA here is from genome assembly GCF_039538945.1 of Glaciibacter kafniensis. Lineage (NCBI taxonomy): Bacteria > Bacillati > Actinomycetota > Actinomycetes > Micrococcales > Microbacteriaceae > Glaciibacter > Glaciibacter kafniensis. Next base: position 227,899 of record NZ_BAABCN010000002.1, on the reverse strand, counting down.
AAGCACCTCACGCCCGATTGGCTGCGCGATGTCGATCTCTGCCGTTTCAAAGCCTGCACCGATCTCGCGGACGACGACTGCTTTCATTAGTTGTTCCTTTCTGAATTCCACACGGCGAGGGAATCGCCCTGGGAGTCTGGCGCGCGGTGCATCCACCGCGGCATGAGTTCCAACAGATGCAGTGCGAGCGTCTCGACGTCGGCCTCGATCTCGCCGAGCACCCAAGCGACGATGAGCCCCGTCGCGGCGTTGGCGATGTAGAGGGCAGTGAGATCTGCGTCGAGTCCGGCGGGAGGACCACCCCGAAGAGCGATGTGGGAACGGATGTCGCGGGCCATCCCTTGGGCGGTGTGCCCCTGCGCCCCGCGAGCGACCGGAAGCTGGAAGACGGCGGAGTAGAGGGTGCGGTGCTCGGCGTAGTGCCGCACGAGACGGCGCTGCGACTCGAGCATTGCGGCAGTCGGACCGTCCGGCCCTTCGAGGTTCAGCGCAGCGTCGGCGATGGCAGCGAAGGCACTCTCCTGCAACCACAGGGCAAGTTCTTCAAGGTCGGCGAAATGAGTGTAGAAAGTGGCGCGGCTCACACCCGCCTCCGCGACGATCGCACTGACGGTGACCTCGAGGCCGCGAGTGGACAGCCGCTCCACGCCCGCAGAGATGCGCTGCCGCGTCTTTGCGACGCGTGGGTCAACCGAGGAACGCAACCCTCCGCGCACCTCAGCGAGGGACGCATTCGTCGCGTCGGTCTTCATGCCATTCAGTCTATGGCATTTTCTAGACAATTGTCCAGAAAGTGGATCGGGACCGATCAGTCGACGAGCGCGCCCGCCGAGAGGTTCGCAATCACTCCGGTCATCGATGCCGCTCGATCGGATGCCGCGAACGCGAGATACTCGGCGACCTCCGCACGCAGCGGCAACCGTCCGAGCAACGTGGTCGCGGCGAGACCCGCGACCCACTCCTCACGACTCAGCCCACTCATGTCGGCGATGCGCCCAAACATGACCCCGGTATACGACGTGTCAGAGGCATCCTTGAGCGCGTGCGGCCGCACGCAGACCACCCGCACACCGTCGGGCCCGAGCTCCCCGGCGAGCGCCCGGGAGAATCCCTCGAGCCCGGAACTCTGCGCCGCATTGCCGATCAGACCCCGGCCGGTCAGACGCGAACCCGGCGTCGACACCGTCAGAATCACGCCACTCCCCTGAGACCTCATCTGCCGCGCGACCGCTTTCGCCGTGACAAAGTTCGTCTGTAAGTATCCGGTGACCGGATAGAGGTAGTCCTCGAGCGAGGTGTCGGCAATCGCCAGACCCTGCTGATGATCGAACCCCACCGCGTTCAGAGCGATGTCGATGTGGCCAGTGGCGTCGGCAACCGCAGTGACGTGACGGTCGACCGCATCCTGATCCATCGCATCCACGACCGCAATCTCGACCTCGGCGCCCTCACGCCTGGCGACGGATGCCGCCGCCTCCAGCCGGGCACGGCTGCGCCCGGCCAGAAAGAGGCGCGCACCCTCGCGGGCGAACACCCGGGCCGTGGCACCCCCGATCGATCCTCCACCGCCGTAGATCACGGCGACCTTGTTTTCCAACAACATCAGACTTCTCCTCCTGCTCTTCCCTGCTATTCCTCTGGCGTGATGACTGTCGTGATGACGCGAGCGAGGCTGCCCAGGATTTCGGTCCAGCCCGCGCGGTGTTTGCCGGCCGAATCCGCATCCGGCAATTTGTCGTGCCGCACCTCGACCACCGTGGCGTCGCCGTCCGACTCAAAGGTGACACGCACGTGCGACTCGACCTGATGGGTCGCGTGCGACCGCCACGTGAACTCGAGCAGGCGCGGTCGGTCGATCACCGTGTAGATGCCGCCGTGCACAACGGAACCGAAGCGGTCGTGCATGGTGATCGAGAACGACCCGCCGACGCGGGGATCCGTGACCGCGTCCGAGGTGTCACCGCCATCGCGACGCATCCAGACGGCGAGGCTCGCCGGGTCGAGCCAGGCATCGAAGAGGCGCTCTGCGGATGCGGCGATGCGCCGGCTCACCGTCACGGTGGCGGTCATCGCTCGGCCCCGTTCGTCGCCGCAGTCGGTTCGCCCGCCGCAGTCGGTTCGCTCTCCGCAGTCGGTTCGCCCTCCGCTGGCGCGGCATCCGTGCTGTGCATGACGAACTCCTCGAGGGCAGCGAGTCGCTGCTCCCAGAACGCGTGGTACTGCTGCATCCAAGCCATGGCCTCGCCCAGACCCTCGGCCCTCAACGAGAGCACGTGCTCGCGGCCATGCACCGTGCGCGTCACAAGCTCGGCGCGCTCGAGCACGCGAATGTGCTTGCTCGTGGAGTTCAGTGAGATCGGGAACGCGCTCGCGATGTCGGTGACCCGCGCGTCGGAGCGGAGTAGCCGGTCGAGGATCGCCCGCCGCGTCGGATCGGCGACGGCCCCGAGTACGGCATCCATGTGATATTCACCCATGCGGGTGAATATATGACGATCTCCCTCAACCGTCAAGAGGCCAGACGCCGACCATATGCCGCCCATGAGCGCGTGGAGTGCGGCCGCTCCCCTGGTCTCAACGGGCTCGACCAACTGATAGTTGCTGCGACCCGGGCGGATCAGCCGAAAATATGCCCCAGAGCCTTGCCGATGGTCTCGGCGCCGAGCAACGCGAAGACGATCGCAAGGATGAGAGCGTTGTGTTCGACCAGATAGCCCTTGGCCTCGCGAAGCGTGCCCGTCATGGTCGCGCCCCCGAACCGGGCGGCGAGCAGAGGAAGGATGACGCCAGCCGACCCGAGTACCGCGAAAACGGCAACGGCAACTATTCCTGCTGAAACGGTCGCGCCGTGCTGGACCACCGCGGTGAAGGTGGAGATGGTGAGCGGAATGTTCTTTGCGTTCGCCAACGACAGCATGCACCCGAGGATGAACGCCTTCGTCTGTGTGGTGTTTTCCAACGAGGCCATCCATCGGGGCGCGACGGATGTGGTGTCGCGGCGCGGACGCGAACGCCACTGCCGGTAGCCGAATACCAGGAGAAGCACGCCGAGGCACAACGAAACCAGTGATGCCCAGAGGGCGCGATGTCCTGACTCGTGTAGGCCAAATGCCAACGACACGGCGAGTACAAGTACGGCAATGAGAGCTGTGGTGCTGAAGACCCCCAGGCTGAAGAACCGCGCCCGAGACGGCCCGTTTGTGGAGGTGAGCAAGATCAGGACCGCAACGATGGCCATGGGGCTGATGGCCGCTCCCAGGCCCGGTCCGAGAACCGTCGCGATGGCCACACCGATCATAGACAACACGCTTCGAGGCACATAGCCCCTGATGCTAGCAACGATCAGCAGGGCGTGGGTCGTCATGCTGCGCCATCGTCTTGGGCCGATCGGCGGTAACCAGCCGGCAGACTGCCAGCGGCCAGGCAGGCAACGCCGTCAGTTCAGCGCGGGCGCACCCACCGTGTCATACATCGCGTAGTCGTCGGTGATCAGAGTGCCGTTGTTGAACAGGTTGAGCCCGAAGCTGATCGCGGTGGCACCGGCCGGCAGCACCGGCGTCGTGAAGCTCGCCTGGGTGTACGCGGTGGCCGCGGCGAACCAGGGACTCGACGTCCAGTAGACCCACGCCCCCGCTGCATTGCGGTAGTACACGGCGAATTGGGTCACGGCCGTTGAGGTGTACCAGGCACGTAGTGAGTAGGTGTGCCCGGCGATGGCGGGCGGAGCGCAGGATCCCCCGTCCAGCGTCTGCAGGAGTTTCGCGTCACCACTCGCATAGGCCGACACGACGAGACGCTCCGCTTTGGTACCGGAGTGCGCGGTGGCCACGGTACTGAAGGCTGGCGTGTTAGTGCCGAATCCACTGATCTGCCAGCACTGCGGCGTGGTTCCGGTTCCGGCCGTCTCGAGACTGGCGTTCTGCACCAGGTTGGTTCCGGCGGGCGGCGGTGTCGGGGTGGGAGGCGCCACGGCGTCGTACATCTCATAGTCGTCAGTCGTGAGGGTGCCGTTGCTGACGAGATTCAGTCCGAAGCTGATCCCGCTCGCGCCGGCCGGCAGAGCCGGCGTCGTCCACGCGGCCTTCAGATAGCTTGCTGAGCCGGCGAAGAACGGGCTCGCGGTCCAATAGGTCCACGATCCGAGCCCCGTGCGGTAATACACCTCGAACTGGGTGGGGGCGGTGGATTTGTACCAGGCGGCGAGGGCGTAGCTATGTCCGGGCGTTCCGGTGGGTGAGCATCCGCCCAGGTCGAGTGCCGGAAGCCACTTCGCGTCACCACTCGCATACCCGGCCACCTTCAACTGTGCTGCCCGGGTTCCGGCGTGCCCGGGTGTCACCGTCGTGAACGTCGGAGTGTTCGTGCCGTAGAAGCCGTTCTGCCAGCACTGCGGCACGCCGTTCGTCAGGGTCTCGATCCCGGGATTCACGATGAGGTTCGTTCCGACGGGCTTGGGCGCCACCACCGGGCCGGAGACGAGCGCCTTGACGGTGCCGCCGATCACCTGGTCGACCGTCTTGACCGTCGTTGTGGCCGGGCGCGCTTTGAGCCAGGCGGCGAATTGGGTGAACAGAGCCGGCGAGACGGTCAGCGGGTCGGAGCTGGCCGGGCCGATGTGGTGAAAGGTCAACTGCATCCACCCGCCGGCGGCCTCGGCCTGCGTGACCGTCTTCTGCAGGTCGGCGAGGGTCCAGGTGTTGTCGATTTCGTCGGGCGCCTGCGTGAGGTATGGGTCGGCAGGTGGGATCGACTCGGTGAGGTCGCAGCCGGTGCAGCCGAACCGCGTCTGAATGTCACCGAGTCCGCGGGCACTGTTGTACCCGCAGTTCTTCACGATCGTCTCGGTCGCCGGGGTGAGCGAGGCGAACGGATACGCGAAGCTCGTGATTCTGAAACCCCAATTGCTCAGATTGACCCGGTCGTTGCACACCTGGCGGGTGGCCTCCGCGGTCGGCAGGGTGGCGAGGTCCGGATGCGTCACGGTGTGTCCGGCGATCTCGTTGCCGCCGGCAACGAGCGTCTGCAGATTGGCCACAGTCAGGTAGCCGGGCTGGTTGACGTAGCCGGACGGAATGTAGAAGGTGCCATGCAACCCGTTGGTCTTCATGATCGACGCCGCGGTCAGCTGATCGGCGTTGGCGTCGTCGAAGGTCAGCGTGATCACCGCCGGGCCGGCGGCACGTGCCGGCGCCGCCGTGATCCCATCGGCGATGCCCGCCGACGCGATCACCACGAGCGCGAGCACGGTCGCCAGCCAGACGAACCAGCGGCTGCGAACGGATGCGCTCGACGCGTGAGAAGGAGGCATCGGCCGGGTTCGCTGCATCGACATCGTGCTGCTCCGTTCGGGTTCGCCCGCGACCGACCCCCTTCGGGTGAGAGAGGGCGGCAGGGCGATTGCGCTGGAACGCCCATTAAGTTCCGCACCAGTGGGCACTGTCAATGGCCCCACCGTGAGTCAGTTCACAGACGCCGACCTTCTCCAGCTCCGACTCTCGCCACGCCACTCCGGACAGCAATGGAATAGCGCCCCCGCCGACGCCGTTGTGAAAAGAGGTGACGCTGCGTCGGCAGCGCCACCTCACGCTCTGAAAGGCCGCACTGAATGGATCTCTTCTCGCCCGTCTCCCTCGGAGACCTCCACCTGCCCAACCGCGTCGTGATGGCACCGCTGACACGCACGCGCTCCGGAGAATCAGGCGTTCCGAACGACCTCGTCGTCGAACACTACGCGCAGCGCTCCAGCATCGGTCTCATCATCACCGAAGGCACCTACCCGACCCACGAATCCCGCGCCTACCCTGGCCAGCCCGGCATCGTCACCGACGAGCAGGTTGACGGATGGCGCAGGGTCGCCGAGGCCGTGCACGCCAAGGGCGGCCGGATTGTCATGCAGTTGATGCACAGCGGGCGAGTTTCCCACACCGAGATCACCGGAACCGACCGGATTGTGGCGCCGAGCGCCATTGCCATCGCCGGCGAAACCCACACCGCGACCGGCAAGGTTGCCTATCCCGTGCCTCACGCCCTGACGACCGACGAGCTCGCGGACATCCGTGACGAAATCGTGGCCGCAGCGAAGAAGGCGATCGACGCCGGGCTCGACGGTGTCGAGGTGCACAGTGCAAATGGCTACCTGCTTCACCAGTTTCTCTCGCCGGTGTCGAACCAGCGCGACGACAACTACGGCGGGTCCCCCGAGAACCGCGCTCGATTCACGGTCGAGGTGACCACGGCGGTTGCGGATGCGATCGGTGCCGGACGCGTCGGAATTCGCCTCTCGCCGATGCACAACATCCAGGACGTCTTTGAGACCGATGAGGCGGATGTGAAGGCCACCTATGACGCGCTCGTCGACGGCATCGCCCCGCTCGGCCTCGCCTACCTGAGCCTGCTGCACAACGAACCGACCGGTGAGTTGGTGCAGGATCTGCGCACCCGATTCGGTGGCAAGGTCATCGCCAACAGCGGCTTCGGCACCGTGACCACCCGCGAAGAAGCCATCGCCCTGGTCGAGAATTCAGATGCCGACGCCGTCGCGATCGGTCGCCTCGCCATCGCCAACCCCGACCTCGTCGAGCGCTGGCACGGCATGCACCCGGTGAATGAACCGAACGCTGCGACGTTCTACGGCGCGGACTCCGTCGGCTACACCGACTACCCACGGTTGAGCGCCTAACCACGGTGAGCACGCGGCCGCCTGATACTTCTCAGGCGGCCGCGCTGGGTTCGCACGCATCCGCGCCACTGGTGCCGGAGGCGACGCGAAGGAAAGCGTCACGAAGCGGTGAGACCGCCGTCGATGACGTGCTCCATTCCGCTGATGTATGACGAGTCGTCCGATGCGAGAAAAACGACCAGACTTGACACCTCATCGGGTTCCGCCATGCGGCGCAGCGGAACGGCCTCGGCGATACCGCCGCCGTTCTCATCCGTTGCGGCGGCCATCATCGGAGTCTTGATGTAGCCCGGGTGCACGGAGTTCACCCGGATCTGCTCGGGGCCGAACTCGACCGCGACCTGCTTGGTCATTCCGCGCGACGCGAACTTGCTCCCGACATACGCCAGGTTCGGGGCGCCGACCACCGCGACCATCCCCGCCGTAGAGCTGATGTTGACGATCGCCCCACCACCGGCTTTCAGCATGGACGGGATCACCGTCTTCATCCCCCACACCTGGGAGTGCTGGTTGACAGCGATCACCTTGAGGTACTCCTCCGGATCGAGGTCGACAACGTTGCCGAGCTGGCCGAGGATGCCGGCGTTATTCACGAGAACCGTCACCGGGCCGAATGTGTCTTCAGCCTGTTGAACGACCGACTTCCACTCTTCGAGAGACGAGACGTCGTGCTTGATGAAGAGGGCGTTCTCGCCGACTTCGTCAGCGAGTTCCTGGCCACCCTGGGTGTTGAGGTCGGTGAGGACGACCTTCGCGCCCTCCTTGATGAACCGGCGCACATGCGCGGCGCCCATTCCCTGAGCTGCGCCAGTGATAATGGCAACTTTGCCGTCCAGCTTCCCCATGATGAGGGCCTTCTTCCTCTTACTTCCGCGGTCGGGACACCATCGGCGTTCCGAGTCGTCAGTGGCTCAATTTCGAGACATCTCACGGCCCCTTCAGTATAAAGGTACTCAGTCCCACAAATACAGGCATGCGGTTCGAACCGCCTGCTCGGTGTGCCTCAACGCACCTGATTCAGCCACTCTTGGAGAACCTCACCCAGCGGAGTGAGCGCCTCGTCGAGCTCAGCAAGAAGCGCGGACGTGGGTCGTTCTGGCCACTCGGAACCAGCGCGACGCCATTCGCGAAGCACCGCGAGAAAGCCCGCTTGGACGGCGCCACCAATGCTTTGCGCAACGACACCGTCTGCGCTCAACCCGTGCCTCTCCGCGACAAAGGCCGCGACAGTGTGTGCCCAATCGATCCAATGCGCTGACTCCTCAGAGCGAAGTTCTCGGGAGGAGTCAAGCACCGCGAAACGCTCCATCCACAGCTGAGAATCCTCGATCGAACGGCCGAGGTTTGCCACGACCTCGGCACGCACGACGGCCATTGTCGGCTGCCCCTGATCGCTGACGCGGAGCCCCTCAGCAAGGTTGCTTGTGTGACGGTCGAACTCGCCCCAGATGATCTCGGCCTTGGAGCCCCAATACCGAAAGACGCTGGTTCGACTCACGCCGCTGGCTTCTGCGATCATCGGGATTGTCGTCTCGGCATAACCGTGTTCGAGGAACAGCTCGATCGCCGCGCGCTCGATGATGGCCTTCGAGGAGGCAGCCGGCCGCCCACGCCCACGCGCTGTGTTCATTCATGCATGATGACATAATTCCCACGTCGATCAGCGCCGCGAGAGAAGGCTGCGCCCCGATGACGGTGCCGGTCAGGGGCATGCCGTTCCGGGCGCGAGCGCACCACTTTCGTAAGCCAGAAGTATGCTCGAAGCTGGCGAGATAAAGCCACGCGATGCCCGCGAATACCACGCCGGCGCATCCGCTCTACAGGCTTTATAGATGGAGACACGATGAGCATTGCCACGAGCGAAGACACCCAGCCGCGTGAACTGCACGTTGCCGACACCCACGATCTGATTCGGGTGCAGGGCGCGCGCGTGAACAATCTCAAAGAGGTCAGCGTCGAAATTCCGAAGCGCCGACTCACGGTGTTCACCGGGGTCTCCGGTTCGGGCAAGAGCTCGCTCGTCTTCGGCACGATCGCCGCCGAGTCGCAGCGGATGATCAACGAGACCTACAGCGCCTTCGTGCAGGGCTTCATGCCGACGCAGTCGCGCCCGGACGTCGACGTGCTCGAGGGCCTGACCACGGCAATCATCGTCGACCAGGAGCGGATGGGCTCCAACCCCCGCTCGACCGTCGGCACCGTCACCGACGCCAACGCGATGCTGCGCATTGTCTTCAGCCGGCTCGGCCAGCCGCACATCGGCTCATCCCAGGCCTTCTCGTTCAACGTCGCCTCGGTGAGCGGCGCAGGCGCCATCACCATCGAGCGAGGCGGAGAAAAGGTAAAGGAGCGACGCAGCTTCTCGATCACCGGCGGCATGTGCCCGCGCTGTGAGGGCGTCGGCAGCGTGACCGATCTCGATCTGACCCAGCTCTATGACGACAGCAAGTCGCTCGACGAGGGCGCGCTCACCGTTCCCGGCTACAACGCGGGCGGCTGGAACATGCGCCTCTACAAGGAATCGGGATTCTTCGACGCGACAAAACCGATCCGTGACTTCACAAAGTCCGAGCTTCACGACTTTCTCTACAAAGAGCCCGTGCGCATGAAGATCGCCGGCATCAACATGACCTATGAGGGGCTCATCCCCCGCATCCAGAAGTCGATGCTCAGCAAAGACAAAGAGTCGATGCAGCCGCACATCCGCGCCTTCGTCGACCGGGCCGTCACCTACACGACCTGCCCCGACTGCCAGGGAACCCGGCTGAATGAGGGCGCCCGCTCCTCGAAGATCAGAGGCCTCAGCATCGCGGATGTCTGCGCGATGCAGATCAGCGACCTGGCCGAATGGGTGCGCGACTTCGATGATCCCTCGGTGGCGCCGTTGATCGAAACGCTGCAGCTGACCCTCGATTCTTTCGTGGGGATCGGACTGGGGTACCTCTCACTCGAGCGTCCGTCTGGCACGCTCTCGGGCGGCGAGGCCCAGCGCACGAAGATGATTCGTCACCTGGAGTCGTCGCTCACCGACATCACCTACGTCTTCGACGAGCCGACGATCGGGCTCCACCCGCACGACATCCAGCGGATGAACACCTTGCTGCTGCAGTTGCGCGACAAGGGCAACACGGTGCTCGTGGTCGAGCACAAGCCGGAGACGATCGCGATCGCCGACCACATCGTCGACCTCGGCCCCCGCGCCGGCACGGGGGGTGGCACGGTCTGCTTCGAAGGAACCGTCGACGGCCTGCGCGCCAGCGGCACCCTCACCGGCCGCCATTTCGACGACCGCGCCGCTCTCAAAGAGACGGTGCGCGCGCCGAATGGAACCCTGGATGTGCGCGGCGCGACGATGCACAACCTGCAGAACGTCGACGTCGACATCCCGCTCGGCGTGTTGGTCGTCGTCACCGGCGTCTCAGGCTCCGGCAAGAGCTCCCTCATTCACGGGTCGGTCTCAGCTGGAGAGGGCGTGGTGACAATTGACCAGGGGGCCATCCGCGGCTCTCGGCGCAGCAACCCGGCGACCTACACCGGGCTGCTCGAGCCGATCCGCAAGGCGTTTGCGAAGGCCAACGGCGTCAAGCCGGCCCTGTTCAGCTCCAACTCTGAGGGTGCCTGCCCCACCTGCAACGGCGCCGGCGTCATCTACACCGATTTGGCGATGATGGCCCCTGTGTCCACGATCTGCGAGGAGTGCGAGGGCAAGCGATTCCAGGCATCCGTTCTCGAATACAAGCTCGGCGGCCGCGACATCAGCGAAGTGCTCGCGATGAGCGTGACCGAAGCCGAGGAGTTCTTCAGCGCCGGTGACGCGCGCACCCCGGCCGCGCACGCCATCCTGCACCGCCTCGTCGATGTGGGGCTCGGCTACCTCAGCCTGGGTCAGCCGCTGCCGACCCTGTCGGGCGGCGAGCGCCAGCGGTTGAAACTGGCCAGTCAGATGGGTGAGAAGGGCGACGTCTACGTGCTCGACGAGCCGACCACCGGCCTGCACCTGGCCGACGTCGAGCACCTACTCGGCCTGCTCGACCGACTCGTCGGCTCCGGCAAATCGGTGATCGTGATCGAGCACCACCAGGCGGTCATGGCGCACGCCGACTGGATCATCGACATCGGACCCGGCGCGGGCCACGACGGCGGAAAGATCGTCTTTGAGGGCACACCGGCCGACCTCGTTGCGGACCGGTCGACCCTCACCGGGGAGTATCTGGCGGCCTACGTCGGCGGCTAGCCGAGCGGCTCAACCCTGGGATTGCGGATGTGCTCGTCTGAGCGCGCGCTTCTTGCTGGTCGCCCGTTTCGCATGACGAGGGTTGAATACCGCGATGCCTACTGAGTTCGGTCGGCGCGGCGGTTTTCGACCCTCGTGGCGCCAGATTCGGCAGGCGAATGCCGCGGCGCGGGTCGGATGCCGCGGCGCGGGTTGGATGCCGCGGCGCGGGCTGGATGCCGCGGCGCGGGTTGGCGCCGGCGCGCGGAGCGGCGCCCGACGCGCGCGACAGCCTTCTGATGCTCGGGAAGCGAGGGTGCGCCAGCGACTCTGCGTCTCAAGCAATCCGCCGAGCCTGTCGATGAGGCTCGCAGGTCGCGCTCCTCGACCACCGAGAACGGCAGGTCAGCTGACCGGAGCCGTACTCTCCCGCACCACGAGTCGGGTCGGCACAATCGTCGTTCCCGTCTCGTGTGACGTGGTTTCAATCTCGTGCAGCAACGCGGCGATGCAGAGCCGACCGACCTCGCTGAAGTCCTGGTGCACCGTGGTGAGGGGCGGCCAGAACGAACTCGCCTCCTCGGTGTCGTCGAATCCGACGACGCTGACCGACTCGGGCACCGCGCGGCCGAGTTCGTGGAGCGCCCGCAGCACGCCGAGCGCCATCTGGTCGTTGGCCGCGAAGATTGCGGTGACCTCCGGGCGGGCGCCGAGAGCGAGCCCGTGACGGTAGCCGGACTCCGCCGACCAATCGCCGTAGAGCACCTCCGGCGCCTCGATGCGGTGCTCGTGCAACGTCTGACGCCAAGAGTCGGTGCGCCGCACCGCCGAGAACGACGACTTTGGCCCGGCAATGTGCCACACCGAACGGTGACCGAGGTCCAACAGGTGCTCGGTGGCCAGACGTGCGCCCTGCGCCTGGTCGGCGTCGACGACGGTGTAGCGCGAACCGGCATCCGAATCGACGATCACCACGGGAAGACCCTCAGGCAGCGTGATGTCGGCGCGGTCGAGCATATGGGCTTCCATGATGATGACAATGCCGTCGATGGCCTGCTCGCTCAGCCGGGAAACAGCACCAGCGACCTCGCCCTGCGTGGGCAGCGCCACCGGAATCAGGGTGATTGAGTAGTCGGCCTCAGCGGATGCGGTGGCAATCGCGTCGAGGGTGCGCATATTTCCGAAGGTCGACAGGGTGAACATGATCACGCCGATCGACCGGAAGCGGCCGGTTTTCAACGCGCGCGCCGCACTGTTCGGGCGGTAGCCCAGCTCGTCCATGGCCGCGAGCACCCGGTCGCGGGTCGCCACGTCGACGTTGGTCATCCCGTTTGAGACACGCGACACCGTCTGCGACGACACTCCGGCGCGCCCGGCGACATCCGCCATCGACGGCCCGCGCCGCGCCGCAATGCGCGTGCGTGGCTGGCTCGGCACCGGGGGTGTCGACGCCGTCGAAGCACTTTTTGTGTCGGTCATCTGTGAACCACTCTTCCATGTTTACGTAAACATGCTACCGTGTTCCTACTGCATGTTTACGTAAACATGCAGTGGCCTCCGTTTCAGACCATCTGCCCCGTCACCTGGGCAGATTCGAACAGGGGCGCGGTCTCCAACAGATTAGCGAGAAAGCACGCATGACGACGTTGTCACAGCCTCACGACACGGCCCCCGAACCGGGGGCGGTGCGCACCGCGCGTTCACCGGGCACTTCGCGCACGCAGAAACGCAAGCAGAAGCTCGATTGGTCCGGCTGGAAGTTCGTCGGCCCGTTCATGATCGTCTTTGCGCTCATCTTCATCGCGCCGGTGATCTATTCCATCTATCTGAGCCTCTTCAAAGAGCAGCTCATCGGCGGCAACTCCTTCGTCGGCCTCGCCAACTACGGCCAGGCGCTCACCGATCCGAAGCTCTGGGACTCGCTCGGCCGCATCGTGCTCTTTCTCATCGTGCAGGTTCCGATCATGCTGGTGCTCGCCTTGGTCGCAGCCCTCGCCATCGACAGCGCCCGGCTGCGCTTCTCGTCGTTCTTCCGCATCGCCATCTTTCTGCCCTACGCGGTGCCGGCCGTGGTCGCCACCCTGATGTGGGGCTTCATGTACGGCACCCAGTTCGGGCTCGTCGGCAACCTCAACGACTTCTTCGGGATCACCCTTCCCGCACCGCTCTCGAGCAGCTGGATTCTCGCCTCGATCGGCAACATCGTGACCTGGGAGTTCGTGGGCTACAACATGCTCCTCTTCTATGCAGCGCTCCGGGTGATCCCCGGCGACCTCTTCGAGGCGGCCGAACTGGATGGCGCAGGAACGTTCCGCATCATCCGCAGCATCAAGCTGCCGGCCCTCCGCCCGGCCATCGTGATCGGCACCATCTTCTCGATCATCGGCAGCTTCCAGCTGTTCAACGAGCCCAACATTCTCAAGTCGCTCGCCCCCAACGCGATCAGCACCTACTTCACGCCGAACATGTACGCCTACAACCTGTCGTTCTCGGGTCAGCAGTACAACTACTCGGCCACGATCGCGATCATCGTCGGCCTCGCCACGGCCATCATCGCCTACGTCGTTCAACTTTCCGGTTCCCGAAAGGAGGTCTGAGATGACCACCGCACCCGCCGACATCCCGACCCCCACCACAGCTCTTTCACCAGCTGGTGCGAGCACCGACGAACGAGGCACTCCGGCACGGATGTCTCGCTACGCGCGCTCGAAGACGGGGATCAACGCTCACAAGCGCACGTCGATCGTCTTGACGATTGTGATGACGATCATCGTGATCTACAGCCTGCTCCCGCTGTTCTGGCTACTCGTCGGTTCGACCAAAACGCAGTCGGAACTGATGACCTCGTTCGGCCTCTGGTTCAGCGGCCCGTTCTCGCTCTTCGACAACATCGCCCAGACGCTCAGCTATGACAACGGCGTCTTCATCCGCTGGTTCGGCAACACCCTGCTCTATGTTGTCGTCGGGGCGGGCGGAGCCACGTTCCTGGCCGCACTTGGCGGCTACGGCCTGGCCAAGTTCAACTTTCCGGGCAAGAAGGCCGTCTTCGCCGTGGTGCTGGGCGCCGTCGCGATTCCGGGAACCGCCCTCGCGGTGCCGACCTTCTTGATGTTCAGCCAAATGGGCCTGACCAACACCCCGTGGGCGATCATCCTGCCCTCGTTGATCAGCCCGTTCGGTCTCTACCTGATCTGGACTTACGCGGCGGATGCGGTGCCGACCGAGGTGCTCGAGGCCGCACGAATGGATGGTGCAGGCGAGTTCCGCACCTTCTTCACGATCTCGCTGCGCCTGCTCGCGCCCGGCTTGGTGACGGTTCTGCTCTTCACCGTCGTGGCGACCTGGAACAACTACTTCCTCCCGCTCATCATGCTCAGCGAACCCACCTGGTATCCGCTGACGGTCGGCCTGAACCAGTGGAATCAGCAGGCCCAGACGGTGGGTGGCGACGCCATCTACAACCTGGTGATCACCGGCTCGCTGCTCACGATCGTTCCCATCGTCGTCGCGTTCCTCTTCTTGCAGCGGTTCTGGCAGTCCGGTCTCGCGGCCGGAAGCGTCAAAGCCTAGGCAGGCCGTCTCCCCTACCTACTCCACCCATACCTGCTCCACCCATCTTCATGCGTCACGGAGAGTACGCGCATGCATCCGCACCACCCTCTCCACGGGCATCCCTTGCCCAATCCGATTACAAGGAAGTGAAAGGCACATCATGAATGCACTCCACAGCACCCGAGGCCGGCTGCGTCGCACCGTCGCCATCGTCGCGACGGGCATCGCGCTCAGCGCCTCGCTGGTCGCCTGTTCATCCACCGGAGCCGGCAGTGCCGAGACCGGCACGTCGAAGGACATCGAAGCAGCGCTGCAGAAAGACTCGACGATCACCGTCTGGGCCTGGGCCCCCGCCGTCGTCGACGTCGCGAAGGCCTTCGAGGCCAAATACCCCAAGGTGAAGGTGAAGGTCGTCAACGCCGGCACCGGCAACGACCAGTACATCAAGCTGCAGAATGCGATCAAGGCCGGCTCCGGCGCCCCGGATGTCGCGCAGATCGAGTACTACGCCCTCCCCCAGTTCGCGCTCTCTGATTCGCTCACCGATCTCTCCGACTTCGGTTTCAGCGACCTCAAAGACAAGTACACCGCCAGCACGTGGGGTTCGGTGAACTTGAACGGCGGCGTCTACGCCCTGCCGCAGGACTCGGGCCCGATGGCGCTGTTCTACAACAAGACCGTCTTCGACAAGTACGGGCTCACCGTGCCCACCACCTGGGCCGAGTATGTCGACAGCGCCAAGAAGCTGCACGCTGCAGACCCCAACGCGTACATCACCAACGACACCGGCGACGCCGGCTTCACCACCAGCATGATCTGGCAGGCCGGCGGTCAGCCCTACACGACCACCAACAGCACGGATGTCTCGATCAACCTGCAGGATGAGGGCTCGAAGAAGTTCGCCGACACGTGGAACCAGCTGATCCAGGGTGACCTCGTCGCCCCGATCTCGTCGTGGAGCGACGAATGGTACAAGGGCCTCGGCGACGGAACCATCGCCACCCTGGCCATCGGCGCCTGGATGCCAGGCAACCTGGAATCCGGCGTGCCGCAGGCATCCGGTGACTGGCGCGTCGCACCGCTGCCCACCTTCGAAGCCGGCGTGCCGGCCAGCGCCGAGAATGGTGGCGGCGGAGACGCAATCCTCAAGCAGAGCAAGAACAAGCTCGTTGCCGCCGGGTTCCTCGACTTCATGAACGCCGGTGCCGGAACGCAGATCTCTCTGAAGGCCGGCGGCTTCCCGTCGACCACCGCCGACCTCGAGTCTGACGCATTCCTCAACCAGGAAAGCGACTACTTCGGCGGTCAGAAGATCAACCAGGTTCTCGTGCAGTCGGCCAAGGACGTCGTTCCCGGCTGGAGCTACCTGCCCTTCCAGGTGTACTCGAACAGCATCTTCGGCGACACCGTCGGCCAGGCCTACGCCAACAAGACCGACCTGAATGCCGGTCTCACCGCTTGGCAGAAGGCATCCGCTGCCTACGGAACCGAGCAGGGCTTCACGGTCACCAGCAAGTAATACAGCAACACAACGTGCGGGCGCGGCCGTTCTCCGATGGTCACGCCCGCACGTTTCAGCACACGCACAGCACGCACAGCACACCAAAAGGACTTCACTGTGGCCACTGCCCGGCTTCGCATCGATCGCACTGAGATCGTCGCCCCCGTTTCTGCTCGCCTCTTCGGCTCATTTGTCGAACATATGGGCCGCTCGGTCTACACGGGCATCTACGAGCCAGAGCACCCCACCGCCAACTTCGACGGGTTTCGCCAAGATGTGCTCGACCTCGTGCGTGAACTCGGGCCGAGCATCATCCGTTACCCAGGCGGCAACTTCGTCTCCGGATTCCGCTGGGAAGACAGCGTCGGCCCGCGGGGCGAGCGACCGGTTCGGCTCGACCTCGCCTGGCACAGCATCGAGACCAATCAGGTCGGCCTGCACGAGTTCGCCGACTGGGCAGACCAGGCCGGCGTCGAGATCATGCAGGCGGTGAACCTCGGTACGCGTGGCATCGAGGATGCCGCGGCACTGCTCGAGTATTCGAATCACCCGGCCGGCACCGCGCTCTCCGACGCTCGTCGCGCCGACGGCCGTGCCGAGCCGTTCGGGATCACCCTCTGGTGCCTCGGCAACGAGATGGACGGCCCCTGGCAGATCGGCCACAAGACGGCTGAGGAGTACGGACGCCTCGCCGCCGAGACCGCCCGCGTCATGAAATGGGTCGACCCCACCATCGAGCTCGTCGCCGCCGGCAGCTCGAACGCGGAGATGCCCACCTTCGGCAGCTGGGAACGAACCGTTCTCGAGCACACCGCCGAGCTCGTCGAGCACATCTCACTTCATGCCTACTACGAGGAACTCGACGGCGACGTCGACAGTTTTCTTGCCTCTGCGGTCGGCCTCGACCGCTACATCGGTGCCGTCGCAGCGATCATCGACGACGTGCTCGAGAGCAAGAATCTCGACAAGACCATCGGCATCAGCGTCGACGAATGGAACGTCTGGTACCAGACCCGCTTCAACACCGTTGACAAGCATCCGCTGCTCACCGGCGACTGGGTAGAACACCCGCGGATCATCGAAGACGAGTACAGCGTCACGGATGCGGTCGTCGTCGGCTCGCTGTTGAACTCGTTGCTCCGCAACGCCGACCGGGTCTCGATGGCGAACCTGGCCCAGTTGGTCAATGTGATCGCCCCGATTCGTTCAGAGCCGGGCGGACCGGCCTGGCGGCAAACCACCTTCCACCCCTTCGCGCTGACCGCGGCTGCCGCCCGCGGCAACGTGTTGCGGGCTGAGGTCGACTGCGAACGCGTCGACACCGTGCGCTACGGCGCCGTCGATCTGCTCGATGTCGCCGTCACCGCCGACGACGCCGATGTCGTGCTCTTTCTGGTCAACCGCTCGCTCACCGAACCGCTCACACTCAGCGTCGACCTGACCGGCGCCCCCGCCGACTCGGTGCTGGCTGCGCAGAGCATCCATGCCCCAGCAGATGGCGACCGGTTCACCTCGAACACTGAGGTGCACCCGGATGCCGTCGTGCCGGTTGCGCTGACGGGCGTCACTCTGAGCGGCGACGGCCGCCATCTGCAAGCCGAACTTCCCCCACTCTCCTGGTCGATCGTGCGCTTGCGCGCACGCGACGCAGGTGTCATGCGCGAGGCGAAAGAAAACAACCGTGGCTGAATTCACTATTGGCGAGACCGACTTTCTGCTCGACGGTGAGCCCTTTCGGGTGCTCTCCGGCGCGCTGCACTACTTTCGGGTGCACCCCGACCACTGGGCCGATCGCATCCACAAGGCACGGCTGATGGGGCTGAACACCATCGAGACCTACGTCGCGTGGAATGCTCACGCCCCGGCACGCGGGGAGTTTCACCTCGACGGGCAGCTCGACCTGGCCCGCTTTCTCGACCTGGTTGCCGCCGAAGGTATGTATGCCATCGTGCGCCCCGGCCCGTTCATCTGTGCGGAGTGGGACAACGGCGGGCTGCCGGCCTGGCTGTTTCTCGATGAGTCAGTGGGGGTGCGTCGCAACGAGCCCGGCTACCTCGCTGCCGTCAGCGAGTACTTCGACCAGCTGCTGCCGATCGTCGCCGAACGTCAGATCGACCGCGGCGGCCCGGTCATCCTGGTGCAGATCGAGAACGAGTACGGCGCATACGGCGCCGACAAGGGCTACCTGCAGGCGCTCGTCGATCTCAACCGCGCGGCGGGAATCACCGTGCCGCTGACCACCATCGACCAGCCGACCGACCAGATGCTTTCCGATGGCAGCCTGCCCGAACTGCACAAGACCGGCTCGTTCGGCTCACGGGCCATCGAACGCCTCGCCACACTGCGCGCGCACCAGCCGACCGGTCCGCTGATGTGTGCCGAGTTCTGGAATGGCTGGTTCGACCACTGGGGCGCACACCACCACACCACCTCGGCCGCCGACTCGGCTCGCGAGCTCGACGAGCTGCTCGCCACCGGGGCATCCGTGAACCTCTACATGTTCCACGGCGGAACCAACTTCGGCTTCACCAACGGCGCCAACGACAAGGGAGTCTTTCAACCGACGACCACGTCGTACGACTACGACGCGCCGCTCACCGAATCCGGAGACCCCGGTCCCAAGTTCTGGGCATTCCGCGAGGTCATCTCGCGCTACGCCAGCGTGCCTGACGAGGTTCCAGCCGCGGCGACGCCGGCGCCCGAATTCAGTGTCGCCCTCGACGAGCGCGTGTCGCTCTGGGATGCCGCCGACAGCCTCGGCGACTGGGTGGCCACCGATGCGCTGCCCACCACCGACGAGGTCGGCCACTACAGCGGATTCATGCTTTACCGCGCCGAAGTCGACACCGGCACGAGCACGAGCCTGTCATTCGGCGAGGTGCGGGATCGCGCCCAACTCTTCCTCGATGAGAACCCGGTGGCCGTGCTGCAGCGTGACCATCACGATCGAACAGCCTGTCTGCCGGCCGGGCGGCGTGGGCGTCTCGACATCCTCGTCGAAGATCAGGGCCGGGTGAACTACGGGCAGCGCATCGGTGAGCACAAGGGTCTGATCGGCCCCGTTCGCCTCGGCCCGGTTCACCTCGCCGACGGTGAGCTTCGCGGCTGGCAGGTGCTGCCGCTCCGGCTCGATGCAGTCGACAGGTTCGACGCGTTGAACGGGCTATTCACGGATGCCGGCGGTGCGCCGATCGACGCCCCCACGTTCGCGCGTGGTCGCTTCGATGCCGTCGCCGGAACCGACCTCTTTCTCAGCACATCAGGCTGGGGCAAGGGTCAGGTCTGGATCAACGGTTTCAACCTCGGCCGCTACTGGAGCCGCGGGCCGCAGTCGACGCTCTACGTGCCAGGCCCGTTGCTGCGCGCCGGCGACAACGAGATCGTGGTCTTCGAACTCACCGGGGCCAGAGAGCCGATCGTGCGTTTCGTGGCGGAAGCCGATTTGGGGCACACTGACTTCTGATGAACATCAGCGGCCTGAACCCCACCGACCTGAACGTCGGCGACTCAAACACCGTCGACCTGAACGCCGCCGACTCGAACACGACGGGTCAGCCGATCAGCGTTGGACCGCTTCCCGGTCTCACCTGGGTGCCGCAGAACGGCGCGGCCAGCTTCGACCACGACCGCGGTCAGCTCACCGTGGTCGCCGAGCCCGGTGTTGACTGGTCCAACGATTCAGTGGGCGGTAGTCGCCAAACGGATGCGAGCCTGCTCGGTTTCGAGGCGCCGGCCGAGTTCTCGCTCTCGGCGCGGGTGCGGGTCGGCGGGCAGCACGACGGGCAGCGAACAACCTTCGACGCCGGCGTGCTCGCCCTGTGGTCAGATTCCGACCACTGGGCGAAGCTCTGCTTCGAGTACTCCCCCGCCGGCCAGCCGATGGTCGTCAGCGTGGTCACCAACGAGTACTCCGACGATTGCAACTCGTCGATCGTCACGTCAGATGCGGTGTATCTGCGCATCACCCGCACCGGACCCGCCTGGGCCTTTCACGCCTCGGCTGACGGGATCACCTGGGATTTCGTCAGGCTGTTTCGTCTGGCGACCACCACGCCGGTGCACGTCGGCTTTCTCTCACAGGCGCCGATGGGTCAGAGCTGCGTCGCCCTCTTCAACGAGATCCGTTTCAGCCGCTCAGCCGTCCGGGATCTCCGCGACGGGAGCTAAGGAAGCGAGAAACGTCGCCAGGTGCGCTTCGTAGCTCGCCGGATCGACGTTCCAGCTCTGGATGTGGCCGGCATCCGGCACCGGCACGTAGGTCGCCAGCGGCAACGCCTCCGCGAACTGCTGGCTTTCGGCCGGAGGCACGAGCGGGTCGGCGAGCCCTTGAAAGAGCAGAATCGGCAAGTTCTCGAACGTCTCGGTCTGCGTGAGTTCGTTGAGCATTCCGAGGTCGATGTCGCCGCGCCACGAGACGACGGCCTTCAGGGCCCCGCCGAGAAACCCGACATGCAACCGATCGGCCTGCCCCTGCAGCACACCCGCCCAGTTGAGCACGGGCGCATCCAGCACCATTCCGACGACCTTCGGCGCATATTCCGATTGGTGCATGAACTGGGTGACCATGCTGCCGCCCATGGAGTCTCCGTAGAGAATGAAGTCGGTCGCACCCTGCGTGAGCGCATAGGCAGCAGCGGAATCGAGGTCGTGCCACTCGGTTTCGCCGAGGTGTATCAGGCCGTTCGGGCTGGCCGGCGCGTCAGTGTCATTGCGATAGCTGATCACGAGGGTTGGCAGACCCGCGGAAACCAGGGTGGGCAGGGGGCGCAGCGCGCTCTGCTTGAGGCCGTCGATCCCGTGCACGAAGAGCACCCAGGTCGTGCCGGTTCCCTCGACCTGCCAGGCCGGCATCGTTCCGAGATCGCCGTCCACATCGACGGTGCTGAACGGGATGCCGAGACTCGTCTCTGGGTCGCCGGTGTAGATGTTCGGGTTGAGCGCCACGGCCGTTCCGACGCTGAGCGTGCCCTGGATATTCGAAATCGGGCGCACGACGGTGTCGGCGGTGCTGGAGATGACCGGCCCGATCGTCGCGGTACCGGCCGTTGCGGAGGTGCCAGCATCCGCTGCCCACTGCAGACCGTAGGTGCCGACTCGCTCGGTAACCGCTGACTTCTTGAGGGTGATCTGCTGGTCATCTCCAGCGCCATCTCCCGCAGCATCGAGGGCGATCACGGTACCAGCCGCGGTGGTCATGCCGTGGTGCGGGGTGAGGAGCAGCTGGGCTCCGCCGAAAATGATGCCGCCGAACGCGAGCGTGACCACCAGAAACAGTGCTCCCAGCGTGATCCACGGCCAGCGCCGGCGTCGTCGCAGTAGCGTGCGCTTCGATCGTCTGTTGTCCCCCACGGCAACACTCTAACGGGTGCAGCAGCCCGGCTGACACACGCCGACGGCATCGTGGGAGACGCGCTCATCGGGCCCAGGCGTGGCGTGGCGGCGATCAGCCGCCGACGTGGCATCCTCGGATGATTCGACGAAGGGCTCGCCATCACTGACACCATCCTCACCGCCGGTTCCATCATCACCATGGATGACGCCAACCCCCGCGCCGACGCCGTCGCAATCTCGGGCGGCCGGATCGTCGCGGTCGGCACCGTCGCCGAGTGCCAGGCTGCACTGCCCTTGGCCGAACTCGTCGACACCCACGCCGCAGTGCTTCTGCCCGGGTTCATCGAGTCGCACAGCCACCCCATCACGAGCGGGCTGGCGACGCAGGCCCCCGCCCGCTCGATCGCCCCGTGGGATGCGCCGACCTGGACCGACGTGCTCGCCGTCTTCGCCGATGCGACGGCGAACACCCCGACCGACGTCCCTCTCCTCTTCAACGGTTTCGACGCGCTGTTGCACCAGCGTCCCGCACCGGATGCCGACACGCTCGACGCCATTTTCGGCGACCGTGTCGCGGTGGTCGTCGACAACTCCGGGCACGGCGTCTACTTCACCTCGGCACTGATGACCAAGAACGGCTGGGACGCGAGTCCGCCCGCCGACCCGGTCGGGGCATCCTTCGGCCGCCGAGCGGACGGAACGACCCTCAACGGCCAGGCATACGAGTTGCCGGCGGTGATGGCCGTCGCACAGCCGCTCATGAGCGATCTGGGCGGCAACCCCCTCACGATGGGCATGGAGTTCTACGTGCTGATGGCCAGGGCCGGCATCACCTCGACCTCCGAGCTCACCTACAACACCACGCTCAAGGCGGCCTATGAGGCCATCGCCGTGATGCCGAACAACCCGCTGCGCATCTCGCTCTACCATGTCTCGGTCGAGGAGGGCTGCGAGTTGCCGTTCGACTCGGCGGTGTCCGAGGAACTGCTCATCAAGCAGGGCATCAAGCTCTGGGCCGACGGTTCGCCCTGGGTCGGAAACATCGCCATCTCGTTTTCCTATCTCGACACGGATGCGACGCGGCTGGCGCAGATCGACGGCTCCCGCTCCGGCGAGGTCGCGATGAACTACTCGCGCGCTCAACTCGATGCGATCCTCGACCAATATGCGCCGAGCGGACTGCAGATGTCGTTCCACGTCAACGGCGACCTCGGCTTTGACGTGGTGCTCGACGCCTACGAGCGTGCACTCGTCAGACATGATCTGCTCGGCACCGACCACCGCTGGCGCGTCGAACACGTCGGGGCGGGGCGCAAAGACCAGTTCGCGCGGGCCGCGAGCCTGGGTGTGCACATCTCGATGGGGCCGTTCCAGTTCTACTACTGGGGTGACCTGCTCGACGGGCAGATGTTCGACCCCGCGATCGGCTCGCAGTGGCAGGCGTTCCGCGACGCCTTCGATGCCGGCGTTCCCGTCGCCTTTCACAACGACGGCGCGGTCAGCCCGCCCACGCCGCTGCTCAACATCCAGGCGGCGGTGACCCGGCGCACGCGCAGCGGTGCCCTGCGCGGTCCCAACCAGGCGATCTCGCTTGAGGAGGGCCTGAAGGCGGAGACGATCCACGCCGCGAAGCTGCTGCACCGGGACCACCTGGTCGGATCGATCGAAGTGGGCAAGCTGGCCGACTTCGTCGAGCTCTCGGCCGACCCGTTCGAGGTCGATCCCCGTTCGCTCGCCGAGGATGCCCGGGTGCTCGGCACCTGGTTGGGCGGTCGGCGCATCGATCTCGAGGCCTTCATCGGCCACGCGCTGACGGTGGATCACGCCGAGCATGCCGGCCTGGCCGAGGCGGCAGGGTCGTCGCACCGCTGCTAGCGGACCGCGCGGATGACCCGGATGACCCGGATGGCGCGGACGGCGCGGACCGCGCGGATGGCGCGGACGGCGCGGACGGCGCGGACGGCGCGGACGGCGCGGACGGCGCGGATGGAGAAAGTGTCGTCAGAAACCGCATCCGCCGCATGAGACCGCACGATCCGTGCGGTCAGCGGTGGCAGCATGCCAATCCCGACGGTTTCTGCGAAGCGATCGCCCGGCGCAGATCGACCTCGGCCACTCATGAGGAGAGCGAGGCGGGTGAGAGCGAGGCGGGTTGCGCAGCTTGGCCCCCTGGAATCGCGCGGGTCCGCGTTCAGGAGCGGAGGGCGTGTCACGGATGCGGCGGCCCGCCGTTCCGCGGACACGTCTCGGCCGACACACCTCCACTCCTGAACGCGGTACCTCACGGAGCCGAGTGGAGGTCTGGATTGGCTCGACCAGCGAGATGGATATGGCCGTCGGGTTGCACAACACGAAAGAGTGAGTGTACAGTCACTCTCATGACCACCCGGAACTCGATCCTCTCCACCGCCGAAGCGCGCATGCCCATCGTGACGGCGAGCGCGGTTCGCGAATTCGCGCGCGGGGGCCTCCACGGCACAACGATCGCCGATGTCGCCCGTGAGGCGGGAATCTCACCCGCCTATGTCTTCAAGCTCTTCCCCGGCAAAGAACGACTCTTCGTCGCAGCCTTGGACGATTGCTTCGAGCAGATCGTCGAAGCTCTGGGCGTCGGCGCCGATTCCGCCACTGACCAGTCCCCCGATACCGTGCTCTATGCAATGGGCGGCACATACGCCGAACTGATCCGAGATCGCACCCTCCTCATGCTCCAGGTGCATGCCCAGTCAGCAGCGGATGTCGCCGAAATCGGTGAAGCACTGCGCGCCGGCATCGCGCGGGTCACGACCTTTGCGAAGACACGTTCCGGCGGCACCGACGAGGCCGTGCAACGCTTCATCGCCTACGGACAGCTCTGCCACCTGATCGTGACCGCTCGCATCGACGAGATCCCCGACGAGTGGGCCCTTCTACTCTCTCACGGCATTCGCCACCCCGAGTAGAACGCGGGCTCGGGATGCTCTCCAATTTCCTTTTGCCCCCAAGAGTGAGTGACCATTCACTCTCACCCTCCCAACTCAGAAAGGAGACCGCCATGAAGCACGAGATCGTCATGCGCTGGGTAGCACTGGCACCGCTCGCACTACTCACCGCCGCCCTGCTCAGCCAGTGGTCCTAACCATCACAGCCACCACATCCGTCACCTGAACGCACCCCCAGCGCCCCACCGAAAGGAACACCATGAGCACCAACACCAACAGCAACACCCGCCCCCTGGCTGCCGCGCCACCGAGCCTCTCCCCGTGGACGACCGAGAAGACCCTCTGGTGGGTCGCCTTCGGCGTTCTCACCCTCGGCATTGTCGGAATGCTCGGGGCCTGGAACTAGCTCACACCGCACACCGCCCGTTTTTGCACGGCGGGCTGAACCCCGCCGTGCACCCCGAAAGGAGCACCACCATGAGTCCCACCGTTTCTCCCCCTCCCGCACTCGCAGCACGGAGCACCCGGCGCTGGTTGGCGCTGAGCGTGCTTGCGCTCGCTCAGTTTCTCGTTGTTCTCGACGCGTCTATCGTCAACATCGCCCTGCCGGTGCTGGGCGAACAGCTCGGCATGGACACCGTGGCACTGGCCTGGGTGATCACCGCCTACGTGCTGCCGTTCGGCGGGCTCCTGCTCCTCGGTGGCAGACTTGCCGATCGCTACGGGCACCGCAGACTCTTTCTCGTCGGAACAGCGGGCTTCATCGCGGCCTCCGCGCTGGCCGGCCTGTCCATGACCAGCGGCATGCTGCTCGGGGCTCGCGCCCTGCAGGGTGCATCCGCCGCCCTCTTGGCGCCCGCAGCCCTCGCCCTCGTCACCCAGTTGTTTCCGCAAGCGAAGGATCGCACCACAGCCCTCGGCATCTGGGGCGGCGTCGCGGGCATCGGCTCAGCCGCCGGAGTTCTGCTCGGCGGCGTTCTCACCGCGGCCCTCGGCTGGCAGGCCGTCTTCTTTGTCAACGTGCCCGTCGGCATCATCGTGGTGCTCGCGATCCCCAGGCTGCTCACGCGAGATCCCGCCTCCGCCCCGTCTCGCCTCGACTACCCGGGTGCGGCCACCATCACAGGCGCGCTCGTCGCCGTGGTGGGTGCACTCAGCGCCGTCGAACAGGTAGGCGTTGTGCACCCGCTCACCCTCGGCCTCGCGGCCGCCGCCCTGGTGCTCGGAGTCGCCTTCGTCATGATCGAGCGCCGGGCCGCCGAGCCCCTGGTTCCGCTGACGGTGTTTCGCAATCGCAATCTCTCGGCGGGCAATCTGGTGATGCTGCTCGTCGGCGCGGCGATGGTGGCGCTGTTCTTCGCCCTCTCCGTCTACATGCAATCGGTACTCGGCTATGACGCGCTCACCGCTGGGCTCACCCAGCTGCCGCTGGCCGGAGCACTGGTCATCGCAGCAGGAATCATCCCCGGTATCGTGGGCACGCTCGGACTCAAGCGGACACTCGTCGGCTCGCTCGTGATTCTGGCCGGCGGTCTGATCTGGCTTGCCGGCTCCCCCGCCGACGCCGTGTTCGCCATCCACATCCTTGGTCCCAGCATTCTGATCGGCATCGGTCTCGGTGGCGCGTTCGTCACCGCGACACAACTCTCGGTCGACGGCATTGATGGCGGCGAAGCCGGTCTGGCCGGCGGACTGGTCAACACCAGCCAACAGATCGGCGGAGCGCTCGGTCTGGCCATCCTCGCATCCCTCGCGACCGCCCGCACCGGCGCCCTCCATTCCGCGGGAATCTCCGCCGCCGATGCCCTCACATCCGGCTTCTCCTGGGTGTTTCTCGGCGCGGCGGCCTTCGCCCTCATCGGCGCGGCTGTCGCGTGCTTCGCGCACCGCGAGGCGATGCCGGAGGGGACGCCGGAGGGGACCCCGGAAGGGACGCTGACCGCGGTGATGCCGGCTGGTGCGACGTACTGATTACTCGGCGTGCCGGCCAACGCGATGGGATGTCGTGGGGCCGGCGCCTGAGTTGCCTGGCAACCCACTTATCTCGCTTGGTCGGGCCTGTCACAAACTTCGGTGTGGGGAATCCCGGCGGGCGCGCGACATACCGCGCGCCCACCGGGGTTCCCCACGCCGGGGTGATGCAACAATCGGGCGCGGCGCGTCGCGGTGCCGCAGAATGGAGGCATGCCTTCCGAGCTTCCCGATGCGTCGCGTGACACCTCGCTCACACCGCTGACGGTCATCGGCACGGATGTTCAGCCCCTCGCGCTCGCTCTCGTGCCGATTGCCGCCGGCTCCATCGAGATGCGGGATGCACGGTCGGAATCCTCACGGCAGATCACACTGCGCCCCTTCCAGATCGGCAGCACTCCGGTCACGAGGGCGGAGTGGGACACTGTGGCCACCAAGCCCGTCGCCCCGGTTGGCGCCACCGAGCCCGCGTCCCGCGGCTCGTCGTCCAGTAGCTCGTCGTCTGGCGGTTCAGCGTCCGGCCGTTCAGCGTCCGGCCGTTCAGCGTCCGGCGGTTCAGCGTCCGGCAGTTCTGCGTCCGGCGGTTCAGAGGCCGGCGGTTCAGCGCTGCGGACGCCCGCGCACCCGGTGACCTGGTTCGAGGCCGTGCGCTGGTGCAATGCGGCGTCGGTGGCCGCGGGGCTCTCCCCCGCCTACGAGATTCGCGGTCGGGAGGTGGAGTGGCGCACCGACGCGCACGGCTATCGCCTCCCCACGGAAGCCGAGTGGGAGTTCTCCTGCCGTGCGGGAACGCTCGGCCCTGCCTACGGCGCACTCGTGGACATCGCGTGGACGGCAGCCGATGAGGTGTCTGGGGTGCAGAATGTCGGGCTCAAGCAGGCGAACGCCTTCGGGCTCTTCGACACGCTCGGCAACGTCTGGGAGTGGTGCTGGGACTACGCCGATACCGGTCGCTACGCCGACTACCGCAGCCTCCGCGGCGGTGGGTGGGCGGATCGCTCGTGGAGCTGCCGCGCATCGGTGCGCCGCGGGAGCGCGCCGGATGCTGTGCTGGAGGATGTCGGATTCCGCGTCGCTCGCGGACCGGTCGGCGAGGCAGGCTCGCACGCCGCCCAAGGCTGGTCGCGGGCGGCAGACCGAAGTCGGGCGGACATCCGCGGCCCCTTGCCGGTCGGCTGGACCCCGCTCCGCGAAGCGCAGTAGCTCACACAGCGTCGTAGTTCACACAGCGTCGTGGCTCACACAGCGGGGGCCCATGGCACCTCGGCCGACAGCGTCACTCGGCGGAGGGCCGCTGGCGATTCCGTTTCGTTTCTGACCGCTGCCCCTTGGCCGCCAGCCGACGCCGGTTCGAGCCCTTGGTGGGTTTGGTCGCACGGCGGCTTGGCGCAGAGGGAGCAAGACCCGCCGTCACGAGCTCGGCCAGCTTGATCAGGGCGATCTCGCGATTGCGCAGCTGAGAGCGCTGCTCGGAGGCCGACACCGTGATCGCCCCGGAGACGAGACGACGCGCGAGTCGCGTGAGCAACAGCATCCGCTGGTCATCGGAGAGCACCGCCGACTCGGCGATGTTCCAGAAGAGCTCGACGCGGCTGTCTGAGGTGTTGACGTGCTGACCGCCGGGACCCGACGACCGCGAGAACCGCCAGCCGAGTTCCGACGCGGGAATCGTGAGCGCGGGTGACACCTCCAGATCCATGCCTCAAGCGTCGCACGGAATCGGGCAGGTCACCCCCCGGCCGACGAGGGGACAGGTCTCAGTGTGAGGTCGTTTCAAACAAATCCGGTGCCGCAGGGGTCGTCACAGGTACGCTGTCCGCATGATTCGATACCAGCCTCCGATTGCCGACCTTGCGTTCGCCCTCGAGCACGTGGTGGGTTACCCCGACATAGCCAGCTTTCCTGGCTTCGAGCATGCCGATCTCGACACTGTCGTCGATCTCATCGGGCAGTGCGGCGATTTCATGGCCGAAGTGGTGGCGCCCACGAACCACTCGGGCGACGTCGAGAGCGCGCACCGCCAGCCGGACGGCTCGGTCGTGACGCCGGCCGGGTTCGCTGAGGCCTATCGGCACTACGTCGAGGCGGGGTGGGGCTCTGTGCCTCTTCCCGAGGAATTCGGCGGCGGCGGATTCCCTCGCACCGTTGGCCTCATCATCCAGGAGCTCATGACCTCGGCGAACATGGCGTTCGCACTCTGCCCGCTGCTGACACAGGGTGCGATTGAAGCGCTGCTTCACTACGGCGATGCGGGTCAGAAACGGCGCTACCTGCCCAAGATGGTCAGCGGCGAGTGGACGGGCACGATGAATCTGACCGAGCCACAGGCCGGTTCGGATGTCGGTGCGCTGACCACGCGCGCCGTGCCGCAGCCCGATGGCAGTTTTGCCATCACCGGGCAGAAGATGTTCATCACATTCGGCGATCACGACATGGCCGAGCAGATCGTTCACCTGGTGCTCGCTCGTACCCCGGGCGCCCCGGCGGGAACCAAGGGGATCTCCTGCTTCATTGTTCCGAAGTTTCTGGTCAATGACGATGAATCACTCGGCGAGCGCAACTCGGTGCATACCGTCTCGCTGGAGCACAAGATGGGCATTCACGGCGCACCCACCTGTGTGCTCTCCTACGAAGAAGCCACCGGCTACCTCATCGGCGAAGAGAACCTCGGCATGCGCATCATGTTCGTGATGATGAACAGCGCGCGGCTCTCGGTGGGGATGCAGGGCCTCGCGGTGGGCGAACGTGCCTACCAGCAGTCGCTTGCCTACGCGCAGGAGCGGCGGCAGGGCCTGGCGATCGGCGCGACCGGCGCCGACTCGGCGATCATCGAGTTTCCCGATGTGCGCCGAATGCTGCTGACGCAACGGGCGTCCCTCGCGGCGCTGCAATACCTCATGCTGCTCGATGCGAGCTATGTCGACCGCAGCACGCACGACCCCAACCCGGCCGCCCGCGCCCGCGCAAACGAGATCGTCGGCATCCTCACCCCCATCTGCAAGTCATTCGGGTCTGACCTGGGCAATGAGCTCACGTCTCTCGCTCTACAGATCCACGGCGGCATGGGCTACATCGAGGAGACCGGCGTGGCGCAGCATATGCGCGATGTGCGCATCGCTGCCATCTACGAGGGCACCAACGGCATCCAGGCCGCCGACCTCGTCGGCCGCAAGCTCGGTGTGCGAGGCGGCGCGTCGGTGATGGAATTTCTGGCAACGATGCGCGAGATCGGCACGGAGCTGGCCGAGGCCGGCACCGAGTTTGACACGATCCGTGAGGAGCTCGACCGACAGTTCGATGCTCTCGAGCAGGCCACTCAGTGGATGCTCAGCACCGGTCGCGCTGATCCCAATTCTGTGCTCGCCGGCTCGACCCCCTACCTGCGCATGTGGGGGCTGTGCACCAGCGGATGGCTGCTCGCTCGAGCGGCGGTTTCCGCTCCCGCCACGGGAGACGCCCGGCGTGAGGAAAGCCAGTTGGTGTTGGCCCGGTTCTATGCTGAGCAGCTATTGCCGCAATGCGCGGGACTCTTGGGGGCGGCCACCGCCGGTTCTCGTGACCTCTTCGCTCTGGATGCGGATCAGCTCTCGGGCGCGACAAGTCGGGTCAGACACTAGCGCGCTTGGTGCGTGAGGTGCCAACTTGTGCTAGTTGCGGCGCTCCCGCACTAGCGAAAGTTGGCACCTCACGAAATCAGAACAGCTAACGCACGCCGAGCTGCGCCTGGATGACGGCACTCGCGGCACCCTGGATCACGAGGTCGGGATCCTGCTCGTACACCGTCACCCTGATGCTCGCCGCATGGGCAGGCAA
Source organism: Glaciibacter kafniensis (assembly GCF_039538945.1). Classification (NCBI taxonomy): domain Bacteria; kingdom Bacillati; phylum Actinomycetota; class Actinomycetes; order Micrococcales; family Microbacteriaceae; genus Glaciibacter; species Glaciibacter kafniensis. Next base: position 197,918 of record NZ_BAABCN010000002.1, on the reverse strand, counting down.
CAACCGCTCACTGATGGCCTCGACCACGGCGTCGGCGTACGGACCGTGCATCAGACCGGCTGGCCCGAGCAACGCGACATCGGTGAGGTTGAGCATGCTCACCACCGGCGCGAGAAAACCGCCGAGCGCCTTTCCGGCGCTCGAAACGAGAGCGTCGCGTTCGTCGGCGGGATGACTCTCGATCCGGCGCAACAGGTGCGACGCACCGGTCACCTGCTCCAAGCATCCCCGGCGCCCGCACACGCATTCCTCACCGCACGGATCGACGATCACGTGGCCGATCTCCCCCGCGGCGAACTGCTCGCCTGGCACGAGATCGCTGTCCAGGATCACCGCACCGCCGACGCCGTTCTCGATCGTTACGGCGAGCAGGTCACCCGTGGTGCGATCCCGGAACCGACGGATGCCGAGCGCCATCCAGTTGACGTCATTGCCGACGACGACGTCGAGCCCGGTCGCGGCCGACACCGCGTGAGCCACGTCGACGTCGCGCAGACCGAGACGATCGGAGACCCGGATGTTGCCGGCGTCGTCAACGAGGCCGGGCGAAGCCACGCCCACCCCGATGACACGCGCCGAGGTTGACGCAACGAGTTCGTTCACGGTGCGCACGGCGAGTTCGATCACGTCGTCACCGGTGGCACCGTGCACCTCGAGACTCGTGCGCGCGATGATTTCGCCGCGCAGGTTCACGAGCGCTCCGGTGAAAACCTGACCGCTGCTCAGATCGACGACCGCCGCGGCGTTGCCGTCGACGTTGATCTCCACGCGAGCCGCAGGCTTGCCCACCCGCGCTTCGGCGACCACGCCCAGGTCGTGCAACATGCCCTCGTCGAGCAGGTCGGCGACGAGCGCGGTGACGGTGGGTTGCGACAGTTTCGTCGCCGCCGCGAGTTGCGGCCGGGTCATCGGTCCGCTTGCGTAGAGCAGCCCGAGTATGAGCGAGAGGTTGTGGGAGCGGGTGTCCTGAGCGACAGCGGCGCGCAACGGCGACGGCGTGCGTCGCACCGCACGCAGCTCTGCCGATGTGAGCGACAATGTGTCATTTCCTCGCACGACCCGACCTCCCTTTCCGCTCACTGTATCGTGCGGGAGGAGCGGGTTTTCCTCCCGCCTCATGCCACCGACTCGACGGCGTCAACGGCGGCATCAACGTCAGAGTCAACGTCAGAGTCGGCGTCAACGTCAGAGTCGGCGTGGAACGCACGGGTGAGCTCGGCGACCACAGCCGCACGCTCTTCCAGACTCTGCTCACGCCCGCGTACGCCCGGACGCTGCTGCCACGGCTTCGGACCGTCCGCGTGCCGGTATTCCACTCCGAACGCATCGAGTCGGCCCAGGTGGGCGCTCAACCGCACCTCGAACTCGGCGTCGTCGGTCACCGGACCCGTCCAGAGCGCCTCGGCCAGTGCAGAGGAGCGCGGCCAGAGCATGTAGTCACGACTGCGCGGACCATCGAGATGCTCCGCCCAGAGGTTTCCCTGTCCGCCCCGGATGAGCGCACGAGCGCTTTCCTCGACTCCAGCGGGCATCGGGTCGAACCGCGCGACGTCAGCCGCGGTCACGACGACCCCCACCGCAACCGGCTCACGAGAATCATCTGATTGGCGGTAGTCGAAATAGACCAGATGGTCGGGGCAAGCAACGACCTCGAGACCGGCTCGCAATGCGGCGCGAACGCCGGCCTCGCCTCGCCAACCGAGCACCACGGCATCCGGGCGAGCAGTGTGCTCGAGGAGGTCATCCCAGGCGAGCAGTTCGCGGCCGTGCGACTGCAGGCGTGCGTCAAGCTGCATGAGGAACCAGGCCTGCAACTCACGCGGATGCGACAACTCACGTTCCGCGGCCAGCTCAACGGATCGAGGATCTGCCTCCCATGGCGCCGACGGGCACTCATCGCCGCCGAGTCCCACGACCTGAGACGGGAAGATGTCAACCAGTTCGTCAATCACCGTGCAGAAGAAATCGACCGTGCTCTGCTCCATATTCAGCGGAAAGTCAGACACTCCAAATCGCGGCCAGACCGCGGGCGGAAAGTCCGGCGAGGTAGTGATCCCGAGTTCGGGATAGGCCGCGATGGCTGCCTGCGAGTGCCCGGGCACGTCGATCTCCGGCACGATCGTCACGCCGTGATCGGCGGCGAACGCCACCAGATCGCGCAGTTCGTTCTGCGTGTAGAAACCGCCGTGGGGGCGGTCGAGCTCCCCGGCCGTGGCATCGTCGGCACCGATTTGCGTCGAGGCACGCCACGACGCAACCTCGGTCAGCCGAGGGAACGCCCGCACCTCCATACGCCAACCCTGATCATCCGTCAGATGAAGTTGCATCGTATTGAGCTTGTGCATCGCCATCAGCTCGATGATGCGGCGCAGCTCGCGAACCGGCAGAAAGTGCCGGGCGACGTCGATCATCAGACCACGCCAGGCATAGCGCGGTGCATCTTCGATGTGCACGTGGCCGATCTCCAACGCACGGGGCGCGGAGGCACCGGTACGCCAGACGTCGTCTCCGCACAGCTGCAACAGGGTGTGCGTCGCGGCGACGAAGCCGGCGGCACTCGACGCGGCGAGCAGCACTCCGGCCTCATCCACCGTGAGCTGATAGGCCTCGACCGCGAGCGACGCGTCGACGACGAAGCGGATGTCGGCGGTGTTCGCCGATGCGTCACTCGCGTGAACGCGGAGTCCAGACCAGAGACGAGAACGCAGCAGTACCGACGCGGGCAGCGCCGCATCCGTCGCGTGCACCAGCACCGAGCCGGTGGAACCGGCCGGACGCCAGACGCCGGAGCCGGCCTCGACCGAGAGCGGACGCGGAATCAGTGTGTTGAGCGCGCTCATCCCTTCACCGCCCCTGCCGACATGCCGGAGACGAGTTTGCGTTGCAGCAGGATGAAGAACACCACGACCGGCAGCGAGAACAGCACCGAACCGGCCATCTGACCGCTGATGTCGGTTCCCGTCACCGGTGAGCTGAACGAAGCCAGCCAGACCGGCAAGGTGTACATCGTCTGGTCACGCATGAACGTGTAGGCGACAAGGTAGTCGTTCCAGGCCGTGATGAAGGTGAACACGCTCGTCGCGATCACGCCGGGAAGCACGAGCGGAAAGAGGATGCGGGTGAGCACCTGCCAGCTCGACGCGCCATCGAGCTGGGCCGCTTCTTCGAGCTCGGCGGGGAGTGCCAGGAAGAAGCCGCGCATAACCCAGATGGCGAAGGGCAAGGTGAGCGCAACGTACGCCAGGATGAGGCCGATGTAGTTGCCGAGCATTCCCGTGGCGTTGAAGACGAGAAACTGCGGAATGAGGAGAGCTGTCGGCGGAATCATCTGCAGGATCAGGATCACCACGAGGATCGTGCGACGACCCCGGAAGCGGAACCGGGAGAGGGCGGCAGCGGCAAGCATGCCGACGACGATTGCGACGAGCACGGCAGCCAGCACCACGATCGCTGAGTTGCGCAGATTTAGAAAGAAGCCCGATTGCGTCACCGCAGTGACGAAGTTGTCGAAGGTGAAGTTCACCGGCAGAAATGACGGTGTCGTGCTGAGCGCATCCGCACGCGGCGTGAACGCCGTTTTGAGCATCCAATAGGTGGGAAAGAACCAGATGACACAGAAGACGATGGCGATCACTGAGGAGCCCCAGTTGATCTTCTTCAGCCGACGGCTGCGGGGAACAGACGTGGAGACGGGTTTGGTTTTGGCGCGTTGATTCATCACAGATCCTCTCCGGAACGCACAAGGCTGCGGATGTAGAAGGAGGTCACGACGGCGAGCAGCACGGTCGTGATGACGGCGATTGCCGATCCACCGCCGATGTCGAAGCTCACGAAGGCCGTGATGTAGGTGAAGACGCCGAGCGTGGCCGTCGCGCCGTTCGGCCCACCGTGTGAGACCAGCCAGATTTGGTTGAAGATGTTGAAGTTCCAGATGGTCGACAGGATGGTGACGAGCATGATCGTGGGGCGCAAAAACGGCAGGGTGACCGAGCGGTAGACGCGCGAATCGCTGGCACCGTCGAGCCTGGCGGCTTCAATGTACTCGGGTGAGACCTGCGTCTCTGCGGCGTAGACGGTCAGGGCGATGAAGGGCACGGCCTGCCAGACGATGAGCATCCAGATGGCGATGAAGGCCAGGGCAGGGTCGGCCGACCAGTCGGTGTCGGTCATGTCGCCGAAGATGCCGATCTGGGTGAGCAGCCAGTTGAACACGCCGTAGCCGGGTTGGAACAACCAGTTCCAGACCAGGGAGGCGGCGACGTTCGGCATCGCCCAGGCGAAGATCAACACGACAGTGACGATGGTGCGCAGCACTCCCCCGATGCGGGTGAGCAGGTGTGAGACACCGACGCCGATCAGTACAGATCCGAGCACCAGTGCGGCAGTGAAGAGGATGGTGCGCACGAACGAGGCCCAGAATTCGGGATTGGTGAGCACCGCTTCGAACTGGTCGAACCCGACCATGTCGTAGGCCCCGGTGAAGAGCGAGCGCTGGTTGAAGTTCGTGAATGCGGTGAAGATCATCACCACGATGGGAACGATCATGACCGCCAGGATCACGATCCCGGCGGGGCTGAGCAGCAGCGCCGCCATGCCTCGTCGGTCGGCGAATGCGCGCGCCGAACGTTTGGAGCCGGACATCGGTGCTCTCTTTCTTTCGTGCCGTTTTGCTTGTTCTGTTGCGAGTGAGCGTGGCCCGCCCGGCAGTCATGCGCCGGGCGGGCCAATGGCGTTGCGTCAGCGTTGCGTCAGCGTTGCGTCAGCGTTGCGTCAGCGTTACTTCAGCTCTACTTCAGCTCTACTTCAGTGCGGAGTCGACCACGGCGTCGAAGGTCGCAGCGGCGGCCTTCGTCGTGGCGCTGCCGTTGGCAACCGAGGAGAAGAGCTCCTGCAGGGCATTGCTGCCTTCGATGCCCGACCAGCCGGGCGAAGCCGGCGTAGCACGGGAGTTCAGCGCGGCCTGGAAAAATCCGACCTTCGAGTCGCTGAGCGTCGCCTGCGCGGCCTCGATGCCCTCTGTGCTGTTGGGAATCCATCCGCTGACGCCGAAGACGTAGTCGTTCTGAATTTCGGGGCTCGCCGCGATCTGGGTCCAGACGAGCGCGAGTTCCTGGTTGGAGCTCTTCGCCGCGATCCCCCAGTCCGATCCGCCGAGCATGACCGGCTGGGTCTTACCGGACTGGCCAGGCAGAGCGAAGGTGCCGAGGTCGTCGGCGGTGAGGCTGGGGTTGGCCCCCAGGATCACGTCGACGGCGCCATTGCTGGCCACGATTGCAGAGGCCTTGCCGTCGGCGAAGATCTGCTCCTGCTCGGGGCTGTCGGTGCTCAGCGTGCGGGATGCCGCGGCCGAGTAGGTGTTCTGGAATTCCTTCCAGGCGGCGAGGCCGTCCTGTGCCTTCGCACTGCCGAGCTCGCCAGTCCAGATTCCGTCGGTGTCGACGGCGATCTCGCCATCCGCATCCCAGACGAACTGCATGCCGACGTACCAGTGCTGGCCAGGAAGGTACAGCGCAGAGAAGTCGGAGGCCGTGTTGGCGGCCTTGACCTGGTCGAGGTCGGCGGTCAGCTCGTCCCAGGTGGTGGGAACCGTCGTGATGCCGGCCTCGGCCCACGTCTTCTTGTTGTAGATCACCGAGCGCGCGCCGGCGAAGCCGGGAACCGCATACAGCGAGCCGTCGACGGTTGCCGGGTCGACCAAGCCATCGAGCCAGGTCTGACCCTGCTCCAGCTGGTCACGGTACTTCGTGATGTCCATCAACGCGCCACCGTCGGCGTAGCCGGCGACCTGGGTGTTGCCGATGTCGACGACGTCGGGCGGGTTGTTCGTGCTGAGTGCGGTTGACAGCTTCGTCGTGATGCCGTCCCACTGCTGAATCTGAACGTCGGCCTTCGCGCCGGTGCGCTTCGTGAACGTCGTGTTGATTGCATCCAGGGTGTCCTGGCTGTAGTCATCCTGCATCACCCACACGGTGACCTTTTCGCCGGCGGCATCCATCGAATCTGGGATCGACGTCGGGGCGCTGCTGGGCGTTGCCGAGCTGCCACAACCGGCGAGTGCGAGCATGAGCACGGCAGATGCCGCGACGGCGGGGACCACTCGAGATGTCGAGTGCATGGTGTTCTCCTCAGGATCAGTGACGAATTGCGCTCTCCGCCAGGAGACAAACCGAACCACCCGATCGTTGGCGACCGTGCCGGACTTCTCTCTCGCAGTGAGACGATAGTTAATAAAGCATGCATGCTTATTAATTAGATTGCAAACTCACGCCCCGGTTTCGCAACAGGATCCGTGAAATGGCTCGAGTGATCTTCATGTCTGGCCGACACGTTCGGGCACGTCGACCTGTGCCAACGGATGCTCACCCTGTGAGCCGGTCACTCAACCGGCGGTCGAGCCGTCGAGACATGGTCGAGCAGTCTCGAGCTATGGGGCCGCTGCGCGGCATAGTGGTACACGTAAATGGCCATGTCGGCCCGCGCTCAGCTGCAACCACAATGGCCGTGTGCCTCAGAGATCGGGTTGCGATCTCTCGAGAGGCTCGACCATGGGATGGGCGCGCCCGCACAGCGGCACGCTACATCTGGGGCGGGTGCGCCGGGCGGGTTTCGCCTACTGGACGCGTGACTCGGCTGGCCGAATTGCCAAGACGAGTGCGGTCAGCGCATGAGAGATCTCGGAGCGAATCGCTGCGTCCTGCACGATCCCGTCCTCTCCGATCGACGACCGCGGCACTGGGACATCCGCACACGCCTGGTCGATCACTGACGCGTCGGTGTAGTCCAACACGATCCGCAGCGACGCGTATGTTCCCGCGGCGCGATTCGGCATCGTTGACGAATTGACCCAGCCCGTTGGCTTGTCAGTCGTTTCGGTACCACCAACCGTCCACTCGAGCAGATTCTTCAGTGCGCCTGGCATCGCTCCGGCGTATTCGGGAGAGCTCAGAAACAGCGCAGACGATTCTGCGATCAGTCGACGCAGTTCGACGACGCTCTGGGGCAGCGGCTCCCGATCCAGGTCAGGATTGAAGTGCGGCAGATCCGCGAGACACGTGTAAATGACCGGCGTCACACCGTTCGGCATCAATTCGGCGGCCGTGGCGATCACGGAGGAGTTCACCGATCCGTGTCGTACGCTGCCGCTGATCATCAAGATGTTGGCCATCAGGCAAACCTAGCTTGAGCCCAGGTGGCGCTTCCGTTGGTCGAGCGTGTCGAGACCGGGTAAGTCGATCTACGCACCGATGGTCGTGTCCGAAAGCCGGCCGGCGGAGGTCTCGACAGGCTCGACCAACGGAGGGGTTCAGCCGGTCAATTTCCTCGGTTGCTCGGTCGGGTGCTTCGGCGGGCGTTGCGGCGGGAACCGTTCGAGCATCAGTGGACTTTTGCTCGGCATCGGGATCGGCGCCTGTTCGGCATCGACCGCGAGGGGCGGGAGGAGCCAGTAGTCGCCGCCGGTGCGGAACACATGCCAGTGGTTGTCGTGCAGCAACAGGTGGTGGGCTTTGCAGAGAAGGACGCCATCGGCGATATCAGTCTTGCCCTGCTCGGCCTTCCAATGCTCGATGTGGTGCGCTTCGCACCAGGACGCGGGCCGGTCGCAGCCGGGCCAGCGGCAGCCGCCGTCGCGGGCGGCGAGCCCGGTGCGTTGCCGTTGGGTGAAGAGGCGTTGGTCGCGGCCGACGTTGATGCATTGGCCGTCGTCGTCAAACTCGATGCCGGTGTATCCGGAGCAGAGCAACCGTTTCACGGTGTCCATCGAGACAGGGTCGGGGTGTCCCTCGATCTGGCCGTGCCCGGGCGGTGCCTGACTGACCGGGGCCAGGCAGGTCGCGGCTGGTCCGGTCGGAGACGCTCCGGTCGGCCCAGTTTGTGACGATCCGGCCGGTGACACTCGGGTCGGTGGAGATGCGGTTGGGAACGACTCGGCAGGTGGTGATCCGGCCGGCGACGGCTCGGCGAGTGGTGGCTTGGTCGGCGGTGATCCGGTGGGTGACGATCCGGCGGAGTTCTGACCGGCGGGAATCTGAGCGGTGGGGTTCTGAAAGGCGGGGTGTGGGATGGTGTGCGCGAGGTCGTGTTCGGTGACGAGGATCCGCACGGTGGGCCGGCGGCCGAAGAACACCGTGTTCGGGTCCGCCTCCGCCCCCAATTGCAACAACGCCAGGATCGCATCGGCGGCGATCTGCTCGGTGCTGCGTTCGTCGTCACGCAACGCGTCGGCGCGGGCCTGCGTCGCCGCATCCACAAACCGGGGACCACCCCGGCGGGGCGAGGTGGCGCCGTCGACAATCAACTCGACGAGGCGGCCGTCCTCCGGCGGCAGCAACGCCGACACCCGGTACATCCCGTCGTCCTGACGCCAGATCCGGAAGCTGCGGGCGTCGCGCTGGGTCTTCTCCCGCCGGGCGATGCCGTCCGCGTCGAGCTCGTCGCGCAGGCGGCGGGCACGGCGGAGCAACTGGTCCGCATTCAACGTGGCGGCCTCTTCGAGCAGAAACTGTGCGGCAGCGGCGAGCTTCTCGGCCGGGACGCCCGGGTCAATGTCACCCAAGCCCTTGCGGATCGCCTCCGCCGCATCGATCGAGAGGGTGCCGGCGCTCACCGCGCCGGCGACCACGGCGAGCCAGGGCACCGTGGCGAACGGGGAACCTGGGTCGGCTTTCTGTAGTTCCTCGGCGGCCTCGGTGTCGGTCATTAGCGTGCCGACCGCCACCAGTTTCGCGGCCTCCGCCCGGGTGCCCCCGGTCTCCGATTGAATCAACGCTTCTGGGGTGAGGAAGCCGTGGCGTTGGGCGAGCCCGGAAAAGCCCAGTTCCCGGGAGGAACGCCGGGCGATCTCCCCGGCCACCCACGCCGCATGCGTGTCGTAGTTGCGGCGGATCCGTGCGATTTGTTTCTGGGAGTCGAGCAAGTCCGGCTCGTTGAGGGCCGCGTAACCGGCCGCGCCGTCACCGATGTCGGCGGACGCGTCGGCGGCCTGCCGGAGCTGATCGGTGAGAGTGTGCATACTTCAAGGGTAGAAAAAGCGGAAGACACACACCCGAGATTGCACGCATCCGTGAGCAACTTCTCGAGTGCTCGCCTGTGGAGGGCGATGGTGGGTGACTGTGGGTGAGAGAGAGTCTGTGTCGAGGCCGGCCAGCGCGGTCTCGACAGGCTCGACCAACGAGAGGGACGAGCCCCGCAGACTCGGTCACCCGGTCTCGACACCCTCGACCAACGGGATGAGCGCTCCCGAGCGCTAGGGCGTGCCCGGCGTGCCCGGCGTGCCGGCCGCCCCACCCGCGTCCTCCACCGTGAGCCCCAGCATCCGGAGTTCCTCCTTCGACTTGTGCTGCAGCTTGCGGCCGAGAAGCGGCCGACGGTCGGCGTGGATGAGCACGCCCTGTGCCCCGACCGCGAGCGGTTCTTCCCAGCCGCGATAGAGCGCAAGGATCCGGGCGCCGAAGCCAGCGGCGAAGGCGATGAGCACACTCCCCCAGTACGGCATGCCTGTCGCATCGAGCAAGATCCACACCAACCCGGTGCCAGCGGCAATCGTCACGAACCACTCGCCGCGCACGAATTGCTTGGGCGGCACCCCACACGAGACGTCGATCAGCCACCGACCGGCCGTCGGTGCAATCACGGCGATGGCCACTGCACCCAGGATCGGATAGCCGGCGTCGATCGCCTTCTGCGCCCCGATGATCGCATACCACGGCAGCGAGAATGACGTCATGAACTGAAAAAGGCCCTCACGAAAAAGCTGCCCCTTCGCATAGGCGAGGTAGTAGCCGATCACCCCGGCGGCGAGACAAAGCGTGATGTACGCGGGGTTAGTGAAAGCGGATGGCGCGGTGTTGAGAATAACGTCGCGCGTCACGCCGCCGCCGATGCCGCCCAGAAGCGCCATCAGAATGATCCCGATGAATGTGAAGTTGCGATAGTGGTCGGGCCTTCGCGCCAGAAGCGCGCCGTTCAACGCGTTGGTGGTCGCCGCGATGAGGTCAACCAGCGTCAGGTTGCCGACGAACGACCACGTCCCGAACGTCAAGTCAATGGGGATGACCATGAGAGTCCTCCTTGCGAGATGCGGTCAGTGTAGGTCGACTCGTCGACCACGCTCCACGCTCGGCGGTCTGGACGGCCTGGACCGATCCGGCGCTTGTCGAACAGTGGTGGGTTCCCGCGCCCGAGGTCTGCCGCGTTGTGGAGATGGATCTGCGCCCCGGCGGATCCTTCCGCACCGAAATCAGCCCAGACGGCACCGCGTTCGGCCCACACATCACCGGCTGCTTCCTCGCCGTCGACGAACTCGAACGCGTCGTCTTCACCGACGCGCTCGTCGCCGGTTGGCGACCGGCCCCTGCATCATTCATCACCGCCAGCTTCACCCTGCGCGATCACCCCGACGGCACCGAATACACCGCCACCGAGATGCACCGGGATGCCGCCGATCGCGACCAGCACGAACAGCTCGGCTTTCACGAGGGCTGGGGCATCGTCACCCGGCAGCTCGCCGAGCTCGTCGAGTCACGACCATAGCCCCAGCACGAGGCGGATTTTCTCAGCTCCACGCAGACGCGTATGCCCCCTATTGCCGCGCCATGATGATTCGCATCCGCTCCTCGGGGTCGATGAGGTGGTCGTGGTCGTCATCGCCGAGGTCGATCTGCACCCAATTGATTTTCCCGGTGAACCGGCTTCCCGCCGCGGTATATTCGGGCGACACCGCAGTGCCGGATTCGTATCCGACGTCGGTGGTCTCATCAGCAGAGAAGATCATCGCCTGGGTCGCTCCCACTCGCCCGCTGCCGACTGCTGAGCCGTCGTAGTACAGGGCGACGTCACCGCCCTTCCCGAGTCCTCCGCCGTCGTAGGCGAACTCCATGCGCACCTGGTGCTTCCCGCCGGGGACCGGTGCATCGGCCACGGTGGCGAACTCCTGGATTCCGAGCACGTTGTAGACGAATTTGGCAGCGCCGTTCTTCAGATAGAGGCTCCATCCGCCGAACCGGCCACCTTGGGCGATGATGACACCTTCGGCGCCACCCTCCCGCACCTCGATTTCTGCCGTGACTGAGAACGACTTGTTCTTAATGCTCACGACGCTGTTCTCTGAGAGGCGCCCCATGCCGGCGTACAGCAGCTGCGTGTTGCCCCGGATAAGCGTCGGTCGGCCGGCGATCTCGGGGTTCGCTCGTTCGACGCCGCGGTCATCGATAGGGAGCACGTTGTATTTCGTCGCTTCGATCAGCCACAGCCGTTGCAGCTTAGCCAGGAGTGCAGGATTCTCCTCGGCGAGATTGTGCGCCTGACTGTAGTCGGTGCTGCCGTCGTAGAGCTCCCACACATCGTCGTCGAACGCGGGAAGCGTGCCGCCGAGCATCACCCACGGGGTGCGGTGCTTCGTCACAGCACTCCAGCCTTTGTAGTACAGGCCACGGTTGCCGAACATCTCGAAGTATTGCAGGTCGTGGCGCTCGGGTTTGTCGGGCTGGTCGAAGGTGTACAGCATGCTCGTTCCCTCCATGGGCGACTGCTGAACTCCGTTCACCATGGTCGGCTCTGGCAGACCGGCCGCTTCGAGGATGGTGGGCGCCACGTCGATCACATGGGTGAATTGGGAGCGCTGACCGCCCTTTTCCGAGATGCCCTTCGGCCACGACACGATCGTTCCATTGCGCGTTCCTCCCCAGTGAGAAGCCACTTGCTTGGTCCATTGGAACGGGGTGTCCATCGCCCATGCCCAGCCGACCGCGTAGTGGTTGTACGAGGTCGGTGTGCCCAGTTCATCTATCTTCGACAGCATGAATTCGGGTGTCTCGAGGGCGGCCATGCCGTTGAAGTTGGCCATCTCGTTGAAGGCTCCGTTCAGTGTTCCCTCTGCTGAAGCACCGTTGTCGCCGAGGATGTAATAGATGAGCGTGTTCGCAAGCACGCCAAGGTCCTCGATCGCGTCGATGACCCGCCCGACATGATGGTCCGTATGCTCCAGGAAGCCCGCATACACTTCCATCTCGCGCTCGAGCACCGGCTTCAGCTCGGCCGGCATGTCATCCCACGCCGGGATCTCCGTGTGCCGGGGAGTGAGCTCCGCGTCAGCCGGAATGATGCCAAGCTCCTTCTGCTTGGCGAAGGTCTTCTCTCGCTGGGCGTCCCATCCGTCGGCGAAGGTGCCCTTGTACTTGTCGGCCCATTCCTGGGGCACGTGGTGCGGCGCGTGCGTTGCCCCCGGTGCGAAGTAGACGAAGAACGGCCGCTCCGGCATCAGCGCTTTCTGCGTACGGATCCAGTTCACAGCGTGATCGGCGAGGTCCTCGGTCAGGTGGTAGCCCTCCTCCGGGGTAGCCGGCGGCTCAACCGGCGTCGTGCCCTCGTAGAGGGAGGGATCCCACTGGTTGTTCTCGCCGCCGATGAAGCCATAGAACGTCTCGAAGCCGCCGCCGCCCGATGGCCAGGCATCGAACGGTCCCATGGGTGACGACTGCCACACCGGAACCTCGTGGCATTTGCCGAACTGGGCCGTCGAGTATCCGTTCAACTTGAGGGTCATCGCCACGGGCGCTTTCGTGTTCGGCTTCAGCGAGCTGTTGCCGGGCGCCGACGTCGCGGTCTCCGTGATGCTGCCCATCCCCACCGAGTGATGGTTGCGTCCGCTGAGCATCGCAGCTCGGGTGGGAGCGCACAGGGCAGTGGTGTGAAACCGGTTGTAACTCAGGCCGGCGGCGGCGAGCTTCTCGGCGTTCGGCGTGTAGCACGGGCCTCCGAAGGCGCTCGACGCCCCGAAGCCGGTGTCGTCGATCAACACGATCAGCACGTTGGGTGCGCCCTCCGGCGGGAGGAGCGGCTCGATCTGCGGATAGGAGGTGTCCGGATCCTTGGCATCGTAGGTCGTCAACCCCGGCTTGGGCAGATCCGGAATAGGCAACATTGTGCGCGCGTGACGATCAGGGCTCATGAGAATTCCTTTCGCGGTGCGGAACGTGCGTAGGTAACGTGCGTAGGCAACGTGTGTAGGCAACGTAGCCCCGAACCGCAAATGGCGCTTCTCTCGCGCTGCACGCTATGACGAGGGCGACCGCCGCATGCCCTGTGCCTGGGCGAGCGTCGGCCGACCTCACCAATTGCGACGGCGAGCCGCTACTCGACCAATTTACCGACCGTCGAGACGTGCTGAATCAGCTCCGCAATCTCCTCAGGAATCTCCGGGATCTCCTCGCGCACCACGCCCGCCGTCGGCGACCACACGAGGTTGACCTGCAGCGACGGATCCATCTCCGGGTAGTCGCTGCGGTTGTGGCAGCCGCGGGTCTCGCGGCGTTCCACCGCCGCCTCGAGAGTCGCGCGGGCAGCCAGTGCAGAGGCCTTGAGGTCGAAGGCGTGTGCCAGGTCTTGGAAGCCCGCGATATCCGGGTGAATGCCGACCTGGGCCATCCGCTCGTCGATCTCGTGCAGCTTCGCCAGGCCGGCCTTGAGCCCCTCTTCGTCACGCACCACCCCGGCGTGTTCGGTCATCAGATTGCGAATGGCGCGCTGCAGCGCCCGCACGTTTTCGTGCCCATCAGCCGTCAGCAGATCGTCGATCTCCGCGCGCGCTTCGGCGAGCGCCGTGGCCGAACGCGGCTGGGCCTCCAGCCCCGCCGAGTAGGTGGCTGCCGCATGGGCCACGATGCGGCCAAAGACCAGCAGTTCGATCAGCGAGTTGCCGCCCAGACGGTTGGCGCCGTGCAGACCACTGGATGCTTCCCCAATGGCATACAGGCCGTCGACATCCGTGCCGTGGTCGTCGGGACGCACCCACACCCCGCCCATCGAGTAGTGCGCGGTCGGCGCGATCTCGATCGGCTCCTGGGTGATGTCGAGCATCTGCACCTCCATCATGGTTTGATACACGCGCGGCAAGCGCTCCATGATGGTCTCGCGTGGCAGATGCGAGACGTCCAACCAGACGCCGCCGTTGGCTGTGCCGCGGCCTTCCTTGATTTCGGTATACGCCGCCAACGCCACGCGGTCGCGGGTGGAGAGCTCCAAGCGCACCGGGTCATAGCGCTCCATGAACCGTTCACCCAGGGCGTTGCGCAGCACGCCGCCCTCACCGCGGGCGGCCTCTGAGATCAGGGTTCCGGCCGCGTTCTCGGGCTCGATGATGCCTGAGGGATGAAACTGCACGAGCTCGGGATCACGCAGCCGTGCTCCGGCGTCAACGGCCAGGCGAAAGGAGTCGCCCGTGTTCTCGTCTCGGCGAGAGGATGTGCGGCGCCAGATGCGGTTGTGGCCGCCGGCGGCCAGAATCACCGCATCGGCATGGATGAGGTAGCGGGTGCCCGTGTTGAGGTCGAATCCGTAGGCGCCGAAGATCTGGTTGTTTTTCACCAGCAGCCGGGTGATGTACACCTCGTCAAGAATCGGGATCTCCAGCTGCGCGGCACGATTGACGAGGCTGCGCTGAATTTCTAACCCCGTGTAGTCGCCGGCGAACGCGGTGCGACGAAAGGTGTGCGCGCCGAAGAAGCGCTGCGAGATACGTCCGTCCCCTTCGCGGGCGAAATCCATTCCGTAGCGTTCCAGGTCATGGATGCCCTGCGCCGCGCCGCGGGCCACGATTTCCACGGTGTGCGGGTTGGCCAAGTAGTAGCTCTCCTTGATGGTGTCGGCCGCGTGCTGCTGCCAGCTGTCACCCTCATCCCCCTCCATGGTTCCGAGAGCCGCATTGATGCCGCCCGCCGCGAGCGACGTGTGCGCATCGTTGCGGGGGCGCTTGCCGACAGCGAGAACGTCGACTCCCATTTCGGCCAGCTCGATGGCCGCTCGCAGACCCGACCCACCGGTGCCGATGACCAGCACGGTCGTAGATATTTGCTTCTCATTCGCCTTCATTGCGTTCATGCTTTCAACGCTAGGAACCGGCTCACGATTAGTCCAATGAATCATCCGAGTCAATTCAATGCAGATACGCTATTGACATGAACTTGGAACAGCTCCAAAGCTTCGTCGAAGTTGCCCGCATCGGCCATTTCACCCGGGCCGCCGCGCATCTGCATCTGGCCCAGCCCTCGCTCAGCCGGCAGATTTCAACCCTCGAAGCAGACCTCGGCGCGACACTCTTTCACCGCGCCAGGGGAAACATCACCCTGACCACGGCCGGCGAATCACTGCTACCTCTGGCCAAACGGATGCTCACAGATGCCGAGAACGTGCGCTACGAGATGCAGGAGCTGGCCGGCCTTCGAAAAGGGCGGGTGCGCCTCGGTGCCACCCCGACGCTCTGCATCAGTCTGGTCGCCGAGGTTCTGACCCTGTTTCATGCGGCGTACCCCGGCATTGACCTGCACCTGACCGAGCGGGGGTCGCACGGCCTCCTGGAGGATCTCGCCGGAGGAGCGCTCGACCTAGCCCTGATCACCACGCCGGAGGGCGGCTCCGGCCCGTCCGCCAGCCTGCGCCGGCTCCCGCTCCTCACCGAGCAACTCGTCGTGGTTTCGTCGGTCACCAGCCCACTTCTGGGCGACCTCCAGAGCGTCACGTTGGCGCAACTGGCAGAACTCCCGCAGATCACGTTTCACGAGAGCTACGACTTGCGGGCCCTGACCATGCAGGAATTTCAGAAGGCGAACCTCGTGCCGAAGGTGGTGCTCGAGGGAGCAGAGATGGATGCGGTTCTGCGCTGCGTTGAACGGGGTCTCGGCGTTGCGGTCGTTCCCGCCATGGTGCTGGTGGATCGGCCCGGCCTGCGTTCGGCCAGGCTCACCGCGCCACGCCTCGCCCGTTCGATCAGCCTCGCTCATCGCAACGATGTGGCCTTGACGCGCGCCGCCCAGGCCATGCAAGACCTCATCATCGACACGGCCAACATTCTCTCCTCGGTCGATGGCGGTGCGGATGGCTTGATCACGCGGACCGCCTAGCCGGGCGCCGCAGCGATTTCAGTCGCGATTGAGATACTGCAGAACGGCAAGCACGCGGCGATGCGCATCCGAGTCCACCGAAATCGACAGTGCGCTGTAAATGCGCGACGTGTGCTGCACGACAGCCTTCTCGCTGAGAAACAGCAGCCCCGCGATAGCCGCATTGCTGCGTCCCTCGGCCACCAGCGCGAGAACCTCCTGCTGCCGGGCGGTGAGCTCGCCGACGGCGGAGTCTGAAATTCGCGCCCGCGCCACCATCACCGCGACGACATCCGGATCAATCGCCGTGCCGCCAGACGTGACCACCCGCAGGCTCTCCACGAAGGTGTCGACGTCGGCGATGCGCTGCTTGAGCAAGTACCCGAGTCCCCCGGCACGGTCGCCCATCAACTCGACCGCATACCGCCGCTGCACATGCTGCGAGAGCACCATCACGGCGGTGCCGGGCAGGCGTTCCCGAATCCGTGCCGCCGCGACCAGACCTTCGTTGGTGTAGCTGGGGGGCATCCGGATGTCGGTGATCACGAGGTCCGGCCGGTGCTCGAACACTGCCGCCTCCAAGCTCTCGGCGTCCCCGACCGCCTGCACGATGGTGAACCCCGCCTCGACGAGCACGAGCTCCAGCCCGCGCCGCAGCAACACCTCGTCTTCACCGATGACTACCCGCATGGAACCTCCGCTCTGATGCTCGTGCCCTGCCCGGGTTCGCTGACGATCTCAAGCGAGCCGCCGAGCACATCGATGCGCTCGGCCATGCCCAGCAGCCCGGATCCCCCGATGGCGCGTGCCCCGCCGCGGCCGTCGTCACTCACTGCGACGTACAGGGTCTCCCCCTGGCGTCGAAGGCTCACGCTGATTGCCCGAGCCTGTGAGTACTTGACGGCATTGGCAAGCGCCTCGGCAACAACAAAATAGGCGACACTCTCGACGGTCGGCGAGCAATCCCCGTCGGTGACGCCGAGGTGCAACGAAGTGGGGATCGGCATGCGGTCGACGAGGTCTTCGGCGGCGGCGGAAAGCCCCCCTTCGACGAGGGCTGCCGGCATGACCGAGTGCACCAGCCCGCGCAGTTCGGTCGCCGCGGCGTCGATGCCGCGGCGGAGTGCCGTGGCGCGCTCGCTGACCGGCCGTCCGACGCCACCCGCGTTCGCGAGCTGCTGGGCTTCAAGAGCAAGAAGCACCAACTGCACCTGCAGTCCGTCGTGCAGGTTCCTGGCGATGCGACGACGCTCCGAATCGGCGGCTTCCACGAGTCGTTCCCGCGAGAGCTGCAACGCCAGCCGGCTTGAGTGCAGCTCGGCGGTCAGGCGGTCCCGATCAAGCGCAATCGCGACGACCCGGCTCGCCGTTTTGGCGAGCTCTGGGTCATCGACCAGTGCCTTGTCATAGGAGATCGCCCCGATGCGGCGCCCCTCCAGCTCGACGATCTCGATGCCGCGACGGGGATCCGGTGGTGACTCCTCCGCTTCGACGCCCTGCACGTCGACATACTTCATCGTCGTCGGAACCCAGAACCAGACCTCAAGCGATGGGTCGCCCAGCGTACGCGCGAGTGCTCCGGCGATCGCCGGCTTCTCGTCGCCTGCGGCACCCAGCCAGGCCCCGAGTTCTTCCAGTTCTCCCGTGCGCGCAACCCCACCGAGCAGCACGCCCAGGGCGAAGGCGATGGGAACGCCGGCGAGCACCGCGAGTTGCAGAAAGCCGGTGGCCTCGCCGCTCCAGCCGAACATCGCGCCGAGAACCCGGGTCGAGCCGAGAATCACCGCGAGGGCGAAGATGCCGTAGCCATAGAGGGGCACGAGGGCACGGCGCTCCGCAGCAGTCGCCTGCCGAATGCGGGCGATGAGGAGCACGACGGTCATCGTGAGCACCACTCCGCCAACGGCAGCCTGGATGTCGGATCCGAGCCGGGCGAGTTCGGGGACATCCGCCAGGGCAAGACCAGGGGCATGGATGTCTGGCGCCCACAGATAGAGGGGAATCTGCAGGATGATTGCCGTGAAATATGCCAGTGCGACGGTGACGTGCGCGAGCCGGCCGACGAGCCGTCCCGACGGAAACGCCAGCAGCAGATGCACGAACACGGCTAGCGGAAGGCTCGCGGCGATGCTGCCGAGCGCGACGAAGAGTGGGATCTCGGTGTTGCCGGCGCCGCCGAGAAAAACCGCGCCGCCGGCCAACAGAATCAGCGCGCCCATCCGGTTGCTCGGCCGGCGATACCAGGCGAGCACCCCCGCGACCAGGTACACCACGACGTTGATCGGAAAAAGCACGAGCGCGCCGGCCCCGGGTTCATCGATCGGGAGCAGGGCGACGAGAAGCAGGGCGAAGAACAGCCCGGCGACCAGGAGCGCGATCAGGGCGCGGTCGAGCGACCGTTTGAGTGGGGATTTGACCGGCGCGAGCACCATACAGCTGTACCACATGTCCGCGGGGCGACCCCGGCGTTCGTCGGACATTGAGCCGAATCAGCGCCGAACTGGCGACCTGGGTCCCCCCATCGGAGGCCGTGCGCCGGCCGTGCGTCGACCGTGATTCTCGGGAACGAGACCTCTGCATCCCTGATTACCGCGGGGACACCGCGTTGCGGGGGCGTCGCAGGCCGAGCATGTATGGCATGCCGAGGCCCGCCGCCGCGAACGTTCTGCCGAGGCGTCCGCGCCACGACGGCGCGGGCAGCGGAGGCAGGGTGCCGTCGAGGTCACCCACGTCGACGAAGTATGCGCGCACTGTTCCGATCCCCTCCAGCTCCGGCGCAATTTCGTGCACGGCGCCGGGCAGCAACGACGAGTCGGTGAGGTAGAGCTCCTCGGAGAGCAGCACGTACTCGGGAATGGTCACCGGGTTCTTGAGCAGGCGATGCACGAGAATGACGTCGATGCCGACGAGCTTGTGCCGCTGACGGATGGTCTGGGTCGCCACGTCGCCGACATGCGCCACGAACTTGAGCTTCAGGTTGCCTGCCTCCTTACAGCCGGCACACGGGCAGAGGTTCGTCGCGACGTTCTGACGTTCGAGATGAAAGGCCCGATGCATGGCGACGGCAACCTGCAGAATCTCCGTGACGGTGGGGTCCGGGTCGCGCGCATCCGTCCCACACACGTCGGGCTCTCTGCTCTGGGCTTGACGGGAAAGAAAGGCCGCGTCGCCCTCGATCTCAATGAGATCGAAGCCAGGGGCGGCGTCAATCATCTTGTCGAGCATCCGTGCGGTGTTGACCTCGGCGTGCGCGAGACTCATCCGATGCGAGCTCATGTAGTCGGTGTAGCCACCGATGTCAGCGATCAGCAGCACCGCACGCCCAGATTCCATGCCCTGAGGATCCACCCAAAGCCGGGAATACTCAACCGCACGACTCTCACGACGACGCGGGCGGTTCCTCGAACGGGTCCTTCGGTTCGTAGCGCTCGAGCAGGTCGCCGACGACCGCCTCGGCCTGTTGGGCGCTCGGCGTGTACCCGAGCACAACAGGAAGAAACCGGTCAGAGTCCAGCGCCCGCAGCCGCAGCTCGCTCGTGGCGACCACGGTGGCCGTTCGGCGCGTGCGGCGCAGCAATGCGATCTCTCCGAAGCCCTCGCCAGGGCCGAGCGTTGCGATCACCCGCCCGTCGCCCACGACGTCGACGTCGACGTCGCCAGACTCGATCAGGTAATACCGGTCGCCGACATCCCCCTGCGCGAACACCACCTGGCCGGCCGGCACGGCGACCGGTTGCAGGCCGCGCGCGAGCCGCTCGACGGCGGGCAGCGGCAGGATGCGAAACATCGGCACCCGTTGGAGCAGCCCGGCATCCAGGGTGAGAGCGCCCACTGACCGGTCGAGACCGCGCAATCGCCGCCACGACGCCACCGCAAGCACCGGGCAGACGAGCCCGATCGCCACGAGCGCGGTCTGCACCCCGAACCAGTCCACGAGCACCGACGCCACGATGGCCCCGAATCCGATGAACACCGTGACCAGACTCTCCAGCACACCGAAGACCCGGGCCAGCACCTCGTCGGGAGCCATCCTGCCGATCAGAGTGAAGCCCGCCACGTCGATCAGGGCGTTGCCGACTCCGACGAATGCCAGCAAGCCGAGTGCCGCCGCCTCCTGAGGAACGAGACCGACGAGGGCGAGCGGCAGTCCCCAGAGGCCGACCCCGACGCCGAACCACGCGCCCAGTCGACCCGTGCCGACGAGCAGTGAGGCCGCGAGCGACCCGAGAACCGCGCCCACCCCGACGGCGGCCATCAGGGCGCCGACGCCAGGGTCGCCGGTGCCGAGCAGCTCAATCGCAACCACCACCGAGAGCACTGTGAGCGCTCCCCTGGTGAGGGCCTGCGCTGCGGCGAGACCGAGGATGAGCGTCAGGTCGCGATTCTGCGTGACCGCACGAACGCCATCCGCTGCCTCCCTGATCAAGTTGGGACGACTTGGCGCCGGCGGGCGCGGCGGCGCGTCGTACCGCAGCCGCACCAGGAGGGCAGCGGCCCAGAATGAGGCGGCCGCCGCGACCGCGAAGACGACCCCCACACCGGTGAACTGCAGCAGCACCGCCGCCAGCAGCGGGCCGACGAGTGTGGCTGCGGAGTCGAGCAGCCCCCGCACCACGTTGGCGCTGGCGAGCTCATACCCGGTGCGACACAGCGAGGGCAGAAGCGCGGAATGCGCCGGCCGATAGAGTGTGGCCGCGATCGTCGAGAGCACGGCGAGCGCGTAGATGAACATCGGCGGACCCGCCACCATGGCGACCACGGCGGCGGCCGCGGTGGCAACTCCACGCGCAGTGGACACCAGAATGAGCACTCGCTCGCGGCGCCCCCGGTCGGCGATCGGCGACAGCAGTGGAGCGAGGATCGCGGACGGCAGCATCCGCAGCAGCCCGACCAGGCCGAGGGCGGTCGCGCCGCCGTCACGGTAGGCGACGATTCCGAGCGCCACGGTGAACGCCCATTCGGCGGTCCAGGCGCCGAGAAAGCTGAGTTGGGCTCGGCGCAGGTTGGGGTTCTGCGCATTGCTCGTGAACGCAGCGGCGGCCTGGCCGAGCCTGCTGCGGCGCCCATCGACTCCCATGGGGTGATCCTAGGCTGGTCCGCCATCGCTGTTGAGGGCATCGTCGTAGGCTGATTCCCATACGCAACGACAGGAGACTGAGATGGCTCAGACGACGGCGAGTGAGTCGACAGTGGCCGAGACGGCCGTAGCCGAGGTGATGGCCGAGCTGGCCGCGCTCGAGGACCCGCGGGCCCGCGAGGTGAACGCCAACCACGGTGACGACCACGGGGTCAACCTCGGCAAACTGCGCGCGATCGCCAAGCGGCTGAAAATCCAGCAGGAGCTTGCCCGTGAGTTGTGGGACACGGGTGACACCGCGGCGCGCCTGTTGGCGATCCTGATCTGCCGACCGAAGGCGTTTGAGCCCGACGAGCTTGACGCCATGTTGCGCGAGGCGCGCACGCCCAAGGTGCAGGACTGGCTCGTGAACTACGTGGTGAAGAAGAGTCCGCACGCCGAAGCGCTGCGCGTGCTCTGGTTCGCCGATCCCGACCCTGTGGTCGCGAGCGCCGGCTGGGCGCTGACTTCCGAACGCGTGGTGAAGAAGCCAGAGGGCCTCGACCTTTCCGGGCTGCTCGACCTCATCGAGGCGGAGATGAAGGATGCCCCTGAACGCTTGCAATGGGCAATGAACTACTGCCTGGCCCAGATCGGGATTGAGTATGCCGAGCTCCGCGCTCGCGCTATCGACATCGGCGAGCGCCTCGAAGTGCTCAAGGATTACCCGACTCCCCCGAACTGCACCTCGCCGTTCGCGCCCATCTGGATCACCGAGATGGTGAGCCGGCAGCTCAGCAGATGAGAGATTAAGGGCTAACAGAACGGCATCGGGGTGAGTGGGACCTCGCTGTCGGCCCTATCGTCGTGAGTACCACTCCCGTATCGTGACACCATGACCGCCTCGCCGCAGACCTCTGACCGAGTCAGGCAAGCCACCGTCTTCATCCTCGCGCTGCTGGCGATTGCCGGAGCGATGATCGGCTCCGGCGCCGTGGGCGGAACCCCGATCCAGGATGCGGCGGGTGGCGCGCTGGCGGCCGACGCCACGCTGATCGCGCCGGCCGGCCCGGCGTTCAGCATCTGGTCGGTTATCTACCTGGGGCTTCTTGCCTACGCCGTGTGGCAGCTCTTCCCCAGCCAAGCCACCCGGGCGGTGCATCGCCGGGTCGGCTACCTCATCGCTCTGTCCCTGCTGCTCAATGCTGCGTGGATCGGAACCGTGCAGCTCGGCCAGCTGGGTCTGTCGGTTGTGGTGATCGTGGCTTTACTCGTCGTCTTGGGCCTCACTTTCGCGGTGCTGCAGCGAACGCCGAGGGGTGCCGTGACAACAGCCGCTGGTGTCTGGGAGGCCATCGTCCTCGACGGAACGATTGGCTTGTATCTCGGCTGGGTGACGATTGCCACGGCTGCGAATGTGACGGCCTGGCTGACGGAACTCGGCTTTACCGGATGGGGTATCCAACCCGACGCCTGGGGCGTGGCTGTCATCGCCGTGGCTGCAGTCGTCGGCGTTGCGACGGCGATCGCGGGACGAGGGCGACTGACCCCGGCCATCGCGTTGGCGTGGGGTTTGGGCTGGCTCGCTGTCGCTCGTCTCGCGGGCGAGCCGGAATCGCAACTCGTGGGCATCGCCGCTGCGCTGGCGGCGTGTCTCGTGCTCGGCACGACAGTACTCCTCCGCATCCTCGCCCAGAGGGCAGGCCCCCGCCCCGCTCTGGCGTGAGCCTGCTTTCTTGGCGCGGGGCGGTCTCCGTGTTAGAAGGCGACCTGCAGCTTCTCGGCTTCCTCCACCGATGCGATGGATGGCGCAGCGGGTCGTGCAGCCGGGTTTTGCGCCTGCTGGGCCGCATGAAGCGCCCCAATGTAGGCAAAGACGCCCGCAGGCGCGATGCTGGCTCCCGGCCCCGGATAGGTGTGCCCCATCACCGACGCCGTGTTGTTGCCGGCGGCATACAGTCCATCGATCACCGAGCCATCCGTGCGCAGCACCCGCGCGAACTCGTCGGTGACGAGGCCACCTTTGGTGCCGAGATCACCCGGGTACACC
The DNA here is from genome assembly GCF_039538945.1 of Glaciibacter kafniensis. Taxonomy (NCBI): domain Bacteria; kingdom Bacillati; phylum Actinomycetota; class Actinomycetes; order Micrococcales; family Microbacteriaceae; genus Glaciibacter; species Glaciibacter kafniensis. Next base: position 174,940 of record NZ_BAABCN010000002.1, on the reverse strand, counting down.
TTGAACGCGTGAAACGGTCCGCGCTCGATCGAACCGAGGTTCGGGTTGGGTTTGATGCCCGGGTCGCCGTAGTAGCGGTCGTAGGCGGTGCGTCCGCGCTGAAAGTCCCGATCGACTCCATTCGACGCAAAATCGTTGAAGCGGGCGACGGTCGCAGTAAAGATTGCAGGTTCGACGCCGATTTTCGCGATGAGCTCATTGAGGGTGTCGGCCATCACGATCTCGCCGGCCGCGAGCATCTCCTTCTTGGCGGTGAGGGCGAAGGTGTTGAGATAACGCCGGGTGTGCCTGGCATCGGTGACGAGCCAGGAGTGGATGGCCGGGCTGACCTTGTTGTGCTCAAGCATGTGGTGGCCGAAGTCGACGTACGACTCCGACTCGTTGAGGTAGCGGTTGCCCTTCTGATCGACGACCATGCTGAACGGGAACGACCGCTCGCCGAGGATGAAACTGTTGCTACCCGGCTTGAGAATCACCCCGGCGCCCCACCAGGCGTCCTCCATCATCGCGATCTCGCCGCCGACATCCATTCCTGCCTGAATGCCCGTGCCCATTTGCCCCTCCGGGGCCGCTGACCAGCCGGGGATCCCCTGGTACTTCTGGCGCCAGGCCGTGTTGCGGGCGAACCCGCCGGCCCCGAGCATGACGCCGCGGCGCGTGCGGATGCGACGTGCACGGCCGTCGTGCAACACGACTGCTCCGATGACGCGGCCGTCGTCGATGAGCACCTCGGTGATCGGCGAGTCGAGCCAGACGGGAATGTCGTGCGTGCGCGCAATGTGCATGAGCGATCCGGCGAGCGCCGGGCCCATCCCCCGAGCTTGCTGCCCGATGATGGCGCGCCCGAGCACCCTCAGAACCAGCTGTGCTCCGCGCAAAAATCCGTGCGGGGACGACCATGCCCGGCTCAGCAGCCAGAAGTCGTCGTTGCGCACGGGCAAAGGCACGCCCTGCTTCATGCGCGACAGGTACTGGTAGCCCTTCAGCTTGCGCATATTGAACGACGTGACTTCGATGCTGCGGCCGATCTTGCCGCCGGGGAGGTCGGGGTAGTAGTCGGGATAGTCCTTCGCACGCGACCACTTCACGCCTTCGCCTCTGAGCAGGTTGATGTAGTTCGGGATCGCCGTGAGGAACGCGAGCTTGCGTTCCCGGCTCGTCCAGGGGCCGACGTCGCCGATCACGGCATCCATGTAGGCGAGGGCCTCGTCGATCGAGTCCTGCGCGCCATCCCGGTTCATGAGCGGGTTGTTGGGCACCCAGAGACCTCCACCCGAGATGCAGGTCGTGCCGCCCCAGAGGGACTCACTCTCGACGATCAGCGTGTCGAGGCCATTGATCTTGGCCGTGATCGCGGCGGAAAGACCGGCAACACCAGAGCCGGCCACGAGGTAGTCCACGGTGTCGTCCCAGTCGCCGTCGGAGTCGCGGGTCTCTGACCCGCGGGTCGGAATGTGAGCTGCTGGATCGTAGGCGGATGGGTTGTGAGCGGATGCAGGCAATGCGATCTCCTTTGATCAGGCAAAACCGAGACGGTGCGTCTCACTTCGTCGAAAGCTACGCCTCTTTTGAGCGCACGGCAAGAGGCGATTCTGGGGACCGGATACTCGTATCCTGGGTCGATGGAGCCTGAGTCGATGCACAACGTGAAGCGACCGAGGGGTGCCCGTGGGCGCGAAGGCATCCTGTCGTCGGCCAGGTCGCTCGTTATCGAGTCCGGCTACGAGGCGCTCACCGTGGAAGGTATCGCCGCTGCGGCGGGTGTCGGCAAGCAGACCCTGTACCGCTGGTGGCCGTCGAAGGGAGCGCTCGTGGCTGATGCATTTCTCGACGACCCGGCTATCCCCCCGTCATTCGCCTCGACAGCTCCCACTGGCGACGGCGTCGCCTGGGTGCGCGCACAGGCCGACTACTTCAGCAGTGCAGTCGGCACCTCGGTGACGAGAGCCCTCACCTCGGCGACGGCCGAAGACGAGAGCGTCGCCATCCGGGTGCACGAGAGGTTTACCGCGCCGATTCTCGCCGGCATCATCGACTGGCTCGCGATCACGGTTCCGGATGCCGCGGCCGGCGCCACCGAGCGACAGCGGGCCGCAGCCGACATGTTGCTTGGCGCGCTGGTGTTCCGGATGCTCACTCGCTCGGAGCCGCTCTCGGGCGACGGCGCGGAGGAGGTGCTCCATCTCGTGCTGGCGGGGCTGCGCACCGCGGCTGCCCGGTAGAGCAATCGCCGCAGAGCACTCGCGCAGATCAATCGCTCCAGATCAGCTGCCGGGAACGTTGCCGATCCACCCCAGGGGAACTCCGCCCGTCGCAAGCGGCTGCCGATCCTCATCGAATGCCGGATTCGCCTGACCATTTTCGGTGTCCGGCTTGTGCATGCTCTCAGCACGTCGCCGACCTCGAACTCCGCTCACGATGAGGCAAACACCCCCGGCCAGCAGCGCACCGCCCCCGAGCACGTCGAGTACCGGCAACACGACCACCTGCCCTGTCGCGAGTTGAGAGATGCCGAATGGCAGCAGGAGCCAGGCTCCCGCGACGAGCACGACGCCGATCACAATGCGCAGGTTGGCGAACCGGAGACCTCGAATTCGCAACTCGTCGTCGGCAAGTGCGCGAGCGATGTTTGCATGAACCATGAGCACTCTCCAATCATCCGCCGCATCGAGATACCGCGTGAGGTGCCTGCAGCCTACTGCCCGGGTGGTTCGCCAAGCCAGCAGCTCGCGGGGCGGGGCCTGGCGGCTCGCAGAAGTGAAGGAACGCCGTTGCGCGGGTCGAATACCGTGACGCCCGTTGAATTCAGTGGGCGTCACGGTTTTCGACCAGCGCGGTGCAATCGGGCCGACATCCGACCCGCGCGGCGGCACCCGACCCGCGTGGCGGCACCCGACCCGCGTGGCGGCATCCGACCCGCGTGGCGGCATCCGACCCGCGTGGCGGATGTACGGAAGGGACGCCGACGGGCGAACTGCGCATTGCGCGCGTTAGGTGCCGCTGCGCGCGTCGGCGCCGACCCGCGTGACGGCACTGGACCCGCGCGACGGATGCGGCGTGGCCGGCGGAGGTCCGCTGCCTACGGAAACTGCCTACGGAAACACGGCCGCGTCTGCCGTTAACACGGCCGCGTCTGCCGTTCTCGCTGCAACTCACCGGCTACCGGCGCAGCATCGGTGGCAGCTGCTTCTCGTCGGTCGTTCTGCCACCGCATGGAGCGGGTCGGTTCAGAACGGATGCCTCCTCCTCAGCTGGCGTCGGAGCGCTGGTAGATGTTGATCACCACGCCGGAGGCCAAGGCCCTGCTCTCAGCGAGGGCAAGTCTGGTGTACGGGAACCCGTCGGGGAACAGCTTCTTGCCCGTGCCGAGCACCAACGGGTAGATGACAAGACGGTACTCGTCGACCAGGTCATGCTCAGCCAGCGTGCTGATCAGTTGGCCGCTCCCCCACACCCGGATCTCACCGCCCGGTTGCGCACGTAGCGTTTCAACCGCCGCGGGCACGTCGGGGCCGAGGAGAAACGAGTTCTTCCAGCCGACCTCGGTCAGCGTGCGTGACGCGACGTACTTGGGGACGCGGTTGTATCGCCGGGTCAGCTCCCCCTCGAAGCCTGCGGCGTTCTCGTCCCACACGCCCCACGCGCCGGCGAAGATCTCGTACGTCCTGCGTCCGAGTAGCAACGCCTCGGTCTTGCTCTCCCATTCCATGATGATGGCCCCGTCATCGTCTCCGCCGACGTAGCTGGTCTGCCAGCCGCCGTATTCGAAGCCCCCTTCGGTGTCCTCCTCCGGGCCGCCGGGTGCCTGCACGACGCCGTCGAGGGTGATGAACGCTTGCACAACGATGGAGCTCATTTCGATCTCTCCCTGTCTTGTGGGCACTGGCACGACCCACGATTGGCTCGCGGGTAGCTCTCCTTGCACTGTAGGCAGGCATCGCTGATTGGGAAAGGCGGGGCATGGTCAGGATGCCGCGCGGAAACGCGCACGATGTCCGCGCTGGTGACACGGACGCCGAGCCTTCTAGGCGAGCAATCGCACAGTGTTGCCCCACGGGTCGTCGACCGTGATCACGCCGGCGTCGTGCGTGAACGTCGCAGCGGCATCCGTCAGTCGATCGGCCACCGCGAGAAGCGCGCCCTTGTCTCCGAGGTGGATCGTGAGGCTACCGAGGCCGAGTGACTCGGGTCGGGCCGTGGCGCCGGCGGTGCCCCAGGTGTTCGTTGCGATGTGGTGGTGGTACCCGCCCGCCGCATAGAAAAGAGCGTCCTCGGATTCGGCGGTGATCGCGAAGCCGAGGGTGTCGGCGTAGAACGCCCGTGCCTTCTCGAGATCGCCGACCCGCAGGTGCACGTGGCCCATCGTGGCGCCGGAATCGGTCGGCGTCGTGCCCAGGTGCTCCTGGATGAAGGCATTGGGGTCAAGGGCCGCCGAACCCATCTGCACGAGCCCGTCGTTCCACACCCACTCGTCTTCAGGGGTGTCGGTGTAGAGCTCCAGTCCGTTGCCGTCGGGGTCCGAGAAATAGAACGCAAGACTCACAGCGTGGTCGGCACTGCCGCTGTAGCTCGTCGGCGCGACGGTGGCGACGCTGAGCAGCGCGGTGGCGAGGGACTGCTCGTTCGGGTAAACGATCGCCGAATGATAGAGGCCGGCCTCGGTCCCGATGTCCGCAGGGCGATCCGCGGCACGCGTGATGCCCAGCACTTCTTCACCGTCGCTCCCGAGGCTCAGTCGGTCGTCAGTCTCGTCCAGTAACTCCAGGCCGACCGCGTCCACATAGAAGGACCGCATCGGGGCGAGGTCGTCGGTCAGCAGCTCGACGGCCCCCATCCGTGTGCTGTCCGGCAGAGCGGATGCCGCCGGTCCGGTGCCCGCCGACGAAGACGCCGACGACGATGCGGCCGTCACGGCCCACCAGATCCCAGCGGTCGCCAGCACAAGAGTCACGGCTGATGCCAGAAGGATGAACAGTGGCCGGGAGGTTTTCGGACGGTCGGGCGCTGTGGATGTGCGGGAGGCCATACTGAATGGCAACCGGTTGACGCGACAACCTATTCCATGGATGACCGCTAGCCCTTTCGAACAGTCGGATGCACCGCACGCTTCAGAACGCCAGCATGAGGACTCCGCCCACGACCACGATCGACGCCCCGACGCGCCTCACCGCCGACCCCTCGCGCAGAACCAGCACACCAAACAGCGAGACCAGCACAACGCTGACCTCTCGAATCGGCGCCACCAGCGCCACCGGTGCCAGCGTCACGGCAGTCAGAACGAGGATGTATGACAGGGGTGACAGCACTCCGAAAGCCAGGATGCGGGGCCAATGGGCACCCACGACGGCGAGCATCTCGCCCCTGCGACGAATCGCTCGAGGGGCATAGAGCACGAGTTCCACCAGTGTGCAGCCGACCATGAACGCCACCGGTGACAACCCCCAGGTGCGCAGCGCGTGCGCATCCCAGATTGTGTAGACCGCAATGGCGACGCCCGTCAACACCCCGAAAATGATGCTCGGGTCCGGCCCCCTCCGCACCCCTGGCACAGGTGCCGCCCGGCCGATGAGCCCAGTGAAGATCACCCCCACGACAATGACGACGACACCAATGCCCGCAACCACACCGATGCTCTCCCCCAGGAGCACCACGGCGAGGAACGAGCTCAATGCCGGCCCCGTGCCACGGGCGGTCGCATAGACCGTCGACAACCGACCGCGCGCATACCCCTGTTGCAACACCAGCATGTATGCCACGTGCAACACTCCGGAGACGCCCGCCCCCACCGCGAACCCCGCGACGACGTCAAAACCTCCCCGCCCGAAGCCGCCCGTCAGCGGAATGAGCGGCGCCCAGATCACCGTGCTCGCCAGCGCTCCCCACCACAAGAACGGCACGCCGATCCGGCTCACCCCGTGAGCCACCACATTCCACGCCGCATGGCAGACCGCGGCCGACAGAACAAGGAACAATGCGAAAGCCGACATCAGGACCTTTCCCGCCGCGCGGAGGCGCGGCACAGGAGTCCTCCAGGCTTCTATCCCTTGAGATGACGGCCCACCGATCGCGGTCGGCCGTGGCACCGCTCGAACCAGACAGACGGTGTCGTCCCGGAACCCTAGGCGCTATCGGAGGGGAGCGTAGCAGGCGCGAGTAAACGGTTTGCATCGCCTCGTAGGCAGAAATCCCGACCGCACCGTGGCGGCACTGCTGGGCGGTTCCGCTTGCGGGCAGTCTCAGCGGTCTGCTTGTCTGGAATCGGCAGTTTGCTGATTTCACCGTCGGTGAGTCATCGTCGGCGACAGGATCGCAGTGCTCGACCGAACTAAACTTCAGCGTCAAATATGTTGGGAGTGCGCATGACGAGCGTGCCGAAACCGTTCGAAGTCCACGAGTCAGGGGCGCTGTTCCACGGGACAAAAGCGAACCTCACGGTGGGCGACCTCCTCGTGCCCGGACGCCGCTCGAACTTCGAAACGGGTCGCACGATGAACCACGTCTACGTGACGGCAACACTGGATGCCGCAACGTGGGGCGCTGAACTCGCTGCAGGCGAGGGCCTTGGCCGCATCTACATCGTGGAGCCGATGGGCGACCTTGAAGACGATCCCAACGTGACCGATAAGAGGTTTCCCGGCAATCCGACCCGGTCCTACCGCACCACGCAACCGGTGAAGATCGTCGGCGAGCTGACGGACTGGGTGGGGCATTCGCCCGATCAGGTGCAGGCGATGCGGGAGGCCCTCGCCGATCTGGAGCGTCGGGGCGCTGCAGAGATCGATGACTAGCCGACTGCGCTCACCGATCCGCCGTGAGCGATCAACCCACCGCTTGCGCGACCTCGCGAGCCTGCAGAGCGGTTGTCAGCGTGCGGATGCCGAAGGCAAAAGCCTCATCGACATCCCCACCCAGGTTGAAGGCACCCGCCAGTTCCATGCTGATGAAGCCGTTGGCCCATGCCGTGAGCGTGCGCGCGGCATCGAGCGCACGCTCTGGGCCCGCAAGCGCGCCCGCGACCTCAAGGAGCGGCAGACTCGAGGCGACGATCGCGTCATAAGACGGACGAGTGCCGACCGGCCCCGGCGCAAAGATGAGGTGAAAGCCCGCCGGAAACCGATGCGCGAACGCCCGAAACGCCAGCGCGAGCGCAGCGACGAGAGAGGGGGCATCCGTCGGCCCGGCTGCAGCCTTGCGCAGCTCCTCACCGAGGTCGTCGATTGTTGCTTCCGTGATGAGCCGCACGAGCTCATCGCGATTGCGAACGCGTTTGTAGAGCGACGGGGCTTTGACTCCGACGCGATCGGCGACTGCCTGCATGGTCAACCCCGCGAGACCCTCCGCTTCGAGGAGCTCACGGCCGACGGCGACGATCGCCTCGCGAGAGGTGCGTTCAGGTGTTGGCATTGGACTCTCCACGGGTCGAAATCGTCGATAGCTATTGTCGATAGCTATTGACCATAGCCATGATGGCTATGTATCGTAGCCATGTAGCCAGCGTAGCAATTCGAAAGGTGCATGACAATGCAACTCGTTCCAGGCCTCCGTCGTGTCGGCAATGACATCGTGGCATTCCACCTCATCGAGACCACCGACGGAATCACCATGATCGACGCCGGACTCCCCGGCCACTGGTCCGACCTCCGGGCAGAACTCGCACACATGGGCCGCGACATCACAGACATCCGCGGCGTCGTACTCACCCACGGCGACAGTGACCACATCGGCATCGCGGAACGCCTCCGCCGCGACCACGGCATCCCCGTGTACGTTCATGCAGCGGATGCCGCCCGAGCGCGCGGTGAGGTGACGTCGCATCCTGCGGGTGGGCCCAAGCGGCTCGGCGCGATGCTCGGTTTCGCCACGTACGCGCTGCGCAAAGGCGGGGCGAAGACCACGCACCTGACCGCGGTGATGGAGATGCATGACGGTGAGACGCTCCCCCTCCCCGGGTCACCGCAGATCGTCGGTCTGCCCGGACATTCGCCGGGCAGCGTCGCCGTGTTCGTGCCGCTCGTCGACACGGTCTTCGTCGGAGATGCGCTCACCACGCGCAATGTGCTCACCGGGGTGACGGGCCCGCAGCCGGCACCGTTCACCGATGATCCAGCCGAAGCACTCCGCTCCCTCGACGCGCTCTCCGCGCTCGATGCGCACCGCGTCGTCCCCGGTCACGGACCAGCCTGGTCCGGGTCGATCCCCGACGCCATCCGCCAGATCCGAGCCTGAGACAACGTTGCGGAGCCCCCTGCCTCGCGAACGAGAGCAACAGGGGACAGAATCGTCTCAACCGATGGTCGATCGATATTGCCAGGCGACCTGGGACGAGGGAGTTCTGATCATGCGAAAACTGATTGCGTGGGCGTTCATGTACTCGCTGGATGGACTTCTCGCCGACGAGGGCACCGACTACTGGAAGTTCTGCTTCGGATTGCCCATCGACCCGGCGGAGCAGAAGCAGAAGATCGATCTCTACGAGAGCGCGTACGCGCACATCATGGGCCGCACCGCCTACCGGGGCATGGCCGCGGCCTTGCCGACGGCCGACCATCCGTTCACCAACGTCATGAACTCCGCCCGCAAGGTCGTCTTCTCCCGAACGCTGCAGACGGCCGAGTGGGCCAACACCACCATCGCCGCCGGCGACACGATGGAGGAGATCGACACCCTCAGACACGGCGGAGACGGCCACATCGTGGTCTGGGGCGGCGTCGGCCTCTGGCGCTCGCTCATGCGGCTCGACCTCATCGACGAGTTCCGCGTGGACCTGCACCCCTTCATTGCCGGTGAAGGCACCCGGCTGTTCGATGGCAGCACCAAGTCCTATCGGCTCGACTTGGTCGCCAGCACCGAGTTCAGCAACGGAATCGTCGGGCTGCAGTATCGCCGGCACCGCGAGGCCGGCACCCCGGCAAACCAGTTATGACGTGAGACGGCTATCGGTCAGGAGCGCACGAGACGACTGATCGCGTCGCTGGCTTCCTTGATCTTTGCCGCAGCGTCGTCCCCGCCGAGCTTCGCGGCGTCGAGCACGCAGTGCTTGAGGTGATCATCGAGCAGACCGAGCGCGACGACCTGCAGCGCACTCGTCAGCGCGCTGATCTGGGTGAGGATGTCGATGCAATATTTCTCTTCATCGATCATCTTGGAGATGCCGCGCGCTTGCCCCTCGATGCGTCCCATGCGCTTGAGGTATTTGTCTTTGTCACTGATATAACCGTGTGCGTGCGTCGAAGTCTCGGAGGAGGGTGACATCGTACGTTCCTTACGTTGCAGCAGTTCAGGATGGGGCAGAGTGCAGGCGGCGAAGCAGAGTTCCCCGGGTCGGAGTAGGGAGCATGCCGCCAGATTCAGACTATCGGCCGCCGTCGGCCGCCATCAGCTGGCCCGCGACCGCTACTGCTTCGCGATGCTTCTGAACCCGCGCAGGCGCAGGCTGTTGCCGACAACGAAGACGCTGGACAGCGCCATGGCCGCCCCGGCCAGCATCGGGTTGAGCATTCCGAGCGCCGCGATCGGGATCGCGGCGACGTTGTAGGCGAACGCCCAGAATAGGTTGGTCTTGATCGTTTGGAGCGTCTTGCGTGACAGACGGATGGCGTCGACCGCGCTCCGCAGATCGCCGCGCACCAGAGTGATGTCCGATGCTTCGATCGCGACATCGGCGCCGGTTCCCATGGCCAGACCGAGGTCGGCCTGAGCGAGGGCGGGAGCGTCGTTGACGCCGTCACCGATCATCGCCACGATCCTCCCCTCCCTCTGCAGCCGGGTGATCACGTCGACCTTGTCCTTCGGGAGAACCTCGGCAATGACCTCCTCGATGCCGACCTCTGCGGCGATCCGCCGGGCGACAGCCTCGTTGTCGCCCGTGAGCAGAATCGGAGTCAAACCGATCGCCTTGAACTGTGCGATCGCTTCGGCGCTGGTCGGTTTGACCGTGTCGGCGACGACGAGAATGCCTCGCGCCTGGCCGTCCCAGCCCACCGCGACGACCGTCTTGCCTTCGCCCTCTGCGCGCGCCTTCGTCGACGCGAGCTCACGGCTCAGTTGCAGTGACCACTCGGCCAGCAACGACTCACGGCCCACCAGCACGGCGTGGCCATCGACAATGCCCTGCACACCCTTGCCTTCGATGTTCACGAAGCCGTCCACCGCCGGCAGCGCTCCGACTTGCTGCGTCGCACCCTTGGCGATTGCCTGGGCGATCGGGTGTTCAGAGGCATCTTCCAACGCCCCCGCCAGCCGCAGCAGTTCGACGCGATCGGTGCCGGCCTCGACGAACACGTCGACGAGAGTCATCTTGCCTGTGGTGACGGTTCCGGTCTTGTCCAGCACAACGGTGTCGATGGTGCGGGTGGATTCCAGAACCTCGGGGCCCTTGATGAGCACGCCCATCTGCGCACCCCGACCGGTGCCCACCAGCAACGCTGTTGGCGTCGCCAGGCCCAGCGCGCAGGGGCACGCGATCACGAGCACCGCGACGGCAGCCGTGAACGCCGCTGTCACGGGGAAACCGGCGCCCAGCCATCCGCCCAGTGTGACGAACGCGATCACGATCACGATCGGCACGAACACGCCGGAGATCCGGTCGGCGAGGCGCTGTACTTCGGCTTTACCGGTCTGGGCATCCTCGACGAGCTGAGCCATTTGCGCCAGCTGTGTGTCTGACCCGATCCGGGTTGCACGCACCGAGAGCCGACCGCCGACATTCGTCGTGGCACCGGTGACGGTGTCGCCCTCGGCGACCTCGACCGGAACGGCTTCGCCGGTGAGCATGGATGCGTCCACCGCAGACGAGCCGGAGACCACGACACCGTCGGTGGCGATCTTCTCCCCCGGTCGCACGAGAAACACGTCACCGACCTGCAGGTCCTCGACAGGGATCTTCGTCTCGACCCCGCCGCTCAGCACCGAAACCTCTTTCGCGCCGAGTTCGAGCAGGGCGCGCAATGCTGCACCGGCCTGCTTCTTCGATCGCTTCTCGAAGTACCGACCGGCGAGGATGAACATCGTCACCCCGGCGCCGACCTCGAGGTAGATGTTCGCCGCACCATCGGAGGGGGCCAACGCAAACTCGAACGGATGCGTCATGCCCGGCGTGCCGGCGGTGCCGAAGAACAGCGCATAGAGCGACCAGAGAAACGCGGCGGAGGTGCCCAAGGAGATGAGCGTGTCCATCGTCGCGGCGCCGTGCTTGAGGTTCACCCATGCCGCCTTGTGGAACGGCCAGGCCGCCCACAAAATCACGGGGGCAGCCAGCGCGAGCGACGCCCACTGCCAGTAGGTGAACTGCAACGCGGGAATCATCGCCATCGCGATCACCGGCAGGGTCAGCACGATCGCACCGATCAGCCGGTTGCGCAGCGACAGCAGCTCCGGGTCAGCGTCATCCGCGTCGGCGGAGCCTTCGCCATCCGTCTTGCGCCCCTTGGGGGCGGGGATAGCGGCCGTGTACCCGGTCTTCTCGACCTCGGCGATCAACAGCGCCGAGTCGAACCCTTCTGGCACGGTGACCTTCGCCTTTTCGGTGGCGTAGTTCACGGTCGCGGTCACGCCGTCGAGCTTGTTCAGCTTCTTCTCGATCCGCATCGCGCAGGAGGCGCAGGTCATTCCGCCGATCTCCAACTCGATGCCGGTGCCCACACTTGGGGGCGCTGATGTGCTCATGTGCTGTTCCTTCTATTAGCGGGAGAAAGCGAGACCTGATGGTCAGTGCCCCTCCGGATGCGTCGGGCTCCCGGTGCTCGTGGAGCCGTCACTGGTCGTGGCGGCGCCAGGGGCGGGATCGAGGGCGGCGTCGAGCACAAACTCGGCGGTGTGAACCTCGCCATCGACCTGGAAGTCCAGGTACACCAGGTATCGACCCGCAGTCGGGGCCTCGGCGGCAAACACAATCTGCGGCCCGGCCGTGTCGCCTGCCACGGGTTCTTCACCGTCGGCATGCACGTGCAGAAAGGCGAGGTCGCCCTCACGCAGGGCAACGAGGTGGCCGAATGCGCCAAGGTACGGCTCCAAGGTGGTCACCGGTTCGCCGCCACGGGTGACGGTGATCGCGAGTTCGCGGGGCGAGCCCGCCACCATTTCGCCGTCGAGCGATACCGTGAATTCGTCGACCTGATCGACCCGAATCGGCTGCGGCACCACCGGAACGAACTCCCCAGCCACCTGAACGGTACGCGTAAGCGTCAGAGCGGATGCGTCGGCCAGCGTGAAATCCGCAAACACACGATAGCTCCCCGCTTCAACCCATTCCCACGGCAGCGACCAGGTGCCAGTCGACTCGTCCAACACCGGGTGAACATGACGGAACTGGCTGCCATCTGAGCGCACGACGATCAGATGCATATCCCGGTCGTGGGAGGTCTCGTACTCCGTGACCGAGGCCCCGGAGGCATCCTGAATCTGGAAGCTCAGCTCGCCAAACTCACCGACCGCTGCAGGCGCCTCAACCGGCGACAGCAGATACCCGTCGATGCCGAGCGAGAGGCCCTTCACCGCGGCCGCGACCGCTGTGGCGATTTCGGTTTCGGATCCGGTTGCGGATCCGGATCCGGCGCTCGTGGAATCGTGACCTTCTTCATGACCGTTCACTTTTGCGCCTTCCATCCATTCGGTTACTGCGCTGTCAGGAACGACAGCGCCGGCGATGCCGAACGCGCCACCAAACGCCACGACGAGTCCGAGCCCATAAGCGGCTAGACGCGTGCCCGTCTTCATATGGCCCGCACCGCCGAGTACCCTGCCTCCTCCACGGCGGCCAGAACCTGGGCATCGTCAACCGACTCCGCGCCCGTGACAACGAGCATGCCCGTCTGCGCACTCACCTCAATGTTCTCGACCCCCGCGATCTGGCCAACCTCTTCACGAATCGACATCTCGCAGTGCCCACACGACATGCCGGTCACCTGGTATTCGCTCATGGCCATTGCGCATCCTCTTTCTCATTCCTTATACCCCTACCGGGTATGTGTAGATCCAACCGTATACCCCGGCAGGGTATTCCGCAACCGAAACCCGACTGGTCGCGTCGCGTACCCCCCCAGGGGTATGCGCCACACCCCTACCGGGCCGTCTACGGAGCTGCGGCGACCATCGGAGGAACCGCCGGGGCGTGCTGCTGGTGACCTTCTTCATCATCCAGGCCCGAAACTGCAGCCGCTGCTGCGCCTCGGCCTGCTTCGCGCACCCCTGTTCGGGGCAGCCAACGCTACGCAGCTCCTGCTGGGTGCGGCATGGGTGGCGATGTGGTTCTTCTTGAACCTCTATCTGCAGGGACGGAGCTGGTCAGTAGGCGAAGTGGATTTGGCTGCGGTGGTGCGTGGGCTTCTCGATCTCGTCGAGGATCGCGCGGGCGAAGTCCGCGCCTTCAATCGCAGAGTTGCCCTCGGCATCGAAGAGGGCAACGTCGGTGCTCGTTCGGTAGGTGCCGCGCGGCTCGCCTTGCTCGGTGTACGCGCCGAACGTGGCAGCGGGGCTGACGAACAGCCAGTCGAGGTTCTCGGGTGCGCTCGTGCTCAGGGCGGTGAGCACGGAGTTGCCCTCCGTGGCTTCGGCAGCGAACTCAGGCGGCAGGTCATCACCCTCAGCGAAGCGGGGAGCGCCCGGCGCAGGGCGCAGCGAGCTGAAGCCGCCGACGACGATCAAACGGGCGCCGCTTGCCGCGGCGAGGTCGGCCAGCTTCGTGTACGTGGCCACCAGGGTGCCTTCGGTTCCGGCACGTGGCGACAGGGCGCCGATCACGATATCGGCGCCGGCGACAACCTGCTCCGCGTCGGCGGCAGTGCCTCGTACATAGCTGACACCGTCGACGGGCTCGACCGGAAGCGAGCGGCTCAGTGAGATTACTTCGTGACCGCGGGAAGCGGCCTCCTTCACGATCGATGATCCGGCGTACCCGGTCCCCCCGATTACGGCGATGGTGCTCATATCTGTTGTCTCCTTGTGATGTGCGCTGGTCTGGCGAATCAGACCGCTAGTGGTTACCATAGGTGACCAAAGCACCGATGGGAAGAAGGCACTTTTTGGTAACCGCAAACCCGAGCACTTCCGTCGCTCTCGACGGCAACCCCTACAACCAAGGCTGCCCGACCCGGCGAATCCTGGATCGGATCGGGGATCGTTGGACTGTGCTTGTGGTCGGCGCGCTTGGCGACGACACGGCCCGCTTCTCCGAACTCAAGCGCCGCGTCGAGGGGATCTCGCAGAAGATGCTGACCCAGACCCTGCGAGAGATGGAACGCGACGGCCTCGTCATACGCACCGTCTTCGCGCAGGTTCCCGTGAAGGTGGAGTACCGGCTCACCGATGCAGGGATCAGTCTCCGCGCGCCGCTGAAGGCACTAGAAGACTGGTCGATCGAACACCTCGGCGCCGTTCTCACCGCCCAGCAGTTCTACGACCAGGAGTAGTCCACAGGAGTAGTCCTGCTGACGCGGGCGGCGAATGGCTCAGCCGCGGCGCCCCGAGAACAGCGTGTGCAGCAACGGGATGATCGACACCAGCAGCAGCACCGAGCCGAGCACGACATCGTCGGCGCGAAGCCGGACACCGGCGACGAGGAGGGCCCCGAAGAGGAGTGCGGATATCACCCGCCGTGCGGTGCGCTCCAGCCGGTCGATCCGCCGGTCAATGCTGGGGATCGCCACCGACAATGTGCCGTCCTCGAGGCGGGTGAGAATCCCATCCAGTCGCTTCGGCAGGCGCCAGACCACGCCGGCGATCTCCAGTGCCTGCTGCGCGACATCCGTCACCGCGTTTCCCCCTTCTTCGCGCAGCAGCTGCGCCGCATATGGCTCGATGGAATCCCACACATTGAACTGGGGATCGAGCGCACTACACACCCCGGAGGTGAGGGACATCGCCCGGATGATGAGCAGAAAGTTCTCGGGCAGCTGCACCGGCAGCGAGCGCACCATGTCTCCGAATTGCACGGCGAAGTCCTGAAACTCACGCGGGTCCACATCGCGCAGCTCGGCGAAGCCCATGCCGCCGAACCGGGCGAAGAGCTGAACCATTGCCCGCTCGAGCTCGGTCGTCTCGGCGGAGGGCAGCAGCACTCCCACGTCGCGGATCGCATCCACCAACCCCTTGCCGTCGCGCGAGGCCGCCGCAATGAGCAGCTTCCGTAGACCGCTGCGCGTGCCGGAGGACACCTCGCCCATCATGCCGAAGTCGATGAACGTCAATTTCCAGGGTCGCCCACCGGCCCCGTCGGCCGCCGGGGTGACGAAGATATTGCCCGGATGCGGATCGGCGTGAAAGAAGCCGTTGGTGAACAGTTGGTCGAACATCACTGCCGCGAAGAGCGGAGCCACCTCGGCCGGGTCGATGCCCGCCGCGCGCAGAGCCGCGACATCGGTGATCTTGATCGCCGTCACGTCTTCGAGAGTGAGCACCTTCCGAGTCGTGCGTTCCCAGACGACCGCGGGCACCGCCATCCGCTCGTCGCCGGCGAAGTCTGCCGCGAAGCGCTCAGCACTCATCGCCTCGTGCAGATAGTCGATCTCTTCGAGGCTCGTCGACGCGAACTCCTTGATGAGGGCAGGCATGTCGACACGGTCGGAGACCAGCCGCACCCGGCTGAGCCAGCCGCCCACCTTGCGCAATGCCGCCAGGTCGACGTCAACGATCCGGTCGATTCCCGGCCGCTGCACCTTGACAATCACCTTGCTCAGGCCGGTCTCGGCGACGTCGAGCGGGGCCAGCCAGGCACGATGAGCCTGACCGAGGGATGCCGCGGCCACCGGTGACTCGTCGACGGCCGCGAACGCACGCTCGAGCGGCATCCCCAACTCCGCCTCGGCGAGCGCACGAATGTCTGCGAATGGCACGGGCGGCACCTCGTCTTGCAGCCCCTCGAGCTCGGTGGTGATCTCGGGCGGCAGAATGTCGAGCCGCGACGACATGAACTGGCCGACTTTGATCATCAGCCCGCCGAGCTCAACCGCGAGCAGATGAAATCGCTGGGCGAAGCGCTGCATCCGCCGTGCCCTGGTGCGTTCTGCGACTCTTGCGAGCCCGATGCGCGGAAGAAACAGCTCGTACCACCACGTCTGTGTCAGATACCACCCGGCAAAACGCAGGATACGGCGGTAGCGGGCACGGGTGTTTGCGGCGCCGGGCATCGAATCTGCGCGTTCCCGGCGAACCGACGCCACCCTCGTCAGTCCTGCGCGAGGATCGAGTAGATCCGACGGCGCGCTTCGCCCAGCACCGTCACGGCCTGCTGAATTTGTTCAGGGGTTCCGGTGCGACCAACCTGGGCTGCCGCTTGGGCGAGCTCGAAACCGGCCTTGGGCAGCGCAGCGAACCCGGAGCCGTCATCCGCGCCCATGTTCTCCCACGGCGCCGACCCGCCTGCCGCTGGCGCCTCTGCGCGACCCGCTTCGGTGAGCGCGTAGGTCTTGCGGCCGTTCGACTCCTCTGCGCTGATCAGCCCTTCGTCGGCGAGCAGTTGCAGTGTCGGGTAGACCGAACCGGCGCTGGGCTTCCACCGTCCATTGCTGCGCTCGTCGATCTCGCGAATGATCTGGTAGCCGTGCATCGGTTGCTCGGCGAGGAGCGCGAGCACAGCCGCGCGCACATCGCCTCTGCCCATGCGGGCGCCAGAGCGCTTCTCGAATGTTGAGCGCAACTGCTCCATCATCTGCCACATGCCCTCGCTGCGACCGCCGGGACCAAACCCGCCAGTTGGGAACGAACCACCCATGGTGACCTCCTCCGTGAACTGCGAACGATACTTAACGCTATGTCGCCAGGGGGGTTTGCGATAGGGATTTCGCTGACTTGACCTGTTGCAGCCAGTCTTCGAATCGAGTCGGAAACGTGTAGGCATCCGGTGCGGGCAGAAGCTCATTCTCGGCCAGTGCGTTTCCGAAATAGCGCGCAAGCGGGTCGGCGACGACTTGACGGGTGTCGTTGCGCGATCGCAGCTCGAGTTGCACGAGCTCCGTCAACCCGAACACCTCTGGGCCGGCAAATTCAACGGTTGAGTTCGTCGGTTCGCCCAGGGCGGTTCGCACGACGGCGGCGGCCACGTCGTCTCCAGCCATCGGCTGCACACGGGCGTGAGACAGGCGCACGACATTGCCCCGGGTCGCGGCATTTCCAATGCTCCGCACGAATTCGAAGAACTGCGTGGCATGCACGATCGAATACGGCAGCGAGGAGCGCCGGATCAGCGTCTCTTGGGCGTCCTTGGCGAAGAAGTAGCCCCGCTCAGTCTGCGCAAGTCGGTCGGTGCCGACCACGGACAACGCGACGTGATGACGAACGCCGGCGGCCTGCCCGAAGGTGAGGAGGTTCAGGGTAGAAGTGTAAAAGAAATCGAGTGCCCCTTCCTGGTCGGTGTATGACGAGTTTGAGAGGTCGATGACGGTTTCCGCTCCGTCGAGAGCCTTCTCTAGCCCCTCGGTGGTGTACGAGTTGACCCCGGTCGCCCGTGAGGCCGCTACCACTTCGTGTTCTGTGCGAGCGAGCAGATTGACCACCTTCGAGCCAATCAGCCCGGTGCCTCCAACGACGACGATTTTCATGTCTACCTTTCCCTCTGCAGCTCGGCGAGCAGCGTCACATCAGCTATGACCGGATCAGGCGCGATCTTGTGACAGTCCGTCACAAAGAGGCGGGCTATGCGGTCATAGCTTGCAGCGGATCGAAGTGGCTCGGTCCCCGTCGAAGGAATGCCTATGTCGCTCATCACCGAGAGTTCTGCCGGAGACGCCCTGAACGACGCGGCTGCCGTGTTCGCAACCGTCAGACGCAGGCTCTTTGGCATCGCTTACCGCATGCTCGGCAGCTCAGCGGATGCCGAGGACATCGTTCAGGACGTCTGGCTGCGTTGGCAGACCTGCGATCGAAGCGTGGTGCTTGACCCGCCCGCTTTTCTGGCAACGGCGGCCACCCGATTGTCGATCAACGTTCTGCAGTCGGCGCATCACCGCCGCGAAACCTACATCGGCCCCTGGCTGCCGGAGCCGATCAACACCAGCGACGATCCGGGCCTCGGGGCGGAGCGCGGTGAGGCCCTGGGCTTCGCGATGCTTCTTCTCTTGGAAAAGCTGACGCCCACTGAGCGCGCGGCCTACATTCTTCGGGAGGCCTTCGACTACCCGTATGGTCAGATCGCTCACATCGTGCAGCAGAAGGAGCCGGCGACGAGGCAGCTGGTCAGCCGTGCGCGAAAGCGTCTGGCCACCGAGCGCCGCGTGCCGGTCGAATCCACCGAGCAGCGACGACTGCTCGCCGCGTTTCTGCAGGCGGCTCAGAACGGGGACGTCACGGCACTCGAAGCGCTCTTCGCCTCCGATGTCGTCAGCTACTCCGACGGCAACGGCGCGAAACTGGCCGCCCGGATTCCCGTCGCCGGACGCAGCCGGGTCGCGAAGTTCGTTGCCGCGTTCTCGAGCCACTTCTGGCTCGGCAAAACCATCGACTGGGTCGAGTTGAACGGTCAGCATGCCGTGACGTTGACGGAGGACGGAACCGTCACGACGGCGCTCACGATGACCGTCGGTGACGACGGGATTCAGCAGCTTCTGTGGATGATGAACCCCGACAAACTCGGTCACGTCTCGCGTGCTGTCGCTTGACCTTCGGCACCGGCCCGAACCCCGCAGGCTGCGCAGCATCGGAGAGGAGAACAAATGGCTTCCGACTTCGCTGAGCCGACGAACCCGGATGCCGATCGGGTCGATCGGATCACGCTCGACGAATCGTTGCAGGTGCTTCTTCTCGTCGTGCTCGAGTCGCTCACGCCGGAAGCGCGAGTGGCGTTCATTCTTCACGACGTCTTCGGCGTCTCCTTTCACAGAATCGCTGAGGTCGTCGGGCGGTCGCGCGATGACACTCGCGAACTCGCCCGTTCTGCCCGCACACAGATTCAGCTGCGAACGAAGCACGAACTGTCCCCGGAACGGCGTCGCAGCATCGTGCTCACTCTTCTTGCCGGCTGCGCGGCCCACGATGAGACCGAGGTGCAATCGACGCTTCATCCGGAGGTCACCGTGCTCGTCGATGACGGCGGCACAATGCCGGATAACCCATCGCCGGTGCGGGGCGTCGAGCGGGCCGCTCGTCTCCTCATGCGCCTCTTTGCTGGGGCGCCCGCCATGACCGTCTCCGAGCAGTCGGTGAATGGACATGCCGGGCTCGTCTTTCGGCAGTCTCATCGGGTGATCGGCGTGCTCAGCGTGAATATCAAAGCCGACAAGATCGTCGATGCGTGGATCGTGCTCAACCCCGACAAGCTCCACCACTGGAATCGGGACTGACCCGCGGTCGCACCCGAGTTGCTGTCCCGCCGCCGATCGCACGAACGACCCCCGGTCCAGCGGGCCCGGGGGTCGTTACGTCTGCGCGCCGATTCACGTTGGTTTTTCAGTGGCGGCACGGATGTCGAAGCGTCTACTTCGCGGAAGCGGACAACCGTGCCGGAGCGGCGCTCGTCAGCCATTCCTCGAAGCGAGTCTCGAAAATGACAGCCCCTTCGCCCGGCAGCAGCATCCGCTCCCCCAGTTTCTGACCGAAATAGGTGGCTTCGGGGTCTGCGATCACGGTGCGCGGATCGCCCGCGAACGCCAGGCCGGTGCGAATGAGTGCGTCGAGGCCGAACTGTTCGGGGCCGGCCACCTCGATGGTGCCGTTCAGCGGAGCGCCAGCGGTCGTGCGGGCCACCGCGGTTGCCACGTCTTCCGCAGCGATCGGCTGGATCAGGGCAGGGGAAAGGTGGACTTCGTCGCCCACCGTCGCCGTGGCCGCGATGCTCGTGACGAACTCGAAGAACTGAGTCGCATGAATAAGCGAGAACGGGATGCCGCTGCCTGTGATGAGGTTCTCCTGGGCGACCTTCGCGCGCTGATACCCGCTGTCCGTCATCCGCTCGGCACCCACGACCGACAGCGCGACGTAGTGACCGACGCCCGCGTCTTTCGCTGCGGCGATGATGTTGGTCGTGGCCGTGGTGAAGAAGTTCATCACGTCGTCGTCGGCGAACGAAGGCGAATTCGACACGTCGAGCACCACCTGCGCGCCGGTGAGTACCTCGGCCAGTCCTTCGCCGGTGATCGTGTTGACACCCGAGTTCGGTGAGGCGGCAATCGCCTCATGGCCGTGGGCGGTGAGCTTTGCGACGACCTTGGACCCAATGAGGCCGGTGCCTCCGATAACGACGATCTTGGACATGAGCGAACCTTCCGTCTGTGCGGCGCGGAGTGTTCCCGGCCGTCACAGAGCTATGACCGGATGGCCCGCTCGCCTGTGACCGACTCGGACCATTTCGTTGGTCGAAGAGGCCGCCCGCGATCGGGTCGAGACCTCGCGAGCCGATGTTCGAAGTCAACTCGAGTTCAAGGATTGGCTCGCGAGATCTCGAGACGCGTGCTCGCAAGCTCGCGCGCTCCTCGATCACCGAAATGGCCGAGTCACCTCCGCAGCAACGACTTCCAGTCAGCCGGCACGGCGCCGAGCGGGCCGGGTACCGCCTGCTCGAGAGGGCGGTGTGCCGGCTCGGCAAGCTCCGGGCCCTCGAGATACGCCTCGGCTGAGTAGTCCCAAAACCATTCCTCGCCGGGTTCAAAGGTACGAATGACGCGGTGACCGGTGTGAGTTGCGTGTGCACGTGCATGCTGCTCCGGGGAGCTGTCACAGCAGCCAATATGGCCGCATTCCGCGCAGCGTCGCAGGTGAAACCACCAGCCACCACCGCCGAGACATTCGACACACCCGTCACCGCTTGGCGCGATCGTTGGGTTCACATCCGTTGTCGCCATGTTCGTTCACTCCTACGCTCTCTCGGCGCTGTGGCCGCTTCCGGTAAGTCCGGCCATAGCTCTGACCGCCTCGGGTCATGCGCTGTGACAGTAACTCTCGACGCAGTCTCCTCCATTCGACGCGATTGTCACAATGAGGTCGTCAGCCCGGTCATAGCTCGTGATGGGACTTCGGTCGAGGCGTCCCTCCCCCACCGAGCCGCCTGTCACGAGGAGAAGGAGCAGCGCAATGAGTACAGCAGATGAGTTCAAGCCGATGGAGTATCCCGATGCGGCGGGGTATCCCGATGGCACCGGCACCCTCGATGAGGGCACCGCAGCGCTCGTCGACGAAGTGACAGCCGACGCGCTTCGCGAGGTTGACCGCCCCTCGGCCGACGCCGATTCCGAGATAGCCGTACACCGCGACGATGACGCGCAGATCTACGTCGCCGTGATCGGCGACCGCGAACTGGCGAACCTTCGATACCGCGAGGCGGCCGGCCGAGTCGTTATTCTCACGACGAACGTTGCTCCGGAGTTCCGTGGTCGTGGCATCTCCGCAGACCTCATCGCCAACGCGCTAGACGATATTAGAGAGCGCGGCCTGCGCGTCACCGTGTATTGCCCGGTCGTCGCATCGTTTATGGCCGGAAACCAGCAGTTCGCGGATCTGATCGACCCGGATGATCCCGGTTTCTGAGGCTTGTGACCGCGCTCTGGGAGATGACTAATTTCTCGCCGAGGTCGACGCCGTTGTGTCGAGGCTGGCCGAGTTGGGCAGGTCAGGGGCGGGATTGGGCAGCACTCCGTCGAGCTTCTCCGGGTTCATCATCCAAAAGATGCGGTCGATTCCTTCGGTCGTCGCAGAGACCGCGATGAGTGCGATCTGCTCGCCGTGGGCAGACAGCCGAACAGCAGGCTGCCCGTTGGCTTCGACCCATTCGACATCGACACCGTCCCAAAACCACTCCGACACCGCCATCACAAATTTGACGACGCGGCTTCGTCCGACAAGCGGAATCCGCGCAGCTTGGAAGCGCTCGCCGCCGTCGGAGTAGCTCACGACATCCGCGGTGAGAACTGACTCAAGGGCTGCGAGATCACCCGCTTGCGCGGCTTCGAGGAACGCGGTGAGAAACCGTTGCTGCTCCGTAGCCCCGACCGGCGCGTGCCGTTCAATCGCGAGATGCTTGCGGGCGCGACTGACGAGTTGACGCACATTGACTTCGGTCGCCGTGAGAATCTCTGCAATCTCGCTGTAGGGATACCCGAATGCTTCGCGCAGAACGTATGCCGCCCGCTCAACGGGCGAGAGCCGCTCGAGAAGAAAGAGCACGGCAATCTGTATCGTCTCATTGCGCTCGACGCTGACCTCCGGACTCGTACTGGTATCGAGCGGCTCCGGAAGCCAGGGTCCGACATACGCTTCACGGCGAGCGCGCGCGGACTGCAACAGGGTGAGGGCGAGCCGGGTAGTCGTCGTAGCCAGAAACGCGGCCGGCTCACGGACTGCATCGCGATCGCAGCGCTGCCAGCGCAGCCAGACATCTTGCACGATGTCTTCGGCGTCTGCCACGCTCCCGAGCATGCGATAGGCAATACCAAACAGTCGTCCCCGCACGAGCAGAAACGCATCTGCGGCGCGATCAAGATCTGAGCGATCACTCAACGGATGCTCATCCGACGACGTTGGCTTGGCGGTCCGCCATGCCGGCCGCGGCCTGCGAGCCGTGAGCGAATCGATCTGGTTCTTCGGATGGAACCGCACTACCGGCCCTTCAGGTCGGGGCCGATCATCGCTGCATTCCCCAATGGCAACCACAGCTCGGCAACTCCCCCATTGTGGCTGCTTCCCGATGCGCGAAGCAAGCAGGCAGCGCCCCACCCCCGCCTAAGATCGCAACGTCTCCAGGACGCTCTGCACTCGCCGCGATCGGGTGTCGTCGCTCTTCGCGCTTGCAACGGACTCGGCATGTGCGCGTTGTTTGCTGTACGAGAGGGTCGCCCAGACCTTCGCCGCCACCGGGTCCGCGTCGAATGCCGTTGCCAGGTCTGCAGGGATCTCGACGGTGCGCGGTGCGTCGTCGACCTCGAGGGTGACCTCGACCTCGTCGCCCGCGCCATTGCCGGTGGCGGCTCGGGTCTCGGCGTTGAACGAAATCAGGAATCGACCACCCATCGATGCGATGGTGGTGCGGTATGAGTACCCGCCATCAATCGTGACGACGACGGGCACGCGTTTGCCGCGGCCGAAGCCGAGCACAACCTCCTCAGGCACGACGATGCCCACATTGTTGCCGCCGGCGGCCCACAGTGTTGTTCGAAAGCTGACCACGATTGTTCCTTTCGTGGATGCCAATCCTGCGAACACTTCGTGTGTCTTGCGTTCAACAACCGTTGGCATCGGGGTATGAGACAGTGCGAAGGCATCGACGGATGCTCCCACCAGCGATGCTAACCCGTCCACGAGAGCTGAACTGGACACCCGAACCGCATCGGGGTCAGGCACGATACAGCCGCGCGCACTAGCCTGCTGCCATGAATCCCAACCGTCTGCAGCATCGTCGGATCGCTCCCGGTCCGGGCCAAGAATCTGTCTGGGACTATCCCAGACCCCCGCGAGTCGAACGGATGAACCAGCGGGTCACTGTGGATGTCGATGGGCAGCGCGTGGTCGACACCAGTGACGTTGTGCGCGTTCTCGAAACGAGCCATCCGCCGGTCTATTATTTGCCGCGCAGCGCGTTCGCGCCGGGCGTGCTGCAGCCGGCGCGGGGGCAATCCTTCTGCGAGTTCAAGGGTGAGGCGCACTACCTCTCAGTGGGAAGCGCCGTCGGTGCAGCCTGGTTCTATCCGGTGCCGACACCCGGGTACGAGCA
The DNA here is from genome assembly GCF_039538945.1 of Glaciibacter kafniensis. Classification (NCBI taxonomy): domain Bacteria; kingdom Bacillati; phylum Actinomycetota; class Actinomycetes; order Micrococcales; family Microbacteriaceae; genus Glaciibacter; species Glaciibacter kafniensis. Next base: position 151,314 of record NZ_BAABCN010000002.1, on the reverse strand, counting down.
ACTCGCCGACCGGGTCGCGGTGTACCCCGGGGCGATGGAGCGCTGCACCGTGGGTGGGGAGACCGTAACGGCCCAGGAAGGAGACTTCTACGGCGGTTGGATCACGTCATGGGTCGTTGGCCCCTTCAAGGGGGCACCGGGAACGTGGGGCTGGTGAATCGCACGTCGAAGGTGAAAGCGCCACATCGTGTGCGCGACGCTCAGACCGCCTGCGACCGCGCCTCGGAGAGCGAGTGCTCAAGCAGGGTGCGCAGCGCACTGCGATCCACCCCCGTCAACCGAGTGAGATAGAGGCAGACCTTGCTCGCACGGTAGTTGCCGAGCTTGGCCATGAGATCGGGCCAGCGCTCCGAGAAATTCTCGGGGAGGTAGATCGTGTGCTTCGTCGGGCCCGGAGCGAAGGCCAGCAGGGGGGAGCGGCCGCCGTGCCCGCTCTCGTAGCGATACTCGAACGTGCCGAATCCGATGATGCGGCCCGCCCACACGACCGGTTGCTCTCCGCTGATCTCGCCGAACATCGCGAGCAGTTCGTCAGCCTCGGTGCGCCGAGGGCCTGTGGCGCGGTTGAGCACCTCCGCGACCGGCAGGTCGGACGGTGACATCGCTGGCTGCTTCGCTGCCATGGGGTCTCCTCAGGCGCGTGTGACGCGTCGACGAACAAGGTACGCCGCGGCGCCGAGGAGCATAAGCAGCAGGCCAGCACCCAGGACGCCGCCAGCCTCGGCTCCGGTCGCTGCGAGCGCCGATGCCGTCGCCTGGGCAGGCTTGGCAGACGTGGCGAGAGGAACAGGCGTGGCGAGAGGAACAGGCGTGGCGGCAGGAACAGGCGTGGCGATAGGAACAGGCGTAGTGGCCACTGCGAAATTGTTGGACTCCGCATTTCCGACACCAACGTTGCCCGCCAGTGTGACCACACCCACGAGGCTGAGGGAAATGACGTTCGTCGCATCCTCGACTCCGGGCGTCGGAGTGAGGGTAGCAGTCCAGGTCTTCCCACCGTCAGCGGTGGTGGGCGATCCCAGCGCACCGTTCGACACGGTGAAGTCATCACTCGTCAGGCCGGTGACGGCCTCCGAGAAGGTGATCGTAACGAGCGAGGTCTCACCAGCAGCGAGCGACGTGTCGGCCACAACGATGGTCGCCGTCGGACGCACAGTGTCGACTGAATAATTCGCGGAGTCAGCCGTGCCAAAACCGGCATTGCCAGCCAGGTCGCTCACATCTGTAAGGGCGAGCGTGATGACGTTGGACGAGGCAGAAACGTTGGCTGTCGGGGTCAACGTGGTCGTCCACGTGATGCCGCCGTCGGAGGAACTCACGTCGGTCAGTGCGCCGTTCGCGATGCTGAGGTCGGCGTTGTCGAAGTCGGTTACGGCTTCGGAAAAGGTGATCGCCACGAGCGACGTCTCACCGGCGACGAGCACGCCGTCGCCTGACAGAGCGACGGTCGCGGTCGGGCGAATATGGTCAATTTTGTAGTTGTTCGACAGGCTCAAGCTTGATCCCGCGTTGCCGGCACCGTCCACGACGGCGGAGACGTCGAGCATGATCAGGTTGGTGACGTCATTGATGCCGGCCGTCGGAGTGAGGGTGGCGAGAAAGGTGATGTTGTCGTTCGTGATCAAATTCGTGAGGGTACCGTTTGCAACGCTGAGGTCTGAGATGTCGAAGCCGGTAACAGCCTCGGAGAACGTGATCGTCACGAGGGAGGTCTGGCCGATCCCGAGCGCGCTGTCTGACACGGCGATGGTTGCAGTCGGGCGCACGGTGTCGATCGCGTAGTTGTTCGAGTCTGTCGTTCCGGTGCCGGTGTTGCCCGTCGCATTGTGCAACCGGGTCATATCGACGCTGATCAGGTTGCTGGAATCGTCGACACCTGACGTGGGGGTGAATGTGGCGGTCCAGGTGATGCCGCCGTCGGAGGAGCTCACGGCGGTCAGTGTGCCATTCGCAACGTTGAGGTCGGTGTTGTCGAAGTCGATGACGGCCTCGGAGAAGATGATCGTGACGGGCGAGGTCTCGCCAAGGCGTAGCGCGTCGTCGTCGATGACGACGGTCGCCGTGGGGCGCACGGTATCGACCGAGTAGTTCGCAGAGTTGGTCTCGCCGGTACCGGCGTTGCCGGCGAGGTCGGTCAGACCTGGATTGAAGAGCTTGATGATGTTGGTTGCATCGAAGACTTCGGCGCTTGGGGTGAACGTGGCTGTCCATGTGACGCCGCCGTCGGAGAACCTCACGGCGGACAAGGTGCCGTTCGCGATACTGAGGTCGGCGTTGTCGAAGCCGGTAACGGCCTCGGAGAAGGTGATCGTGACGAGCGAGGTCTCACCGGCGCGAAGGGCAGTGTTCGTCAAGACGATGGTTGCAGTCGGGCGTTGGCTGTCGATCGCGTAGTTGTTCGAGTCTGTCGTGCCGGTGCCGGTGTTGCCGGAGGGGTCCGTGACGCCGGTGAGGTCGAGCGTGATCAGGTTGGAGCTGTCGTTGAGGCCCGCCGACGGGGTGAGGGTGGCTGTCCAAGTGATGTCGCCGTCGGAGGAGCTCAGGTTGGACAGCGAGCCGTTGTCGATGGTGAGGTCGTTGCGGGTGAAGGCGGTAACGGCCTCGGAGAAGATGATCGTGACGAGGGAAGTCTGGCCCACTCCGAGCGCGCTGTTTGCCACCACGATGGTCGCCGTTGGACGCCGGGTATCGATCGCGTAGTTGTTCGATTCGGCCGCGCCGAAGCCCGCATTCCCTGAGCCGTCCGTGACACCGGTGAGGTCGAGCCGGATCAGGTTGGTGGAATCTTCGACTCCGCCAGTGGGTACCAAAGTGGCGGTCCATGTCACGCCGCCGTCGCCGGTAGCCAGGTCGAACAGCGTGCCGTTGGCGATGCTGAGGTCGGCGTTGTCGAAGCCGGTTACGGGTTCGGTGAAAGTAATAGTGACGAGCGAGGTCTCACCGGCGACGAGTGACGTGTCTGCCATGGCGATGGTCGCCGACGGCGCATCGGCGAACGCAGCACCTGGCCAACCCAGCGTCAGAGCGAGCGCAGCGACGGCGGTGATAGCGATGGGGCGAAGGCGCACGTTGGAATTCCTATCTACGAGGAGACGGCTACCAACAACATCGTCGCCGCGAACAGAGCACATACTATCGGTCGTCGATTGCCTCACAGCACGCGAACGACACGTCAGTCGAGTGCGGCGGCGCGCACGGATGCGCTGTACTCCTCGATGTCGACGTTGAAGCGGTGCAGAGCGTCGGCGAAGTCGGCGACCTCGTCATCGGTCCAGTCGACAAGGATGCGCCCGAGTGCGGCGATCGACCGGTCACGCGACTGGACCAGGCTCTCGAGTCCGAACTCGGTGAGCGCGAACTTGCGGGCGATGCCGCCAGCGGGGTCGTCGACGCGCTTGAGCAGCCCGTCGCGCACGGCCACCGCGGTCTGTCGCTGCAGCGTCGATGCGTCGAGGCGCAGCGTCTCGCTCAGCTCACCGATCGAGCGCGGGCCATCAGAGCGGATGCGACTCAGTAGGAGATACGAGCTGCGTTCGATCACACGCCCGCGCTGTTGCGCGATCGTATGACGGCTCAGCAGCATCTGCTCGTACTCGATATCACCGATGCGACGGTCCATGGCGGCCCTCCTCGTCCGAGCCAATTCTAACAGAAGATATGTAGAATACATATGTAGACTACATATGCATGATGCATTCAGCTGCATTGCACCGCTTGTCGGAAGGACTCCCCCATATGGCCAAGACCGTCGCCCGCCCAGGGCTCATAATCGCCGCCCTCGCATCCGCTGGTATCTCATCCGCGTTCACGCAGACGATGGTCACCCCGCTGGTCGCCCTGCTGCCTGGGATCTTCAAGACCACGTCCGACAACACCACCTGGATCTTCACGGCAACGCTGCTCGCCGCGGCGGTTGCCGTGCCGATTTCCGGTCGCCTCGGCGATCTCTTCGGCAAGCGCCGGATGATCCTGCTGCTCGCGCTGCCGCTCGCCCTCGGCGCCATCGTCTGCGCCATCGCCCCGAACGTGCAGATCATGATCCTCGGACGCGCGCTGCAGGGGCTTGGCTCCGGCATGGTTCCGCTCGGGATCGCGTTGCTGCGTGATGTGGTGCCGAAGGAGAGGCTGTCATCGGCGATCGCGACCGTGAGCGCCACGCTCGGAGCCGGCGCCGCGATCGGGCTGCCAATCTCGGCCGCCGTGATCGAGTTCTCCTCCTGGCGCATCCTCTTCTGGGCCGCCGCCATCGTAAGCGGACTCATCGCGCTCACGATCTGGAAGATCGTTCCCGCCGTTCCCGCCGGCGCTTCGGGGCAACGCTTCGACGGGGTCGGCGCCGCCGGACTAGCACTAGGCCTCGTCGCCTTGATCCTCGGAATCTCGAAGGGATCCGCGTGGGGATGGTCATCCCCACTCACGATCACAATGCTGGCCGCGGCTGTCGTCGTCTTCGGCTTGTGGGGCTGGTGGGAGTTGCGCACGACCGACCCGCTCATCGATCTGCGCACGACCGCACGACCCCGCGTTCTGCTCACCAACATCGCGTCGATCTTCGTCGGATTCGGCATGTACGCGAGCTCGCTCGTCTTTCCGCAGGTACTGCAGCTGTCATCGGCGACGGGCTACGGCCTCGGCCAGTCGATCCTCGCGGCCGGTCTCTGGATGGCCCCGGCCGGCCTCATGATGCTCGTGCTCTCCCCAGTGGGCGGACGGATGAGTGACAAGCGCGGGCCGAAGTTCACCTTCCTGCTGGGAGTCGTCATCCTCGCCGCGGGCTACGGCGTCGCGCTGCTCGCAATGAGTCACGCCTGGGGCATCCTCCTCGCCGGCCTCGTGGTCAACAGCGGCGTCGCGTTCGCCTATGGGGCCATGCCCGCCATCATCATGAGCGCCGTGCCGCGCAGCGAGACCGCCTCCGCGAACGGCTTCAACACACTCATGCGCTCACTGGGCACCACGACGGGCTCCGCAATCGTGGGCATCGTGCTCGCGCAGATGACAATTCAGCTGGGCGGCGTCGCGGTGCCGAGCGAGGCCGGTTTCCACACTGTGCTCACGATCGGCGCTGGCGTCGCCGTGGTCGCGGCCGTCATCGTGGCCTTCATCCCCGCTTTGAAGACAGAGCCTGCTCCCGCTACCTCTGCGCGTGACGACGCCGTCGCCACCACCGCCGACCTTGAGCATGCCGCGTCGGCCGATGACGCACCCGGCGGGCACGAGCTCGTGGGCGCGGGCGAACGCGACTGAGCCGCGCTCACTCCGCAGCGGATGGCCGCCCCGACCGCCCGGGGTGGCCATCCGTTTTTCAGCTGGCGCCTACCAGCTTTCAGCTGGCGCCTACCAGCCCACGACGCCGACGGCGCGAGGAAGAATGGCGACGGCATTGCCGTCGACTTCGCCACCCTGCGCGTCTAGAAACGCGAGCCGAAGGGGTCGCTCGCCATCTGCCTCGACGAGCCGGGAACCACCGCTCAGCGGCGAGGGGTTGAACTCGTCGTCCCACTGCATCATTGCGGCCATCACGACACGCAGCCCTTCTCCGCGGGGCGTCAGGTGATAGCTAGACCGCATCCGCTCTCCGGGCTCGTGATAGTCCTGCTTCTCGAAGATGCCCGTGTCGACCAGCTTCGCTAGACGATTCGCAAGGATGTCGGAGGACAGCCCCAGGTTCTCCCCGAACTGCGAGAAGCGCGTCTGCCCACGCAGCGCATTGCGCACGATGAGCAACGACCACTTCTCACCGATCACGTCGAGGGTGCGAACGATCTGGCACGTCGATTTCGGTTTCATAATGCCTCCATTGTACGTGACTTTGAAAAACCAAGCTAGGTTATCCCTATGAAACAATTCGGCAAGCGCGGAACGTTCTGGTCAGCCTCTCTCGTGCTGGCCCTCTCTGGGCGAGCGGCGCACCGAGCGTGCTCTATCCGGTGTACGCGGCGAAATGGGACCTGTCGGCCGCCGTGACAACATCGGTATTCGGGGTCTATCCGCTCTCGCTGCTGCTCGTGCTGCTCTTCTTCGGCAGCCTGTCCGACACCATCGGACGCCGAAAGACGATCCTCATCGGCGTCGCTCTGATCGCTCTGTCGGCCATCGTCTTCGCGATCGCCCCGAACGTCGGATTCCTCTATCTCGGCCGCGTATTGCAGGGGGTCGGCACCGGCTTTGCGATCGGCGCCGCGAGCGCTGCACTCGTCGAGAACAACTACACGGGCAACCCACGCATCGCCAGTTCTCTGACGACGGTCTCCACGTCGGCCGGTCTCACGCTCGCGCTCGTGATCTCCGGCCTGCTCGCCGAATACGCGCCACTCCCCCTGGTCCTGAGCTTCGTCGCACTTCTCGCACTCACGATCGTCGCATTCGTGCTCACACTGTTCACACCCCACGACGAGACGGTCGGACAGCGGTGGACATTCGCGCTGCCGCGAGTCGCGCCGGGGATGTTGCGCCCGTTCGTCTTGGCCACCATCTCGGTGTCCATCGCCTACGCGGTGGGCGCGATGTTCCTGTCTCTCGGCGCGGACATGGCCCGAGAGTTCACGGGAACGACGAACCTGTTCGCGATCGGCGCCCTGCTCGGAGTCTCCTCGGCCACCATCGGCATCACCGCGCTCTTCCTCTCGCGCATGCACGCGCACACCACGATCCTGATCGGCGGCGCACTCTCCGTGATCGGACTCGGGCTGATGGCGGCGGCGAGCGCGACAGGATCGATCCTGGTCCTTCTGCTGTGGTGCATCATCGGCGGGATGGGATACTCCTTCTCCTTCACGGGCGGGCTCTCACTCATCAACCGCACCGCACCCGCGCACCACCGCGGGGCGACGCTGTCGCTGCTCTACCTGCTCGCCTACGTCGTGCAGGCTGTCGTTGCGATCGGGGCGGGCATGCTCGCGACCGCGCTCGGACTGCAAATGGCCGTGGAACTCGCATCCCCGATCCTCGCCGTGTTCTGCCTCGCCGCCGTGGTTCTCGTTCTCTTCGAACGGCGAACGCAGCCGCAGCCGGCGTGACCCGATGGGAGAAGAATGGTGCCGCCAGCATGACGAGAGGGTGAACTTGCGCACCCGATGCCTCTCCGCTCTTGTTATTTCGCTTCGCCTTCGAGGCCCTCACTCGGCTCCATTTTCTCGATCTTCTGACGAATCGTTGTCTGTCGGCGCTCATATTCGCGGCTACTGAAGGTAGCCCTGCGCACGGATTCCTTGTTTTCCAGACTCGAACCCAAAGCGCCAGCCATCGTGCCCAGTGAAGCGGAGAGCCAGGAGAGATTGACGTAGTCTGCGAACCCAACTTCATGCCCGAGCTGTTGGGCCATGAATCCGCTGTTGATGATCATGAGTGAACCAGCAAGAATAACGACAAAGAGGCCGACGTACATGCTGGCCACCGCGACCACAAGCGTGGTTGCCGTCGCAACGTTGTAGGTTATTTGCCGTTCTCGCTTGAGTCCCCCTCGCGGGCGCTCCCAGAGGCTGTTCGACACCATAAGCCATGTGCTCAATATTGCAATCGACAAGATGCTGATGCCGAATAGTCTCCAGGGACTGGCGAAATCGGCCATGCTCCAAATGCTCGTATAGAAAATGCCGAAAGCCCCGGCAGCGATGGCCGCAGCCATCGCTGATGAAAGTTGGGGAAGCAATCGCCATGGCCTGTTGCTGCGCACCATCCCGGCTTGCAAGAGAAGGCGTCCGAGAAAGCCCTTGACCGTTTCGAACGTGTCCTGGTCATGAGGAGTATCTGAGTCTGTCTCGCGGTAGAGCGCACGTCTCGTCAGAGAATCTTTGCCTCGTCGCTGATCCTTCGTCGCCTCTGCGCCGTGAAGTGCCGCCAAGACCTCCAAAAGAGCACGCTTCAACCGCCGGCTGCGCACCACTCCCAACGATGGCAGCACGATCATTCCAGTCTTGAACGCGACGTTTGCGCTGGAAATCAACGGCTCGTTTTCGACGTATTTGGGAAGATCCGTGAGATACACGACATAGTCCCAGTTCCACTGATCGCGCAAGAGTGCCGAATCCTTGTTCAATTCGACGACTCCGGCGTCGTTGAGCGGCAATGAAAATTCGACGACTTGCACGCGCCACTCAACCTCAGAATCAACTGACTCAGCGAGAGACGCGGGAAGTGTCTTCTGGAACCTCTCGGCCAGTTTAATCGGCAAGCCTGGATCGGCTATGAAGCCAACGACGATGGTCTCTCGTGAATCGTTCATTCACTGACACTACTTCGGCGTCGGCGGGGAAAGATGGGTGAGCGCCCATACATCCTTCTCGAAACGCCCCGCCCCATCGTGGGTGGCAGTGGAATCGCTCGCGGAGGTTCAGGGCACCCAGTATCCGACCTTCGCGAGCAGCCGGGTCTGGCTGTCGGCGTCCTCTGGCACCCGGATCTCGGGCGGAAACACGCCCATTGCCCGAAAACCGTCGACCTGCGGTCCGATGATCTCCCAGAGTCCGTCGACGAGTGGACCCGGCAGAGAGTAGTCAAGTCCGAGGAAGCGCGCGATCGACCAGGCCTGGAACGCCCGATAGATACTGATGTGCTCGAGGTACTCGCCAAGGGAGAAATCCCCGTAGCTGAGGTGCACGATCTTGTCGAAATCGAGGTCCCGAGTGACAGCGTGGGTCGCTGTATCATTGATTCTGTCGTAACTTGCAATCGGGTAGTCGCCGAGCAAGTCTCCCTCATACCGGCCGCCAACCTCCTCCGCGGTGCGACCTGCAAGCACGTCTGGAACCCATGCCTCATCGAATGCGTGAGAGGCGAGGATGTCGCGAAGAGTCGGGTCAGGCTTTCGCGACCACTCGGCGGGGGCAGCAAGCGACAGTTGCTCGTGATCGATCATGTCGATCACATCACGAAGCGCAGCATCGGACATGAGAAAGAGGTCTTGTCGGTTCATGAGGGAACGGTAGCAGCGGCCGCCGACGTGGGGAAGCTCCGGAGAAGCGGTTCCTCAGCAGTCTTCGCCTGCAGCAAAACGCCGCATTGTTGTCAACAGTTCGTTTCGGCCACCCCGATGCGAGAGATTCGCCTGTTCAGGTTCAACTCTGGTTCTGTTCGCCGCCGGGGTTGCGCGTCGTGTCGGCAATGCCGTTTGATTCGTTCGAGTCAACGATCGCGGTCGGCTCGTCAGCGGTCGCGCTGTGCTCCGCTTCATGCTCAGGTTCGGTCGTTGCGGTGTGGTCCATCGCTTCTGACATTTTCGTGTGTGCAACAGACGCGGCATCCTGAGCCAACTGTCCGACTTGTGAGACGGTCTTCTGCACGGCGGGGTCTTCCCACGTCTGTTTCGCACGCGTCATGATGCGTTCGTACGCTTGCCGGCCCGCCTTTGAGCCGAGCATAAACCCGGTCGCAACGCCAGCCACAAACAGGATCTTTCCTTTCATCACGGCTCCTCGTTCCTGCTGTTTACTGCCCAATCAAGCTCTTTTTACTGCCCAATCAAGCTCGAAATTTGCTTTGAGCATATGCCCCCCAAGCGGGGGAAGGAAGAGTTACGATAGCGACGACAGTCTCTTCCAAGCAACAGAGGGAGCAAGAAAATGAGTGGTACTGACAAGATCAAGAATGCTGCTGAAAAGGCGGCAGGCAAGGGCAAGGAAGCCGTTGGCGATGTGACCGGCAACGACAAGCTCAAGGCCGAAGGCAAGGTCGACCAGGCCCAGGCGGATCTGAAGCAGGCCGGCGAGAAGGTCAAGGACACTCTCAAGGACTAGCAACGGCGAAGGCTCCGTCGGCTGTGGCCGGCGGAGCCTTCACTCGTTCGCGAACCCGGACTTCCGACGAAGGCTTGAAGCGTCTACTCGGACATGCCGTCGGCACCAACGTGCCCTATCGCCTCCTGCAGTGCAGTTGACACTTCATTAGATGAGTAGCTGAGCCCTGTCTCGGCGCTTCGTTGGCGAACGACCGCCTCGATGTCGGTGAGAGGATGCTGCCCTCCGAGGTCGGAGAGCGTCTGGGCGATGATCCCGTTCAGCTTCGCTCGTTCGGAGACGTCGTTTTGTTCCATTACCGGTTCGTCTTGCGTGTGAGCGTCACCTTCACCGGGAACCTGACTTGCCTCATTCACGTTCGTGCTCCATCCATGTCGTTGGTTCACCGGTACTGGTCAGTGGTTTTTCTTTGAACGGTTTGGCCTGCGTTTGGCCGCGCAAAGCCACCCGGCACATGGTGGAGCTCATTTCTTACTTGATTTCGCGGCGGCTTTCGAGTGAGACGAGCCTTTCTGGTGGGCTTTCGTCGAGGGGTTCGGAGTATTCGACACGGGCGGCTCCGAAGCTTGGGCCGCCGTGCTCTTCAGCGCCCCGAACGTCATGTCGACCTCTGCCATTTCCATGGCCGCGGTCGCCTGGATCAACTCAAGCAACGCAGGGTCGAGACCCGGAGCGAATTCTTCCAAGCGCTCGGGGGCGATCTGCGAGGGTACGCCCTCCGGGGCCTGCTCACTGGCGTCCAGGGTGGTGCCATCGTTGGAGGGAGCGAGACCCTGAAAGATCTTGCCGGCCTCCGATTGATTGGCAAGGTCGAATGTGTACTGTTTGCTCTGCAGCCCGAGATCGAGCAGGCGCGCAACCTCGGGAAATTTCTCCGCATTGGTCTTCGGGATGGGTAGTGCTTTGTTCCAATCCACGCCGAGGGTCTCTAGCGCTTTCGCGTACGCGTTTTCGTGTGCCTGGTCGCGCACAATCAAGTAGGCGACGGTTGAGCGTGCGGTGGCGTTGTCAGTCATCTCATAGATGCGACACTTCTGCAGGCGTCCAGTCGACTCCAACATGAGGTTGTAAAGCAGATCCAGCACGAGATTGCCCGAGTTGTAGACGTAGCTACCGCTCCATGGGTTGCCAGCCGCGTCCACCGGTAGCGCCCCTTGGGCGCCCACCAGATAATGGTGGATGTTGCCCTGCGACAGCGCTATCTCCAGTGGGATTGCTCCCCCGGCGCCCGGGGTGTCCAGCGGGTCGCTCTGCTTACCCTGGTAACGCGGTGACCCATCCAATAGCCGAGAGATAGTTGTGCCGATGAGTTCCACATGGCTGATCTCCTCGGTGCCGATGCCCTGGATCAAGTCCCGATAGGGCTTCGCGCTGGCCCCTCGAAAGTTCATGCTCTGAAAGAGGTATTGCATCATCGTGCGCATCTCGCCGAATTGACCACCGAGCCCCTCTTGAAGGGCGTTCGCGGCAGCTGGATCTGGTTCGTCCGGAACAATCTCATTGATCAATCGCTGCACGTGATAGAACATGTTTCCTCCTCGGATGACTGAATTTCAGAGCTGGACGAGCGAGATTCGAGCGAAGCGGGTTATATTGCGTGGTTAGTTACGACCGGGTACCCCCGTCTTGGACGGACTGCGCAGCGTCCACTGTTTCGTCTTTCAAGTCACTGACAGCGGATGTCGCCTCAGACTTCACAGCCTCAGCAGCGTCGGTGGTCGTCTCTTTGACGGCCGCAACCGCCTCCTCGGCAGGCTCACGCAAATCGTCGGCCATGTCCATCGCTGCATGCTGCACTTCTTGCAGGAGGGGCTGGGCGGCGTCAGTGAGCGACTCTGCGATCTCCTTCTCCTTCGTGCTGGCCGGGATGAGTGACGCGGCGAGCCACCCCACCCCGAAGGCGATCAGACCCACGGCCAGAGGATTTCCTTTCGCCTTCTCGACCGCCTTGTGCGGGGCGTCGGCGAGGGCACCGACCACATCGGATCCCGCTTCACGAGCATCCGCCGCTGTCCCCATCACGCGTTCCGTCACGGAGCCGAGGGCGTTCTTCACTTTCTCGGTCTGACGATGGGCAATCTTCGAAGGGGTCACCTTGTCGGCCAATGCGTCCACATCACTGCCGAGTTCGGACCGCGTGCGCTCGATGTCGGCGCGGATCTGGTCCGGGTCGCTGTTCGTCATCGGTTTTCCTCATTTCTTCTGAGTGTTTCGGGAATTTCTTTGAGGGTGTCGACCGTCTGAGGGGCACCCTTCACAGTCTTCATCTTGCGTTGGGCCGACAAATAGAGGATGAGGGCCACGACGGCCCACACCACCGCGATCACGACTGCTGACCAGGCGTTCCCGATGAGGTAGCCCAGGCCCCACCAAGCAGCGATCGACAGGAACAGCACCGCCATCATGCCGCCGTATGCCGCGGCACCATACATTCCGGCGGCCTTGCCGGTGCGAGTGGCAGATTCACGCAGCTCCGCCTTAGCCAGTTCGAGCTCCTGCCGCATCAATGTGGAGACATCACGCGTCACCTCGCCGAGCAAGTCACCCAGAGAGTTCTTCGCGGCTTGTTCTTCTGAAGGGGTGGGGGCATCAGTCATCACCGTTCGCCACCTTCGGGCGGGACTCCGGCCCGCTGACCGTGCGCGAGAGACGCTCCGTCGTAGATCGGTGTGGCCGAGCCCGCCTGGATATCTGGGTCGATGTTGACCGATGAGGACGCGGGCCCGGTAGTGCCCACTGAGCCTCCCGTGGTCGAGCCGGAAGTGACGCCGGTCGGTGGCACGGTACCCGTGGAGGGCATCTCACCCGCGGTGCTCGCATGCGCGTCGGCGGACCCACTGGCAACTGAGCGGGTGAGCCGACCTGCCAGCACGCCCGCAGCAGCGGCGATCGCGATAAAGGTACCCGGCTTCTCCCGTGCAAACTTGCGCACTTCTTCCAGGAGGGACCCTGGGTCACGATCACCGAGCCACGATGCAACGCTTCCGGTTTTCTCCGCAGCCTGCCGCACAAGGTCGGCAGCCATGCCGCCCTCATCCGAGTTGTCGGCCATGCGCTGGAGCTCATCGCTGATCGAATGCAGGCCAGCCGTGACGCGTTCCTGTTGGGCGGTTGCCTGCTCGTTGAGCTCCTCCTTGGCTTCGGACAAGAGGTCGCTGACCTGCACCTTCACCTCGGAGGCGACCTTCGCGGCCTCATCTTTGGCAACTCCGGCAACTTTCTGTCCCGATTCGGCAGCCTGCTCACTCAGATGCGCTGCCTCGTCCTTGGCGATAGAAGCAGCGTCGCCGGTGCCAGGGCCGGGGCTAGAGATCTCGACCGTCGTTGGTTCCTCGCCTGGGGCCGGCGGCAGCGCCTCGTCTCGATGTAGGTCTGTCAGCGCGTCTTCGTCCCTGGGCGGAACCGGCGGGTAAGGATTCGACATGTCATTTCCCTTTCTCTGAATCCGGTTGCCACGCCAAGCGGCATGGCTCGCGGTCGATGTACACATGGGTATTTCTGGACGAGTGAGGGTCGATTGAGATGAGGACATCATGTGTCCCGGATGGCAAGCACTCGAACCGAGTCGACTGCCACTTTGGATCTGCAAGCCCACTTGCCCGCTACCGTAGGACCGTCTGGACTTGTCCGCTACGGGACCACCGCCTGGAGTTTGCTAGACGAAACTGCCGGCGGCATCGCTGAACGAGGCGGTCACTGAGCATTCGAGGCTTCTGCCGACTCGGGTGGCTTCATAGCCGCTGCGGGTCTTCTCGATCACTCCGAGCACGCAGGATGCATCATGCTCGGGCAGCCGCTTATCGCGAACTCGCCACACCCCATCGCCGACCAGCTGCACCTCGAGATCACCCATGGTGCGCGGCCCGCTTTCCCCGTGGACGCGTTCGATCTCGTGGCCGGTGTCGCTCCAGCGAATGGCCGGGTCCTGAGAAACGTTGTGCATCATTCGTCATCCCCTCCCACCAGTTGAAAACGTCGATTCTTGACACCCATTGTGGGGGCACCGATTTTTTCTTGTCAAGAGCTGGATTGAACAAAATACGAACGTGAGAATAGCTGGAGGCACTCCGAACCCGAATGCGCTCGGCTGCCTCGTCCTGTCACCCATACGGGCCCAGGATCAGGCCTTTCACCGGGGCTCGCTGCCAGCATTTGAAGGCGGCGCAGCCTGTTCTTCTCGTATGGCGCGGCCACTTTCGACATCCCTTTTCTCCGTCTCGAGTGCCTTCTCGCTCCGTTTGGTGTCGCGTGGTGGAAGCTGAATGGTTTGCTCTGCCTCGATCCCGCCCTGGAGTTGCCGGCCTCGTTCCATCTCGGCATTGAACTCGGCTCCGAAAAGTAGCGAGAGGTTCGCCAGCCAGAGCCACAGGAGCAGCACGATTGCTCCGCCGATGCTGCCGTAGGTGTTGTTGTAGTGGCCGAAGTTCGACACGTAGAAGAAGAAAGCCAACGACGTCACGGCAAGCACGACGAGGGCGATCACGGAGCCCACGCTGATCCACCGAAATTTGGGCTGCTTGACGTTCGGGGTGCCGTAGTAGAGCACGGCGATCATGACAATTGCGAAGAGGATGAGAATTGGCCATTTGGCAATATTCCACACCAGCACAGCAGCATCACCCAGCCCGAAAGCATCGCCGATTGCCTGCGTGACGGGTCCTGATATGACGAGCAGGAGGGCCACGACGACTGCCAGCACGAGCATCACAACCGTGATCAGAAACATCACCGGGCGGAGCTTCCAGAGTGGGCGGCCCTCGTCGACTTCGTAGATGCGGTTCATGGACTGGGCGAACGCGCTTACATAGCCCGACGTGGACCAGATCGCCCCGATCAGGCCGACAGCAAAGGCAAAACCGGCGCCGGGTGCACTGGCCAATTGTTCGATGGGCTGCTGGATGATCTTGACCGTCGAGTCATCCGCTACGCTCGCCGCGATCTTCAGGACGGCGTCGGTGGCTTGCTTGGCCTGACCAAAAATACCGAGAAGTGACACGAGCGCCAACAATGCGGGAAAGAGCGCCAGAACGCCGTAGTACGTGAGGGCGGCAGCGAGCGTTGTGCATCCGTCCCGGGAAAATTCGTGCAGAGTGCGCTTGAAAATGTATCTCCAGGCCGGCTTCGTCACCTCCGAGATCGCGTCAGGTTTGCGATTGTCCTCAGCGTCGGGAGCGTGTTGCTCCTTTGCCACGCTGTCGAGGCGGCTCTTTCCCTGACCCTTCTGATCAATATCTGACATGGTCCGCTCCCTTCGCACCAACGTGCCGAGAATTCCGGCCAACATACGCCCGCATCTCCCTCTGAGCCAGTTCGGTGACCGGCGCAGCGGAAGATGATTGGCCTGGGCCACCCACGCCCAGGCAGCTGGAACCTATTCCAATGCGATGGTCTCAAGGTTTGCGAAATTTTCAAGACCATTTCGAGGTTCCGAGGCAGCACCAATGAATTCAAACGGGTGATGGAAACAAATCTGTATCCTTCCCGTCACTGGAGGGAAGGGTCTCTGAGGCAGAGGCCCAACGGCACCGGCGGGGCCCCTTTTTCGTGGGGTATTGACGTGAAGCAACACGGGGCGATCGGCACGCCCAGCGACTCCCCCGCCGTGGCCCGGGCGAGTCAATCCAGTCTCGAATATCTACCCTCGTCAGGACTGGTTCGCGCGCGTAGCGTGGAGTGATCGAGACGTTCACGGTAACTGGCCGGGGAGGCACCCATGCAGCAACACACCGACAATCAACGCGGGGCGGTCGACGACACGACGACTCAACGTCCACGTAATGACAGCCGTTCTGAGACCGGCGCAGCGCTCCAGGTCCCCGGCGATGCCCGAGCGATGTCCATCGATTTTATACTGCGGTGAATCGATGTCCACGCTCATCATCGTCGATTTCTCTGACCAGGACCAGGCTCAGGCGGCATACGAACGAATCCACGAATTGAACGGCGCCGCGCTGCTCACTCTTGTTGGTGCCGCCGTACTCACCGTGGATGACGCAGACCAAGTAGTCATGACTAAGGCCTCCTACGGCAAGTTAGACCGAGTACGCGCAGTGCAAAGTGCAGCCTTCGGGCTCATCCTTGGTTCGCTCGCTCTCGCACCCGTGCTGGGCTTCGCCGCCGGCGGCATCATCGGCGATGTCTTCAAAGCGCACGAAAAGAACGACGACCTGGTGGACTCGAAATTTCGTCGCAGGGCCACCGAGGCGGTCAAGCACGGCCATTGGGCGCTGGCCCTATACGCGATCGAAATCGCAGAAGGTGAATTCGCCCGCCAGCTTGAACCATTCGGAGGAAGCATGCTCGTCTCCGCTCTCAGCCCAGACGATGACCTCGCCCTCGCCCAGGTGCTCGGCGCCGAAGAATAGTCCATCCACTTCGACGCCGGTTGAGCGCGAACTGAGGTCCACCCCGGGTGGGGTGGACCTCCGCCTCAAACGCCGATGAGGGTGCGTGCTGAAATGCCGCTATTTGTGAGTGGACTTCGAAGAAGCCCGGTGAGGTTTGCGGTTTTCGGCGCTCACCATCCACGCATACTGTTCCAATTTGTGGATGAACGTGTGCAGGATGTCCGCCGTCGTCGGGTCTTCTTCATCGACCTCATCGTGCACTTTTCTAATGTTGGCGACGGTTGCGTCGAGGCGCTCGGTGATGAGGTCCACGGTGCTGGTCGTGTCGACCTCACCAGACGGAAACTTCGGGAGATGAGTCGTCTTGGTAACGGTCTCGCTGCGACCGTCCGGCACTGCATCAAGCGCGCGCATCCGCTCAGCGAGGTCGTCGGAGAATTCGCGCACATCGGCGATGATTTCGTCGAGTTGCAGGTGCAGATCTCTGAAGTTCGTGCCCACGATGTTCCAGTGGGCTTGCTTACCTTGAAGGTGCAGCTCGATCAGATCGACCAGAACTGACTGCAGATTCTTGCTGAGCGTTGCTGAGGCTTTCATTGTGCGGATCCTCCTCATCGTGAGGGAACAACCACGGCCACTCGGCCCGACCGTTCCCGTTGTTGGTCAGATCACCGTAGACCAATTCTCGCCAGGACGCGACATGGTCGGCTACGAGTTGAGCCGGTCAATCGACTCGTTGTTCGGGCGTTAGCACAGAACCCTCGAGCAGACGCGGCGGATCGGGCACGACTGCATTCACAGACGCGCCAGAAGTCGGCCGCTTAATTGCGGCGACCGAGTAGGGGTCCAGCCGTGAGGCGCGGTCCCCGAGGATGCGTCCGACGACGGGCTAAACGTTCTTCTTGCCGGTCATAGCCCGGTAGATGAAGAGGATGACAGCGATGATCGCAAGCACGATTCCTACCCAGAGCAGGAACTGCAGGGATTGCACGAAGCCGCCTGTGATGAGGAGCACAACAGCGACGATGACGATGATGATGAGTAAGAGGTTCATGGCGAAGACCTTTCATCTCTGCTGCAAGGACAACTCGCAATTGTGAGCGTACCTCAAATGCGGCGCGTGAGAAAGAACAGGCGAACCGACCGCAACTCTCGTGAGTCGGCACCGAGTCATAGTCGGGCGCGTCCTCTACCCCTCGCCGGGCTGCCGCGCGGCCTGATCCTCGATTTGTGCGGAAGGTTCTGTGCGGAACCCGGTCACCTTGTGGGTGCCGTCGCAAAATGGCTTGATCATCGATACGCCGCACCGGCAGAGTGCGACAGTTTGCCGGCGCCGAGGCACCGGCTCCCCCTCCGGCGTGAGAATCTCGAAATCTCCGCGCACGATAAGCGGTCCGTCGGCGCAGGGCACAATCTGCACCACGGACGCATCGTGTTGGTTTCCCGCTGCCATTTGCTACCCCTGCCGTTTCATGGTTCGGTCGGCCTGTCGCCGCCGAATAGACGACATCGACGAGCCTGCACGCTTGACGCGGCCGCCAGCGTAGCGAACGCCGCCTGTCGCTCTCATGCCCAGCGCGATCCAGATGCAGACCGCGCGTTCGACAACCCAAACGGGTGCCCAGAGAAGGGAGGTCGCGGGAAACACTGACCGGCCGTTCTCGCGTCTTCGGCCCGTCTCCGCCAGAATGCAGGCGGCCGCGACTATGCCGACGGTGGTTTTCCAGCGGCGAAGCGCCCAGACCAACAGCGGGAGCATCATCAGTTCGGTTCCGAGGCGTGCCGGTTGGGCGAAATCGTCATACGCCTGGCGCACCCGCTGACTCATGAAGTGACGCCATGTTGGGGGAACCCGCGCAACGAACAGGTCGTTGGCGCGCCTCTCCCTGCCCCCCGAGGCTCGAACGGTACAGATCAGTTCACGGTTCTCGAACAACACGTCCCCGTCGTAACCACCGGTGGCCAGGAGCGCGGATCTGCGCACGCCCAGCGTGCCCGGGTAATCGACAGCGATGGCCCGATTGATCAAGGTTCGCGCGGTGTCCCAGCGTGCATGCCAGGGCAGCAGGCAGAAGTAATTCTGGGGACGTACAACGTCGGCGGCACCAAGCAGACCGACAAGCCGCCGCAAGGACGCTTCGTCGTAGCGAACGTCGTCGTCGGCGATCACAAGCAGTTCGTGGCGGGCATGCCGGACGCCCGTCATTACCCCGGCAACCTTCCCGTTGCGTCCGGGCCAGGGTTCCACTCCGAGGTGCCGGGCAAACGGAGCCCAATCGCGTGCGTGAGCGTCGAAGAGCGGCTGCGGCGACCCATCGACGACCGTAATGTCGAGGTAAGTCGAGAGCCAAGACAGGTAGGTCGTGAGCTGCTCCCGGGCGGCGTCCTGCTCCCACCGAATGGGAAGTACATACTCTGCGTCTAACCGGGTGACGTCTGCGCGCACGACCTAACCGGCATCCGGTATGGGCACGCGTAGGGATGATTCACCAGCGGTCCAAGCCGTCAAGATACCCTCGGCGACCCATCCGTCAACGGTCAGACAAGCTGCCGCGCCGAAGAACACATCAGGGAGTAGTTCTGGCTCTGACTCGACCAGTCCACCGGCGAGGTCATGGCCGGCGATTTGTTCATGCACCGCATCCGCTTCGACGTGTTCGTCGAAGTACCAGGTGACGTCGTCGTCGTAGCCATGCCGACGAAACCCGTTGCCGTACAAGCGGTTGGGAATAGAGGAGGTCATTTCGAATGCGGCGAGGTGGCCCGCAATAGCGCCGCGCAACCTCCGGTGCAACCCAAACAACGACATCATGTTCGTCGACGCCAGGGTCAGCCCGGGAACGTGATCGAGATAGGCGCCGTAGACGCTGTCCAGCCCAAGTCCTCGCATCGTCCCAGCGAAGATCGTCGAGTGCATCCGTTCCGGTCGGCCCCCGCCGTATTCGTCGGCTTCGATCTCGACCAGGGCGGCCTTCGCGCGGCCGCGCAGGCGCGGTATTGCCCAGCTGTGAGGGTCTGCTTCCTTCAGCTGGTAAATGGATCGATGTATCAAGAACTCGTGCAAGTGAAGAACGGTGGCCGATTTCGCGACATATCGCGAGAGACTCGGACCAGAATCGTCGGCGGTCAAAGCGAACAATGCCGCGGCGACGGCGTCCGAGGTCTGTGCGGGAAGCTCGGGGATGGGTACCCGCGCGCGCAGGGCAGCTTCAAAGGGATCTTCAATTGTGGCACGAATGGCGAGCAACTCGGGGTCCCATTCCCAGGCGTCGCTGACCGTCTCGATGCCCAGATAGTGCAACTCGTAGAGGCAAAAGAGAGTGAGCTGGAGATCCTCGTCGCGAAGGATATCGACGGTGCCATCGATGCCAACTCGTACCGCGTCGCGCAGCAGACCAATGTCTCCCTGGCCGGGGTGCATGCTGAGGGCTTGGATTAACGCAGCGCTCGCCGGTCCGCGTGGCCGTGGGATCTTCACTGGTCCCCCCTAATTCCAATGACAAGTAGGTTTTGAGTCATGCTACGCCCGATGGCGCGGGTGTGCCGCAGCCACCCATCTCTACCGCTGAGCATGCGCCGCTGCTCATCAGCGCAATATTCAGCGTGGTCCGACGTGGAGGTTCGTCGAGCTGATTCCTCAAGCAAACGCGCTGACAAGGACTGCCTGATCTACACTGTCCCGATGAGTGATGCCACGCCTCGAACCGCCGCAGTCATTTACAATCCCGTGAAGGTCGACATCGACGTGCTCCGGGACGCTGTGAACGCCGAAGCTGTTGCCGCAGGGTGGGCAGAGAGCGTCTGGTTTGAAACGTCCGTCGATGACGTTGGCCAGGGCGTTACCGCTGAAGCGCTCGCGCTCAGCGTCGACTTAGTTATCGTCGCTGGCGGCGACGGCACCGTTCGCGCGGTGGTCGAGGCCGTACGCGGGCATGATGTGCCCGTCGCACTTTTGCCCTCGGGTACGGGCAACCTGCTCGCCCGCAACCTGAAAATGACCCTCAATGACATGCACGAAAGCGTGCGCGTCGCATTCACCGGAATGGATCGCGCCATTGATGTGGGCATGATTCGTATCGAGCGAGACGACAAGTCCCGCGATGACCATGCATTCGTGGTGATGGCGGGTTTGGGGCTGGACGCGAAAATGATCACCAATACCGACGAAGACTTGAAGGACAAGGCAGGGTGGGCGGCGTATGTGAAAGCGATCGTCAAGTCGTTGCGCGACCCGGACGAACTCCATATGCGATTCCAAATCAACAATGGTGCGCCCAAGCGGGCGACGGTACACACACTTATTCTCGGTAACTGCGGCTCACTGCCCGCCAACATTTTGCTGATGCCCGAGGCTGTTCTGGATGACGGATTGTTCGATGTGATGATGATCCGGCCAGGCGGCGCACTGGGATGGATACGGGTGTGGGTGAAAGTGGCCTGGACCAATGGAATTGTTCGGCGGACAAAGGCGGGCAGAGCTCTCGCGGGTGACCAGAAAAACGACGGCGACCTGCGCTATGAAACAGGCTCGGAATTCACCGCGCGCTTCTCGCGGCCGGAGGAGATCGAACTCGACGGAGACGGATTCGGCAAAGCGGTCGCATTCAGGGCGTGGATCGAGCACGGAAAACTCCGGGTTCGAACTCCTGCCACCACCGAGTAATCACGTGTAGACACTCCGGAGGTAGAGCAGATCCGCGGCTGACACCAGCGGCGCGCCCTCCCCCGGTGCGCTACCCCTCGGCGGCGGGGATGGGCTCCTGCGGGAGCTTCCGCACCTTGGTGCGCCGCCGACGGCGTTCGGGCACCATCGAGCGCATCTCGTCGAGCTTGCCGAAGCAGAGCAGCCTGTCACTGGCCTCCAGCACGAGATCACCCTTGGGGTTGGGCATGACAGTGGCCCCGCGGTGCAGCGTCAACACGGTGATGTCACGTTCACCCAGCCCGGAGTCGGCCAACCGTTTTCCGACGAAATCGGCGTTGCTGTAGACGATGATCTCGGCGACGCCGTATCCCGTCGAGACGCTCAGGCGCTGGCGCACGTCGATCTCGGGAAAGCCGACCTGGTCGGAGATGTAGTCGATGATCGCACCGGCCACATCCAGGTTCGTCGCCCGCTCGATACCCTCGAGACCCGGCGACGAGTTGACCTCCATGATCAAGGGGCCGTCGTTGCCCTCGAGCATGTCGACACCGGCGACGCGCAGGCCCATGATCTGCGCGGCCCGCACGGCGGCCCTGTGATACTCCGGGGTCAGCTCGACCGGCTCCACCGTGCCGCCACGGTGCACGTTCGAGCGGAACTCATCGCCGCTTGCCACCCGGCGCATCGCCGCCACCACGCGGTCCCCCACGACGAGGGCACGAATGTCGCGACCGCGGCTCTCTGAGATGAAACTCTGGATCAGCACGTTCTGCTTCGTCGAGTGCAGTGTCTCGATGATCGCCTCGGCAACCTTCACCTCCGGCGCGAGGATCACGCCGATGCCCTGGGTGCCCTCGAGCAGCTTGATCACCACGGGGGCGCCGCCCACTCGTTCGATGGCCAGGCGCACATCGGCGCGGCTGTGCACGAACGCCGTCGCGGGCATGGCGATGTCGTGCCGGGACAGAATCTGGCTGGCCCGCAGCTTGTCGCGCGCGTTGGTGATGCCGTTCGCGGTGTTCGGTGTGTAGACATCCATCTGCTCGAACTGGCGAACGACTGCGGTGCCGAAGTAGGTGATCGAGTTGCCGATGCGAGGCAGGATGGCGTCGTAGTCCGACAACAGCCGGCCGCGGTACTGCAGGTCAGGCTCGGGGCCCGACAGGTCGATCGCGAAGCGCAGCGTGTTCAGCACCTTCACCTGGTGACCGCGCTGCAATCCTGCCGCTTTGAGCCTCTGGGTCGAATACGCCTGTGGGGCACGCGAGAGGATAGCCAATTTCATCGGTGAACCTGCCAAAATAAACGAGTGAGCGAACCGATCTATTCAACCACCATTGCGGGCTGGCGAGAGTGGGTCGGCCTACCCGGCATCGACGTGCCCTGGATCAAAGCGAAGCTCGACACCGGCGCACGCAGTTCGGCCCTGCACGCCTTCGACGTCGAGGAATTCGTGCGCCCAAACGACGCGGACAACGCAGACGAAACGGATGGCGCAGCCATCGACTGGGTGCGCTTTCGGGTGCACCCCTGGCAGCTATCCGAGAACGACGTTGCCGTTGTCGAATGCCCGGTGCATGATCGGCGCGTGGTACGCAGTTCCTCGGGGCACAGCGAGGAACGCATCGTCGTGCTGCTCGATATCGCACTCTTCGGACGCACGATCACGGCCGAGACGACGCTGAGCAACCGCGACCAGATGGGCTTCCGGATGCTCATCGGCCGCCAGGCGCTGAGCCAGGGATTCCTGGTGGATGCCGGCGCGTCATTTCTCGGCGGGCGAGCACCGAGACAGGTGCGCCGCGACAATCGCGGGGCTCGCGTCCGGTGACGTGGTCCGGGCGTGAACGTCCGGCGACCAAGGTTGAACGGTACACACGCATCTCTGGCAGCCGTGACCGTCTCGCGCGGTGCGACACAGATTGCGACATCGATACGGGCAGTCCCGGCATCATGGGTGGCTCGAATCCGCGCTAGCGGACAACAAGATAGTCGACGAGCAGATAACCAGTCGGCGACATTTCGCTTCGGATCGATTCGAGCTGAATTGACGACAAGCCATCGAAGAGGCGTCGTCCGCGGCCGGCGATCTTCGGCGCTATCACGAGCCTGAGTTCGTCGACAATGTCGGCGGCGAGCAGCGACTGCGCGACCGAAATACTTGCATGCACGCCGACATCGCTGCCGCTCTGTTGCTTGAGTTCTCGAACGAAATCGATGAGCTCGCCGCCGATCACCGTCGCATCGGCCCAGTCTCGGTCAAGGGGCGTTGATGTCGCGACGTACTTCGTGACCCCGTTAATGAATGTCGCGAATGGCTCAATCTGACTGTTCGGCCAGAACTCTGCCCACTCGGCATAGCTCCGGCGGCCGAGAATGACCGCGTCCTGTGTCGCGATCACTGCGGCAAGGTTGGCGTCCATAGCGTCGTCCCAATCCGCGAAGAAACTATCTGGGTCCTCGGCAACCCCGTCGAGCGATACCAACTCGTACACAACGATTTTGCGCATGCCCGACACCTCCGACTCGCCTCGATGATACTCACTGAACTGCTATTCGCCGAGGTCGATTCCCGGGTGCGATCCGAGGTCACTCGAAACGCGATGAGCACGGTGGCTATGCGCGGTTGAGCGCCAAAACGGGGATTGTGCGAATGCCGGCGGTCTTCGCCGCATACTCTGCAAATCCCGGGTAGCGGCGCGCCTGCTCGGCATAGACCCGATCACGTTCCTCGCCCGTCAGATCGCGCACTGTGACGGGGTAGCTCTCGACGCCGATCTCAACTTTTCCCTGGCCGGCAGAAACCAAATTCAAATACCAGTCTGGGTTCGTGGGTGCGCCCGCCTTCGAGGCAAAGACATAAATGGTGTCCGATTGCTCGTCGGCCAGGTACATCATCGGTGTGACGAACTCGCGATCGCTCTTGCGTCCGCGGTGATGCACCAGCACGATCGGGGCCCCGGCGAAGTGGCCGCCGACCTTCCCGTCGTTCGCACGGAATTCCTCAATAATCGGCGTGTTCCAATTGGGCATACACCTCACAACCCAGTGAGCACCGCATATATTCCAAACGCCGCGCTTCGCGTGGCTGGCTCGCTCGCTGATGTCGGAGCTGCTGGACGACCCCGAAGGGCATCGCCGAATCGGTGAGGCCCCTCGGGGGTTTGATCGACGAAGATCTTGCCGAAGCGATTCTCACACCGCTCCGAAGTGAGTGCGTAAACCTTTTGCCACCTCGAGCTCGCTCGGCCGCATGGCTGGCCGGAGGCTCGTAGATGCAACGGAGCAGGACATTGCAGGCGAGAGCACGTGCTGAGTTATTCCTGAGTTGCCGGGCCCGACGGCTGGGCACGAACCCAGTAGCTGTGAATGAGCGGAGGCGTTGTTGGAGTGAGACGAACCTCAAGGCGCACACGGCCGCGCTCGGCAGGGAGCACCCACACCAGTCGCGCTGCAGTGGGAGCTCGCACAAGAAGGGCATCGCCTTTACTGAGTGCCCCCACTTCGGCGAGCACCGTTCTTATGGCAGCCAGGCGCTCACTTGCAGGCTCATCTTGAAGAATGTTTGGCGAGAACATCGGATTCACGTGAGAATCGTCTTTCCCGGTGAGTACCGCTTCGAGCGCCGCACGAGCATCTGCAAGCGCTTCCCAAGCTGGCTCCTCCGGCGCGGATGCATCGAGGTCGGCCATCAGCGTTGTCAATGCTTCTTCGGCCGGTGTCGAGACGGGAGCATACGTGCAGTTTCCAAAGGCAACGACGCCCCATCCTGTTCTGCTGTGCCAGCGCATATGCGAACCAAAGCCCGGATAGCCGCCGGAATGTTGCACGAAGGTTCCAAGCCGCGGATGCTCGTCGATAAAGAGGCCGTATCCGTAACCATGGGCGATCGTGTGTGCGCCCGTCGCTGTCGAGCTATCGACATCCGGAGCTGGGTCTGCCCCTGCACTCGCAGGGATAAAGCGATGGAACTGTTGCATCTCTCTGCGAGACGCCCTACTCAGTACGGAATTATCGCGGTCGTCTTCGGGGAGAAACGCTCTTCCCAGCCAGTGCATCCAACGCGCGATGTCGGAGGTGCTCGAGAGCACTCCCCCAATGGCAGAAAATGCGCCAGGAGAACAAAACGGCACTACAACCGACCCGCTTGGGCCCTTCCGGTGTCCGTGCGCAAGACGGGGGCTTGGAACACGCTCAAAATCATAGGTGGTGGACTGAAGCCCCAGGGGCTCGATAATTCGAATACGCAGGTAGTCGGCGAGGGGATGACCGCTCAGTTCCTCGATGACACGGCCAAGAAGCGCGAAGCCGAGGTTGGAATACTCGAAGCGCACACCAGGTACATCAATGAAGTGAACTCCCGCGGCGAGAATTGCATCGAACTCGGCCCGCGTCAGTGATTCTTGGCGATCAGCCCAGGGGTCATCCGTTGGCAGGCCGGCGCTCATCGTGAGGCAATGCCGGATCGTGAGTTCCGGCGCATCCCAGGGAAGTCCGGGTGCCGCACGCAGCGCCGGAACAAAATCCGTGACGAGCATGTCAAGACTCAGCTTGCCCTCGTCGCGCAGGATGAGAATTGCGGCCGCGGTGAAACTCTTTGACATCGATGCAATACGAAAAACTGTATCCGCATCGACCGTTCGACATTGCCCTCCTTCCGCCGTTCCCAGTCCGCCTCCGTGAACGAGGCGGCCGCCATGAACAATCCCGTAGGCGAGGCCGGGACCGGCTTTTCCCTCCGCAAAGAATCGCGCGAAGATGTCGTCGATCCGAGCACGGAGTTCATCCTCAAGGCGCAGGCGTGTCATGTAGATGCTTTCATATCAAAGAAGTATCACCGAGTCCGGCACTGGGGTCCTATGGCTGAAGAGTTCGCTCACGCGGAGCACGCTCGTCTTCGTCCTCACCATCCGGCGGGTCGAGCAAAATCATGTGAGTTGCCCTCCTCGGCCGAAGGTAGAAGACGTAGTACAGAACAGAAAGCACGACGAGTCCTCCAGCGACGGCAAGGTCTGCGGGATTCTGTTGGGTCAACACCGCGACGGCCATCACGATTGCCACAACTGGAGCGGCTGGCCACAGCGGCATTCGATACGGTCGCTTGAGTTCCGGGTTTCGGATGCGACTGACTATCGCCGACAACGCAACAAGGATGAATTCAACGGCGAGAACCGCGCCAATCCAGGTGGTGAGGGTGGCGATATCTGTGAACAGGATCATTATCGCCCCACCGACGCCGATGATGATTGTCGCAACCCAAGGGGTCTCAAAGCGCGGGTGCACTGTGGAGACGAGCTTGCTGACGGGCTCCGGCCACGCCATGTCACGGCCTGAGCTGTACAGGATGCGCGCAAAGAACGGCATGAGAGCGATGACGGCATTGAGGACTGCAACGGCAATTCCGAGGCTGACGATGGTGTTGAACGTCTCGCCGCCGATGGAGGTGAGGAAGTACTGCCATGGACGATCTGCGTGTGAGAGTTCGGTCAAACTGGGCGAACCGAGAAGCGCAGCGGCGACGGGAAGAACCTCACATGCAACTGCGACACCGAGTGCGACGAAAACGGCGAGCGCAATGTTGCGTCCACCCCCCTTCGTCTCCTCTGAAAACACCAACGCCCCCTGAAAACCGTTGTAGGCGAAGCTTGCAACTGCAAGGCCCGCGATGATTGCGCCGAAAGTCAGCGGACTAGCCGATCCATCCGCCGCAAAAACCTCGGGGCTGAACAGAACGCTGATCGGGCGCTGGCTATTGACGAAACCAAGTACCGTGACGAGGACTACGGCGAGAAGCTCAACAATGAGCAGAGCACCCACCGCAACGGCACTCAGCCGCACCCCGAAGATCGCCACGACAGTGCCAAGCAGGATGATGATGGCGCCGAGAATATTGGCGTCGAGATTGATGATGACGCTGAGGTACTCGGCCATCCCAAGCGCAACAACGGCGGGAATCAGGATTGCTTGCACCGGCCCCGAGAGCACAAGCGAGACGAACCCAGGGCCGCGGCCCAGAATGCGGGCGATAAATGAGTAGTCGCCCCCGGCGATCGGATACGCAGCTCCGAGCTCGGCCCAACAGTATGCGAGAGCAAAACCGAGGACCGCCGCAATAACGAAGGTGAGGGCCGCTCCAGTTCCGTTGAGTCCAAAGAGCACTGGCGCGATGATGAATGCGCCGGTGGCTGGGGTGACAGCTGATACGACCAAGGAAAGATTTCCCCAGAGCGAGAGCGAGCGGCGAAGTTCCTGCCGATACTTTTGTGGTGCAGCGGTGGTCATGGTGTGTCCTTTCCTGGACATTCCGCATACAGCGATAGGCGGGTTCATAAGGGTCGATGCGGACGGTTTTTCAGGGCAAAGACGGCTCGGAGTAGAGAATGGCACCACACTCAGGGCTTTGTCAACGACGTTGACAACGTTGTTGACGGAATCGTAATAAGTACGCAATCTCCCCGAAAGCTCATGAGAAGATCAGTCATGGCTATAACAGGACGACCCGCGCGGCGCGGCGCGGCGCGGCTCGATCGGCAGCGCATTCTTGACGCGGCCAGAGCGCTCTGCGACGAAGAAGGGCTGCCCGCGCTCACGATGCGCCGCCTCGGTGCTGAACTTGGTGTCGATTCGACTGCGATGTACCGGCATTTTCGCGACAAGGAAGCGCTTCTCTCCACGCTCATCGACGAACTCTTCCTCGACATCGCGGAGCCACCAGCGAATGCACCATGGCGGGACAACCTGCGCGAGATCATGCGCAGCTGGTGGCGAATATACCGCGACCATGCGAGCCTCGCCCAAGCTATGGCTGGCCAGGCAGACGACGAGCCTCAACTCTTCCACCTGACCGACTGGTGCCTTCGGGAACTCCTGCGGGCTGGCATCACCCCCGCTGAAATCGGCCACGCCTATCAGGCCGTGTACAACCACACTGTGGGGCACGGGCTCGTCGCTGCATTCTCGCCATGGATCACCAATACAACGGACCGCGATGGCCAGAGGCGAACCTATGCAGCGCTAGACCCCGCCATTTTCCCGGCAGCACAGGCATCCGCATGGGTTCTATACCCCGACCCTGAAGAGGTATTCGCTGATTCGACAGAGCTCCTTCTCGACGCGCTCGAAGCGAGAGGAACCCGACTCTAGCGTCCTGCTTCTTGCTCGGCGCACCTTCTTGCTCGGCGCACCTTCTTGCTCGGCGCACCGAAGACAGCCTGAAGGTCGTTCTACGAGCGCGCACTCACGCTGTCTCGCAACTCCTGTCCACTGCCTGATGCAACTACGGCGTCGGCGCCTGTCCGATACCGAGCCAGCCGTCGGAGGAATCACTCGGTGCCCCCGTGGTACTGGCGCGGTCGGTGCCCGCAGCCCTCATCGCCTTCAGTTGGCGCTCGATGTCGGATCGTGACGCCAACTCGGCCAGTTGGCGCTCGATGTCGGCATCCGGCGCCGCCGTCAGGTCTTGGAGGGCACCGCTCGAGAGCAGCTCATCGGTGGCCTGCGCGCGGGCCTGCATCTGGGCGACGCGATCACGCGCCCGATCGAGGCTGGCGCCGATATCGTTCATGTTCGCGCCGATCCCCGCAACAGCCTCGTTCGCGCGAACCTGTGCTTCGGAGGCGCTGTAGGTGGCCTTCATCGTCTCTTTCTCGACGCGGAACGCGGCAATCTGCTCGGCCAGGCGATGTTCCCGCTCCTGCAGTTGGGACATCTGCTTCTGCAGGGAACTGTGCTGCGCCTGCAGCTTTCCGACCTGGCCTTCGAGCCCGGCGCGGCGTTCGAGGGCAGCGCGAGCAAGATCCTCGCGCCCCTGCTCCATCGCTTCGAGAGCCTGAGCGCCCAAGCGCCCGTAGCGCGCGCCCATCTCCTCGCCCTGCAGCTCGATGCGCTTCTTCGCCGTGGCGACCTCGGCGACGGCTTGGCGCACCTGGTGGAGCAGCTTCACCTGCTGCTCGTAGCTGTCGTCGAGGGCGTCGCGCGGGTCCTCCATGTGGTTGAGTGCCTTGGAGGTCTTCGTGCGAAAGATGGTGCGCATCCGTGCGCTGTTGTCGCTCATGACTGGACTCCTCTGGTCGGGAAGCGATCATTTGATGGGTACTGGGTGGTGATGTCGGCGCGTACGTTGCCGCCATTCAGGTGCGCCAACTCCACCAGTCCCGCGTGCAGGGCCGCCACCTCCAGGTCGACCTCGGCACGAAGGGAAGAGAGTGCCGCCCCGGTGGGGTCGCTGAGTCCGTCGGCGACGGATGCCCGCAGCTCTCGGATCATGTCGGAGATCTGGTCGACCGCCAAGCCCGCTGCAGCGAGCTCATCGGTCAGTGCGCCGGAATCCGTCTCGCTCTCCATCAGGTGCAACTGCGCCCGCAGGGCGGTCCCCTCCGCCTCAATGCGCCGGAACAGCCGGGGAAGGTCGCCGCGACGGCCGTTGCTGCGAACGGCGAGGTCGATCGCCGCCCTGCCGCTGTCGATCGCCTCCTCGAGTTGCATTTGCAGTGCGAAGACCTTGCGTCGTGGACCCCAACTCAGCTGCGCGCGACTCTTCAGCACCGCCCCGTTGACCGTGCGACTGCGGCGGATGCGGCGATACAGCGTCCGCACGATCAGGAAGAAGGCGATCCACGAGATGGCGGCGATGACCGCCAGTGAGATCAGCACCCCGAATAGGATGTCCATGATTGCCACCTCCTGCACCTCGTCGCGAGCTTCGAGTTCATGAGTTGCACCTCCGTGATGTCTCCGCCGCGGCCCCTGTGTCGCAAACGCGATATAACTCAACCTACGCGCGCGGAGGCGCAAACGAAAGAAGTCTCGACAATTCCTCAGTGATGAAGTGGGGCTTGTAGTCGTCCCGCAGCGCATTGTGACTGAATCCGTCGATGAGAAGAACGACATGACCGAATACAGCTCACCGTCTAGACTCTCGACGTTGAATCTAGCGAGGGGATGAACGTGGGGCCGAAAACCTGGGTCTATGCTCGCACGCGGACCGTCATCCTCATCGCCGTCGCAATCGTCCTGCTAACCGTCGCCGCGATGCTCCTCCTTCCCCTCATCGGCAGTGGAGCTTTATCGGCACTCGAGCCGTCAGCACGCGCGACCTCGTCCAAAGCTTTGAGTTCTGCGCCGCCGAGTTCGGCGCCATCCGCATCACCGAGTCCGACTGCAACGAGCACGCCTGCCCCGACCGCCAGCAACGCGGCGGAGACCCCGACGCCTCCTCCCCCTCCCACCGCCGACGAGCAGTCTCAGTCACCCGCGCAGCCACCGGCTGCGGAGCCGGAAACCGAGCCGGTCGCGGAGCCAGCGCCCGAGCCAGTCGCGGTGCCAGCGCCCGAGCCGCCCGCTATTCAGATTCCGCCCCGCCTCACCGCATTCGGCTGGGTCGGAAGTGACAGCGTCATCTGCCCTGACATGACGAGCAACCACGTCGTCGTGAAGGACTTCTCTTGGACCGCCGCCGACGCCTCGACGGTGGATCTCTATGTCGCCATGACGGACAGCGAAGTCCAAGCAACGTCGGGCTACGTAGTGGTCGCCTCCGGACTGAGTCCGTCGGGTGTCGCCGGCGTGCCGATCAGCTGCGGATCAAGCGGGCTCGGCACCTTCTTTACGGTCAAGATCGTGGCGACGAATGCCAGCGGCTCGGCCGCCGCGCACTGGCGGGGCGCCACCGGCCTGTGACTTAGATGGTCCGTTCGGATCGATCATCAGATGTCACTTGGGATTTCGGCATGGTGAACCTGCGCGCCTGGGCAGGTGGGCGCAAGGGTCATGACCTTCGGAGTGGATCGGAGAATACTCGGCACATGGGAAAAGTGACGATTTCTTTTGAAATGACTCTCGACGGGGTGTTCGACCAGATGGAGCAGTGGTTCGATCCGGAAGATCCGGGGGTGCAGCGAGCCTCTGACAAACTTGTCTTCAGTGCCGACGCAGTGCTGCTCGGCAGGGAAAGCTACGAGTTCTTTCGCGAGTACTGGCCGAAGCAAACAGACGACCGTGGCTTCGCCGCGCACTACAACGCGCTCCCCAAGTACGTCGCCTCGCGTACGCTCTCTGGCCCGCTCGACTGGAACGCGACACTCATCGGATACACGCCGGCATCCATCCGTTCACGGTGGGCAACGCCGAGATTCGCCTGCGTACACCGCATCCCATCGGCCTGAGACTACTCGGGGTGCAGGGCCACGACTCGGGCATCATCGCCGCCCGGTACGCACCGGTCCGCTGACGTGATCGGTATCGGTCAGAGGTCGACCGGGCGTGCCAGCTCGGGAGGGGTGCCGATCTCGTGGACCTGGTGACCGGTGCACGGATGACGGGTTGCTGTTGCGCTCTGAACTCTGGTCAGGTCGAACCAACGGACATCGTCTCGGAGCCTGCACCATGCAACAAGGAACCATCGACCACTGTTGAGGGCGAAGATCATCGGCTCTATCTCGCGCTGCGTTCTCCGGCCCCTCCCGTCGGTGTAGGTGAGGTTGATGGTGAGCTGGTCGACGGTAGCTTGCTCAAGCACAGACATCACTCGACGGGGAGCCGCTGGGCCGACGACGACCCACACTCGGTTTGACAGCTCAGCTGCTCGACGGCGGGCCACTGGATCCAGCACGTCAAGCACTTTACGAATTGCAGCGCGCGCCGAATCGGAGAATGGCGCCTGAGCGGTCGCCGACACTGCAGCGGTGAGGGCCAGCGCTTGCGCTGCAGTGAGGTTCACCGGCGGTAGAGAAGATATCTCCGTCAACCCGTAGCCACCGCCGGGACCGGTTCGCCCCCAGACCGGCAGACTGCCGGCCTCGAGAGCGGTGATGTCACGTTTGATCGTGCGGACGGTCACCTCGAATTCGTCGGCGAGTTGCTGCGCAGTGCGGCCTCGAGCACCGGCCCGACGCAACGACTCGGTGAGGGCATGGAGGCGCTCGGTTCGATTCACTCTGCTATTTTCTCAGAAATGGTGACAGTAATAGTGACAAGCCGTTGACGTGTGTCCGGAGGAACATGAGCACATGGAAACAAATGCACCTACCCTCACATCTCTCGTTCTCGTCCCTGGCCACTGGCTCGGTGGGTGGGCGTGGGACGCCGTTGCGGCAGAACTACGTGACCGTGGCCACTATGTCATCGCGATGACCCTTCCGGGCCTCGACCCCGACGATCCTGATCGAACTTCACGGGGCCTGGTCGATCAGGTGGACGCCCTGCGCTCAGCCGTTCGTGGTGCTGGCGCCGACGGCTCTCCCGTCGTCCTCGTCGTTCACAGCGGCGCCGGATTCCCCGCCTCCGTGTTTCTGGACGAGGACCCCACCGCGGTCTCTCGGATCATCTACGTCGATAGCGGTCCGTCCGCCGATGGTGCTGTCTTTGATGCGTCGGTACCACCCGATCAACGGGAGGCGCCACTGCCATCGTTCGAGCAACTGGTTGCCAGCCTCGACGGGCTGAGCGAGGAAGACCTCGAACTGTTCCGTCAGCGGGCAGTGCCGCAGCCCGCAACCGTCATGCGCACTCCAGTGCGCCTCACGAACGAGTCGCGACGAGACGTTCCCTCAACCATCGTTGCCTGCTCCTACCCCTCAGAGGCAATAATGCAGATGGCTCGCGAAGGGAATCCGATGATGGCGGAAGTCGCCAACCTCCGCGACCTCGAACTTGTGGACCTCCCGACCGGGCACTGGCCGATGTGGAGTCGACCAACAGACCTCGCCGTCACCATCTCCAATGCAGCATGCCAGTAGCGGCAAAAGCTTCCTGAGAACAGCTGCGGCGAGCTCAATGCTTCTTGCCGCCGACACCCGGCACCGACGTGACTTGTTTCATCCATGCCGCGATCTGGCGTTCGTCGAGGTCGTCCACGGACTCAAGCTCCACACCCCGCGTCGACTTGCCCATCCCCACCGGCGTCACCGGCGGTACCGGCTCGAGCGCCACGCCATTGATAAACATGAGCTTCACGTGGCCGGCGAAGCCGCCGCAGCTGAAGCACCATCCGTCGCCGACGCCGTAGTACGCCATGCCCCACTTCACGGAGCGCTGGAGGTCAGGCAGCGTCTTGGCCGCCAGCGCGTCGATGGCTTCGGCGATGCCGCGCTGCGGCTGAGGCAGGCTCGCGAGGTAAGCAAAGACCGGTTTGTCGCCGAGCATCGCTTTCGCGGGGCTTGCCCTGCCGGTCATGGCTTCCGGTAGTGTCCAGGCGGCGTCGCCCGGTGCCGCAGCATCCGTGGCCGGTTTCTGGCCTTCGCTTTTTCCGATCTCCCTGCTTTCCATGGCGAGATCCTATTCCTCAGACATCGCGAGGAGAACCTCGGGCTCAATCAGTGCGATTGCCCTTCCATGAGAGGGACGCGCCGGTGGTCGCACCGAGCTTGTCCGGATTTCGTACGAGGTAGATGCCGGTAACGTGTTCGTTGCTTGATTCAACAAGGGCGACGAGGTCAACCCTGTCGCCGCTGTAAACGATGAGGGCCGGCATCCCGTTCAGAGATGACGATTCAACCCGCATATCGGGCACCGGGGTTCTGGCGATACCGGCGAGGAAGCGCGCGATATTGTCCGCACCGATAACAGGCTTGCGGGCTGCTGAAACTTTTCCGCCACCATCGGAGAGGAGCACGGCTCCCGGGGCGAGCACATCCATGAGGGACTGCATGTCGCCCCCGAGCAGCGCCGTGAGGAACCGGTCAGCGACCGCCCGTTGCCGGCGCGCGTCCACCTCAAAGCGGGGTTGCCGCGCGCGGACGTGCGCCTTGGCCCGGCTTGCCACTTGACGCACGGCCGCCAGCGACTTGTCGGTGGCTTCGGCGATCTCCGCATACGGAAAGTCGAACACCTCGCGGAGGACGAAAACGGCCCGCTCATCAGGGGACAGCGTCTCGAGCACCACGAGCATCGCAAATGACAGCGATTCACTCAGCACCGCATTGTCAGCGACATCCGGGGCCGTGGCCACAGGCTCCGGGAGCCACGGGCCAATGTAGTCTTCCCGGCGCCGTTGAGCTGCCCTCAGGGAGTTCAGCGCTTGGCGCGTCACGGTCTTGGCCAGATAGGCCCGCGGATTGTGGACAGCGTCTGCATCGACCACTGACCATCGCAGAAAGCTGTCCTGAACGACGTCCTCCGCATCCGTCGCTGTTCCGGTGATTTCGTAGGCAATGGTGAATAGCAGGGAACGGTGTTCCTCGAAAACCTCCGCGGATCCCACGGCCTTATCGGGCTTCCACCGACCGCGGGCCCTGGGGCCAGCTGTACGAGCCGTTCTTGCGAAGCTCGCCTCGAATCCACGAAAGCGTCTTGCGACAGATCTGCTCTTTTGCCAGTCCAGCGAGGCGACCCCGGATGAAGACGCGGCGCGGCTGGTCGTCGGCGCGCACGATCTGAATGAGCCCTGACTTGCGCCCCAGGCTAATGCACCTGAGCATGTATCCCGCCGAAAGCGGGGCCGGAGCTCGTTTTTCGAGGCGGGCGATGATGCTATCGGCCGCATGGGCTCCCAGCGGCAGTGCCGTTGCGCAGCTCATACGCAGGTGACCTGCAACCGTGCGGGAGGCTTGGATGGCGTCGCCCGCCCCGAAAATGTCGGGGTACTGCGGGCACGACAGCGACTCGTCAACCATGAGGCGCCCCAGCGCGTCGGTTGGCAGTCCGCTGTCCCGTGCCAGGTGTGGTGCGCTGAATCCTGCGGTCCAGATCGTGCAGTCAGATCGCAGGGAGTCACCACCCGAAGTTCTAACCGAAGAATCATCACACCGTTGCACCTCGGTATTCTCCACCAGTTCAACTCCGATCATTGAAAGCCTCTTGGTTATCGCGTGTCGCCCGGATCCGGAGAGGCTCTCCGCAATGACTCCGCGGGAGATAAGACGCACCCGCAGTTGCGGATACTTTTCCGCGATTTCGGAAGCAACCTCAATACCGGTCAGGCCAGCTCCGATGATGCTGACGGTTGCGCCCCGCTCTAGTTGTGAAAGCCTGGCCCGCAAACGGTGTGCATCCTCGGAATCCTTCAGCCCATACGCGCCTGCCGGAATGCTGCTCGATGCCTGGGTGCTGCCCACGGAGTACAGCAAAACGTCGTAGTCGAGCGGGGCGCGATCGCCTGACACGTGCACTGTGCGCCGTTCAGGGTCAATACGCGAAGCCGTGCCTTCGACCAGGTCTGCACGCTCATGCAGAAGAGACCACATCGGCACAGCCGCGGAGTCTCGACTTCCGGCCGCGACCACATGAAGGCGGATTCTTTCCACGAAATCGGCAACCGGGTTGAGAACGGTAACGCTGATGGATTCGGACAATCGCTGGTTTCCGGCAAGCCTGTTCGCGGCCATGACTCCGGCATACCCGGCGCCGATAATAACCACTCGACAAAGTGCAGACATTGAGATTCCTATCGCCAAACGAACGTGTGAACATAGGACACCGCGGAGGCCCGAAATGTGACACGGCAAAGAATCCCGGCAGTGCTGAGGTTGTAGCCCAGCGCTCAGTGGATCGATTCGGGTTCTTCACGTGAGCGGATGGCCGCCCCGACTACCAGGGGCGGCCATCCGCATGTCAGCTCTGCACCGGTCGAACACACCGATGACCGCACGATCTCAGCGCGGGGAGGCCGGAGACGGGCCTGCGGCGCCGCCGATCTCGCCGCTGATCTTGCCGCCGATCTCGTCAGCGATCTCGATGAGATCCGCACTCCACTTCGCGCCGAGTTCCTTCGTAAAACGCGCGATCGGCAGGGCGACGCTGAGCGCCGCGCGCGGTCCGTGCTGTGCACCAACAGAGATCGACATCGCCGCGAGGCCCGGCTCGCTCTCCTCGAAGTTCCAGGCGATGCGGCTGTCCCGGATGTCGTCAAGCTGCTCGTGGAGCGAAACCAGATCGACATCGACGCTGTGCGCGCGAGGGCTTGTCAACGCCATTTTGTAACGGGCGTCCACCTCGTCGTCGGAGAGGTCCGCGAGGAGCGCTTTTCCTCCTGACGTGATGTGCGCCGGAAGCCACGCCCCCACGCGTGATCCAAATCGCAACGGATGCCACGACGCCTCTATGCCGTCGATGTTCTGAATGCGCGTGCCCACGAGCGTCGCGACGTGCACGGTCTCGCCAACGCGCTCGAAGAGCTTTTCCAGCGCCGGTCGGAGCCGAGTCGTGAGCTGGGGGGTGGCAACGCCCACGTTGGCAAGCGCAGAACCGTCGCCGTAGCGCCGGTCCTCGCGCTGGGCGGCGAAACCGTCATGCACGAGCGTGACGAGCAGTCGTTGCGCGGTCGAGGCGTTCACCTCGAGAGCAGCGGCGGCCTCGGTCACGCTGATCGAACCTTCTTCGATGATCAGTTTGAGCAGCACAAGCGCGCGGTGGACGGACTCGACTCTGGGGGCATCTTTGCGGTACACGCAAATGAGCTTACAGTTATTTGCTTCTCTCGCAATCATCTGTTTGTATCGTCACGTTCGAACGGAAGCTTCGAACGCCCACCGAATCGACGATGCTTTGCGAGGGGATTCACCCATGACTGAACGTTCCGCCCAGACGATCGACGCCCGCCGGGCGATCGTGCTCGGGGCATCCAGCGGCATGGGCGCCGCCATCGTACGGCGCTTCGCAGCGCAGGGCATCCAGACGGCCGCATTGGATCTGGAGTCGGCGGTCTGGCCCGAAGATCTTCCCGCTGCTTGCTTCGGCGCGGTCGACGTGACCGACCCGGCGGGCGTTTCCGCCGCGATCGAGAAGGCGGCCGCCGCCCTCGGGTCGGCCGACATCGTGGTGAACTGCGCCGGCATCCTCGGCCCCATCTCAGCGACCGTGGACACCACGCCAGAGACCTTCGCCCGGATCGTCAACCTCAACCTCGGCGGCGCCTTCGCCGTGACCCGCGCCGCGCTGAAGCTCATGCTTCCCCGCGGCAACGGGCGCATCATCCACATCGCCTCCATCGCCGGCAAGGAGGGCAACCCGCAGATGGCCGCCTACTCGGCCTCAAAGGCCGGCGTGATCGGCCTCGTCAAGTCGGTCGGCAAGGAGTACGCCGCCAGCGGGGTCACGATCAATGCGATCGCGCCCGCCTCCATCGAGACGCCGCTCATCCAGGCGATGACGCCGGAGCGCCGCGACGTGCAGAAGGCGCTCATTCCGATGGGCCGCTTCGGCACCGCGGAGGAGATCGCCGGAATCGTCTCCTTCATCGCCTCCGCCGACGCCGCATTCACGACGGGGTTCGTCTTCGACGCCTCCGGCGGACGCGCCGACTACTAGCCAGAACCCAGCACCAGGAGATGCCCATGAGCACAGAGATCGCACGCAGCGCCATCGTCACCGGGGGCGGGGGCGGCATCGGCAGCGTTGTCAGCGAGCGGCTCGCCGCCGCCGGCTTTCACGTCGTCGTCGCCGACGCGAGCCGAGAGTCCGCCGACCGCGTCGCAGCCTCGCTCCCCACCGCGGGCGGCGCACGCCACACCGCCGTGGCCGGCGACCTCACCTCCCCCGCCACCAACCAGGCGGCTGTCGACGCCGCGCTCGGCCTCGGAACCCTCTCGGTGCTGGTGAACGCCGTCGGCATCTCGCCGAAGGATGAGGGGCGCAAGC
This sequence comes from Glaciibacter kafniensis, assembly GCF_039538945.1. Taxonomy (NCBI): domain Bacteria; kingdom Bacillati; phylum Actinomycetota; class Actinomycetes; order Micrococcales; family Microbacteriaceae; genus Glaciibacter; species Glaciibacter kafniensis. The sequence goes on along the minus strand of NZ_BAABCN010000002.1, from coordinate 114,016 downwards.
GCCCGTTCTTCGAGGTCTCCCCCGAGGAATGGGACCTGGTCATGGCCGTCAACGTCAAGGCCCCGCTCCTGCTCATCCAGGCGGCGTTCCGGCACATGCCGACCGATGGTTCAGCCTCGATCGTGAACATCCTCTCGATCACCTCGAAGTCGGGCACCGGCGGGCTCGCCGGCGACACGTTCCCCCCGTTCATGCCGTCATCCGTCGCGTACTCCACCTCGAAGGGCGCGCTGCAGAACCTCACCGGCTCGCTGGCCCGTGAGCTCTCCTCGTTCCGCATCCGTGTCAATGGCGTCGCTCCGGGATTCGTGGCGACGCCGATGACGGGCGGGATGCCCGAAGCCGAGACGAAGCAGATCACAGACCAGATTCCGATGGCCCGCTTCGCCCGTCCGCACGAGATCGCCGACGCGGTCGAGTTTCTCATCAGCGACAAGGCCAGCTACATCACCGGCGCCAGCCTCGACGTCAACGGAGGCGCGCTCACCTGCTGAGCGCCCGCCAACCAATCCACCAAAAGACAGGAAACGAAATGTCAACGACGACAATCACTGACCCAGCGAAGGCGGCGAAGAAGTCCCGACGCTCATATGGTCGGCAGGACAAGCGGGCCTCGGCCGCAGGCTTCATCGGATCTGCCCTCGAGTACTACGACATGTACATCTACGCGTCGGCGTCCGCCCTCGTGTTCACACGCGTCTTCTTCCCTGACTCGGGTGCGACGGGCCTACTTCTCTCGCTCGGCACCTACGGCGTCGCCTACCTCGCGCGCCCCCTCGGCGGCTTCCTCGCCGGCCACATCGGCGACCGGTATGGGCGCCGCAACATCATGATCCTGACCCTCATGGTGATGGGAATCGCGACGTTCCTCATCGGCTGCCTGCCCTCGCACGCCTCGGTCGGCATACTCGCCCCCGCCATGCTCATCCTGCTCCGCCTGTTCCAGGGGCTCTCCGTCGGCGGCGAGGCCTCCGGCGCGACATCTCTCACACTGGAGCACGCGCCAGAGGATCGACGGGGCCTCTACACCTCGTGGATGGTGAACGGCATCTGGGTCGGCTACATCCTCGCGACCCTCGCGTTCATCGGCGTGGCCTCGCTGCCGGATGACGCCCTCTACTCGTGGGGCTGGCGCGTTCCGTTCTGGGGCAGCGCGGTCATCGTGGTCATCGGAATCATCATCCGCCGCACGATCGAGGACCCCGAGGCGTTTACAGAGCAGAAGGAGAACGGCACGATCGTCAAGGCCCCGCTCGCAGAGGTGCTCAAGCGTCAGCCCAAAGACGTCGTCCGCGTGATCTTCGCGGCCTTCCTCATCGTCATCAGCTCGGTCGTACCGGTCTATGGCCTCACTTACGCGACCGCCATCGTCGGCATCCCGGCCAGCACAATGCTGTGGGCTGTCGTATTCGGTTACGCGACGGCGATGGTCTCACAACCGCTATTCGCGCTGCTCAGTGACAAGATCGGGCGCAAGCCGGTGCTCATTGGCGGCAACATCTTCGGCGCACTCGCCGTGTGGGAGTTCTTCTGGGCCGTCGGCGAAGCGAACGTGCCGATGATCTACCTCGGCGTGTTCCTCACGATCACGCTCGCGTTCGGCGCGACGAACGCCGTCTACCCGGTGTTCTTCAGCGAGATGTTCAACACCCGCTTCCGGGTGAGCGGCATGGCGGTGGGCCTGCAGCTCGGCATGGTGCTGACCGGATTCTCGCCGATTATCATCCAGGCGATCTCGATCGCGAACGACAACGCATGGTGGCCGGCAGCGCTCTTCACGAGCATCGCCTGCGTGATCTCCTCGATCGCCATCGCCACAGCCCGCGAGACGAACAAGACCCCGCTACGCGACTTGGGTCTCTGAACGACCGGGGCCTCTGAACGGCCTGAGTCGCTGAACGGCCCGGGCCTCTCGACGGCCCGGGCCCCTGCACACGACATCGAAGACGGAGCACGACGAATGAGCACCCTCAACTGTGACCTGCTGGTACTCGGCAGCGGCATTGCCGGCCAGACGGCCGCGACCCACGCCGCCGAAGCCGGGCTGAACGTCATCCTCGCCGAGAAGACCGCCGCTCTGGGCGGCTCAACGGTGATGAGCGGCGGATGGTTCGCCTTCAGCGGCACCGAGGAGCAGCGTGCCGCCGGCGTTGACGACTCCGCGGAGCTCTTTCTGCGTGACATGCAGGAGGTCGGCGAGTACCGCAACGACCCGGCGCTCCTGCACGCATACCTCGATCACCAGGACGAGACCTACCGCTGGTTGAAGGAACACGGGGTCGTCTTTCGCGAGGTGGAGATCAGCTCCGGGCAGTCGGCCAAGCGCGGCCACAACACGGCGATCACTGATGTGATGGCGACCCTGCACGACCAGTTCGCCGCGGCGGGCGGCACCACGCTGCTCGAGCACCGCGCGACAAAGCTCCTCACCGACGCCGACGGCCGGGTCACGGGCACCCGACTGTCGGGGCCCAAGGGCGATTCCGAGGTCACCGCGCGCTTCGGCGTGGTGCTGGCCACCGGCGGGTTCAGCCGCGGCACCGAACTGCTGAACATCTTCGCGCCCGGGCAGTTGCAGGCGATCCCGTTCGGCGGGCGGGGCAACACCGGTGACGGGCTGCGGATGGCGTGGAAGCTCGGCGCTGACATGGCCGACATGTCGTTCATCAGCGGAACCTACGGATCCCACCCAGAGACGGGCGAGGTGCACGAGCTGCTCACCGCCTATTACGTGGGCGCGATCATCGTTAACAAGGGCGGCAGGCGATTCATTGACGAGTCGCTGTCGTACAAGACGCTCGGCGCCGCCGTGCTCCACGAGGAGGACGGGCTCGGCGTGCAGATCTTCGACGCGAGGGTGCGGGCGCTCTCGCACCGCGGCATCCCGCTCAAAGACATGGACACGCTCGAGGAGAAGGGGCACGTCTTTCGTGCCGACACCCTGGCGGAGCTGGCCGAGCTCGCCGACGTCGATCCCGACACGCTTGAGCAGACCGTCGCGCGGTACAACGACGTCGCCACCCGGGGCGGGGACGACGAGGTCGGCCGCGCCAGCCTGTGTAACGGTGTCGGGGAACTCGTGCCGATCGAGCAGGCCCCGTTCTACGCGTACCCGGCGAAATCACTGATGACCACGACCTACTGTGGCGTCAAGACCTCGGCGCACGCGGAAGTGATCACGGTCGAGGGTGAGTCCATCCCCGGCCTCTACGCGATCGGCGAGGTGGTCGGCGGATTCCACGGCGCGGCCTACATGACCGGCTCCTCGCTCGGAAAGGGCGCGGTCTTCGGCCTCATCGTCGCGCAGCAGGCTGCGCAGCGCGCGGCACTGGCGGCGCACACACCGAGCGGGGTCGGAGCGTGAGCTCAGATCGTTTCGACGTCATCGTCGTCGGCTCGGGGATCGCGGGGGCATCCGCTGCCGCCGCCGCCTCGCGCGCCGGCGCCCGGGTGGTGCTGCTGGAGAAGTCCGCGAGCTTCGGCGGTTCGGCCGCGCTCTCGGCCGGAATGCTGTGGACCGCGCCCGACCTCGACGCGTTCCAGCGGCGCATCCCGCTCGGCAATGCCGTCATCGGACGGCGCCTCGTCGAGGACTTCCCCGGCGCGATCGACGAGCTCCGCGCCACCGGCGTGCGCGTCGCCGACGAACCGACCCGCGAGATCATGACCTACGGCATCGGGTACTCCACCGACATCCACGGCATCCTCGCCTGGTGCCGTGACCAGGTGATCGCCGCGGGCGGGAGCGTGCAGGCATCCGCCCCCGTCCGCCGCCTTCTCGTCGATGACGACGGCAGCGTCGTCGGTGTCGTCGTGGCGACACAACACGGCCCGCGAGAATTGCGGGCGCCGAGCGTCATTCTGGCGACCGGTGGGTTCGCACGCGATCCGGAGCTGCTCGCCCGCTACATCGGCACGAACTCTGACCGCCTGCTCAAACGCTCCAACCCCGGCAGTGTCGGCGACGGTCTGCGCATGGCCCGCGCTGTCGGGGCCGGCGGGTCACCGGCAATGGCGTCGTTCTACGGCCACCTCGTGCCATGGCCGCTGCACGCGTTCGAGCCGGAGAACTACCTCCCCTACTCGCAGTACTACTCGGGGTCGACGATCGTCGTGAACCTGCGCGGCGAGCGCTTCACCGACGAGACCCTGGGCGACGAGATCCTCAACCAGCTCGTTGTCGCCCAGCCGGAGGCGCGCGGTGTGCTGATCTTCGACGAGCACATCCATGTCACCGAAGCACGCCAAGAGCCGTTCCCCGGCCTCGGCGCCACCGATCGGTTCGAAGCAGCTCAGGAAGCAGGCGGCCGGTGGGCGTCGGCCGGCACGATGGACGAACTCATCGCGCTGGTCGGCACCTGGGGCGTCGACAGCGAGGCGCTGACCGCGACCCTCGACGGATACGCCCGGGCGACCGCCGCCGGCGGTGGCGTGGTCCGCGGGGTCCCAGTGTCTGCGCACGCTCGCGCACCGCAGAGCGGTCCGTTCCACGCGCTCATGGTGCAGCCATCCATCACCTTCACCTTCGGCGGCGTGCCGATCTCGGTCGAGGCCGAGGCACTCGATCCCGACGGCGCACCCATCGCTGGCCTGTACGTCGCCGGCGCGGACATCGGCGGGCTGTCGAACATCGGCTATGCGGGAGGACTCGCTCCCGGCTATGTCACCGGAGGCTGGGCGGGTCGCGCTGCGGCCCTCCGAGCACTCAACGGAAAGGAACAAGCATGAGCGTCACAACAGATGTCCTCGTCATCGGCGGAGGCGGCGCTGGACTCACCGCAGCCATCTCCGCAGCCACGAGCGGCGCATCCGCCCTCGTCTTGGAGAAATGCGCCGAGGTGGGTGGCAGCACCGGTATGTCGGTCGGGAGCTTCACCGCGTCCAACACTGCGTACCAGTACCGCGCGGGAGTGAATGACTCGATCGATCTCTTCATCGAGGACATGAAGGTGGCCAACGGGGCCGACGAGGCCCGCGAGAACGTCGCCCTCCGACGCGTGCTGGCCGAAAACGCCGGCCTCACCCTGGAGTGGCTCTCCTCGATCGGTGTGCAGTTTCTCGGCCCGACCCCTGAGCCGCCGTACGAGAAGCCCCGCATGCACAATGTGCTGCCCAACTCGTCCGCGTACATCACGGCACTCTCTCGTGAGGCGCGTAAGCGTGGCGTGACGGTCGTCACGAGCGCCCGTGTGGAGAAGCTGCTGCGCAACATTGCGGGCGAGGTCATCGGTGCACGTGCGAACGGCGTCGACTACCTCGGACGCCGCGCCGTCGTGCTCGCGACAGGCGACTACTCGGCCGCCACCGACCTCAAGGCCGCCTATGTCGGCGAGGATGCCGCGCAAGTGCCGGCCGTCAACCAGAACAACACCGGCGACGGGTTTCGGCTCGGCAGCGACGTCGGCGGTGTCATGCTGCAGATGGACCGCCTCTACGAGGGGCTGCGGTTTCCGCCCGGCCGCTTCCCCGACCCGATCAAGATGCTTCCCGCCCACCCAGCGGTCTCCCGCATCATCCGCTTCGTCGCAGAGCGCCTGCCCAAGAACCTGCTCGGCGTGCTGATGCGCGGCGCCCTGACCAGCTGGGTCGGGCCGAACAACACGCTGTACGCCGCCGGCGCCATCCTCGTCGACCAGACGGGCAAGCGGGTGGCGAACGAAGATTCAGACAAGCTCCTCGCCCGCGGCGTGGCCGCCGGCACCAAGAGCGGATACATGGTGTTCGACGAAGCGCTCGCGAAGCATTTCTCCGCGTGGCCGAACCCGGTCTCGACCTTCCCCGGTGTCGCCTACGCGTACGTGCAGGACTACGCCCGGTACCGCCCCGACATGTTCCACAAGGCCGAGACCATCGAGGAACTCGCCGCGAAGGCGGGCATCGATGAGGCGGGACTCCGCGACACGGTGCGGAAGTTCCGCGAGTACCGCGACGCCGACGCCGACCCGGAGTTCGGTCGCACGCGCTTCGGCGGAGGAATCAACGAAGGGCCCTACTACGCTCTCGGCCCGATGCAGTCGTACATCACCCTCGCCGACGGCGGGCTTGCCGTCGACACGACGCTGCGCGTCACCACGCCTGAGGGACAGCCCATCCCCGGCCTCTACGCGGCCGGCTCCACGGGCCAGGGCGGCCTGCAGCTGCTCAATCACGGTCTACACATCGGGTGGGCGATGGTCTCCGGCCGCATCGCGGGTCGCAATGCCGCCCACGCTTCTCTGCGAACTGATCTGGTCCCCGACGGCGAGACGGCGTCGGTGCTGAACACGCCGGTCAGCGAGCTGAGGTTCATTCCATAGCCGCGCGCAGCGCGCGCGGAGCACTCGATCCCGCTTCTACTGCCCAGGCTGCGGCTGCGTCACCTCGGGATGTGGTTCCGGCCTGGGCAGAGAACCCGACAGATCAGCCAGCTGCCTTGCGGATGTGCTCTGCGATTGTTCGCTCCGTTTCCGGGGTGAGCGCGAGCAGAGCGAATGACGTGACCCAGAGGTCGCCGTCGTCAAGTCGTGCAGACTCCTCGAACCCGAGGGTCGCGTAGCGAGTGGTGAACTTCGAGGCGGCCTTGAAGAAGACGACGACCTTTCCATCCTCGTCGGCGTATGACGGAAACCCGTACCAGGTCTTGGGAATGAGATGCGGGGCAACCTCGGAGACGATCCGGTCGATACCCTCGGCCAAAACTCGATCATCGTCCGGCAGCGCGGCGATCGCCTCGCGCACCGCTTGCTCCCCGGCGGCACGGGTCTTCCCTGACTTCTCCTGCGCACGCAGCTCGGCGGCGCGCTGCTTGACGGCCTCACGTTCTTCCTTGGACAGCCCCGCGGTCTTTTCAGCCATGTCTTGCTCCTCGTCGATGTCGTGGCCGCTCTCGGCCTACGATCACACTACGACTCGTGGCGTGGGCGCACTTCTCGAATCCTGATCGATTCCACCGGTACGCATCACCAACCGCCGCGCGTCGGCGTATGTCCCTTGCGGGCATCGTCGGGCATTGCCATTTCGGCACGCAAGCCCAAGAGCCGGATCGGACGGCCCTGTTCGATTTCGGCTGCGAGGTCCAGGGTACGCGCGAGGATTTCGTTCCCGTCAGATGTGTCGGGAATCTTCCTCGCGCGGGTCGTGGTGACAAACGGCGCGTACCGAATCTTGAGGGTCAGACCGATCACGGGCCGCCCTTCGGCCACAACATCTTCAAGCACACGTGCTGTCAGTTCCCTCACCGCGTCATCCACCTGGGCGGGGTCGGTCAGGTCGTGCTGAAAGGTGATCTCTCGGCTATGCCCGCGGGCAACCCACGGGGTGTCGTCCACAACGCTGGCGCCGTCCCCTCGTCCGAGCTCCGCGTACCAAGGCCCCATCTTGGGACCGAATTCTGGAACCAAGTTTGCGGGGTCGCACGCAGCGAGCTCGGCGACCGTCTTGATGCCGAGTTTTGCCAGGCGGCCCGACACTTTGCTTCCCACGCCCCACAGATCCCTGGTGGGCCGACTGCCCATAACATCGAGCCAGTTTGCTGCCGTGAGACGGAAGACTCCGGCTGGCTTGGCAAAACCGGTGGCGACCTTGGCCCGCACCAAGGTGTCGCCGATGCCCACGCTGCAATGCAGCTGAGTTCGCTCCAGAACGGCGGCCTGCACCTGCCGGGCGTAGGCTTCCGGATCCTCTGTCTCAATGCCCATGAACGCTTCGTCCCAGCCCAGCACCTGCACAGTGGCGTCGGGCCGCGCGCGCAGGGTAGCCATCACTGTTTCCGACGCCTCAAGGTAGGCCTCCTGATCGACCGGCAGGATCACGGCGTCGGGTACCTTCCTGGCCGCAATGCGGAGGGGCATTCCGGAACCCACGCCGAACGCCCTGGCTTCGTAGGATGCGGTCGACACCACCGCGCGTTCGGTGGGGTCGCCCCGACCGCCGACAATGACCGGCCTGCCCGCAAGCTCCGGCCGCCGGAGCACTTCGACCGCCGCGATGAACTGGTCAAGATCGACGTGCAGCACCCATGGGATTCCACTCACGCCACAAGTGTGCCCTGAATCCCCCTCGCAAGCATCGGCACTCGACCGAGCTGGCCGCTCAGTCTGCGGCCCCCTGACCGCATCCGAATCAGATCTGGAGAAAGGTGGCGGCGGCGCCAAAATGGTTGTGCCGCCGCCTTCAAATGGTTAGCTGCGCGTGGCTCGATCGTGAACAGTGACGGCGTACCCGTCGGGATCCTGAAACACGAATGTCATTCCGAACGGGCCCTCGAAGGGTTCCTGAAGAATGGTCACCCCCGCTTCCGCGACAGCTTGGTGCAGCGCGACGGCCTCAGGATCATGGAGCCAGAGTGCGACGCCGAGCCCCAGCGGACCGGATTCAAGATCAACTCCCGGTGCGGGGTCGCGAACCGCGAAGGTCGGCTGGGTGTCGAAGACGACGGCGTGGGGAGGCGAGAAGGGTGCCCGGGTCAGGCCGACGATGTTTTCGTAGAAGGCTGCGGCCTTCTCGAGGTCGCGTACCTGCAGGGCAATGAAGTCGGGACCGGTGACGGCCATAGTGATTCTCCTTGTATGTCAGTTTTCTTACATCGAATACTATGTCAGAATTCTTACATGAGCAACCAGGAACCGCAGGTCGGATACGTGTTGAAGCAGGCGCAATCGTTGCTTCGCCTTCGCATGGAGGAGGCGCTGCATCCGCTCGCCCTCACGGTTTCCCAGTACTCGTGTCTTCACCACCTACTTCGCGAGCCGGGCATCTCCGCTGCGGGGCTGGCCCGCGCCACATTCATGACGCGCCAGTCGATGAACTCGATGCTTCAGCAATTGCTCGAGCGGGGATTGGTCGTACGCCCCGCCCGCCCCGAAAGCGGTCGCGCTCTACCGACCGCACTGACGGCGGCGGGTGTTGATCTCCTCTCCGCCGCACAGGCTGAAGTGGACGGAGTCGAAGAACGGATGCTTTCGGGTTTTAGCCCGTCGGAGCTCGTCTCGCTCAGTCGCGGGCTCAACGCTTGCGTGCAGGCGCTCGGCGATGGCACCGGAATCATGCGGCGCGGTGCAGCACCTCCCCGATGACACGGGCTGCGTCGGGGAATGCTCCGGGGTTCACGCCGGAGTAGTTGAGACGGATGAAGGGGCCGGCCGGCTCGGCCGGAAACCATTCGGTTCCGGATGCCACGAACACGTTTCGATCCTCGCACTCGCGCATGAACACATTCAGATCGGTGCTGTCCGGAAGCCGGTACCAGAGGTTCAATCCGCCGGGCGGAGTGGCGGTGAGATGGGCGGTCGGGGCGTGCTCGCTCATGCTGTCGATGAGGAGGTCGCGGCGGGCGCGGAGCTGTTGCCGGAGTCCGCGGAGGTGGGTGCCCCAACCGGGATGGGTGACGATGTCAAGCGCTGCGGCCTGGAGAATACCGCTGACGTACATCGACGCGGCTCCTCGGTCGGCGAGGATGCGTTCTCGAGCGGGGCCGCGGGCGATGACGGCGGCGATCCGGATCGCCGGGGACACGCTCTTGGTCAGGGAACGGATGTACACCACGTGCCCGGCGTCATCGAGGGCGGCCAGCGGCACGGGGTCGGTGGTGATGCCGAAGTCGTGCGCCCAGTCATCCTCAATGAGGAATGCGCCGTTGGCGCGCACGACGTCAAGGATGCGGAGTGCCCTCTCACGCCCCCACTGCGCTCCTGTTGGGTTGGCGTAGTTCGGTTGGGCGTAGAACGCACGCGCGCCGGTCTCCTCGAAAGCCCTCGCCAGCTCGTCAGGCTCCGGCCCGGAGGGGCCGGACGGCACGGGGATGACGCGGACGCCGGCCTGCGCAGCGGCGAGGATCGCGCCCCAGTAGGTCGGCGATTCCATCAAGAGGGGCTGGCCAGGGGTGACGAGCGCGCGGAAAGTGGAGCTGAGCCCGCTCTGGCTCCCGGGCAGCACGATCACATCATTCGCCGTCGGCGGGGTGACGCCGACGGGGACGGCGCTCCCTATCTCGGCGGCGAACCAGGCTTGCAGGTCGGGCAGGCCGGCGACCGGGGATCGGGACACGGCGACGCCGCTGCGCGCAGCGCGCGTCAAGGCGGTGCGCACCAGCCGTTCCGGAAGCAGCTCCGGGTCGGGGTAGCCCGCATGTAGCGCGATCGCTCCTGGCGGCGCCGTGCGCATGGTCGGCGAGGCCGACGGGATGCGATTGTGCGGCGAACCCAGCGCGGCCGTCTGCCATCCGTAGTCGAGCGGCCTCGCCGTGCGGACCGCTCGTACGAAGGTGCCCACGCCTGGCCGGCTCTCGATGAGCCCTTGTGCAGAGAGGATGCGCATCGCCTTCTGCACGGTAACCGGGCTCGCCCCGTGACGCGCAACCAGCTCCCGCGTCGATGGCAGCTTGGCCCCGGCCGGGGCAGCGGTGATCCAATCGCGAAGGTCCGCAACAATCCGCAAGCTGCTATCGTTGCTCATGAGTGACAATAGTAGCGCTACCCAGTTTGTGCGCAATGCGATATCGTCTCCGCGGGCTGGTCTGACCTGGGGCCTGATCGGAGTCGTAGCCTTCTCGTTCACGGTGCCCTTCACCCGCGTTGCCCTCGGGGGCTTGTCGCCCCTGTTCATCGGGTCGGGGCGAGCGGTCATCGCCGCCCTCCTGGCCGTTGCAGCTCTGGCGCTGACGCGGCAACGCTTCCCGCGGGGCATCCAATGGGCTCGACTGGCCGTTGTGGCCGGCGGCATTGTCGTGGGCTTCCCGCTTCTGACCTCGTACGCGCTGACCACGACGCCCGCGAGTCACGCCGCGGTTGTGATCGCGCTCCTGCCGGCGGCGACGGCGGTCCTGGTCGTCATCCGGGGCCGCGAGCGGCCCCCAGTGGCGTTCTGGGTCATGGCGATCATCGGCGCGGTCGTCGCGGTCGTGTTCGCCTCGTTGCAGAGTGGCGGGTTCGGCCACCTCACTCTGTCGGACCTGCTGCTGTTCGGTGCCGTGGTCGCTGCGGCGATCGGGTACGCAGAGGGCGGGCTGCTGGCCCGCGAACTCGGGGCCTGGCAGACGGTGTCCTGGACGCTCGTCGTTGCCGCGCCGCTGATGATCGTGCTGGCCGCCGTCGCCTGGGTGCAGCAACCGCCCACCGGAACGCCGATTGAGTGGGCGGCATTCGGATACCTCGGCGTGGTGAGCATGTTCCTGGGGTTCTTCGCCTGGTATCGCGGACTCGCGATCGGACCGATGGCGCAGGTCAGCCAGGTGCAGCTGGTGCAGCCAGTGCTCAGCATCCTGTGGGCGGCGCTGCTGCTGGGTGAGGAGCTGACCTGGGCGACGATACTTGGCGGAGTCGCCGTGGTGCTCTGTGCCGGCATCGCCGTGCGTACCCGCCTCAATCGGAGCACCGTCACCCCGCCGACACGCGCCTCCGATGCCGCGAGCGACCCGGCCCCTGACACCGCCCTATCCCCCACTCGTCAGACGAACTGAAGGTGATTTCCATGTTCACCGGACTCAGCGCTTTTCCTCTTACTCCCGCCACGGATGCGGGGCTGGACGAGAAGGCATACGCGTCGCTGATCGCGCGCCTCGCGAACGCCGGCGTCGACTCTATCGGAGCGCTGGGCTCGACGGGCAGTTATGCCTATCTCTCCCGCGCCGAGCGCGCCCGCGCGGCCACATTTCGTGACGCACATGAACTACGCCATTGCGCTGGCGCGGACTATGGTCTGAGCATGGTCCGGTGAGACGCGCCGCGCGCATCGAGGAGAGCAACGGCGCATCGAAGGAGAGCGACGAGATGAGACCACTCCGATACTCAATCAACGTCACGCTCGACGGCTGCTGCCATCACGAGGCAGGACTCCCCCCGGACGAGGAATCGATGGGCTACTGGACCGCTCAGCTGGAGCAAGCCGATGCCCTGCTGTTCGGCCGGGTGACCTACGAGATGATGGAGTCGGCGTGGCGGAGGCCGGCCACGGGCACGTGGCCTGACTGGATGGATGAGTGGCAGATCCCGTTCGCCGAGACTATCGACCGGGCGAAGAAGTACGTCGTGTCAAGCACACTGAGCAGGGTCGATTGGAATGCCGAGCTGGTGCGAGGCGACGTGGGGCCAGCGGTTCAGCAACTCAAGCAGGAGTCAGGCGAGAGCCTGTGGGTCGGTGGCGTGACGCTCCCCCTGGCCTTGGCAAATCTGGGACTGATCGACGAGTACGAGTTCCTGGTGCAGCCGGTGCTTGCCGGACACGGGCCGACGCTGCTTGCCGGTCTGCATGAGCGCATCCAGCTCGAACTCGTGGACCGCCATGAGTTCCGGTCTGGGGCGGTCGCCCTGCGATACCGGCCCACGCACGTGGCAGCTTGACGTGATGGTGCTGGCACACTGACGCGCCAACAATCTGTCGACGCCCGTTGGCGAGCGCTGAGCCGTTGCGGCTCGGGCGGCGGTGGCAAGGTGTATCCATGGGCACCATCGATGACTACCTCGCCTCACTCGACCCGGCCGATCGTGACGTGATCGCCCGGCTCTACGCGATTGCCCGGGAGGAGGTGCCGGAGCCGGTTGACGCCGTCCGTCCTCTCGTCGCCGCCCGGAAGGCGCAAATCGACCTCTGACGTTCGAGGTAGGAGGGTCAACGATGCGAGACGCCGTGACACGTCGTGGCAGCGTGGTGACCCTGAAGAGCTCAGTAATTCTCGTCGAACGCCATCCACGATTGCGGTAGAAGGAGCCCAACGGATGCTCGTTGGGCTCCGATCGGGGGACGTCAGGCCGGTGTCTGCGGAAACTCCCCGACCGTTGGTGGCGTTGCCGCGGGCGGCATCGCATCCGCTTCGGTCCGGGTGTGCCATGGCCGCTGCCTGTGGATTGCCAGGAGCTGTGCGCCGAGACCGAAGAACACCATGGCGATCCAGACAACGATGTTCAGCCACGGAATCTGCAGGGCGACGATGAGGATCACGCCGCCGACGAGCGCCTTCACGACGGGATGCCCGTGTCTGCGGAACACGAGGCGCCCGATGTAATACGCGCTGAACACGAACGTCGCGAGCAAGAGCACGAACCACACCAACAGGCCTGCAAGCGCGAGGGGTGCGCCGATGACGGACACCAGGAGGAGGAGCAATGCAATGGGCACGGCGATGGATGCCACGAATCCCACGAGCAGCGCCTTCCAGGGCGACGGGATGAGGTGGTCTGTCACCCGCTGCAGCACGCGCGGAACGAGCAGGGCTGCGGCGATGGTGATGAGGCTCAAAGCGACCAGTGCGTAGAGCAACCCGAGAAGCCAGCCGATGAACACAGCCCAGGGTGAGATCTCGACCGCAGGTGATGGCTGCCGCTCGATACGCTCCACCGTGCCGCTCACTGCGCCCGTTGCGATGCGTGCGGCGTTGTCGCTTTGATAGGTGACGTTTCCCCCGACCGTTCCGTCGATGGTGAGCTGTTGGGTGCTGACGAGCAGATCACGGCCGATCTTCCCGGCGATCGCGACATTTCCCCCGGCGCTCACCAGATCGTTGCCGATCGATCCGCCGTCGGTGACATTCACGGTCCCCGCGAAGACTGTTCCACTGCGCGAGACGTCACCGCTGATCGTGACGCTGCCCCCGGCAAGACGCACATTGCCGTCAACGGTCCCGGTGATGGTGATGTTCTGGGCTGCAGCGATCACGTCTCCCTTGATCTTGCCGCTGATGGTGACGGTCTGGCCCGACGCATACACATCGCCGTCGATCTCACCCGAGACGTCGACGTTGAGACCGCTGTAGAACTGTGGGCCCTGACCGTCGTTTGCTGCAGCAACCGCGGTCGGCACAGAACTTGGATTCGAGGTCGACGACGCGGCGACTGCGGCTGTGCCTGCGGGGAGAAAGAGAATCCCCGCGGCGAGAACAGCGGCGGCGAGCCGCCAGGAGTGTGACAGAATTCTCATTTCGATTCCTCTCCCATGCCTCAAGTGCGTCCGTGATGTCACTCGTTGGGTGTCATGGCCGGATGCTCTCGGAGCCGGTTGATTCATTGGTTTGAATCTGGCGATTTGCGGTCAGTGAGGAAGATACACCGATGCCGACGGTGCTGCCCGAGCTGACGATTCCCCTTGTGCTGCAGCGTGACGCCGATGCATCCGAATCGCGGGCCCGGCATCCGCTCACGCGACATTCGGTCTCGCCGGCGGCACCGGATCCGCGTAGCTTGGACGCACCGCAACAGTGCGAACGAGGAGGTTCCCATGGCCGAGCTCTCACCCATCCAGCCGTGTCTGTGGTTTAACGATCAGGCCCGCGCGGCGATGGAGTACTACGTCGACGTGTTCCCGAACTCCCGAATCGTCTCGATCGACGAGTATCCCGACGAGTCGCTCGACGAGCATTTCGGCGGCATGACCGGCAAGGTGCTGAACGGCCAGTTCCGTCTGAACGGCGTGGACTTCGTCTGCCTCGACGGCGGGCCGATGTTCACCTTCAGCGAGTCGATCTCCTTCGTCGTGTCCTGCAAGGACCAGGAGGAAATCGACCGCTACTGGTCGCGTCTCTCGCACGTGCCCGAGTCGGAGCAGTGCGGGTGGTGCAAGGACCGGTTCGGCCTCAGCTGGCAGATCATCCCCGCGAACATGGGCGAGTTGACCCGTCGCCCGGAGCAGATCCAGGTGATGATGCAGCAGAAGAAGATCGTGATCGCCGAGCTCGAGAACGCTTGATCGGCGTCGCAGACGTTTGCAGGTCTCCCTCGTTGCGCCGGTGGATAGAAATCGGGGTGCCGGATTTTCGAGAGTGCGACCGACCTGTCCGTCGGGACGTACCCAATACCCACTGCGATCGCTGAGCCGCGCATCGGAAGCCCGATGCGACGAACCGTTCAGCCGGTTAGCCCAGCGAGCCCCCATCTTGAGCAGGCACGATGTCGAGGTGCCGCAAGTCATTGTCGAGGTCGATCCCTCACTTCGGTCCCTGCTGCCCAGGCGAGACCGGGGGGACCGCGTCGTGCGTGACGCTGCTCCCACAGAAACGGTGGCACATCTCCTGCAAGTCTTGGGCGTGCCGGTGACTGAAGTCGGGGCCGCATCCGTGGACGGCCACCGGATCGGCCACGAGGCACTTCGTACGACGCACATCGAAAACTCGTCAGCGCTCGACGTCGAAGCGCGGGAACGACCGCAGTTGAACTCCGGTCTTTTCCTGCTCGACGTTCACCTCGGCACGCTCATGCGACGGATGAGACTGCTCGGCCTCGACGCGGCCTATGAACCTGATGACGATGATTCCAAGCTTGCTGCCCGTTCCGCAACCGAGCAACGGGAGCTGCTCACCCGAGACCGCGGACTACTCTTCCGCCGAGCCGTGTACGACGGTGCGCTCATCCGTTCAGGCGATGTGGACGCGCAACTGGAAGACGTGCTCAGTCGTTTCGCCCCGTGGCTCGCACCGTGGACGCGGTGTCTGCGCTGCGGCGCGCTCCTCGCGGAGGTGCCCTCCGCAGAGGTCGCGGCGCAACTCAAGCCAGGGACCCTCCGCACCTATCGCTCGTTTTCGCGGTGCACCGGTTGTGATCGGGTGTACTGGCGCGGCGCGCACAGCAAACGACTTGAGGCGCTCGTGCATCGGGCCACCAGACACGAGCCAGGGGTGAGTTCCTCGCGGTAGCCGCCAACATCCTCGACTCATGGCGAGGAACAGGAGAAGTCCACGACACGTCACACGGTGGGCTGTTCGCGAAACCAGTCAGGACGCGGATCGCAGGCCATCACGAAGTGCCGTTTCCTCCGCAGGCTGACACTTTTTCCTCCCCACTTGTCGTCGAGGAGCCGACCAGCCGATAAGAGCGAGTAATCAGTGCCGGCTTCACATAGCTACTCGTTCACTTGGGACAGAATAAATCGCGGGGGGCCTTCGCCGTGACGGTCGCTAGAAATGAGTTGGCAGGGCAGAACCGGGCGGCGAATGCGTCAATGGGACCCGCCGCCGCGTGCGCGCGGTGGCAACCGAACCAAGAAGTCTGCTGCTCAGATGAGACCTGCAGGATTGTCCTCCACGGCATCGGCTCTACAACCGACCGACCCCAGTGGGCGGCGGAGTCACATGCGGCCGTGGAACTGCTGATCGACAGACTCAAGCGGCCCAGCGAACAGAATCGTGCAGCAGTTGGCCGTAAACCGAACCCGTTTCGATGGCTCCAAAGACCGGCCCGTTGTGGTGATGTGGGCCGCCAACAGCGCCGGGCTGCCGGGCGAGCCTCGTAAGGAAAACTCCCAACGTCGGCGGTGGCGCATAGGGTCGAGCTATGAATGATCATGTTTCTTTGCACCCCTGGACGGCCGATGATTTGCCGGTGTTGGAACGCAGCAACACGCCCCAGATGACAACGTTTCTCGGTGGCCCGGAATCTGAGGAGCAACTGGTGAAACGCCAAGCAAAGTTCCTCCGCCTGTGGAAGGAAGGCGAAGCGCGCATGTTCACGATCAGGGCCGACTCCGAAGAGGAGGCCGTCGGATCTGTCGGCTACTGGAAAACGCAGTGGGCGAAAGCGGATGTCTACGAAGCCGGGTGGAGCATTGCGACCCGATACCAGGGCCGGGGCTTTGCTTCCCGCGCCCTGAGAGATTGTCTTCAACATGCGGCAATCCTCGGCGACCGCCAGTACGTCGTTGCCTTCCCGCGAGTGGACAACGCGGCTTCAAACTCTCTCTGCAAATCTGTCGGCTTTGTATTCCGGGAAGAGGAGGACTTCGAGTATCCGAAGGGCAATCCGATCAGAGTGAACGCGTGGTCGTTTGACTTGGCCGCGCTCCGGGAGGAACACTCGCCCAATGAGCAGCAAACCACACTGTGAATCCGCTCAGATGGGGAGTTTTGGCGTGGTCCTCTTGGCCCTCGTGGTCGGCCGCTGGTGCTCGATGAGAAGGGTGCTCTGGTCTTGTGGGTGCGGAGACAAGCAAGACCGAGCGTTACTCAGTGCGACAAGCGATTATTCGAAGGTGACGACGACCTTGCTGGCGTCACCTGGTCGGTCTGCGAGATCGATGGCCTCGGCTACCCTCGCGAACGGGATAACGTCGCTGACGATTAACGCGTACTTTTCTGTGTTCTCTGCAATGTCTCGTGCCACCTCAAACATTTCCCCCTGGGGATGCCCCATCGAAAAGAGAATCGTCAGCTCAGACGGGATGAGCATCTGAAAGTCCACCTCGACGGGCTGGCGGTAGATGCCGACGACGCAGAAGACGGCACCCAGCTTGGGACCTGCGAACACAGTTTCGGCTACCGCAGGCACGCCTGCGGCATCCAAGTAGATATCCGTACCGGGCAGGCCGGGGCGGCCGAAAGCGTCGCTACCGCGAGAGGCTCGGCCAAAGCGGCGACATGCCACGGCACATGATCCGGGACTACCGAGAAGTTCTTATCCACCTCAGCCCCGCGAATAACAATCAGCTCGCTGAGTGCTCCCTGCGGGCCGCCACCTCCGATGATTGCGTCTTCCACGCCTGTGGGGTCGATGACGATGTGGTCTCCCATTTTGGCGCCAGAGACCTCGCTGCCGATCTGGACCACCTCGCCGGCTGGCTCGTGTCCGAGCGCCGTTCGTGGCGTACCGGGCACGACCCAACCGTCGTGCAGGGAGTGCGGGTCCGCGCCGCAGATACCGCAGGCCATCATTTTCACGAGCAGGTCGTTCGGGCCTATCACTGGATCTGGCACCTCCAGGATTTCAAGCTTCCCGGGACCTGTGACGAACACGCTTTTCATAACGCGACTCTTTCTCTTCTTCGAGGTTGTGATTCGTAGTGAAGGGCTGCGCGTGTGCGGGCGACGTCGTCGCCCGCACACGTGATTTCGTTGACGTCCGGGACCGCTGTCACGGTCGACAGCGACCTGAGCGCCTAGTAGACGAAGGCGTTCTCGCTAAGCCAAGAGCCGAGCTACCCACGCGTTCCGTGTTGTGGCGGCCAACTCCGCCAGAGGGGAACCTGGGATGAGAGCGTCCCAGCCGTGGGTGCCGCCAGGCCAGATATGGAGCTCGGCAACGCCGCCGTGTTCCCACAACCGTGTTGCGTAGGAGACTGTCTCATCGCGGAAGACCTCGGCGGACCCCGCATCCAGAAATGTCGGCGGCAGACCAGAAAGGTCCGTGGCGCGAGCGGGCGCGGCGTATATCGACACGTCGTCGGTTCCGCGTCGTCCACCGAGCAGTGCGGTCCAACCCACACGGTTGCTTCCGCGATCCCAGAGGCCCACACCGTCGAACTGGCGCGCTGACACTGTGGCGTCCCTGTCGTCGAGCATTGGACAGATGAGCGCCTGACCGATGAGTTGAGGGCCACCGCGGTCCCGCGCAAGAAGGGCGACCCCTGCCGCAAGACAGCCGCCAGCGCTCGCACCCGCGACGATGACGCGGTTCGGATCGATCCCGAGTTCTTCAGCATGCTCGATCGTCCACAGCAGTACGGCGTAGCAATCCTCGACGGGAATGGGGTCGGGGTACTCGGGCGCGAGACGGTACTCGACCGTGACCGCGACCGCGTCATGAGAGTCTACCCAGGGTGCGATCAAAGAAATGCCCGTCATCCTCGTGCCCATCACCAGACCGCCACCGTGGATGTTGAATATGCCGGGGCCAAATCCGGTGTGGTCACGGCGGCGAAGCACGGTGACTGCGAGTTCGGCGCCCTCGAAACCGGGCACCGTGAACTCTTTCTCTTCCAGATCGAACCGGCTGATGTCCTCAGGGACGGCGTACTGGCGCATCAGTGGAATCGACTCGAGCGTGATTGGGGCGAAGATGCCGCCCTCGGCCATTGCCGCCAGCGCGGCTGCCACACCGGGATCGTACGGTGGGCGGCGCAGCGCCAGCTCTGACTGGGTGATGGGTGACTCCATTGTCATACTCCTTCGGATTGTGCTCGCGGGACCAGCATGGTCCTCCGAGCACTGCGGTTGATTTGAGAGGGTGTCAGGCGCGCATTGTCGTGCCACCGTTAACCGAGAGAACCTGCCCCGTGATCCATACACCGGCGTCGGAGAGCAAGAAAGCAACCGTGTTGCCGATGTCGGAGGGCTTCCCATTTCGGGGCGCTGGCGTCATCGCCAGAATCGTCTCGCGGAACTCGGCAGGCAGGTTGGCTTCCGTCTGCGGAGTGAGGACAAGACCCGGGGAAACGGTGTTCGCACGGACGCCCTCCTTGCCATACTTCCTCGAGATATGGCGCGTAAGGGCGGTCACTCCTGCCTTTGTTGCCGAGTAAGCCACCTTGTCGGCCATGCCCGCGTAGACCGCCTCGGACGAGGTGTTCACGATTGATCCACCGCCGGCCTTGATGATATGCGGTATGGCGTAGCGCGCGGTGAGCAGGTAGCCCGTGAGATTGACGTCGATCGTGCGCTGCCAGGCCCCAAGGTCGATCTCGACGACGTTTGTGTCCTGTTCCACCTGTTCCGGGTCGATATTCGCGGCGACGTTGAAGAGCCCATCGATGCGACCGTAACGCTCGATTGCGAGATCTATGAGTGCCTTCACCTGCTGCTCGTCAGAAATGTCCAACGTTGTGGCGACGCCCTCTCCTCCGCTCTCAACCGCGGCCTGCACCGTTCGCTCGGCCGAAGCAAGCACGACATCTCCGACGACGATCTTGGCTCCACCGCCCCCGAGGATCGTGGCTGTGGCACTGGCAATGCCCCCAGCGCCGGCGAAAACGATGACTTTGTCTTTGAGGCCCTCCACGAGGTGCTCCCTTCAGTTGGCGGCAGCACTGCCGCTTCGAGTTGTTCGTGATCGTACCGGATAAACGTACACCTGTGCACGGATAACATGCATTCCGTTCATGGGCCACGCAGACGTCCCCACCATTCCGGCGGCAGTACGGCCGAAATGTTTCGGCCCGATACGCTTGCTCAATGGAGATGTCGGGGAAAACCTCACAGCGCGCCGACGCCGCGAAGAACAGAGAGCGCTTGGTCGCATCTGCCCGACGGGTTTTCGCAAAGCAGGGCCCGGATGCGCCTTTGGAAGACGTCGCCCGCGCGGCCGGAGTGAGTCGCACGACGCTCTACCGCCACTTCCGCACCCGCGAGGAGCTCGCTGCCACAGTGCTCGAAGAGAACGTCGTGAGCATAGAGAAGCGGGCTGCGGAACTCAGCGGCCAATGGCGCGCGATCGAGACCTTGTTCGACTTTGTATTAGACCAGCAGCGCGACGATGGCGGCCTCATTCAGCTCTTTACCCGATCTGATCTTGCCCCGCTCGAATCACTATCGCGTCGAACGACAGCCGCGTTCGAGCCGCTATTGGAAGCTGGACTCCGGGACGGAACCGTACAGCCCGACATCGAGATCCGGGACATCATGATCGCCTTCCCCATGGCCGAGGCGGCAATTACGGATTCGGCTCGGATCGGCGACCGGGGAGACGATCGCGCGCGAGCAATGTTCCGTCGCGCTTTATGGCAAGAAAAATGGAAATAGCGCGGGCTTTAGCGCTTTTCCAACCGAGGGCATCTGAAGAGACACGGCACATCACCGTCCACCCAAGCAAGTTCGCCGAAACGCTACTGCTTGAAACAGTGAACGCATTCCCCAAAGGTCCGTTGATTCCGCCCATCATGATGTTGCTGTACTGCGCATAGAGCCTGCGGGCTCTAAGCCATGCAGCGGGATCGACAAAGTAGTGCAACAACCAAATGTGGAGGGCGTCGAGGCGAATACGGTGTCAGAACCGTTGTAGACCAGTGCAGAGACTGATACCGGTTCTGCTCCGACATCCCACGGACCGACCGCTGATGTGTTGCTACTCGCGTTCACGGGTTCTCTCGCCCGTGAGCGCGAGTCGCAATGATGGGTACGCTCGTTGAGGCGCGTTCCAGTTCACGTGCCGCTCGGCGGGCAATGTCCCGTCGCGCTCAGCTCGAACGAGAAGGAAACACCGTGTCTGATCACGCAAGAATCAAAGGCCACACCGTGACCCGCACCGTGCACATCGAGGCCTCGCGCGCGCGCGTCTGGAAGGCACTGACCGACCCCGAGGTGATGGTCAAGTGGTTCGGAGACGGTGTGGCGTTCGCCGCGCTCGAGCCCGGTGCTACTGGCAGCATCGACTGGGATGGCTACGGCAGCTTCCCGATCGAAATCACCGAGGTGGTGCCCGAGGGCTCGTTCGGCTTCCGTTGGTCGGGGATCCCCGCCGAAGAGCTCGATGAGTACTCGACGCATGTGCGCTTCACCATCTCCGATGCTGGCACCGGGACGGATGTCACGGTGATCGAATCGGGCTTCGACACACTCCCCGGCGGCACCCGCTACCGTCGCGAACGTCTTGAGCAGAACCGAGAGGGCTGGGACGTCGAACTCGACGAGCTCGCGCTCCTACTCGAGGGTGCCACCCCGTAGTTCACGATTACGAGGGAGCCGCTAAAATAGCCCCGTCACACCTCGCTGCTGCAATCCTCGACAGGGTAGAGACCGAACACTTCGAGGTCATCGCTGACGAACTCAGCGCACACCTGAAAGCAGGTTTGGCCGCGCCGATCGAGGCACTGCACCCTCAGCTCGCGACGACGAGAGCGATTGAGCGGCAACGGCCAGGCACGCTGCGAGCGCAACCGCGAGCACGGCAGCGGTCGTGAGAGCCGCAGCGGACAACCCTGATTCTGCCGTTCCTCCGGCCTGCATAACGCTGAAGTACACAGTTCCGAGGATTGCGGGGCCCAAGGCTCCACCGAGCTGCCGAAGTGCCGCGCTCGTTGCTGCCGCCGCTCCCGCTTGATGTCCTGGAACACTGTTGACCGCCACGACGGTGAGTGAGGTCAACATGAGAGCGTTGGAGAGGCCGAAGAGCGCCAGTCGCCACGCCAGGTCAGCGAAGGTAGTGGTGGTCGTGACACCGCTGATTGCGACCATGCCAGCGATGGCGGTGGCAAGGCCAGCACACAGCAAGTGCAGCGGTTGCACATGACGCATGAGTCGACCGACGATGGGGTTGAACAACGCGGCGACCCCGGGGACGAATACGACGCGCATTCCGATCTCCAAGGCATTGAGTCCCTGGTCTTGGCCGAGGAAGATGCTGAGCACGAACATCGTGCCGACGATGGAGAACAGGGTGACGACAGCCGACAGGGTTGCTGCACTGAATCCACGAAGCCGGAACATTCCGAGAGGGACTACGGGTGTCTGAGTCCGGAGTTCGACGGAGATGAAGACGATCAGCGACACTGCGCCGCCACCCAGCCCGATGAGGGCCGGGAGTGACAACCAACCAGACGCTCCACCCTCAATAACCCCGAAAACGATGAGCGCGATGGCAAGCGAGACACTAATCTGCCCAGGCCAGTCCAGTCCGCGCTCGGGAAACGACGGCGTTTCCGGGAGCATGAAGCGAGCGACGATCATGGTCGCCGCCGCGAGCACCGTCACGGGCAGGAATATCCAGCCCCACCCCGCGAACTCGAGAATGACCCCCGACAGCACGGGACCAACGGCCAGTCCCGCCACGGTCCCCGTTGCCCACATGGCGATGTGTCGGCCCCGACGACGCGGGTCGGGTTCAGCCACCGCGATCAGGGCCAGCGTGGTCGGAATGAGCAGCCCAGCACCGATCCCGGCCACGCCCTGGCCAATCCAGAGCAGCGGAATACTCCCATTCGCAAAGAGACTTGCCACGAAGGCGGTTGCAGAACCGAGGACCGTGAAGGCAAGTCCGAGCGTGTAGATGAGGCGACGCCCGTAGCGTTCACCATAGAGCCCCGCTGGCAGCACACTGATCGCCATCAGAATGACGTAGGCACCAGTTGTCCACTGCAGATCTGTGGGGGTTGCGCCCGTGGCGACTGCGATCGTGGATAGCGCTCCGCCGACCGCATTGATCGGAAGGTACGTGACAAAAATACCGATGGTTGCCAGTGCGACTAATCGGCGGATGCCGCCCGTCGAGCTGTCGTGAGCTGGGCTTGCTTCCAAAAGCGTGCGTGTCACAGTGACTCCTGTCAGATTGAGCCAGATGTGTGGCCACAGACAACTCTCCGCTTGACTGGCAATCATGTCCAACGAAAGAATTTGCTGAAAACGATCACCATCAGTGATGATTGAACATGGAAATTCGTCAGCTGGAGTATTTCGTTGCAGTTGCAGACGAGAAGAACTTTGGGCGCGCGGCGAACCGGCTGCACGTCGTCCAGTCGGCCGTTTCTGCAGGCATCCAGACCCTGGAACGGGATCTTGCAACCTCTTTGTTTGACCGCCGCGGCAAACGCACCGAGCTTACGGATGCTGGCGAGGCCCTGCTTCCTCGTGCTCGTCGAGCGCTTGACGCAATGAGGGATGCCCGTGACGCGGTCAGCGAGGTCAGCGGTGGGCTCAGCGGAACTCTCCGGGTGGGCACCTTGACTTCCATCCCTCTCGTGGACATCCCTGCTGTACTCGGCGAGTTTCACCGACAGCACCCCGGAGTGAAACTGGTGACCGGCGGCACCCCATCTGGATCAGCGGGGCTGGTGGCGTCCCTCCTAGAGCACCGCCTTGATCTAGCCTTCGTGTCGTTGCCGGCCGTCCCGCCCGTCGGTATCGACGTGACGCTGCTGGGGCGGGCGCCGCTGATGGTTGCACTCCCCCACGGTCATCGCCTTGCGAATCGCCCCCACGTCACATTGCACGATCTGGCAGATGAGGACTTCGTTGACCTGCCGCCAGGCTTCGGCAATCGAGAACTGGTGGATCGAGCCTTTTCTGCGGCAGGACTGAGCCGACGCGTCGCGCTGGAGATCACTGACATCGGCACGGCCGTGCAATACGTTCAGTACGGACTGGGAGTCTCCGTGCTTCCAGAGTTCCTGCTCAACGAGACGCCCGGGGTTACGGTGGTGAGAATCGACGGCGACCTCCCGTGGTGGTCAGTTGGAGTCGCGTCGGCGTCGAATCGTGCACTTGGTTCCGCAGGGAAAGCTCTTCTCGAAATCATTCAGCAGGCCGTTCTCCACGGCTCCGGCCACTCCTGCGCTTGACGAAAAAAGGTTGGCCGGTCCTCGTGACCACTGGAGGACGAGAGCTCAGCCTTCACCGAGCGCGCTCAGGCCATGAAGCGCCTCAGCGATACAGCCGGCGGGATCAGCAACCTCCTTGCGCAGCGCCCACCAGCTGAGCGCTTCCATGATCGCCGCATGCATCGCTGTGCCCGCGGTGACGCACACGAGGCTTCCCGCGTCCTCCTCACGCCGGGACGCAACAAATTGGATGATCGCGTGGCGCCAGCCTTCGAATGTTGCTGATCGATTCGCTTGAAGCTCGGGGCTGAGTGCGATGAGTCGCAGCCGCGTGCGCATAATCGCGAGGTCATCTGCGTTCTGGTCAAACACGCCGGCAACGGCACCGGCTACGGCGTCCAGAATGCTGCGCCCTGCGGCGGCGTTATCGAGCTCTGTTGCGAGCGTCTCGATCGACGACTCGATTCCGCCCCACACGATGTCGGCCTTGGCGGGGAAATAGCGATGCAGGGTACGCACATTCATCCCAACCTCGGCAGCAAGCGATCCCATCGAGGCCCGTTCGTACCCAACGTTCTCGATAATCCCGAGGAGCCGTGACCGCAGCGCCTCGGGTTCGGCTTTCGGTGGCCTGCCAATTCGCGAACTAATTCGGTCCATCCGCTAACGGTACCGACTAGCCAGCAGAAACGTTTTGCCATAGTCTGGCAAAACTATTCCGCACACGACATGGAGGCGAACATGCCCTTCCCCTTTCCCGATGCGTCCGCACGCTCCCTCGAAGATCTAATTGCGCTGAAGGGTCGTTCAGCACTCGTTACCGGAGGCGCACAGGGCCTGGGCCGAGCGATCGCCGAGCGGCTTGCCGAGGCCGGGGCGAACATCGCCCTTGCCGACATCAACGGCGAGCTCGCAAGCGAAGCTGCCCTCGCTATCAGCCACAGATACGGCGTGACCACCATCGGCGTACGCATGGATGTCACCGATGAGAATTCAGTCTCGGATGCCGCCGCCGAGGCCGCCGCGGTAGTAGGTGCCCCAAGCATCTGGGTCAACAACGCGGGCCTCTTCCCGAGCGTGCCAGTGCAGCACATGTCTGTCGAAGCATGGGACCAGGTGTATGCGGTCAATACTCGCGGCACCTTCCTCGGTGCTCGCGAGGCCGCGAACCAGATGACCGGGAACGGCGGCGTCATAATCAACATTGTTTCCACCGCCGGCTTCCAGGCGCCAGCGCCCGGTCTTTCCGCTTACGTCAGTTCCAAGCATGCAGTGCGCGGCATGACCAAGGCGATGGCCCTCGAATTCGCCCCGCTCGGCATTCGGGTTCTCGGCGTCGCTCCCAGCTATGTTCCGACCGAGGGCAACATCGCTATGGCGACGGCGATGATGGAGCAGGCCGCAGCCGCGGGTATCGAGATTCCGTCGATGGACGTGATGAGCCAGAGCCTGATCGGGCGCATTGGCACCCCGGATGACATCGCCCGCGTCGTGCTCTTCGCCGCGAGCGACCTGTCCATGATCATGACTGGCAGTGTGCTGCTTGCCGACGCCGGTGAAACGATCTGACATGGCCAGGGCAAAGGAAATGGAGCAGAACTACGACGTCATCGTCGTGGGATTCGGAGTCGCCGGCGCTGCCGCCGCAATCGAAGCGGCCGATCGCGGCGCGCGCGTGCTCGTACTCGACAGTTCCTACGGCGGCGGCGCCAGCGCACTGTCCGGCGGAGTCGTGTACGCGGGCGGCGGCACTCGCTACCAAGGCGAAGCCGGATATGAAGATAGCCCTGAGAATCTTTACGCTTATCTCAAGCAAGAGGTGGGCGACGCCGTGGAAGACACAACACTGCGCCGCTTCTGCGATGAGAGCGCCGGGATGATTCCGTGGCTGGAGCAGCAGGGAATATCCTTCGGCAGCTCGGTCGCACCATACAAGACGTCCTACCCCACCGACAGGCACTACCTGTACTTCTCCGGCAATGAGAAGGCGTATCCCTACCGACAGACCGCGACTCCCGCTCCCCGTGGGCACCGCGTGCTCGCGAAGGGACTCGCCTCGGGAAAGGTTCTGTGGACCCACCTCGCCGAGTCGGCACTGCGGAAGGGAGTGACATTCATTCCCATCGCGAAGGTCACTGAGCTGATCATCGACGACGGCGTCGTGACGGGCGTGAAATACCGCGTGCTTGACCAGTCTCACCCGAGCGCCGCCCGACACCGCCAGATGACCAAGCGCACGGCAAAGATCGGCAACTGGGCGCCGGATCTTGTCAAGGGCACAACCGACCGCATCGCACGCATCTGGAAAGCAGGCTCGGTCCAGCGCGAAGCGCACGCTTCCGCGGTCATCCTGTCTGCCGGCGGCTTCATCTACAACAAGCAATGGGTCGCGCAACACGCGCCCGGGTTCACCAAGATCTCCCCGCTCGGCACACCCGCAGATGATGGCAGCGGCATTCAGTTGGGAATGGATGCCGGCGGCTCGACCGCGAAGATGGGCAACGTCACCGCGTGGCGATTCCTTTCCCCGCCGAGCGCATTCATCGAGGGCGTCACCGTCGGACTCAACGGTCGCCGCATCGCCAATGAGGATCTCTACGGCGCCACCCACGGAAACGTGCTCATGCGCGAGTTCAGCGGTAAAGGCTGGGCCATCTACGACTCCGACAACTGGAAGAAGGCCCGCGGACAGTATTGGACGCAGACTCAGATCTTTCACAAGCTCACCGCGACGTTCACGTTCACGCTCGGCCACAAGCGCGCCCGCACACTCGAAAAACTTGCCGCGAAGATGGGCGTCGACCACTCCGGAATGGCGCAGACGATCTCCGCGTACAACGCGGGCATCACCTCCAGCGCCGGCGACCCTGCGCACAAAGAGGCAGACGTCTGCCATCCGATCGCCAAGGCGCCGTTCTACGCGGTGAACATATCCGACGACTCGTCGCCCTTCTCCCCCATTCCCGGGCTGACGCTCGGAGGCTTGGTTGTCGATGGGCACAGCGGACTGGTGCAGCGAGACGACGGCTCCACCATTTCCGGCCTGTACGCCGCCGGGCGGACCGCGGTCGGGATCTGCTCTAACAGTTACGTCAGCGGACTCTCGCTCGCAGACTGCGTATTCAGCGCCCGCCGGGCGGGCGCCCACGCGGCGTCACTTCTCTCCGCCGCGGCATAGGCAACGGGGCCCTCGGGCGTCCAGGCGTCGTGAGCGGAACGGGTTTTTGACTCCCGCTCACGACGCCGAGGATCAAGCCCGCAACGGTCCGCGACCCCTCGCGCTCGACCGATTCCGGCCGGCTACGGATGATTGTGATGGGCACTCGGTGGGCTCGGGCCCGCCGATTCGAAGGCCCGCGGTGTCCGCCCGGCCACCATCTGAGAGTGGCAGTTCGCCTACCTCTTGGCGCTGCACTTCATAGTGCAATATCATGCACTTATGACTGTGGATGCAGAATCGCTGTCTGCTGTGATCGGATCGCGGGTGCGACACGAGCGGACCAAACACGGGTGGACGCTGGATCAGCTCGCCGAGGTTGCGCGCGTGAGTCGCCGGATGGTCGTCAACGTCGAGCAAGGGGCAATGAACCCGAGCATTGGCACACTCCTGCGCTTGAGTGATGCTCTCGGTGTCGGGCTCCCGGCGCTGGTGGAACCGCCGCACCGGGAGCGAGCCAGGCTCACCCGGGCCGGCGACGGAGCCGCGCTTTGGAAGGGCAGTGCTGGCGGGCAGGGCGTGCTTGTTGCGGGTACCGAGCCACCTGACGTGGTCGAACTCTGGGACTGGAGGCTCGCCCCGGGTGAAGAGCATGAGAGCGAGGCCCACTCCCAGGGAACGAGGGAACTACTGCAGGTGCACGAAGGAGCCCTCGTCGTCACGGTGGCGGATGACGCATTCACGCTGGCCCCTGGGGATGCCCTTGCGTTCATGGGTGACGAGGAGCATTCCTATTCCAATCCTGGCGATGTTCTCACCCGTTTCTCCTTGACCGTCTACGAGCCCGGCGTTGGGTCCGGGCATCGAGTGGAGACCAGACATGCCTAAGCAAATCTCGCCCATCGGAGCCGCCGCACAACGCGGCGGCTCCCGTACGACCAACCAAGCCGCAGACACAGCCACGGCTACGGCCACGGCCACGGCCACGGCCACGGCCACGGCCACGATGAAGGAGACCATGTGACCGTCATCCCGAAGTACAGTTCGACGTTCATCTTCGAGACCCGGAACCTCACGGACGAGTTCCACCGCATCGACAGCGAGATCGCGAAGCGAGCACGCGAGATTCCGGGGTTCCTCGGCGAGGAGGCCTGGCACAACGAGGACACCGGCCTGCACGCCGAGGTGTACTACTGGAGCGAAATGGATGCGCTCCGCCAGCTTGTCGGCATGGACACCCACCGGCTCGCGAAGTCGCGTTATGGAGAATGGCTCGGCGAATACCGAGTCGTGATCTCCGAGGTGCAGTCCGTCTACGGCAATCCGGCCCTCGGCCTCGAGCACACCCCTGAATCCGAGGAACAGGCATGAGTATCTTCACTGGTCTCAGCGCCTTCCCGCTCACCCCGCTCCACGATGACGTCGTGGACGAGCGGGCCTTCATTCGTGGGATCGAGCGCCTCACACTGGCCGGGGTGGATTCGATCACCGCGCTCGGCTCCACCGGTTCCTACGCCTATCTCTCCCCAGACGAACGTGCCCGCGTCGCACGCCTCGCTGTCGACCACGCCGACAAGACCCCAGTGATCGTCGGCGTTGGGGCGCTGCGTACTTCGCAGGTGCTCACGAACGTCCAAAACGCCGAGGATGTCGGAGCGGCGGGGATCCTGCTCGCGCCGATTACCTACCAGTCCCTCACCGCAGATGACGTGTTCGAGCTGTTCCGCACCGTCACCGAGCACACAAAGCTACCGGTGATCGTCTACGACAACCCCGGAACGACGCACTTCGCCTTCACCACGGAGCTCTACGGCCGGATCGCCGAGCTGCCCGGTATCGCGTCGATCAAGATCCCCGGCGTACCCACCGATCCCGACGCCGCGCGAGCCCGCATCCGGGAGATCCGCGCCGCGACCCCCGATCACATCACGGT
Organism: Glaciibacter kafniensis; assembly: GCF_039538945.1. Taxonomy (NCBI): domain Bacteria; kingdom Bacillati; phylum Actinomycetota; class Actinomycetes; order Micrococcales; family Microbacteriaceae; genus Glaciibacter; species Glaciibacter kafniensis. Next base: position 85,010 of record NZ_BAABCN010000002.1, on the reverse strand, counting down.
CGGGGTCTCCGGTGACGCGTTTGCGGCTGCCGGACTGAACGCGGGGTGCGATGCCTGGTACTCGGTCATCGGCGGCACTCTGCCCGAGCCTGCCCTGCGGATCACGCGCGCCGCCCAAGAGGGGCGGGGCGCCGACGCGGTCGCGGAGTCGGAGCGCCTCGCCCCGCTGTGGGGTCTCTTTGCCGAGTTCGGTGGCAGCCTCCGCGTGGTCGCCGCGATCGCGGAACACCTCGGCCTGGCACCGGCCAGCTGTCTGCCGCTCCCGCTCCAGGGTCTGAACGCGGAGCAGCGCTCCCGCGTTGCCGAGGTGGTTCGTGACCTCGACCTCGACGAGTAACGAGGACGGAACTTCGCCGTCGGGAGACGGTCCGGGTGTGGGCGCTGGCCAGGTACGTGTTCGCGGCGACGCTTGCGCACTCTACGACCTTCTACGCCACACATCTCATTGCGGCAAGCTGAGCGGTCGGCTATTGCCGAGCGTGTCTTCTACGGCCCGAAGCCGCACTTCGAGCATTTCGAGATCGCGACTCATGCCAGAACGGCCGAGCCGCTAAGGGCCGAAAGCTTCGGGGGGAATGTGTTCGTTTCGCTGCCGAGCAGGGTCAGCGGCGTCTAACGGCTGCAGAGCAGTGAGAGTCCCAGATGCGGCACCTCGATCGGAAGTAGCTGCTTGTCGGCTGCGATAGAGCGTATTCTCTGGCCGACCAGGTATGCACCGGAGTTTCCCACGACGACGCGACCGCTTTCGTTCAGCAGTGCGGCGTCTCCTGGGATAGTCCGGAGGGCAGGTATGAAAATCTCTTCAAGTTTTCTGATTCTGATGTCGCAGCCGGCTACTCCCACGAACTTTCCATCAAGCTGGATAGGCGCACAAAAGGTGACGATATATTCATCGACTCCCAGGTAATCGACGTACGGGCCCCACGACGTCTGCTCTCCTGTGCGGCTAGCCGTAGCGAAGAAAGGCATGTTCTGGTAGTCGTAGAATCGTTCACCCCCTGGCGTCAGGTCAAATTCCAGCTTTTCAACGCTGTGCTTACGTTTGATCCACCACTCGAGACCGCCATCCTTGCCTTTGATGACTTCTGCAGAGAAGATGACTCCCGCCCCCACAGCGAAACTATGCGTTTCCAGGAATTCCTTCGCTAACCTCTCCAGGTTTGCAAGGTCGCTGGGAGTAATACTGGGGAGGCTTGGGCGATCTGACCACAGCAATGCCGTCTGTGTCGCAAATTTGTGGACATCGAGGCCGAGCGCGTTCATCCATGCAGCAATTTCGGTTGCGGCCTTTCGTGCATGGGTTGTGGATGTCATGGTCGCTCCTGCGGGTACGTCGGGTATTCGAGGGACAATTTTGCATCCACCAGATGGTGAATATCGTGCTGGATATGCTCCAGCACTAACCGTTGGGCTTCCTCGGGTGAGTCGCTTGCTATGGCGCGCGCCAAGGCGAGATGCTCGGCCGTCACTCGTTCTGGATCTCGGGTCAGCGACACGGGCGCCCACAGAGCCTGAACCGTTTCCGCCTGCAGTCTTATTTCTGCATTCGTAAGCCTTGGGGATTGGGCCAAAACCGCCAGCTCGATATGAAATCTGCTGTCAGCCCGGGCACGCAGTTCGGGTTTGTCTGCCATGACGAGCGCCCGGGCAAGCTCCCGGAGCCTCTCGACTTCATGTGCCTCGGCGCGTTCGCAAGCCAGTCGCACGGCGGCAGCAGCGATAGCGGCATGCTCATCCCCAACGTCTCGAATCTCGGCGATAGATGTGTCCTGAAACCATTTCTTCATCGCATCATCCGAGGTGAAGGGCTGCTTGACGATGAACGTTCCCCCGTTGCGCCCCCGCCGAGTAGCGACGATCCCTTGATCACGGAGGTTCGCCAGCGCTTCCCGGAGAGTAGACGGTGCAACGCCAAACATTTCCGAAAGGGCCAACTCAGGTGGAAGTCGCTCGCCAACCTTGAGCAGGCCGAGGGCGATGGCTTTGGAAATCCGATTGACGATCGCTTCAGAGCGCTCGGTCTCAGGCAACGACCGATAGACCTGAGCTTGCAATGCGGTGGTAGATACCAAAAGCGACTCCGTGCGATGTGGGGACCAGAGCTGAGTCTATCCCGGCGCTTCAAGCCCACCCCCTGGCATGTCTATGCGCCACGGGCCGCACCACGAAGGCGTTCCTTCTAGACGTGCCTGTGTGTCGAGAGTAGCGGGAAGTAGGGCACAGAATCTACTGAAATCGAATGTTATTGCCACATTCAATTGGCACTATGCCTTAGATCCGGTTGATTTTGGCAATCTTGCTTGGCATATTGCGCTTTTAAACCTTTGAAAGTATATTTTTTCAACGTGGCCCCGCTTACACACAGAAAGGGGGCCGAGCGGAAGGACCTTTTCTATGCGTGAACAGTTCACGGAGCCTGAGATTGACGTCGACGAAGATGCTCAGCATCTCGCTAGCCTTGGCTACTCCTACGAGAGCAAGTTCAAGCGGGAGATGACGTTCTGGGGAAACGTATCGTTGGGCTTCACCTATCTGTCGCCAGTTGTGGGCATTTACTCCCTGTTTGCGCTGTCCCTCGGTCTTGCCGGGCCCCCTATGTTTTGGTCACTCATCATTGTCGGTGTCGGTCAGCTCCTCGTCGCGGTGGTTTTTGGTGAGGTTGTCGCGGCCTACCCGGTGGCTGGCGGGGTCTACCCATGGTCACGCAGACTGTGGGGTCGCAAATGGGGTTGGATGAATGGCTGGGTTTACCTCGTAGCGCTCCTGGCCACCATCGCCAGTGTCGCGTATGGGGCAGGGCCCTTTCTGAGCACCCTGATCGGGATGGAGAACAGCGTTGACTCCATCATCCTGGCGGGCGTCGCGGTCATTGCCATAGCGACGGTTCTCAACCTGGGCGGAACCAAGGTGCTGAACACCGTGGCCATGATCGGTCTCCTGGCAGAACTCGGCGGCGCACTGGCGGTGGGTGGGTGGCTGCTGGTTACCGCCCGGCACCACGATCTCGGCGTTCTGTTTCAGTCATTCGGTGCCGGGGAAGGCAGTAACTATTTTGTAGCTTTCGCCGCGGCGGGGTTGATTGGAATCTTCCAGTACTACGGATTCGAAGCCTGCGGCGACGTGGCTGAGGAAGTTCCAAACCCGGGCCGCACTATCCCTAAAGCCATGAGGATGACCATCTACATTGGTGGTTTCGCAGCCATGTTCGTCTGCCTGTCCCTCATCCTTGCCGTTCCCGATTTCGCTGCCGTGATATCTGGCACCGATACAGACCCTGTCGGGAACGTCCTCCTCTCGGCCTTTGGCCCCATCGGCTTCAAGGTAGTTCTCGCCGTCGTCATGATCTCCTTCCTTTCATGCGTGGTGAGCCTTCAGGCGGCCACCTCCCGCCTCGCGTACTCAATGGCCAGGGACGGTATCCTTCCGGCCAGCAAACTCCTGAGTACTTTCAGCGAATCGCGCCACGTGCCTCCATATGCGCTCCTCCTTGCGGGGTTGGTTCCAGCCCTTATCGTCATCGGGTCGAAAGTCTCCGGCGACGCCCTGACATTGATCATTTCCTTTGCTGCCATGGGTATGTACATGGGCTTCCAGATGGTGGTTCTTGCCTCGCTTCGAGCGCGCATCCTCGGTTGGAAGCCGAATGGAGCCTTCCAGCTTGGCGCCTGGGGCATCCCAGTTAACATCGCTGCCTTGGTCTGGGGAGTACTTGGAATGGTCAACATGGCGTGGCCCCGCACCCCGGAGGCGGGCTGGTTCGTCAACTACATCGTCCTGATTTCAGCCGTCGCCGTCGTCGCGATCGGCCTGATCTACATGGCCTGGAAGAAGCCGCACCTCAGGGGTGACGCGCCGGCAGCCGACGCCGTTCCAACTGCCCGTATCCCCCGCGCTGACGACCGTATCCTGGCGTCCAAGGCTGAGCGGTAACAGACTCATGTTAATTACCGGCATCAAGAGCCGTCCCGTTTACGACGAGCTCACGCCGATGGCGAGCGGTCTCAGCCACGTCGCTGCGGCACAAGGCAGCGGCGGAAGGCCGCTGACACGCCTCCTCGGAGGGATGACCTCACAACAGCTGACCGTGACCACCGTTCTGTACTCAACCGAGTCATTCACGGGCCAGAACTATGTGGCTGACATCGAAAAATTCAACGTACGCGAACTTCTGGTTTTTCCGACCAATGCCGATGCGGTGAGCGGACTCGACGCATTCCTTGCGAAGGCACGGATGGGGACCCGGCTGTACCTCTCTGGTTCGGAGGGGTTTATTGGCACATCAATGCAAGTTGCCACCTCTTATGGCGTGAACCGAGACGAAGTGTTGCGCGAGCATGCGGGTTCCTTCGTTAGACGCGTGTGGTGCGCGCACTGCAGCCACTACTCCGAGAATGTGACCCGGCGGATATTCCAATGCCCCGGCTGCGAACGCAATCTGATTGTTCGCGATCACTACTCCGGAAGGCTCGCAGCGTTCCAAGGGGTGAAAGCGGATGGCGAAGTACCTGGTGAACTGCCAGACAATGAGGAGTTGGATACATGAGTGAGGCGCAACACGGAGCCCTGCAGCTGACAGTCGACCGCGTCGAATCGGTCACGCCGGAGATTAATCGATATACATTCTCGGCCGCTGACGGATCGTGGCTTCCCCCCTTTTCAGGAGGAAGCCACGTCAGAGTCCTGATTCCGTTCGATGGCGAGACGCGCCGCAACGCCTATTCGCTCATGAGTTCGCCCTACGATACGAGCCAGTATCAAATCGCTGTCCGTCGCGTCGATGATGGAAAGCGTGGCTCAATCACGATGCATGAGGATGTCCACGAGGGCGATGTCCTCTTCGTCACGACCCCGGCGAACCTCTTTCCAGTCTCAAAACACGCTCGGCACCACCTCTTCATCGCCGGTGGCGTCGGGGTCACCCCCATTTTCGCGCAGTTGCACGAACTGAGCGTCAAAGGAGGCTCGTTCGAACTCCACTTGGCTGTTCGGGGATCCGAGCATGCTGCCCTCGGCCATGAACTCAAGGAACTTTACGGGGAGAGAGTCACGCTTTACGGCGACGTCGACGGGACCCGATTGAACTCGTCAGAGATCCTGGCCGGACGGCCGCTCGGCACACATACCTACGTTTGCGGACCAACACGAATGGTGGATGACGTTATCGGGGCGGCTCAGGCCCTGGGATGGACCGACTCGCACATTCACTACGAAAGGTTTGACGACCTCGGGTCAACCGGCAACCCGTTCTCTGCCACCCTGGCTCGGTCCGGAGCGGTGATCGAGGTATCTCCTGACCAATCACTGCTGGAGGCGGCCGAAGAAGCAGGCTACAAGCTGCCCTACCTCTGTCGGGGAGGCGCATGCGGTGAATGCGAGATCGAGGTTTTGGAGCTCGACGGCACCATCGACCATCGGGACGACTGGCTATCGGAATCGGAACGAGTCGCGAACAAGCTCATCATGCCCTGCGTCTCGCGGGCCACCTGTACGAAACTCGTCATCAATGCTTAAGGAACACTTTCCCATGACAGCGATACCTCAGTCTGCCGAGTTCAAATCGGATGAGACATTCACACCGGAAGGTGAGTACCAATTTCAGAACTCCCGGGCGACAGTTCGCCGTCTCCCGTTCCCGTTCCCAGACGACGAGTACAAGTACTCGATGAATCTCGAACCACACGTCCCGGCTGGCGGCGGTGCTCTTCGGGCCGCATTTGATATCGATGAGCACTATGTGTCCGAATGTGCCCACCGCGCTCAGATGCTCAAAGATATGCCGGGCGTCCACTACCTCGCGTTGCCGCACATGTTGGAAGCGCAATGGGATCTACTGGAACTCATCTTCGAGTCATACGCCAGAGATTTCCCCGAGCATTTCATCCTCACAAAGAGCGGGAACGAGTGGCGGTGGCAGAACCTGCTCCTCGGGATCGATGATTCGTTCACATTCGGCGACCCGGCAACCTTGCCGATGGATCCGATGGAGTATGCGACGCGACAAGCGCAGGGCGAATTCGTAGTTCTCGAGGATAGAGATAACACGTTGGTTATCGGAGCTGGGATGACTACCCAGCGAGCCGACTACTCACTACAGTTCAACCTCGGCATGAACTTCGCCGAGTTCCACGGTCCGGTGCCCAAGCTGCACGAGATGGGAATTCTGGATAGAGCCCTCAAATTCTTGCTCCGAATGAAGCCGGGCCACCCCGTCCGTCGGGTCAACTGGTCCCTCACCGTCCACCCGCGTCTCGAGACCTCAGTAGAGACTCTCCCGGACTGGGCACCGGATCGGACGAAAGTGACCCCTGAAAACGCGGGAGAAATGGTGCACCTGCGCATCGAGCTGCAGCCTCTGCATCGTCTGCCCCGGTCGAATGCCATCGTGTTCCCGGTCCGTACTTATCTCGTCAGCCTGGCTGAGCTGGTGCAGCACGCTCCAGACTGGGCAAAACGAGTACATCGAGCTCTCGCCTCTATCGATCACGAGCTTGTCGATTACAAGGGCTTCGACCGCTATCACGATGCTGCGGTCGAATGGCTCTCCCGTTACGACGACGGTGCACCATTAGCGACAGGCTACCCCTGGAACCCAGATGGGATCCAACCCAGCGCTGATATGTAGGGGTTTCTGTCACGAGGCGTGCAGAAGCGGCGGCCGCGGACACCCTTCGTTCGGGGGCGGTCGTGGGGGCGGATGGGTTTCCTCTCCCACGGCCAAACTTCGAGATGCTGGATCGACAGTACTGCTGACGAGCATGAAGTCCTGCCGGAAAGCTACTCGGCAGGTGACGCCGAGCCCATGACGGGTCAAAGAGCTCCTGAAAATAAAAATCGCTCCTGATTCTCATCAGGAGCGATTTCTTTGGGGCAGTTCTGCGACGAGTTTCGAGAACGGCCCTTTGGTCGGGCTGACAGGATTTGAACCTGCGACCGCTGAAGGCTCTAGCCTTAACCCGGTTTTCACCGGATGTCTTGGAAAACTCGCGGATTCCCTTGTTTTTACAGGGAACCGGGCGGTTCACTGACTCCGATTGTACTCGGTCAATTCGGGTCGGCTGAAATTGATTCTGATGAGTAGATGATGACCATTTGAACCGCTTTGGGGCGGCTGCATGTTGTTGTCGAAACATCGCTTGAGCATGAACCGAGCAGTTGGACCATTACTTCTGAAACGAAGCCAGCGCTCGTCGCCCTCAGCCAAACCTTCGCCGCCGCTGGGGAGAACCCTGAGCTCGGGCAAGTCGCCATCTAAGCTGGGTCTTCTGCCCATGGAAGGAACCTCAATGAGCATGGAAGGCGCGGCCTGGAGCTCGCTGTACAAGATCTCTACCGCCAGGGACGGCAAGCACGGCTTCTCCCGTGAGTCCGTTCGGCGGATCCTGACGTTCGCGGTGCCCTACCGGACGAAGCTGCTGATCTTCATCGCCCTCTCCACCGTGGGAGCTTTCCTCGCGGTCGCGACGCCGGTACTCGCCGGCCAGGTGGTCGACGTCATCGTTGCCCAGGGCGAGGTCACCACAATCGTTTGGCTCGCCGTCGTCATCGCCCTCGTGGCCGTAGCCGACGCCGCCGTATCACTCGTGACGCGCTGGTACTCGGCGCGGATCGGCGAGGGCGTGATCCTGGACCTCCGCACCGCCGTCTTCAACCACGTGCAGAAGATGCCGATCGCGTTCTTCACCCGCACGCGGACGGGCGCCCTCGTCAGCCGCCTCAACAACGATGTGATCGGCGCTCAGCAGGCCTTCAGCGGCACGCTGTCCGGCGTGGTCACGAACCTCGTGGCGCTGATCCTCACCCTGATCGTCATGCTCAGCACGTCCTGGCTCGTGACGGTGCTCGCCGTGATCATGCTCCCCATCTTCCTGGTACCCGCGCGCCGCATGGGCAGCCGCCTCGCCGCGCTGCGCCGCGAGGCCGCCGATCACAATTCCGCCATGAGCACGCAGATGACCGAGCGCTTCTCGGCGCCCGGCGCCACCCTCGTCAAGCTGTTCGGCCGACCCGACGAGGAGGCCGAGGAGTTCCGCGTCCGCGCCGCCCGCGTCCGCGACATCGGGGTCCGGACCGCGATGCTGCAGTTCGTCTTCTTCACCGCACTGATGCTCGTCTCCGCTCTCGCCCTCGCGCTCGTGTATGGGCTCGGCGGCTTCCTCGCACTCGCCGGCCAGCTGAACACCGGTGACGTGGTCACCCTGGCACTCCTCCTCACCCGCCTCTACGCGCCGCTCACCAGCCTCGCAAACGCACGGGTCGAGATCATGAGCGCGGTGGTCAGCTTCGAGCGCGTCTTCGAGGTGCTGGACCTCGACCCGCTCATCAAGGAGAAGCCCGACGCCGACGCCGTCCCCGAAGGCCAGGTGGCCGTCGAGTTCGACAACGTCCGCTTCGCCTACCCGTCCGCGGACAAAGTGTCCCTCGCCTCTCTCGAGGAAGTTTCCACGCTAGACACCCGCGGCGGCGAAGAGGTGCTGCACGGCGTGTCCTTCAGGATCGAGCCGGGGCAGACCGTTGCCCTCGTTGGTACGTCCGGTGCCGGCAAGTCCACAATTGCGCAGCTCCTCTCGCGCCTGTATGACGTCGACAGCGGCGCCGTGCGCCTCGCGGGGATGGATGTCCGCGATGTCACCTTCGTCTCCATGCGGCACACCCTGGGCATGGTGACGCAGGACGGCCACCTGTTCCACGAGACCATCCTCTCCAATCTGCGCCTCGCGAGGCCAGAGGCGTCCGACGACGAGGTGTGGGACGCCGTCCGCCGTGCGCGGCTCGAGCCGCTCATCCGGTCCCTGCCGGACCAGCTGGACACCATGGTGGGAGAGCGTGGCTACCGGCTGTCCGGGGGTGAGCGCCAGCGGATGACCATCGCGAGGCTCCTGCTCGCCCAGCCGCGCGTCGTCATCCTCGACGAGGCGACGGCGGCGCTGGACTCGACGTCTGAGGCCGCCGTGCAGGCGGCGCTCAGCGAGGCGCTCAAGGGACGCACGGCGATGGTGATCGCACACCGCCTCTCCACCATCCGGAGCGCGGATCTGATCCTCGTGGTTGAGGACGGCTCGATCGTGGAGCGCGGTACGCACGAGGAACTGTTGGCTGTGGGTGGGCGGTACGAAGAATTGCACCGGACCCAGTTCGCCGTGGAGAAGAATGTTGCGGCAGATGAGGAAGCGCTGATCCGGACCTAGTCGCTGAGCTCGGTGCCATCGGTCCTATCCGAGTAGCGGCGAGGTCTTCCGACATAAGCATGTCGCGGTCGATGACCGCCCGTAGCATCGCTGCCGGCTCCAGCAGGTAGGCCTCAGATGGATCGTAGATCGACTCGCCGAGGCTGAGCGCGACGCCCTTTCTAGCTGTTCGGCGATGTCTCGAGCATCGCGTAGCGGCCGCGCGATCGTTTTTGGTGACAACGAATCTGTCGCCGGCGTCGTCCCTGATGACCGGAGCCGACCCCAATAGTGGAGTGACGCAACGAAGTTGCATTTGCCGCAGTAATACGCCATCGCGCAGGCCGAGAAGAGCCATCGATGAGACGCCTCGTAACTAACGCAGATGAGACGCCTCGTAACCTAACGCAGATGAGACGTCTCACCGCCGTGACCTGCGCTTCCTCAGAATCGACGGGCCACAACCAACTTGCCGCTGGAGACCTGCGCGACATCGTGCCTCTGATGGCAGACTGGCTTTATGGCATCCTCGGCACTAACGGCGAACGGCGCGCGGCGGGAGTCGCGCGCGCGCCGTCGCGCCGACGACGAACGGCGCACGGAACTGCTCAACCAGCTCGAGGATGTTTTCCTTGCTGAGGGTTTCAGTAGCATCACAATCGATGAGCTCTGCCGCAGGCTCCGCTGCTCCAAGTCCACTTTGTACTCCGTCGCAGATTCTCGCGAGCAGATTATCCAGGCCGTCACACGTCACTTTTTCGCGCGCGCCACTGCGGCGATTGAGGCCGAACTTGCGGAAGAGTCCGACCCAGCCCAACAAATCATCAAATACCTCTCCGGCGTGGGGCGAGCCATGAGCCGCAACTCCATGAATTTCTACCAAGACATGGTGAGCTACCAGCCCACGGCGGAGATCTACCGGCTGAACTCCGACGCAGCCGCGCGCCGGGTGCGTGGTCTCATTGAATCGGGCGCGAAACAGGGCAGGTTTCGCGAGGCGGATGCAGCCCTTGCGGCTCAGGCAATCGCCCTTCTCATTGACGGGGTTCAATCCGGTGGGCTGCTGGAATCAACCGGCCTCTCTGCAGGCGAGGCCTTCACCGAGCTCGGCGAGCTGCTCATCAATGGGCTCGCGGTGCGCCCCTGACGTCAGCGATCGTTGACCGTCCCGAGGGCAGCGCGAAGTTCCGGTGATAGCCTCGTCGGCGCGCCGGACTGCGCGTCAATGAGCACGATCACCGTTTCCGCCTCGACATGCACCCCCTCCACCGCAGGGGCAAAGACTGAGTAGTGGATGGTGAAGCTTGCCCCGCGCACCCGGCTCACCGTCATCCGCACCTCCACCGGCTCCGAGCTGTAGTCCAGCGGCCTGCGGTAGCGCGCGCTGACCTCTGCGACGAGGGACCATGTGGACTCCTCCGGTCGCAGCGGCGGGAGCGGAATCGCCTCGTTGTCCCAGAATCCCCGCGATCGCGCCTCTTCGAGGATGCGCAGCACCGCAACATTGTTGATATGCCCGTAGGCGTCGAGGTCGCCCCAGCGCAGGGCGACCTCGACAGCGAGTGCGGCCATCAGCGGATCGAGGAACCGATCGAGATTCCGCCATCGATGTCCAGCACGACGCCGGTGACGTAGCCAGCAGCCTCGGAGGCCAAAAAGGCGGCACCCTCGGCAATGTCGGACGGATCCCCGGTGTGCCGCATGGGCACCTTCCTGGTGAGGACGTCGCGGGCCGCGTCGTTCATCGATGCCAACATGGGCGTCTCGATCAGTCCCGGTGCAATGGCATTTACCGTCACCCCGTCGCGCGCACCTTCCAGGGCGAGGGCCCGAGTCAGACCGACGATGCCCGCCTTGGCTGCAACATAGTTGGCCTGGCCGAAGTTGCCGCGCCACGACATCGAAGAGAACGAGATGATGCGCCCGTACTTTCGTTCCCGCATCCCGGGAAACGCCGCTCGCGCACAGTTGAATGCCCCGGTGAGACTCACGTCGATCACCGACCGCCAGTCGTCGTCGCTGATGTTCTCGACTCGGTTGTCGCGGATGATTCCGGCGTTGTTCACCAGCACGTCAACTGCTCCGAACTGCCGCTCGGTCGCGGTGATCCACTCGGAGACTTGAGCGGAATCTGTCACGTCGACCACGGTGTGAGCGACGGGCACGTTGTGCGCTTCCCGCAGCGCGGCAGCGCTGGCGGCGAGTGTGTCCGGGTTGACGTCGATCATTGCCAGGGACGCCCCCTCGGCGGCGAAGCGGTGGGCCATGGCGAAACCGAGACCTTGTGCCGAACCGGTAATGGCGACGGTGCGTCCTGAGAAGCGTGAGGGAAAGGGCGCTTTGCGGGAGTTCATGCGTGGATTGTCCTGTTTCTGTCTATGAGCTGAGGGCGCGGCGGTCGAGGAAGCCGCGGAGTGCGCCCGCGACGTTTTCGCTGGCCCAGTTGTCGCCGAAGAATTCGAGCTCCCGGGCCAGCCCGGCGCCGGTGTCCACGGACGCAACGGCGACGAGCAGCTGCTTCATGCGTCGTTGAGTAGGGAGGTTCTGCCGGGCAAGATGGCGCGCGACGCGGTCGGCTTCCTCATGGAGATACTCGGCGGGCACGACCGTGTGGAGCCACCCGGTGTCCTTCAGCTGCTCCGCCGGCACGGTGTCGCCCGTCAAATGAAGCCAACGAGCGGTGCCTTTGCCCACCGCACGCTCCAACCGCACGCTGGAACCTGCCCCGGGCAGCAGGGCATTATTCAGATGGCCGTCACCAATCAGCGTGCCTTCGGCAGCGATCACCACGTCGCACACAAGAGCGAGCTCCAAGCCGCCGGCAATCGCGTGCCCATGCAGTGCCGCCACCCACACCTTCGAGCTGGCTTCGATCATGGTGAAACAGCGGCTCAACTCGGCGAGAAAGGGAACAACGCCGCCCTCCTCGTGCAGACGAAGAAAGTGTCGGAAGTCTCCCCCGGCACAGAACGACGGCCCGTCCCCCGCGACGACGACCACCGAAGTTCTATCGTCAGCTTCGATGTCCTCAACCTGCCGAGCGAGCGCCTCGGCGATTTCACCATTCAGCGCATTGCGCTGGGCCGGGCGGCTGAGATGAAGCCAACGCACTGGCCCGCGTTGCTCGACTCGCAGCACGGCGCCTGTCACGATGTCCCCTCGGCTTCCTTCTCGGCGCGGCGTTGCTCGCGCAGCAGGAAGCGTTGGATCTTGCCGCTGGGAGTTTTGGGCAGCTGGTCCACCACGTGCACGGCCCGCGGGTAGGCGTGCGCTGCGAACTGGGTCCGCACCAGCTGCTGGATCTGGCCAGTCAGTTCGGCAGAACCCGCGGCGTCCCCTCTCAGTACCACGTAGGCTTCCAGCACCTCGCCGCGGGCCTCGTCGGGGGCGCCGATCACGGCACACTCCGCGACCTGCGGGTGTTGGCTGATCACTGACTCGACCTCGAACGGGCCGATGCGGTAGCCGGCCATGAGGATGACGTCGTCGTCACGGGAGGAGAACCGGAACTCACCTTCAGTACCCACTGAGCCGAGATCACCGAGCAGGTAGTAGCGGCCGTTGCCGGTGAACCGAGTTTTCGTCTTGGCCCGCTCCTGGTAGCTCTGGAAGGTCATCATGGGGCTCTCCACGACATCAATGGCGATGCGACCCACTTCTCCCTGAGCCAATTCTCGCGGGCTGCTCTCGTCGAGCACCTTCGCACTCCACCCCGGCAGCGGCTGCCCCATCGAGCCCGCACGAACAGGCCGCGCGAAATCTGAGTGGTGGTGGTTGGCGAAGATCATGCCAACCTCAGTTTGTCCGAAGTGGTCGTGCACGGTCAGGCCCAATTCTCGCTCGGCCCAGTCGTTCACCTCGGGGGTCAGCGGCTCCCCCGCGCTTGAGAGCCTGCGCAGGTGCAGGCTGCTGCGGTCGCTCGGCGTTGCCGCCCGCAGCGCGCGGAACACCGTCGGAGCCGCCGTGTAGTTGGTGACCCCCAGTTGCTCAATCGTGCGCCACGTGGCTACGGCGTTGAAGGCCCCCACTTGGAGAATGGTTCCGGTCCCCGCCGCGAGCGGGGCCACAATTGCGGCGTAGAGGCCATATGCCCATCCCGGGTCGGCGCCGCACCAGTACACGTCCTCGGCGGTTACGCCGAGGCCGAACTGCAGATAGCTCTCCCAGCCCGCGGCATAGCGCAGCGGGTGAATCACACCCTTGGGGAGGCCCGTCGTGCCCGAGGTGAAGATGTGCACAATGGCGCCGTCACCTCCCTGCACGAACGGGGGGATATCAGCGGCGTCCGCGGCCTCGATCAGGGCGTCGTAACGGATGTCGCCGGCCCGGCCATCACCTCCGACAACCATCACTTGCCACGGTGCCGGCTGCTGCGCATCGCCGCCATCGAGCTTGGCGCGCTGCTCGGGGTCGACCACCACCAGGCGGGCGCCCGCGGTCCGCAGTCGGTAGTCGGCAGCCGGAGCGCCGAAAGCAGTGAACAAGGGTGCGTAGACCGCACCGATTCGCCAGATCCCGATCATCAATGTGATGAGCTCTGGTCCTTTGCGCAGCAGGCTCGCCACGCGATCGCCCGGACCGATGCCCAGTCCGAGCAGGCCATGGGCCACACGGTTGGAGTCCTGCCGCAGCTGGGCATACGTCACAGCGAACGCGGTGTCGCCGTCAACAATGGTGTAAGCAACGGTCTCAGGGGCGTGCCGGTCACAGAGCAGCCACGCCATGCTGGCGTCGGGCGCTCCGTACTCGGTCAAGATATTCTCGAGCCCTCGTGTTGCGTCTGTCATGCGATCACCTTTGATTGCGGTACAAAATACGATACGTTCGTACTCTACAACGATCTGCACGCTATCGCAATCGACGTGACACGAGTTGCTCTCGCGGAATTCAACGAGCACCGCCCGTGCACTATCGGGCGCCGATGCGCGCAACGGCCGGACACGGCAGTCCTCGCAACCGTAGCGCCCGACGAGAATGGAAATAGCCCGCATGAGCAAAGTGGAGTTCTCGCAGCTCGGTCACCTCGCGCTGATCACGTTGAATCGCCCGGACAAGCTCAACGCGGTCGACCACGACATGGTCACCGCGATCACCGCCGCTCTCGACGGGTGGGCCGATGACGACACCGTCGCCACCGTCGCCATTCGGGGCGCCGGCACACGCGGCCTCTGCGCCGGCGGCGACATCCTCGCCCTTCACCACCACATCAGCACGGGCCAGGCGGACGCGGCAACTGCATTTTGGCGGGATGAATACCACCTCAACGCCACAATTGCACGGTTCCCGAAACCGTACCTCTCGATCATGGACGGCATCGTCCTGGGCGGCGGAGTGGGCCTGTCCGCCCACGGCTCCCACCGCGTGGTGACGGAGCGCTCGCAGGTCGGCATGCCGGAGACAGCGATTGGTTTCGTTCCTGATGTCGGCGGAACGTGGCTACTCTCGCACGCGCCCGGCGAGCTGGGAACGTATCTCGCACTGACAGCAGAGTCGGTCGGCCCCGGGGATGCTCTCGCTCTCGGCCTCGCCGAGCACTTTGTGCCGTCCGGGCGAATCTTTGAGCTCCTGCACCGTGCTGCCCATTCCGACATTGAAGACGCCATCGCTGCCGTCGCCTCCGCTCCCCCCGCCGCACAGCTTCTGCCGCACCGCAAATGGATCGACCGCGCCTTCAACGCCGCTTCCATGCGGGAGCTCGAGGACAACCTCGGTCATGTCGGCACGAGTGCCGCCGACCGCGCATTGGCTCGAATCGCACGCAACTCCCCCACCGCGCTTGAGCTCACCCTCGCCGCTCTCCGACGAGCACGCGGCCTGAACTCTCTGGAAGAAGCCCTCGCTCAGGAGCTGCGCGTCTCCGTGCGGTGTTTCGCCCTCCCCGATTTCGCCGAGGGAATCCGCGCCCGCGTGATCGATCGCGACCGCACCCCGAACTGGGCAGACTCTTGCCCCAACCCCGCCTGGACCGAACCCTACTTTCAGCCCCTGCACCCCGCAGAGCTTCACACCATCAAAAACACGAGGAGTAACCAATGAGCACCTCCGTCATTGTCGCCGGCGCCCGCACCCCGATCGGCAGACTCCTCGGCGGGCTCTCCTCCGTCAGCGCTGCAGAGCTCGGCGGCCACGCAATCGCAGCCGCCCTGGAACGGGCCGGTGTGAGCGGCGCGGATATCGACTACGTGATCATGGGGCAAGTTCTCACGGCCGGCGCCGGGCAACTGCCGGCCCGCCAGGCCGCAGCAGCAGCCGGGATCCCCATGGATGTCCCGGCAACCACCATCAGCAAGGTGTGCTTGTCCGGCATCCAAGCCGTCATCCTTGCCGACCAGTTCATTCGTACCGGAGACGCCGACATCATCGTCGCAGGCGGACAGGAATCGATGAGCCGCGCCCCTCATCTCCTCTCGGCATCACGAGCAGGGACGAAATTCGGCCCCATCACGATGGCCGACCACATGGCCCTCGACGGCCTGGAGGATGCGTTCACCGGCGAAGCTATGGGCCTGTTGACCGAACGAAAGAATGACACCGACCCGATAAGTCGCATCGCCCAGGACGCCTTTGCCGCAGCCTCCCACGAACGCTCCAGCGCGGCTTGGGGCAACGGAGTGTTCGACAGCGAAGTCGTTCCGGTGACCATTCCGCAACGACGCGGCAATCCCATCGTCGTCTCCCGCGATGAAGGCATCCGGCCAGACACCACTGCCACCATCCTCGGCGCGTTGCCGCCTGCCTTCCGCCCAGACGGCACCGTGACAGCGGGCAATGCCTCACCCATCTCAGACGGCGCCTGCGCCATGGTCATCATGAGCCGTGAGGCAGCAGAAGCCCGCGGCCTGGCATGGCTCGCTGAAATCGGCGCCCACGGTATGGTTGCCGGCCCCGACTCCACCTTGCAAGCGCAACCCGGCAACGCCATCGCCCGAGCATGCGAACGCGAAGGCATCCGGCCCGACGAACTCGACCTGATCGAGGTCAATGAGGCCTTCGCCGCCGTCTGTCTGGCTTCTGCCGCGCAACTGGGGATCCCGCTCGACCGCGTGAACGTCAACGGCGGCGCGATAGCCATTGGTCACCCGATCGGCATGTCCGGTGCTCGCATCGTGCTCCACCTCGCACTGGAGTTGGCCAGGCGTGGGGGCGGCATCGGAGCCGCAGCTCTCTGTGGCGGCGGCGGACAAGGCGACGCCGTTATCGTGCGCGTGCCCCGCACGTCGCACTTCGCCTGAGAAGCGGCGAGACGCCGTGCCAACACAGCGTCCCAGATGAACGCACGGTCGCGCTCTTCGGCGTGAGCGACGGAGGTGGCGCGAATACGTCCGGTCACGTCGAATGTCTCGTGCAACGGCCCTGCTGAATACTGAGCATCATCGCGCGTGGCGAGAACACACCGTTCCACGCGCGCGGACACCGAGCGCCCGAGAGAGGAAGCTCGTGCAGTGTGCCGCGCGCCGCCCTGTCGCGCCGTAGTCGGAGGGGGCACTGCCTATTGCCAGAGGCGATGGAGGCCGCTACGCCCTGCGCAGGCGAACGACGCGAAGAATGCCACAGAGCGGGCGTTGCGGGAACGAATGTCGTGACGATACGATACAAGAGTTGTTCGTACCGCGATCCGTACTCCGTGAAATTAATGTCATGAGAGCTGGCGCGGGACGAGCCCGGACTGGGCGCCCTGTTACCTTCTTGGGGCAGGGCATGTTCTCAATGAGGAGACGATATGAAGCACGTGTATGAACCGAATGTAGCCATGCAGACTCGCGACGGCGTCACGCTGGTGGCGGACGTGTGGCGACCACTGGAGGGACAGGCGCCTACCCTGCTGGTCCGAACTCCGTACGACAGGCGGCAGACCTTGCATTTTGGCGGCTCCAACAGCACAGTTCCCTCGTTGATGCCGCTGGTCAACGCCGGATATGCGGTTGTTATGCAGGACGCGCGTGGGACCAGCATGTCGGAGGGGAGTTACGAGCCGAAGGCCAACGAGATCGCGGACGGCCAGGACACCATCGAATGGGTGCGCGAGCAGAGCTGGTCGGATGGAACCGTCGCCATGTATGGTTCCTCATACCTGGGAATGGTCCAGTGGGCCCTAGTGATAAGCGGAACGCCCGGGCTACGCGCAATCGCCCCCACCCAAGCAGCAACCGACTGGTACAGGAACCTGTGGTACTCGCAGGGCGGCGCAATGTCACTCAGCTTGGACACGTTCTGGAACGCGATGTCGTATGCGGGGCAGGAGCAGCGGAGTTTGGCGTTGGGCGCGAGCCAAGACCCGACCACTCTTATGCGGCTCGGCGGCGCACTTCTTGACCCACTGTCCCTCAACCATCCCACGCCCCTCGCCGATCTGCCTGTTCACGGCACAGGTCGTTGGTTTGACGACTGGATCGCCCACCCCGACTTCGACGAATACTGGCAGAGTCAGGACTGGTCAGGGCCAAAACACATGTCCAAGGTGAGCGTGCCGGTCCTTTCGATCGGCGGCTGGTACGACCTGAAAATCAACGGCACCGTCGAAGGCTTCATCGGCGTACGTACGCAGGGCGGCTCCGAAGAGGCCCGCACCAAGTCTCGGCTGCTCATCGGCCCGTGGGACCACATGAGTTCCACCGGCCGATTCCCCGACCGGTACTTCGGGGTACTCGGCGAAACCGACATCTCAGCCGAGCACATCGCCTTCTTCGACGAGCACCTCCGCGGTACGTCCCCGGCGACGCCTGCGCCGCGAGTGCGCATCTTCGTGATGGGCATCGACCAGTGGCGTGACGAGGCCGACTGGCCCCTCCCCGACACCCAGTACACCGACCACTACCTGGACAGCGCTGGTTCGGCAGCAACCCGCAACGGGGACGGATCGCTACAGCCCAGCGCCCCCGCGGCGGATTCGCTCGACGAATTCACCTACGACCCCCGCAATCCCGTCCCCACGGCCGGCGGCGCACTGCTGCCCGCAGAACCGGGGCTGATCGGACCCGTCGACCAGTCCGTCGTTGACGGCCGCGACGACATCCTCTGCTACACGTCTCCCGTACTTGAGGATCCCCTCGAGGTTACCGGCCACGTCGAGCTGAAAGTATTCGTATCCTCCAGCGCCGTGGACACGGACATCACCGCGAAACTGGTCGACGTCTTCCCCGACGGCCGAGCCATCAACCTCTGCGACGGGATGTTGCGCCTGCGCTACCGCGACGGCCTCTCCAGCCCCACGCCACTCACCCCCGGTGAGGTCTACGAGGTCACAGTGAGGATGGGCGTCACCTCGAACGTCTTCCTGCCCGGGCATCGTCTGCGTCTGGACATCTCGAGCAGCAACTTCCCCCGATTCGACCGCAATACGAACACTGGTGGCTTCATCGCGCGCGAGTCCATCGACGACGCGGTCGAAGCCACTAACCGTGTACACCACGGTCCGGCGCACCCCAGCCGGCTCATCCTCCCGATCATCGAATGCTGAACCGACCGGCGGAGTGTTCGTGATTCGGCCGTGACAGCCTAGAACCGCCCTGATCAACCTCCCTCCTGAAGGTTGATCAGGGCGGCTTTTGCGTTGCCGGGAACCGCTGACCCAGCGCCTGCCCCACGGGGAACTATCAACGTGCTGCGGGCACAACCCGCGACGCAATCGCGCGGTCCTGCGATCGCCACGGCATCGGGCCGAGCGAGCTCAACGAAATCGAGGTCGCTGAAGCCGTCGCGGCGCCCCGCTGCCGGACCGGAAACCTAGGCCGGACGCCGCACGGCCAACACGATCTTTCCCCGAGCGCGCCGCTCATCGAGGGCCGCCACCGCCTCGGGCGCGTGCTCGAACGCCATCACCTCGCTGATCACCGGCTCAACAGCCCCGGCCCCGATATGGGCAGACAGACGCTCCCATTGATCAGGGAGTGAGACGCTGGACACAGGCATGAGACCTTCCCAGGCCACCCCAATGATGCTGGTATTGGTCAGCAGCAGCCGGTTCACACGGACGGTGGGGATGCTTCCTCCTGTAAACCCGAGCACGAGCAGCCGGCCGCGTGTAGACAAGGCTCGAAGCGAGTCGGTGAACCGCTCGCCGCCAACCGGGTCACACACCATGTCGACACCGCGACCTTCGGTCAGTCGTCGGGTTTCGGTCAGGAAGTCGTATGGGGAAATTGTCGCGTCAGCACCCACCCGGCGGGCGAGTTCTGCCTTCTCCGGCGTTGACACGACCGCAATCACATTGGCTCCGAGCAACTTCGCCTGCTGCGTGAGGGCAATACCAAGCCCGCCTGCTGCGCCGTGAATGAGCACCGTCTCCCCTCCCCGGAGCTTTCCGCGCTCGCCGAGTGCAAACTCCGCAGTGAGCACATTGATCGGCATGCCCGCGGCCGTCACGAAGTCGACCTCATCCGGCAGGGGCAGAACTCGGTCGGCCGGGGCCACAACATACTCGGCAAAGGCGCCTGAAGCCGTCACACCGAGCACCCGTTGCCCAGGGCGGAATCCCGAATCCGCGTCTGCGTCGACGACGACACCGGCAAACTCACATCCGATAGTGAAGGGCAGCGGAACACGCAACTGGTACTCACCACGAGACTGCAGAACGTCCGGGTAAGCCACCCCGGCAGCGTGCACTTCGACGAGCACTTCGCCGGCTACCCGATGTGGGAGAGCCACCTTTTCTACCGCTAGCAGCCGAGGGCCACCATGCGTGGTGTTGCGCACCGCGAACATCTTTGACTTCAGCTCAATCACTGGGGCTCCTCCCAACCTCTGGCATCACACTGGTGTCCTGCTTTCGTCGAGCGCCACGCCAACGGGCCCAACAGATTTCAACCTGCGCCCGCGCAGCGCTGAAGAAGCCCGTGAAGCAGCCACGCCAGCCCGGCGTCGGACTCGCCGTAGACCGCTCAAGCGGAACGTGACACTCGGTCACACAAAAACCCCTCGATTCGGTACGAAATTCGGTACATTCGTATCCTACGGGAGTTTCTTGTTTGCGACCTCTCTCGTGACTTCGGTTACAGCGTCTCTCAATGCTTCGCTTACAGGATGTGCCAGCACTTCGGTGACGGGCCGGGCGTCGACTCGGCGGCTTAGTCCAAGTGCCCGGTATGTATGAGCGCCCGATAGTCCGTCCCGAAGAGCCCGAAGTCCAGAAGACCCCGCCTCGCCCGCTGCACGCCCGGCCCCGTAGGGCAGGAAGACCCTCGCGGTTACAAGCTCGCCCGTCCCGTTCGGCGCCTGCCCGCCGGGCACGCGCCGCAGCGAGGCAGGATCGTTGTTCGTGACGGTGCGCGCCCACTGTGTTGCATCCTGACCGAGCAAGTTGCTCGCCCGCTCACGCCATCCGGCCGTCAAGTCGGCAAGCGACCTGACCTCTTTCTCCGGACGGGTCGTGAGCCTCGCCTGCTGACGCAGCCGGATGATCGTGGCGTTCGAGGGTTGTCGCCCGTGCCCCGCGGCCCATTCCTCGACGAGGCGGTGAGCCTGAATGTCAATGCGCCGAGACCGGCTGGAGAACACAGCGACGATCTCCTCCGGCACCGTCGAGATCGCCCACGACGGATTGCGAACACCGCCTCGTGCAGCTCGGACAACGCGACGACGGCCGCGTGCATCGGACGCCCGTCAAGCGAACGCCACTTCTCATCGAACGTGGTGCGCACCTTGTTACTGATGACGACGTGCGTGTGCAAGTGGGGGTCGCCGGCACGGGAGTCGTAATGATCAAAGGCCGTGGTGATCAACCCGGTGACATCGACCTGGGCAACGGCGCCGTCGCGTCCAGTTGAACCCGTCCGGGTGGCTGCAACCTCCCGCTCCATGAACGCAACCATCTCCGCAACCGCGGCGTGGTGGGCGTCGGCGATGAGCGACTGAGAGCCCGCGTCGGCGACCGCCCAAAGCACCGAAGCGGATTTCGGGATGGAGAACGTGAAGTCGAAACCGGCAACCGCTCGGCGGGTGCCGCGGTCTTTCTCTTCAACTTCGATAGCAGCGGATGCCTCGGCCCGCTCGATTACACCGAGACCGCGGTCGAGTTTGTCGACGCGCTCCGCCCCCGCTGGGCAACAGCGGTGTAGGCCGGGTACGCCCTCCCAAGCGGTTCACCGGTGATGGGATCGCGGCCCATCCCGACGAGAAGCTGAAGCTGCGCCTCCGAGACATGATCTCCGACGACGATCTGACCGTCGCCGAGCGACCTCACACCGCTCCCCAACCATCGTCCCGGCGGCGTGCCCGCCTCGGCGTAGTACCTCGTCGATGGAGTCGACAGCGATCTCTCGCCATCGCCGGCCGCGACAGTCCGCAGCAGATACTTGTAGCCGTTGCCCGCACTCATCACCCGCATCGAAACCGTCACCCGTGGGATCACCTCTGAAGAGGAGGTGCGCCGCCGGGCCCGGCCGCGTCAGATGCGATCAGCCCGGGGGCGCCCTCGATCTGCAAGAAGCGTGGGACTGCTGAATGAGGAAACGGAAGCGCTCAAGTAGGTCACTCCAAGCGGCCAAGGCTGTCGATCATCCGCGACCGCTTCGCTCCGGAATTCGTTAGGTCGTGAGTACAGCGGTGCGTCCTGCACGTCCGCACGATTGTGGTGCCCGCACGGCAACGACCCTGGAGAAAGGAGCGTTGAGCGGACGCGCTTGGAGGCGATCTGGCGCCGGCCGCGGTACTGGGCTTTGTACCGCAAGGGGACCCCTGAGCGCGGCGATCCGCCCCGATCTCGGGATGCCATACCAGCTCCGCAGCGTCGCGAACCGAGACGCGGAACGGATCGCTGCCATCGCGCCGCTTAAAACTGGCGTGATGGCAGCCATCCGCTACGCAGGCCGGGTCAGAGGATCAACACGGCGCGTTCCGGGATTTTGTGGCTGGCCAGGTCTGCCAGCGCCTGGTTCACGTCCTCCAGGTCGAAGTGAGTGGTGTTGACGTTGATCCCGTTCTCTCGGGCCAGCCGGATCACTTCTGCGAAGTCTTCTCGGGTGCCGAGCGTGCTAGTGCTCAGTTGTACCTCTTGTTGGGTGCTTCCGTAGGCGAATGGCAGCGACCCGCCATTGATGCCCACTAATGTCACTCGTCCGCGCGGTATCACGACGTTCGCCGCGAGTGTCAACGTGTCGTCGATTCCGACGAAATCGAGGACCGCCGTCACGCCGAGCTTGTCCGTCGTCACCTCGCGGATCTTGTCGGCGATGTCTTCCTCTGTCGAATCGAAGGCGTGGTCGGCACCGATCACGAGCGCGTTGGCGCGCTTGCTCTCTTCGATGTCGAGTGCGATCACCTTCGTCGGTGTCAGGGCCTTGAAGTACTTGATGGCGAACTGTCCCAACCCGCCGGCCCCGATCACGATGACGCTGGTGTCCGCGTTGGTCAGGAGCGGCAGGATCTTCGAGACTGCGCCGAAGGACGTCAGGCCCGCATCGGTCAACGGTGCGGCGACGATCGGATCGAGGTCGCCGAGCGGGATCAGGTAGTCGGCGTGCGGAATGAGCATGAAATCAGCCCAACCGCCATCGATGACCACGCCGGGGAACTGGATGTTCGGGCACAGATGCTCGTACCCACTCCGGCACACCACACACGTCCGGTCGCCCCAGCCGGGCCAGACGCCGACCGCGTCACCGATCTCAAAGCCGGTCACGCCTTCGCCCAGTGCATGCACGTAACCGGTGATCTCATGACCGAGAATGAGGGGAAAGTGCCGGACCGGGGGCATACCCGGAATCTGCGCCTGGATCGCGAGGTCGGAATGGCAAACGCCGACCGCGGCGACCTTGATCAGCACTTGTCCGGCGCTTGCGGTGGGCTCAGGAACGTCCACGATACGGATCGGGTCACCGGCTTTATCCAGTTGCGCAGCTCTCATACCTCGATGCTACGCCCCGGCGCCCGAAAGAAAGCTCTCGGCGAACCCGCCATCGCCCGAGTCCGACGCCGCGACTACGAATGGCACGACCCTTACACAGATACCTGCCCCGAGGGTGTTCTCCGACCCGACAAAGTGAAACCCACGCCATCCGACGAGACCGGCGGGCCACCCGTCCGAACCTAACCGCTCAGCGGTTCACCAACACCGCCCGAGAGGGCAAAACCCCAGGCGCACCGAAGACATCGGTGCGCCTGAAAGTCGTTAACGAGCAGGAAAACGATCCGCGAATCTGCCCGGAAGACAATGCCGAGCTCCAAAACCCACAAAACCGTCCGACAAAACAAAAATCGCTCCTGATTCTCATCAGGAGCGATTTCTTTGAGGCAGTTTCACGAACAGTTTCGAGAACGGCCCTTTGGTCGGGCTGACAGGATTTGAACCTGCGACCCCCTGGAGGATCCGGGCATTTGCCGGTCCTTACCGATCGTTTCAGGAACTCGCGGATTCCCTACTGTTGGCAGGGAACCAAGCGGTTCGCTGCCTCAGATTCTACCCGATCGGTTCCGGTTCACTGTGGTTGATTGTGATGGGTAAACGGTGGGCGCGAAGGCGCCAAATTGAATCCGGGTGCCGCAGCGCCTCTGCAGACCCCGCTCTCGGCCGTGAGTAGGGCGGACGGGACTTGAACCCGTGACCGGCGGACTCCATCCGCGCCTCCCCCACGAGTCGCCCCACCTCGAGTGACCTCGAGTAATCTAGACCTGACTGGGGATTTCTTGCATGATGTTCCCTCATCATATCGAGACTCCTCGACTCACCTCGGGTGAGCTGGAGTGAATAAACGTTGAATAAACGTGCGCGCATCAAGTCTCGTTCCGGGCCGCCGTCAGGGTCTTGCCAGATGGTACGCGTGCCCATCTGATGCTTGTCAAGCAGTGAGGCGCCGCTCGGCTTGATAGAGCGTGCCATCGCGGATCAGACCTGATGTCCGCCCAAGCGGGCGCCCACCTGAAAGCCACGCGTGCGGTCAACGCACCGAGTGCACCTTGGTCACGATGATGGCGCCGCCCACGACCACGAGCGACCCCGTGATCAGGTAGAGCGCGGTGTAATTGGTGGCGCTCGCGGAGCCGATCGCGAGAATGAGCGGAGCGAGCATCGGCGCAATGGCGCTGGGGATCTTCTGCGAGGATGCAGTGATAGCCATGAAACGTCCGTACTGTGTCTCGCGATGCGGCAGCACGTCCAGAACCATCGCCTGGTTCACGGCGAGGAACATCGCCACGCCGAGCGAGGACAGCGCGGCTCCGCACAGTAGAACCGGGAAGGCCTCGGCGAAGGCCATCAGCGCGGCCCCACCGGCAAAGAGCAGGGCGGCGCCGAGGATGAACGGCCGCCGACGCCCCAGCCTGTCTGACCAGCTCCCACCGACGAGCGCGCCTAGGGTCGAGGCCCCAATGCCGAGCACCGAGACGATGGCGATGATCGGCGCAATGTCCCGCACCGGAATCGCCAGGCGATGAGCATCAAAGAAGGTTCCGTACGAGTAGTTCAGCTTTTGTAGCGATTGAATTAATGAAATTCGATCTGGGGCTGACCTTGTCTAAAATCCTCGCCCAACAGGGTGAGGATTTTCGTGTTTCTGGGACACGACGCTAATGCGCGTAGCGTTCACGACGCCGCCTCCGGAATCGACCAGTCTCTGCTCGCCGAGCTCGGCACCTGCCGCTACCTCGAGACCTCGACAAACGTGCTCCTGATCGGGCCGCCCGGAGTAGGCAAAACACACATCGCGACCGGCCTCGGTCACGCCGCCGTGACGGCCCGTTACCGCACCTACTTCACCTCTGCCGCTGACCTCGCCGCCCGCTGCCACCGCGCCGCGATCGAGGGCAAGTGGGGCACGATGATGCGGTTCTTCGCCGGTCCGACGCTGCTCGTGATCGACGAACTCGGCTACCTGCCACTGCCCACCGAGGCCGCGTCGGCACTGTTCCAAGTCATCAACCAGCGCTACCTGAAAACGTCGATCGTGATCACCACGAACCGGCCCGTTGGCGCCTGGGGCGAGATCCTCGGCGACACCACCGTCGCTGCCGCGATGCTCGACCGGCTCCTGCACCGATCCGTTGTCGTCACCCTCGACGGCGCCTCCTACCGGCTCCGCAACCACGCCGCCGCATCCGTCGAGCTACGCCGCGTGACAACCGGCACAAACTTCCGCTGGTCTAACCCCGCGACCCGGGGAGCTTCGATGAGCAGGACTGGGGAATTTCGCTGAGCGCCGTCAGCCGGCCTCCTTGCGCAGCATCCGGCGGTACTCGGCAGTGTCAAGCGCAGGAACGTACTGCAGCAGTCGGGCGAGGTTCTCGAACTTGCCGACCCCGCTGGCGGTCATCAGAACGCGAATGTCTGTGCGGGCTGCCAGGTGCGTCACTAGCGAGGTGGCGCGCATGCGGTTCGTCTGGGGACGCGGCCGCTGCGGGGAGAGCACGCTGTTGGCGACAAAGGTGTTGACGAGGTTCCTGCCCTTGCGGGCCCTGCTCCGGCTCCCGAACACCCGGTCTTCGGGTTCGAGCGTGCCGATGGCGTGCAGGAGGTCGTCCTCCCAGCGGCCGAGCAGTGGCACCTGCCGGGCGTTGTCGCCGCGCACGGTGACGAGAGTCCCGTCTGCGTCCATTGTTGTGTCGCCACGGCGGAGCTCGCAGACCTCGCTCGCCCAAAGACCGGCACCGGCGCAGAGCTTGAGCAGCACGGCGGCGTTGCGCGAACGGGTGGGAGTGTTCTGACCACGGGCCCAGAACTGGAGGTGCCCCAGCTCGGCCTCGGAGTGCTGTTCCGAACGCTTAACGAGTTAGGTATCACCGTGACGCTGGCGTATCCGACCGGTGATGGCAACACGAACGATGACGATGCTTGATCTCTACCTGCACGATCGTCGAATTGGGTGCGAAGGAATGCCCGAGCTAAGCATCGGGTCACGATCGATCGGGAACCTGGATACTAGGGTGACGAGCTTGCTGCGGCGTCTGCTCGAGGCGCGGGCGACGCTTCTGTCGCACTGTCTCTAGCCGGATATATTTTCTTCGCGGCGGACTATCAAGGGTGAGAGCACGGACACCCAGGCCTCGTAACCTGCACCGTTCAGATGCAAGTTGTCGCGCGTGAACTGCTCTAGTAGTCCACCTCGGTTATCGCTAAGCGTTGGCCAGAGGTCCAAGAACGTTGCGCCTGCATCGTCGGCAAGTTCTCTATACGACGCGTTCAGGGCGCGGATGCGAGATGCGTAACGAGCGTGCCTGGGCATGACACTCTGCAGCACGAGGTCAGTCGCTGTGGTGTGGCCGACTATTCGGTCAACTATCCGACTGACGTTTTGGAGGACCGTCTCGCGCCCGACACCGAGCCCTAGATCGTTGGTTCCAATTAGCAGGAAGACCTTCGACGGGTCCCCGCGAAGCGCAACCTCCAGTCGATTGAGCACCCCAGCGCTTGTGTCGCTGCCGATCCCTCTGTTGAGCACCTGTTGTTTCGGGAACCATTCCTGCCATGCTCCTCCCTCGGTGATGCTGTCACCAAGGAAGAGGATGTGGCCGCCGCGGGGGTGAAGTAGCTCAAACTGTGACTCCTTCATCTGTCGACCCGGGAGCATCAGGCTCTTCTCGACAAGTCTTGCCAACGGATTCATCTGGATCATTTCTACTGATTAGGGTCGGGAATCTTTCGGACGGGTCCGCGATGCGAGCTTGCCCATGTGGTCTTCGTTTGTTCGATGAGGGGTGGTCCATGGTCGCCGGACGAGCAGCTCAGTTGCGCATCGTGGTGCCGCCATCGACACAAAGGATCTGTCCGGTCGTCCATTCGGACAGGTCGGAAAGCAGGAATGCGACCGTCGCGCCGATGTCGTCGGGCTCTCCGAGGCGGGGCGCCGGCGTCGACTGGAGAATCAGGTCGCGGTAGCTCTCGGGGAGATTCTGTTGGGTCTGTTCGGTGAGCACCATCCCGGGCGCGATGCCGTTCGACCGAATCCGGTCCTTGCCGTAGCGACGGGCGACATGCCGCGTGAGTGCTCCGATCCCGGCCTTGGTGACGGAGTAGGCGACCTTATCGGCCATACCGGCATAGACGGCCCCGGACATGGTGTTCACCACGGATCCGCCGCCACCGGCAATCATGTGCGGCAGTGCGGCCTTGAGCGTCAAGAGGTAACCGGTGAGGTTCACGTCGAGGCTCCGCTGCCAAGCGGCGAGGTCGATATCGACGACGTCGGTGTCTTTCGCGACTTCGGAGGGAGCGATATTCGCGGCGACGTTGAAGAGGCCGTCGATGCGACCGAACCGGGTCAGTGCGAGGTCGATGAGCGATGTGACATCGGCCTGGTCGGATATGTCCAGTCGCGCGAAGGCGCCGTCTCCACCGGCCCCCCGGGCTGCGGCGGCGCATCGTTCGGCCGAGTCGGGATTGATGTCGCCAGCGACGACAGTCGCGCCGCCGGCGCCAAGGTGGCGGGCCGTGCTATCTGCGAGGCCACCGGCTCCGGCGAAGACGATGACTTTTCCTTCGAGTCCGTTCATTGCTTTTCCTGTCTGTTCTGCTGTGGTTAGCGGTTGCGGGCCGGGGTGACAGTGAGAGTGGTGTCGAGCGTGGTCGCTGACGAGGGGCCGACACCGAGCTCGATGGTGGTGGGGTCCTGCACCCACTCGCGGTCGGCGGCGCTCCAGTAGCGGAGCTGATCGGGGCCGAGGGTGAAGGTGACGGCACGGGTCTCATGAGCTTCCAGCCGTACCCGGTGAAATCCCTTCAACTCGCGGACGGGGCGTGCCGCGCGTCCGTGGCGCTGGTGGATGTAGAGCTGGGCGACCTCGTCTTGTGGCTTGCTTGAGGTGTTGGTGACATCCACTTTCACAGAGACGGTACCGCCCACCTCGATCGTGTCGGAGTCAAGCTGCACCGCGCCGTAGGTGATCGTCGCGTAGTTGAGGCCATGACCGAACGGATATAGGGCGGAGGATTCCTCGTCCCAGTAGCGCTTTTCTTGGTTCTCAGGCTGAAAGGTGCGCAAGTAGGAGGAGATCATCGGCACCTGGCCGACGTGACGTGGCCAGGTGAAGGGAAGTCGGCCGGCAGGGGACGCGTCGCCAAAGAGCAGCGCCGCCGCAGCATCCCCTCCTCGGGTTCCCGGGTACCAGATCTCGAGGATCGAGGCGATATGCTCGTCCGCCCAGCGCAGGTCGAGGGGCCGTCCAGACATGACGAGCAGGACTACTGGGGTTCCTGTTTCGGCAATCCGCTGGAGCTGCTCGAGCTGGCGGCCGGGTAATGACAAGGTCGAGGTTGAGGCGTTCTCGCCAATCTGGCTCTGCTGCTGTCCGACGACGACCACGGCCACGTCCGACTGGGCGGCGAGGGCGACCGCCTCCTCGATCGCGTTATCGTCGTCGTAGTCCTCCGGGGTGTTGACGACATCGGCGTCCTGACCGTCGAACATCGAGGGAAAGACACGCGACGGGATCCCGGCCCCGGCCGCGAAGCGCACCGCAGCGCTGTCTGCGACGCGGGATCGGATGCCCTCGACAACAGTGACCGTCTCCTCGGTGTCGTGGGCGAACACCCAGGGCCCGAGGGTCTCCCGCTTGCTGTCGGCGAGCTGGCCGATCACGGCGATCGAGTTCAGCGAGTCGAGGTCCAGCGGCAGCAGCCCGTCGTTCTTCAGGAGCACAGCAGACTTCTCTGCCATCACCCTGGCCTGATCGCGGTGCTCCGAGGCGGCGAGCACGATGTGTTCGTCATCCTCGTCCGCGTAGGGATTCTCGAAGAGACCGAGGTCGAATTTGACCACGAGGATGCGAGCGACGGCCTCATCGAGGATGCTCTCATCGACGAGGCCGTCGCGGACGGCCTGCGGCAACGAGGCGAACGCGGGGTCGATCGTGCACATCTCCATGTCCAGGCCAGCGGTTATCGCCCGCGTCGCGGCGTCAGCCGCATCTTTGGCGAAGTGCTGGGTGGTGAGCGAGCGCACGGCATTGGCGTCGGAGACGACGAACCCGGTGAAGCCGAGCTCGTCGCGGAGCACGTCGCGCAGCAACCATCGGTTACCGCTGGCCGGAACACCGTTTAGTTCCATGTAGGCACTCATGATGTTCACCGCGCCGGCCTCGATCGCTGCGGCAAACGGGGGTAGGTACACGTTGCGAAGCTCCGAATCGGAGACCTCCACGTCGTCGTAATCGCGGCCACCACGCGCCGCGCCATAGGCCGCGAAGTGCTTGGGGCCTGCGAGGATGCTCTCCGGCCCGAACGAGCCTTGGAATCCGCGAACCTGTGCTGCGGCGAGGGCTGCTCCGAGGTACGGGTCCTCTCCCGCTCCCTCGATGATCCGTCCCCATCGAGCGTCGCGCGCGATGTCGACCATGGGGGCGAAGGTCCAGTGAATGCCGCTCGCGCGCGCTTCGCGCGCCGCGGTTCGTTGTGACGCCTCGACCGCATCGGGATCCCAAGAGGCAGCTTGGGCGATGGGCACCGGGAATATGGTCCGGTGCCCGTGCACAACGTCGAATCCGAAGATCAGCGGGATGCCGAGACGGGTCTTTTCTATTGCGGAGCGCTGGAGCAAATTCGCGGTCGTCGCGTCGCGGACGAAGAGCACCGATCCAGTCGAGCCCTGCGCGACCGCTTCCCGCACCATCTGCGGTTGCCGCACATACAGCTGGTGCTCGGGAGGCAAGGACTCAATGTCGAGATCCGCCGGCGCCTCACCGAAGGAGCCGAAGTAGAAGTACTGGGTCAGTTGGCCCGCTTTTTCCTCGAGCGTCATCCTGCTGAGGAGGTCTGCCACCCTCACGCTCGTCGATGTGGTCGGGTCTTGGTAGGGATGCTGTGCCATGCTGTTTGCTCTTCTCGTAGCGATCACAATGTCGGGAGCTGGTCGCTCAGGTTTTCGGGTGCTGGAGCCACCTCGATGAGGAGTTCTGCCGGCTCCAGGCCATCTGCTCTTACCCGTACCTCGATCTGTCCCGGTCCGGTAGGGCGGATGATTGCCAAAAGGCGTCCGTCGAAGGACGTATGGTGGCCGACGGAGTAGCTCTCTGCGTTGTCGGGCCGCCCGCTGCCGAACGCCTGAAGCACCCCAGATCCCTCTATCTCGACGCTCACGGCGCGATCGGCTTGTGAGGCGAGCGCTCCGTGCTCATCGTGCAACTCAATCGCGATGAAGGCGAGGTCGTGGTGGTCGTCGTTCAGGAGCGTGCGATCGGCCGTCGCTGAGATTCGGGCGGCCGGACCAGCGGTGCGGAGCACTGTCCGGGCGACCTCCTGACCATCGGTGATTGCTCTGGCGATGATCTCTCCGGGCTCATAGGCGATGTTCCAGCGGGCGATGAAGTCGTGGGCATACCCGGTCAGACGCGTGCCCTTCGACTTCCCGTTGACCAAGAGCTCCACCTCGTCGGCGTCGCTGTACACCTCGACATCGATGGGGCTTTCGGCTGGGCTGTCCCAAGTCCAGCTCGCCAGAGAATCACTCCAAGACCACAGGCCCGGCATCACGGTTCGACCATGGTTATCGGGGCGGAGCACCGCGATGTACGGCGTGTGGCGCAGCCCGAACACGGTTTCCCGATAGTACGACATGGACCGCCTGACGCCCGTGATGTCGATATCTCCGGTCCATGAGGTGATCCACGGGTAGGGAGCTTCGAAGACCTGCGGATCGTCGGCGTATCGGACCCGGCCGACGCCCACTTCGCCCAGATAGTCCCAGCCTGTCCAGGTGAAGTCTCCGATCAGGTGGCTGTTCTCCAACACCAGCCGCCAGTATTCGGCGATCTTCGTCGGGAAGGTTTCAGAGCCCACGATGACACGGTTGGGGAAGAGATCCCGATCCAGCACGTAGCGGCCGTCACCGTAGTTGAGCCCGGCTACGTCGAGAATCGAGAACGATTCTGCGGTCCTCTCGGTGACCAACGGGGACGCGCTGACCTGATTCATGAAATCGGCGGCCGATGTCATCGCGTCGTTTACGCCGCCGGCTGCTCCCTGGTCGCCGCCGGCCGCGCCCATCATTTCAACAACATCCCGGAGCACCGAGACGAAGCCATTCACGCCGTTCGTGACGAGGCGGGTGTCGTCCAGGGATCGAACCTTTTCGGCGAGGCGCCGGCCCCACTCGGAGCCCAGGGGGTCCCCAGTCTCGAGGATCTCATTGCCGATGGAATAGAAGATGACGCTCGCGTGATTGAAGTCCCGCTGCACCATCGCCTCAACGTCACGCTCCCACCACTCCGCGAAGTTCAGAGAATAGTCGAATGAGGACTTCCCCTCGAGCCACATGTCGAAGGTCTCGTCCATGACTAGCATGCCGAGCCGGTCGCAGGCATCCAGCATTGCCTCACTGAGGGGATTGTGAGAGCTCCGGATCGCATTAAAGCCGGCCGCGCGCAGCAGCTCGATCCGGCGTTCCTCGGCCCGCGAAATCGTGGCAGCCCCCAAGAGACCGTTGTCGTGGTGGACGCAGGCCCCTCGCAGCTTGATCGTCTCGCCGTTGATGCGCAGGCCCCGCACCGGGTCAACGTCGATCCGCCGGATCCCGAACGGAGTGGAGACGGCATCGGCGATTCGCCCGTCGATCTCAAGTGTGGTGCGGATCTTGTACAGCGTGGGACTGTCAACGCTCCAGAGTCGCGGTTGGTCCACGAGGAGACGCTGACGGACCGCCGCGGAGCCACCGGGCCGGAGGGTCACGGGAGAGCGATCTAGATTGATGACCCTATCGGTGTCGTCCAACAGTTCCGTAGTTAAGGTCGCCGTCACTCTATGACGGCGCCCGTTCTCGACTTGCGTCGCGACAACCGTGACCGCGTGGCCCGGTTCGATCGTGGGGGTGGTGACCCGGATTCCGTGGTCGGCGACGTGCACCGGATCGGTCACGATCAGAGTGGTGTTGCGGTAAATCCCTGCTCCGGTGTACCAGCGCGAGTCGTCGTGCGATCGCGCGTCGACTCGGATGGTGTTGGGCTGCCCATAGAGAAGATAAGGATCCAGCTCGACCACGAAAGCGCTGTACCCATTGGGGCGCTGCGCGGCAAAGACGCCGTTCACGAAGACCATGGCGTCGCGGTAGACACCGTCGAACTCGACCGCCATCCGCAACTCGGTGTTGCCCGCGGGAACATCGAAGGTCTTCTCGTACTCGAAGACGCCGCCCGGGAAGTATGCGTTACGGCCACCGGTGGGGGCGTCAGCCACGCGAGCGGCGCGAATAAGCGCATCGTGAGGGAGGGTGATGGCCGTGGCATCTTGATGCTGGCCCTGCAGCTGGGCGTATGGGCTGACTTTGGGACGGACGGTCCAGTTGGCGTTGAACGATATTCGAGTCACAGGCGCTCCGAGTGTGAGTGTGAGTGTGAGTGTGAGTGTGAGTGTGAGTGTGAGGGGATGGGCGTGCGGCGAGCCTGGCGGCTATCCCATGACCTGAATGCTGTGGGTTTCGAGATCGGCTCGACGCCCGGCTGTGATTGGGATGATGAAGAGGGCTCCGCATACTGCGATAACTGCGCCGACGATGTAGACGACGGTGTAGTTCCCCGACCCGAGGGCGAGGGCAAATCCGGCGGCGAACGGACCGATCGCCTGCGGCAGCGTGCTACCGATGCCGATGATGGCTAGGAAGCGGCCGTTCTCGTCAGTGTCGCGTGGAAGGACGTCCAAGGCCAGAGCCTGATCTACTGCCCCGTACACACCGATCGATAGCGACAGAACGACAGCACCCACGATGTACTGCACCAAGGTCGCGGAGGTCCCGGTGATGACCATGCTCACGCCGATTGCCACGGCGCTGAAGACCAGGAATGGTTTGCGCGTTTTTAGTTTGTCTGACAGGTAACCGGAGCCGATGGCTCCGAGAATCCCGGCGCCGACGCCCATGAGTCCGGCGAGTGCGACCACGCCGCCGACCTCGGCCGTGGTGAGGCCTAGCCGCGAGCTGAGGAGGTAGACGCCGTAAAGACCGGCCATCGAGATCGCGAGGAACACGCATGCTTTGCTGATCCACACCCAGGCGAGATTCGGGTACCGGCGCGGATTGAAGTAAAAGCCCTCAAAGACTTTCGACAGTCGCAGCGCCGGACGAGGGGTGGTGACCTGCGGGTCGCGCATGATCACAACAAAGAAGAGCCCGCCGACAAAGGCAATTGTTGCGGGTAGCAGGAACAGTGCGATCGGGCTGGAGGCCATCGACCCGGCTACGGCGACACCGAGGATTGGGGCGATCTGCGTGGTCGCGCCGAGAATGCCCATGACTCGGCCGCGCTGCACCGCCGGCAAGTTGTCACCCAAGTGAGTATTGATCATTGATGCGGCGATGCCGTACCCGGTGTAGGCGATGCACCAGCCGACGATGAGGCCGGCTACATCACCGGTAAGCGCGATCACGGCTGAGCCAACGAGCCCCAAGAAACTGCCGAGTAGAAGCCATGGGCGACGACGGCCGAAACGCGAACGTGTCCGATCGCTGAAAATCCCAACAAGCGGGGTGCCGATAACGACAAACAACCCAGGAAGGCCGACCGCGAGAGCGAGAATTGAGTCGCGGTTGTCTGGGGCAATCTGATCCACTCGGATCGCTAGCGAGAATGCAATGGGAACTATCCACGCGATATACAACGTCAGTTGGGCGATGTAAATCACCCAAAGGTAGCGAGCCCGCAGCTTCGGCAGGGCACTATCGGCAGTTTCGCTCATCGCGTCATTGATGCGCTCCGCTCCGACCCCGATCGTTCCTGCCTGATTGAGCGGCAGCTCGTAGGCCTGAGGGTCGGAGAGCGGCGACGGTGAGTCGTCTGAATATTTCGGTGCCATAGATCAGAACTCCATTGTTTTGAACGGGTGTTGTTACGTGACAATACACGCCGCCATCGTCATTGTCACGTAACAATATGTGGTTGTAGGATCAAAGTCCGGTTACATGGTGCAGGAGGACGCGGTGGTCACCACGAGTCGCGATGTCGCTCGCAGCGCAGGGGTCTCCCGGTCGACGGTGAGCGAGGTCCTCAACGGGAGGGGTCATAAATTCTCACCCGCTACTCGCGAGAAGGTCGAGCAGGCCGCGCGAGATCTGGGTTACCAGCCGTCGGCCGCGGCGAGGAGTCTAGTCCGCGGCACCAGCGATCTTGTGATCGCCTTCCTGCCCAACACGACATTCGGCGGCAATCTTCAAAACATCTTCGAGCAGGCGACCGACGAGCTGGCGCAGCACGGGCTTATCCTTGTGCTGCGGTTCTCCACCCCTTCAGCAGATTCGTTCGACCGGATCATCTCGACGTTGAATCCTCGCGCGGTACTGTCTTACATGCCGTTCACAGCGCAGGAGCGACAGATCATGCAAGCTCGGGGAGTGGAGGGCTTCGACCCGACGACCTCAGCTGATCAGGGAAGTGTTGACTACAACATCGGGCGAATGCAGGCGCGATATCTCTACGATAAAGGCCACCGCCGCCTGGCCTTCGCTCACCTTATTGACAGCCGACAGGAGCTTTTCGCCGACAGCCGGGAGGAGGGCGTCCGCGACGAGTGCCGCGACCGGGGCCTCCCGGAACCAGTTTCACTCAGACTGGGCATCGATCGCATCGAAGCTCTCGCGGCGCTTGACTCCCTAGGCGACTTGCCCGTCGCCATAGCGTGCTACAACGACGATGTCGCCGCATCAATAGTGTCGGCCGCCATCATTCGCGGACGCCAAATTCCGGACAACGTCGCTGTGGTAGGAATGGACAATACCCCACTGTCGCGGGTCATGGTTCCGCGCCTGAGTACTATTGACTACCCCGTCGCCGACGCCGCCCACGGCACAGTCGCCGGGATTATCGCAGGCATCACCGGTGATCCCGTGAATTCTCCGGATCAGCTCATCCAGTTTCGCGTGCTCGATCGCGAGACGGCCTGATGACCGTGTCGCTCGGCTGAAAACGAGGCAAGTGCCGCCGACCTTTGCGGAGGTCTGGGCGAGGCTGGCGAGGGTGGGCCAGCCTCGTCACCGCTCCAGCCCAAACGGCGTCCGCGGCCGTCCTCCCGCGGGCAAGAGGGACCCTCAGCGGGCTGGCGCGCACCTCACACTGATCGCCCGCTGGAGCAGCCCGTCACTCCACTCCACTTAGATTCGCGGATCGACGTGCATCTTGGGACCGGCGCCCGCGCCGTCCGGGCGCCAACCGGCTAGGACGTCACCGACCTGCTCCAGGCCGACGGTGGCAGCAACGACGGATCGCGGATCGACCTCCCCGGACGCATACTTCTCGATGGTGCCGGCAAGGCCGGGCGAGGCGCTGAGAATACCGACGGCCGTCACGTCTTTCAGCGCGAGGGTGCGGGTGTCGATGAGGCTCGGGCTACCCGCCAGTCCGACGTATACGACGCGCTTTGCGGGTTCGACCAGATCCAGCGCCTTTCCAGGCAGTGAAGGTGCGTTCGAGGCGTCGATGACGGCATCCCATGAAAGCTCGGGCAGATCTTCCTCCGTCCAGACGCCATCGAATCCCAGCGTTCTCGCATACTCAAGCGAGCGTGGGGACCGGCCCATGAGATGCACCTCCGCTCCAGCCGAGCGAGCAAACATCGCGACGAGCAACCCAATGGTGCCCGGCCCCAGCACCAGGGCCCGGTCGCCTGCGCGGAGCTTGGCGCCCCACGTCGAGCGCAAAGCGTTTCCTCCGGGCTCCACCAAGGCGCCCAGGGTGTCGTCCACGGAGTCCGGCAGTGCGTGTAGCGCTGTGACCGGCATCGCCAGCTGCTCCGCGAGGGCGCCGGCGAATCCGTTGCGAACCCCGACCTCGAAGCGGAACTCGCACACGTGCTGGTTGCCCTGCGTGCACCGCCGGCAGGTACCGCAGCCGAGCATCGTGTCGCCGGTCACTCTTCGTCCGAGCCAGGCCGGGTCGACTCCATCCCCAACGGCGGCGACGACCCCCATCCACTCGTGTCCGAGCCGAATGGGGTACTCGGCGTGCCCCTCGTGCAAGTACTGCATTTCGCCCGTGTAGAACTCGACATCCGTGCCGCACACGCCAACCCGGTGCACGTCGATCACGACACTGCCGGCACCGGCGGTGGGCGGTGCGACATCCTGAACCTCGAACTGACGGGGCCCGGTGAGTACGAACGCTCGCATGGCCGTTATCGTGCTTCGAGCACGGTCTGGCGCTGCGCGCCGAGGCCATCGATGCCGAGTTCCATGACGTCGCCGGCTTGCAGCCAAATTGGCGGCGTGAATCCCATGCCGACGCCGGGGGGCGTACCCGTGTTGATGAGGTCGCCCGGCTCGAGCACCATGAACTGGCTGAGGTAGTGGACGATGAAGTAGGGGTCAAAGATCATGGTCGAGGTTGAGCCGGTCTGGCGACGGATGCCGTTGACATCCAGCCACATGCCGAGCGCACGCACATCATCAATTTCGTCGGGCGTCACCAGCCAGGGGCCGGCCGGGTTGAACGTCTCGGCCGACTTCCCCTTGGACCACTGGCCACCACGTTCGAGCTGGAAGGCGCGCTCGCTGACGTCGTTGACGACGACGAATCCGGCAATGGCGTCCCGCGCGTCATCGACGGAATCCAGGTAGCTCGTTCGGCGACCGATCACGATTCCGAGCTCCACCTCCCAGTCGGGCTTGGTGGCCCCGCGCGGCAGCCGCACGTCGTCGTTCGGGCCGATGAGGGTGTTCGGCGATTTGGTGAAGAGGATGGGCTCATCCGGCACGGCCTGGCCCGTTTCGGCGGCATGATCGCTGTAGTTCAATCCGATGCAGAGAATCTGGTGCGGTCGCGCGATCGGAGCGCCAACACGTTCGCCGGCGAAGCGAGAGATTGCCCCGTCCGCCACGCGCCTGGCGACAGTCGCTGCCAGCTCGGCGAGTGACTCGGAGGCAAAGAAGGCTTCGTTGAAGTCTGCGACCACATCGGAGAGGTCGACGTAGCGCTCGTCATCGAGGCGTGCGACGGGCTTCTCGGATCCAACGGGTCCGATGCGCATGAGGTACATAGTTCTTCTTTCTGGAGATCGTGGTTCTGGAGATCGTGGGATTGTGAGTTCAGGGTCAGAGATGCACGAGCGCCGAGGCAGCCCAGGGCGTCGTCGGGGTGCCGGTCGTCTGAACGTCGGCGAGGAAGAGTCGACCGGCATCCGGGTACACCAGCCGCTCGGCGGCACTCAGATCACGCGCTGCCGTGGTGATGAGAAGCCGATCCAGCCCGTCGCCGACGAATGCAACGCTGGAGACATGCGGGGCCGCAACACGCACGGTGTCCGAGGGAATCCCGGCTGGGCTGAAGGATCGTACTTCGCCGGCCCCCCAGATGGCGACCCAGAGGTATCCGCGGGCGTCGACGCAGATGCCGTCGGGGAAACCGTCTTGGATGTGGAGATGTTGACGCCGCGCGCCGACCGCGCCGGTCTCGACGTCGTAGTCCCGTGCCCAGATGATCCCGGGTATCGTGTCGGTGCTGTACAGCACCGTTCCCCCGGGTGACCACGCGATTCCATTCGAGAGTGTCAGGTCAGAGTCCAATGCCACCAGGGAGCCATCGTCTTCCAGGCGGTAGAGGAATTCCTCGCCCTCTCGCTCATCGAGTGCGAGGGTTCCAACCACGAAGCGCCCCGCGGGATCGCACGCGCCGTCGTTCGCTCTGCTGAGAACCCCAGTGGCAATGAGGGCAGGGCCGTCGAAGCGGTCGCCATCGCTCGAGACGACGACGAGTCGATCGTGTGCAGCGACCAGGAGGCTGCCGTCATCGGCCGGCACTGCGGCCCCCACACGCCCATCGAAGTCGAGTTGGCGCGTCAGTTCAACGGTTCCGTCAGCGATGCGACCTTCGAAGACGGATCCTTCCTCCACATCGACCCACAGAACGCTGGACGTTGCCGGATTCCAAACCGGCCCCTCGGCGAGCACATGGCTCGTGTGCGAAGCCGGTGTGGCCCTGAACTCAGTCATGAAAGCTCCTCGCCGAAAGCACCGTTCACGATGGCCCTGATCGCGGGCAGATCCTCAATCAGTCGGACCAACGGAGTGCGGTAGGCAAGCGCGCTCACACTGATCGCCCCACTTGGCTCACTCGGAGACGATAGGTAGAGCGGGACCGCGAGGCAATTGACGCCCGGTTCGTTCTCCTGATCATCGACGCTGTAGCCGTGTGCGCGCACTTGCTTGAGCTGCTGATGGAGTTCAGCCGCGTCGCCCGCGGTGCGAGGCGTGGGCTTTTCGAGCACCCGATCGCCGACCCACTCCTCCACGGA
Organism: Glaciibacter kafniensis; assembly: GCF_039538945.1. NCBI lineage: Bacteria > Bacillati > Actinomycetota > Actinomycetes > Micrococcales > Microbacteriaceae > Glaciibacter > Glaciibacter kafniensis. The sequence continues at coordinate 46,721 of NZ_BAABCN010000002.1, read as the reverse complement.
TGCGAGGTCGGGCAGCCTGAGCGCGAGAAGCATCTTCCCAACGCCGGTGGCATGCGCTGGATTTCGACCGCCGACCGTTGATGTGAGTCGCATCGCGCCGACGGCGGGATCGACCTTGGCCCGGTAGACGACGTCTGAGCCGTCCAGTACCGCGTAGTGGGCCGTCTCGCCGAAGCGCGCTGCGAGCCGGTCGAGAATGGGCTGAACGCGGATGTGGTCGGGTCGCTGCTCGTGGTTGGCGAACGCCATCCGCAGAAACTCGTCACCGAGAAGATAGCGGCCTCGGCCGTCCTTTCCGGCCAATCCCGCCCGGCACAGGGATGCCAGCGCACGGTGCACAGTCGGCTTCGGGCTGCTTACGGCGCGTGCGACCTCGTCGAGACTCACGCCCTCGGGATATTTTGCGAGCTCGACGAGAACTGCGAGCACTCGGTCGGAGCCGACGAGGCGCTCGTCGGTGGGGTGTTCCGATTCGCCAGCGGAGGGGTTAGTATTCATGATGTTCCACATGTTATACATAAGTTTCATCAAACGGAAGAGGATGATGCAGTGACTGAGCACCGTAGCTCCGAGTGGTACGCCGGTACCGACCGCAACGCCTACATTCACCGTGCGTGGATGCGGCGCGGGCTGCCCGAGAACGCCTTCGACGGTCGCCCACACATCGCAATCGCGAACTCGGCTTCCGATCTCACCCCGTGCAACTCCCATCTCGACGAAGTGATGGAGTCCGTGAAGGCCGGCATCTACGAGGCCGGCGGCATCCCCCTGAACCTCCCCGTCGTGTCGCTTGGCGAGACTCAGGTGCGCCCGACAGCAATGCTCTGGCGCAATATGGCCGCGATGGCCACTGAGGAGATGCTGCGTGCGAACCCGATTGACGGCGTTGTGCTGCTCGGCGGCTGCGACAAGACCATCCCGGCCCTGCTGATGGCCGCGGCATCCGTGGACCTGCCCGCAATCGTCGTGCCGGGCGGACCAATGAAGATCGGTACCTTCCAGGGCGCGGCCCTCGGCTGTGGCACCGACGTCTGGCGGCTCAGCGAGGAGGTGCGGGGAGGCACCCTCAGCGAGCAAGAGTTCTTGAAGAGCGAATCGTCGATGATCAGCAGCAAGGGTCATTGCAACACCATGGGCACCGCATCGACGATGGCACTGGTCGCCGAGGCCCTCGGCACGATCATCCCCGGGCTGGCCGGAACCTCAGCCGTCGACAGCCGCCTACTCGAGAACTCGCACGAGACCGGGCGCCTCATCGTCGACCTCGTCACAGCCGGGCGCCGCCCGAGCAGCTTCCTGACGAAGGGATCCTTCCAGAACGCGATCGTCACCCTCGCCGCAATCGGCGGCTCCACGAACGCCGTCGTGCACCTGCTCGCGATCGCGGGCCGGCTCGGCATCGACCTCACGCTCGACGACTTCGACTCCATCGGATCGGGTGTGCCGCTGCTGGTCAACCTACAGCCCGCGGGCCGCTACCTGATGGACGACTTCCAGCGCGCCGGCGGCCTACTCTCGGTGCTGCGGGAGGTCAAGGATCTTCTCGATCCCACCGCCCTTACCGTTACCGGCAAGCCGCTGGTCGACTACCTCGACACGGCCCGCATTTGGGACAAGGAAGTCATCTCCGTGCGCGAGAGCCCCCTGATCCCGGATGCCGGCATCGCTGTGCTCCGCGGAAACCTCGCCCCCGGCGGCGCAATCATCAAGCCGGCCGCCGCCTCCCCTCATCTGCTGCAGCACCGCGGCAAGGCCGTCGTGTTCGACTCGATCGAAGATATGCACGCCCGCATGGACGACCCCGATCTCGACGTCGACGCCGACTCGGTGCTCGTGCTGCGCGGCTGCGGCCCCAAGGGCTACCCGGGCATGCCGGAAGTCTCCAACATGCCACTCCCCAAGAAGCTGCTGGAGCAGGGAGTGCGCGACATGGTGCGCATCTGTGACGGCCGCATGAGCGGGACTGCCTACGGCACCGTCGTGCTGCACGTCACGCCCGAGGCCGCAGCGGGCGGACCGCTGGCAATCGTCGAAACTGGAGACTGGATCATCCTCGACGTGCCGGGGCGCCGCCTCACCCTCGACCTCAGCCAGGAGGAGCTCAACCAGCGCACCCCCAACAAGGCAACCGTCGATGGATTCGCGAAACCGAAGCGCGGCTGGGAGCGCCTCTACGTCGATCACGTCATGCAGGCAGACACAGGCGCTGACCTCGACTTCCTGCTGGGCTCCAGTGGCGACAAGGTCTCCCGTGAGTCGCACTAGCGTGAGCTTGGGCATGCCGCCGCGGCTGCCGCACGTCGAGCCCGCACTGCTCAGCGCCCTCGAGGCGGCCGTTCCCACCGGTGTGCACTCGCGGCCGTCCGACCGGCTCGGGCATGCCCACGACGCGTCGCACTACCTTCTCACTCCGCAGGCTGTCGTGACCCCGGACGGCACTGAGCAGATCGCAGCGCTGCTGCGCGCCAGCGCCGCCCAAGGCGTGCCATTGACCTTCCGGTCCGGCGGAACGAGCCTCAGCGGTCAGGCGTCATCCGCCGGGGTCCTCGTCGACACCCGGCGCAATTTCCGCGACATCGACGTGCTCGACGGCGGTCTGCGTGTACGAGTACAGCCCGGCGCCACGGTGCGTGCAGTCAATGCGCGCCTCTCCCCCTACAAACGCAAGCTCGGACCCGATCCGGCCAGCGAGGGCGCGTGCACGATCGGCGGCGTCGTCGCGAACAATTCCAGCGGCATGGCCTGCGGCACGGAGTTCAACAGCTACCGCACGCTCGAGTCCGCCATTCTCGTCTTGCCGAGCGGCACCGTCATCGATACGAAGGACGCGGATGCCGACGAGCGGCTGCGCGCGTTCGAACCGGCCCTTCATACAGGCTTGTTGCGGCTGCGCGACCGGGTACGCGCGAACCCCGCATCCCTCGCGACAATCGAGAAGCTCTACTCCATCAAGAACACCATGGGCTACGGACTCAACTCCTTCGTCGACCACGACACCGCCATCCAGATCTTGCTGCATCTCGTCATCGGCAGCGAGGGCACCCTCGCCTTCGTCGCCGAGGCGACATTCCGGACCCTCCCTGCCCTCTCGCACCTGGCGACCGGGTTCCTGATCTTCGACAGCCTCGACCACGCGACCGGCGCCCTCCCCGAACTCGTGGCATCCGGCTTCTCCACAATCGAACTGCTCGACGCCACCTCGTTGCGGGTCGCGCAACGCGACCCACAGGCCATCGGCAGTCTGCTCGATCTGCCCGTTGACGGGCACGCCGCACTTCTCGTCGAACACCAGACCGACTCGAAAGAGCTCCTCGCCGACCGCGTCGAGGGCTCCCGCGCCCTGCTCGAACGCCTCCCCCTTGTGTCCGGCGCGGCACTCAGCCCCGACCCCAAGACCCGCGCCGCGCTGTGGCATATCCGGAAGGGCCTCTACGCGACCGTCGCCGGCAATCGCCCGTCAGGCACCACCGCACTGCTCGAAGACATCGCCGTCCCCGTGCCAGCACTGCTCGACACCTGCACCCAACTGGTGGAGCTGTTCGACAAGCACGACTACGAGGACAGCGTCATCTTCGGCCACGCCAAAGACGGCAACATCCACTTCATGCTCAACGAGCGGTTCCGTGACACATCGTCCCTCGACCGCTACATTGCCTTCACAGACGACATGGTCGACCTCGTTCTCGCCCACGACGGCACCTTGAAGGCAGAGCACGGAACCGGCCGCGTCATGGCGCCGTTCGTGCGCCGCCAGTACGGCGACGAACTGTTCGGCATCATGCAGGAGACCAAGCGACTCATCGACCCCTCCGGCCTGCTGAATCCGGGGGTACTGCTCAACGAAGACCCTGCCTCACACATCTCCAATTTGAAGGTCACCCCAACCGTCGAGAAAGAGGTCGACCGCTGCGTCGAGTGTGGTTACTGCGAACCCGTCTGCCCCAGCAAGGACCTCACCCTCACGCCCCGCCTGCGCATCGTCCTCCGCCGCGAGATGGCAGACGCGGAGGCTGCTGGCGACACCGAGCTGCTGACGAGCCTGCAGAAGGACTATCAGTACGACGGAGTCGACACCTGCGCCGTCGACGGAATGTGCGCCACAGCCTGCCCGGTACTCATTGACACCGGCGATCTCGTGCGACGACTACGCAAGGAACAGCGTAACCCCGTCGAACAGGCTGGCTGGAAAGTTGCGGCCCAGCACTGGGGTGCGACAGCCCGTGCGGGTGGCATCGCCCTCAGCGCAGTCAAGAAGCTTCCCGCCCCCCTCGTTACGGGCGCAGCCGCATTCACACGCAAGATCGTCGGCGCCGACACCGTGCCGCTGTGGGAGAAGGACCTACCCGCTGGCGGAGTCCCCCGTCTGCCCCGCCACGACGACGCACCCGAGGTGGTCTACTTCGCGGCCTGCATCGGAACAATGTTCGGGCCGGCCGTCGGCGCACCGGGCGTGACCCGCGCGTTCCTTGATCTGTGCGACCGCACCGACGTGAAGCTGACAATCCCCGATGGCATAGCGAGCATGTGCTGCGGCACCCCCTGGAAGTCCAAGGGGCTCACCGACGGCTACGAAGAGATGCGCGAACGCGTACTTCCCGCTCTCTGGGAAGCATCCGATCACGGTCGCATCCCCGTGGTCTGCGACGCGGCGTCCTGCACCGAAGGCGTCGAACGCCTCATTGGATCCAGCGACGGGCGCTTCCCGGGCCTCCGCATCATCGACGCCGTCGAATTCATCGACGAGCGCGTGCTCGGCTCACTGAGCGTCACGGCACCCGTGGGTTCGCTCGCTCTGCATCCGACCTGCTCATCGACCCACCTGGGCACAAACGATGCCCTGTCGCGCATTGCCGAGACGATCGCCGCGGAGGTTGTCATCCCCGACGGCTGGGGATGCTGCGCCTTCGCCGGCGACCGCGGCATGCTGCATCCCGAGCTGACCGCCTCCGCCACCGCAATGGAAGCCGCCGCCGTCAACACGCGGGACTTCGACGCTTATGCCTCGACTAACCGCACGTGTGAGCTCGGACTCACCCGAGCGACCGGACACGAATACGAACATCTCCTCGAGACCCTCGAACGAGCGACCCGGCCCACCGAACAGAAGAAGGCGACATCATGACCAGGACTGCAGTGATCACCGGAGGAATGAGCGGCCTCGGCGCCGCAACGGCAACCCGCCTCGCCGACGAGGGCGTGAAGGTGATCCGATTCGACCTCGCCCCAGGCGCAGACGTCGTCGTCGACGTCTCCGACTCCGCAGCGGTCAACGCCGCCGCGGCAGAGCTCGGCTCGATCGACATCCTCATCAACTGCGCCGGGATCGTCGGCCCGAACAAACCACTCTGGGAGGTCAGCGACGCAGAATGGCAGAAGGTCTTCGCTGTGAACGTCACCGGCACCTTCAATCTGTGTCGCGCCTTCGTGCCAGGAATGCAGGAACTGGGGTGGGGCCGCATCGTCAACTTCGCGAGCATGGCCGGCAAAGACGGAAACCCGAACCTCTCCGCGTACTCCGCGTCAAAGGCCGCGGTCATCGCCATGACAAAATCGCTCGGCAAGGAACTGGCGACGAGCGGAGTTCTCGTCAACGCCATCGTCCCCGCCGTCATCGAGACGCCGATGAACGATGACACGTCCCCTGAGGTGCTGGCGCACATCACGAGCCTCATCCCCATGAAACGCGTGGGCCGGGCCGAAGAGGTCGCGGAACTGGCCGCCTGGCTCGCCTCCGACAAGGTGAGCTTCTCCACCGGCGCCGCCTACGACATCAGTGGCGGCCGCGCCACCTACTGACCCGTGCGCAGTGCGGAGTGCGCGGTGAGCGGGGATGAAGAGTGGAAACGCTTCGCATCCGAGTACGGGGTGCCGCACGCGCTAATGCTGCTGCGTCAGGACGATTCTCGAACCACGAGCTTCGCCCGTTGCACCTGCGGCGAAATTTGCGGCGTTGGCGATTTGCGAGCCGCGCTGAGCGCAACGGCCGCGAAGTACTTTCCGAGCCCCGAAATGTCTACACGCACGGTTGACAAGGACGGCACGAGGAGTTGCGCGAGCGGAGTATCGTCGTGCCCGACGATCGCAAGGGTGTCGGGCACGGAAACGCCCAATCGAATTGTAGCGCCGAGCACAAGAGCGGCGACTTCGTCGTTAAAGGCGGCCACCGCTGTGACACCCCGCGACACCCACTCCCCACTGACGCAGTCGCATTCTCGCGATCGACGATAGTTTCGGTGATCTGCGCGCCGAGGGACTCTGCAGTCGCCGACGCAAGTTGGAATCGTTCCGAAGTCATCTGACGCATGCTCTTGATCGCTGTGGATGCAAACACGAGTTTCCGGTGACCACGATCGACGAGGTGACCGACCTGAACGACCGGCCCTCGGATGAAATCCGACTCAAAGCGCTCTGATGGGCGTGCGAGGTCGTTCGGCGAGGTGACGCGCGCGCAGCTTGCAATGATTGCAGCCCGCTGTACATCGGTGAGGGAATCGAGAGAGATCACGACATCCGGCTGAAGCGCTTCCCACAACGGACGAGAATTGCGGTGGGCATGAGGGTCTATCGTGAAGAGCGTGTAGCCGGCGTCATCCAACGCAATCGACAGCTCGTCAAGGAGTTGACTCAGATTGTGCTCGACCGGGTATTCCGGCAGCAAGACAAGAACCACACGGCTTTCCCCGCTACGAAGCGCGCGCGCGTGCAGATGGGGCTTATAGCCCAGACGTAAGGCCTCGGCTTGGACGCGCTCCCGTGTTGCAGGGGAGATCGTCTGACCCGGAGTCTCGTTCAGAACAAACCCGACCGTCGCACGTGACACACCTGCGGCACGGGCGATGTCACTCAACGTTGGGTCACTGTGGCATACGCAGGCTCAATCACTCGTCGTAGCCGCCGGGTAGCCATCATGCTGCTGGCTGGCTTCCCCCGAGGTCGCAGTAGTGGCTGGCGACAAGTCAACTTTCGAGTTCGAGATCCATTTCGGACAGACTGTCTCAGGCATCACGGCGCGGAGTCGCCTCGACTTCACGGTGCGCCCTTTCCTGTGCGCTGCTCGCTGCGCCACAGCTCACGTTTGGAGCGCGGTTGCAGGATTCTTCGTCCAGGGAGCCTACGACGTGCGTACGGATACGGCGACCCCACTTTGCCTAGGTGCGGAATGTGAGGTCGGAGGCGGCATCCAATGGAATCATTGCGTTCTTGTTTGTGCGCAGATTCGAAAGGTCTTGATATTGAGCGATCGCGCGTGCCTGCTTGCTAAGTGCGGTCACGGAGAGTCTCCTGCTTCATTGGTGCATGAGGCAGTGGGTGGGATAGTGAGTGCACGCTCGAAGTCGGCTGCGAGTTCTTCGGATGCGCCGGGGATGTATTGCAGGAGCGTGGCCAATGTCAGCCCCGCCGTCTCGTCGGGGTGGGCGTCGAAACGGTGGCCGGGGAAGTAGGTCTCGAATACGTCGTTCAGCGCAGCCCAGACTGTGGGATGTTCAGCGAGTTCGGTCATGGTGGAATTCATTGTCAGCGGACCGGACTCGACCTGAACGGTCGGGATCTGGTAGCTCCAGTGGTGGTGCCCCGCTTTGACCTCGTGAACAGCGGATTCGGGGTGCTCGGGAAGTTCGACCGTGGCCCCTGCGCCGTCGGGGACATCGATATCGAGCGTAAGGGTGCCTCCATCGATGCTCCAGGCGACCCGGAAGGTGCCGAGCACGGTGGTGTGCGTGAGCTTGGCAGAGGTGAGTCCACCGCCCGGCTGGGGAGCGATGCGGGCTCGTCGGTAGCCGGGTTCAATCGGGCTGAGACCGCCGACGACTCGGTGCATCCAGTCCGCTATAGCGCCGAGCGCGTAGTGGTTGAGCGACGTCATGCCACTGTCATTGAAGGTGCCGTCGGGGAGGACGGAGTCCCATCGTTCCCAGATCGTGGTCGCACCCATGGTGACCGGGTAGAGGAAGGACGGGGCGCTCTTTTCGGTGAGAAGGCGGTAGGCCGTGTCGAGATTGCCGGTGCTGCTGAGTGCGTGCGCGACGAGCGGTGTGCCCGCGAAACCCGTGGAGATGCGGTAGCCGGCTTTTCGCACGAGCTCGGCGAGGCGATCTCCGGCGGCTCCCCGCTGGTCGGCGCTGAGGATGTCGAACGCGATGGCGAGGGCGACGGCGGTCGTGGCCTCGTCGACGATCCGGCCGTTCGGTGTCACCCATTCGTTGCAGAACGCGTTCCGGACTCGGTCGGCGAGAGCGGCATACCGCTGGGCGTCGTTTTCCTCGCCGAGAAGCTCCGCAGTCTGAGCCATCTGTCTCGTGGTACGGCAGAAGTATGCGGAGGCAACGAGGTACTTGTCGGTTTTCGCCGCGAAAGGGTTGTCCACGGGCGCGTCCGGGTCAAGCCAATCGCCCCACTGGAAGCCTGAGTCCCATAGGCCGTCCTCGTTGAGCAACAGCGTCACCTGGTCCACGAATGCAGTCATCGACGTGTAGCTGCGCCGCAGAATGTTGATGTCGCCGTACTCCTGGAAGAGCGTCCACGGGAGGTTGACGGCCACGTCACCCCACAGGGCGGTGGGGTGGGACGCGCCGGCGAGGATGTCCGGCACGGTCCAGGGAACCTCGCCCTTCTCCTGCTGCTCGGCGGCGAGGTCATGCAACCAGGCGCCGAGCACGCCGCGCACGTCGTAGAGGAACGATGCGGTGGGTGCGAACGCGTTGATATCTCCAGTCCAGCCGAGGCGCTCGTCGCGTTGCGGGCAGTCGGTGGGAATGCCGACGAAGTTGCCGCGCATCGACCAGACGACGTTCGAGTGCAGCTGATTCAGCAGCGGATCCGAGGTCTCGAACCAGCCGGTGCGTTCCATGTCGCTGTGCACGACGACCGCACGGATGCTCTCGGGGGTGAGGGTGCCGGGCCAGCCCTCGACCTCGACGAAGCGGAAACCGTGGAAGGTGAACCGCGGCTCCCATGACTCGGGCCCATTCCCGCGGAGGATATAACGGTCGGTGGCGGCCGCGGTTCGATTCGACTGAGGCTCGAGCTCACCCTGGGGGGTGAGGATCTCGGCGTGCCGTAGGGTCACGGTGTCGCCGGCGTGTCCGTTGACATCGATGCGGACCCATCCGGAGATGTTCTGACCGAAGTCAACGACGGTGCACCCAGACGGTGTCGTGAGGATCCGCGCAGGGGAAAGTTCCTCGATCCGTCGAATCGGCGATGCCGTGGCCGGCTCGAGGGTGCCGAGGTCCCATTCGACGACATGGGCAGGGTCCCACTGGCTGTCATCGAAGTGGTGGAGCTTCCAGCCTTCTGGTTCGCGGCGGGCATCGTACGTTTCGCCGTCGTAGATGCCGTTGGCCTGCACGCCGCCGGTGCTGATCCGGAAGCTGTCGCCGGAGCCGATGGTGACGGTCTCGTCGGGATACTCGAGGGTGAGCTCGAGATATACGGCGGGGCGGTCGCTGTAGTGCGCTCGCGCACCGTCCATGCCGAGCCGTCCGACGGCCCAGCCGTCGCCGATGACCGCAGCCACGGCGTTCGGGCCTTCCTCGAGCATCTCCGTCACGTCGTAGGTGCTCACCGCGATTCGGTGCCGGTAGGAGGTCCAACCGGGTGCGAGCACCTCGTCTCCGACCCTGACCCCGTTGATGAAGGGTTCCACGATGCCTAGAGCGGTCACCTTCAGGGTGGCTCGTGTGATCGTCGCGGCGACGTCGAACTCACGTCGGGTATACAGGGCAGGGGCATCGGGGGCTGCGGGCGATGGTGGGCCGATGAAAAGGGCGGCTGGGGAAGGCATGAAGGGGTTCCTCTCGAAGACGAGCTCGGGCGCCGATGGGGAAATGGGTGGGGTCGAGTCAGGCGCCGCTGTTGCCGGCGGCGACGAGTTGCGCGAGGTCGTCGGCGGTGATGCCGGCGCCCATCATCGCGATGCGATCGAGCGGGAACGATGCACCCATTCGGGCCATGTCCATTCCGAGTTCGTCGTCCGGGACCTGGTCCATGTGCTGCCCCATCGAGGCGGCGAGGATCGGTCCGGCGACGGGGTGTTCCGCGACCTCCCCCATCGTCGACTGCATCGACAGGTGCAGTCGCAGCGGTGGCGCGTCCACCGCTACTTCGACGCTGACACGGATGTCCCGGCTGGATGCGCCAACCGACACGCGGTAGGCGCCGCCTTCGAGGACCCACCCGTCAACCCGCTCATCCCAATAGTTCAGGTCCTCGCGGGGAATCACCACCTCGATGTCGGCCGATGCGCCGGCGGGGATGACCGTCGAGCGGAATGCCTTGAGTTCGCGGGGCGCGCGAGAGACACGAGACTCCGGCTTTCCGACGTAGAACTGCACAACCTCGCGGCCCTCGCGAGACCCCACGTTGGTCACGGTGAGTCGGGCACGGATGCCATCGGCGGCCGATTCAACCTGGAGGTCGGAGTACTCGAAGCGGGTGTAAGACAGCCCGTGGCCGAAGGGATAGGTGACCTGGGTCTCCCGGGCGTCGTATCCGCGGTATCCGACGAAAATGCCCTCCCCGTAAACCACCCGGGAGAACTCGCCGGGGAACGAAAGGTACGACGGTACGTCCTGGAGCCGAACCGGCACGGTCTCTGTGAGGCGCCCGCTCGGCTCGGCGACGCCGAACAGGATGTCTGCCACCGCTCGGCCTCCGCCCTGCCCGAGAAGCGCCCCATCGAGGATCGCAGGGGCGAGAGAGTCGACTTCGGCCAGGCGCACCACGCCGCCGTGGCTGAGGACGACAACCGTGCGGGGCTGCGCCGCGACCACGGCGCGGAGAACGTCCACCTGGTTCGCGGGAAGGTCGATGTGATCACGGTCGTAGCCCTCGGACTCGTCGCGATCGGGCAGAGCAAGGAACACGACAGCGGCTTCCGCGTCCGCCGCAGTCGCAACCGCTTCTTCACGCAGCGTCTGCGCAGCCGCGGGATTCGCGGAGTAGCCAGCCGCGAACGTCACCGATCCCTGATCGCCGCCAACGCTGCGAATCTCGTCCAGCGGGATGTCGACTCGGGTGGGATTCACGTGGCTGCTCCCGCCCCCCTGGAAGCGAGGATGCTCGGCGAACGCCCCGATGACGGCGACCCGCGTCGCCGGCGCCAGGGGCAACAGGGAATCCTCGTTCTTGAGGAGCACGATGCTGCGTCGGGCGGCTTCACGAGCAAGACGATGATTCTCATCGAGGTCGAGCGGCACCCCGGAACCCGCGGAGTCGGCGACACGGCGGATGAGAGCGCGCATACGAGCCGAAGATGTCTCCACGGTCGCTTCGGGAAGCCGCCCTGTCCGGACGGCGTCGACGACCGCGCGATCACCGTCGTTCTGACCGCCGGGCATCTGCAGGTCCAGGCCCGCCGCGACAGACGCGACGCGGTCACGCACTGCCCCCCAGTCGCTGACCACCACACCGTCGAAGCCCCATTCGTCGCGGAGGACTTGGGTCAACAGCCACGGATCTTCGGATGCCCACACACCGTTGACGCGGTTGTAAGAGCACATCACGGTCCACGGCTTTTCGGTCTTCACCACCCGCTCAAAGGCACGGAGATAGATCTCGCGCAAGGTGCGCTGGTCGACCTCGGAGCTGAGGCGGAGTCGATCGGTTTCGGCGTTGTTCGCGGCGAAGTGCTTGACCGATGTGCCGATGCCTTCGCCCTGCACTCCCCGCACCCAAGCACTGCCGAGAGCCCCCGACAGGTGGGGGTCTTCGGACAGGTACTCGAAGTTGCGGCCACCGCGCGGATCCCGGCGGATATTGATGCCGGGGCCGAGCAGGACTCCGACGCCAAGCTCCCGTGCCTCGCGTCCGAGGGCAGCGCCGATGCGTTCGACGAGGTCGGGGTCCCAGCTCTGCGCGATGCCAGCCGCTGGCGGGAAGCAGGTCGCCGGTGCACTGACGCCGATGCCGAGGGCATCCGCGCTGTCGATCTGTGCCCGGATGCCGTGCGGGCCATCGGACAGGAACACGCCGGGAGCGTCGTCGACGGGTTCGGAGTGCCAGAAGGACGCACCGCTGCCGAGCGCAGCCTTCTCTTCGAGGGTCAATTCGCGGGCGAGAGCATTCATGCGTCGTCTTTCTGTAGTAGTGAGGCGCCGGTCGACGCGAGAGGGATGGTGGTGATTGTCAGTCGATAGAGCGGGTGCTGGTGGTCGAGAGTGTCGCGCGGCGGCCGACGGTGATCGGGATGATTGCGATCGCGGCGAGCACGGTGGCTGCAGCTCCGACGAGGTAGACACCGAGATAGTCGCCGCCGAAGGCGATGAGGATGCCGCCGGCGACGAGAGGGCCGACCGCCTGTGGGATCGAGGTTCCCAGCGCCAGAATGGCCAGGAATCGTCCGTTCTCATTCTCTTCTCGTGGGAGAACATCGAGTGCCAGGGCCTGATCGACGGCTCCGTAGATGCCGATAGCGAAGGAGGTGACGATGCTGCCGATGAGGTACTGGGGCACCGACGCCGTGGTTCCCGTAATGATCAGTCCAACGCCGATCAGGAGGGCGCTGACAATCAGGAAAGGCTTCCGGGTCTTCAGGCGATCGGACAGCACACCGGAGCCGATTGCCCCGCCGATGCCCGCCACGGTGGACACCAGTCCAGCGGTGGCGATGAGACCGCCTACCCCTGCGGGGTCGAGGCCGAGCCGCGAAGCGATCAGGTAGACGCCGTAGATCGTAGAGAACGACAGCGCAAGGAAGATAAACGCCTTGCTGATCCATACCCACGCGATATTCGGGTATCGACGAGGGTTGAACCAGAAGCCGGACAGCACGGCCTTGATACCCGACGTCTTCGACACCTCGGTCACCTGCGGGTCTTTCATGTTGAGTCCGAAGGCTAGCAACCCCAGCATGGCCAGAGCGCCCGGGATAAGGAAGAGCGCGATGGGGCTGCTGACAACGGCGCCCGCGATGACGATCCCCACGAGAGGCGCAATCTGGTTGATGGCTCCGAGTGTTCCCATCACCTTGCCGCGCTGCTCCTCGGGAAGGATGTCGCCGAGGTGGATGGTGATCAAGTTTCCTGCTGCGCTGTACCCGATCATCGCGATCGCCCACCCGAGGATGAGCATCTCCACCGAATCGGTCAGTCCGATCATCGCGGTTCCGACGATGGAGATCAATGCCCCGCCGATCAGCCAGGGGCGCCGCCTGCCGAATCGAGAGCGGGTGCGGTCGCTCCATACCCCGACGAGGGGAATGACGATGATCGAGAGGAGGCCCGGGATGCCCACGGCGAGCGGCAGAATCGCATCCTTCGCCTCAGGAGCGATCTGCTCCACGCGGATGGCGAGCGAGAACGCGCCAGGCACAACCACGGCGATGTACAGCATGAATTGCGCGAGATAGATCAGGAACTGGTATCGCTTGCTCAGGTTCGGCCCGTCGGCTGCGGGCGCCGCGTGCCCAGATCCTATGAACTCTGCTTCCTGCTCGAGCGCAGCTGTGGGGGTGAACGGGAGCGGGGACTCGTTCCCTAATGAATCGCGGGGCGTGGCAGCCATGTCAAAACTCCATTGTCGTGAGGTATCGGGAAGCTGTCCGCTCGGACGGTTCCCAGTGAAAGTCAAACCCGTATCGGAGTACGAAGTTGAGATTGTGAAGCTATCACAAATCGGGCGACGACGGAAGTTAACCTCGTATTCGAGTAAGCTTTTCGCTGAATAGGGGGACTCAATGACGACAGAGTCGAAACCGCGGGGTCCGTACGCTAAGAGCCTTGAGGTGCGCCAGCGCATCATCGACGCGAGCATCGAGGTGTTCGGGGCTACGGGCTACTACGGCACCACCATGAAGGACATCGCCGCCGCCGTAGGCATCAGCCAGATGGGGCTCGCTCATCACTTTCCCAGCAAGGAAGCCCTGCTCACCGCGACTATCGAGTGGAGAGACAAGCAAAGCGAGAATTTCTTCACGCCAGCCGAGTACGGCCTCGATTCGCTATTGGTCTACATCGCCGTCGTGGTTGAGGACCAGAAGCAACCCGGGCTCGTAGAGCTTCAAACGATCCTCGCGGGCGAGTCGACGACAGCGAGCCACCCCGCGCACGCCACACACCAAGCCCGCTACCGCGACCTGCGCCTGTATCTCACGCGCACATTCCAGGCACTCGCCGATCAGGGAGACCTCGTTAGCGCACTGCCATCCGAGACGCTCGCATCCACGATGATTGCTCTCTCCGACGGGTTACACATCCAGTGGCTACTCGATCCCGACGCTGTCGATGTGGGGGCGGCTCTGCGAGGCTTCGTGCTGTCTGTGGTCGCAACGGAATTGCCCGAGCCTCACCTGCCGACGGCGGATAGATAGCACTTTCACGTCGGCAAGACGACCCATTTCGACCCCCGCTGGGCCGTCTCGGAGGACTCGAATGTGAGGAGAGCATGCTTCGCCCGCCACACTACGCCCGGCCCAATAGCGCAGGAAGTCCCGTGCGGCTACAGGCTCGGCCTGGCCCGTTCGGCTACTGCCAGGCGGGCACGTGCCGCTGTGTCGTCGCCACCAGCCCCCAGCTGTCGTGCACGCTCCATCGCGGATCGTGCCTGCGCTGCGTCTGTGCGTTGGGCTGCATTCTCGGCGGGAGCGCCGAGCGCGCTGTCTGCGGTGATGCTGTATCGGTCGCGGTAGGCGGCGACGACGCGCACTTGCTGCCGCCACGCCTCAGCTTGCCGTGGGCCGCGCGGCCTCTCCCCCATCGCATCAGTCCAGGCTTCGCGTGACGCCAACGCGGCGTCGACCAAGGCGACGGCTCGCTGTTCGATGAGGTCGCGTTGTTCGTCGAGCGCCTGGCGCATCTCCGCGCTCATGGCGCCGGCTGCCGCGGGAATGAGGCCGGCGATCATCCATGGCGCGCGCTGGGTTCGCCCTGCACCAGCCGGTCGCGCCGTCGCCCGAGCCACGCGTGCGTGAATTACTGCGGCGATGTCGTCAGCGTCGGTGAACCCGCGCGCTGCCACCAGCCGCGGGAGCAACGATTCGATGTCGTGGTGGTGAGCTTCAGCTCGGCGAAGCTCGGCAGTCAACGGCCCGAACGCGTCTGACGCGATCGCGGCCTCCGCGTCGGTATCCGACAAACCGGATGCCCGAACCAACGCCGACCACCGGTCGTGCTGGGCAGCCGCGGCGATAGTTTCGTACTCGGCGGCCAGCTGTGTGATCGATCCCCAAACATCCTGCTCAACCTCAATAGTCTCGTGCGCCGACAGTTCAGCGCCGACGTGCTGAAGCACCCCGCAGAGGACACTGCGCGCCGTCGCATCCGCCGCGTCGCCGGGATGCTTCATCGAGTGGACGTCGTCCGGCCGGTCGATCACAACGTAGGCGATGTTCGACTCCCGACCGCGCGTGAGTGCCACATACAGGTTCTCGCGGGTGGTGGTCGGCTCGATCAGAGCGTGGGCGGTGTCGGTGGTGGTGCCTTGGGCACGGTGCGCCGTCACGGCGTAGCCGAGGTCAACATGCTCGGCCACATAGTTGGCGGGCAGCACGAGTGATCCGCCCCACTTTCTTCCGGGGCGGCGTACGGTCAGTGAGCCGTCGCCACGCACGCCGGTGACGCGCCAGCGGTCACCGTTGCGCACCCAGTCCCGGCCGGTGCACAACCGCCGGTCGTTCTGGCGGCTGATCACGGTGTCTCCCACGGATGCCGCGGTTCCGTCGCCAAGTCCGACCTCCCGGCTCGCATCCACGATCCCGTCGAGCACGAGGTCGGCGCGGGCGCGCTGGTTCAGCTCGGTGACGGCCTCGCCGGTCTCGGCAATCAGGATTGAGGCCAACCCGGACGCCCGGTCGCGCCGCCAGGCGGTGTACGCCGCGGCAGCGACCTCCTCGGTATTGCCGCCGACGATCCGGCCATGGTCGTCGTAGGTCTCGATGGCGGCGCGCCGGCCGTGTCGGAGGTCGAGTGAGGCGGTCCTCTCCCAGGCGTGCGTGAAGCGGTGCACGTCGACCAGCTCGGGAGCGTCGGCTCGGTCGCCGACGAGCATCGCGAAAGCCCCACCCGCATCGACGGACTGAAGTTGCGCCCAGTCACCGACCAGCAGCACCTTCGCTCCGGCATTCGCCGCGAGCCCGGCGATTCGGTCGAGTGTGAGGGTCCCCGCCAAGGATGCCTCGTCGATGATGACCAGCTGCCCGGCGGCAAATGTCGTGCCGTGCGCAAGGTGGTTCTGCCACCACTTCGCGGTGTTCTCCGTGGCGATCCCGAGGTCATCGGAGAGCACCTGTGCGGCGACGGCGGATGGCGCGAGCCCGACGACGGAACCCGCACCGTACGTTGCCTCCCACACCCGGCGCAGTGCATTCATTGCCGTGGTCTTCCCGGCCCCCGCCGGGCCGACCAGCACGTCGATCACGCGCCCCGACACCGCGACGGATGCCAGCGCGGCAGCTTGGTCCTCGCCGAGCAGCCGGCCCCGCGCATCCGGGCGCGCTGTGATCCGCTCCACGACATCGAGCCCGACGGCTGGACCGCTTGTGTCGTGGGCAAGTGCGAGAAGCCGGTCCTCTGCAGCGAGAAGTGATTCCGACGAGAAGACGATGGAGTTTTTGGGTCGGAAGACACTTTTCCCGTCGGGGCGCTGGAACACTGCGGGGCTGGTCGCCAACTCAGGTGGGGTGAGCCGCATGGAGGCTCCCTCGGCAGCATCCGCCACCATCCCGACGACGGCCTCACGGTCTTGGGTGCTGGCAAACCGCCATCCCATCGTCTGCCGAGCCGCCTCCGCATACAGGTTCCACCGCCGCCACGTCGACCGCCTCTCCCCCACAGCCTCGACAACGGACTGCCCGAGGCTGGTGACAACGTCCAACGGCACATCATCCGCGCGCAGCAGCAAGGGAGTCGCGTTTTTGGGGACGGTGCGCGCCCATCGCGTTGCATCCTGACCGAGCAGGTTGCTCGCGCGCTCGCGCCACCCGGCCGTCAACTCGAAAAGCGAGCTGACGTCCTTTTCGGGACGGGTCGTGAGGGTCGCCTGCTGACGCAGCCGGATGAGCGTGGCGTTCGAGGGGTGTCGCCCGTGCGCCGCGGCCCATTCCTCGACGAGGCGGTGCGCCTCGACGTCGATGTGCCGAGACCGGCTGGAGAACTCCGCGACGATCTCCTCGGACACCGTCGAGATCGCCCAGGACGGATTGCGGTCGCGGCCCCTCTCCCGCTGTTCCCACTCCACGCCGAGCGCGCGGCTGAGGTGGTCGGCGAACACGGCCTCGTGCAGCTCGGACAGTGCGACGACGGCCGCATGCATCGGCCGCCCGTCGAGCGAACGCCACTTCTCATCGAACGTGGTGCGAACCTTGTTGCTGATGACGACGTGCGTGTGCAGGTGCGGGTCGCCGGCGCGGGAGTCGAAGTGGTCGAACGCCGTTGCGATCAACCCGGTGACATCGACCTGGGCAACGGCACCGCCGCGCCCGGTTGCACCCGTCCGGGTGGCTGCAACCTCCCGCTCCATGAACGCAACCATCTCCGCCACCGCGGCGTGGTGGGCGTCGACGATGAGCCTCTGAGTGCCCGCGTCGGCGACCGCCCACAGCACCGAAGCGGACTTCGGAATGGAGAACGTGAAGTCGAACCCCGCCACCGCTCGGCGCGTGCCGCGGGCCGTCTCCTCGACTTCGATTGCAGCGGATGCCTCGGCACGCTCGACGAGACCAAGACCGCGGTCGAGTCTCGCGACGCGCGCGGCAATCCGATCGGCGACAGCGGTATAGGCCGGGTAGGACCTCCCGAGCGGTTCGCCGGTGACCGGGTCGCGGCCCATGCCGACGAGAAGCTGAAGCTGCGCCTCCGAGACGTGATCGCCTTCGACGATCTCACTGTCACCAAGCGACCGAACACCGCTACCAAGCCAGCGGCCCGGCGGCGTTCCCGCCTCGGCGTAGTACTTCGTCAGTGGAGTCGACAGCGATCTCTCGCCATCGCCGGCCGCGACAGTCCGCAGCAGGTACTTGTAGCCATCGCCCGCACTCATCACCCGCATCGAAACCGTCACTGCGAACCCCCCTCTGAAGAGGAGGTGCGCCGCTGGGCCCAGTCGCGTCAGATGCGATCAGCCGTCGCGCCGCCCTCGATCTGCAAGAAGCGTGGGACTGCTGAATGAGGAATCGGAAGCGCTCACGTAGGCGCTCCAAGTGGCCAAGGCTGTCGATCATCCGCGACCGCTGTGCTCCCGGCTTCGTGAGGTCGTGAATACAGAGGCGCGTCCTGCGTGTCCGCGCGATTACGGTGGCAGGAGGGCACTAACGCAGAAAAAGGAGCGTTGAGCGGACGCGCTTGGAGGCGATCTGGCGCTGGCCGCGGTACTTGGATTTGTACCGCAAGGTGAACCCTAACCGGAACTGACAGTTCGTCACGCGGCTCCATGGAGGATCGGCAAACAAGTAGACCTGCCCACTTGCGATGTTCATAGAAGCACGACCCACACCGCGATCTCATCCCGCACAGAGAGTGCGAGAAACTCAGAAGACGCGGTCGGCGACCTTCACACGAGTGGCCGATGCTAGCGCGGCGTTGACCTGATCTGCTGATGTCGGGCCGGGTTCGGAGGAAAGAAGCTGGTCATCGGGAGTGTTCGAATCCGCGAGGTAGATGCGTGTGAAGCCTCCGGACTCGGGTTCGAACTTCCAGCTGTCGGAGAGCGAGCCGGCGTCGACAGTGTCGAAGCCGAGCCGGTCAATGAGTGCCGCCGCTTCACGCTTTGCTTCGCGGTCGTCGGACGCGATGGGGAGGGCGGAGCGGTCGGCGGCACCGCTGTGACGTGAAAGGAGGGGAATGTGGTGGGCGAGGATATTGCCGAATGCTTTGACATAGCGGGCTCCCACGAGCCATGCGTGCACCAGCTCGCTTGCCGTCACGGTCTCGGTATCGAGTTGCGTGACCCGGCCGTCGCGGAACGGGTAGTAGTTGCTAGTGTCCAGCACAAGTTTGTCGCGGAGCAGTCCGGCAGGTAGGTCCTTGACCGCGAGTAGTGGAATGGAGAGCACAATCGCCTCTCCGTTGCTGGCCGTTTCTTCGACTGTGCCAGCCTTGGCGAGTGGTCCGAGCTCTGTAATGAGGTCGCGGAGGGATTCAGGTCCGCGGGAGTTCGCAAGTACCACGTTCATACCCGATGCAACGGCGAGTCGAGCGACCGCCGATCCGATGTTCCCACTTCCAATGATTCCCAATGTCGGCATGCGCATTCCCTTCGATAAAGTTCAACGGTGTGGGTGCCAGCCGACTACCGAGCGACACTCCTTAGGTTTGAACCCGACCTCAGTTGTAATGATTCCCCTAACGCGTAACTCGAGGGCGTCGCTCGAGTGCGCGCAAGGGGAACCTCTACCGAAACTGTTTCAGGGCTTGGCTATACCGGTTTGGGTCGTCACGGGTTTCGGATGTCACGATGAGGGAATGCGGCCCGATCACTCGCGTGTAGGAGCTCAGGCACGGAATGACCACGATGGTGCTCAGCCCTGCGCGCCACGCCGGGATAAGGGCGGCAAGCGACACATGCTCGGGCGCGTCTTCAAGGGGTTGCGGGCGACGTCGAGATCGAGCGTCAAGCTTGGCCAGGTTCCACGTCTCGTACTGGGCTGCGAATGCATCATCGCCGAATTTGTCGCGCCAAGTCGGGCCGACGAACTGGTGCAGCAGCTCGTCGCGCTCAGCTGACCCGAACGCGGTTCCCTGGAGTTGCTCGAATAGCGTTTCATCGCGAACCTGGCCTGCATGGCGAACACACGCCTCCCACATCGCAGGCCAGTCGTTCTGCCAGGTTCCGACCCCGCCGGATGCATCGGTTCCAGTGTGAGCGCCGACGGACTTGTCTGAGAGGAGGGGCGGGAGGTTGTCTCCGACGGGCCTAAGACCCCATGCTTCGCGAATCCAGAGGAGGTCGACAAGCGCGTGCGGGTCGTCCTCGACAGTTATGAGCATGTCGTGTGGCCAAGGATTCCCTGGCATTGGCACTGATGAACGCATTGCATCCTCCCCAACGAGCAGCTTCCGCCCAGTCTCGCATCGAACATGGTTCGATTGCCGTACCGTCAGCAGACACTTCCCCGAAGCAGCCGGTTACGACCGCGCGGGACAGCGACATTGTCCCGCTAACCTCGCCCGATATTAGGCCCGATGAGGGGGGCGCTATACGCACGAAGTTGAGCATGTCATCAGGATCTTCGTCCTCTTGGGAATGAGACAGAGGCGCTCGAGAGACGCGTCCCATGGTCAGCTCCGAACATGGAGAGCATCGTCCACGACCCAGCCGACACATTGAGTATCGACCCGATTCCCTCAGGGCGATTTCACCATCAAAGACTTTTCGACTCGCTTGTAGTCCCCAGCGGCCGTTTGCCTCGGCGGCGAGCCCCCGGTTCACCGCTTCTTGCCCCCGACACCCGGCACGGACGCGACCTGTTTCATCCACTCCGCGATCTGGCGTTCGTCGAGGTCACCCACGGACTCGAGCTCCACACCGCGCGTCGACTTGCCCACCGGCGTCACCGGCGGTACCGGCTCGAGCGCCACGCCATTGATGAACATGAGCTTGACGTGGCCGGCGAAGCCGCCGCAACTGAAGCACCACCCGTCGCCGACGCCGTAGTACGACATGCCCCACTTCACGGACCGCCGGAGGTCAGTCAGCGTCTTGGCCGCCAGCGCGTCGACCGCCTCGGCGATGCCGCGCTGCGGCTGCGGCAGGCTGGCGATATAGGCGAAGACCGGCTTGTCGCCGACGGCGACCTTCGCGGGGCTTGCCCGGCCTGTCATGGCTTCGGGCAGTGTCCAGGCGACGTCGCCAGGCGCCGCAGCGCCCGTGGCCGGCTTCTGGACGTCGCTCTTGCCGGCCTCCCTGCTGTCCATGGTGGAATCTTATTCCGCACGCCTTGTGAGTGGGTGCTCCACCTCGCCCACAGCAGCGCACAGTGACTGTGGGAATTCGGCGGCGGGGTTGTCGCCCGTGACGAGAATTTCTGGAGGCGATTGCGCGCGCTCAACCTTCGGTGTACAAAGGAAGCCAATTCCAGTTCTCAGTCCGCCCACTCGTGCAGTGATGACCTCCGTTTCACGGGAAACAGCAAAATCCCCGATGAGACGGTGCCGCCACCGTGGCGGCACCGTGTTCAGTCAGTCTTGGTCTTTCGCGAACGCCCGGTCGAGGAGCGCGGCGGTGGCCGGGTTCACCAGCTCGCTGCGTTGGATGTAGTGCATCACCGTGACCCGGGTGTCCGTGTGACCGAGCAGTTCCGCGGCCAGTTCGATGCTGGCGTTGTCGTTGACCGCGGTCGCGACCGTGCGGCGGAACATGTGCGGGGTCACCCCAGTAATGCCGGCTCCGTCGAGCACCTGTCGCAGCTGACGGCGCACGTTCGCGGTCGTCAGCGGCGTCCCGTCCCGGGACTGGAACAGCAGTGAGTCCAAGCCCATGCTCCCGGCAGTGGCGAGCCGTCGGCGGACCGCGTCGGAGGTGAACGTGGGCAGTGCTACGACGCGACTGGATCTGGCGGTCTTGGGGTGGTCCTGCCGGAAGGTCGGCTCGCCGTTGCGGCTGACGATGGTGCCGGCGAGGCGGATGGATGGCACGGGGCTGGTGATGTCAATGTCCCGGCGGCGGATGGCCAACACCTCGCCGATGCGGGCCGAGGTGCCGAGCATGACCTCGACGATCGCGCCGAGCTGGCCGTCGGGCTTGGGGCCGGAGATGTGGTTGGCGGCGCTTTCCCACTGAGCGATCGCGGCGCGGACCACGTTGACCTCGGGGGCGGTGAGCGCATCGGGGATGTGCGGCTCGCGGTAGAGGCGGGAGACGTGGTCCATCGGGTTGCGCGGGAGGACTTCGTGCCGCACCGCCAGCTCCAGGGCGAGCCGCAGCACGACCCGGGCCTGCTTGGCGCGGTTGTAGGAGATCTTCGCCAGCTGTTTGATGAACTGATCGCAGCGTGCGACGCCGATCTCGCGGAGCGTGAGGGACTCAAACGCCGGCAGCACGAGGGTGCGCATGTTGCGCTCGTACAGATTCCGAGTCGTTTTCGAAATCCGAGCCTCCAAATCGATGTCTTCCAGCCAGTACGCGACGAGGGCGGGAAAGGGGCTGTCGGGCGTCAGGGTGCTGGAGGCGGGCTGGAACAGCGACCGCTCCGCCAGCTTGCCCTTCAGCGCGCGTTCGGCTGCCTTGGCGGTTTCGCCGGTCGCCGCGACCTGACGCGCACGGCCATCCCAGTCCCGGTACCGGGCGCGGGCTTCGAAACGGCCAGACGGCGTCACCCGGGTGGTGACGTCGCCGAAGGTACCGATCGTCAATCGGGGCCGGGACATTCACACCACCGCCTCTCGAGCGATGCGGGCGATTACGCCCGCTCCCGCTGCTCGGCCACCCAGGCGCGCACGTCCGAGACGGCGAACTTCAGGTGCTTGCCGAAGCGGTACGCGGCCGGTCCCTTGCCATGGGTGCGCCAGTCGTAGATCGTCGACACCGGTACGCCCAGGTAGCTGGCCAACTCGGTCACATCCCAAAGCGGCTCGAGCCCCGACACTTCGCCGGGAGCGGGCGACGAGGAGGCCGACGAGGAGGATCTGAGAATCTCGTGTTCGTTCATGCCGGGAAGGTGCGCACGTCGCAGCCAAGCGATCGCAACCGACCGGGAGATTCAACGCCGCGTCGGAGACCATTCCGGCGAAAGCAGTTCCGGAGAAGTGAAAGTGGTGAGTTTTCGGTGAGTGGATCAAATCTTTAACCTAAAAAGTCTCGGAAACCCTTGAGTTTCCGAGACTTCTTGGTCGGGCTGACAGGATTTGAACCTGCGACCCCCTGACCCCCAGTCAGGTGCGCTACCAAGCTGCGCTACAGCCCGCTGCTACTCCCCCAAACGCATCCCGGCGAACCGATTTGCACCTGCAAGAGACAACTCGAATAGCTTACCGCCTCCGCAGACCTCTTGCGCACACCCGGCATCGCGTTAGCGTGGCAGCATGCCCGTTCTCTCGGAGGTGCAGGTGCGACCGGTCGACACCGTGCCCTGGGATGACGTGCGCACCGTCTTCGCAAACCGCGGCGATCCGGCCGGGTGCTGGTGCCAATTCTTCAAGCTGAGCAATGCCGAATGGAACGGCCTCCAACGCGAAGATTTAAGCCGGATGCTCTGCGATCAGATTGCGGCCTCGCCGCCCGCCCCGGGCGTGTTGGCCTATCTGGGCGACGAACCGGTGGGCTGGTGCGCGGTCGAACCCCGACCGAACTACAGCAGGCTGCAACGGATGCCGCTGGTGACGGCGGGCGGCCTCCATGACCTCGACGACGCATCCGTCTGGGCTGTCACCTGCTTCGTGGTGCGCGTCGGTTTTCGCAAACGCGGAGTGAGCGGGGCGCTGCTGACGGGAGCCGTCGAGCATGCCCGCGCGAATGGCGCCCGGATTGTGGAGGGCTACCCCGTCGACGTCGCCGCACGGCCGGGAGTGTCATCGGCCGACCTCTACCACGGGTCGCTGTCGGTGTTCGAGAACGCCGGCTTCACCGTCGTCGCCCGACCGAAACCCGATCGGCCCGTGGTGCAGCTGCGGCTCATCGAATAGGCGCCACCAGGCAACAGCGCCCGACACGCCCGCGCCGGGACAGGCAGCAACAGATTGCGAGGATCCTCAGGCCTCTCATAGAAACCACATAGCTGACTCCCCTACGGTTTTCAGTGGCCCGCTTCGGGCCGCTCAACACGATGAAGGAAATCATGTCCCCGAAAACTTCTGACGCCCGCACGAAATCCAACTACTCGCTGGCCATTCTGTGGTTGGCCTCGGTCGTTGTCGGCCTCGTCGGCTACGTGCTCATGACCTCGTCGAACTCCGGCCAGGCCGAGCTGTACACCAAGCAAACTGGCGACTACGCCAAGCTCTTCCCCCTGCAGTCGGGCAGCTCGCTCGGTGCAACCCTCATCGGCATCGGCGTGCTGGGCCTGCTCATCGCCCTGGCCACGCACGCTGTGTCGTTCGCGATCGCGCGTTCGGCCGCCACCACGACCGTTGTCAGCGAAACGGATGTCGCTGACATCGCTGACACGGATGCCGACACCGTCATCGCCGCGCCCACCGCGACTGCTCCTGCGGTGGCGTTCACCGCCCCGCAGACGACCGCACCGGCGACCGCGTCGGCGACCGCGTCTGCAGCCGAGACCACCCCGGTTGAGGCTCCCGCAGTCAATGCCGACGAGACGCCGTCCGCGCCTGTTGAGGGCGACACCAAGGCCTAAACAGACTCCGCATGAGGCGGCCTGGCGCGAGAGCGCTGGGCCGCCTTCTGCGTTAACCCAGTCGTTGATTGAGGAGCGCGCGCCTGCGAGCACGCGTCTCGAAATCCCGCGAGCCGATCTCTGAACTCGGCCTGGGACACATGGGCTGTCCGGCGGAGACCTCGACAGGCTCGACCACCGAGACAGCGCCGTGCTAGCCGCCGAACGTCCCGCAGGGGTACCCTGATCCACACTCCCCGGAGAAGAGGCAGGAATCATGGAGAACACGTCTGCTCGGCACCGATTCGAACACCCGCCCATCACCACGACGGCGGACCACCTCAAGGCCGGCCGCCAGGCGCGAAAAGCACTGCCTCGATCCGCCCATGCCGCCTACAGCCCCGACGCCGCGCGCGATCCCCTCGGCATCCTGCACGAACAGAATGAGGGCCGACTCCCCTGGCTCGTGCCCCTGCGCCTCGAACGGATGCTGCAGAACCCGTTCGCGTTTTACCGCGGCACCGCCGCGCTGCAGGCCGCCGACCTCGCCGGCGCCCCGACGACCGGCGCCGGTGTGGTGCTCTGCGGCGACGCGCACATCTCCAATTTCGGCCTGTTCGCTTCCCCGCAACGCACGATGGTCTTCGATCTGAACGACTTCGATGAGGCCGCATTCGGCCCCTGGGAGTGGGATCTGAAGCGCTTCGTCACCAGCGTCGTCATCGCCGGGCGGCACAAGGGCTACTCCCCCCGCGACGTGCGCGAAGCTGCACAGGCCGCTGCCGCCTCGTATCGGCTCGGACTCAATGAGATGCTCGAACTCGACACCCTGGAACGCTACTATCGCCGCGCCGAGGTGAACTTGGGATCCTCCCGGTACGGCAAAGCGACCCAGTTGGTGATCGACCGGGCGCTCAACGCTTCGGCACGTCGCACCTCCGCCAGGGAGCTCAACAAGATCACCGAGGTCAGCGAAGACGGCACGATCTCGATCATCGAGCGGCCGCCGACCCTGACCCACGTGCCACCCGAGAATGAAGCCCAGATCAAGGAGATGATCGAGACCTACCGGCACACGGTCTCGCCCGACATTGCCTTTCTGCTCTCCCAATACACCGTGACGGATATCGTGCGCCGCGTCGTCGGAGTCGGCAGCGTCGGCACCCGCTGCTTCATCGTCGTGCTCACCGGCCCGAGCGGCGAAGGCTTGATCCTCCAGGTGAAGGAGGCCGGCCGCTCGGTGCTGAACGAGTTCGGCGGCATCGAAGCCATCGTCTCCCACTTGAATGAACCGGAGGCCCTCACCGGAGATCATGGCCTGCGCGTGGTGGCCAACCAGCGCATTTTGCAAGCGGTGTCCGACCCCTTCCTCGGCTATTTCACCGGCATCGGACTCGGCTTCTACGTTCGACAGTTTCGCGATCGCAACATCTCGATCGACATCGACTCGCTGAAGCTGAGCAGCTTTCTTGACTACGCCGATGCCTGCGGTCGACTCCTGGCCCGTGCGCACTCGCAGAGTCCCAATGCGGCATTTGCCGCCGGATACATCGGCTCCTCCGACGTGTTCACCGCCGCGATTGCCGATTGGGCTCACGCCTACGCCGACCAGTCGTATGCAGATTTCGTGCAGCTGGGCGAGGCGGTCGGATCGGGTGCCTTCACGTTGCCCGATCCTTCGGGCAATGTCGCTCTGGCTCGTGCGCAGGAGAAGGCGCAGCAGGTTCCGCATACGACCCGGTGACCATCTCGTTGATCGAGGAGCACGCGATGCGGGGCCATTTCGTTGATCGAGGAGCGCGCGAGCTTGCGAGCACGCGTCTCGAGATCTCGCGAGCCAATCCTTGAACTTGGGTTGCGTTCGAACATCGGCTCGCGAGGTCTCGAGACACTCGCTGGCGCTCGCTCCTCGACCAACGAAATGGTCAAATTCGTCCACCACAATGCCGCACAGCGACCCCGAAGCTATTAGGTATATGGCCATTTCGTTGATCGAGGAGCGCGCGAGCTTGCGAGCACGCGTCTCGAGATCTCGCGAGCCAATCCTTGAACTCGGGTTGCGTTCAAACGTCGGCTCACGGGGTCTCGAGACGGCCGCGGGCGGCCTCCTCGACCAACGAAATGGTCAAATTCGTCCACCACAATGCCGCACAGCGGCCCCGAAGCTATTACGTATATGGCCTTTTCGTTGATCGAGGAGCGCGCGAGCTTGCGAGCACGCGTCTCGAGATCTCGCGAGCCAATCCTTGAACTGGGGTTGCGTTCGAACATCGGCTCACGGGGTCTCGAGACACTCGCTGGCGCTCGCTCCTCGACCAACGAAATGGTCAAATTCGTTCACCACAATGCCGCACAGCGGCCCCGAAGCTATTAGGTAGATGGCCTTTTCGTTGATCGAGGAGCGCGCGAGCTTGCGAGCACGCGTCTCGAGATCTCGCGAACCAATCCTTGAACTCGGGTTGCGTTCAAACGTCGGCTCACGGGGTCTCGACCCGATCGCGGGCGGCCTCCTCGACCAACGAGATGGCCTTGATGCCTACGCCGCGCGCACCCGACCCAGCACTCCGGCCCGCACCAGCAGCAGGTACAACTGGCAGCCGAGGCAGTAGCCGAACACCGCGTTCAGAAATGCCGCCACGAATGCCGCCGCAGCCGCGATCGGCACGGCCGGCAGCACGCCGAGCAGCCCGAGCACCACGCCGACCAGGGTGACCAGCAGGCCCACCCCCTGTGCGAACGTCGGCGGCGCCGAATCTTCCAGCTCGGTCGGCGGCGCCAACCGGGGCCGCACGAGCTTCTTGAACAGCAGCCCATACGGGTGCCGGCGCACCCCGGCAAACGCACCCCACGCGAACAGCGCCGCGATCAGCGCGAGCAGCACCAACGCGGCGACGGATGCCCCCACCAGCGCCAAGAAGATCACCGCCAGCAGCAGCACGGCTGTGATCGCGGCCCCGAACCGCGGACTGCGCGGGTCGATACCCGCGCCGGCCTGCGGGGTGCCTGACGCAACCGTTCCGGACGCACCCGCGCCCGATGCACCCGCGCCGGTCCCGCCCGCCCCAGACCCACCGACATCCGCCGCGGTGCCGTCTGACGCATTAGCCGCTGTGGACATTGTCACTCCTCAAGAGTTCGTCGAGTTGCCTGGCCAGCTGACCCCGGTCGGGAACACCGCTGACCCGCGCACGAATGCGACCAGAGCCGTCGAGCACAATCGTCGTCGGAGTCTGCAAGATGTTAAAGCGGTTGGCGAGATCCGCGCGGTGGGTCAGATCGACGTCGAGATGCACGACGCCGGGTCGCGCATCGGCGACCGCGCCGAGCAGGCGATGGGTGCCCGGGCAACGAGCGCAGAAGTCGGTGCTGAACTGCAGCAACGTCGCGTGTGCGCCGAACGGGGCCGAGCTGGCGACATCCGCTGGCTGGATCAGCCCGGCGTGCGACGAAGTGCCGACGGCCCGCACCCGCCCCTGCCGGCGTCGCCAGACCAGCCCGAGCCCCGTCGCGACGGCGACGAGTGCGAGCACGAGGGCGAACGCGGCGAGCGGATGCATGTCGCCGACGCTACGCCAGCCGGGCCAGGCGGTGCGGAGTGTGACAGCAGATGACGGCACCACCTCGGTGGTCGAGGGCGAGCGAGCGCAGCGAGCCCGTGTCTCGAGACCCAGCGAGCCACTGTTCGAACGCAACCCACGTTCAAGGATCGGCTCGCCAGATCTCGAGACGCGGCCTCCTGCGTCGGCTGCTCCTCGATCAACGAGATGGATGCAAACGCAAACGAGCCCGCCCCGACCGAAGTCGAGACGGGCTCGCGAGGTGGTCTCGACAGGCTCGACCACCGGCAAGTGCTACTTGCCGCGCGCGCGCTTCTCGCGCACTCGCATGCTGATGTTGATCGGGCTGCCGACGAATCCATAGATCTCGCGCAGACGACGCGTGATATAGCGGCGGTATCCCGGGTCCAGAAACCCGGTGGTGAAGATGACGAATGTCGGCGGGCGGCTCGAGGCCTGCGTACCGAACAGGATGCGGGGCTGCTTTCCGCCACGCACGGGGTGCGGGTGTGCCGCGGCGAGCTCGGCCAAGAAGGCGTTGAACTTGCCGGTGGCGACGCGGGTGTCCCACGACTCGAGGGCAACCTCGAGAGCCGGAACCAGCTTCTCCATGTGACGGCCGGTGCGCGCCGAGATGTTCACGCGCGGGGCCCAGGCCACGTGGGCCAGGTCCTGCTCGATTTCACGCTCGAGGTAGCGGCGACGGTCGTCGTCGATCATGTCCCACTTGTTGAACGCGAGCACGAGCGCACGGCCCGACTCGAGAACCAAGTCGATGATGCGCACATCCTGCTCGCTGATCACCTCGGTGACGTCGATGAGAACGACGGCAACTTCGGCCTTCTCGAGTGCGGCGCTGGTGCGCAGCGACGCGTAGAAGTCGGCGCCCTGAGACAGGTGCACGCGACGACGGATGCCGGCGGTGTCAACGAAACGCCAGACCTTGCCGCCGAGCTCAACCTGCTCGTCAACCGGGTCGCGGGTGGTGCCGGCCATCTCATTGACGACGACACGCTCTTCGCCGACAACCTTGTTGAGCAGGCTGGACTTGCCCACGTTCGGGCGACCGAGCAGGGCGACGCGACGCGGGCCGCCGACTTCCTGCTTGGCAACGTTCGAGATCTCGGGCAGTTCCAGCAGAATCGCGTCGAGAAGGTCGGCCACGCCACGCCCGTGCAGGGCGGAGACGGGCCAGGGCTGGCCGAGGCCGAGCGACCACAGGTTGGCCGCTTCGGGCTCCTGACGAATGTCGTCGACCTTGTTGGCGACGAGAAAGACGGGCTTGCCGCTCTTGCGCAGCATCTTGACGACGGCCTCGTCGGTGGAGGTCGGGCCCACGTTGGAGTCAACGATGAACATGACCAGGTCGCAGAGTTCGATCGCGATTTCGGCCTGCAGGGCGACGGATGCGTCGATGCCCTTGGCATCGGGCTCCCAGCCGCCGGTGTCGACGAGGCTGAACCGGCGCTCGTTCCACTCACCCTTGTAGGTGACGCGGTCACGGGTGACGCCGGGGGTGTCCTCGACGACGGCCTCACGGCGGCCGAGGATGCGGTTCACCAGAGCCGACTTGCCCACGTTCGGGCGGCCGACGATGGCGATGACCGGCAGGGCCGGCAGGTACTGAATGGCGTCGGGGTCTTCCGTCGCCAGGTTGAGAACGTCGAAGTCCTCTTCATCAAGTTCATAATCGTCGAGGCCGGTACGCAGCGCCGCGGCGCGGGTCGTTTCCAGCTCCTCGTCGAGGTTGGCCAGTTTGTCGGCAAGTTCGTCGTCGACGAGCTCGGGGCTCGTGTCGTCGTATTCGTTACTAGTCATGCGAGTTCCTCGCGGTACGTGTGGTGATGACGTCGATAACCGCGTCAATGGTCTGCTCGAAGTCGAGATGGGTGGAGTCGACGGTGGTCACACCGTCTGCGGCGCTCATGAACTCGACAACCTTCGAGTCGGCCAAGTCTCTCGATCGCAGCTGTTCTGCTACTGTTTCGGCCGATTGGGTCGATATTTCCAGAGAGCGCCTAGCCATTCTAGCCTCTTCGGATGCTGTGAGAAGGATGCGAGCGTCGGCGCCGGGCGCGACGACGGTCGTGATGTCGCGGCCCTCGATCACAATTCCGGGCTTCAACACGTCGCGGGCGATGCGCCGAAACAGGTTGGTGAGGTGCTCGCGCACGGCCGGAACCTTGGCAATCGAACTGACCGCCGCCGTCACCCGTGGCTCCCGGATGGCGTCGGTCACGTTCATGTCGCCGACCTGCACGACGTAGTCGTCTGGGTCGGTGCCGATGTAGTAGTCGAAGTCCGCGAGCAACCCGGTGACGGCATCCGCGTCACTCATGTCGACGCCGCGCGAGAGCGCGAACCAGGCGAATGCGCGGTAGGCGGCGCCGGTGTCGAGAAACGCGTAGCCGAGGCGGTGCGCTGCCGCCTTGCTGACGCTGGACTTGCCGCTGCCGGCCGGCCCATCAATGGCGACGACGATCGGAACGTCGTCGGGGGTGGTGTGTGTGTTCAGTGTCATACGGTTATCCGGCAATCCGCCAGCCGCGTGCGGCCAGCTCATCGGTGAGGCGGGCGACCACCTCGGGCAGAACAGAAATCTCAACCAGGCCGATCTCGGCACCAGGCGAGTGCTCGAGGCGCAGGTCCTCGAGGTTCACCCCGATCTCACCGATCTCGTGCAGCAGGCGGGCCAACTGGCCGGGGGTATCGTCGATCATCACGATCATCGACGAGAACTGGCGGTCCTGACCGTGCTTGCCTGGCAGGCGGGCGACACCGGCGTTGCCGCCGATCATCTCCTCGGCCACCTTGCGGCGCGCGCCGGGCGCGGTCGGATCGGCGAGCGCGTCGATGAAGCGGTCGAGGTCGTCACGGTAGGCAATCAGGATGTCCCGCACGGGCTCCGCATTCGCCCCCAGAATCTGCACCCAGAGGTCGGCGTCGCTCGCGGCCAACCGGGTCATGTCGCGCACGCCCTGCCCGGCCAGGTTCAGCGCAGAGTTCGAGGCATTGGCGAGCTGGCGGCCAAGAATGGTGGAGATCACCTGGGGAACGTGCGAGACGAGCGCCACTCCCCTGTCGTGATCTTCGGGGCTCATTTCGATGAGCACAGCGCCGAGATCGAGGATCAGGTCGTCGATCGCGTTGGCCTGCTGGTAGCTGATGCCGCCGTGTGCGGCGACGACCCAGGGTCGGCCGATGAACAGGTCGGCGCGGCCCGAGAGGGGCCCGCCGCGTTCGCGGCCGGCCATCGGGTGGGAGCCGATGTAGCGGGACACGTCGGCGCCCCGCTCCCGCAGTTCGGCCAGGGGGGCCAACTTGACGCTGGCGACATCCGTCACGATGGCGTTCGGGTAGGCGTCGAGCTCGCGCGCGACGATTTCGGCCGTCACGTCGGGCGGAACACAGACCACGATCAGCTGCGGCTGGTCGCCGTCGCGGGCGGCTCGGCCGGCCCCGTAGTCGATGGCGATGCTCAGGTTGGTCGGCGAGGCGTCGGCGAGAATCGTCTCAATGCCGCGGTTGCGGAGGCCGAGGCCCACGCTGGTTCCGAGCAGGCCGACGCCGACGATGCGGACCGGCCCGACGAGGCGACTCTCCACCACTCACGTTCTCCTTGCTGTGCGAAAGGCTTGTGCTGACTGTTGTTTCTGGCTGCTTCTGGCCTGGCGACCGACTGCGTTGCAGCGAGCGGATGCGGCGACTGACCGGATGGCCGGCCAGCTGCGTGCTGCTGTGCTGCTAGTTGGAGGCGTCTGACGCGGCGTCTGCAGCAGGCGTGCCCGCCTGAGCCGGACGTGCAGCGCGCGACACGGTGAGCAGCTCGCCGAGTTCAACCTTAGTGAGGTCGCGCACGGCGCCGGAGCGCAGGGTTCCGAGGTTGAGCGGGCCGAACTGGCGGCGTACCAGGTCGACGACCGGGTGACCGACGGCATCCATCATGCGGCGCACGATGCGGTTGCGGCCGGAGTGCAGGGTGATCTCGACGAGGCTGAAGCCGTCGCCGCCCTGACCGCTGAGCACGCGCGCCTTGTCGGCGGAGATCGGGCCGTCTTCGAGCTCGATGCCGTTCTGCAGTGCGGCGATCGTCTGCGCGGTGACGCGGCGCTCCACCTTGGCGATGTAGGTCTTCGTCACACCGAACGAGGGGTGCGCAAGCACGTGGGCGAGGTCGCCGTCGTTGGTGAGGATGAGCAGGCCGCT
Organism: Glaciibacter kafniensis; assembly: GCF_039538945.1. NCBI lineage: Bacteria > Bacillati > Actinomycetota > Actinomycetes > Micrococcales > Microbacteriaceae > Glaciibacter > Glaciibacter kafniensis. The sequence continues at coordinate 14,756 of NZ_BAABCN010000002.1, read as the reverse complement.
GGTCATCGCGTCGAGGCGTCCGACGTTGAAGAGGCGCTCCTCGTAGTCCTTGGTGAATTCGCGCAGGTCGGGGCGACCGCTCTCGTCCTGCATCGACGAGACGACGCCGACCGGCTTGTTCAGCATCAGGTAGCGGCGGCTGGTGTCGAGCTGCACGGCAATGTTGTCCACCGAGATTTCATCGGTCTCCGGGTGGATGCGACGCCCGGCTTCGGTGACGACCTTGCCGTTCACGCGCACGCGGCCGGCGGCGATCATCTCCTCAGAGACGCGGCGGGAGGCGACGCCGGCGGAGGCCATCACCTTCTGCAGGCGTACGCCGTCGACTGCAGCTTCGGGGTTGCCGGCATCGGGTGCGAAATCGCTGGTCATCGTAGATCCTCAAATCCTTCTGCGCCGTCGGAGAGTAACGGCGATAAGTGTGGCAACTCGTCGAGCGAGTTGATTCCGAGCTGGGTCAGCAGCAAGTCTGTGGTGGCGTAATTGATGGCACCCGTTTCACTGTCGGTGAAGGCCTCAGTGATCAAACCACGGCCGAGGAGGGTGCGCACCACTCCATCGACGTTGACGGCCCTGATCGAGGCTACCGCCCCGCGGCTGATCGGTTGCTTATAGGCGATCACCGCGAGTGTCTCCAGGGCTGCCTGCGAGAGGCGGCTCGGGTTCTGGGTGAGCACGAAGTCGGTGACGAGTGCGTCGTGCGTCGCCCGCACATAGATGCGCCAGCCGCCGGCGACCTCGCGCAGTTCGAAGCCGCGGCGCACGGTGCCGGTGCTGGCGACGCCATCGCCGACGCCGACGCCGTCGAAATCCGCGACCAGGCGGGCGACCGCGGCGCGCACGACGGGCAGCGGTTCGTCGACGGCGCTGGCCAGGTGCACCAGGCTCTGCGGCTCGTCGGCCACGATCAGGATGGCTTCGAGCTTGCGGTCGAGGGCGTTGAGGTCGGTGGCGTTGTCGGTGGCGTTGTCGAGGGCGTTGTCGGTGGCGTTGTCGAGGGAGTTGTCGGTGGCGGATGCGACGTTGGCGTCGCCGGTCGTCGCATCCGTCACGTGCGTTGTGTCGCTTGCGGGCGCATCCGTCGCCATCTCGGTGGCAGTGTCAGTCGTGCGCTCAGTTGTCATAGTCGGCTCCGAGGTTGGCGAGGTTTTCTTCTGACCAGTTCTCGGCGCACCAGCGCAGGCTGAGCTCGCCGAGCGGTTCAATCTGTTCGAACGAGAGCGCGCCGCGTCGGTAGAGCTCGAGCACGGCCAGAAAGCGGGCGATGACGATGCCCTTCTGGTCGGCGTCGACGATCAGTTCGCGAAAGCTCACGATGTCTGCGGCCCGCAGAATCGCCACCACATGCGCGGCCTGCTCCCGGATGCTGACCAGCGGCGCATGCAGGTGGTCGAGGCCGACGCTCGGCAGTTCTTTCGGCGTCAGCGCCAGGGTGGCGAGGGCTGCAAAGTCGGCCGGGGTGAGCGTCCAAATGAGTTCGGGGGTCTGCTGGCGGTACTTCTCTTCGAGCCGCACCGAGCGCACGTGCCGGGCGGACTCGGTCTCCAGCTGACCGGCGAACCAGGCCGACGCCTCCTTGAATGCACGGTACTGCAGCAGCCGGGCGAAGAGCAGGTCGCGCGCCTCGAGCAGCGCCACGTCTTCGGCATCGACCAGCTCGCCGAGCGGCAACAGCCCGGCCACTTTGAGGTCGAGCAGGGTCGCCGCGACGACGAGAAACTCGGTCGCCTGATCGAGCTCCTCATCGGAGTTGAGACCGCGCAGGTAGGAGATGAACTCGTCGGTGACCCGGCTGAGCGAGATCTCGGTGATATCGAGTTCGTGCTTGCCGATGAGCGTGAGAAGCAGATCGAACGGGCCCTCGAAGTTGCCGAGGGCCACCGAGAAGGCGGGAGTTTCGACCGCGTTAGGCGACAGCGCCACGCTGGATCAGTTCCCGCGCCATCTGGCGGTAGGCCTTGGCCGCCGGGTGTTCCGGAGCGAAATCGGTGATCGGCTGCCCGGCGACACTCGCGTCGGGAAACTTGACCGTGCGCCCGATGACCGTCTCCAGCACCTGGGTGCCGAAGGCGTCGACCACGCGCTCGAGAACCTCACGCGAGTGCAGGGTGCGGGAGTCGTACATGGTGGCCAGGATGCCGTCGAGCTCGATGGCCGGGTTCAGCCGGTCGCGCACCTTGTCGATGGTCTCGATCAGCAGGGCGACGCCGCGCAGCGCGAAGAACTCGCACTCAAGCGGGATGAGCACCCCGTGGCTGGCGGTCAGGGCGTTGACGGTCAGGATGCCGAGCGACGGCTGGCAGTCGATGAGAATCACGTCGTAGTCGGAGGAGACCTTGCGCAGCACCCGGGCGAGGATCTGCTCGCGCGCCACCTCATTGACGAGGTGCACTTCGGCGGCGGAGAGGTCGATGTTGGCCGGGATGATGTCCAGGCCGGGAACGCTGGTGCGCTGGATGGCGTCGAACGGGTCTTTCGATCCGCTCAGCAGCAGGTCGTAGATGGTCACGACGTCGTGGGTGGGCACGCCGAGACCGGCCGAGAGTGCACCCTGCGGGTCGAAGTCGACGACGAGAACGCGGCGACCGTAGCCGGCGAGCGCTGCGGCCAGATTGATGGTGGTCGTGGTCTTGCCGACGCCACCCTTCTGGTTGCAGAGCGAGATGATGCGGGCGGGGCCGTGAAGCTTGAGGGGGCGTGGGTCGGGAAACTCTCGCAACGGGCGTCCGGTGGGGCCGACAGCCTTCACTTCGAGCCCCGGGAGCTCTGTCCGGTTGTCCTGCCTACGCGCCACTGAAATGTCCTCTATCCGTCCTGCACCAATTGCCTGCTCGATTCTAGCGAGAGACAGGCCGACGGATGGCGCGCATCGCCGCACAGGGCCCGGTCGGGCGCTGAATTCGTGTCCGGTGCGCCCCGCAGCTGGCATATTCGTTGTGCATCCCGTGGTGGTGCACCGTCCCGGTGGTCGAGGCTGTCGAGACATCCGCCAGCCATCCCGCATCCGTCCTGCATCCGTCCTGGTTCCGTCCTGGTTCCGTCGCGCGGGTCCGGTGCCGTCACGCGGGCTGGCGCCAACGCGCGCAGCGGCACCCAACGCGCGCAACCCACATCCCGCCTCGTCGACCCCCTGCCGAACCGCCGCCACGCGGGTCGAATGCCGTCACGCGGGTCGGACGCCGCCGCGCGGGTCGGACGCCGCCGCGCGGGTCGGGCCCAGCCGCACATTCGTCGCGCGGGTTCGGCGCCGTCGCGCGGGTTCGGCGCCGTCGCGCGGGCCGGCGCCAACGCGCGCAGCGGCACCCAACGCGCGCAACCCACATCCCGCCCCGTCGAACCTCTGCCGAACGCCCGTCGCGCGGGTCGGATGCCGTCGCGCGGCTCGGATGCCGTCGCGCGGCTCGGATGCCGTCGCGCGGGTCGGATGCCGCTGCGCGGGTCGGATGCCGCTGCGCGGGTCGAGCCCATCCCATGTATTCGTCGCGCGGGTCGAATGCCGCCACGCGGGCTGGCGCCAACGCGCGCAGCGGCACCCAACGCGCGCAACCCACATGCCGCCCCGTCGACCCCCTGCCGAACGCCCGTCGCGCGGGTCGAATGCCGCGACGCGGGTCGAATGCCGTCACGCGGGTCGGATGCCGCGGCGCGGGTTCCCGACACCTGGCTGGTACCAAAATCAGGAGTGGAGGTGTGTCGACCGGAACAAACCGGCGAATTGACAGTGAACAGTGCCGCGACACTCCTCCGCTCCTGATTTCGGCACCCTGATTCGGCACCCCTGATCTCGACTCAGAGCCGATTCGGGGGCGGATCCGCCGCGACGGACCGGTCTACCGCGCCCTTGGATGCGCAGTCGTGTACATGTCCCGCAGCGTGTCGGCCGTCACCAGCGTGTAGATCTGCGTCGTCGCCACCGACGAATGCCCGAGCAGCTCCTGCACCACGCGCACATCCGCTCCCCCGGCCAGCAGATGCGTCGCGAACGAGTGCCGCAGCGTGTGCGGAGACACCTCGACGGTCAGTTCGGCCCGCTCGGCCGCCGCCTTGATGATCAGCCAGGCGTTCTGCCGGCTGACCCGCGCCCCACGCATCCCCAGAAACAGGGCCGGGGTCGCACTCCCCCGCACCGACAACAACGGTCGCGCCCGCACGAGGTATGAATCGATGGCGGCCCGCGCAAAACTGCCCAGCGGCACAATCCGCTGCTTCGAACCCTTGCCGGTCAGCCGCACGACATCCTCTTCGAGCACATCGTCGACGTTGAGCGTGACAACCTCCGACACCCGCGCGCCAGTCGCATAGAGCAGTTCCAGCAGCGCCTTATCGCGCAACTGCTGCACCTCGTCTCCGTCGGTCGCGGCAAGAAGCGCATTCACCTGCTCAATCGAGATGGCCTTCGGCAGCCGCGAGCCGAGCTTCGGCGGCTTCGTGTCGTAGGCCACATCCGTCTCGACCACCGACTCTTCAAGCAGAAAGCGGTGGAATCCGCGCACACTCGACAGAATGCGCGCGACCGACGACGCCGTCAGCGGTGCCTCCTCGCGCGTGCCGAGAAACCGCACGAATTCAGAAATATGAGCGGAGCTGACGCCGCGCAAGTCATCAAGCCCCGAGAAACTCAGCCAGTCGGCGTAAATGACCAGATCACGCCGGTACGCCGCGACGGTGTTGGCGGCCAGCCCGCGTTCGATCGAGACATGCCGCAGGTAGGAGTCCACGGCCGTCTCGATGCTCACGAGTGAGTTTTCCAGCTCGACGGATGCCGCGGCCACGGCGCGTCGGCCGGCCCCAGGCTCGCCCAGCCCCGACTGCGCGCAGCGTGCGCGGCCAGCACGCCGATCACAAGCGACGGGTTCTGGATGCGTCGCGCGAGCACTGCATCGACGCAGTCGTCGAGCGGTACCCAGCGGATCTCGATGTCGGCTTCTTCGTCGCTGCGATCGAATGCGTCGGGCAGCGCGCTCAGGCCGCGCGCCAGGAAGATGCGGATGACTTCATCGCTGCCACCCGGCGACGTGGAGAACTCGCCGAGGACAGCCCAATCGGTCGCCGCAACATCCGCTTCTTCGGCCAGTTCACGCTTGGCCCCGTCGACCGGGCTCTCGCCGGCCTCATCGAGCAGACCGGCGGGAAGCTCCCAGCCGCGCACCCGCACGGGGTGCCGGTACTGCTTGATCAGCAGCACGCGATCCTGCTCGTCAAGCGCCAGAATCGCGACGGCGCCGGGGTGATCGAGATATTCGCGCACGATGGTCGACCCGTTGTAGGCGAACTCGTCGCGGCGCACATTCCAAATTTTTCCGGCAAAAGCGATCTCGCTCGCGACCACTGAGGCCGGAGCGAGATCGTCTTCGAGAGGCTGGTTAGGCATCGACCTTCACTTCGAAGAGGCGGCTCGCCTGCTGGCGGTCGAGTGCTGCGCCGATCAGGCCACGGAATAGCGGGTTGGCGTTGTTCGGGCGCGAGCGCAGCTCGGGGTGCGCCTGCGTGCCCACGTAGAACGGGTGCTGGTCGCGGGTGAGCTCGACGTACTCGACGAGCTGGCGGTCGGGCGAGGTTCCGGAGAACCACAGGCCGGCTTCGGCGATCTGGTCGCGGTAGCGGTTGTTGACCTCGTAGCGGTGACGGTGACGCTCCGACGCCTCGTTGGCGCCGTACATCTCGGCAACCAGCGAACCGGGGGCGAGCGTGGCCGAGTAGAGGCCGAGGCGCATGGTGCCGCCCAGGTCGCCGCCGGCGATGATCTCGACCTGCTCCTCCATCGTCGCGATCACGGGGAACTCGGTGTCTTCGTCGAACTCGCTCGACGAGGCGCCGGGCAGGCCGGCCTTGTTGCGGGCGTACTCGATGACCATGCACTGCAGGCCCAGGCACAGGCCGAGGGTCGGGATGCCGTTTTCACGGGCGAAGCGCAGCGCGCCGAGCTTGCCTTCGATGCCGCGCACGCCGAATCCGCCGGGAACACAGATGCCGTCGAGGTCGGCCAGCATGCGTGCTGCGCCCTCTTCGGTCTCGCACTCGTCGGAGGGAATCCAGTGGATCTTGACCTTGCTCTGGTGGGCGAAGCCGCCGGCTCGCAGCGCCTCAGTGACCGAGAGGTAGGCATCCGGCAGGTCGATGTACTTGCCGACCAGGCCGATGTTCACCTCGAACTTGGGCTCGTGCACGGCGTCGAGCACCGGCTGCCAGCTGCTCCAGTCCACGTCGTTGGCCTGCAAGCCGAGGGTGTCGATGATGTACGCGTCGAGGCCCTGCTCGTGCAGCGTCGACGGGATGTCGTAGATGCTCGGCAGGTCGATGCAGTTGACGACCGCGGCCTCTTCGACGTCGCACATCAGCGCAATCTTGCGCTTGTTCGAGTCGGAGACCGGGCGGTCGCTACGCAGCACCAGGGCGTCCGGCTGGATGCCGAGCGAACGCAGGGCGGCGACCGAGTGCTGGGTCGGCTTGGTCTTCTGCTCGCCAGACGCGTTCATGAACGGCACGAGCGAGACGTGAACGAAGAAAACGTTCTTGCGGCCGAGTTCGTGACGCACCTGACGGGCGGCTTCGATGAACGGCTGCGATTCGATGTCGCCGACGGTGCCGCCGACCTCTGTGATGATCACGTCGGGCTGCAGCTCATCGCTGGCCTGCAGGCGCATGCGACGCTTGATCTCGTCGGTGATGTGCGGGATGACCTGCACAGTGTCGCCGAGGTACTCCCCGCGACGCTCTTTCGCAATCACCTGCGAGTAAATCTGGCCGGTCGTGACGTTCGCGGCCTGGTTCAGATTGATGTCCAGAAAGCGTTCGTAGTGACCGATGTCGAGGTCGGTTTCGGCGCCATCGTCAGTGACGAAGACTTCACCGTGCTGGAACGGGTTCATCGTTCCCGGGTCGACGTTGAGGTAGGGGTCAAGTTTCTGCATCACGACGCGTAGTCCCCGCGCGGTGAGCAGATTGCCGAGGCTTGCTGCCGTCAGGCCTTTACCCAATGAAGAAACGACACCACCGGTCACAAAAATGTGCTTGGTAATGCCGTCTGAGTTGTCCGCGTTTTTAATGTTCACCACGGGCCTCGAGCCTATCAGGCGTCACCCTGAACGTCTCCCCAGTGTGACCGAATTGATGCCGACGAAATGAGAATATGTCGGCGCGCGTCAGTGTGCTCGAAGGTGGGTCCCCCAGCGTGGCCGACAGCGCATCCGTCGGAGTACTCGTCGGCGCATCCGTCAGCGCGGTCGTCAGCGCGGTCGTCAGCGCGCGTGCGCGAGGGCGATCAGTTCGCGAGCGTGCTCGAGTCCGCTGGCCGAATCGGGCAGGCCGGAGAGCAGCCGGGCCATTTCGGCGGCGCGCTCCTCCCCCTGCAGCTGCTTCACACTCGACGCGGTCACCGACCCGTCGCTGTCTTTCACCACGGTGAGGTGGTTGCCGGCGAACGCGGCAACCTGCGCCAGGTGGGTGACGACAATGACCTGCGCGGTTTCGGCGAGCCGGGCGAGCCGTCGGCCGATCTCGATCGCCGCCGCCCCGCCGACTCCGGCGTCCACCTCGTCGAAAACGAAGGTCGGCACCGGGTCTGTGGCGTTGATGACGACCTCGATCGCGAGCATCACCCGGGAGAGTTCACCACCGGATGCGCCGCGCGCGAGCGACCGCGGCTCAGCCCCTGCATGAGGTTGAAGCAGAATCTTCACGGTGTCGCGACCGGTCAGGGTGGCCTCGTCACGGCTGTCGATCTCCACGATCAGTCGGGCGTCTGGCATCGCCAGCGCGCTCAGCTCTGCGGTGACCGCACTGCCGAGCTCTCCGGCGGCCTGCACCCGCAACGCGGTGAGGGTGCCGGCGAGTTCGTCGACGAGCTGCAGGTCGGCTGCGGTCTCGCCCTCCAACTGGTCGATGCGGTCTGAGTCGCCGTCGAGTTCGAGCAGCCGGGCACTGCCGGTGTCGAGAAAATCGATGGCCTCGTCGAGTCCGCCGACGTATTTGCGGGCAACGGTCGAGAGTTCGGCGCGCCGCTCCTGCACGATTTCGAGCTCTCGTGCGCCGTCGGCGTCGAGGCCGTCAAGGTAGCTGGACAGCTGCGCGGCAATGTCGGCGATGAGAAAGCCGGCGTTGGCGATCGCGTCAACCATCGGCGGCAGGGCGGGGTCGTGGCCGGCCGCGCGCTCGAGTTGGCGACGTGCCGCGTCGAGCAGCGCCGTCGCATCCGGAACATCGTCGGTCGACTCCTCGGCTGAGAGCAGTTCGCGCGACTGGGCGGCGGCGAGGCGCAGCTCCTCGAGGTTGCCGAGGCGTTCGGCACGCTCGGTCAGCTCGACGTCTTCGCCGCGCTGCGGTGCGACGGTCTCGACCTCGGCGATTGCGGCGCGCAGATCGTCGGCTTCACGGGCGCGTTCGTCGCGTTCGCGGGTGAGCTGTTCAAGTTCGACCCGGTTGGCCTGCCAGCGGTGAAAGGCGCTTCGATAGTTGGTCAGTGCGGCGGCGAGGTCGGGTCCGGCGAACCGGTCGAGGGCATCACGTTGGGCGACGGCGGAACGCAGGCGCACCTGGTCTGACTGGCCGTGCACGACGACAAGATCGCCACCGAGGTCACCGAGCACGCTCGCCGGGGCGCTGCGGCCGCCGACGATGGCACGGCTGCGGCCTTCGACCGACACCGAGCGGCCGAGGATGAGCTCCGGGCCGTCGAGGTCTCCCCCGGCGTCACGCACCCGGTCGGCGACGGCGCCGACGGGGTCGATCAACCAGCGGCCTTCCACCCAACTCTGGGCCTGTCCCTGGCGCACGGTGCCGGCGTCGGCGCGTTCGCCGAGCAGCAACCCGAGGGCAGTGACGACCATGGTCTTTCCGGCGCCGGTTTCACCCGTGACCGCGGTGAACCCGGGGCCGAGCGGCAGGGTGGCTTCGGCGATGACGCCGAGATCCCGAATGGACAGTTCTTCGATCATGCTCGTCCACCGTTCATGCGCTGCGCTTCACTCCCGAGATTCTCGTTCATGCGTTGCGCCTTATTCACTGCCAACAGGACCTCTCCAGCCCGTGACAGGCAGGTTGAATTTGTTGACCAGACGGTCGGTGAATGGTCCGGTGTGCAGGCGCGCCAGGCGCACCGGAACACTCGACCGCCGGGCGACGACACGCGCGCCGGGCGGCAGGTCGAAGGCGCGGCGGCCATCGGCCCAGAGCACAGCGGCCCCATCATTGCGGGCCAGCACTTCGACGGCCAACGATGAATCGGGGCCGACCACGAGGGGTCGGGCAAAGAGCGCGTGGGCCGAGAGCGGCACGAGCAGCAGCGCGTCGAGGCTGGGCCAGACGATCGGGCCGCCGGCTGAGAATGAGTACGCGGTCGACCCGGTGGGCGTCGACATGACGACGCCATCGCAGCCAAATGACGAGAGGGGGCGGCCATCGACCTCGATGACGACCTCGAGCATCCGTTCGCGGCTGGCCTTCTCGACCGACGCCTCGTTGAGCGCCCAGGTTTCGTAGACGACGTCGCTGCCGACTTTGACGCGTACCGAGAGTGCCATGCGCTCCTCGACCGTGTAGTCGCGGGTGAGCACGCGGTGCACAGCCTCGCCGAGGTCGTCGCGCTCACTCTCGGCGAGAAAGCCGACGTGGCCGAGGTTGATGCCCAGAAGCGGAGCAGAGCAGCCGCGCACGAGTTCGGCGGCACGCAGAATCGTGCCGTCGCCGCCGAGCACAATCACGAGTTCGAGTTCGTCGGCGTCAACGCCGTCGCCCAGAATGCCGAGGTGGGTTTCAAGCTCGGGTGACGACGCGAGCAGGTCGGCACGTTCGTCGACGTCGAGCACCGGCACCGCGCCGGCAGCGAGGAGCTGCTGGCACACCGTGACGGCGGCGTCGAGCGAATCGGTGCGGCCGGTGTGCGCGACAACGAGGATGTGACGAGGTGCTGCAGTCATGTCGTCACGCTCCCACGAGTCGGGTAATCCGGTCGATCCATTCTGTCGGATTACTGTCGGCTGCGGTGCTGATCCAGCACAGATACTCGCGATTTCCTGCTGCACCGGCAATCGGTGAGGCGATCAGACCGTGTGCGCGGAGGCCGAGGTCAAAGGCCGCCCAGAGCACGCCGGTGACCGCATCCGCTCGAAGGGCCGGATTCGTGACGACGCCCTCGCGGATGCTCTCTTTTCCCACCTCGAACTGCGGCTTGATCAGCAGCACGAAGTCGGCGTCGGGGGTCGCCGTTGCGACGAGGGCCGGCAGCACCGTCGTCAACGAGATGAAGGAGAGGTCTCCGACAACGAGGTCGGGACGCGTGGCGACCCCGGATGCCGCGGCGATCGATTCCGCCGTCGCGTAGCGCAGGTTGAAGCCTTCGACCAGGGCGAGCCGCGGATCGAAGACGAGTTCCGGAGAGATCTGACCGTGCCCGACATCGGCGGCGATCACCTGTGCAGCACCGCGTTCAAGCAGCACCTGGCTGAAACCGCCGGTCGAAGCGCCGGCGTCGAGCACCGTGCGCCCGGCGACCGGAATGTCGAAGGCGTCGAGTGCGGCGATGAGCTTGTGGGCACCGCGGCTCACGTAGTGGTCGGTGGACGCAACCTCGAGAACCTGGTTCTCCCGAATTTTGGCGGATGCCTTGACGACCGGTTTGCCATCCACCGTGACCAGGCCGTCGGCGATGAGTTTGGCGGCGACAGTGCGCGAGCGCACCAGGCCGCGTTCGACGAGCGCGATGTCGAGCCGCGGGTCGCTCGGCGGCGTCGGAGGGGTCGGCGGGGTCGTGGGCGCGGCCTCGTCCGGCGATGGGGACTCCTCCATCGGTGTGGACTCGTTCACAGGAGCAACCTCATTCATCGGTGTGCCGCCGCCGGCACGTCGCCGCCCTCGAGGCGGTCACGCAACCGATCGTGAACCTCGGTGTATGCCGCGGCGCGTTTCTCCAACGGCTGCTCTTCGATCAGAGACAGCCGCGAGGCAAGCCCGTCCTCAAACGAGGCGTCGAATGATTCGCCGTTCGTTTCGCCGTTCGTTTCGCCGGAGGGAGTCTCGGTGGCATCCATACCTTCAAGATTACCGGTCGAGATACAGTCGCTCCGGAACGTTGAGCCCATAGATCGGTCGGCCCGATGCCCAAATCACAGCACACGCGGCGCGCAACAGGTTGATCCCGTTGTCGCCGTCAGCAGTGATTTCGACATCATTGCCACGGATGCGCACGGACGCGCCGGCGACGGTGGCCGTCGATTGGTCCTTGCTGAACACAGGCACCGGGTAGGGCTCGTGCAGCTGACGAAGGTCGCTGAGCAAAAACTGTGGACGCGAGTTCGCATCGGCCGCCAAGGCCTGCTTCGCCTTGTCGATGCCGGTCAGCACCAGCACAGAGGGGATTCCGGCGCGATTGGCGCCCAGGATGTCGGTGTCGAGACGGTCGCCGATGAACAACGCGTTTTTCGCGTCGAACCGGTTGATCGCCTCTGTGAAGATCGCGACCTCCGGCTTACCTGCCACGAGCGGCAACCGACCGACAGCCGTGTGCACTGCAGAGACCAGCGTGCCGTTGCCTGGCGCGATGCCGCGGGCGACGGGAATCGTCCAGTCGGTGTTCGTGGCAATCCACGGGATGCCTTCGCCGCCGTCGGCCGCTGAGTTGTTCAGCGCGAACGCCGCCTCAGCCAGGTGCGCCCAGCCCACGTCGGGAGCAAACCCCTGGATGACCGCGGCCGGCTTGTCGTCGGCCGACCGGGTCACGATGAATCCGGCCTTCTCGACCTCGACGACCAGGCCCTCGCCGCCGACCACCAAGATCTGGGAGCCGGCCGGCGCCTGCTCAGCGAGCAGACGCACGGCAGCCTGAGGCGACGTCACGACATCCGCTGCCGCGACCGCCAGACCGAGTTCGGTCAGGTGGTCGGCGACAGACTGGTCGGTGCGTGAGGCGTTATTGGTGATGTAGCCGACACGCATCGTTTCGGCGGCCAGGTTCAGCGCATCGACCGCGAACGGAATGGCTGCAGGACCGGCGTATACGACACCATCGAGGTCGGCAAGGAGAACGTCGACGCCGTCGAGAGGCGTTGTCGCCTTCGTTGTGCGTCCCAGCTTCAGCACTCGTCTCTACTTCTTGGTCGACGTGGTCGCGGCTGCTGCCTTCGCTGCGGCCTTCTCGGCGCGGGCGAGGCGAGCCTTCTCGTTCTTCGCGAGGCGCGCGGCTTCAGCCTTGGCTTCGGTGGTCGAGCTTGTCGAGACCGCGTCGTCTTCAGAAGCATCGGGAGCTTCGGTCAAGCCGGTCGAGACCTCTGGAGCCTCAACGACCTTCGCGACATTGACAGCCTTTTCGGCCTTTTCGGCCTTGACAGGCTTCTCGACCTTCTCAGCCTTCGGAGCCTTCTCGACCTTCGGAGCCTTCTCGACCTTCGGAGCCTTCTCAGCCTTCGGAGCCTTCGGAGCCTTCTCAGCCTTCGCCGCCACGGGGGCCGAAACCTCGACGACCACCTCGGTGGTCGAGGAGGGAGCGCCAGCGACCGTCTCGAGACCTCGTGAGACGACCTCTGAGTCGTGATCTGCGGATTCCAGCTCAGCAGTTTCCGACTCGTCGATCTGCTGCTCGTCGGCGTGGTTTCGAGACACGTCCGACTCCGTCGGGCGCTCCTCAACCACCGAGTCCTCGTCGTCCAACGGGATTCCGTCTTCGTCCTCATCGATCTCGATGATTTCGATGGTCTCGTCGAGCGCGGCGTCACCGAATGCGGCGTCGGCGCGGGCGGCGAGAGTCATCCACTTCTCTGCGTCGGCATCGCGGCCGAGATCGGCCAGCACCTCGGCGTAGGCCGAGAACAATTCGGCGCTGTAGGAGAAAGCGGTCTTGGGGTCGAGCTGCGGAATCTCGAGTTCGCGCAGTGCGGCCTCGGTCTCACCGAGATCGAGGCGGGCACCCGACATCGCAATCGCCAGGCTCACCTGAACGCCGGCGGGCAGCGTGCTGCGTTCGACCGAACGGCCGAGTTCGAGTGCACGGTCGGGGCGTCCCACGCCACGCTCGCTGTCTACCATCAGAGCAATCTGCTCGTTCGAGCCGGAGATGCGGCGGTAGGTGCGCAGCTCGCGCAGGGCCAGAGCAAAGTCGCCGACGGCATATGCCGTGATGGCCAACGTCTCACGCACGACCGCGATGCGGCCGGCGCGACGGGCTGCCGAGACGACGTGCAGGTGAGCCTGCTCCGGGTCTTCCTCGATGAGGCGCACTGCCATGGCGAGGTGCTTGGCCACCCATTCGGCATTGTCTTTGGTGAGTGTCTTCAGCTCGTTGCGCGCGATGCGGTCGAGATCTTTGTCCGAGACATCGTCGGGCAGGAAGGGATCGTCGTGACGCGAGCGAACCGGGCGCAGCTCACGCTGCATCCGCTGCTCGACTGTCTCCTCTTCAGCAATGTACTGGGCGTCGCGGGCTTCACGGTCGTTACGGGCCGGGGCACCGTCGCGAGTCCACAGCTTCTTGTCTCCGTCACGTGAATCAGAGTCGCGGCGCGGGCGTTCGGAGCGTGAACCATCCTTGTCCCACGGCTTCTTGTCGCCGTGGTGTCCGGGACGATCTGCACCGCCGCGGTAGGCCGGACGCTCAGAACGCTCGCCATCGCGGGGCGCACGGGCCGGGCGGTCGGGACGATCTGAGTTTCCGCGGTGCGCCGGACGGTCTCCGCCGGACGGGCGGTCAGAGTTTCCGCGGTAGGCCGGACGTTCGCCGTCCTTGGCCCACGGCTTGCGCTCTCCATCCTGCGCCGGACGAGCCGGACGGTCAGAGTTTCCGCGGTACGGAGCACGGTCGGAGCGTTCGCCGGACTTCTCCCAGGGCTTGCGCTCACCGGAGCCAGACGACGGACGGTCGGAGTTTCCGCGGTAGGCCGGACGTTCGCCATCTTTGGCCCACGGCTTACGCTCGCCGTCGCGCGGAGCGCTCGGGCGGTCGGAGTTGCCACGGTAGGGAGCACGCTCACCCGAGCCAGAGGGACGATCGGAGTTTCCGCGGTACGCGGGACGCTCGCCCGACTTCTCCCAGGGCTTCCGCTCTCCGTCACGAGGTGCACTCGTGCGGTCAGAGTTGCCACGGTAGGGAGCACGCTCACCCGAACCAGAGGGACGATCGGAGTTTCCGCGGTACGCGGGGCGCTCGCCCGACTTCTCCCAGGGCTTGCGCTCACCGTCGCGAGGTGCACTCGTGCGGTCGGAGTTTCCACGGTAGGGAGCACGCTCGCCAGAACCGGAGGGACGATCAGAGTTACCACGGTACGGGGCACGCTCACCCGAACCGGACGGACGATCGGAGTTACCACGGTGCGGAGCTCCCGAGGAGCGTCCGGAATCACCCTGTGCACCCTTCGAGCGGTCGTTTCGGCCTGCGCCGGACCATCGGTCCTCCCGGCCACCGCCGCGGGGGTCGTTGCCATTGGATCCTGAAGGGCTCACTGTTGTATCTCCTGTGTAATTTATGGTGCCGCACCTCGTGCTTTTACAAGCGTACGGCTTAACGCAAAATGGCCACCCCGTAGGGTGGCCATTTCACGTTTTTCTAAGTTAAGTCCGGCGGTGTCCTACTCTCCCACAGGGTCCCCCCTGCAGTACCATCGGCGCTGAGAGTCTTAGCTTCCGGGTTCGGAATGTGACCGGGCGTTTCCCTCTCGCTATGGCCGCCGAAACATCTTCCGATCAACTCTCCGTGAGGAGGGTTGTCAAGTCGTTTCGAACAATCATCGCTTCGTCGTCCAAGGTTCTGGACAAACTCTTCAATTATGTTGTTT
>NZ_BAABCN010000001.1:0-109477 GCF_039538945.1 Glaciibacter kafniensis | reverse complement strand
ACGATGGCTCTTCACGTTAACGAAGCAACGCGGGCCTGCCGAGATTTACACCACTCCACGGGACGTGACCGGTGCGACAGTGCTCGCTGCAGAACGTCACCAATTCATCCTGAACAAATTGGCGCAGAAAACATACGTCAGCAGCGATGAGATAGCGCAGGATTTGGGCGTCTCACTTGAAACGGTGCGAAGGGACCTCTCGGCACTGGAATCGCGCGGTCACCTCTCGCGAGTGAGGGGTGGCGCCAGCGACCCAGCGGCGATCTCAGGCGAGGAACCTCCCTTCTCTGACAGAGCCGATCTCTCGCGGGAGGCGAAGGCGAAGATGGCCCGCATCGCCGTCTCGCTGGTGAAGCCGGGCATGACGCTCATGATTGACGTCGGCACGACTTGCCTTGAGGTTGCCCGCCAACTTCCGGTCGAATTCCGCGGAAGAGTCGTCACCTGCTCACTGCTTGTGGCCTTCGAACTCGCCGAGCGGCGAAACATCGAAGTCCTGGTCTCCGGCGGACGGCTGCGTGGAGGAGATATGTCCCTGGCCAATGCGACAACTCTCCGCTTTTTTGAGGATGTCCACCCCGATATCGCGTTCCTCGGTTCAGGCGGAATCGACGCTCAAGCAGGGTTGACCGACTATCACGCTGACGAGGTGGCAACTCGACAACTCGTGCTCAGGAAGTCGGCGCGCTCCTACGTGCTTGCCGACCATGCCAAGCACTCCCACATTGCCCCACTTCGCGTCGCGGGGATTGAAGACTTCACGGGACTCATCGCCGACGAACTTGACGATCAACCTCTCATCAATGCAATGAGCATGGCGTCAACTCAGATCCTCACGCAACCCGCTGTGGACTAACGGCCGCACCAGGCATTCCAAGCGGAAATGGTGCAGTCGATTCAGCTCCGAAACGGATGCGGCGGCCGGCTACGCCGTGCGCGCCAACAATGCCGCGTTGATCGCCCGGGTCAGCTCGGCATCGACCGGGATCGGAGTGCCGTCGAGTTCGGTCACCGACACCGCCAGACGCACACTCGAGACCAGCCATGCGGCATCCGCTTCACGCAGCTCAGCGAGGGTGACGTCGCGATATTCGGTGCGCTCCCCCTGCGCCTCGAGGTATTCGAAGACGCTCTGCTGGGTAGTGCCGTGCAGGATGGCACCGCTCGGCGCCGGGGTCACGTAGACACCGCCTGAACGGATGATGACGCTCGAGGTCGGGCCCTCCATCACATAGCCGTCGGTGGTGAGAAAGATGGTGTCGTCTGCGCCACGACGCTTCGCCTCACGCAGCGCCGCCATGTTGATGGCATAGCTGAGCGTCTTGGCGCCCATCAGTAGCCACGGCGCCCGTTCGGCGACCCCGCGCGGGTAGCCACGGTCGAGGGTGACCACCTTCACGCCGTGCTCACGCACCGCTTCGAAGTTGGAGGCGCGGGTGGCGTGCAGCCAGGCGGTCGGCGCGGGCCCGGCCTCGACACCGCGGCTGAGCACGAATTTGAGGGCCAGCTCGCCGTCGGCAGGGAGCTGCGATACCGCCAGGGCGATGGCGGCCCGCCACTGACCGGGATGCGGCACCGGCAGATCGCAGATGCGCGCCGAGTTGATCAGGCGGCTGATGTGTGGTTCGACCTCTTGCGGGTGCCCGTTGACCACGCTGAGGGTCTCGAAGATGCCATCACCCCGCTGGGTGCTGAGCTCCGCCACGCGCAACGCCGGAGCGTTCGAGTCGATGGCGTGGAAGGTGTCGTCAAAGTTGGTGCGCGTGGAATCTGCGGGCACCGGGTCGATCAGCAGAGTGAAAGGCAACGTCATGAAAGGAGCCTAGCCGCCGCGTGAACGCAGTTTGAATTGAGTGACACACGCGTTCTGCCGCCTCGGCGCGGTGTATCCCCGCTGGCGCGGTGTCTACCCCGCGCCGAGCGGGATAGACCGCGCCGGGACTGGGCATCCAGCCGTGGTGCACTGGCGCGAACACGATCATCCGGATGGGACTCGAATCGATCGTCAGATTGCGCGAGCTAACTCTGGATCGCGATGATCGGCTTCGTGGTGGGCTGCTTCGAACCGCCCGCCGGCTCGACAGTGACGCCGACGGCGTCGCCGGCTTGCATGGTGCCGTCGAGCACGCGCCAGACGGTTCCGCTGCCGGGCGAGGTGAAGGTTCCGGCCGAGACCGCTCCTTCGCCGTTGATATACCAGAGCTGGTAGGCCTCATCGTTCGGCAGCGCCGGAAGATCTTCGACTAGGAGGGCCGACTGGCCGAGTTCGCCAGACCAGACCAGGGTGGCCGGCTGCCCGTCAGCCGTCGTCGTGGTCGCACGTTGAGCATCCGGTGCCGCGTTGATCTGGGCAAGCGCGCTCGCCTGCTGCTCGGCGAACTGGTTTGAATTGATGGTTTGACCGACGAGGGTTCCGCCGAAGAATAGCGCGATTGCCGCGGCGGCAGCGATCAGGATGCCCACGGGACGGCTGAACCAGCGGCGGGCGGCCCGGCGTTCTGCCGCGGTTTCGGCCGCGATCGGAGGACCAACGGGCTCGAGGTTGCCGGCGGCCGGCGTCGCGGGCGGCGGCGGCGCAAGCTGCGGGGTCGCCGCCAACTGAGCCATCAGGTTCGCTTTGAGCGACGCGGATGGCTGCACCGGGGCGACGGCGAGGCCCAGTTCTGCGGCGGTCTCAGAAAACTCCAGAGCCTCGAGGCGAGCCTGTTTCGAATCGCCCAGCTGCTTTTCGAAAGCGGCTCGCTCCTCAGGGCTGAGCGCGTTCAGGGCGTGGGCGGCGGCGGATTCGCCGAAGTTGTCGCTATCGTGCTTGGTCATGACGCCACCCCCATTTCGTCGCGCAATCGAATCATGCCGTCTCGCAGCCGTGTTTTCACCGTGCCGAGCGGAATCTTCAACAGTTCGGCGACCTCCGTCTGGCTGTAGCCGCCGTAGTAGGCCAGGCTGACCGCCTGCCGCTGCAGCTCAGACAATCTGGACATCGCCCGCCCCACCCTTTCATTCTCGATTCGAACTTCAACAGTTTCAGACACCTGGTCGTATTCGACAGCGCGGTCGCGGATGCCAATGCGCAGATCGCGGTCACGCCCGGCCTGCGACGCGCGAATGCGGTCGACGGCCCGGCGGTGGGTCATGGTCATGATCCAGGTCGAGGCGCCACCGAGGCGTGGGTCGTAGCGGGATGCGCTCTGCCAAATTTCCAAAAAGATCTCTTGCGTCACTTCCTCCGACTGTGCGTGGTCGATGAGCAGGCGCTTGACCAGACCGAGCACGCGTGGTGCCATCTGGTCGTACAACTGGCCAAAGGCGACCTGATCACCCTGGGACACCCGGGCGAGCAATTCTGCCGCGGAGGCAGGAGCGCGCTCGTCCAGGTCGGGCGAGGAGTCGGTGGTCATGAGACTAAGCATGTCAGTTCCGCTCCCGTTCCATGTGAGTGGTTCGGCACGAAGCGCGCGATGGATTGGTCGCGGGTGCTGTGAGGTGACTGAAAGTCGCTGTGATGCGCGAGGCGTGAGCCGCGGGCCGCGCCTGAGCGCATCGCGGTGAAGATCGCTATAAAGAATGAGGCCAGGCCGCAGAACGCCTCTCGGCGGACGGCCGCTCTAGGCGGCGAATATTGGAGCCCGGGGTTACTGCGGCCCGACCGGTTTCTATTGTAATCGAGGTCTGAGGGGTGTTCGCCCGTGGCGAATGGTGTCGGGCGGGTGCGGAAGCTACTCCAGCGAGTGCTGCCGCCAGAGCTTGGCACACGAGGTGAACTCCTGTGCCGTGGTCGAAAACCGCAACGCGCGGCGGGTGAGCTCACCCGATCTGGCCGGCTCCGTCGCATCCAGATCGTCGGCCACACTCGTGCAGCCGGTCGCGATCACGCGGCAGAACGCAGCGGCACGGTCGAGAGCAACGGCGAAGTCGCCAGTGAAGAGGCCGCGCAGAATCTCATCGGCGAGCGCGATGATCTCGTCCGGGCCGGTCGGGGCGGATGCGCCGGCGACGACGGGGTCGATCGTCACGGCAACTTCGGTGCCGCGTTGGTAGAGATACGACGTGCCCTGAGGGTCTTGTCGAATGAGCAAACGAATCAAGTAGATGCGCCACAGCGCGCCAGGCAGGCTGCGCGGCGTGGCGCGCGACCAGAGTTCGGCGACCGCGTCGATGCCGTGCTCGTCGGTGTAGGCGACGAGCCGTTCGACGGTCGCCGGGTCGGGGTCGCTACGCACTCTGGACAGAATGGCATGCGCGGTTTCGTGCGCGATGCGGCTGATCTGGGCCGGATCCTCCCCGCCTTTGAACGACTCGAACTTGCTTCCGGAGAACTGTGTCGGTTTGTGGAAATCTTCGGCCATGACGTCCTCCTTTGGGTTTCGCGGCACCTGTGCGCGCCCGAACTGACAGGCACTAAAGTGCACCTTCAACGGTAGCGAGAAAAACTGGGCGCAAATCCACGCTAGATTATTAACCGCGGGCCTCTAGCTCAGTTGGTAGAGCATCGGACTTTTAATCCGTGGGTCGTCGGTTCGAGCCCGACGGGGCCCACCCACTCGTTGGCCCGGTCTCCTCGTGAGACCGGGCCATTCTGGTCTCCGCACACCTGCCGCGACAGCTCGGACGACCGTGACGTTTGCTGACAACCCGTTCGGTTTCGCCTGCGGCGGTCGCAATAGGATTGCCGCGTGACTCTGACCCCACGCGTGCACGGCGCCCACCTCGTCGGCTCCATCAACCAGCCCACCGCCGATGACACGTTTCGCATCGTCTCCGAGAACCTCGGCGCGCATCTGACGCGGATGCCAGACGGTGAAGTCGGCGAGCGTTTTCACTGGATTCTTTTTCAGGGCGCAGCCTTCGACGCCACGCCAGGCCTGGCCCGTTTGCCGATCGACCCGATCATCGTGGCCGGCTTCGACCATGCGTCGAGCTCGCCGCCCGTGTCGCCTCAGCGGTTCCGCACAACGTGCAGCTCGGGTTCCACCTCTGCTACGGCGATGTCGCCGAATCGCACTTCGTCGAGCCGCCCGACGCCGCCCACCTCGTCGCCGTCGCCAACGGCCTGTGCGCCACGGTGTCGCGCCCGATCAACTTCGTGCACCTGCCGGTTCCGATCGAACGCGACGACGACGCCTATTTTGCTCCGCTTGCCTGGCTTAGCCTCGACGCGGAGACCGATCTGTTTCTCGGCCTCGTGCACCACGAAGACGGCGTCGAGGGTGCCGAGCGTCGCATCCGTGCGGCTGCTGCCCCGCTGACCGCTGCGGGAGTCGAGCAGTATGGCGTTGCGACGGAATGCGGCTTCGGGCGGGGCCCGGCCGAGCGCACTGCGCCGCTGCTGGCCCTGCATGCGGCGGTAATTGAGGCCGGCTGAGGCCCGCAGCGTTCTGAACCGCGGTGGAGCGCGGTGAGGTTGACTCGCGAGGTCACTGACAGGCTCGACCAACGAAGTGGCTGTTCGCAACATCGGAGATTTTGCTTGTTTCGCGCGAAATCGGGCCGGATTCGCCCTGTGGAAAATCTCCGAAGTTGTGAACGCGTGCCGCAGATTGAGCGGGGCTAGCCGAGCACCGGGCGGCGCGCATCCTCCGAGGCAGCGCCGATGCGCCGCACGACCTCGGTGCCTCGCGCCTGCAGATCGGCGACAGAGGTCACGCCGACGAGCGTCATCGTGCGCAGCAGTTCCTCGGCCAGAATGTCGATGACGCTCGCGACGCCATCCGCCCCCGCCGCGGCGAGGCCATAGAGGTAGGGGCGCCCGATCGAGCAGGCATCGGCACCGAGCGCGAGCGCGATCGCGATGTCGCTCCCCCGGCGAATACCCGAATCGACATAGATCTCGGTGCTGCTGCCGACCCGCTGCCTCGACTCCTGCAGAACATCGAGCGGGCTGAGCATGCGGTCGAGCTGGCGGCCGCCATGGTTGCTCAGCTGCACGGCGTCAATACCGAGACTCGCCGCCCGCTCGACATCCGCGGGGTTGACGGTGCCCTTGAGCACGATCTTTCCCGGCCACATTGCGCGCAACGCTTCGAGGTCGTTCCAGCCCTGAGTCGATTCGGAGTGTCCGAGAATCTGCTCCCACATCGACGGCGTGGCCAGCGCACCTTCGGCGCCGGCGGGTTCGAGGTTCGGAAAACGGATGCCATCAGCCCGCAGAAAATTCACCCACCAGTTCGGCCGGGTCGCAATGCCGATCAGCGATGACAGGGTCAGCGCCGGCGGGGCGGTGAACCCATTCTTGCGGTCGCGTTCCCGAGCCCCGAGTGCGCGCGTGTCGATGCCGACGACGATCGCCCGGTAGCCGGCCGCGGCGCAGCGGTCGAGCTTCGCGCTCAGCGCGCCCTTGTCGGGAGACAGCCCGACGTTGAACCAGCGGTCGAGAGTCGGCGATTGAGCGGCGATGTCCTCCATCGAAACCGTGCTGAGCCCGGCAACACCGTAGGGAATCTGGGCGGCAGTCGCCGCCTGGGCCACGGCGAGTTCTCCATCGGGATGGAACAACCGGGTCGCCCCGGTCGGCGTGAGAGTGATCGGCAAGGCACTCTGGCGACCCAGAATCGTCGTCTGCAGGTCGGGCACTGCCACCGCGCCCCAGGCCGGCATCAGCCCCCATTGCTCGAACACTGCTCGGTTGCGGTGCAGCGTCGCCTCGTCTTCGGCTCCGCCGTCGAGATAGTCGAAGATACCGGCCGGTAGTGCCCGACGGGCGGCGGCCCGGTACTCGGCCACATTGAAGGCGTTGGCAAGCACGCGGCGTTGCCGAGACAGCACCGGAACCTTCAACTGAACGAGCTGCCTGACATCGTTGATCTTCATGTGATGCCCTTCCGGGTCGAGACGGGTCCCGTTCGGCCGGGTGCCTGCGCAAGCCTAGAATCGCAAGAGTCCGCGCTCTATGGACATCCCCACGAAGACGCAGGGTTCAAATTGTGAAGTCCTGCCAGTAGCTCGGAGAGGCCGCCGTGAGCACAGAGACGAGCACACACAGAGGCGAACGTGCCGGCGAACGTGCCGGCGACCGTGCCAGCGAACGTACGAGCGAACGCGAGAGCGGCGCATCCGTCCCCGACGCCGACCAGCTGCCGACCGTCGCCGAACTGGCCGAGACTCTCGGCCCGGAGATCGCCGGACTCGTCGAGACCACCGCCGACCTGACCCGCACCGTGACCGGCACCGTGCTCTACGACAGATTTGCCAGGGCCCCGCAGTTTCCGGGGGCGGTCGCCTTGGCCAACGGCCTGGCGCTTTCCGGCGATCAGTTGCCCGGCCAGCTCGAGCAGATGCGGGATGCCGGCTACCGGGCGCTCGTCTACAAGGCTCACGGCGCACCGGAGACGGAGTTGCACGCGGCGGCCAGAGCCGCCGGCATCATTTTGTTTCGGGCTGCCGACAGTGTGCCTTGGGACCAGCTCGCCGAAATCTTGAGCGCCGCCATCGCCTCGCACGGCCAGTCGGGTCGGAGCCTCGTCGATGTGCGCCCCGGCGACCTGTTCGAACTGGCCAACAACGTCGCCTCCCTGGCCGGCGGTGCGGTGGCGGTCGCCGATGTCGAACAGACGCTGCTCGCCTACTCGACCCTGCCGGGGCAACCCATCGATGAGACTCGACGCAACTCGATCCTGCAGATGCATGTGCCGCACACCGACCAGAACGATGTCGACTATCGGCGCGTTCACGCGTCTCGCGAGGTGGTGAGTGTGGCCCCGAAAGCGCACTCCTTCACCCGCTCGGCCGTCGCCATCCGTGCCGGCAAAGTGGTGCTCGGGTCACTCTGGCTGATCGACCCGCCGGAGCGTTCGAAGGCCGAGACCGACCGCATCCTGCTGGAGGCGGCCAACGTCGCCGCCCTGCACCTCTTGCACGGGCGCACCCACCGGGATTCCGTGCGTGCCCGTCACCTCGAGCTGGTACGCCCGCTGCTCTTCGAGCCGGGCCGGGCTGAACTGGCCGCGGTGCAGCTGGGCATCGCCGCCGACAGCATTCGGGTCGTCGCCATCGGCACCTGGAACACCGCGGGCACCACCCCGGATGCCGTGCAGTCGAGCCTGCGCCTGTTCGACACCGTGCGGGCGGCCTGCGCCGTCTGGCTGCCGACCGCGGTGTGCGGCCTGGCCGACAATCTGGTCTATGTGGTGCTGCCGCAAACGACGACATCGTCGCAAGCGTTTCAGCAGGAGGCGATCCTGCGCATCGCCCACCACACTCGGCGGCTGCTCGATCGCCCGGTGCTCGCCGCAATCGGGGTGGCGGTGCCGATCGCCGCCGTCGCGGACTCCCGCCTCGATGCCGAAGCCGTGCTGGCCGTGCTGCTGCGCGACAGCGAAGACGGCCGGGTGCAGCAAGACAGTGACGACATTGTTGCGGATGCGATCACGCTCGGCCCGCGCCTTCGGCTGCGCCAGATCGTGGCTGCATTGCGTGCGGCCGGCCAGTTGCCCGGCGAGGTGGCGACATCCCTTGCCGCCCACGATGCAATGAAGGGCACCGCCTTCGTCGATACCGTGCTCACCTATCTCGATTCAGGCTCGAACGCGATCGAGACGGCAACTCGGCTCAAGCTGCACCCGAACACGGTGCGGTACCGCCTCTCCCGGCTTGAACCGCTGTTCGGCGTGAGGCTCGACGACCCGGAATCGCGCTTGCTCGTGTGGCTGCAGCTCTGGGCGCACGGCAACTGAGCGCGGGGCGGGGTCGATTCCATCTCGCGAACTGTGGCACATGACCATTTCGTGTCGGGCACAATGGTCATGTGCCACAGTTCGGCGACCGGGATGCGACCCGCGTCGTTGGTCGAGACCTCGTGAGCCGACGTTCACACGCAACCCAAGTCAAGAGATCGGCTCGCCGGGTCTCGAGACGCGGCCTCCTGCGTCGGCTGCTCCTCGACCAACGACGGTCCGGGGCACGATCGGACCGACCGACGACTACGGCCAGAGCGCCGCGATCGCCTGCGCGATCGTGAAGATCGCGAGCCCGGCGAGCGCCCCGACAACCGTGCCGTTGATGCGAATGAACTGCAGATCCTTGCCCACCTGGAGTTCGATCTTGTCTGCGGTCTCGCCGGCATCCCAGCGTTCAACCGTCTCGGTGATCACTCCGGCGAGTTCATGCCGGTACTGCTGCACGGCATAGCTCACCGAATCGGCAATCCAGCGGTCGATGCGCTCCCCCAGTGCGGGGTCGCGCACCAGGCGGGCGCCGACGTCCAGAACCGTTGCACGGATGCCTCTGCGCAGGCCGCTCTCGGGGTCGGCCAGACCCTCGCCGAGCGATGCCTTCACCGACTCCCACGTTTCGCTGGCGAATTCTCGCAACCGCGGGCTGTCGAGCAGATCGACCTTGAGCGCCTCGGCGCGAAAGATTGTCGCGGGGTCGCGCTGCAGATCGCGCATCAGATCTGCGAGGTAGCTGTCGAGCGCAATGCGGAGGGGGTGCTGCTGGTCAATGCGCACGGCGTTGATGAAGCCGAGCACCTCTTTGAACGCCCGGTCGTCGACCATCCGGTCGAGGAAGCCCGGAACCCACCCGGGCAGCCGTTCGGACACTGCCTGCCCGAATGCCTCTGGGTGCATGCGCAGCCAGATTTCGGCCTTGTCGAGGAGCAGGTCGATCGCCGCATGCTGCTGACCCGATGCGACCAACCGCTCGCCGACCCGACCGATGCTCGGGCCCCACTGCGGCTCCATCAGGTGCTCGCGCGCGATCGTTTCGATCAGATCCCTGATGTCATCGTCCGAGAGGAGATCGAGCAAGCCGGTTCCGGCCACCGCGAGCTCCTGGGTGAGCCGATCCGCGTTCGCTGGCTGGCTGAGCCAGCTGCCGACCCTGGCCGAGATGCCCATCGATTCGAGCTTGCCGCGCACGACAGACTCGGAGAGGAAGTTGGTCTCGACGAACTCGCCGAGACTCGCCCCGATCTCGTTCTTGCGACTCGCGATGATGTTGGTGTGCGGAATGCGCAGGCCGAGCGGGTAACGAAAAAGTGCGGTCACGGCGAACCAGTCGGCGATGGCACCGACCATTCCGCCCTCCGCAGCAGCGCGCACATAGGCGAGCCAGGGGTAGCGGTCTTGCAGCGCGAAGGCGACCGCGAAAATCACTGCCATTACGAGAAGCAGCCCGGTGGCCAGCCGCTTCATGCCAGTGAGGGCCTGCAAGCGTTCGGCATCGGCCGGGCTGAGCAGCGCCGCCCGCGAGAGCGTCATCAGTTGCCAGACTCGGCGCCAGAGGCCGCCGTCGGTTCTGGGGGTGAGCTGAATCCGTGGTGGCTGATCCCCCAGCTCACGCTCCAGCGATCGCCCGGCTGCAGCCAGCGCAGCCCCGCCCCGCTGTTGAACGCATTGGCCGGCGCGGTCATCGGCTCGATCGCGATGGCCTGATGCGTCGCCGGTGCCGGCGCCGCGCCATCCGCGCCATCCGCGCCATCCGGCCCAACCGGCCCAACCGTCGTCGGAAAGCTGCGCGGTGTGAACACCTGCACGTAACGCATATTCTCGTCACCCCAGAGGGTGAGCGCACGACCGTCTGGCGCGGTCAATCGATGCTCGACCCGGCCCGCCGCCATCGTGACGTCGGCATAGCCGTCGTCGAGGTCGAGCGCGCCGACGACCTTGCCGTCGCGCAGGTCCTGCGGAGTGCCATCGACGGACTCTTGTCCGATGGGGTTCCGACGCTCGTCGACCAGAATGCGGGTCGCCGCACTCACCTCAACCGTCAGCTCGCTTGTCGGCACCCCGGCGATCTGCAGGTACGGGTGCGCCCCGACCACGTATGGGGCCGCATCCGCCCCCACATTGTGCACGCCGTGTGTCACGACGAGGCCTCCCGGCGTCAGCGTGTACTCGACAGTGGTCTCGAGGTGAAACGGGTAGCCGGACTGCGGAAAGATCGTGGCGGCCAACGTGACGGAGTTCTCGCTGCCGGCCACGCGCCGATACGGCATGAACCGCAGCAGTCCGTGACTGGCGTTCTGCATCACCGGCTCGGTGATCGCCAGTTGGCGGGTCACGCCACCCTGCGTCCACCGGCCGTCACGGATGCGGTTGGGCCAGGGAACAAGCACAATCCCGGCCGCCATCGGCGGCGTCGCGGTCTCGGCAAACGACTCGACCAGGTCTATTCCATTCACGGCATACGAGCGCAGCCCGGCCGCGACTTCGGTGATCACCGCAGTGGAACGCCCGACGAAACGTCCGTTCGCTGATTCGACGGCGAGACGATGCTGAAAACCGGTGGGTGCGCTCATGCGCCCAGCCTATTCCGGCCTGATCACTGTCAACCCCGCCTCACGGAGAAGATCGAGCTGGGCGGCGGGAGCAGCGGCATCCGTCACCAGCGTGTCGAAAGCGGCCAGCGGCCCGACCGTGCCGAGATGCGCCTGGCCCAGTTTCGAGCCGTCGGCCACGACGATCGCACGCCGGGCCGCGGCGAGCATGAGAGTCTTCACTCCGGCTTCTGGCAGGTTGATGTTGGTCACCCCGTGAGTGGCATCGACGCCGTTGCAGCCGATGAAGGCGAGGTCGGCGTGCACGCTGCCGAGAATCGTTGCCGCCAGCGGCTCGACGAGTGAGTGCTGCAGCGGGCGGAGGGAGCCGCCGGTGACGATCACGGTGAAGCGGGGAATCGTCGGTTCGAGTTCCAGGGCGATGCTCAGACCGTTGGTGATGATCACCACGTCGGTGAGATCCGTGCGTACGGCGAGCGCGCGCGCCACGGCGAGGGTGGTGGTTCCGACGTCGAGGATGATGCTCTGACCGCTCTGCACCAGGGCGGCGGCGAGTGCCCCGATCTGCTGCTTGGGAATGACCGACGCTTCAAGCGACTCCTCGAAGGACTGCTCGCGACCAGCGCCGGCGCCCCGCCCGCGCTGAGCCGGCATCGCCCCGCCGTGCACCCGCATGACGGTGCCGGCTGCTTCGAGAGCGTCCAGGTCGGCGCGCACGGTGACGCCCGAGATGCCGAAGGTCGTGCGCAACTCGCTGACGCGCACGAAGCCACGTTCGTCGACGAGACGTTCGATGCGCTCGCGCCGCACAGCCGCCGGAATGAGCTCTCGCTCGAGTGGGGCATCCGCCTCGAGCTGCGTGCTGTCATCTGCCATGACTCAATCTTCACTTATCATCGTTTTCTTTTCAATACGCAAGGTCGTGTTTCGTTTACGCAAATCGGTTATTCTTGTCACTGTTATGGACACCACTACCGAAACCACCGTGGGCGACACCCCTGAAACCAGCGCGGGCATCACTGCCGGCGCCTTCGTGCGCGACGACCGCATCGCGCGGCAGCATCACTCCCTGGCCGATGGCCGCGAGCTGATCTACTTCGACGACCCCAACACGACGCTGGCGCCCGACCGAGCCCCCGATCTGCGCGAGCTGGCGCCCCGGCCTGGCACGGCATCGATGCGTCAGGACGCCCTGACCGGCGAATGGGTGTCGATCGCCGCGGCCAGGCAGAACCGCGTGTTCCTGCCCCCGGCGCACCTCGACCCGCTGGCCCCTGCGACCGCAGACAACCCCTCGGAGATCCCGAGCAACTACGACGTCGCGGTGTTCGAGAACAAGTCGCCGTCGTTCGGCCCGCTCTTGACGGATGCCGACGCCCCCGCCGACCTGGACGACCTGTCGACCATCGGCCTCGGCCGCACCCGCACCTCCGTCGGTCGCTGCGAAGTGGTGGCGTTCAGCCCAGAGCACGAAGGATCGTTCGCGAGTCTCTCCACGGTGCGGGCGCGCACCGTGATCGAGGCGTGGGCCGAGCGCACGCACGCCCTCTCGCAGCTGCCGGGCATCCAGCAGATTTTCCCGTTCGAGAACCGCGGTGAAGCCATCGGCGTCACGCTGCACCACCCGCACGGCCAGATCTACTCCTACCCCTACGTGACGCCCCGCACCCAGCGGGTGATCGAGTCGATCGAGCGCTACGGGCCCACCCTGTTCGCCGACATCCTGGAGTCAGAGCGTGCCGGCGACCGAGTTATTCTGAGCGGCGAGCACTGGACGGCGTTTGTGCCGTTCGCCGCGCGCTGGCCCATCGAGGTGCACATGCTGCCGCACCGTCACGTGGCCGACTTCGCCGAGACGTCGCTCGCTGAGCGTGACGAGCTTGCCGTGCTCTACCGTCAGCTCCTGCGGGGCATCGACGAGATCTATGACACCCCGACGCCCTACATCGCCGCCTGGCACCAGGCGCCGGTTGCGACGCACCGTGACGACATCCGTCTCATGCTGCAGGTGACGAGCCCACGCCGGGCCGCCGACAAACTCAAATTTCTTGCCGGGTCCGAGGCCGCTATGGGCGCCTGGATCGGTGACGTCGCGCCGGAGCAGGCCGCCGCGACGATTCGGGATGCCGTGGCTTCAGCCATCGGGAAGGACACAGAATGAACGCCCAGACCCTCGAACAAGCCGCACGCGTCGGCTTCGAAAGCCACTTCGCGCACGAACCGGTCGGCCTCTGGTCGGCGCCCGGACGCGTCAACCTGATCGGTGAGCACACCGACTACAACGACGGCTTCGTCTTTCCGTTCGCCATCGATCGACGCACCGTCGTCGCCCTGGCCGAACGCTCCGACCGCCTGATCCGCGTGGCCAGCTCGTTCGCCGACGACGCGATCGAGATCTCGCTCGATGAGCTGTTTCCCGAGAACCTGCACGGCTGGTCGGCCTACCCGCTCGGCGTGGCCTGGGCCCTCGGCCAGTTCGGTGCAGATCTCGAAACGGTGACCGGTTTCGAGATCTACATCGATTCGGATGTGCCGATCGGGGCCGGCCTGTCGTCGTCTGCCGCCATCGAAAGCGCTGTCGCCGTTGCCCTCAACGAGGTCTGGGGTCTCGGGTTCGACCGCCGCACCCTGGCGAAAGTGGGCCAGCTCGCCGAAAACCGCGCGGTCGGCGCCCCCACCGGCATCATGGACCAGTCCGCCTCGCTGCTCGGCGAGAAGGATTCCGCGGTCTTCTTGGACTGCCGGAGTCTCGATTCAGAGGTCATCCCGCTCGGCTTCGACGAGGCCGGCCTCGAGCTGCTCATCATCGACACCCGGGTCAGCCACTCGCACGCCACCGGCGGCTATGCGTCGCGTCGAGCCTCCTGCGAGAAGGGTGCAGCGGCACTCGGCGCCGACTCGCTGCGCGACGTCTCGGTAGCCGACCTCGACCGGGCGGCCGAGCTGCTTGACGACGAGACGTTCCGACGCGTGCGCCACGTCGTCACCGAGAACCAGCGGGTGCTCGACACCGTGCGCACCCTGCGTGAGCAGGGCCCGACCGCGATCGGCGCACTGCTCGATGCCTCGCACGTCTCGATGCGCGACGACTTCGAAATCTCGGTGGCCGAGCTCGACCTGGCCGTTGAGACGTCCAGGGCCACCGGTGCGATCGGCGCCCGGATGACCGGCGGAGGGTTCGGCGGAGCAGCGATCGCGCTGACTCCGACCGAGCTCATTCCCACGGTGAAGGCCGCGGTCATCGCCGCGTTCGCCGCTGCCGGATTCGGAACCCCCGAGCTCTTCGTGGTGCGCGCAGCGGCAGGAGCCGGCCGCGCCGCCTGATCGGGCCGGCCCGACGCAGACACAGCACAACCGAAAGTGCCGGTCGCAGCGATTGCTGCGACCGGCACTTCGTCATGAACCGGCGCTTTCCCCCACCGGCTCCTCCCCCGCCAGCGTGTTGCTAGCTCTTTCCGCCGGCGTTGATGGTGATCGTCTCCAGCCCACCGTCGGCTACTCCCCAGGCGTCAAGAATCTTGGTGTACGAACCGTCATCCACCATCGACTGCAGTGCGGCCTGCACGGCTTCAGCCATGCCGGAATCCTTCGCGACGGCGATCCCGTATGGCGCGGCGTCGAACGTCTCTCCGGCGGTCTGCAGCTTGCCGTCCAGCTTTGAAATGGCGTAGAGGGTGACGGGCGAGTCAGCGGTGAACGCATCGGCCTGGCCGAGCACGACTGCGTTGGCTGCGGCATCCTGAGTGTCGAATGGCAGCTTGTTGATCGCTGCCTTGCCGGCTGCGACACAAGCCTCACTCTTCGCCGGAATCTCATCGGTGTCCTGGTAGGTGGTGGCCTGCACCGCGACAGTGAGCCCGCAGGCGTTGTCGGGGTCGACATCCTTTCCCTTCGGCGACGCCCACTGGATGCCGGCCACGTAGTAGTTGACGAAGTCGACCTGTTTCTGGCGCTCGGCGTTGTCGGTGAAGGACGACACCCCTGCGTTGATGCTGCCGCCGACGATGCCGGGGATGATCGTCTCGAAGCGGGCGATGGTGAACTCTGGCTTCAGGCCGAGAGTCTCGGCGAGAGCGGTGCTCATTTCCATCGCCCAGCCGATCGGTTCGCCGGCGTCGTTCTTGAACTCGTTGGGCGCGTAGTTCGGGCTGGTACCGATGACCAGCTTGCCGGAGTCGGCAACATCCTGGGGAAGCAGCGCGACAGCATCGGCGTTGACGCCGTTGGCAACGGGGGCTGTGGTCTCCGCGCCAGTCGGTGCTGAGTTGTCGACACAGCCGGTGAGAAGCAGTGCGCCCAGGGCTGCGAATACGGGCAATACATGTCGAGCGCGCATTGATCATCCTTTGTCAGTTGTTCATCTGTGATGCTCGGAACCGGTGCAAGTACGGTGAGCCTAGATTCGCGCTGAGTCACGCTCTATAGACAAACGGATGAAGTGGGCGGGGTCTGCTTGTGAGAACCTGCCAAGCGTCTGATTTCGCGTCAGGGAGCGACGGCGACCGGTTGCCCACCCGTGATCCGCACTAGCTCATCAAACGAGGTCGGGAAGACGGTGTGCGCGTGACCGGCAGCGGCCCACACCGTTGGATAGTCGGCGAGCGCCAGATCGACGAGCGTGCG
Organism: Glaciibacter kafniensis; assembly: GCF_039538945.1. NCBI lineage: Bacteria > Bacillati > Actinomycetota > Actinomycetes > Micrococcales > Microbacteriaceae > Glaciibacter > Glaciibacter kafniensis. Next base: position 93,639 of record NZ_BAABCN010000001.1, on the reverse strand, counting down.
GATCGGTGACGGATGCCCGATGGGCGCGACCCCTCCGATCACCTGGCCCGTCGCATCCTTCACCGTGTCGGCGGACGCCCGCTTGATCGTGCCGCCCAACTGCTCGCCGAGCCAGGCGGTGTCGACCCGGTGGGCGCCGGACGTGAGCACGAGCAGCGGCGCCCCGTCGAGGGTGAAGATGAGGGAGTTGGCGATGGCGCCCACCTCGATGCCGAGCGCCGCGGCGGCGGCCTGAGCCGTCGGAGTGGCGTCATCGAACCAACGGATGTCGGGGGCCAGGCCGAACGCGTCGAGCGCCGCGCGCACGCGGTCGACGGCGGGATGCGCTGTGTTCACCATGCGAGAAGCCTAGATGAGTGCCCCCAGCCGGTGCCGCGTCGCCGCCCCCAAACTGATTCCCAGAGTGCACCAGCCCGCCGAGTTTGACGGTTGCGGTCGAGTTCCCCTGGTGCGCCGGGGAGAGTCGACCGCTTCTGTCAAACTCGGCGTCCGACGGGCCGAGTTCTGAGCGAATATCCCGCATCGCCTCGCTTCCCGACCCAGCGATAGGCTGGCACGCATGGCCATCGATTCCTCCGCCCGCATCCTGTCTCTGCCGAATCTGCCGGCGCCCGTCGTCGCGGAGTCGGCCTTCGTCGCCCCCGGTGCCGTGGTCGTCGGTCAGGTCATCCTCGACGAACGCTCCAGCGTTTGGTACAACGCCGTGCTGCGCGCCGAAGCGGAGCCGATCACACTCGGCGCCGGCTCGAACCTGCAAGACAACGTCTCCTGCCACGTCGACCGCGGCTACCCGCTCACGATCGGAGCGGATGTCTCGGTCGGGCATGGCGCGGTTCTGCACGGTTGCACAATCGAAGACTCGGTGCTCGTCGGCATGTCCGCCACGATCATGAACGGCGCGGTCATCGGCGCCGGTTCGCTCGTTGCGGCCGGCGCGCTGGTGCTTGAGGGCACGATCGTTCCGCCGGGCTCGCTCGTCGCCGGGGTGCCGGCCAAGGTGCGTCGCGAGCTGACCGACGACGAGATCGCGGGCATCCGCTTGAATGCCGAGCACTACCTCGCCCACGCGGCACTGCACGCGCACGCCACCCCCGCCTGACCCGTCATACCCCTGCCGTGAGGTGCCAACTTTGGCTAGTTGGGCGCGTCGCGCACGAGCAAAAGTTGGCACCTCACGGCTTGAGCGGGCTACTGCTTGGTCCAGTGTGCGTAGAGTTTCACGTTCGCGGTCACCGGTGCGGAGAACTTCCAGGCTGTTCCACCCGACGCCGCCGTGAACCAACCCGCGAAGACATAGCCGCTGCGCTTCGGTGCTGCCGGAGCCTTGATGACCTTGCCTGACCCGGTACTGACCGCAGCAACCGCGCTGCCACCGCGTGAGTCAAACGTCACCGTGCGCTTCACCAGCCAGTGTGCGTAGAGCTTCACGTTCGCGGTCACCGGTGCGGAGAACTTCCACGCCGTGCCACCCGACGCCTTCGTGAACCAACCCGCGAAGACATAGCCACTGCGCTTCGGTGCTGCCGGCGCCTTGATGACCTTGCCCGACCCGGTACTGACCGCAGCAACCGCGCTGCCACCGCGTGAGTCAAACGTCACCGTGCGCTTCACCAACCAGTGGGCATACAGCTTCACGTTCGCGGTCACCGGTGCGGAGAACTTCCACGCGGTGCCACCCGACGCCTTCGTGAACCAACCCGCGAAGACATAGCCACTGCGCTCCGGTGCTGCCGGCGCCTTGATGATGGCGCCATATGCGGTCGCGACCGTGGCGACGGCGCTGCCACCGCGTGCATCGAATGTGATCGTGCGCTTCTCCCCGGTCCAGTGGGCGTACACCTTCACATTCGCGGTCACCGGCGCCGTGAACTTCCACGCCGTGCCACCCGACGCCGCCGTGAACCAGCCCGCAAAGGTGTAGCCCGTGCGCTTTGGCGCGGTCGGAGCCTTGATGATCGCGTCATACGTCGTGACCACCGCGGCGACAGCGCTACCACCGCGTGCATCGAAACTGACCGTGCGCGGGTCTGCCGTCCAGCGGGCGAACGCCATGGCATCCGTTCTGACGGATGCGTCGAAGTTCCACGCCGTGCCACCCGACGCCGCTGTGAACCATCCCACAAAGGTGTAGCCCGTGCGCTTCGGAACAACCGGTGCCTCGATCGGGGTGTCGTAGTCGGTGCTCACGGCGGCAACCGCGCTGCCGCCCTGCGCATCGAACGTGACGACGCGCTTCTCCGCGGTCCAGCCGGCATAGAGCGTGACATCCGCCGTGATGGGGGCCGTGAACATCCAAGCGGTGCCGTTGATGGGAGCGGTGAACCACCCGCCGAAGGCGTACCCGGTTCGCGAGGGGGCGCCTGGTTCGGGGATGGCAACATCAGTATCGGTTCGGACCGGTGCGACTGCGGTTCCACCCTGAGCATCGAACGTCACCGTGCGGACCTTGACCCACTGGGCGTAGGCGGTGACATTCGCGGTGACGGCTGCGTTGAAGTTGCACGCGGAGCCCCCGGATGCCGCAGTGAACCAGCCGAGAAAACGGTACCCGGTGCGCGTCGGTGAGCTGGGCGCTGGAATGGCGGTGCCGACATCCGTTGTGACGGAATCGACAACAGTTCCACCCTGCGTATCGAAGGTCACACTGCGCGTCTCGACCCATCGGGCAAAGGCGGTGACATTTGTGGTGACGGGCGCGTCGAAGTTCCATGCCGTGCCACCGGTGGTGGCCGTGAACCAACCCAGAAAGCGATAGCCGTCCCGCGTGGGCGCGGTCGGAGCCGTGATGACAAACCCATTGTTGGTGACGACGGCGGCGACACTGGACCCGCCCTGAGCATCGAACGACACGGTTCTCGGGTCAGCCGTCCAGCGGCCGTACACCGTGGTGTTACCGCTGATCGTCGTGCCGACGCCCCAGGCCGTGCCGCCGGTCGGGGCGGTGAACCAGCCGCCGAAGAGGTATCCGAGCCGGGTGGGCGCAGGTGGGAGCGACATTTCCGCGTCGGTGAGCGTGCTCGCGAAAACTCGCAGACCAGGCACAGCAACCGGGTCTGCATTGAACGTGACGGCAAAGCTGCGCCCTGCCACATTGGTCGCCGGGTTGACCGCGCCCTGGGCGGTGATGATGCGTCCGGAGTTGTTGATCATGCCGTTCAGAGAAATCGTGCCGAGGTTTCGAATCACCCCACCGTTCTGCACCGTGTTCGCGGCCGGAACCGTAAGCCTGGCGCCCGAACCGATGGTGAGGACACCGGCGTTGGACAGAGACCCGAAATCGGAAATACCGTTGCCGCCGCCGAACACAGATTGCATAGGCGACTGGGTATTGGCTGCGACGGTGACGTTCGCGCCGCCTGCGATGGTGACCGTTGCTCCGTGTTGGCCGAAGCCGCCGCCGATGGCCGCGCCCGCATAGCCGCCGGTCGAGAAAACGGTGCCGCCGGTGATCGCAACAGTCTCGCCGGCCCCCATGTAGCCGCCGCCGATTCCCGCAGCGGAGTCGCCACCCTGCGCAGTGACGATGCCGCCAGATATCTGCACGATGCCGCCGGAACGTTCGGTGCCTCCGCCGATTCCAGCGCCACGCGAACCACCGCTCGCCGTCACCGTACCTGCGGACACCGTGATGTTTCCGCCTGCACCCAGCTCGCCACCACCGATACCCGCACCGGACATTCCTGCGGTCGCGGTGACCGTGCCACCGGTAATCTCAACGGTTCCACCGGCTCCGTTCATGCCACCGCCGATCGCTGCGGAGCGTAGGCCACCCGTCGCCTTCACCGTTCCCCCGGTAATTTTGACCTTTCCGTTCGCGCCGCCATTGCCGCCACCGATGCCAGCGGCATAGTAGAGCGTGCTCGCCGTGACGGTTCCGCTGGCGATCGAGATCGATCCGCTTGCGCTTCCCTGGTTGCCGCCGATTCCCGCGCCCGATGGCCCACCCGTCGCGGTGAGTTCGCCGCCACCGACGGCATCCGAGATGGTCAGTGCGGCGGAGTCTGGCACCTGGAGGCCTGCGCGGGTGCCTGCCCCCTGCAAGACGAGCTTCTTGCCGTTCAGGTTGAGTGTGACGCTCGTGTTCGCTGGTACAGCAATGGGGTCAGTGGCAGAGACCGAAATGCTCGCGTCCAGGGTCACTGTTCCCCCGGCTGCGAAGGCGGCAGCCAAACTGGCGGGGCTGTCGATGAGTCCGGCCGCGGATGCCGTCGACGCCGGCGGGACGGTGAGGCTGACGGCGACGAGAGCGAGGGCAGTGACTACGGCGGTGGTCGCCGTTCTGAGCGGCGTCGAGCGCCGGTCGGACGGCATCGTCGGGCGTGAAGCGAGCATGTAGGTTTCCCCCAGAATCATCAGGACTCTGAGGAGGTTATTCGTGTGAGCAAATTTCGAACACGTAGCTAGGTACCTACTTCACAACCCAGCCGGGCCGGGGCGCCACCCCGACCTCGCCGAGTTTGACCGTTCCGGTCGAAGTACCCCGGTGCGCCGGGGAAAGTCGACCGCAGGTGTCAAACTCGGCGCGGGATGGAGGTTCACGCCGGCTCGGCGCGGAGCACCGACGGCATCAGTGAACGAGCGAGTCCGGCTTGTCTACGGGGCTCGACGCAGAGCCATCCGCTGAATCGCTCGTCTCGGAACTCCCGGCAGGCCCAGTCACGGTGTCGACTGAAGGCCTGGCAGCTGGTCCCTCGCCGTTCGCGCGATCGCCCATCCTGTTGCGGAGCGTCCGAGCCAGGGGCGGCACGACGAGGAACACCACGATGACTGTATAGAGCACGACCGCGAGGGGCTCGCTCACCAGCGCTGCGGGGTCGCCGGAGCTGATCTGCAACGCCCGGCGCAACTGCCGCTCCATCTCCGGGCCGAGGATGGCGCCGACGATGATGGGGAGCACGGGAAACCCGTAGCGCCGTGCCACATAGCCGAGAGATCCGACGAGCAGCAGAATCACAATGTTCATGGCCTGTAGCCCTGCCGCATACGCACCGAGCGTGGCAAAGAACAGGATGCCTGCATAGAGGTACGGCCTCGGGATGCGCAGCAGCTTGGCCCAGAACGGTGCGAGCGGCAGGTTGAGCACGAGCAGCAGGGCGTTGCCGATGAACAGGCTCGCGATCAGCGTCCAAACGAGCACCGGCTCGGTCGTGAAGAGAAGCGGCCCCGGGTGAATCCCGTACTGGTTGAACGCAGCGATCATCACTGCAGCCGTTGCCGTCGTCGGCAGACCCAGCGTCAACAGCGGCACGAGCGTTCCTGCCGCCGATGCGTTGTTCGCGGCCTCCGGCCCGGCCACACCCTCGATGGCGCCGTGCCCAAACTCTTCAGGATGCTTCGACAGCCTCTTCTCGGCGGCGTACGACAAGAAGGTGGGAATCTCCGCCCCTCCCGCCGGAATCGCACCGAAGGGGAATCCGATCACCGTGCCGCGCAGCCACGGTTTCCAGCTTCGTTTCCAGTCCTCCTTGGCCATCCACGGCACACCAACCGGAATCGTCGCAGGCTTGCCCTGGCGCAGGTGAGCTGCGATCCAGAGCGCCTCCCCTACTGCGAACAGAGCGACGGCAATGACGACGACGTCGATTCCGCCAGCCAACAGCGGCTGACCAAACGTCAACCGCGGCTGACCACTCGTGCCATCCATGCCGACGAGGCCGATCGTCAGCCCGATGAATAGCGAAGCGATGCCGCGAATGCGGGAGGAACCGAGCACGGTGCTCACTGCGATGAACGCGAAGACCATCATGGCGAAGTAAGAGGGGGCACCGAGGCTGATCGCGATCGAGACAATAAACGGGGCAACAAACACGAGCGCGCCGGTGGCGATCGTTCCGGCCACAAATGAGCCGATTGCGGCGGTCGCGAGCGCCTGAGCGCCTCGACCGGCCTTCGCCATCTTGTTGCCCTCGAGGGCGGTGACGACCGAGGACGACTCCCCCGGCGTATTGAGCAGAATCGACGTCGTCGATCCGCCATACATGCCGCCGTAGTAGATCCCGGCAAACATGATGAGCGAGCCGGTCACGTCGAGCGCGTAGGTAAGCGGCAGCAGCAGCGCAACCGTCATTGCCGGTCCGATGCCGGGCAGAACGCCGACCGCGGTGCCGAGTAATACACCGATCAGCGCGAACAGCAGATTGTCGAGCGTGAGCGCGTTGGTGAATCCCTGCATCAGCAGGGCGAGATTATCCATCAGAGAATTCCTGTCAGCAGCCCGGCCGGCAATGGAATGCCGAGGCCGAGCACAAAACCGTAGAAGGTCGCCACGGCAAGCGCGGCGCCGATGAGCAGGCTCAGAACGTAGCGGCGCGACCCGAGCAGGACCGACGCCCCGAAGAAGAGCAGCGCGCTCGAGATGACGAAGCCGAGGATGTTCATCAGCAACGCCGTGAGCAGGATCAGCCCGCCGAGTCCGAGCAGTGTCGGCCAGTGTGCGCCCTGCGACAGATCGATGTCTTCTCCGTCTTCCTGCTCACCGTGTCCGCCACGCAGCACCGTGACGGTGAGCGCGATCGCGCTCAGCGCCAACCCGATGGCGATGATGGCCGGCACGACCTGCGGGCCCATCACCCCCGAGCTGATGGCGGTGTGGCGGATGTTCGCAGCATCGATCGCAACGACGAGTGCGGTCACCCCGAGTCCGGCCGCAACACCGAGCTCGGAGCGGCCGCGCATCAGGGTGCGAAGAGAGGTCACACCAATCCCAGGTTCGTCAGAACTGTCGAGACCCGTGAGTCCTGCTCGGTGAGGAAGGATTCGAATGCTTCTCCGGTGAGGAACGCGTCGGTCCAGCCGTTGTCCTTCAGTACCTTCGCCCATTCCTTGCTGTCGTGCATCTCTGTCACTGCGGTGACGAGCCTGGCTTGTTCGGTCTTGCTGAGTCCCGGCGCCGCGAGAAGCCCGCGCCAGTTGGTGAAGACGAGGTCAACACCTTCCTCGGTCAGTGTCGGGGCGTCGATCACAGGAACGCGCTCTTCGCTGGTCACGGCGAGGACTCGCAGATCGCCAGACTTGACCTGTTCGAGGAACTCGCCGTAGCCAGATGCCGCGAACTGGAGCTTGCCGCCGAGTACGGCGGGCAGCAGTTCGCCTCCGCCGTCATACGCGACATAGTTGACCTTCGACGCGTCGATGCCGACGGCATCCGCCAGCTGCATCGGCAGCAGATGGTCAGGACCACCCGGTGATGATCCGCCGCCGACCGGGAACGCAGCAGGGTCGGCCTTCCAGGCGACGATCAGGTCGTCGAGGGTCTGGTACGGAGAGTTTGTCGGCACGAAGATGGCCCCGGCCTCTTCGATCAGGCGGGCGATCGGCGTTGCCTCAGCAATCGTGGCGTCGCCTTCGTTGGTGTACGCGGCGCCAACGACACCGAGTCCCATCACAAGGAGAAAATTCGCGTTGCCCTTCTCGGTCAGCGTGCGGGCGAGCCCGACAGTGCCGCCGGCCCCTGCGAGGTTGGTGACCTCGGTGCCTGAGGTGATTCCAATTTCATCCATGACGCGCACCGCGGCTCGTCCAGTGACGTCATAGCCGCTGCCGGGAGCGTTGGGAACCATGACCTGAAGGTTCTTGATCGGGCCGCTGTCGGCGACGGGTGCGGCGGCACTGGTGACACCGCACGCGCTCAGGATGAGCACCATGCTCGAAGCCAAAACTGTTGTGCCGATGAGGCGCCGCGTCATTGCTGGTTTTCTCATTGTGATCCTCTGGTTTCACGGTCTGCCTCGTTGCTGACCCTGGCTATGATGCGCATGGGGTGCACCAGAGGCACAACTTATGGTCATAGCGAACGTTGTGTAGCTTGTGACCGGTTTTGCTTCTCCCCCATTGTGAGGGACTATTTCAGGGGGCCAACGACGACCAATCTGGAGGGCATGTGCATACGCAAGTGCTTCGCCCGCCCTCGCCGTCTCCCTCACCCGCATCGGGCCGCATTCGGACCAGGCTCAGCCTCACCCGCCAACTCCTTCTCTTTCAGCTCAGCCTCCTGGCGATCGTGCTCGTCGCAGTCACCGCGATCTCTCTTGAGCAGACCAACACGAGCTTCAACTCGGTGCAGCAACGACGGATGCTCGCGGTCGCCGAATATTCAGCCGCCAACCCGCTTCTGCGCAGCATCCTCTCGACAAATGCCGGACTCGCCGCGCCACACACCATCGGCCCCTCCGACGGACTCGACGGTGTCGAAGCCGCCAACCAGCGATTGGCAGGCCCTGTCGAGTCGCTGCGTACCACGACCGGAGTCGACGAGCTGCTCGTGACGACTGCCGATGGCCGGGTGCTTGCTTCCCCCGCCGACCCGCGTCTGCTGGGCAGTACCGTGCACCCCTCCGGTCCCATCGACACGTCGGGCGCCGATTCCGACGGCGCCTGGGCCGGCGTGGCACCGATCGGCAACATCGACCATGTTGTCGCCCGGGTTCCCATTCTCGACAACGCGGGCCACCTCGTCGGAATGATCATCGCGGGGCGCCGAATGCCTCCGCTCTCCGGGCTGCTCGCCGCTGCCGCACCAAATCTGCTCACCTACTTGGGCGTCGCAGGAATACTCGGCGCTGCAGGCTCCTGGTGGCTGGCCGCCAGGGTGAAGCGTCAGACCCTCGGCCTCGAGCCAGAACAGATCGCGCGCCTTGCCGAACATCGAGAGGCGATGCTTCACGGCATCCGTGAAGGGGTGATCGCCGTCGATGCCGATGGCGTCATCACTCTCGCCAACGACAGCGCCCACGCGTTGTTGAGCCTCCCCGACGACGCAGAGGGCCGTTCAATAGACGACGTCGGGCTCGACGCGGAGGCGGTACTCGCCTTGCGTTCGCATCGAACGCTGGTCAGCGACGCCGCCCTGGTCAACAATGGGATGCTGCTGGTGTTGAACCAAACCACGATTCGGCCACCGAACTCAATTCCAGAAGTCGTCACGACGCTGCGCGACCGCACCGAGCTGGTCACCCTGCAACGCGACCTGGGCAGCAGCAAGCAGGTCACCGATACGCTCCGCGCCCAGACCCACGAGTTCGCCAACCGGCTTCACACGATCTCGATGCTGATCCAGCTCGGGGATGCTGACGCGGCGGTCGACTACATCGACACGGTCACCCGGGATCGCTCCGAGCTCGATCGTGACGTGCTGACGCGGGTGTTAGAACCGTCGGTCGCCGCACTCGTGATTGCGAAGGCCTCCCTCGCTCGAGAACGCGGCGCTGAACTGACGCTGAGTCCGGGCTCCGCGCTTCCTCGTGTTGATTCTCTGCTCGGCGCGGATCTCGTCACGGTCATCGGCAACCTGGTCGACAACGCACTCGACGCGGTGACCGGCGCGGCGACCCGGGTGGTCACGTTGGACATCCGTACGGTGGGTGGTGAGCCCGCCGATGACGACGCTCCGGTTGAGGAGACCCCTGTCGCCGAGACCCCGGTTTCCGAGGTGCATGTGATGGTGTCGGACAGCGGCCCCGGCATCCAGCCCGCGCTGCTCGGCCACCTGTTCGAGGCGGGGGTAACTTCTAAGCGGCCGTTGGTCGGGGATCCGAGCTCCGGTGGGGTTTCCCGTGCCAGTGTCGACGGTGCCAATCACGATGGTGCCCACAACGACAGCGCCACTCACGGCTACGGCCTCGCGATCGTCAGGCTGGTCGCGACCCGTCGCGGCGGCACCGTCGATTACCGGCACAGCCACGGAACGGTGTTCGAAGCCGTATTGCCGGCTCTAGCCGTAACGCCGGCACCGGTGTTGCCCCCGACGCTGACGCCGCCGCAGTCGCGGTCGCAGTCGCTGCCCGAGTACACCAGGACTCTCGCTCTGAATGGGACGACGCATGCTTGACGTACTCGTCGTCGACGACGATTTCATGGTTGCCCGCGCGCACGAACGCGTTGTCGAGCAGGTGGCAGGCTACCGCGTGGTCGGAGTCGCCCATACCGGCGCCGAGGCGCTTGCCGCCATTGCCGCGCTGTGCCCGCGCCTCGTGCTCCTCGACATCTATCTGCCGGATATGACCGGGCTCGACGTCATCCGTCACGCCAGGTCGCGCGGCAACGATCTGGACTTCATCGTGCTGAGCGCCGCCCGGGAGGCCGAGACGATCAGCGCCGCCCTGCAAGGCGGGATCGCGAGTTACTTGCTCAAACCGTTCAAGGTGGAGGAACTCCTCTCCCGCCTGACGGTCTACTCCGAGCGCCGACGCTTGCTCGGGCGCCCCGGCGACCTCAGCCAGAGTGACCTCGATCTGGCGCTCGGAACGTCGGGGACTCTGTCGGCGCCGCCCGCGCTTCCCAAGGGTCTGAGCAAAGAGACCTCGTTGCTCGTCGCGCGCTCGCTCAGCGACAGTGCGCCGGATGTCGCGGCGTCGGAGTGTGCAGAGGCGCTCGGTCTCTCCCGGGTCGTCGCCCGCAAGTACCTGGAGCACTTCGTGCTCACCGGTCAGGCCACCGTGACTCTGCGCTACGGCCAAACCGGCCGCCCGCAGCGACGCTACGCCTCCCGCCCCATCTAGCCCCGTCAAGTCCCGCCAAGTCCCGCCAAGTTTGACCATTGCGGTCGAGTTCCCCTGGTGTGCCGGGGAAAGTCGACCGCAAGTGTCAAACTCGGCGAATGCTCGCGACACGGGCGTCACAACGCGGGCTCGCGACACGGGCTCGCGACACGGGCTCACGAAGCGGGCTCGCGACACGGGCTCGCGAAGCGCGGCCTCGCGAGATGGAGGTATCGGGTCATCCGGCGAGCGGGCGAGAATGACTAGCGGGTGAGAGCGCGCTCCGCCGCATCCACCACATTGCTGAGCAGCATCGCTCGCGTCATCGGGCCGACCCCGCCCGGGTTCGGCGAGAGATAGCCGGCGACGGATGCGACAGCCGGGTCGACATCTCCGGTCAGCTTTCCTTTGCCGGTCTCTTCGTCTTGCACGCGCGTGATTCCGACATCGAGCACGGCAGCGCCCGGCTTGATCCATTCGGGCTTGATCAGGTGGGCGACCCCGACCGCGGCCACGACGATGTCGGCGCGGCGTACCTCGGCAGCCAGGTCGACCGTGCGGGAGTGCGTCAGGGTGACGGTGGCATCGAGGCCCTTGCGGGTGAAGAGCAAACCGAGCGGGCGCCCGACGGTCAGGCCGCGGCCGACGACGGTCACGTGCTTGCCGCTGATCGGAACGTTGTAGCGCTGCAGCATCTCGACGATGCCGGCCGGTGTGCACGGCAGCGGCGAGTGCAGTTCGCCTTCGATGCCGAGCACCAACCGACCGAGGTTCGTCGGGTGCAGACCATCGGCATCCTTTGCCGGGTCGATCGCTTCGAGGGCAGCGTGCTCGTCGAGGCCCTTCGGCAGGGGAAGCTGCACGATGTAACCGGTGACGGCCGGGTTCGCGTTGAGCTCGTCGATCGCCGCGCGCACGTCGGCGTCGGTGGCCGTGGCCGGGAGGTCGACGCGGATCGACTCGATGCCGACCTCGGCGCAGTCGCGGTGCTTGCCCGCGACATAGGAGCGGGAGCCCGGGTCGTCGCCGACCAGCAGCGTGCCGAGTCCGGGGGTGATTCCCTGGGCCTTCAGCGCGGTGATGCGCGCGGCCAGCTCGGTCTTGACCGCTGTTGCGGTGGCGACGCCGTCGAGGGTAATTGCCGTCATAGTGTGTTCCGTTCTGTTGTGCCCGCGGTGCGCGTTGTGTGCGTCATGCGCGGGTCCCGAGCCCAGGCATCCTGTGCCGAACTACGGAGAATTTCTGAATCGTCGAAGCTCCGCCCAGTCGTCGCCTGCTCTGGTCTACCACGTCGGACAGAATCTCCGAAGTGAGGGACGGTTGCCCGGGCTGAGCAATTCCTGCTCTCGGGTCTCTTGCCGCCCGCAGTCCCCGCCCATTCGACGGAGATTATCGACGACACGCCGGTGTGAGAGCGCTCAGAGCGGCAAGATCCAAAAAATCTCCGTCGAATGGGGAAAAAACAGACGAGAGCGGATGCGCGGAGTAGGGAACGGGAAGTGGAGAGGAGAAGGCCGGAGGGAAGGAGGGTCGGCCGGAGAATTCCGGCCGCCCCCTTCCGACTACTACTGGTGCAGACCGGTGTAGAGCGGGAACGCGTCGGTCAGAACCTTGACACGGGCGCGCAGACCCTGGATGTCGGCGTCCGGTTTGAGAGCCTCGGCGATGACGTCGGAGACCTCGGTGAACTCGGCATCGCCGAAACCACGCGTGGCCAGGGCCGGGGTGCCGATGCGGAGGCCGCTGGTGACCATCGGCGGGCGCGGGTCGAACGGAACCGAGTTGCGGTTGACCGTGATTCCGACCGCGTGCAACGCGTCTTCGGCCTGCTGGCCGTTGATCGGCGAGTTGCGCAGATCGGCGAGCACCAGGTGCACATCGGTGCCACCGGTGAGCACGTCGACGCCGCCGGCCTTCGAGTCGTCGGCGGTCAGACGGTCGGCCAGGATGCTGGCACCGCGCAGGGTGCGCTCCTGGCGGTCCTTGAATTCAGCGGTCGCGGCCAGCTTGAACGCCGTCGCCTTGGCGGCGATGACGTGCATGAGCGGCCCTCCCTGCTGGCCGGGGAAGACGTTGGAGTTGAGCTTCTTGGCCAGCTCCATGTCACGGGAAAGGATGAAACCTGAGCGGGGGCCTGCGAGGGTCTTGTGCACGGTGCTCGACACGACATCGGCATAGGGAACCGGCGACGGGTGCAGGCCGGCGGCGACGAGTCCGGCGAAGTGAGCCATGTCGACCCAGAGCTTGGCGCCGACCTCGTCGGCGATGGCGCGGAATGCGGCGAAGTCGAGGTGACGCGGGTATGCCGACCAGCCGGCGATGATGACCTGCGGCTTGTGCTCGAGGGCCTTGTCGCGCACGACATCCATGTCGACACGGAAGGTCTCCGGGTCGACGCCGTAGGCAACCGGGTTGTAGAGCTTGCCAGAGAAGTTGAGCTTCATGCCGTGGGTGAGGTGACCACCGTGGGCGAGTTCGAGGCCCAGGATGGTGTCGCCCGGCGTCGCGATCGCCGAGAGCACTGCCGCGTTGGCGGTGGCTCCGGAATGCGGCTGAACGTTGGCGTACTCGGCGCCGAACAGGGACTTGGCACGGTCGATGGCGAGCTGCTCAGCCACATCGACGTACTCGCAGCCGCCGTAGTATCGGCGTCCCGGGTAGCCCTCTGCGTACTTGTTGGTGAGAACCGAGCCCTGGGACTGCAGCACGGCGCGCGGCACGAAGTTCTCGCTCGCGATCATCTCGAGGTAGTCGCGCTGGCGTCCGAGCTCCTGCTCGAGAACTGCCGCGATCTCGGGGTCAACGACCTCGAGGGGCTCGTTGAAGGTGTTAGTTGGTTGCGTGGACACGGAGGTCTCCTTAGACATTCGAAATGGATGTCGTGGCCCAGGCGCGCGGCCACTAACCGTGTCAGTCGCTCCCCGATGGTGACCCATCTTCGTGCTACGCCAGTTGCGACGCGCTCAGCCTATCAGCCGCGGCGGGCACGTCGCTCAGCAGCTGATCAGCCTCCGGCGCTGCGCCGCGGACCCATCTCGTCGACGATGAGCAGGTCGGTGCGCAAGTGCTGCGTGTCGTAGGCCGCGCGGGCGACCAGGTGGGCCGACATCGGTGCGGTCAAGGCCTGGAAGCCGACGATGGCGACCACGAGAGTGACGGTGCCGACCGAGAAATTGTTGATCGCGACATCCGCTGTGATGGCCATCAGCCCGAAAATCTGCGGCTTGGTGGCGGCGTGCAGCCGGCTGAGCACGTCAGGAAAACGAAGCAGACCGATGCCGGCGGCGAAGCACATCAGGGCACCGAGCAGCACCAGGATGGCCGTCGCGACATCGCGGATCGTGTCGTCGTTCATGCGCTGTCCTGACGGGGCAGAAAGCGGGCGACCGAGATCGAGCCGAGCACACCGAACAGGGCGAGAACCAGCAGCACCGGAAGCGTGTCGGTGTGATTGTTGAACGCCATATCGGCGCCGAGCGCACACATGATCGTGGCCACGAGCACGTCGGCGGCGATCACGCGGTCGAGCACCGACGGCCCGCGCACGATGCGGTAGACCGAGCAGAGTCCGGCCGCGCCGAGCAGCACCCCGGTGATGATTGCAACGATGGTCATGAGGATCCTCCCCGTGGTTCTCCTGGCTTCCAGCCCTCGCGGTCGTGCGGCTTTGAACGCAACCGTTTCACGTCTTCCCGTGAGCCGAGTGCCAACACGATACGCCGCTCGGTCGCGAGCACGGAACGGCGAAACTTCTCGGTCTCCTCTGAGTTGTGCATGTTCAGCACGTGCAGATACAGCGTCGAACTGACGCGGTCGATGTCGATCACAATCGAGCCGGGAACAATGGATGTCGACACGGCCGTCCAGGTGAGGATGAGGTCGCTGCGGGTGCTGAGCTCAATCGCGAGAATCGCGTTGGTGGCCTTGTAGTGCGGCGACAGCGCGAGCGCGGCCACCTCGATTGAGGCCCGCACGATGTCGACCAGCAACCGAATGAAGTAGATCAGGAGGCGCCAGGGATTCAGCCGCCCGCTCTGTTGCACGGCCGGCAGATAGAAACCGACGGAGACGACCGCGGCGAAAACAGCCCCCGTGAGCAGGTTGAGCCAGGAGAAGTTGCCCCAGAGCAGCATCCAGAGCAGAACCAGCCCGATGAAAAGCGGCAGTTGGTTCACCACAGCATTGAATCGATCTCTGCGTGTGGTCATGGCGTACCGTCCGGGAACACGGCGTCGATATAGGTGGCCGGATGCTCGATGTCGGCTGCCGCTCGGGAGGCCAGGTCGAAGAGGGGGCCGGCGAAGATCGTCAGGGCGAGAGTCAGGGCGAGCATCGCAGTGGTCGCGCCGGTCATCAGCGGTGACACCGTCTTGGTCAGCACCGTACCCTCGTCCTGCGGGTCTTCCTTCATCGACTCGGGCGAGGAGCGCACTTCTGCCTCAGCGCTCGAGCGCCAAAACGCCATGTTCCAGGCCCTGGCGAGGGCATAGAGGGTGAGCAAGCTGGTTGCCGCGCCGGCCGCGATGAGCAAGTAGTTCAGCCAGCCGCCGGATTCGACGCCCGCCTGGAATAGCGCGACCTTGCCGAGAAAGCCGGAGAACGGCGGGATGCCGCCGAGGTTCATCGCTCCGACGAAGAAGAGGATGGCCACGAACGGTGCAGCCTTGAGCATCCCGCCCAGGCGTGACAGCGAGGTGGTGCCTCCGACCCGTTCGACCAAACCGGCCACCAGGAACAGGCCGGTCTGCACGGTGATGTGGTGAACCACGTAATAGATCGTGGCGGCCATGCCGAGCTGCGAGCCGAGGGCGATGCCGAAGATCATGTACCCGATGTGGCTGACCAGGGTGAAGGAGAGCAGCCGCTTGATGTCGGCTTGGGCGAGCGCGCCGAGAATTCCGATCAGCATCGTCAGGAAGGCGGCCACCATCAGTGGCACGGTCAGAGCGCTGTCAGGAAAGAGCAGCGTCTGAGTGCGGATGATCGCGTAGATGCCGACCTTCGTGAGCAAGCCGGCGAACACCGCTGTGACCGGGGCCGGGGCCGTCGGGTACGAGTCGGGTAGCCAGAACGACAGCGGGAACACCGCGGCCTTGACGCAGAACGCGAGAAGCAGCATCACGTTGAGAATGAGCTGCACGTCGGCCGGAAGCGCCGGAATGCGCTCGGCCAGCAGCGCGATGTTCACGGTGCCGGTCGCGCCGTAAAGGAGGGCGATGGCGGCCAGGAAGAGGAGTGAGGAGACCAGGCTCACCACAATGTAGGTGATGCCCACCCTGATGCGCGCACCCGTGCCACCGAGCGTCAGCAGCACATAGCTGGCCGAGAGCAGCATCTCGAACCCGACATACATGTTGAACAGGTCGCCGGCGACGAAGGCGTTGAACAGCCCGGCCGCCAACACCAGATAGGTGGGGTGGAAGATCGAGACCGGAGTCTCTCTGTCTCCGTCGATGATGCCCTGACCGACGGCGAAGATCAGCACCCCGAGCAGCATCAGCGCCGAGATCAGCAGCATGATCGCAGAGAGCCGGTCGACGACCAGCACGATTCCCCACGGCGGCGCCCAGCCGCCGACATCCACCACGGCTGTGCCGTCACGGTCGATGAGCACGAGAAGGATGGCGCTGATCACCGCGACGGCGGTCAGCGAGGCAACGCTGACAAGGATCTGCTGCCGACGTCTGCGGCCCAGCGCGAGGGTGATGCCGGCGCCGAGCAGCGGGATTGTGACAACGAGGGGAATGAGCACATTCACGTTCATCGGGCCACCCCGCCTTCTGTGGCGTTCGCTGCGGATTCGGGGGTTTCGATTTCGCTCTCACTCGCGTCAAGAACCGCCTGGATGGCCGCCTCATCGTCGGCGGACGAGCGCAGTGCCTCTTCGGTCGTTTCTGTCGTCTCGTCGGCGTGCTCGTCGGTGACGTTGTCCCCCTCGTCGCCGAGGCGGGCCAGCCACCAGGAACGGTAGATCAGGGCCAGCAGCAACGCGGTGATGCCGAAGTTGATCACGATCGCGGTCAAAATCAGCACCTGTGGCATCGGATCGGCCATCGAGTCGTCGAGGGCGGTGCCGGTGACGATCGGCGAGCTGCCGGGCCGGCCGCTCATGATGAAGATCAGCAGGTTGGTGGCGTTGCCGACGAGCAAGAAGCCGATCAGCACCCGGGTGAGGCTGCGTTCGAGCATCACGTAGACGCCTGCCGCGTACATAATTGCCATCACGATCACCAGGGTCAGCGATGCACTCATCGGGTCACCTCCCAGGTCTCGCGCCCGGCACCGGATGCCGTGGAACGCAGGACAAAGACGCCAGCAGCGCAGCACATTAACACCGGGATTGCCATCACAATCACGAGGGTCAGCGATGCACTCATCGGGTCACCTCCCACGTCTCGCGCCCGGCACCGGATGCCGTGTGCTCGCCAGGTGTGGCCGTCACGTTTTCGACACCCACGCCATCCGCACTGCCCGCACCATCGTTTCCGCCGTCGTCATCGTTGGCCTGTGCGACCTCGCTCTGCCGGTCGATCTCGCTGCCGAGGCTGCGCAGAATGTCGAGAACGAGTCCGATGACGACCAGATAGACGCCGATATCGAAGATCGTCGAGGTGCCGAACGAGAGATGTCCGAGCACGGGAACGTCGGCGGTGAAGTAGGCGGATTCGAGCGGCAACCCGCCGAAGAACAGCGAAACAATCGCCATGCCGACCGCGAGGAAGATGCCGAGACCGAGAATCTTTCCTGGATCGATCGGGGCAGCCTCGCCGAGTTCGTAACGGCCGCCGGCGAGATAGCGCGCCACCAGGGCGAGACCGGCGAGCAGCCCGCCGGCGAAACCGCCACCTGGTGCGTTGTGACCCGCGAAGAGCAGGTAGATCGACACGATGATCGCGGGGTGGAAGAGCAACCGCACGAGCACTTCGATCAAGATGGAGCGGTTGCCCGGCGCGAGTGTGCTGCCGGCGACGAGCCAGGACTGACGCGTCACGTCGGCGCCCGCGTTCGACGCCGTCGGGTCGGGAACGACACGGCGACGGTTCGCCCGTGACCGCAGTTTGCGGGAGCCTTGCACCCGTGGCACGTCTGCGGTGCGGCCAGAGACGAAGAGCAGGCTGGCGACACCGGTAGCCACCACGATGAGCACCGAGATCTCCCCCATGGTGTCCCAGGCACGGATGTCGACGAGCATCACGTTGACGATGTTGTTGCCGTGGCCCTGCTCGACAGCGAGGCGGGGCAGCTCGGCCGAAATGCTCGGTGCCTGGCGGGCGCCGAGAGCGATCACGCCGACAGTGCCCATCACCACACCGACCAGGGTGCCGATCAGCGCACGGCGTTTGCGGTGCATCGGCCGGTTGTGCTCGGCGATCCGCGGAGGGAGCCGGCGCAGCACGAGAACGAACACGACGAGGGTCATCGTCTCGACGAGCGCCTGAGTGAGGGCCAGATCGGGGGCGCCATGCAGCGCGAACAGGGCGACGAGGCCGTACCCGGTGACGCCGGCGAGCAGCACAGCGGTCATCCGTTGCCCGACGCGCGCCGCCATCACCGCGGCGATCGCCATGATGGCGGCGATGATGACCTGGCCCGGGTAGTCCCAGAGCACGATGGTGTCTGGCCAGGTGCGGTTGACGAGCGAGGCGAAGCCGAGGCCGAGCACGAAGACGACCAGAATCGTCGACAGGTACTGCGGCAGGCCGCCGCGCTGCACGAAGTGCGTCACGCGGGCCGATGCCCGGTCGATCGACCGCATCAGCACGCCGTAGCCGTGACCGGCGTCGATGTAGGGCGGCACCGCATCCTGCAGCACCGACACCCGTTTTCTGAACCAGAACAGCACGGCGCCGGCCAGCAGCACCAGCGCGGTCACGCCGAGTGCGGGCTCAAAGCCATGCCAGAGGGCGAGGTGATAGTGACCGTCGCCGGGCGCGGTGTCGGCGTACGGCGCGAGAAAGCGGTCGACCTGGCCGGCCAGCAGACCGAGCAGAAGGGTCGCCGCAGCGAGGATGCCGGGGGCGAGTTGGATGTCCCACCGGCTGGCGTGCAGCACGGTGTCCTTCTGCCCTGCCCGGGTGGCGAAGGCTCCCCAGAAGAAACGGGCGCTGTAGGCGACGGTGAGTGCCGAGCCGATCGCGGTGCCGATGAGGGCGATCCAGCCCCAGCCGTCTCCGCTCTGGCCTGCGTCGATGAATGCGGTGAATACCGCCTCTTTCGAGACGAAGCCGAACAGCGGCGGGATGCCGGCCATCGACGCCACGACGATCAGGGTGATGATCGCGAGCGCCGGCTCCCGGCGGCCGATGCCGGAGAGGTGACGCCAGTCCCTGGTGCCGGCCCGATGGTCGATGATGCCGACGACGAGAAAGAGTGCGGCCTTGTAGAGGGCGTGGGCGACGAGCAGCGCGACGCCGGCGAGCGCGGAGTCACGCGTGCCGAATCCGACGACGATCATCAAGAAGCCGAGCTGGCTGACGGTGCCGTAGGCGAGAACGAGCTTGAGATCGTATTGCCGCAACGAGCGCCAGGCGCCGACGAGCATGGTCCAGATGCCGAGGGTGACCAGCAGGGGCGTCCAGCCGGGGGTGTCGGCGAAGCCAGGGGCGAACCGGGCGACCAGGTAGATGCCGGCCTTGACCATGGCGGCAGCGTGCAGGTAGGCGCTCACCGGGGTGGGGGCGGCCATGGCGGCGGGCAGCCAGAAGTGGAAGGGGATCAGGGCCGACTTCGACAGGGCGCCGACCAGCATGAGCAGAATCGCCCAGTTCGCGATGGTGCCCTGTGCCGGGTTCGCGATGATGGCCGCCATCGACGTGGTGCCCGACTCGAACGAGATCATCACGACGCCGATCAGCATGACGAGGCCGCCGAAGGTCGTCACGAGCAACGCTTGCAGCGCCGCACCGCGGCTCTCCCGCTTGGCGGTGTAATGCCCGATCAGAAGGTAAGAGAGAATGCTCGTGACTTCCCAGAGCATGAACATGACGACGATGTCGTCCGCGGTGACGAGGCCGTACATTGTGCCGGCGAACGCCAGCAGGCAGGCGGCGAACCTGCCGAGCCCCGGCTCAGTCGGAGAGAAGTAGCGGGCGCAGTAGATCAAGACCAGCGCGCCGACGCCGGTTACGACGAGGGCGAGAATCCAGGCGAGTGTGTCGACCCTGAAGGACAGCGAGATTCCGAGTTGAGGGATCCACGGGATGCTCTCGGTCACCGCTCCACCCGAGGTGACTATTGCCGTTTGGGTGAGTGTGTAGCCGAACGCCGCGGCCGGAAGCAGCGCGATCAGGTAGAAGATTCGCGTGCCCATCCACCGGGTCAGAAACGGTGTGAGAAGCGAAATGAGCAGGAAAGCGAGGAGGAATGTCGCCATGCGGCCTCCCGGCGTTCGTCGGTCAGTCTGTCTCGCCTCTAGTTTACCGGGCTGGTTCAGGCGCACCGCGCAGTCAGGCCATGCACTCCGTGTTCCGAACGGCTATTTGTTGGTTCCCTGCGTGACGGCCCCCTGCAGCTGGCGCTGGAAGACGAGGTAGACGATCAGCACGGGGATGACGGTAATGACGACGGCAGCGAAAAGGGCGCCGAAGTCCACCGAGTACCCCGCCTGCGAAGCGAACTGGGCCATGCCTTGCGTCAGCACGTAATTATTGGGGTCAGTGTTCAATGCCACCGGCAGGAGGAACTGGTTCCACAGCCCGACGAAGTTCAAAATCGCCACTGTCGCCAAACCCGGCCTCGCCATCGGAAGCATGACCTGGAAGAAGGTGCGCCACTCGCCGGCCCCGTCCAGGGCTGCAGCCTCGGCGATCGAGTTGGAGAGGGACTTGAAAAACGAAAAAAGGAAGAACACGGTGAACGGAAAGGCGAACGCCGAGTAGGTGAGGATGAGCCCCGGGAGCGTGTTCAATACTCCGAGGCTTTGGAGCACGAAGAAAAGAGGGACGATCGCCAGGAAGATCGGGAACGTCAAACCGGCGAGCATCAGATAATAAATCGCCCGACTGCCGGGAAACTGGAATCGGGCCAGCACGTACGCCGACATCGCGCCGAAGAGCATGGTGAGGATCAATGCTCCGAACACAACGATGATCGAATTCACGAAGAAGGTTCCGATGCCGGCGATCGACCAGGCATTGACATAGTTGTCAAAATTCCAGTGCGACGGCAGTGTGAACGGAGATTGCAGGACTTCCTTGCTCGTCTTGAACGACGACATGATGGTCCATAGCAATGGCAGGACGACGATCAATGTCCACAGCGTCAGAAGGCCATGCGATACCGTGCCCACGATCTTGTCGCCTGCGGAGAGTGACTTCGCTGGCGGGGCGGAGGCGGCCCCATCCGCTTTCTGGTCGATTGTCATTCTGCTACCTCATTGTTTCCGCCGGTGAGTCTGTTCACCAAGAACACGACACCGGCGAAAATGAGGGTGATCAGGGCGAGGACGACGCCCATGGCACAGGCGTAACCGAACTGTCCCTTCGTGAACGCCGTGGTGAACAGCTGCTGCGACATCACGAGCGTCGAGTTCGCCGGACCACCGCCGGGTTCCAAGGCGGCCATGTAGACGAAGGCGTCGAGCGCCAGTATTCCCATATAGATGTACGCGGTCTGGATGTTGTCCCGGATGAGTGGGATCGTGATCGTCATCGCCGTGCGGAACCGTCCGGCCCCGTCGATCCGAGCTGCTTCGTAGATCTCCGCCGGTACTCCCTTGATCGCGGCGACGAACAGCACCATGTAGAAACCGACCAGCCCCCAGACGATCACGAACATCACGGCGGGCATAGCGACGCCCTCTATGCCGAGCCAGGCAAACGAGGTGAACTGTTCGAGGCCGAGCCCGGTGAGTATCCCGTTGAGAATGCCGCTGCTCGGGTCGTAGATCTGCCCCCACATGATCCCAATCACGATGGCCGGAATGACGTAGGGGAAGAACGAGACAACCCGGTAGATGCTCGAATTGCGCAGGCCCCTGACGGGTCCGCTGCTGGGCCCGCCCACCGTCACCAGCGACGCAAGGATCAGCGCGAGGCCGATGGTGACAACCGGGAGGACAAGCGCCAGAAGAACGCTGTTGCCCATCGCCGTCAGGAAGGTGCTGTCGGTGAATAGTTTGCCGTAGTTGGCGATGCCGATGAAGTTCATGCCGGGGGTGAAGCCCGACCAGTCCGTCAACGAATAGTAGAACGCCTGCACGAACGGAGAAACGACGAAAATGATGTAGCCGACGACCGGAACGACGAGGAACACGAGCATGAACGTGATCTTGTCAAAGGTCAGGTCTTTTCGGCTCCACCGATGGGCGGCAGGGGATTTTCCGCCGCCCATCTCTTCGATCGGCGCAATCACCGCTGTCATGTGACGGTGACCTTCTTCACTGATGGGTCGTTGGCCACCTTGTCCGTGATGGCCTGCAGCCCGGCTGTCAGTGCGGCGACATCCGAGCCCCCCTGAAGGAACGTGTTCCACACCACCAGCTGGTCGGTGTTCATGCCGTAGAGGTCCACGAAGTTCCAGGAGAAGACGTTCGACCCGGCCGCTTCGAGCATCTTGACCTGTGAAACCAGGGCCGTCGATCCAAAACCGTCGGCCGGAATCGTGTCTTTGACGATGGTCGAGGAGAACGTGGTCTTGGCGAAGTTGACTGCTGCGTCCTGGGAGAGCATGGCGCGCAGGAACTCCTTGCCGCCGGGGACGTTTTTCCCCTTCGACGGCACAATGTACCCCTCGCCTGCCGTGCTGTGCAGCGCCTCCCAGGGTAGCTTCGAGTTGCTGGTCACCGTGGGTTCCGGCGCACCGGTCATCTTGAAGCCGTCCTTGGTCTGGGTCTTCATCTCGTTCTCGATCCAGCCCCCCGACGGGTAGAGAATGAAGTCTTCCGAGTTGCTCCACTGCGCCTGCGCTGCGGTGAACTGCGTTCCAGCGCCACCGGGCTTCATATAGCCGGCGTCGATGATCTTCTTCAGTCCGGTGAACACGTCCTGCACCGGCCCCAAAGACCAGCAGCCTGGTTTGAGGTTGTCCAGGGCGAGACGCACGTCGTCGCCGCCCTCCTTGATCGCCGATCCGATGGCCATAGTCTGGTAGTAGGTCGCGGCTTCTTTGCCCCAACCGAGCAAGTACTTGCCGGCCGCTTTCGCCTTGCCGCCGAGATCCATCATCTCGTCCCAGGTCTTCGGCACGGTCCAGCCGTTCGTCTCGAACAAGGCCGCCGAATACCACATCGCGTAGACCGTCAGCACGTAGTTCAGCTGCACGAACTTGCCGTCGAACGTGCCCGGCTCAATGACACCGGGGTACAGAGTGTCCTTGATGACCTTGCCCTCATAGTTTTTGGCCTCGACGACCGAGGTGAGGTCTTCGAGCTGGTCTCTGATGGTGTTGATGCCGATCAGGTTCGCCCCGCTGTTGTCGATGACATCCGGCGGGTTGCCCGAAACGAATCGTGGCTGCAGGGTCTGCGCGATGTTGGTCTGGGGCGTGACCTTGACAGTCGATCCCGCCTGCACTTTCTCAACCTGCTTGCCCGCGAAAGTCGCGTAGTCGATGCCGTAGCCGCCCTTGAAGATGACAGCGTCCACGGTTGACTTGTCCACCATGCCGAACGGATTCGTGGCCGAAACCGTTCCCGTGGGTCCGGTGGTGGTGGTTCCGCCTCCCACGCACGAAGTGAGTGCGCCGCCGAGCGGAATCAGGACCGTAGCGACGAGTGCGCCTCGGAGAAAATCACGCCGTATCAGCGGCTTGTTCTGAATTTCCATTTCTACAGACCTCCGTGTTTGGTTGTGATCAGGCGTCGCGCCTGATTTTGTTCCGGTACAGATCCTCGAGTGAGCGGTTGTGTTCATCGCCGCCTGGGATGTTCGCTGAGAGGTAGAGCGGCGGCGTTCTTCCGGACTCCACGATGCGCCGCGCGGTTTCGATCGTCAGAAGCTGCGCGATGAACGCAGAGGTGATCGACGAAACCGCGCCGACGCGGACGCCGCCCGGAAGTTCGACAGTGACGTCGCCGAAGGGGGCCGTGTTGTCGAGCACGACATCAGCCACCTCGCTCAGGCGCTTGCCACTGGGATGTTTGGGTTCAACCAGGTTTGTGTGCTGAAGGCTCGTCACGGCGATCACGTGGTGCCCTCGCTCCTGTGCCAGTAGGGCCAGCCCGACAACCGAACCGTTAACCCCGGAATTCGAAGCGATGATGAAAACATCGTCGGGTCCAACCGGTGAAATGTCAAAGAGCTCCTCGACAACGGCAGCGTTTCGTTCGAGCGCGGAGCTGCCCAGGGAATCAACGCCGAGGCTTCCGCGCAACACGACGTCACGCAAAGCGATCTTGTTCGTCGGGATCAACCCGCCCGCCCGCCCGGCAATTTCCATTGCGAATGCTTCGGAGTGGCCGGTGCCGAACGCCTGGATCACGCCGCCGCGTTCTATTGCCGTCACCATCAAGTCGACCGCGGTATCGAAGGCTCCCGAGCGCGCCCCGGATGCCAGCGCATCAATGCGTGAGGTGACCTCTTTCGTGTATTGCAGCGCCAGGTCCGACGCGGATGGGGTGTTCGGCATCGCGTCCCTAGCCTCGTCCGACGGCCGGTTGTCTCGCTGCGGAGGCACCGGACATTTGCGGAAGCCAGACCTCGATCCGATTGATCACACCGATAGTGGGATCCCTGTGGGACGTTCGCACCGCAGTGGTAATCACGGGAATCCGTTTCTCCTTCATTGGAGTGGATGTGAAATCGATGCTTACGTTACAGTGTGTGCACATTGCCGTACATACGAAATGGTAACGATGTGCAGAATCCTGGCAGTTGACGCGGGTGGCACCACGACGCGTGCGGCCATTGTTGAGCCGTCCGGGCACTGTCGAGGCCTCGGATTGGCCAGCAGCGGAAATCCGATTTCGGGAGGATCCGATGCGGCTGTCGCCTCACTGGTCTCCGCGACGGAACGCGCACGCGCCACTGCGACGCCTGGCGCGGGCGATTTCACGTCGGCGGTGATCGCGATGGCCGGCGCAGGCATCCACGCCCCTGTGGAGCAGATCACCGCACTGCTTGCCCCACTCGGACTGCGCGGACCGGTGGCGCTCGTGTCCGATGTCCTGGCCACGTTCTACTCAGGAACCCTCTTGCCGAACGGCTATGTCCTGATCGCCGGAACGGGAGCCGTCGCCGGTCGGATCGAGGACGGCCGGCTCGCGGCTGTCTCCGACGGCCTGGGATGGCTCCTCGGGGATGCCGGCTCTGGGTACTGGATCGGCCATCGCGTGGTGAGTGCGGTCGTCGGGTTCCTGGACCGACGCGCGCCGCAGACCGCGCTCACCGAATTGCTTCTCGCGGAGCTGCACCTCACCGCGACGACGGAACGACGCGGCGAGCGCCCCCTGATCCTCCTGCGGCTCGTCGACGCACTCTATGCGCTGCGTCCGGTCGAACTCTCCCGCTTCGCTCCGCTTGCCTTCCAGGCGCACGATGACGAGGTCGCATGCGCGATCCTCGCCGACGCCACATCCGCGCTGGCCGACACGCTTGCCTCGATCTGGGACCGGGGTGTCGACGGGCCGGTGGTGCTCGGCGGAAGCGTGCTCGGCAGAGGCCTGCTCGCAGCCACGATACCGCTGGGCGCATCGCTCCGAGCCGGACTGGACAACTCCCCGCCGATCACCGTCACGGACGGCCTCGTCGGCGCAGCCGTGCTGGGGCTGCGGCGCGCCGGCATCCGTGTCGACGAAAACATCTTTCGTCGAATTACCGGCGACGTCACGGCGCTCCGGGATGCTGCACGGCGCAAGAATTCAGGCAACGGATGACCGGGCCAGCGAACAGAGCGTCAACCGTGCAGT
The DNA here is from genome assembly GCF_039538945.1 of Glaciibacter kafniensis. Taxonomy (NCBI): domain Bacteria; kingdom Bacillati; phylum Actinomycetota; class Actinomycetes; order Micrococcales; family Microbacteriaceae; genus Glaciibacter; species Glaciibacter kafniensis. Next base: position 68,319 of record NZ_BAABCN010000001.1, on the reverse strand, counting down.
TGGTGCGACGACGTTTTTCAATCGCGGAACTCGGTCCGGAGAACCCCCTCCCCCTGGTGGGCGCACCGCCGGAGACGCCCTATCGGATAGCGGGCGCGGTGCCACGGGAGATCATCGACGGCTCCACCTACGGCAATCCTGCCAACCTCTTTCCGTACCGGTCCCAGGACGCGTACGACCGCACGAGGACGCACCGCGAACTCCGCACCGTCGTGCTGGAAAACGGGCGGCTTCGCGCGGTATTCCTTCCGGAACTCGGTGGACGGCTGTGGGAGCTCTACGACAAGACCGCCGAGAAGCAGCTTCTCCACACTCAGCCGGCCATCCAGTTCGCCAATTTGGCGTTGCGGAACGCCTGGTTCGCCGGCGGAATCGAATGGAACATCGGAACCAGGGGACATTCGCCGACGACCTGCAGCCCGCTGCACACGGCCATTGTGCGCACCGCCGACGGACACGACGTGTTGCGGATGTGGGAGTTCGAGCGGCTGCGCGAGGTCGTCTTTCAGATCGACGTGTGGCTGCCGCCGGATTCGGCGGTGTTGTTCGCGGCGATCCGGATCAGGAATCCGAACATTCGTGAGGTTCCGCTGTACTGGTGGACGAACGCGGCCGTGCCGGAAAATGCCGGGAGCCGGGTCATCGCGCCCGCAGAATCCGCGTTTGCGAGCGACTATTCCGACGGCCTCGTGCGGGTTGACCCGACCATCGACGGCGGCGTCGACTGCACCTGGCCGACCAACAATCCGCGCGCGCGGGACTTTTTCTTCGATCTTCCCGCCCGGCAGCGCCGGTGGATTCTCAACGCCGATCGAGACGGCGATGGCCTGGCCATGCTGTCAACCGACCGGCTGCGGGGGCGAAAGCTGTTCGTCTGGGGCCAGGGAAGCGGAGGACAGCGTTGGCAGGAGTGGCTCAGTCCCGAAGGCGGCCCATACGCGGAGATCCAGTCCGGTCTGGCCCAGACCCAGTTCCAGCATCTGGCTATGCCGGCCGGCGCTGAATGGTTTTGGCTGGAAGCGTACGGCAACGCACAGGTCAATCCCGGCCTCGCGCACGGCGCAGATTGGGGTGCGGCCGTCGGGCATTGCCAGTCGCGCGTCGATGACCTCGTCGGCTCATCGTCGCTGGAGGCCGCACTCTCGTCGGCGCGGTCGCGGGCGGATCTACCTCCCGAACTCCCTGTTGTCGTCGGCACCGGCTGGGGTGCGTTGGAATCGGTACGGCGTCGGAGGAACGGCCTACCGTGGGTTGAGGAGACCGGGACTCCTTTTCCGGCCGAATCGATCACAGCCGAGCAGAAACCCTGGCGAGACCTTCTGAACGGTGCTGGATTCGGCGGCGCGACTTCTTTTGTTGCCGGTCGGGACTGGGAATCGCTGCTTGAGGCGGAGTCACCCAGCCCGCACGCGATCCTGCATCGCGCCGTGATGACTCACGCCAGAGGCGAGCCGCTTGCCGCGGGCGCACTGTACCGGGAAGCCCTGCGCCTGGCGCCAGTGCTTCAGCAGCCGTCGCAAGAGTGGGCAGCGCAGGCGCATCGCGGCCTGGCCCTGCTCGCCCTGTCCGCAGACCACGGGGCAACGCCGAGGACTGCCGAGGGAATCGCCCATTACGGGCTGGCGTGTGCACTGGAGCCGGGTAACGCGTCGCTCCTGCTCGAGGCGGTGACCGCAACCATCCGCGTCGGTATGCCGGAGGTCGCGCTTCGGCTGATCGCACACGCAGAGCAAGGACTACCGCAGAGCGGGCGTGTGCGTTTCCTCACGGCGTTGGCGTTGGCACAAAGCGGGCACCGTGACGAGGCCGCCGCACTTCTGCACGAGGGCGTGGAGGTCGCCGATCTACGCGAAGGAGAGAACTCGATCACGGCGCTCTGGCAGGACGTCTGCCCCGATCAGCCGGTTCCACCGCACTACCAGTTCGCCATGAGCTCAGTGTGATGATGAAAACTATTCACATGATGTGACACCTCTCGACGGCGGAGTCAAGAGCCTGGCGTCACATTGCGATGATCCTTTACGATCACCAAACAACCATGAAATGATTGAAGTTCTACTGTTACAATCAATTTCAATCACTTTGGTGGCTTTTGTTCGCCACCCCGGCACGTCACGCCTCACCGCGTTCACACGACACAAGGAGCTCCCCCGCCATGATCACCGCACCCGAACACATGGCCATTGAGCTGGCGTCACAGCCCGAAACCTGGGCTCGCGCCGCCGGAATGCACGCCGAGCACGCGGTGCTTCCCGCCTCGGGCGCGAAGGTTGCCATTGTCGGCTGCGGCACGTCGTGGTTCATGGCTCAGTCCTACGCGGCGCTGCGCGAGACCGGCGGCCACGGCATCACCGACGCGTTCGCCGCATCCGAAGCCTTCGTCGACCGCGACTATGACGCGATCATCGCCCTCACCCGCTCCGGCACGACGAGCGAGGTGCGCGAGCTTGTCGGCGCCCACCGTGGTCGCACCCGCATCATCGGCATTGTCGGCGACACCGCCTCCCCCTTCGTCGACGAGGTCGACGACCTCATCGCCCTGCCGTTCGCCGATGAGCAGTCGGTCGTGCAGACTCGCTTCGCCACGACGGCGCTCGCCTTCTTGCGCGCCTCGCTCGGCGAAGACCTGACGCAGGCGATTGCCGACGCCGAGATCGCCGTCGCCGATGAGCTCGACGATGACCTCGTCGCAGCCGAGCAGGTCACCTTCTTGGGCCGCGGCTGGACCGTCGGCCTCGCCCACGAAGCCGGACTCAAGATGCGGGAGGCGTCGCAGTCCTGGACCGAGTCCTACCCGGCAATGGAGTACCGTCACGGACCGATCAGCATCGCCGCACCCGGTCGGGTCACCTGGATGTTCGGCACGCCCCCCGAGGGCATCGCCCAGGATGTCGCGGCGACGGGCGCACGCTTCGTCTCGAGCGAACTCGACCCGCTGGCCGACCTGGTTCGTGCCCAGAAGCTGTCGCTGCTGCGCGCACGGGCGAAGGGCCTGAACCCCGACGAACCGCGCAACCTCACCCGTTCTGTCATTCTGGGCTCGTGACCAGTAGATCAGCGACGCCTTTCTCATTGACCAGTGCCGTGACACCGAACGCCGTGAACTCAGAAGCGCTCCCCCTCGGCGACGGTGACGCCGTCATCGCCATCGATGTCGGCGGTACAGACACCAAGGCTGCGCTGTTCGACGAGTCAGGGCAGATGCTCGGGCTCAGCCGCACCCCGACTCCCCTGGACGGTGCGAACACCGCGACCTCGGTGATCACGCGCGTGCACGAGCTCACCCAGCAGTTCGCCGTTGATTTTCCGGGCGTCAGCCCGCGCGCCGTTGGGCTGCTCGCCCCTGGTCTCGTTGACGACGATGCGGGAATCGGCATTCTGTCGACGAATCTGCACTGGTCGAATGTGCCGTTCAAGCAGCTGACCGAGCAACTCGTTCAGCTGCCGACAACGTTCACGCACGACGTGCGGGCAGCGGGCGAGGCCGAGTTTCGTCTCGGTGCCGGGCGCCCCTATCGCGACCTCGTCGTGATGGTCATCGGCACCGGCATCGCGGCATCCCTCTTCGTCGACGGCCACGCACACACCGGCGGCGGCTACGCGGGCGAAATCGGGCATGCCATCGTCGATCCGAATGGGCCGGTCTGCGCCTGCGGCTCACGCGGCTGCCTTGAGACGATTGCCTCAGCCGGCGCCATCGCGCGCCGCTACGAGGAACGCACCGGGGTGCGCCCCACCGGAGCGCGCGACGTGCTGGCCCGCGCCGCCGACGGCGACGTTGCGGCCGAGCAGATCTGGAGCGAGGCCCTCGACGCGCTCGCCCTCAGCATCGCCCAGCTCGCCGCCGTACTCGCCCCCGAAGCAGTGGTCATCGGCGGCGGGCTCGCCCAGGCCGGCGATACGCTCTTCGTGCCGCTGCGCGAACGCGTTGACGCACTGCTCAGCTTCCACCGTCGCCCGGCCATCGTTCCGGCCCTGATCGGTGAGAACGCCGGCCTGCTCGGCGCCGCATTGCGGGCACGCGACCTGGCTCGCGCCGCCGCACCGGCGCTCGACTCTCCAGCACTCGTCTCTTCGGCACTCGGCTCTTCGGCAGCACTCGCATGATCGTCACCGTCACCCCGAACCCGGCCCTCGACCTCACCTACCCGGTAGATGCCGTACGCCTCGGCGACACCAACCGGGTCGCCGCGGCCTCGGTGCGGGCCGGCGGCAAGGGCGTCAATGTGGCCAGGGTCGCCCATCAACAGGGCTACCCGGTGCTCGCTATCGCCCCGGCCGGCGGCGCGTCAGGTCAGGAATTCGCCGACGAACTCGCCGCCAGCGGCGTGACCCACCGGCTCGTTCCGGTGCAGGCCAGCACCCGGCGCACGATCGCCTTCGTCGAGCACGACAGCAACCAGACCACGATTTTCACCGAGAGCGGTGAGAACCACACGTCGACCGAGTGGCAACTGCTGACGGATGCCGTCGCATCCGCTCTACCGACGGCGCGCTGCCTCGTCGGCTCGGGCAGCCTCCCGGCCGGTGCACCGCTCGGTTTCTATCCGCGACTCGTCGCCCTCGCCACGGCAAACGGTGTGCCGAGCATCATCGATACCTCGGGCGCCGGGCTTCTGGCCGCGGCAGCAGCGGGAGCCACGGTGCTGAAGCCGAACCGGCATGAACTGGCCGAAGCGACGGGAATCGGCGACCCGCTCGTCGGCGCCCGGCACCTGCTCGCCCTCGGCGCCGAATTGGTGTTGCTCTCACTCGGCGAAGAGGGAATGGTCGCCCTCTCGGCGAGCGACCCAGAAGCCCCCTTCTTTGCCCGGCTTCCGCGGGTTCTGCGCGGCAACCCCACCGGCGCCGGCGATGCCGCTGTCGCGGCCGCCGCTGTCGCCTATGCAACGGGCCGGTACCGCATCGACCAGGTGCTCGGCGCCGCCACCGCGTGGTCGGCAGCCGCGGTGCTGATGCCGCTCGCCGGCGAGATTTCGCCCGATCACACCGCCCTCGCCGCGGAGCTGATCTTCGACCCGCCGAGCTTCGACCCGACACGCTTCGGCCCATCGAACTTCGACACCGTGAGCCCTGACCCGCTGAGCTTCGACACCACCGATCGAGAGACCCGATGACCCTCACTCCCACTCGCACGCTCATGCAGGCCGCCTCCGCCGCCGGAACCGGCATCGGCGCGTTCAACGTGATCCACCTCGAGACGGCCGAGGCGCTGGTCGCCGGCGCCGAGCGGGCCGGCCTGCCCGTGATTCTGCAAATCTCCCAGAACTGCGCCACGTATCACGGAGCGCTCTCCCCAATCGCGCTGGCCAGCCTCGCGATCGCCACTGCGGCATCCGTGCCCGTCGCTGTGCACCTCGACCATGCCGAAGACGAAAACCTGGCACTCCAGGCCGTCGATCTCGGCTTCGGCTCTGTCATGTACGACGGCGCGCACCTGCCCTACGCCGAAAATGTGGCGGCCACCGCCCGGGTGACGGCCTACGCGCACGCCGCCGGAGTGTTCGTCGAAGCCGAGCTCGGCAAGATCGGCGGAAAAGACGGCGCCCATGCTCCCGGCGTGCGCACCGACCCGGCCGAGGCGGTCTCCTTTGTGAGCGCGACGGGCGTCGACGCCCTCGCCGTCGCCGTCGGCTCCTCCCACGCGATGACCCAGCGCGATGCCGCCCTCGACCTCACGCTGATCGCTCAGCTGCGCGCCGCCCTCGCCGTGCCCCTGGTGCTTCACGGTTCATCGGGCGTCGCCGACGCCCAGCTCGTCGACGCGATTCAGGCCGGAATGACCAAGATCAACGTCTCGACGCACCTCAACGGCTTCTTCACCGCCGCGATTCGCCGCTACCTGGCCGAGCACGAAGCCGTCGTCGATTCGCGTAAGTATCTGGCGGCCGGGCGCGACGCGGTGACCGGGGAAGCGGCGAGACTGCTGAGCCTGTTCGCGAGTGGCATTCCGATCGCCGCCGGTGCGGATGCCACACTGGCAGTGGACATAAAGGGGTAACCATGAACCGCGCGGAGCGACTCACCGCTGTGCTTGACCTGCTCGCCGAAACAGGTCATCTCGATGTCGAGGACATCATCACCAAGCTGCACGTGTCGGCAGCCACGGCGCGCCGCGACCTCGACACCCTCGCCGAACAGCAGCTGCTCACCCGCACGCGCGGCGGCGCGACGGGGCAGACCGTCGCCTACGACCTTCCGATCCGGTACAAGAAGGAGCAGCACGCTCCCGAGAAGCTGCAGATCGCTCACGCGGCGAGCGCTCTCGTTCAGCGTGGGGCGGTCATCGGGCTCTGCGGCGGCACGACAAGCACGTCGATCGCCGCGGTGCTCTGCGCGCGCGCCGACATCATGGAGGCCTCCCCGCAGTCGAGCCTCACCGTGGTGACCAACGCCATCAACATTGCGGCTCAGCTAGCCATGCGCCCCCAGATCAAAACCGTGGTCACCGGCGGCGTCGTGCACCCGCGATCCTACGAGCTGGTCGGCCCGTACAGCGATGTGGTGCTGAGCAAGATCACCCTCGATCTCGCCTTCATCGGCGTGAACGGCATCGATCCGGTGATGGGCGCCACAGTGCACGACGAGCAAGAAGCGGCAGTGAACTCGCTGATGGCCAGCCGCGCTTCCCGCGCGGTGGTGGTGGCGGATTCGAGCAAGATCGGCGTCATCGCCTTCGCGACGATCGGCGGCTCCAAACTGTTCAGCACGCTAATCACCGACGCGGGAATCACCGCCGAGCAGGTCACCGCGTTCAACGACAACGGCATTTCGGTTATCGTCGCTTCATGACCAACGCCGACCTGATCCTTCATTCCGCACGCCTGGTCTCCGGCGGGCAGACCGTCGCCGACTCCTGGGTCGCCTTCAGCGGCGACACCATCACCGGCGTGGGCACCGGCACCGGCTGGCACGATTTGCGCTCTGAGCAGACCACGGTGACGGATGCCGCCGGCCGCCGGCTCACTCCCGGCTTCATCGACATCCACTGCCATGGTGCCGGCGGGGCGGCGTTCGAACTCGGCGCCTCAGCAATCAACACCGCTCTGGCCGTGCACCACCGCCATGGCACCACCCGGGCCGTGCTGTCGCTGGTCACTGCGAGCCAGGCCGACCTCGAAAGCCGCGTCGCTGCGATCGCCGATGCGGCTGAGCAGAACCCGCTCATTCTCGGTGCGCACCTCGAAGGCCCCTTCCTCGACAACGAGTTCCGTGGCGCGCACGATCCCGAGCTGCTGCGTGCCGCCGACGCCGACTCGATCAGCCGGTTGCTCGCCGCCGGCCGCGGCACGATTTCTCAGGTGACCCTCGCTCCCGAACTTGCCGGAGCTCTCGACGCCATCCGGCAGTTCACCGATGCGGGTGTCGCCGTTGCCGTCGGACACAGCGCCGCCGACTACGAGACCGCGCTGGCGGCCTTCGACGCCGGGGCCTCGATTCTGACGCATGCCTTCAACGGCATGCGCGGCATCCACCACCGTGCACCGGGACCGGTCTCCGCGGCCACCCACTCCGCCCACGTCATTCTCGAGGTCATCAACGACGGCGTGCACGTGCATCCAGAAGTGGTTCGGCTCGCGTTCGCCGGGGCGCCCGGCCGGATCGCACTGATCACCGACGCGATGGCGGCCACTGGCGCCGCCGACGGCGCCTACATTCTCGGCACCCTGCCCGTCACCGTGACGGATGGCGTCGCCCGGCTGACCGAGGGCGGCTCGATCGCCGGTTCGACTCTCACCCTGGATGTGGCCCTGCGCCGTGCCGTCACCGAGGTCGGAGTGTCGGTCGAAGAGGCAGTGACGGCTCTCACCGCGACGCCGGCCAGAGCGATCGGCCGTTCCGACGATCTCGGCGCCCTCGCGGTGGGCTTCGCGGCCGACGCGGTGCTGCTGAGCGACACGTTCGAGGTGGACGCGGTGTTCGCGGCCGGGCGGCGCTTGTACTAGTCGCGCGCGTCTCGCGTCTCGCGTCGCGCTCATCGCACGCTCGTCTCTTTCGCCGAACTGCGGCAGATTACCGTTTTACCGCCCAGAAATGGTCATCTGCCACAGTTCGGCGACGGCATCCGGATCATCGGACTGAAAATCGTGACCCACATTCGAGGTACAGCTCGGGATGTGCCGGAGTAAAGTTGGGCCGCACAACCGATTGATTCGGAGCGTGCACAATGACGAGCAGCAGACCCGGCGAACCGCACGACACCCCCGTGCCACCCCCTCAAACGGGAAGGGTCGAGCACCCGCCTCTGCCTCCGCATCCGCACCTGCATCCGCATGTGGAGCACCTGCCCGATCACCTCGAGACTCCCGTCGAACACATCGTCGACGCGGTGACGGTGCACGAGGATGAGGGCCTGCACAAGGGCCTGAAATCTCGCCAGGTGCAGATGATCGCGATCGGTGGCGCGATCGGAACCGGGCTGTTTCTCGGCTCGGGCGGACGCCTGGCCACCGCCGGACCCTCGCTCGTTTTCGTCTACGCGATCTGCGGGCTCTTCGCCTTCTTGATTCTGCGCGCGCTCGGCGAGCTGGTACTGCACCGCCCGTCGTCTGGCTCCTTCATCTCCTACGCCCGCGAGTTCTTCGGCGAGAAGACGGCGTTCGTGACGGGTTGGCTCTACTGGCTCAACTGGGCCATGACCGCCATCGTCGATGTCACCGCCGTCGCGCTCTATATGGGATTCTTCAGCAAATACTGGGCACCACTCGGGGCGGTTCCGCAGTGGGCGTATGCGTTGATCGCGCTCGGCGTCGTCTTGGGGCTCAACCTGCTGTCGGTGAAGGTGTTCGGTGAGCTTGAGTTCTGGTTCGCGCTGATCAAAGTCGTCGCGATCATCGCCTTTCTTCTGGTCGGCACCTGGATGGTCATCTTCGGCACCCCTGTCGAAGGCCAGCAGGTGGGTTTCTCGCTCATCGCCGACAACGGCGGCTGGTTTCCGAATGGGCTGATTGCGACAGTTCTGGTGGTGCAGGGCGTCGTGTTCGCCTATGCGGCGATCGAACTCGTCGGCACGACGGCCGGCGAGACGCAGAACCCCGAAAAGGTGATGCCGAAGGCGATCAATACCGTCATCATCCGGATCGCGGTCTTCTACGTCGGGTCGATCCTGCTGCTGTCGCTGTTGCTGCCCTATTCCGACTACAAGGCGGGCGAGAGTCCGTTCGTCACGTTCTTCGGCAGCATCGGGGTGGAGGGTGTCGACGTGATCATGAACCTGGTGGTGCTCACCGCGGCGCTCTCGTCGCTGAACGCCGGGCTCTACTCGACCGGACGCATCCTGCGCTCGATGTCATTGGCCGGTTCGGCTCCGCGCTTCGCCAGCCGACTCAGCCGGCACGGGGTGCCGTTCGGCGGCATCCTGCTCACCGGCGTCGTCACGCTGCTCGGCGTCGGCTTGAACGCGATCGTTCCCGACGAGGCGTTCGAGATCGTGCTGAACGCGGCGGCGATCGGCATCGTCAGTTCGTGGGGAATGATCGTGCTCTGCCAGCTGCGGTTGTTGGCGTGGTCGAAGAAAGGGCTCCTGGCGAGACCGGCCTTCCGGATGATGGGAGCACCGTATACGGGCTACCTCACGCTGGTGTTTCTGGTCGGTGTGCTGGTTCTGATGGCGCTCGATTGGCCGGTCGGAACGCTCACGATCAGCTCGCTCATCATCATCATTCCCGCACTCGTCGCAGGTTGGTTCCTCTGCCGCAATCGGATCTTCGCCATCGCGCTCGAACGGGAGGGATTCACCGGGCACGTGCCGGTCGTGGCCAGCCGTCCGCTCGCCGACCAGGCGGGTGACGACCAACCCGGTTAGGGTTTCCCTCGCCTGACTCGCGTCGCCGAACTGTGGCAGATTACCGATTTCACGCAGGCAAAATGGTCATCTGCCACAGCTCGCGAGCGGATGCCGCCGGTCGCGACGTGCGGGCGAGCTAGGCCAGCGCCCGCCGGCGAATCACGATGTCGCTGACGACAAGCATCACGAAGGCCACCCCCAGCAGTCCGATGTACACGAACGGCAGCACCTCGAGGCCGGCCACGTTGAGCACAATGGCGCCGACGAGCGCCCCGCCGCCGATACCGGCGTTGAACGCCGTCGTGTAGATGGCGCTCGCGGTGTCCCTGAAGCGCAGCGACGCGGTGTGCAGCATCCTCGTCTGCAGAAGCGGCGGGAAGGTGCCGAACGCGATGCCCCAGAGCACGAATGCGGCAATCGCGACGGGCAGGTTCGCGGAGAACACGGCGAGCGCGCTCACACCGAGCGCCGAGACGATCACTGCCAGCATGATGCCGAGCTGGGGGCGCGGGCCGAAGACCGTGCCGGAGAGCACGAGACCGACGGCGCCGGCGATGCCGAAGGCGAAGAGCAACGGGGCCAGCCCGTCGGTGCCGACGCCGAGCACGTCGATCAGATAGGGGGCGATGTAGGTGTAGAAGGTGTAGTGGCCGACCATGATCACCATGGTGATGCAGCAGATCAGGATGACGGCGGAAACCGTGGGATCCTTCGCCTTCTTCGTTCTCAGCGCGCGCGGTGTTTGGGTCGCCGTGACATTGGTATCTGTGTCGCGAATCGCGTGGTGGGTGACCTTCGGGAGGAACTTCCACACCACCGCCGCACCGATCAGCATGAGCACGGCGAGGAGGGCGAACGACATCCGCCAGCCGATCAGGTGCCCGGCCGCCGTGGCGAGGGGTACACCGAAGACGAAAGCAAGAGTTCCGCCGGCGACGGTGATCGACACGGCTCGGCCGATCTGTTCCTTCGGAACCAGATGCGCGGCGTAGGCGCCGACGACCGACCAGAACAGGCCGTGCGCGAGCCCGCCGAGAACCCGGGACACGACAACGAGGCCGTATGTCGGGGCGAACGCGGTCATCACGTTGCTGATGGCGAAGACGATGAGCACGGCGACGACGAGACCGTGACGCGGCATCCGCCGGGTCAGGTGCGCCATCGTGGTGCTGGTGGCGACGACGGTGAAGGCGAACCAGGTCACCAGCAGGCCGACGCTCGATTCGCTCACACCGAGCGATTCGCTCATCTCGGGCAGCAGCCCGGTCGGCAGCATCTCCGATGTGATCGACAGAAAGATGGCGGCGGCGAGAGTGATCAGGCCGACCCAGGGAAAGGAGGGGGAGGCGACAGACGCCTGCGGAACGGTGGTTCTTGACATGAAAGAGCTAACTCACGGACGGCGGATCCGGTGAATGCCCACGTGGGGCCGGATCGACTGCGCGCGACGTGCGCGCCCGGGGCCGCGCGAAAACGGCGTGACCAAATGACAGTCTAACCGACGCGCGCAGCATGGTGCCTGTGGATGGCCGGTAACCTAGGCGGATGAACAGTTTGACGCCGGCAACCCCTCACCACCACTGGGTCATCACCCTGGTCTGCGCCGATCAGCCCGGAATCGTGCACGCGGTCAGCGGCGCCATCGTTTCTGCGCGCGGCAACATCACAGAGAGCCAGCAGTTCTCCAGTGCCGACACCGGTCGGTTCTTCATTCGCCTGCAGGTGGAATCCCCCGCCGATCGCCTCGAGCTGCACGCCGCGCTCGACCCCGTCATCGCGCGCTACGACATGCACGCCATCATCGACGTGGTCGGCCGCCCGCTGCGCACCCTCGTTCTCGCGTCGACCGCCGGCCACTGTGTCAACGATCTGCTCTTTCGTCAGCGTGCAGGGCAGCTCGCCGTCGAGATCCCGCTCGTGCTCAGCAACCACGGCACGCTGCGCGACCTGGTCGGCTTCTACAGTGTTCCGTTCGAGTCGATGCCCATCACGGATGCCGCCAGCAAGGCCGCGTTCGAAGCGCGCGTGATCGAGGCGATCGAGGAGCACGACATCGAGCTCGTCGTGCTCGCTCGCTACATGCAGATTCTCTCCCCCGAACTCTGCGCGCGCCTCGAGGGCCGCGCCATCAACATCCACCACTCGTTCCTGCCCGGCTTCAAGGGCGCCAACCCGTACCGTCAGGCTCACGCGCGCGGCGTGAAGCTGATCGGGGCGACGGCGCATTTCGTGACGAGCGACCTCGACGAGGGCCCGATCATCGAGCAGAACGTGGTGCGGGTCGATCACTCGCGCACGCCAGGCGAGCTCGTGGCCATCGGTCAAGACGAAGAGAGCCGCACGCTCAGCCAGGCCGTGAAGTGGTTTGCTGAGAACCGTGTGCTGCAGGATGGCGCGCGCACGATCATCTTCAAGTAGGCGTTGCACCTGGCAGCTCGGGTCTTTCTCGCGCTGCGCGGGTCGGATGCCGCTGCGCTGGCCGGCGCCAACGCGCGTGGCGGCACCCGACCCGCGTGACGACATCCGTGGAGCGCCGGCCGCTCGGGCATTGCAGCCGCGCCGCTTCGGTAGAATAGCCAGGTGACAGAGACACACCCTGAGATCAAGCTCGGCCCCAACGACGTTCTGCGGTTCGTGCTCGAACTTTTCGCTTTCGTCAGTCTTGGCATCTGGGGTTTCACTGCCTGGCCGCTTCCTTGGCCCGGCGTGCTGGTCGGTATCGCCGCACCCGCGTTCGCGATCCTGGTCTGGGCGCTGTTCCGCTCGCCCAAGGCCGTGTTCCGTCTCGACCCGTTCGGCAAGGCCCTCGTCGAGATCGCGGTGATGGGCGCCGCCGCGCTCGCCTGGTGGGACCTTGGTCAGCCGATCGTCGCCGGAGTCTTCGCCGTGCTCGCCACGGTCAGCGGGCTCATCTCGGGGCGCAAAGAGCTCAGCTAGGCTCAGCTTTCACTCACGTCGACTTTTTTCGGCGACCTCTTTCGTCGACTTTTGCAGTCGTCTCTCGACGCCTTTCGTCGACTTGTCGCGCAAGCCTGCCCTCGCGCTACCCCTGCGGCGAGCTGCGCCGTTCGAGGGCACCAGGTGCGCAGACCCGCACCGCACCCGCAGACCGTCAGCTGCGCCAGGAAGAACCTCGACCAGGTCGGTTGATGGCTACCAGCGCGGGCCCCTCAATTTCGGCAAATCCGACTTTGAAATAAATATTCAGAACTTACGTATAGTTTGTACTTTATTTTCTCGTAGTGTTGTTCCCAGGCTCCCCCGAGTCGATGACGGCGTTCCGCACCCGATGAGCACACGCACCGTCGCAGCCTGAAAGGATCACGAATGAGCGCCTCTTCGGCCCCCGCGTCGGCACCCAGCGCCCCGACGGCACCCGCAATCCCGCTTTCCGTGAGCATCCCCATCGCCTCGAGCACCCGCTCGATTGATCGGCTGAAGTACGCTCACGACGCCTCGCACTATCTACTCGTTCCCACCAGCGTCGCAACGCCGTCCAGCGCCGCAGAGGTGGCAGAGCTCTATCGGGAGAGCCAGCGCCGTGGCATCCCCCTGACCTTTCGCTCTGGCGGAACCAGCCTGAGCGGGCAGGGCGTCACCGACGGCATCCTGGTCGACACCCGGGCCAATTTTCGGTCGATCGAGGTGCTGGATGCCGGTGCCAGGGTACGCGTGCAGCCCGGCGTGACGGTGCGGCAGGTGAACGCCCGCCTCACGCGTTTCGGCCGCAAGCTCGGCCCTGACCCGGCGAGCGAGATCGCCTGCACGATCGGGGGCGTGGTCGCCAACAACTCGAGCGGCATGGCCTGCGGCACCGCGCAGAACAGCTATCAGACCGTCGAATCGATGGTGGTCGTGCTGCCGAGCGGCACGATCGTCGACACCGGCGCGGCCGACGCGGACGAGCGTCTGCGCCAGCTCGAACCCGCCCTCTACCGCGGCTTGGCCCGGTTGCGAGACCGGGTGCGCGGCAACCCCGCATCCGTCGCGCTGATCGAAGCGCAGTTCTCGATGAAGAACACGATGGGTTACGGGGTCAACTCGTTTCTCGACCACGAACGTCCGGTCGACATTCTCACCCATCTGATGATCGGCAGCGAGGGAACCCTGGGCTTCGTCGCCGAGGTCACCTTTCGCACGGTTCCGGCGCTCCCCCAGGCGCTGACCGGCCTCGCCCTCTTTCCCACTCTCAGCGCTGCGACGTCGGCGCTTCCGTCGCTGGTCGCCGCCGGGCTCGGCACGATCGAGCTGATGGATGCGACCTCGCTGCGGGTGGCTCAGACCCAGCCGGACAGCACGCCAGAGCTCCAGGCGCTGAGCGTCGACGGCCACGCGGCATTGCTGCTCGAATACTTGGCCGAGAGCCCTGACCAGCTGGCTGCGCAGCAGGCCGCCGGGTCATCCGCTCTCACGGCGCTCGATCTCATCGCGCCCCTCTCGCTGACGGGGAACGCACGCGAACGGGCTAATCTCTGGCACATTCGCAAGGGCCTCTACACGACAGTGGCCGGCGCACGCCCATCGGGAACGACGGCTCTGCTCGAAGACATCGTGGTGCCGGTTCCGGCGCTGCTCGGCACCTGCGAGAGCTTGATCGGGCTCTTCGACGCCTACGACTACGAAGAAAGCGTGATCTTCGGGCATGCCAAGGATGGCAACATCCACTTCATGCTCAACGAGCATTTCGACGACCCCGCCTCGCTCACGCGCTACGAGCGGTTTACAGAGGAGATGGTGGATCTCGTTCTCGGCAACGGCGGGTCGCTCAAGGCCGAGCACGGCACCGGGCGCATCATGGCCCCGTTCGTGCGGCGCCAATACGGCGACGAATTGTATGCGGTGATGCAGGAACTCAAGTCGCTCTTCGATCCGACCGGGCTGTTGAACCCCGGAGTGATCCTTTCCGACGACCCCCAGTCGTACCTGGCGAACCTCAAGCTCGCCCCGACGGTCGAGGCGGAGGTGGACCGCTGCGTCGAGTGTGGCTATTGCGAGCCGGCCTGCCCGTCGAAGGACCTGACCATGACGCCCCGGCAGCGCATTGTGATTCGCCGGGAGATGAAGACGGCGGAGGCCGCCGGCGACACCCGCCTGCTCGAGGAGCTGCGCCGCGACTACACCTACGACGGCGTCGAGACCTGTGCGGTCGACGGGATGTGCCAGGTCGCCTGCCCGGTGAACATCAACACGGGTGATCTCGTGCGCCGGTTGCGGGCCGAGAACACGAGCGCGCTCGAACAAACGGCCTGGCTCGGGGCCGCGAAGAATTGGGGCACGGTCACCGCGCTCGGCGGGCTTGCCTTGAGTGTGGCCGACCGGGTGCCGGCTCCGCTCGTCACCGCGGCGACCCGGGTCGGTCGGGCGTTGCTCGGCGCCGACACCGTGCCGCTCTACGACGAGGGTCTGCCGCGTGGCGGGTCACGGCGACGCGGCTTATCGGCCGGCGACGCGGTGGCCGCGCCGACCGCCGTCTACTTCGCCGCCTGCATCGGCACGATGTTCGGCCCGGCCGCCAACGGGATCGGGGTGACGGATGCCTTCCTCGAGCTCTGCACGCGGGCCGGCGTGAGCGTGACGATTCCCGAGGGCCTCGATTCGCTCTGCTGCGGCACGCCATGGAAGTCGAAGGGAAACACGCGCGGCTACGAGCGGATGACCGACATCGTGCTGCCGGCGCTGCTGGCCGCGAGTCGCGGTGGCGAGTTGCCGATCGTCTGCGACGCGGCATCCTGCACAGAGGGCTTGGAGACGATGCAGAAGAACGCGATCGCCGCCGGGGGCGACTATGCGGCGCTGCGCTTCGTCGATGCTGTCGAGTTCATTCACGTGAATGTGATCGAGCGGCTGCCGGTCACGACGCCGGTTGCGTCGATTGCGCTGCACCACAGTTGTTCGTCGACGCAGCTCGGCATCAACGACATGATGACCGCGCTGGCCGAACGGATCAGTCCCGATGTGCACGTTCCGGTGGACTGGAGTTGCTGTGCCTTCGCCGGCGACCGCGGGCTGCTGCATCCGGAGCTCACCGCGTCGGCGTCGGCGAGGGAGGCCGCAGAGGTCACCGAGCGCAGCTATGCCTCGTATGCGTCGGCGAACCGCACCTGCGAGCTCGGCATGAGCCGGGCGACCGGGCAGGAATACCGGCATCTTCTGGAGCTCGTGGAGGAGGCGACCCGGCCGCTCCCGTCTCGCTGATTGTTTCTCGCCGGGCCAGCCCTCGTGTTGGTGGCTAACTCCGGGGATCCGCGCCGTCGGTTCCCTCGGCCCGCGTCATTCCGCCCCAGGAAACTGGCTAATCCGAGGATTACCGGAGTTAGCCACCGGATATTTCGGACAATTCGTTTATGCAGCCTGCTTGTGGGGCCGCAACCCAGGAATAGTCAGTCGGCTGTTGCGGAGGACGGGCGCGTTGGCGGCGTCTGTACGGTGAGAATCGACGCGGTGTCGCCCGCGGGCACCCCGCCCGGCATCCGCACGGCGTAGGCGGATGCGACGAGGAACAGCACCGCCCCCACTCCGAACGCGGCGGGGTACGAGAGAGTGTCGGCGAGCAGCCCGGCGGCCAGCGGGCCGATGATGGCGCCGACATCGCCGAACATCGAGAACACGGCGACGGGACGTCCGCCGCGCGATCCGGCCGCGTCGCCCACTGCTGCGGCCGGCGCGGTTCCCATGAATGCCGCGGCGACGCCGTAGAGGCACAGGAGCGCGGTCAGCACCCAGATGTTCGGCGCGAACGGCACCGCAGTGATGATGACCGCCGCGGCCGCGAATGAGCCGATGATGGCGGGCTTGCGACCGACCGTGTCGATGAACTTGGCGGCCGGTGCCAACGCAAGCGTCTGGGCGACGGCAGCAACGGCGAAGGCGATGCCGGTCCACGCGCTCGGGCCATTCAGCACCTCGACGATCAGCACCGGAATGAGGGCGCTGCGCACCCCGAACGAGGTCCAGCCCTGCGCGAAGTTGGCCAGACAGGCGGCTCGATAGCGTTTGTCGGTGAGCACCCTCCGGAACGGGATCGCTGCTGCGGCCTCGGCGGCCGCACCCGCGGCATCCTGTTCGGTTCGCGGTTGCAAGAGAATGAGGCCGACGACACCGGCAATGGCGAGGGTCGCCGCGTAGAAGAAGAACGGCGCGGTCAGCGAGATGGTGGCGAGCAAGCCGCCGATGGCGGGGCCGGCCATGCCGCCGAGCAAAAAGCCGCCCTGGTAGAAACCGATCGCCCTCGCCCGCAACGCCGGCGAGGTGGAGCCGAGCAGAAGAGTCATCGCCGAGACGGTGAACATGGCCGAGCCGATTCCGCCGACTCCGCGCAGAATCAACAGCTGCGGATAGTTCGCGGCGATGCCGACCAGTCCGCTCGACACGGCGACGATGCCGATGCCGATGGCCAAGACCAGGCGTTCGCCCATCCAGTCGATGAGGCGCCCGCAGAACGGACTCGCGACCAGGCGCATCAGGGCGAAGGCCGACACGACGGCGCCGACCTCGAGGTTTCCGACGTTGAAGCTGCGCACGTAGACCGGCAGCACCGGAATCACGACGCCGAACCCGACCATCACGAAGAAGGAGATGACGCCCAAGACGTAGACGTCGCGCGAGAGCCGAGGTTTCGCTCCGGCTCGGCGGGGTTCAGTGCCGAGCGGCCGGAAAGACTTCATCTCTCCAGGGTAGGCGCTGGCGAGACGACGGATGCGCCGTGCGCGACGGATGCGCCGGCTAGATGCCCTGCCACGCGGGCTTGTGATCCCAGGCGTGCTGGTAGTAGTCGCGATTGACGAGCTTGCTCGCGGCAGCGGCGTCCACGACCACCGTCACGTGCGGGTGCAGTTGAATCGCCGAGCCGGGCTGGCTCGCGGTCATCGGCCCCTCGACTGCTGCAGCGATGGCGTCGGCCTTGCCCGCGCCGAACGCCAGCAGCACGAGGTGGCGGGCGCGCAGAATCGTGCCGAGCCCCTGCGTGATGCAGTGCATCGGAACCTGCTCGGGTGAGTCGAAGAAACGCGCGTTGTCGACACGGGTCTTCTCGGTCAGCGTCTTCACCCGGGTCAGCGAACCGAACGACGAGCCTGGCTCGTTGAAGCCGAGGTGTCCGGTGCGGCCGATGCCGAGAATCTGCACGTCGACGCCGCCGGCTTCGAGAATCGCCTGCTCGTAGTCGAGTCCGGCGTGCTCGATGGTGGCCAGGCTCCCGTCGGGAACGTGGATGTTCGCGGCCGTCAAGCCGAGCGGTTCAACGACCTCACGCGTGATGACCTGGCGGTAGCTCTCGGGGTGCCCGAACGGCAGGCCGACGTACTCGTCGAGAGCGAACCCACGCACCCGGCTGACATCGAGCGGATCCGCCGCAAATGAGGCGGCGAGCGCCTGATAGACCGGAATCGGAGTCGAGCCAGTGGCCAAACCGAGCACGGCGTCCGGCCGAGACTCGATCAGCCCACGGATTGACTGGGCGATGAGAACGCCGGCGGCGGCCTCGTTTTCAACGATTACTACTTCAGCCACTGCGAACTCCAACTCCCGCGGTACCAATCACCGCTCTGATTGAATTCTACCTGAAACGATCAGGTTCGATCAGATAGTCAGGGAGTCAGCAGCTCGAGCAGCGCCCGCCCGGCCAAGCGCGACGCGCCGAATGTCGCGATGTCGGCGTAGGCCAGATCGTCGGACGGCCAGCCCATGTCGACGACGAGCACCTCACGTTCCTCCGCCCGCAACGCATCGATCACGTCGCGCACGAACGGATGCCGGTGGTTGTCTTTTCCGATCACCAGAACCGGAGCATGGGCGGCCAGCATGATCTCGTGCTGGTCGTCGGCTGTGCGTGAAACGACGGGGCGGGTTCTCCACGCTTCGGCGAGATCAGAATCCGGACTGGCGTCGAGCTCCGCGAATGGGCCCCACGGCGCTTGCCCGACTGCGATGTTCATCGCCGTCTCGAGGCGCACGACCGAGAAGGTGTCCGGCGTCTGGGCAATCCAGTTCTTCGCCAGGTCGTTCAGGCCGAACGACGCGGCAATCCGCTTCGTATCGAAACTCGGCTCCTCCATCGCGAGCGCATAGTCCGTAATCGGAATGCGATCGAAGTCGGCGCAGGTCTCTTCGGCCAGACGAATCACGCGCTCGGCGGCATCGGCCAGGCGTGAACGCGAGAGCGTGCCGGCTTCAACCGCGGCGATCACCGCAGCCTCGATCTCATCGAGCTGAGCGTCGGTGTTCTCCGTGCCGATGCAGAGCAGATCGCAGCCTGCCGCCAAAGCCGCGGCCGCGGCGGCGGGAATCCCGAGAATTCCGCTGGCCCCTGTCATGTCGATGGCGTCGCTGACGATGACGCCCTTGAACCCGAGTTCTGTGCGCAGCAGCCCATCGAGAATCACGCTCGAGAGGGTGGCGGGGTTCGCCGGGTCGACCTGTGGCAACAGAATGTGCGAGGTCATGATGGTCTTGGCGCCGGCGGCGATCGCCGCCCGAAACGGAACCAATTCGCGTTCGCGCAGGGTCTCGAGCGAGAGATCGACGATCGGCATGGCCAGGTGCGAATCGAGAGCGGTGTCGCCGTGTCCCGGAAAATGCTTCGGGCTGGCGGCGATACCGGTGGCCTGCAATCCGCGCACCCACGCCGCGGAGTGTGCTCCGACCTTGATCGGGTCGACACCGAAACTGCGCACCCCGATCACCGGGTTGTCTGAGTTCGAGTTGATGTCGACATCCGGAGCGAAGGTCAGAGTGCAGCCGGCCTTGCGCAACTCCCAGCCCACGAGGCGGCCCACCTCTTCGGTGTAGCTCACATCGTCGAGGCGACCGAGGATGGCGTTGCCAGGGTAGGGCGAGCCCAACCCCTGGTAGAGCCGGGTGACGTCGCCGCCCTCCTCGTCGATGGCGATCACCGCGAGCGGGTTCGCCGTGAGAATCGCCGTCGCCAGCCGGCGCAGCTGCTCGGATGACACGATGTTCTGCCCGAAGATACAGACCGCTCCGAGCCCGTTGCGCAGGCGACGTTCCAGCCAGTCGGGCAGCGTGGTGCCGACAAATCCGGGCATCAGGGTGGTGCTGACGATTCTGCGCAGAGAATCGTCGATGGGTACATGCTGCGTCAGGCTCATCCCTTGACCGCCCCACTGACCAGTCCGCTGGTCATACGCCCCTGAACGAAGAGGAAGAAGATTATCACCGGAACGGCGACCATGGTCGATGCGGCCATCACCTGGCCCCAGTCGGTCGCCCGACTGGCACTGGCCTGAATGAATCCGCGCAGCCAGAGCGGAAGCGTCTGATCTGAGTTGTTTTGCAGCAGCACGAGAGCCACAGTGAACTCGTTCCAGGCCTGCAGAAAAGCGTACACACCGGATGCGATCAGCCCCGGCGCGAGCAGCGGGAACGTGATGCGCATGAACGCCTGGGTGCGGCTCAGCCCGTCGATCATGGCCGCCTCTTCGAGGTCGGCCGGCACACCGGCGACAAAGCCGCGCAACATCCAGATCGTGAACGGAACGACCGCGGCGATGTAGATGATGCTCACGCCGACGATGGAGTTGAGCAGGTTGAGGCTGCCCATCATCTTGTACTGGGCGATGAAGAGGCCTTCGGCCGGCAGCATCTGAATCAGGAGCACGGCCAACACGAACGTCTTGCGTCCGCGAAAACGGAAACGGCTGATCGCGAGCGCTCCGAAGAACGCGAGGAGCAGGCAGAACGTCACGGTGATGAAGGCGATCGCCGTCGACATCCCCAGCGCCGGAAGAAAGGTTCCGCCCTCGAACACCGCGACGAAGTTGTCGAACGAGCCGCCAAACGGCAGCCAGGTCGGCGTGGTGTTCTGCAACACGACGTTCGGCAGTAGCGACGAGTTGAGCATCCAGTAGACCGGAAAGACCCAGATCAGCGAGACGACGACGCCGATCACACCGAGCGCGACCCTGCCGGGCTTGAAACGGCGGTTGCCGCTGCGTTCGGTGCCGGTGCGGGCCGTCGAACGCGCTTGAGCGGTCGGCGTTGGGTGCGGGGCCACGGCAACGGCGGGAATGGCGGGCGTGGGGTTCACGGTCGAGGTCATGACTCGTCCTCCTTGAGCATGCTGCGCACGTAGAACCAGCTGAGCGCGACGGTGAGCACGAGCACGAAGATCGACACGGCGCTGGCCATGGCGAAGTCACTCGATCCGACGCCGAGCTGGTAGATGTAGGTACCGAGCAGGTTGGTCTCTGATGCGATAGAGCCAGCATCCTGCAGCAGTCGGATCTGCGTGAACACGCGCAAGTCCCAGATGATCTGCAGCAGCAGGATGATGGCGAGCACGGGCTTGATGATCGGCACGATGATGTACCAGAGACGCTGGGTCGGCGTGGCGCCGTCCATCTGCGCGGCCTCCAGCACCTCGCCAGACACCTGGGTGAGCCCGGCGTAGATGGAGAAGGCGACGAACGGAACGCTCATCCAGACCACGATGATCATCGCGATGAAGAAGAAGGAGAGCGGATCGGCGAGCCAGTTGTGGTTCTGAAATTGGTCGAATCCCATCGACACCAGCACGTTGTTCAGAACACCGCGACGCCAATCGATGAGCCAGTTCCAGACGGTCATCGCCGCCACGACGGGCATGGCCCAGGCCAACAGCATCGAAATCTGGATGGTGATGCGAACGCCCGTGTTCACAGCCTTCATCAGCAGGGCCATCAGGGTGCCGACGATCATGGTGACCGCAGCGGTGACCAGGCAGAAGGCGATTGAGCGGGCGACGACCGTCCACATGTACGGGTCGGTGAAGAGAGTGATGTAGTTCTCGAACCAGACGAACTCCGGCGGCTGGCCGAATTGCTGGGCAAGCCCAAACTTTTGCATCGAGGTCACGAACTGCCAGATGAGCGGGTAGCCCAGTGCCAGGATCAGGATGCCAATGGCGGGCAGGATGAGCAGATACGGGGCGAGTGGCCGCTTTCTGCGTGGCTTGTCGGTACGGGTCGGTCCGACCTGCTCCAACACGAGGTTCGGCGTTGTCACGCTGAGCCTCCTTTCACTTTGTTCCGTTGGTCGAGGAGGCCGCCCGCGGCCGTCTCGAGACCTCGCGAGCCGACCTCCGAACGCAACTGCAGTTCAGAGATTGGCTCGCGAGGTCTCGAGACACGTGCTCGCAAGCTCGCGCGCTCCTCGACCAACGAAAGGGAACGAACCTTGTTACTTGCCGTTCAGCATCGGAGTGAGCTTCTCGTCGTACTCCGTGGCGAGGGCCTTGAGGTCGGTCGAGTCCTTGATCTTGCTGAAGAACTCTTCCATGACGAGCGAACCCTCAACGGTGGCCCAGCCCGGAGCGGCGGGGGTCAGCTTCGAGTTCGAGGCGGACTCAATGAGTGCCTTCGCGAACTGGTCGTCACCGAGCGACGCGGTGTAGTCGCTGTTTGCCGGGCCGAGGCCGTTCTTGCCGAGCATGTTCTGGTAGTCCTCGGAGAAGATGATCTTCATGAGGGTCTTGGCCAGTTCAGGGTTCTTGCTCTTGGCCGAGATACCGATGTTCGAGCCGCCGGCGAAGACCGGTGCCGGCTTGCCGTCGTTGCCGGGGAGAGCGAAGATGGCGTTCTTGGTGTCGTCCCAGGTGCGGGTCGCCTTGCCCTCAGCGTCGGTGCCGAGGGTTCCGATCGACCAGTGCGCCCAGGTCGGAGCCATGATCGTTGCCGCTGACAGCGAGGTGCTCGATGTGACGTTGCCATCGGCATCCTTGATCTCATCACTGTCGTTCAGGTAGATGTACTGGTTGCTGTCTTTGGCGTCGTTTGGCGCGTTGGACGCGGTCTTGTACAGCTGCTGCAGCTGAGCGAGGCCCTTCTGGGTGTTGGCCGACGCGAGTGTCGAGGTCCAGGTGCCGTCCTTGACCGTGGCGAGCTCTCCACCGTTGGCGAAGATCCAGGAAATGCCGTTGCGCCAGTCCTGGCCGCCGAGGTAGAAGCCGGAGAAGCCCGGGATGTTCAGCGGGTTGGCCGCGGTGACCGCTGCGACGCCGGCGTTGAACTCGTCGAGTGTCGTGGGCTGTGCCACGCCGGCCGCCTCCCAGACATCCGAGCGGGTGAACACGGCACGCGAGCCGAAGTAGTACGGCAGCGTGTAGTTCTTGTCGCCCACCGTGCCGGCGTCAACGAATGACTGCAGCAGCTTGTCGCCGCCGAGCTCGTCGTACATGTCGGAGATGTCGAGGAACGCACCGACGTTGGTGAAGGTCGGCGACTGGGTGTTGCCCATCTCCGTCACATCGGGGGTGTTGTTGGCGTCGGGAAGCGACGTCGTCAGCTTGGTGACGAGGTCTCCCCAGTCCTGCTGCTGAATGCTCAGCGTTGCGCCGGTCTCCTTGTTGAACTCAGTCTTCAAGTAGTCGCGCAATTCGTCGGGGGTGTCCCCACCGGCGAGCCACAGGGTGATCGTCTTTCCCGCGCCGTCGGTGCTGGCGCCATCGCCACCGGATTCAGAGGCGTTGGAGGAGCAGCCTGCAAGCACGAGTGCGGATGCTGTCGCCAGAGCGGCGAGAGATACGAGCTTTCTCTTCATGAGAAGTTCCTTTCTTGGATTGCCAATGTGTGCGGGTGCCACATCGATTGGTGCAGGGGTGAACGCTGTGATTACGAAACCCCGAGTCGTCCGGACAGGACCATGGCGGCCGCGCCGCGCAGAACGATGTCCTGCCCTTGCGTGGTCATCCGGAGGGTGAGATCGCCAGTGATATCAGCCATCGTTCTCTTCCGGAGCGTCTCGACGGTGGCCAGAGAGAGCGGCCCATCGAGAAGATGAGTCGGGCCGCTCAAGACAATCTCCCAGAGATTGAGCGCTCCGACGACGGGAGCAAGAACGATGCCGAGGCGTCGCCCTGCTTCCGCAAGAATATGGTGGGTCGCCTGTTCGGCGGCGGCCGGGGTGGCGGCATCCGCCGTGGCCGCGGCGATCGCGGCGGTCAGGCTCGGGGCGGAGAGCCACGCTTCGAGGCATCCGTTCTTTCCGCAGGCGCAGAGCGGGCCCGCGTCGGTTCCAACGACGACATGACCGATCTCGCCGGCTGCGAAGCCTTCGCCGAAGACGGCGCGTCCGCCGATCAGGAGTCCCGCGCCAACGCCATGGTCGACCTTGACCAGGAGCAGGTCGTGGTCGGCACCGCCGAAGCTGTGCTCGGCCAGGGCAGCGGCGTTCGCGTCGTTGCACACGAGCACGGCCAGGCCGGTCGCATCCTGGAGACGCTGCTGCAGGGGCAGGTCGCGCCAGCCGAGGTTGGGGGCGTTGCGCACGACGCCGGCGCGGTCGACGATGCCGGGCGAACCGATGCCGACGCCCAGGATCGGAGCCGTGGTCTGCGCGATCACACGGGAGAGTAGCTCGGCGACCTTGTCGAAGGCTTCTTCGCCCCGCGCGCCGACCAGCTCGAGTTCCGCACTGTCCAGTACATCGCCGTCGAGGCTGAGTACCGCCCCACGCAAGAGAGCGTGTCCGGAGAGGTCGAGCGACACAATTTGAAAGGCGCTGCGATCGATGTCGACGAGCGTCGCCGGCTTACCGGGGCGCGACTCTTCGCGTTGGCCCAGTTCGATGACGAGGCTCTCCCCCATCAGCTCACTGATCAGGTCGGAGATCGTCACACGGGTGAGGCCGGTCTCACGGGCGAGATCGGCGCGACTCTGCGAACCTGAGCGATACAACGTCTGCAGCACGAGCGAACGGTTGTGTCCGCGGGCATGCTCTGGCAGCACCTTCGCGGTCGTGCGAAGGGCGCGGTCATCATCGATCCGCTGAGCACCCATTGCTGTCATGTTTGTTAGTAAATCTTACGAACTAATTCTCCGCAAGCGATTAGGCCGACTTTTTTAGGTTTCTTTACCAATTTGTGATGCGGCCACGTCGCCGGCGCTTCTGAACCAACGAAATGGCAGCCGCGCGGGTTGGGCGCCGACACGCGCGTCGGCCCCCGCGCGCGCAGCGGCGCTCGACCCGCGCCGCGGTCTCGGCCGATCATGACGCCACGCGCCGCACGGAGCGTGATGGCGGCTCGGCGATTTCCGTCGAGCCCGACCGCGCCCACCCGGCGTCTACGTTCGCGAGTTGTCACAGATGGCCCCTTGAAGCGAGCCGATGGGGCCATCTGTGGCAACTCGCGTGCCGACATCCGTGGAGAGGGCCACCTGGCTCGGTTTCGAGCATCAGGCTCACCGCGCGGGTCGGATGCCGCCGGATGCCGCCGCGCGGGTTGGATGCCGCAGCGCGCGTCGGCCCCCACGCGCGCCGCGGCGCCCGACTCGCGCCGCGCCGTTTCAGCCGATCACGCCGCCACACGCCATGCCGCTTCAGCCGATCACGCCGCCACACCGCACTGTCTCAGCCGATCGCGACACCCCGCGCCGCAGCCGCCGAGGCGACGCGCGTGGCTGCGGCCGCGGCATCCCGGCGCCCGCCGATCGCACGTAAGGCGTTCAGAATGGTCGCCAGATCCACCAGTTCCTGCAGCAGCGCTCCGACCGTCGCCGGAATGAGGCCGAACGCCGCCACGATCATCAATCCGATGCTGAGCGCGATGCCGAGCCAGATGCTCTGCAGCGCAATCCGCACCGTGTCCTGACCGATCATGACGGCGCGGGCGGTGCGTGAGATGTCGTCGACCAGAATGACGACGTCGGCTGATTCGCTCGCCGCAGTCGACCCTTTCGCGCCCATTGCGATACCGACATCGGCGACGGCGAGCACCGGGGCGTCGTTGACCCCGTCGCCGACCATGATCACCGGGCGGGCCTCGAGCGCACGCACCGCGTTGACCTTGTCTTCCGGAAGACAGTCGGCCTGCACTCGAGTGATGCCGAGCTGCGTGCCCACATGGTCTGCCGTCGCCTGGGCGTCACCGGTCAGAATGAGCGTCTCGCGCACGCCGAGCGAGCGAAGCGCCTCGACCGTTTCCCGGGCGTTGCCGCGCACTGCGTCGCTTGCCAGAAGGCTGCCGGCGAAGTGGCCGTCGATGGCGACGTAGATCGCCAGCTCCCCGCCGCTGAGCGGGGCGGCCCGCGTGCCCTCAGCATGGGATTCGATGAAGCGCAGCTTGCCGACCGCCACTTCGCGCGTGCCGAATCGGGCGACGACCCCGAACGTGGCGACTTCGCTTGCGGTGTCGGCCACCTCCGACTCGAGTCCCGCCGCCTCGGCTGCGGCGATGACCGATGCCGCGAGCACGTGCGAGCTGTACTGCTCCGCCGATGCGGCCAGACCGAGTACTTCGGCTTCGGTGAAAGGCGGCTCGGCGAGCACCCGTGAGATCGTCGGCCGGCCTTCGGTGAGCGTTCCGGTCTTGTCGAACACGACGGTGCGGGCCCGCGCGAGGGTCTCGACGACTCCCCCGCCCTTGACGATGATTCCGTTGCGGGCAGCCCGGCTCATTCCGCCGAGGAACGCGACGGGTGCCGCAATCAGCAGGGGGCACGGAGTGGCCAAGACCAGCACCTCGGCGAACCTCACCGGGTCGCCGGAGACCGCCCACGCGGTGCCCGCGAGTAGCAACGAGACGATGGTGAACGGAACTGCATAGCGATCCGCGAGGCGCACCACAGGTGCTTTACTCGCCGAGGCCTCCTCGACGAGCGCAACGATGCGCTGATACTGGCTGTTCACCGCAGTGGCCGTCGCCCGAATCCTGATTGCAGTCGAACCGTTGATCGAACCGCTCAGCACGGCCTGACCGCTGTGACGCTCGACCGGGATGCTCTCGCCGGTCAGAGACGATTCGTCGAACGACGCGTTGGCCGAGACGAGATCTCCGTCGACCGGCACGATCTCCGACGGACGCACGAGGAGAAGGTCACCGGTCTCGACAGCGCCGGCCGGGATGTCTTCCGGTTGCGACGCATCCGTCTGCAGCCGGTGCGCGATCTGCGGGGCGCGCTTGAGCAGGGCGTTCAGTTCTCTCGTGGCCCGGTTCGCGGCGTAGTCCTCCAGCGCCTCCCCGCCGGTGAGCATGAGCACGATCAGGATGCTGGCCACGTACTCGCCGACCAGCACCGTCGCGACGATGGCCGTGATGGCCAGGATGTCGATGCCCCAGTTTCCGCGGCGCAGGTTTTTGATCATGCCGACGAGCTGGATCGCGGCGATCACAAGCGCGAATCCGCTGAATAGCCACTGCACCCACGATGTCGCCCCGAGCATCCAGAGCAGCAGGCCGACCAGCCCCACGACGAGTGTCGCTGTCACGAATGGGTACCGGCGCAGAAGTGCAGGAATGGAGGCCATACTCACATTCTTCTCGTGCCGTGCGCGTAACGCGAGCAAGGACAGGCTCGCCTCCCGCCCATTCGACGGAGATTCTGGTCGAATCAGGTCCCCGAGCGAGCAGAACGGCCTGTGGAGCAAAAATCTCCGTCGAATGGGGAGAAATACGACCACATGGGGGCCGGGCGGATGCTCCGCCCGGCCCCCAGAGATGCGTTACAGCGCGGCGAGGGCCGCGGAGAACGTGGTCGACGGACGCATGACCGCGTCAGTCTTCGCCTCATCGACCTTGTAGTAGCCGCCGATCTCGACGGGCGATCCCTGCACGGCGATCAATTCGTCGACGATCTTCTGCTCGTTCTCGCGCAGTGTCACGGCCAGGGGGCCGAACGCGGCGGCGAGCTCAGCGTCATCCGTCTGCTTCGCCAGCTCCTCGGCCCAGTAGCGAGTGAGGAAGTAGTGCGAACCGCGGTTGTCGATCGTGCCGAGGGCACGGCCGGGCGACTTGTTCTCCAGCAGGAACGTGCCGGTGGCGCGGTCGAGGGTCGCCCCGAGCACACGGGCCTTGGGGTTGTTGTTCGCGTCGGCGAAGTGCTCGAAGCTGGCGGCCAGAGCGAGGAACTCGCCGAGGCTGTCCCAGCGGAGGTAGTTCTCCTCCACCAGCTGCTGCACGTGCTTCGGGGCGGAGCCGCCTGCGCCGGTCTCGAACAGGCCACCACCGTTGAGCAGCGGCACGATCGACAGCATCTTGGCGCTGGTGCCGAGCTCGAGGATCGGGAACAGGTCGGTGTTGTAGTCGCGCAGCACGTTGCCGGTCACCGAGATGGTGTCCTCGCCGCGGCGGATCCGCTCGACCGACAGTGTGGTGGCCTCTGCGGGTGCGAGCACCCGAATGTCGAGGCCGGTGGTGTCGTACTCGGGCAGGTACGCGTTGACCTTCGCGATGAGGTTCGCGTCGTGCGCGCGGTGCTCGTCGAGCCAGAACACGGTCGGGGTTCCGGTCGCACGGGCGCGGTTGACGGCGAGCTTCACCCAGTCGCGGA
The DNA here is from genome assembly GCF_039538945.1 of Glaciibacter kafniensis. NCBI lineage: Bacteria > Bacillati > Actinomycetota > Actinomycetes > Micrococcales > Microbacteriaceae > Glaciibacter > Glaciibacter kafniensis. Next base: position 40,272 of record NZ_BAABCN010000001.1, on the reverse strand, counting down.
TGGCGACGTCCTTGGTCTGGCAGGCACGCCAGATGTCGCCGGCCTGCACCTCGTGTTCGATGAGAGCTTCGCCCTCCGCGTTGACGACGCGCACGGTGCCCGCTTCGGCGATCTCGAACGTCTTGTCGTGCGAGCCGTACTCCTCAGCCTTCTGGGCCATGAGGCCGACGTTCGGAACGGATCCCATCGTGGTCGGGTCGTAGGCTCCGTTGGCCCGGCAATCGTCGATCACGGCCTGGTAGATGCCGGCGTAGCTCGAGTCAGGGATGACCGCGATGGTGTCGTGCTCTGCACCGTCGGCGCCCCACATGTGGCCAGAGCTGCGGATCATGGCCGGCATCGAGGCGTCGACGATCACGTCGCTCGGCACGTGCAGGTTGGTGATGCCCTTGTCGGAGTTCACCATCGCGAGGCGCGGGCCGTCCTTCAGACCCTGCTCGAATGCGGCGCGAATCTCGGCACCGTTCTCCAGCGCGCCGAGACCGTCGAGGATGCCGCCGAGTCCGTTGTTGGGGCTGAGGCCGGCGGCGTCGAGGTCGGCACCGAACTTCTCGAACACGGCCGGGAAGAATGCGCGCACCACGTGCCCGAAGATGATCGGGTCTGAGATCTTCATCATCGTTGCCTTGAGGTGTACAGAGAACAGCACATCCTCCGCCTTCGCACGCGCGATCGCCTGGGCGAGAAACTCGTGCAGCTTCGCGACGTTGAGGAAGGTCGCGTCGACGATCTCGCCCGGCAGCACCTTCACGCCGGGGTGCAGCGTGGTGATCTCTCCGGCCGCGTTCACATGCTCGATGCGCAGAACGTCGGCGGCGTCGATGACCACCGACTTCTCGTTCGAGAAGAAGTCATCGTGGCCCATGGTGGCGACGTTGGTCTTGGAGTCGGCGGTCCAGGCGCCCATGCGGTGCGGGTACTTGCGTGCGTATTCCTTGACCGAGTGGGGCGCGCGGCGGTCAGAGTTGCCTTCGCGGAGCACCGGGTTCACCGCAGAGCCCTTGAGCTTGTCGTAGCGGGCGCGGACATCCTTTTCGGCGTCGGTCTGCGGGTCGTCGGGGTGGTCGGGCAGATCGTAGCCCTTGGCCTGGAGCTCAGCGATGGCGGCCTTCAGCTGCGGGAGCGATGCCGACACGTTCGGCAGCTTGATGATGTTCGCCTCGGGCGTGGTGGCAAGTGCCCCCAGCTCAGCGAGCGCGTCGCCGATGCGCTGCTCGTCGTTCAGGTTTTCGGGGAACGCCGCGATGATGCGGCCGGCGAGGGAGATGTCCCGCGTCTCGATCTCGACATCCGCAGCGCCCGCGAACGCGCTGATGACGGGAAAGAACGAGTGAGTTGCCAGCATCGGCGCCTCGTCGGTGTAGGTGTAGATGATTTTTGTCATCGTGCGGTGGCTCCTTGGCGTCGCGTGCTTCGAACTTGTCTTGATATCAAGATACAGGGAGTGGCTGGAAGGGGTGACGGAACCGGACGTCGGCGGTACGGTGCTGGTCGGCTGTCCGGCGCCAAGCTAGCCGGAGGATGTCTGATTAACTGCGGCATCGAGACATTTCTCTCAGCCGGTTGCCAGGGTCAGTCGGAAAGCCGACTACACAGCCGGGCGGGTGCGCGTTAGCCTGTTCTCATGACTGAGCTGAGACTGGAAGAACTTTCCGCACGCAACATCGTTGCGGCCAACAGCCTGAGCCTGAAGCCCGGCCAGGAACAATTTATTGCCCCGGTCTCGTACTCGGTCGCAGCATCCACTATCAATCCAGCGACGGCCTGGCAACGCGTGGTGCTGCAGGGCGACAAGGTTGTCGGTTTCATTCACGGCAACTTCGACCCCGACGGCCCAGAAGAAGAGTTCCGTGCTTGCATTTGGCGCATCAACGTCGACGCTGACGCGCAGGGCAAGGGTGTCGGCAAGTTTGCGGCGCACGCCCTCGCCGAAGAAGCCCGCAAACGTGGTTTCGATCGCATCACCGCGATCTGGGAGGCCGGCGATGACGGGCCTGAGGCATTCTTCCACCGCATCGGCTTCATTGACGTCGGCCAGACCCAGTACGGCGAGACGATCGGCGCCCTCGAGCTCTAGTTCGGCAGGCACAGTGTGATGACTCTCACCCCCGAGAGCTCGTTTGTTGACGGCGTGCTCGAACTCGTCCGGGATATCCCGCCCGGACGAGTGATGACTTACGGCGGTGTTGCGGCGGTGTTCGGCTCGCGCGGCGCCCGCCTCGTCGGCCAAATCATGGCGCGGTACGGCGCGGATGTCCCGTGGTGGCGGGTGATCAGGGCCGGCGGGCATCCGCCCATCGGTCACGAAGCGCGTGCGCTGACTCACTACCGTGACGAGGGCACTCCGCTGACCGTCTCGAGCGGGCCGGCCGGCTACCGCATCGATTTCGTCGTGGCCAGATGGAGTCCCGGCCAGGATCGGTCGGATGCTGCTACTCCGGCTGCGGCAGCCGAGTAGCGCCGAAAATCGAAAGGACACATCGGTCTGGTTGGTCGCACAGCGACATCGTCGTGACAGGTGTGAGCGAAGACCAGATTCAGCCCCCTAGGCTGGGTGACACTTCACCGCACGCCGTCTGCGATGCGCAGCCGGAACGGTGACAATCGAGGAGGATCCCATGGCATTCGGACGCCGCAACCGCCCCAGCCTGATTCAGACCGCAGCACGCACCGCTGTCATCACCGGCACCGCCTCGGCCGTGACCGGCCGCGCCGCGCGCAAGCAGGCGGCATTCGCCGCTTCTCAGCCGGTCGCCGCGCCCGTTGCCGCCGCGCCCGTTGCCGCCGCACCGGTCGCCGCACCGGTCGCCGCGCCGCTCGCCGCCCCCGTTGCCGCCGCACCGGTTGCCGCCGCACCGGTTGCCGCCGTCGCCTCCCCCGACGAGCTGATCGCTCGTCTCGAGCGTCTCGCCGCGCTCCACACCGCCGGAGCACTCACCGACGACGAGTTCGCTCTGCTCAAGTCGCAGGCAATCGGCTAGCACCCTGCCGGTACGGGCTCCCACCGCTAGAGCCGCTAGAGCCGCTAGAGCCGCTAGAGCCGCTAGAGCCGCTAGAGACTGACGAACCCCAGCACGACCAGCGCGATGCCGATCAAGATGAGCGTCATCCCGGTGATCAGTGCCAGGTTGGCCAGCAGCCAGACGCGCAGGCGCACCAACGTCGCCTTCACCTGTTCGCCGCCGAGTGCGTAGGCCAGCGGTGGAGCGGCAATCGTCACTGAGGCAATGACGGTGAAAACGCCGAGGGCGATCGCGGTTCCGGCCACGCCTGGTTCGGCCCGGCCGATCACCAGTCCGGCCGCGATGGTGATCACGAGGTTCTTCGGCCGCAAGAACGCATAGCTGAACCCGAGCACGACGCTTCGGGTCACGGTGAGCTTGTCGACAGCGCTGAGCCACCGGGGCAGCTCCGCGGCATCGTCGTCGGCCTGGCCGCGGGCGCGACGCCAGATCTGAATCACTCCGACGGCGACGAGGGCAGCGCCGACGATCACCGGAGTCAGTCCGAACGCGGTGTCGGGTCCCTCGCTGCCGCGGGCCGGCAGCAAGCTCGACAACAGGCTGAAGATGCTCACCGCGAGGCCGACCCCACCAATCCAGCCAAATGCGAAACCAGCCCCGGCACTCATCCCGCGCGGGGCCATCAGCATCAGGATGACCCCGAGCACGGGCATCGGACTGATCGCGATGCCGAGAGCCAGAGCAATCAGCTCGCCGAAGTCAGACCACATCACGAGCCCGCGGTCAGCGCGCTTCCTGTGCCGGTGCGACGACCTTCTTGATGATCAAGAGCATGGACGCCATGAACGGGCAGGCGATGAGTGCTCCGAGCAGACCGAGAAGCGTTCCACCGATCAACGCGCCAATCAAGACGAGTGAGGCGGGAATGTTGATGGCCTTACCGACGATCTTCGGCGTCAGCACGTATGCCTCAATTTGCATGTAGACGATCATGCCGATGAGCGCGAACAGCGCCGTCGTCGGCGAGGTGAACAGCGATACCGTCACGATGATGGCCGTGCTGATCACACTACCCACGAGCGGAATCAGGGTGATCGGCAGCGCCAAGGCCGCGAGAATAGGCGCGTAACGCACCCCCAATGCCGTCAACAACACAAACGTGAAGAGGGCGTTGATGACCGCGAGAATGAACATGCCGCTGAGGTACTTGCCGACGGATTCGAAGATCTGCTCCGCGAGTTCGGAGAACCCGGCGCGGCGCGACTTCGGCACCAGCGTGTAGAGCGCCTGCTTCATGCCCTCGAGCGAGGCCACGAAATACAGGGTGAGCACGACGACGAACACGACACCGACGGTTCCGCTCAGGATGTTCGCTCCGACGCGGAGCGCCCCGCCACTGACCGCGAGCCAGACGGCCGGGTCGGTCACTGCCGCCTGCAGCGAGTGAAGCAACGGCGTCAGCGCACCGCCGACGGCCTCGTTGAAGTCGATGAACCAGGCCTGGTCCTCGATCTGATCGAGTCCGCTCGGCAGCTGCGTGATCAGCGAGCTGGCCTGTTCGCTGATGATCGGCACGATAATCCACAGCAGCAACGCCACCAGCACGACGAAGCCGAGGGTCACAACCAAGACCGACTGGGTGCGCGACAGACGCCAGCTTTCGAGCTTACGCACCATCGGGTAGAGCCCCAGGCTGATGAACAGTGCGAGAAAGATCAGCGTGAGCGCGTGGCTGACCGAGCTGATCGCCGAGCCCAAGACGAGCGCAAGAAGCACGCCAAGGGTCGCCACGAACCCGAACCGGAACGGCCCGGCCTTGAGCAGGGCGAATGTCGCCGACGAGGCCAGCCACGGAGTGTGCGCCAGCGGCGCTGCAGCCGTCGCCGTGGCCGCGGTCGATTCCGCAGCAGTCGCCGCGGCTGCAGTCAATTGCGCAGCAGTCGGCGCCACAGACGGCGGGACGGGCGCCTCGGGAGTGTCTGCCGTCGAGAGTGAGGTTGTAGACATCGTTACTTCACCGGGGTGAAGTTCAGCGCCAAGTCGATGAGCAGACGGGTTCCGAAACCTGTCGCGCCCTTCGAACGCCAGACGTCGTCGGAATCGACCTGCATGGTTCCGGCAATGTCGAGGTGAGCCCACGGGATGTCCCCGACGAAGTCGGCGAGGAACAGTGCGGCCAGCGTTGCACCGGCGTACTTGCCGCCCATGTTCGACATGTCGGCGACGTCAGAGTTCAGCTGGTCGCGGTAGCGGCGCTCGAGGGGCAGCTGCCAGATCGATTCGTCTGTCGCGAGCGCGGAAGCGCTGGCCTGGTCGATCAGCGCCTGGTTGTTGCCGAGCACCGCGGCAGTGCGCTGACCGAGCGCCATCAGTGCCGCCCCAGTCAGCGTGGCGATGTCGACGATGGCGTCGGGCGACTCTTCGCTGGCGAGCACGAGTGCGTCAGAGAGCACGAGGCGACCCTCGGCATCCGTGTTCTTGACCTCGACCGTCGTACCGCCGCGCAGTGTGAGCACATCGCCCAGCTTCATCGCCGAGCCAGACGGCATGTTGTCTGTACACATCAGAAACGCGGTGACGCTGGTCGGGCAATCCAGGTCGCCCAGTGCCGTCATGGTGGCCAGAACGGCGCCGGCGCCGGCCATGTCCATCTTCATGGCGAGGTGCATGGGGTCAGACGGCTTGAGGCTGATTCCGCCCGAGTCGTACATGATTCCCTTGCCGACCAGGGTGAGTTGGGCGGGTGCCGCGGTCGCGTCGCTGTTTCGCGGCGTGTAGACGAGCTTGATCATGCGGGGCTCTTCGATGCTGCCGGCGTTGACGCCGAGCAGTCCGCCGAGACCCAGCTCAATGACCTGCTTCTTGTCGAAGACCTCAACGGCGAGCCCGTGCTCGGCGCCGAGGGTGAGCGCGACGTCACCGAGATCGGTGGCGGTGAGGTGCCCTGGCGGGGTGTTGGCCAGGTCGCGCGCCAGGTTTGCCGCGCGCGCGAGAATCTCACCGACGCGGATGCCCGTGGTCACGTCGTCGACCTGATCGGCGGCCACCACGATCTGAAGCGCCGACAACGCGACGTGCTTGCTCGCAGTCTTGAGCTCGGTGTAACGGTAGCGCGCGAGCAGCGCACCTTCGGTCACCAGACGGCCGATGGAGGCGGGTGCGAGGTCGAATTCTCCGCCAACGACCACGGCCAGGCTCTCGGCCCGACGTGCGGCCCGGGCGAACACCGCTGCGGCATCGCGCAGCGCAGCCTCAGACTGCTCGGCGGTGTCGCCGGCGCCAACGGCGACCAGCTCAGGGCCTGCGGCCTGCGGAATCACCAGCGACTGCCCGGCTTTTCCGTCGAAGCCGGCCCGCACAAGGGCATCGCGATCGATGCCGAGCTCGGCAGGAACGGTGCCGGTGGTCCCGATCAGAAATCCGATCGCGCCGGGAGCACTGTCGGGAGTGCCGCCGGCGTCGGTGACCGCGGTCACCGTGACGGACTGCGCCGCAGCCAACGACGGAGTCGCCGTGAAGGAGGCCGGAATGAGCTTGTAGTCGCTGGAAGGCATGTCAGTGTTCCTTAGGCTGCGTTGGTGCCGGAGGGCGTGGGAAAGGGGTGGTGGCCTGTCGCGTCGAGGTCGTCCTCATGGTCGGCCACTTCGAGTTCCTCTTCACTGGCCGGACGACCGGAGGAGAGCTCTGCGGGGAGATCCCCTGGTCGGTAGTTGGGCATCCGCCCGGCGGGAATGATCGCCAGGACCGCGATAGACGCCAGTGCGAGAAGAGAGATCTTGAGTGCGCGCAGTCGGGCTTCCTCGTTGAGCGCCACCGCCGCATCCACCTGCTCAGGGGTCGCTGTCGTCGTGCTCAGCACATCCTTGAGGTGGTCGTTGGTGACGAAGTTGATGCTGTTGAGGTCGACTTGACTCTTCAGGTCATCGGTCAGGGTCGCATTTCCGGCGATCCCGGTCACGACCATCGAACTCAAGATGCCGACGGCGAACACGCTGGCGAGCGCAATTCCGATGCTGCCCGAGATGTTGTGCACGAGTCCGCGCCAGGCTCCGACGTCACCAGCCAGCGTCTTGGGTGCGGCCGAGAGCAGCGTGTTGAAGACGAGGGCAACGATCGCGCCCTGGCCGAGGCCAAGGGTGATCAGACCGACGATGACGAAGAACTGTTCCCACTCGTTGCGAATCGTGAAGGCCAGCAGAATGAGCCCCAGCGCGACGACGACGAAGCCGACGCGGGCGATCTGACGCGGCGGGAAGCGCTTGTACAGCGTTGCGACAACGGTGCTCGCGATGAAAATGGAGAGGGTGTAGGGAATGATCGCGAATGAGGTTTCGAGGCTCGAACGGCCCTGCACGATCTGAATGTAGAGCGGAATCAAGAAGTTCGCTGCGGTGCCGACGAACAGCATGGCGGCCATGCAGATCGTCGTGGCCTTCTCCGAGCCGGTGCGTAGCACGTCGAGGTCGAAGATCTGCGGCTTGCCCTGCGCCTTGCGACGTCGAAGCCAGCTGAAGAAGAACTGACCGCCGATGATGCCGAGCACGATCAGGATCGGAGCCGGAGAGATGCCGAGCACGTTGAACGGTGCCGCATCGGTGGCGAGCACGACGCCCCACGTGTTCAGGCCGCTGAAGCCGAAACTGAGCAGAATGACGGATGCCGCGGCGACGAGAGCGCCGACCCAGTCGATCTTCACGTCTTTCTGCGGGGCGACCGGCTTGAGCTTGAAGCTGAGCAGCAGGTTGATCACCGCAAGAACCACGATGAGCGCGAACGAGTAACGCCAACCGATGGTGGAGGCGAAGGTGCCGGCGATCAGCAGGGCGAGCACGCCGGCCGCGGGGATGGCCGCGGCCAGGTAGCCGATGGCCTTGGCCTGCTGCTGTCCGTGGAAGTTGGCGGCAATGAAGACGACCAGTGCGGGGGCGATCAGCGCGATGACCGCACCGGATGCCGCCTGGGCGATGAACAGCATGGCGGGGGTCGCGCTGAGTGCCACCGCGGCCATTGCCGCACCGTGAATGACCACTGCGATCTGAAAGACCCGGCGGGAGCCGAACTTGGCACCGACCTTGGCGCCCAGCAGAATGAAGGCGGCCATCGCGAAGGTACCCGCGGTGATGGCCGTTCCCACGCTGGTTGCCGGCGTGTTCAGGTCGGTGGTGATTCCCTGCATCGAGACGGTGAGCGCGTTGACCGCGAACGAGGCCTGGATCTGCGTCAGCACGACGACGATCAGCGGAAGCCAGGAGGCCTTCACCACGGTCTCGGTTTGACCGGCAATTTTGGACATCTGTCTACGCTCACATTCCCCTGAAGGTACGACTTGAATTCCCTCAGCGCGAGGTCAGTCCCATTATGGACGGCCAGGTGTACGCCGCCGGCGCTTTTCAGCCTCACACGCCGAGGAGTTTCGGCATGTCACCGCCCTCGGCACAACAAAGCACTGACACTCGACCCCCGTCTGTCGACACGGGAACGCGCTGAACTCCCATTCGACGGAGATTCACCCGAAAATGGCCACAAATTCGACTCATCGGCGCCGCAGAGCAAAAATCTCCGTCGAATGGGAGGCGAGATAATGGTCTGCAGCGGGGCCGCACAGGCGAGTGGCGCGCTCTACGCGAGCGGCGGTGGCGGGGCCGTCGAGGCTCTGACGATGAGCTCGGCACGGAGCTGAGGGGTGACGCTCGGCTCGCGCTTCTCAATCAGGTCGATCACGCGGGTCGCCGTGGCGCGCCCCACTTCGTGGAACGGCTGTCGAACGGTGGTGAGCGCTGGCGCCGCGTACGCGGCGAGCGCGATGTCGTCGACGCTCACGACCGAAACGTCGTCTGGCACTGTGCGTCCGGCCTCGTGCAGTGCGCGGATGACGCCGAAGGCCATCTCATCGCTGGCCACGAAGACCGCAGTGACGTCGGGAATCGCCGCGATCGTGCGCCCGGCTCGGTAGCCGGACTCAGGCGACCAGTCGGCAGGGATCACCGGCGGCGGCGTCACTCCGCGTTCGCGAAGCACGGCTTCCCACTCGTCCCTGCGCGCGTTGGACTCTTGCCAGAACTCGTCGCCTGAAACATGCCAGACGGTGCGATGGCCGAGATCGAGCAGATGTTCGGTGGCCAGGCGGGCGATCTCCCGCTGATCGACGAGCGCATCCGCGCCGATTCCATCGGACTGCCGGTGACCAACAGTGGGTGTGCGCTCGGTGCGCGTGCCCAACGCCTCGGCGAGAAACCCCACGGGCGCCAGGATCACGATCCCCTCCGCCCCCTGTCGTTCCAGGCGATCGAATGCCCCGAGAAACGAGGCAGGGGCTGAGTGCTGCGGCACGCTCGCCGTCGACACCGAGTAACCCTCTTCTGACGCGGCCGCCTCGACGCCGAGCAAAATTGCACTCGTCGAATACTGGGCAGACGAGATGGTGATCACGCCGAGAGTACGACTGCGACCGGATGCGAGCGACGCGGCGGCCGCGTGCAGCCGGTAGCCGGTCGCCTCCACCGCCGCCATCACGCGTTGAATAGTCTCTGGACGCACGTTCGGTTGCCCCGAGACCACCCGAGACACCGTCTGCGTTGACACCCCGGCGACGCGCGCGACATCGACCTGGGTCGGCAAGCGATCCTGCTGTGAACGAACTGGCATCTGCCCAGTGTAGTGAGCGCTCACTTGCACGGCGCGGAGGCCCAACACGCAGTACCGAAAATGCGGGATAATGTGAACGCAAACATTTTGTTCAACGGGCAATCATGCCCACAATTCAAGGGAGGCCGCGGATGTTCGCGACCGACAGCCAGGTCAGCGTTGATTCAGTAGCTGCGCTCACATACCGCGACAGCGTGTTGCTGCGGAATGGTCGCCCCCACCGGATGCTCGCTGGCGCGTTGCACTACTTCAGAGTGCACCCTGATCAGTGGGAGGACCGGCTCCGCCGCCTCGCGGCAATGGGAGCGAACACCGTCGACACCTACGTCGCCTGGAACTTTCATGAAGAGACAGAAGGCGAGCCCCGCTTCGACGGCTGGCGCGACGTCGAGCGGTTCATCCTCCTCGCCGGTGAGATCGGCCTGGACGTGTACGTGCGCCCGAGCCCGTACATCTGCGCCGAATGGTCGAACGGCGGGCTTCCCGCCTGGCTGACCGGACGCACGCGCGGCGTGCGGAGCAGCGACCCCGCCTACCGCGAGGCCGTCGAGGCGTGGTACGCAGAGCTCCTCCCCCGCCTGGCACCGCTGCAGGCGGCACACGGCGGACCGATTGTCGCTGTGCAGGTTGAAAACGAGTATGGCTCGTTCGGATCCGATCATGGGCACCTCGAACACCAGCGTGACTTGCTTCTCCAGCACGGCATCGTCGAACTCCTGACCACGGCCGACGGCATCACCGCCGGCATGCAGGATCACGGGTCGATCGCGGGCGCCATGCCGAGCTTCACCTTCGGCACCGGGGTGGCCGAAGCCGTGCGACTCCTCCCCGACGCGACTCCACTTCTCTGCAGCGAGCTGTGGGGCGGCTGGTTTGACCACTGGGGCGAACGTCACCACGTGCGCAGCGCCGAGAGCATGATCAGCACCGTCGACGAACTCTTGGCCGCAGGCGGCTCAGTGAGCCTGTACATGGCGCACGGCGGCACCAACTTCGGTCTGTGGAACGGCGCGAACTGGGACGGCACGCTGCAGCCGACAGCGACGAGCTACGACTCCGACGCACCCATCGCCGAAGACGGCCGAGTCGGCGCGAAGTTCGAAGCGCTGCGCGCGGCCTTCGCTCCCTTCCACGACGGCCCCCTGCCGGAGCTGCCCTCTGCACCGCGATTCCAGACTCCCCAGACCGTGCCGCTCACCGCCGAGGCGTCACTCATCGACGCTGTGCGCGCACTTTCTGCCGGCGCGCCCCAGGCCCATCCCGCGACCTTTGAAGAACTCGGCGTTTCCGAGGGAATCGTGGTCTATGAGACGACCGCGCTGCTGCACGGCGAAACCGTGCTCTCGATTCCTCTTCTCCACGATCGCGCCACTGTCTTCGTCGACGGAGAACGAATCGCCACCCTCGATCGCGACGGGGACACCACAGCCGTTCTCACTGGCTCTGACGGCTCCGTCATGATCACGATCGTTGTGGAGAGCCTGGGCCGCATCAACTACGGCCCGAAGATCGGCGAGCACAAGGGAATCTTGAGCGGTGTGCTCCTCGGGCGTCGCTACGCACACGGGTGGACCCACCGCGTGCTGCCGCTCACGGACCTGCAGCCCGATGGCGAGCCGGGGACCGACGGGTACGCCTGCGCCGAAATCGATGTCGCGGAACCTGCCGACGCCTGGCTGGCGTTCCCCGATGGTGTGAAGGGCCTCGTCTGGATCAACGGCTTCCTCATCGGACGGTATTGGAACATCGGCCCCCAGGTGACCTTGTACGCACCGGCCCCACTGTGGCGAGCAGGCCGCAACGAGGTGCGTGTTCTCGACCTCGACCAGCTCGGCACAACAGTCGAGGTACGCGATCACGCCGAACTCGGCGAGGTCGAGGAGTTCATCGGCTCCTAGCCACGAACCACGCAGTGAGGCCCGCGGCAGATGCCGCGGGCCTCACTGCGTTCCGGCTCGTCGACCCGCACGCGCGATCATTTCGTTGGTCGAGGAACGAGCGAGCGCAGCGAGCCCGTGTCTCGAAACCCAGCGAGCCGATCCTCGGACTCAACCATCTCGTTGGTCGAGCCTGGCGAGACTCCGCGAGCCGAATTCGAGACCCGATTCCCGCCGCGCGGGTCGGATGCCGGTGCGCGCGTTGGGGCCGGCGCGCGCCGGCACTGGACCGCGCTCGGAGCTCGGGACGCATATGTCTCGAGGTCGATCCCGAGCGCGGGAACGACGAAGGGGATGCCCCATGGAGCATCCCCTTCGTCGTTCGATCAACGTGCCTGGTGATCAGCCCTTGACCGCTCCAGCGGCCAGGCCGGAACGCAAGAATCGCTGCAGGCTGAAGAACAGGATGATCAGCGGAATGACGCCGAGAAGCGCTCCGAGCATCACCGCACCCTTGTCGGGCGAGAAATAGCTGATCATGCCGAACAGCCCGAGCGTGACGGGCTTGAGTTCCGGTGTCGAGACCATCAGCAGGGGCAACAGGAAGTTGTTCCAGGTCGCCACGAAGATGAACAGAAAGATAGTCACCATCGCGGGTGCCAACAGTCTCAGCACGATCGTGAAGAAGATGCGCACCTCGCTGGCACCGTCGATGCGTGCCGCCTCCAGGAGCTCTGTCGGCACCGCATCCTGGGCGAAAACCATGCCGAGAAAGACACCGAACGGGGAGACAGCCGACGGGATGATGATCGCCCAGGGCGTGTCGACGAGCCCCAGCGTGTGGAACTCCAGGTAGAGCGGCACCGTCAGCAACGCGACGGGGAGCAGCAATCCGGCCATGATGATGCCGACCGCGATCTTCTTTCCGGGAAAGATGAACTTGGCGATCGCGTATCCCGCCATCACGGCGAACAGGGTGCCGATCACACCGGCGCTCAGCGAGTAGAAGATCGAGTTGCCGACCCAGTGCCAGAACATCCCCTGCGTCCAGGACATCAGGCTCTCGTAGTTCTCGGCCAGGTTCCACTCGGCGAACCAGAACCCGAACGAATTCGTCAGGTCGTGGTTGTTCTTTGTCGAGGCGATGACGAGCCAGAGCACCGGCACCAGAAAGTACAGCGTGGCCACGACGAGAACGGCGATGCCGATGCCTCGAGCCAGTGGGCTTGGCAATGCCGACTTGGGCGGACGATCAGCCTCAGCTTCCTGAGCGCGGCGTTTCGCGGTTTCGATCAGAGTGGTGACGCTCATGACTTGTCTCCCTTCCGGCGCTGAATCAGGGAATAGACAACCGCGAGAGCTCCCGCAATGACCGCCATCAACAGCGAATAGGCCGACGCTGGGCCGGTGCCAGACGGCGACACGGCTCCCATCATCGAGTTGTAGGCCAGCATCATGGGGGTGTACTCCTTGCCCATCCAGGGGTTGGCGCCCTCCATGATGACCGGCTCGTTGAAGAGCTGAATGGTGCCGATGATCGACAGCAACACGGCCAGAAGTGCAGCACCGCGCACGAGCGGGATCTTGATGCGGGTTGCGATCTTCCAGTTTGACGCGCCGTCGAGGCGAGCAGCCTCGAACAGATCCTTCGGGATGGTCTGCAGAGCGGAGAGGAAGATGAGCATGTTGTAGCCGGTGTAGGTCCAGGTGGTCATGTTCGCCATCGAGAACAGCACGGTTCCCGGCGCCATGAGGTTGGTTCCCTCCGGCAGATACTGCATGAACGGCGAGACCTCCGGGGTGTACAGGTAGAGCCACATCATCGCGGCGATGACGCCGGGAATCGCGAACGGCAGGAAGAACGCGAGGCGGAAGCCGCCAGGGCGACGCACGATGAAGGAGTCGAGCAGCAGCGCGAGTCCAAGCGCGACAATGATCATCACCGGAACCTGAAAGAGGCCGTACAGCAGTACGCGACCCATCCCTGTCCAGAACGGAGCGCTGCCGAGCGCGAGCGCGAAGTTGTCGAATCCGACGAACGTGTCGACGAGCCCACCGCCGCCGTAGAGGCCGTCCCCAGACGGAAGCTGCGCGAACATCGACGAGTAGATCGAGACAACGATCGGCACGAGGAAGACGACAACGAACAATACGGCGAACGGTGCCATGAACAACCAGCCGGTGACGGCCTGCTGCCGTGCGCCGTGCATCGGCTTCAGCCCTCCTCGCCCCTTTCGCCCCGTTGGACGGGTGCGGGTCCGCGCGGAAGGGCGTAGGCCTTCCGTACTTCCCGTCTGCCCGGTGCGGCTCTGTGTGGAAAGGGTCATGGGGTGGTGGTCTCCTTCAACTTCAACTGCGGGTCCGGCGGATCAACCGGGGTTTCCGTGTGATCCGCCGGCACGGCGCTCACGCCGCGTTGTGCCCTACTTTGCGACGGGCAGACCGAGGTCTTCGAGCGTCGCTACCGCGGTGGTCTGCGCGGTGGTAAAGATATCGGCGACCGTTGCGGTGCCGGCTCCGACGCCCGATGCAGTCTCGTTCATCTTGGTCAGCGAGGCGAAGCCCGGTGCGTAGACGAAGTCGGGGTTCAGGTTGCCGGAAGCCGTGGCGAGCTCTGCGAGCACATCCTGGCCGCCGAACTGACGCAGCATCTTGTCGCTCGTGGTGGGCGTGCCGTTCGCGGCAACAACCAGTCCCTGCGAGGCGAGGTCGTCGATCTGCGTGTTGAACCAGTCGTTGAATTCCATTGCCTCGGCCGGGTGCTCGCAGCCCTTCATGACGGCAACGCCAGATCCGCCGTCAGGACCGGTCAGCGCACCGGCGCCGAAGTCGGGCAGCTGGGCGATCCGCCACTGGCCCTCGGCCGGGGTGCCGTCCAGCGAGTCGAGCAGGAAGCCGGCCTCCCAAGCAGCGCCGACGTGCCCGATCAGGCTGGTGTTGTTCAGCGCCTGGGTGAATGCCTCGCCCCAGCGCTCAGTGACGAGCGTCTGCTTGTTGTTGACCAGGTTCTGCCAGAAAGCGGCGACCTTCTGGCTGCCTGCGCCCTCGGTGTCGACGGTCCAGCCGTCTTTGGTCGCGCCGAACCAGGAGTCGCCCGCTGCTGCGGCCTGCGCCGACAGCCAGGAGAGCGCCTCATCGGGCGTGAATGCGGCAACGTACTTGCCAGCGGCGGCGGCCGTGGCCGCATCGCTGCTCAGCTCGTCGAGTGTCGTGGGCACCGGGAGGCCGAGCTTCTCGAACTCGGTTGCGTTGTAGTAGTAGACGAGGGGGCCGGTGTCCTGCGGGAGACCGACGACCGCGTCGCCGACGGTCATCATCGCGTAGGCGCCTGACGAGAAGTCATCGGCATACTGCGCGGCTTCGTCAGCCACGTCTTCCAGCAGGCCCTTGACGAACATCTGCGGAACCTCGGAGTACCCGACCTGTGCGAGGCAGTCGGCGTTGCCCGCCTTGACGTCAGTCTCGAGCTTCAGGATCATGTCCGTCGCCGCGCCGTCGAACTTAGTGGCCTTCACCTGAATGTCAGGGTTCTCCTTGTTCCAACGCGCGACGATCTCGCTGACCGGCGTCATTCCCTCGCCGTCAGGCAAGCGGTGCAGGTAGCTGATTTCGATCGGGCCGCTGTCGCTGGCCGCGCCGTTGTCGGTGCTGCACGCAGCGAGTCCGAAGACGGAAAATGCCGTCACCGCTACGACAGCGGCGGAACGTACGAAGCGAGTGCTGTGTGTCATGTATCGCTCTCCTTTGAGGTGATCGCCGCCCCGCGGTGCGCGAGGCAAACCCATCGACTGAAACGACGCTTTCGCATGCACTTCGCCGATGTTGATCATATGAATGTTTGCGTTCACAATACTCCTTTGTCGCGTAAACACAAACGAGAGGTGTGATTGCTGGTTTCAAATGTACAGCGCGAACACTCCATCCATGAGCACGACAGCGCAGAGCACTCGGTGGGGTGCACGGCGCCAGCGAACGGCGCGGCTCAACGGGTCTCGACGACGACGCCCGCGCGTCGGATCGCTCGGGATGCCGCGGGCGGCGCAGAGAAAGGGCCCGGCGCACCCGCCGGGCCCCTCAGCGGGCTAGATCAGCCGACCTAGACCAGCGAGTCGCGCCAGGCCGCGTGCAGCTGGGCGAACCGCCCGGTGCCGGCAATCAGCGACTCGGGCGAACCGTCTTCGACGATGACCCCGTGCTCCATCACGAGCACCCGGTCGGCAATCGCCACTGTCGACAAACGGTGCGCGATGATGACGGCCGTGCGATCGGAGAGCAGCGTTTGCAGCCCCTCCTGCACGAGCCGCTCACTCGGGATGTCGAGCGACGACGTGGCCTCATCGAGGATGAGCACCGCCGGGTTCGCCAGGAACGCCCGTGCGAACGAGATCAGCTGACGCTGACCGGCCGATACCCGGCCGCCGCGCTTGTTCACATCGGTCTCGTAGCCGTTCGGCAGCCCGACGATGAAATCGTGGGCTCCCACGGCCTCGGCGGCCGCTCTGATCTCGTCGAATGTCGCATCCGGTTTGCCGATGGCGATGTTGTCGGACACCGACCCGCTGAACAGGTAGGCCTCCTGCGTGACCATGACGATCGCGCGGCGCAGATCTTTCGGATGCAGGTCGCGCAGGTCGACCGTATCGAGCGTGACCTGGCCATCCGTCGGGTCGTAGAACCGGGAGATGAGCTTGGCCAATGTCGACTTTCCGGCGCCCGTCGAGCCGACCAGAGCGATGGTCTGCCCGGCCGGAATCTCGAGGTCGAAATGCGGCAGGATGACCCGATCGGTCTTGTAGGCGAACTGCACGCCCTGAAAACTCACGTCGCCCTTCGCTTCCCAGAGGTCGACCGGGCGCAGCGGGTCCGGCACGCCAGGGCGCTCCTCAAGCACACCCGAGATCTTCTCGAGGGCCGCGGCGGCCGACTGGTAGGAGTTGTAGAACATCGCCATCTCCTCCATCGGATCGAAGAATCGACGCGCGTAGAGCAGTGCGGCCAGCAGCGTACCGATCGCCAGCTGCCCGTCGGCCACCCGGAAACCGCCGATCAGCAGAACGGCGGCGACCGTCACATTGCCGATCAGTACCAGTCCGGGATCGAAGATCCCGAACAGCTGAATGACCTTGCTGTTCACCGACCGGTAGTCTTCGACCAGCCCGCCGAACTCCTGCTCGTTGCGCTTCTCCTTGCGGAATGCCTTGACCGCCCTGATGCCTGTCATGGTTTCGACGAAGTGCACGATCAGGCGCGCCGAGGCGACCCGGGTCTGGCGGAACATCGTCTGCGACCGCACCTGGAACCAGCGGGTCAGCACGGCGAGCGGAATGAGGGCAATGAACAGCACCAGCCCGCTCGTCGGGTCGAGGATGAACAGCATGATCGCGATGAAGACCATGTAGAGCACGCCCTGCAACAGTTGGTTGATCCCCGAATCCAACAGTTCCCTGATGGCGTCGAGGTCGCTCGTCTGCCGCGAGATGATGCGGCCGGAGGTGTAGGACTCGTGAAACTCCAGGCTCAGCTTCTGGGTATGCAGAAAGACGCGCTTGCGCAGGTCGATCAGCACCGCCTGGCTGATGCGCGCCGACATGACCGTGTACCAGGCGACGAGAACCGCGCCGATCACGCCGGTGAACAGGTAGACGATACCGGCTGCCGCCAGCGGCACCCAGTCGTTGTTCATCAATGCGGGAAGCCCGCTGTTGAGGCCGAACGCGATCAGCGCGGGGCCGGCCACCTGGGCGGCCGTCGACACGACCACAACCACGATCGCCAGGGTGACCCGCCAACGTTCCGGGCGCAGCAGCGAGCCGAGCAAGCGCAGCGAACGAGCCCGAATCTGGGCGCTTTCCGCCTTGGTGAAGTCGTTGCGTTCTTCGCCTTCTACTCCGGTGACACTCATCGCGAGCCCTCCTCTCTGGCGTTCTCTCTGCGTTCTTCGTCTTCCAGGCTGGAGATGACGAACTTGTAATGCTCATTGGTCAGAAGCAGCTCCGAATGCCGCCCCACCGCGGTGATGGTGCCGTCTTGCAGCAGAGCAACACGATCGGCCAGCGTGACTGTCGACGGCCGGTGTGCCACGACCAGGGCGGTCGTCGACGCCAGTACGTCGCGCAGCGCGGCTTCAACCAACGCTTCGGTGTCGACGTCGAGGGCCGACAAAGGGTCGTCGAGAACCAGCACCGCCGGTGCGGCGGCCACAGCCCGCGCCAGGGCGAGTCGCTGCCGCTGCCCGCCGGAGAGGCTCATTCCCTCTTCGCCGACCTTCGTGTCGACGCCTTCCGGAAGATCGTGAACGAAGCCGGCCTGCGCGATGCGCAGCGCCTCCTCCAGCACGGCGTCAGCCTCGGCGCTCGGCCCGGTGAACTCGTCACGGCCGAGCAGCACGTTGTCGCGCACGGATGCCGAGAACAGCGTCGCATCCTCGAAGGCCATCGCCAGGTGACGGCGCAGATCTTCGCGACTCAGGTGACGCACGTCGACGCCGTCGAGGGTCACCGCGCCATCCGTCACGTCGTAGAGACGCGTCGTCAGAGCGGTCAGAGTCGACTTGCCCGAGCCGGTCAGCCCGACCAGGGCCATGGTCTCCCCCGGCTCCAACACCAGGTCGACCCCGTTGAGCAGATCGGGGACATCCGCCGGTGAATCGTGGTAGCGGAAGTGCACGTTCTCGAAGGCGAGCCGGCCGCGCGGCTGCTCGATCGTGACCGGGTTCACCGGGTCGGTGATCGTGTTCGGCGCGTCGAGAATGTCGAAGAAGCGGTCGGTGGCTGTGCGAGTGTCGAAGGTCATCGACAGCAGGAATCCGATCGACTCGACCGGGAAACGCAGCACAGTGGCCGTGGCGAAGAAGGCGACGAGCTCACCGAGACTCAGATGGCCGAGGCTGGCGAGCCACACACCGGCAACCAGGCAAAATGCGAATGCGACGTCGGGAACAAGGAGCAGCCACAGCCAAATTCCCGCAATCGCGCGGGCCTTCTCAATTTCGGTGCCGCGCAAGCTTTCCGCCTGCGACGAGAAGTTCTTCAGGGCGAAGCTGCCGCGACCGAAGGCCTTCAACACACGGATGCCGTGAACCGACTCTTCGACGGCCGTCGCGAGGTCGCCGGCCTGGTCTTGGCTGCGCCGCGCGATCACCGAGTACTTCTCTTCGAAGACATAGCCGTAGATCCAAATCGGGATCGAGCAGACCAGGAAGATGAGGCCGAGGATCCAGTTGATCGAGATCAGGATCGCGAATCCGACGGCGATGGTGATGGTGTTGACCACCAGCAGCACGATGCCGAACGACAGCCACCGGCGGATCAGGTTGAGATCGCTGACCGCGCGCGACAGCAGCTGGCCGCTCGGCCACCGGTCGTGAAACGTCACGGGCAGGTCCTGCAGCCGGGTGTAGAGACTGTTGCGCATGGCAGCTTCAACGTGGGTGCCTGGATTCAGCACAAACCAGCGGCGCAGCGCGATCAAAATCGCTTCAAGCACACCGAGGCCGAGCACAATCCCCACAGCGGGCCAGATCTGGCTGGTATCGCCGTCAGAGAGCGGCCCGTCGACGAGCCAGGCCAAAACCTGCGGGATGGCCAGAGCGACGAGACCGGCGAGCAGGGCCGACACCATCCCGAGATACAGCCGTGGCATCGCGGATTGGGCGTAAGGGTAGAGCCGCAGCAGCGTGCGGAAGGTAGAGAGGCGCACCGGCCGCGCGGGGGCGACGGGCTGCTCAGGGGGTTGAGGGGGATGTCCGGGCGAGGTGATTGTGGTCACAAGAGTTCCTGATTTGGTTGTGCAAGAGAGGTGGCGAGGCCACCGAAGTGTGGGGCGTGGGTGATTCTGCGCAGCGTGTCGAAGTCACACGGAACTGATCCGGACGCCGGGATGCCTCGCGACAGAAAACCGACGCAGCGATGCGTCGAGGTGCTCTGTGAGTGGGGATCCTGCGTGCAGAGACCAGGCAGAGCAAGCGGGCGTAACAGGAGTGCAACGGCGGAGGTGCTCCCCCGGTGCGTGCTACGCGGCGGTCGGTCCAAACGGATAGCACGTGGACACTCCGCGGAGCGTCGACAAACTGGGCGTGAACAAACGGAGCGTCGACAAACTGGGCGTGGACAAGCTGGGCGTGGACAAACGCAGGGCGCCAAAGTCAGCGCCGCTGCTCGCAACCGTTGCGATCGTAAGCTGGGCTGTCTTTGTCATGTCTGCCTCCTGGGCGCGTCATCGTCTTGGGCCACCTCGGTCAGGCAGCCTTTCAGAATATGGCACGCGGAGCATCAGGCGCAAGCTTTTCGTTGATCGAGGAGCAGCCGACGCAGGAGGCCGCGTCTCGAGATCCCGCGACCCGATCTCTCGACTGGGGTCGCGTTTGAAGATTGGCTCGCGAGGTCTCGAGATGCGCGCTCCTTCGTCGCGTGCTCCTCGACCACCGAAAAGGACGCCCTCAGGCCTACTTCAGCAGGTCGTTGTGGTGCACCTCGGCGACATTCGGGTGCGCGCGCAGCCGGTAGCGCAGCGCGTTGTCGCCATAGGTTTCGAGAATCGGGCTGTTCGTCGGGTCGACCGACAGCCCACGCGTCAGGGCTTCGAGCTCCGGCGAAAGTTCGAGGCGAGGCATTGTCGCGTCGAGTGCCGGGTTGAAGAAGAAGGGGATGGAGATTCTGTCGTCGCCGATCAGTGGCGAGATCACGCGGTGCAGGGTCGCCTTGAGGTAGCCGTGCGTGGCCAGCTCAAGCATTTCCCCGATGTTCACCACGAACGCACCGGGCACCGAGGGCGCCTCGATCCATTCGCCGTCATGCTCGACCTGCAGTCCGCCCTTGCCCGGCTCCACCAGAAGGAGCGTCAGCACTCCCCCATCGCGGTGCGCCCCGACTCCCTGCTTCGGCTCAGGGTTGGATTCCCCCGGGTATCGCACGATCTTGATCAGCGAGAACGGGTGCGTGGCAAAACCCGCATCGAAGACGTCTTCCGGGGCTCCGAGCGAGAGCGCCCACGCCCGCAGGAGCCGGAGTGCGAGCGCATTCAGCTCGTCGTTCCAGCGCGTGGCGACCTCGCGCAGTTCGGGGAGGGCATCCGGCCAGAGATTGGGGCCTTCGAGCCGCCAGTAGTCGGCCACTCCGGGGCCAGGTTCGATCGCCTCGCGCTCGGCGCCGATGTCGATCTGTTCACGCCAGTCGATGTCACCGTGGGTGAGTTCTCCGCCGACGCGGGTGTAGCCGCGGAACTGCGGGCTGTTCACGTTCTCAATGGCGAGCTTCTGCTCCGCCGGAAGCTCGAAGAAACGGCGCGACACGGAGAGGAGTTCGTCGATCAATTCCTGGTCGACACCGTGGCCGACCAAATAGAAGAACCCGACCTCGTGGGTGACGCGGCGGAGTTCGCTGCGAAAAGCCTCGGCTTCGGCGGGTCCCGCGTCGAGCCGGGAGAGATCGAGAACGGGGAGGGAGGTGAGCATGCTGCAATTCTCTCAGAGCACATATGGCTCGCGAGGCATGTTACGACGCAACCGTCAAACCACGGCTCATTCAACACAAAGCGGGTGAACCGGGCCCCGTAGAAACCCTGTTCACCCGCTCGTTGAGTTGCGTTCCTAGTGGAAGAAGTGGCGTTCTCCGGTGAAGTACATTGTTACGCCGGCAGCCGTTGCCGCGGCGATGACCTCATCGTCGCGCACCGAGCCGCCGGGCTGCACGACCGCGGTGATGCCCGCATCGAGAAGCACCTGCAGGCCGTCGGCGAACGGGAAGAAGGCGTCGGAGGCCGCAACAGAGCCGGCCGCGCGATCACCGGCACGGGTCACGGCGAGCTGGCAGGAATCCACCCGGTTCACCTGCCCCATTCCCACGCCGACGGATGCCCCGCCACGCGCCAACAGAATGGCGTTCGACTTCACCGACCGGCAGGCCTTCCAGGCGAACTCAAGGTCGGCGCGGGTTGCCGCGTCGGCTTCTTCGCCGGCGGCCAGCGTCCAGGTTGACGAGTCGAAGTCGTCGAATGCGTCGGCTTCCTGCACGAGCAGGCCGCCCGAAATCTGACGCAGCTCCATCGAGGAGCGACGGTAGCCGTCGGGAAGCTCGAGCAGACGAATGTTCTTCTTAGCGCTCAGCAGCTCGAACGCGGCCGGCTCGAAGCCGGGCGCGACGAGAACCTCGGTGAAGATCTGGCTGACGGTCTCGGCCATGCCAAGTGTGACGATCCGGTTGGCGGCGATCACTCCGCCGAACGCCGACACCGGGTCGCAGTCATGTGCGCGACGGTGAGCGGATGCGATGGCGTCGGTGGCCTTGGAACTCGCGACGGCGATGCCACAGGGGTTGGCGTGCTTGATGATGGCCACGGCGGGCTCATCGAAGTCGAACGCGGCGCGCACCGCGGCATCCGCGTCAACGTAGTTGTTGTAGGACATCTCCTTGCCGTGCAGCACGGTCGCCTGGGCGATGCCGGCACCGCCCTCGCCGAGGTACAGGGCCGCAGACTGGTGCGAGTTCTCGCCGTAGCGGAGCACGCTACCGCGCTCTGTCTCGATCACCAGGGTGTCGGGGAATGCGGCTTCGGTGTCGAATGCGGTCGAGGCGCTGGCGAGCAGAGTGTCGAACTGCTCGAGGATCTCGCCGGCGAGTTCGTCGTTGTCGTCTGCCCACTGGTCGTAGACGTTCTCGGTGAACCAGGCCGACACACTGAGGTCGTAGCTGGCGGTGTGCTCGAAGGCGAGCGAGGCCAGTTTCTGGCGGAGACGAAGGGTGGTGCCGCCGGCCTGAACCGCGGCGATGACCTCGTTGTAGTTCTCCGGGTCGACGACGATCGCCACGTTGGCGTGGTTCTTCGCGGAGGCGCGCACGAGGGCGGGGCCGCCGATGTCGATCTGCTCGATCACGTCGGCGGGGGCCGCACCCGACTCGACGGTTTCGACGAACGGGTAGAGGTTCACGACGACGAGTTCGAACGCGGCGATGCTCAGGTCGCGCAGCTGGTTCTCGTGTGCCTCGAGACGCAGGTCGGCGAGGATGCCGGCATGCACAGACGGGTGCAGCGTCTTCACACGACCGTCGAGGGATTCGGGGAATCCGGTGACCGCTGAGACATCCGTCACCGCGTGGCCGGCCGCACGGATGGTGGCGGCGGTCGAACCGGTGGAGACGATTTCGACACCGGCGGCGGCGAGCACGTCGGCGAGTTCGATCAGGCCGGTCTTGTCGCTGACGGAGATGAGGGCGCGTTTCACGGCGACCTGGTCCCTGTCGCGGTAGAGGCTCTGGGCGTTAGTGTGACCGCTCATGCGTGGGATAGCTCCTTGAGATCGACGTGTCCGTTGGCGATATCGAGAACTGCCTGCACCAGCAGACGGCGTTCGACAGGTTTGATGCGTTCGTGCAGGGAAGCTTCCGTGTCGCCAGGCAACACCGGCACCCGTTCCTGCGCGATGATCGGTCCGGCATCGACACCATTGTCGACAACAATCAGGCTGGCGCCGGTCTGGGTGGCGCCGGCAGCGAGAGCATCACGCACACCGTGAGCCCCGGGAAACTCGGGAAGATAGGCCGGATGCGTGTTGACCAGGTGTGGGGAGAGCGCCTCGACGACGCGGGGCGGCAGCAAGCGCATCAGCCCGCTGAGCACGACCAGGTCGGGCTGCCACTGCTGGATCTGGGCGAGAAGCTCATCTCCCCAGGCGTCCCTGTTCGCAAACGAGGTAAAGGGCACAGTGAAGGTCGGGATTCCGAATTCCTCGCCGAGGGCCAGCCCGTCGGCGTCGCGGTCGGCGCCGATGGCGACGACGCGCGCGGGAAATTCAGCGTCTTCCGATGCTTCGAGCAGTGCGCGCAGGTTCGACCCTCCGCCAGAGATAAGTACGACCAGTGACAGCACCCTCTGAGTTTACAGTGACAGGCACGCGCTCCGGCCGTGGCGACATCCGGCATGCGCTCACCTCGCCGAGCTTGACCGTTCCGGTCGAGCTTGACCGGCAGAGCAGGGCAACTCGACCGCAAGTGTCAAACTCGGCGAGTTATTTGGGGTCGACAGTGACGCTTGAGGTTGAGGCAGCGCTTGAAGTTGAGGCAGCGCTTGAAGCGGATGCCGCAACACGGCTTCCGGCAATCATCCCGAGGCACGCGGCGATCCCGATTTCAACCGCGGCGAGCACGCCGACGAGCACCGGATTCGGTCCGACGTCGGCGAGACGACCGGGGCCCATCGCTCCCGCAGACGCCCAGGCGGCCAGGCCAAGCAGCAGCCCGGCGACAAGGCCGATGCCTCCGCCGGCAGAGAGCTGTCCGGTCAGGGTCGGCGCCGGCCGACCGGCTTTGTCGGAGCGGCGCCGAATCAGCAACGCCGTGAAGAAACTGATCAGCACCGGAACCAGCAGCCACAGAAATCCACCCGGAGGGGCGCTCTGAGGCAGCGCGCCGAAGATCGGCAATCCCGGAACCGCACCGAGCGAGGTGCCGACCGGGGAGACGCCGGTGCCGACGCCGACCGCGAAGCCCAGACCGATCAGCCAGGAGACCGCCCAGATCACAAGGTTGGGCAGCAGCGCCAGCTGCACGACGGTCAGGGTGATCCCGCCCATCACCCCGGCCTGTACGGCTTCGTAGAGGCCGATAATCGTCGCGAAGTTGGCCAAAATCAACACGGCCACCGCGAGTGCCGCGACTCCGACGATGGCGACGGCCGCGGCGGCACCTCCACGTAGCGACTCGGCGATCGCCTGGCGAGCCGTGTCCGGCAGATCGAAATAGCGTTCACGGATGCGGCGGCCGAGCCCGGCGACGCGGCCCACGTTGCGGGCTGCGGCGGGTTCCTTCGCCGAGCGTGACGTCGCATCCGTCGTGGGCAAGCCGCGTGCGAGCTCGCTGCGCGCGAGTTCCCCCCGCTCGAACACCCCACGCCCGAACACCCCAAGCACGCCGACGAGCACACCGGCTGCGTAGATGAGCGTCGGTAACACGATCGCCTGAGGCCGCGACGCGGTCACCACGCTGTTGCCCGATGACACGGCGATGAGCGTCGTGAACACGCCGTAGCTGGCGATCGCGGCGAGCACACCGATGATCGGGTGCGGGGTTTCACTGGCACGGATGCCCGTGCGCACGCCCAGAGTGACGGCCAGCACGGTGAAGCCGAGCAGGGCAATACTCAGAACAAATGGCGCCTCCGCACCGGGCAACGCGAATGCGGTTGCCAGTGCGGCGGGAAGCTGCACGGTGAGATCGACCCCGTTGCCGAGCAGCCAGACGTCGGCGGCGGCATTCCAGAAGACGCTCCAGTCGACGGCGAGCTCGAAGTGGGTCGCCCAGAGCACGGTCAGCGGAACGAGCGCGATCCCCACGCCGATTGCGACGACGATGAGGGCCTCGAGTGCGGCGAGCAGGGCGGTAGTTGAGCGATTCATCGGCTTTCGAGCCTACCTGTCGTGCACGCGCCGCCCGGCTCCCCCGCCGATGGCGTGCGATTCAAACTGTTGAGCAAGCATCCGTTGATCGAGCCTGTCGACATCCCGCGAGCCAGTCCTCGTAAGCCGGTTACGTATCGGGACCGGCCGGCGAAAGCCTGACGGGCTCGACCACCGGCATCTCGTTGAGCGCCCTTCGATAACATCAGCACCCGGGTCGAATCCGGCGAGCCGAACCCGCCGACTTTGACATTTGCGGTCGAGCTTCCCCGGTGTGCGGGTCAAACTCGACCGGAAGTGTCAAGCTCGGCGAAGGGACGCCGGGCATGCCCCCCACGTGAGCGAATTACTCTTTGCGGTACGGCGCCTTGGCCATGGCGACCAGCGCGGTGAGGCCGAGTATCACGCCGACGACCACCCAGATCGTGAGACCGATTTGAAATAGTTCTTGCATGCCTCCCAGTATCACCCCGTCGGGCAGCGCTGTCATCGGTATCTCGCATCCCTCTGCGATCTGCCATCCGGCATCCGCTCACCGCCATCCGCCATCCGCTCACCGCTCACCGCTCACCGCCATCCATCTCCCCACGGATGTCGATAATTGCCAGCTGTGGGCATCCTCAGTCGCCCCCGAGCGATGCACCCCGCTCAGGCTGAACATTATCGAGGCGGATCGACCACGACGCAGAAGGGCCCGCCGAAACCGGCGGGCCCTTCAGAGAATGCAGAAAATGCTGAGAATGCGTGACCTACAGTGCGGCGAGAACCTCGCGCAGCAGGGTCGCGGTCTCGCTCGGCGTCTTGCCGACCTTGACTCCGGCGGCCTCGAGGGCCTCCTTCTTGCCCTGTGCGGTTCCGGCTCCGTCGGAGACAATGGCGCCGGCGTGGCCCATGGTCTTTCCTTCGGGGGCCGTGAAGCCGGCCACGTAGCCGACGACCGGCTTGGTGACGTGCGCCTTGATGTAGTCGGCCGCCTTCTCCTCGGCGTCGCCACCGATCTCACCGATCATGACGATCGCGAGGGTCTCCGGGTCGTTCTCGAACGCCTCGAGGGCGTCGATGTGCGTGGTGCCGATGATGGGGTCGCCACCGATACCGATCGCGGTCGAGAAGCCGAGGTCGCGCAGCTCGTACATCATCTGGTAGGTCAGGGTGCCGCTCTTGGAGACGAGACCGATCGGGCCCTTGCCGGTGATGTTCGCCGGCGTGATGCCGACGAGTGCCTCACCGGGGGTGATGATGCCGGGGCAGTTCGGGCCGATGATGCGGGTCTTGTTGCCCTTGGCCTTGTTGTAGGCCCAGAACTCAGCCGAGTCCTGCACCGGAACGCCTTCGGTGATGATGACGAGCAGCGGGATCTCGGCGTCGATGGCTTCGATCACTGCGTCTTTGGTGAAAGCCGGCGGAACGAACGCGATGGAGACATCCGCGCCCGTCTTCTCGATGGCTTCGGCAACGGTTCCGAAGACGGGCAGCTCGACGTCGCCGTGCACGACGCTGGTGCCGGCCTTGCGAGCGTTGACGCCACCGACGACCTGGGTGCCGGCCTTCAGCATGAGGGCGGTGTGCTTGGTGCCCTCACCGCCGGTGATGCCCTGCACGATGACCTTGGAGTCCTTGTTGAGGAAGATTGACATATTCGAAAATCCCTTACTTCGCGGCGTGGGCGAGTTCGGCGGCCTTGTCGGCGCCCTCGTCCATGGTGGCGGCCAGTGTGACAAGCGGGTGGTTCGCTTCGGCGAGGATGCGACGACCCTCTTCGACGTTGTTGCCGTCGAGGCGCACAACGAGCGGCTTGTTCGCCGCGGAGCCGAGCTCGGCGAGTGCGCCGACGATGCCCTTGGCGACAGCGTCGCAGGCGGTGATGCCGCCGAACACGTTGACGAACACGCTCTTGACCTGCGGGTCGCCGAGAATGACGTCGAGACCGGCAGCCATGACCTCAGCGGATGCTCCGCCTCCGATGTCGAGGAAGTTGGCCGGCTTCACGCCGCCGTGGTTCTCACCGGCGTAGGCGACGACGTCCAGCGTCGACATGACGAGGCCTGCACCGTTGCCGATGACACCGACCTCACCGTCGAGCTTGACGTAGTTGAGGTCGTTCTCCTTGGCCTTCGCCTCGAGCGGGTCTGCAGCTGCAGCGTCTTCGAGGGCGGCGTGCTTCGGGTGACGGAAGTCGGCGTTCTCGTCGAGGGTGACCTTGCCGTCGAGGGCGATGATGTCGCCTTCTTCGGTGAGAACGAGCGGGTTGACCTCGACGAGAGTCGCGTCTTCACCCTTGAACACGTTGTAGAGCTGCACGAAGACGGGTGCAACCTTCTCGACCAGCTCGGCCGGGAACTTCGCATCGACCGCGATCTGGCGGGCGATGTCAAGCTCGATTCCGACGTTCGGGTCGATCGACGTGTAGGCGAGCGCCTCCGGCTTCTCAACCGCGAGCACCTCGATCTCGACGCCACCTTCGTAGCTGGCGAGCGAGAGGTAGGAGCGGTTCGAGCGGTCGAGCAGCACCGAGAAGTAGAACTCCTGCGCGATGCGGGCGCCACCGGCGACCATCACGCGGTTCACGGTGTGACCCTTGATGTCGAGTCCGAGGATGGCGCGGCCAGCGGCCTCTGCGTCATCTGGAGTCTTGGCGACCTTGACGCCACCGGCCTTACCGCGTCCACCGACCTTGACCTGGGCCTTGACGACGACAACGCCACCGAGCTTCTCGGCAGCTGCGCGCACCTCCTCAGGAGTGTCCGCGATGATTCCCGGAAGAACCGGGACTCCATACTCTTCAAACAGGTCTCTGGCCTGGTATTCGTAAAGATCCACGCTGCTCTTCCAATCCGCAACTTAGCGTTCATGCATGGTGAGGGGTCATTGGCACAGTTGTCGGCGCGAAACTAGCTCGACGTCAAGACATCCTGGCCGCTGTCAACTCTACCTCGCTCGCGCACCTCGAATTCCTCGGAGCCCCCAGACTAAAACGACGCGCCCGCCACCGCGAGAGCGATGGCGGGCGCGTCGACGGGCGAAACGACGTGACTAGACCAGCACCTTGAGGCCGGTGTTCCAGTTGAAGGTGTCGAACTCCGGGTTCGCCTGCAGCGTCATGATGACAAATTGAAACCCTTCGAGCTCACGCGCACGGCGCAGCGGCCCGACGTCGATCGGGTGCAAACCGGCATCGGTCACGAACGAGACGACGGCCGCCTTGGCCTCGGCGTCGTCACCCGCGATGAAGATGTCGAGCGGCACATCGGCGACAGTTCCGGCGACCAGGGTTCCGGCAAATGCGGTGTTGAAGGCCTTGACGACCACGGCACCCGGTGCGGCGAGCGCGGCGATCTCCTCGGCGGCGGATGTTCCGGGTGCGACGACGAGGGAATCGAACGTGGCAAAGTCGACCGGGTTCGTGATGTCGATCAGCGCCTTGCCGGCCAGCGCGTCACCGTACCCAGCCACGACCTCTTTCGCCGCGTCGAACGGCAGAGCCAGCACAACGAGCGAACCGGCGGGCGCGGCATCCGTGCTGCCGAAGCTGACGGCGCCGCCGAGCTCTGCGGCGAGCGCCTGCGCCGCGGCCGAGTCGCGACCGAGGATTTCGAGGGTGCGACCTGCGGCCACTGCACGTGTGCCGATGCCGCGTGCCATGTTGCCGGTTCCGATGATGGTGATGTCAGTCATGGTTTCTCTTTCTGAAGATCAGTGAGTGGATCGGTGCCGCCAGCCCCCCGGGATTTACTTGAAGCGACAACTAAATGGTAAATCACTTTAGTTGAAGCGTCAAGTTAAATGTTAGAATCAACGCATGACTGAACCACGCTGGCTCTCTGATGATGAACGTCTGGCCTGGCTGCGCTTGGTCGCCGTGACAATGCTGCTACCGAGCCGGCTCGAGGCCGAACTCAAACGCGATGCCGGGCTCAGCCATTTCGAGTACTACGTCTTGGCGATGATCTCTGAGAGCCCGCAGAAGCAGCTGCTGCTCACCGAGCTGGCGTCACGCACCAATTCGTCGCTGTCACGCCTCTCCCACGTGATCGGACGGCTGGAGGGTGCGGGATTCCTCACGCGTTTTCCCTCGCCCGTCGACGGCAGGGCATCGATCGCCGCACTCACCGATGCCGGCTGGGAAAAGATCGTCGCCAGCGCCCCCGGCCATGTCGAGGAAGTGCGCGAGGTGGTCTTCGACCCGCTCACCTCGCGCCAGGTCGCTCAGCTCAGCGAGATCTGCGGTCAGCTACTGTCGACGCTTGACCCGGAGCACCACCTGCTCGGACTCGGGTAGCGCCGGCGGCCGGACCCGGTCGACCCGCGCCATAGGCTTGAGGAATGGCAACCGAACGATCATCGTCAGCATCCGTCGCCCGCGTTTCAGTCGCTACTGCCGCAGTACTCGACGCCGCACTCGTGCTCCTCTTCGTCTTGATCGGTCGCGCCAGTCACAACGAAGGCCTCGCCGGGGTGCTCACGACCTGGTGGCCTTTTCTCGCGGGCCTCGCACTCGGCTGGCTGGTTGTGCGCGCGTGGCGCCACCCCCAAGCCATCGTCTGGACCGGACTCGTCGTCTGGCTCTGCAGCGTTTTCGGTGGGCTCGCGCTCCGCTGGCTCGTCGGCCAGGGTGTGCAACTCAGCTTTGCGATCGTCACGACACTGGTGCTCGGCGCTTTTCTGCTCGGCTGGCGTGCGATCTGGATGCTCGTTCGCCGGGCGCGCTCCTCGCGCACGACAGACAACTCGGAGCAGAGTTCGCCGTCAAGCCGCGAGTGACCTGTGCGTCAGGCTCGCGCCGGATTCACGTGACAATGCGCGTCAAATGTGGCCACTGACGTGTGGCCACTGAGGTGTGGCCACTGACGCGTCAGGTGGCATGTCGAGGGAGAGGAGTTTGTTCACTCTCGACCTCAGGCTCGCCTTCGATCGTAATCACAGTGATTGCTTCTGTTGTGATCTCGCTGGCGGCGAGGGCGCGGGCGCGCCGCTCGTCATCACTCCAGCCCCGCATGTCGCTCATGCCCGAGACGGTACCCCTGCGGGAGCACGTCGTCTAGGTTCTGGCGCCCACCGAATCTGAGGGTAAATTCACGCGTTTGCACGCCCAGCAGTCAGGGAGCGTCAGCGCTCAAGATCTTCGTCATCAACGACGATTCGTTCGTCCGCGTCGATGCCGGGTTCGATGTCGCCGGCCACCGGCTCTTCCTCATCGAGAGGTTCGTCGACGTCGTCGATCGGACGCTCATCGTCGACCACCGGCTCCGCATCATCCGGCAGTCGTGGCCAGAGGCCGTCTGAGTCGCTAGCCATGATCAGCCTTTCGCATTGCGGGCGTGATCCCCCGTGAACGACAACGCTACGCTCGTCCCCTGACGCAGACAAGAGAGCGGACGCGGGCAGAGTTGACGCCGTCGAGCGAACCCGCTCGAGCCGGCTCAGACCGCGTCTGGAGCGTTTCGCCGGTTCGCCACTGCGCGCGTGATCAACACGATCGCGATCGCGATGCCGCCGCCCAGCGCCGTCTCCACCACTCGGTCGACGAGCAGTGTCGGTACCGTCACCGGACTCGCCAGGTGCGCCACGGTCAGTGCAAGCGGCGTAACGAAGAGCAGGGCAGCGCCATAGTGTCGGCCGACCAGAATCTCAGCACCGAACTGGGCGATCACGATCACGGCCACGAGCACTCCGACGGGAGGACCGGGCAGCAGAATCAGCCCGGTCACCACGACGCCGGCCGCCGTTCCGATGATTCGATGCATGGCGCGGGAGATGGTGTGGGCGGCTCCGGGCGGCGGCATCACTGCGACGACGCTGACTACCGCCCAATACGGATGCCCGATCCCCACCGCGATGGCCAGCCCGCCGGCAATGAGCACCCCGACCACGTTCTGCACGATGGCGAGCCAGACCCGCGCATCGACCACTGCGGCAACCCGCACCTGCGGTTGGCGCGGCAGGGTTTTGAACGTCCCGGTGCGTGCGTCGACGGCAGCGCGGCGAATCAGCCACCCCGACATGGTGAGCGTCCAGGCGAAGGCGGCGGCGATCACGGCTACCAGCATCCGTGACCAGATCTCCGCGGGCGGCGTCGGCGCCTGCGCACAGACCGCGTAGGCGAAGACGAAGAAGATCGGCGTCGGCGGAAAGAGCCCGACCGCTGCCGCGAGCAGCAGCCCGGCGACAATGACCAGAAGGAGCCCCAGGGTGAGCACCAGCAGTGAGGCGCCGCTGACGGACATACCGATGCCCAGCGCGATGCTCACGAGCAGGCCGAGCGCCCCCACGCTCACCGTGCGCAATCGGATGCGGTAGGGCTCGCCCCTGCCGTAGAGGGCCGTCATCGCTCCGAACGACGCGTACGCCGCCCAGTCGATGCGGCCGAGCGCCACGAGAATGATCAGAGGAACAGCCGTGGCGAGCGCTGCCCGCGTGGCGACCTCGAAGTCGAGTCTGCGCAGGTTCTTGACTCGGTCGAGCAGGCTTTCGGGCTTACTCGTCTCGTCTGGTTGTTTCGCCCCGGCGCTCATCAGATCTTTTCGATCGGCGCGACCTTAATCAGAAGCTTCTTCGCTCCCGACGTGTCGAACTGCACATGAGCGATGCGCTTGGTTCCTTCACCCGTCACCTGATTCACCCGACCGTCACCGAAATCGACGTGACGGATGCGATCACCGGCTTCGAGGGTGAGGTCACCGTTGTCGCGCACCTGCGCCGTGATGCGGTTCGCCCACTCGGTCTTCGGCTTGGGAGCCGGCGGCAACCCCGCCGGAACCCGGTCGCTGCCGCTTCCGACGCCGCGGGAACCACTCGAGCCCCCGAAGCCGTAGCCGTCGCGTCGGGCGTTGAGTGCGCGCGGCTGCGTTCCGCCACGAGAGTTCGCCATTCCCGGCGACTGCTTCCAGTCGATCAGCTCAGCGGGAATCTCTTGCAGGTAGCGACTCGGCATGGCCACGTTCACCTCACCGAACTGCGCGCGACTCATGGCCAGCGAGAGGTACAGCCGCTTCTTGGCGCGAGTGATTCCGACGTAGAACAGGCGCCGTTCTTCGGCCGGGCCGCCAGGTTCGCCGGCCGACATCTGGTGCGGCAGCAATCCCTCTTCGACGCCGGTCAAGAACACGGCGTCGTATTCCAGTCCCTTCGCGGTGTGCAGGGTCATCAACGAGACCGTTCCCGACTCATCGTCGAGGTCGTCGGCGGCGGCGACCAGCGACACCTGGGTGAGAAAGTCGACGAGCCCGCCGTCGGGGTTCTCCCGGTTGAAGTCTTTCGTCTGGGCGACGAATTCTTCGATATTCTCGGCCCGCGCCTCATCTTGCGGGTCGCGGCTGTTGCGAAGTCCCGCGAGCAGACCGCTCTGCTCGAGCACGAAGCTGAGGATCTCAGCCACATTGGCGACGCCAGCCGGGTTCTCCGGGTCGAGCTTGAGGGCAGCCTCATCGAGCAGGCCGGCCAGCTGCAGAATCGATCCGGTGACCTTGGGCCCGAGTCCGAGCGCCGCGGCATCCCGCATCGCCTGCCGATAGGTGATGCCGTTGGCCTCTGCAAAACTGCCGAGGGCCGTTTCGGTGGTTGGGCCGATGCCGCGCTTCGGAGTATTCAGCACGCGCCGCAGCGCCAGCTCATCGGCGGGGTTCGCGACGGCGATCAGGTAGGCCAGGGCGTCTTTGATCTCGGCGCGTTCGTAGAACTTGGTGCCGCCGACCACGCGGTAGGGAACAGCGGCCCGCACCAGAATTTCTTCGAGCGCACGGGTCTGCGCATTGGTGCGGTAGAAGACGGCCATGTCCCGATAGGCCATGCCGGTGCTGTGCAGGGCCTCGATCTCATCGGCAACGAACTGGGCCTCGTCGTGGCCGGAGTACGCGGTGTAACCGACGATTTTCTCGCCTGGCCCGTCGGCACTCCACAGTTTCTTGTCTTTGCGGTCGAAGTTGTGGCCGATCACGGCGTTCGCCGCGGAGAGGATGTTCTGCGTCGACCGGTAGTTCTGTTCGAGCAACACCACCTGGGCGCCCGGAAAGTCGCGCTCGAACTCACTGATATTACGGATGTCCGCGCCGCGGAACGCATAGATCGACTGGTCGGAGTCGCCCACGACGGTGAGCGAGGCGCCCGGGATCGTTCCGGTGGCATCCTGCACGTTGCGCACGTGCAGCCCCTGGGATTCCATCTCCTCGGCGATCTCGGCCGTGACCGGCCGGGTCAACTCGCGAATGAGGGAGTACTGGGCGTGGTTGGTGTCCTGGTATTCGTCGACCAGGATGTGACGGAACCGGCGCCGATAGAGCGCGGCGACCTGGGGGAACGCCCGGAACAGATAGACGGTCTCGCCGATCAGGTCGTCGAAATCGAGGGCGCTGGCGTCGCGCAACCGCTTGGTGTACTGCCGGAAGATCTCAACGAACATGACCTCTTGCGGGTCGCTCATGTTCGCATTGCGGGAGTAGGAGTCGACGTCGGCGAGCTCGTTCTTGAGCTTCGAGATCTTCGACGAGACGTTGGCCGGGGTGAAGCCGAGAGTGTCGGCGTCGAGGCCCTTGATGATGCGCTTGAGCGTGACCCGGGTGTCAGAGGAGTCGTAGATGCTGAAGTTGGTGGTGAGACCCGCCTTCTCGGCCTCGCGACGCAGAATGCGCACGCAGGAGGAGTGGAAGGTGGAGATCCACATGCCATCGGCACCCTGGCCGAGTAGCGCTTTGACGCGCTCACGCATCTCGGCAGCGGCCTTGTTGGTGAAGGTGATCGCGAGGATCTGGCTCGGCCAGGCTTCGCGGCTGTCGATCAGGCTGGCGACTCGGCGGGTGAGCACACTGGTCTTGCCGGAGCCGGCGCCGGCGATGATCAGCAGGGCCGGTCCGCGGTATTCGACGGCGATGCGCTGCTGCGGGTTCAGCCCGTTGAGCAGCGGCGATTGGTGTGAGCCGGCACCTGAGCCAGCACCGGAGCCAGCACCTGGCCCTGCCCCGAAGGCTGCGCCCTGACCTGGTCCGTAGCCGTCGAGAATAATGGGCACCACGGAGGCCTGATTCGCAGGCGTGGAATCGGGGTCGAGGAGAGTCGTCATGTCGGTTCAATTGTAGGTGGTGCCCCTGACACCCAGCCCGACGAGCGACGATCGGCGAGAAGCGAGAAGCGAGAAGCGAGCGGATGCTCAGAGCTCGGCGCGCACGGCGACCGCGAGATCCGGGTGGTCGGCGAACACCCCGTCGATCCCCGTGCCCATGATCAACGCGAATTCGCTCTGCCACGCGCCGAAGTCGGCGCTCACCTTTCCGGTGCGAAAGGAGCGGGACAGAAACTTGTTTTCCGGGCGCAGGGTCCAGCAGTAGATTTCGAGACCAGCCGCATGGGCACTGTCGACAAGTTCAGACTTGCCGGTGACGTCGCCGGCGGCATCGATCTCGAGGATGAGCTTCTTGTCGACGCTCACCCCGTCGACGTGCCCGGCGAGCGCATAGAGCCCGGCATCGGTGAGCGCATCGGCATAGTGCGCGGCCGCACTGCCGAGCCGGGCGACCTCGTCGAAAGGTTTGCCAGACGCCTCGATCAGGTAAACCCGCTTTCCGTAGATTCCCCGCGCGTAGACCTGGTCGAGCACGTGCTTCTCGAAGCTCTCGATCACGAGGCGTCCGTCGCCCTCGTTCCAGCCGGCCTCGTTCACTTCGGCCGCAAACAGCTCGTCGAGCGGCAGACCGATCGACTCGAAATAGGTGGCGTGTTTGATTTCAGCGACCATGCTGAGCGGCCGGGGCACGTCGATCGAGGCGTCATCGATGAGGTCGAAGACATCGCGCAGGCGCAGTAGCCCAAATGCTCCGTCAAAGCTGGCACTCGATTTGCGCAGCGCGGGGATTCGCTCGCGAGCGCGCAGAGTCGCCAGCTCGGCCCAGGTGAAGTCTTCGGTGAACCATCCCGTCAGGGCGATGCCATCGATGTGTTTCGTGGTGCGTCGCTCGGCGAACTCGGCGCGAGTGGCGACATCCGTCGTGCCGGAGATCTCGTTCTCGTGGCGCACGACGAGAACCCCGTCGCGCGTGGCAACGATGTCTGGTTCGATGGCGTCGGCGCCGAGAGCGAAGGCCAACTCGTATGCCGCACGAGTGTGTTCGGGCCGGTAGCCGCATGCGCCACGATGTCCGATGACAATCGGATGCGATGGGGCTGACCTGGTCATGCGACAAGGTTAGTCTCGGGCCTGGCAGAATCAGTGGTGTGCCGGCCAGAAACGGTGATGTGTTGACCAGAATCGGGGATGTGATTGTGTGGAGTGAGCCCACCCGCAGTCTGCGTTTGCGCTGGGGCAGCTATCTGCCCCGCTATCTCGTCGGGTTGGCCGCAATCGTCGTCGGAGTTGCCGCGACAAACCTCACCAGCACCTACAGCCTCTGGTTCCTGCTGATTGGACCTGTCGTGCAGGCGGTCGGTTGGCTCTGCCTTCCTGCTGCGCTGTGGCGGCGCCTTCTCGTGCTTGTGCCCTGCATGATCGCCGGCCTCGTTCCGGTTGCCGGTCCCGACTTCGTCGGAGCCTTCGCCGCGCTTCTCGCCGCCTGGCTGCTCGTTCGCCACCGCCCGGCTGTCAGTTACCTGGCCGTTGTGGCACCGATCGCAGCCAGCATCGTGGCAAAGCTGACCTTGCATGAGTACACCGCAACGGCCGTGGCGCTCTTCTTCTGCGCCGGGGTGAGCGTGGCCGCCGCCTGGTTCGCCCGCCAACTCGCGCGCTGGCGCGACGATCGACGTGCGGTCACGCGCACGACCAGCCAGCCCTGACGAGCGCAGTTATTCGGCGAATCCTCAGTGAATCTGAACGTTCTCTCAGCTAGATTGGAGACAACGTCGGTTTCGGCGCGTCCCTGTCCCCCAGTTGAATGTGAGCCCGGACACCATGGCAACTTCCAACCCCGCCTTCTCGCGCAACCCGGCCTTCAGCGCCCAGGGGCCGCAGACGAAGGCTCCGGTTCTCTCCGGCGACGAACTGCAGCAGATGTACAACGCCCCGTCGGCGGGCGCGCAGGACACCGACCGCATGACCTACGAAGACACCATTGCCAAGTCGGCACTCTGCTTTGCGATCCTGGTCGTCGCCGCTGTCGCCGGCTGGACGCTCACCCCAGGCCTGCCCTTCATTCCGATCCTCGGTGCGATCGTCGGACTCGTTCTCGGCTTGGTCAATACCTTCAAGAAGGAGCCGTCCCCCGGCCTGATCCTGGCCTACGCGGCATTTGAGGGTCTCTTCGTCGGCGGCATTTCTTACATTTTTGAAGATGCCTTCGGCGGTGGCCTGGTCATGCAGGCCGTGCTGGCCACCCTCGTCGTCGTCGGCGTGACCCTTGCGCTGTTCAAGAGCGGCAAGATCCGTGCCTCGAAGAAGGCCACCAAGGTCTTCCTCATCGCGATGGTCGGCTACCTGGTCTTCTCCCTGGTCAACATTGGAATGATGGTCTTCGGCGGATCCGATGCTGCGTTCGGCCTGCGCAGCAATGACATCCCGGGCACAAGCATCCCGTTCGGCGTCGTCATCGGCCTGCTCGCCGTCGTGATGGCCGCGTACTCGCTCGTGCTCGACTTCGACTTCATCCAGCGCGGAGTCAACAACCGTGCGCCTCGCAAGTTCGGCTGGAGCGGCGCCTTCGGCATCATGGTGACGGTGGTTTGGCTCTACGTCGAGCTGCTGCGCCTCTTCGCGATCGCGCGCAACTAGCGACATCCGCTCAACCAATAGAACTCAACCAATAGAAAGGGTCGGCCCTCCTCGAGGACCGGCCCTTTCTGTGTGCCGTCTGCGGCGCCGACGTCACGCACCAAGATGCGACCTAGGTCCCTAGTAGCGGCCTCAGCGCTTCCGTAGCGTGACACGTATGACATCGTGGATGACCCCTGCCCGAACTTCGCTTGCCGTCGGCCTCGCCGTGCTGCTCACTGCCCCGCTGCTCGGGGCTGCCGCAGCCTCAGCAGCGCCGGCGCCCGGGGAGGTGCTCCACATGATCGGCTACGACGATGAAACCATTTCGGCATTCGACTCCGCCACGAATACATTCACGAAGGTTGGCACGATCCCAGACAGCGATGTTTCCGGGGGTGACTTCAACCCGGTGACCCGACTCGTCTATTACATCGCCGAGACCGACGATGACGTGTACACCCTGACTTCGTTAGATCCGGTGACCAACGACATCATCGCGGTCGTACCGCTGAGCGGCGTAGATGAATCCGACGACTTCCAGGATCTCGATATCACCTCCGATGGAACCGCACGTGTTCTGCTTGACGACGACCGCCTCGGCACCGTCAATCTGTCAACCGGCGCCGTCACCGATCTGCGTCCGGTTCTCGGCGAACTGAACGGAAATGGATTGGCCTCATCCAGTGCCGGTGTTCTGTATATGGTGAACTTCGACGGAAACATCTACACGCTCGCTGGGACCGGCACCGGCTATGCGCCAACGCTCGTCAGCGAATCGGTCAATTCATTCGGACAGAATTGGGTCGCCGACTTCGACAGCAACGATGTGCTCTGGTTCGATTCCTACGAACCCAATGGGCTGTGGAGCTTCGACAGTGCAACCCCCGCTGTGCCCGCCACACGCGTCACGACACTCTCGGACGACGCCGGAGCCCTGTATTTTGTGACCCCTCCGGCCTTGCCCCTTGCCGCCGAGCTGTCGGTCAGCACAATCGTCGCCGGCGGGCACGTCACCGTGACCGGTGAGAACTTCACGCCCGACGGAGACGTGCGCATCGAGTTGCACTCCGACCCCGTCGTGCTCGGTACCACGAAAGCGGATGCGGCCGGCACGGTCAGCTTCGTCGCCACGATCCCAGCCAGCACCCTGGCCGCCGACCACACCATCCACCTCTTCGACGTGCTCGCGGACACCAGCACCAGCGTTCCGCTGACGGTCACCGCAGTACCGACGCCCACGCAGACTCCGACGCCGACGCCCACCCCGGCTCCGACGGACACCCCGACCCCGGCGCCCACGGACACCCCGACAGCTGCGCCCGCGCCCGGCACGGGTAGCGGCACCACGACTCCGGTCACCGCAGAACTCGCCTCAACCGGCACCAACGCAGTCGACGGCATCCTGACGGGGGGTGCAGCGGCGCTCTTGCTCGGTCTCGGCCTGTTGGTCGCGGCCCGACGCCGCCACGCTCGCGCCTAGCGGTTCTCACCGCACACACAGAGGCGGCGCCCACCATCAGGTGGGCGCCGCCTCTGTCGTATCTGAGCGCCTACGCGCTGGCGAGGTTCTCGACCAATTGCAGCACCGTGCGCACCGAGGCGCCGGTGCCACCGTCACCGACGACTCCGTAGCCGGGACCGTTGTTGGTGCCCGTGCCGGCGATGTCGAGGTGAGCCCAGGGAATCTTCGCCGCACTACCGGCCTGCGTGCCCACGAATTCCTGCAGGAAGATGCCGGCCACGAGCATCCCGGCGTCGCGTACTCCCGCGTTGATGTTGGCCAGGTCGGCGAACTTCGAGTCGAGCAGGCGACGCAGCTCGGTCGGCAGCGGCATCGGCCAGTGCGCTTCACCGGTGGTTTCACCGGCGGCGACCACCCGGGCGACCAGGTCGGCGTCGCCCATCACTCCGGCGGTGCGGCGTCCGAGAGCGACGATGGCTGCGCCCGTCAGGGTCGCGACGTCGATGATGGCGTCTGGGTGCTCTTCGCTGGCCAGCGACAGGCCGTCGGCCATGACGAGGCGCCCCTCTGCGTCGGTGTTGATCACCTCGACGGTGGTGCCGTTGCGCATCGTCAGCACATCGTTCGGGCGGATGGCGGTGCTCGAGACGAGGTTCTCGGCGAGGCAGAGCCAGGCAGTGAGCCGCACCGGCAGGTTCAGGCGAGCAGCAGCGAGCGTGACGGCCAAAGTGGTGGCCGCACCGGCCATGTCGTGGTGCATCGTGAGCATGGCGTCCCAGGGCTTGAGCGAGTATCCGCCGGTGTCGTAGGTGATTCCCTTGCCGACGAAGGCGAGGTGCGTGCTGGCGCCGGCCGGGGCGTAGCTCACCTTCACCAGTCGCGGCTGACGTGACGAGCCCTGTCCGACGCCGAGGATTCCGCCGCAGCCTTCGGCAGCTAGCTTGACCTCGTCCCAGACTTCGATGGTGACCGGCAGCCCGGCTGCGGCATCCACCGCAACTTGGGCGAGCGAGGCAGGGAACAGCTGGGCGCCGGGCGTGTTGACGAGGTCTTTGACCATGCGCACTGAGTCGCCGAGCACCGCAATGCGTTCGAGTGCCTTCTCCTCGACGGCGACCGAGGTGAGCACGGTGATGTCGGTTGACGGCAGCTTCTGAGCATTCTTGCTCGTGCCTTTGAACATGGTGAAGGAGTAGGAACCGAGGGTGGCGCCTTCGACAACGGCATGCACCTCAGCTTCGGTGCTGAGCGGCAGGGCGAATGCAACAGAGGCGGCGCCGCCGAGCTGGCGCACTGCGGAGCCGGCGGCGTTGCGCAGAGCGTCAACGTTGACAGCCGAGCCGAGTCCGATCACCGCGACACTGCCGACGGATGCCCCGGTTGCGGGGAGGCGCAAGAGAGCGTCGGTCGCACCGGTCACGCCAAAAGTCTCGAACTGTTCGCTCACCCAAGCGAACGCGGGATCGCCGAAATAGGTCACCCCTTCAGCGCTGGCCACCGCCCCGACGACGAGAACATCGACGGCAACGAAGTCAGCGCCCTCGGCGCTGAGAGTCACACGGGGAGTAGTCACGATTACGTCCAATCAGTCGGAAAGCGAAAGCAGCTCTCCTCTGACGTTAGAGGATGCCGCGTGCGCCCGCACCAGAAGCGACTCTGTCGACCCAAGTGACAGCCACGTTGGTCGAGCTTGTCGAGACCCGGTGAGTCGATCTCGGGATCGCGCCCATCGTTGGTCGAGGAGCGCCCGACGGAGTCGGCCGCGTCTATGAGGTATATGACCGTTTCGTTGATCGAGGAGCAGCCGACGCAGGAGGCCGC
Source organism: Glaciibacter kafniensis (assembly GCF_039538945.1). Lineage (NCBI taxonomy): Bacteria > Bacillati > Actinomycetota > Actinomycetes > Micrococcales > Microbacteriaceae > Glaciibacter > Glaciibacter kafniensis. Next base: position 446 of record NZ_BAABCN010000001.1, on the reverse strand, counting down.
GTCTCGAGATCTCGCGAGCCAATCCTTGAACTCGGGTTGCGTTCAAACGTCGGCTCACGAGGTCTCGAGACACTCGCTGGCGCTCGCTCCTCGACCAACGGAATGGTCAGATTCGTCCCCCACCATGCCGCGCAACGGCCCCGCCGCTCGAGACCCGGCGAGTCGATCTCGGGAACGTGGGTTGCGTTCGAGGGTCGGGTCGCGGGGTCTCGAGACGCGTGCTCGCAGGCTCGCGCGCTCCTCGACCAACGAGATTGGTCAGCGGCTGAGCGTGGTGTGGGCGCGGTGCTTGCGGGCGGGTATCCAGTCGCCGCTGGGGGCCATCCAGGGTGGGGCTTTGACTTGCACGGCGCAGTTGAGGATGCGGATCAGCCAGCCGGAGGTGTCGATGGTGGAGTGGTGATACCAGCAGAGGGCGACGCCGTTGTTGATGGTGGTTTTACCGC